>CBDCBO010000007.1:0-45988 GCA_965214335.1 Candidatus Velthaea sp. | reverse complement strand
CGCACAGCGGCAGCGTGGGCGCCGACGCAATGCCGATCGCGCAGAGCGCGAAGCCGACGTAGACGATCCGCAGCATCGGCAGTCCGCCGATCTTGTCGGCGAAATGGCCGCCGATCGGTCCGCACAGCGCACCGGCCAGCGCCGCGGTGGCGCAGAATTCGCCGACTCGCACGCGATCGACGCATAGGCCATATTGAAGAAAATGGCAAGGTAATTGACGAGCCCGAGAAAGCCGCCAAATGTGACTGAGTACAGAAAACACAAGCGCCAGGTGTCGGCCATGGTCAACACCCGCACGTAGTCGCGCAACCCCTTGGTTCGCACGCGCGTCGCGTCGGCGGGAACGCAGCACAGAAAGATCGCCAGCGCCAGACAGATGGGCAATGCCGCCAATCCAAAGACGGCATGCCAGCCGAGATGCGCTGCCAACACCGGAGCGAACAGCGTCGATACGATCGCGCCTGAATTGCCGGCGCCGATGATACCGGCGACCATGCCTTGCTTCTCGGCCGGAAACGCCCGCCCCGGCCAACGGTAAGGCGACGGTGAAGCTGGCGCCGGCGATACCGAGCATGAATGCGACACCCAGGATCGCGCCGTACGAGGTGGCGGCGAAGGCTCGACCGCAAGTGGCACGAGTGTCGCGACCATCGACGCCAGGGCAACGTTGCGCGCTCCGTAGCGGTCGCCGAGATACCCCCAAACCAGGCGTAGCGCGGCGCTGCCCAGGCTGGTACGGAGACCAGCAATACTTTTTGCGACATCGACAGCCCAAAATCGCGGGCGATAAACAGCGTCAAAGCGCCGCACAGAACCCAGACCATGAAGGAAGCTTGATAATACAGAAACGCGCCGAATAAAATTGCTGACGGTCGCCGCACGGCGAGCCTCCCGAGGCGGCAAGCCAGAGTCGGAAGCGGCTTGCTCCTTTCGTATCGGCAGAACGCTGCACGGCCGCCATCACAGGGAGACAAATCGAACGGAGTTCTGTGCAACGGGTACGCGAAGCGGCGACCCGAAGCGTCACAGGGTGCCCGGCGTGTGGCACAGACCGATGTTATAAACCGCTGACAAGAACGTTTTCAGAAACAGCTCCAATCGTCCGATAGGCTAGTAGCGTGCAATTACTCGACGGTCAGCTCGTCCACTCGGCTTCAGATTTGAACGCTTTCACGGAGTGTCTGCACCTCGTCGCGGTCGAAAGCGAGCGCGCGCCGGCTTGCGCGTACGCCCGCTACGAAATGACCCGACCGCGGAACTTCTCGCGCGCAAAGGCGACGCGCACGAGCAGCATTATTTGGCTAAACTACGCGAACAGTATGGCGCCGATCTGGTTGCGTTCGAGCAACGTCCGGTCGCGTCGCGTGCCGGCTATGTCGCCGCCGAGCGCGAAGCTGTCGCAGCGATGGAGCGCGGCGCACCGCTCATCTATCAACCGACGTTCTTCGATCAAACGTTTTTGGGTCGAGCCGACTTCCTGCGGCGCGTCGAGCGGCCGTGCTCACGCTGGCGGTGGAGCTACGAAGTCATCGATACGAAGCTGGCGCTGTCACCCAAACCGTATTTCCTCATGCAACTCTGCAATTACAGCGAGCATCTCGAGCGCATTTCGGGTACCGCGCCGCAGGCGGCGGCGATCGTGCTGGGAAGCGGTCAAGAGCGCGCTACGCTGTGTCTGAATATGCGGCATATTACCGGCGCCTCAAAGCAGCGTATCTCGCGAGCATTCCCGGCGCTGACGTCTATCCGGTCGAGACGGCTCACTGCGATCTGTGCCTGTGGCGAGCGATCTGCGCCGCTCAGCGCGACGCGGACGATCACCTTAGCCTCGTCGCGGGCATCCGGCGCGATCAAATTCGCAAGCTCGAATCGGCCGGCATCGCCACCCTCGGTGGGCTGGCGACTGCGCCCGGCGACGTCCCGCGCCGGCTCAACCCGCGAACATTCGTGAATCTGGCCGCGCAAGCCGCCGAACAGCACCGCTATCGTTCGGCGCGCACGGCCGGCGGCGAAGCGCAGCACTCGTACTCATCCGCAGCCCGGACGACGAGCATGCCGGTTTCGCGCGCCTACCCGAACCGGACGACGGCGACATTTTTTCGACATGGAAGGCGATCCGCTGTACAGCGTGGAGCGTCCGCTCGAATATCTCTTCGGCATCTATCTGCCGGCCGAAGACACCTATCGCGCGTTCTGGGGCACGGATCCGCAGCGCGAGCGGATCGCATTTCAAGATTTCGTCGATTTTGTCGTTGCCCGGCAGCGCCGGTATCCAAATCTGCACGTCTATCATTACGCACCCTACGAAACGACGGCGCTCAAACGCCTCATGGGCGGCTTCGGTTCGCGCGAAAATGAGATCGACGCGTTGCTGCGCGCGCAGACCTTCGTTGATTTGTATCCGGTTGTCAAGCAGAGCATCTGGATTTCGCAGCCTTCCTACTCGATCAAGAAGCTCGAGGCACTCTATGGCTTCGAGCGCCGGACGCAAACGCGCGCCGGCGACGATTCGATCGTGATGTTTGAGAGTTGGCTGGAAAGCCGCGACGCCGCGATACTCGAAGACATTCGCGCCTACAACGAGGACGATTGCCGATCGACGTTCTTGCTGCGCGAGTGGCTGGTACGCTTACGCGCTGAGCGCAATGCGATGCTGCCGTCTCCGATTGCTTGGCGCGCGCCGGCGCAATCCACTCCGGCAGCAGCGCCGGTCGAGCGCAGCGAGCTCGGACGAAAACTGCTTGCCGATCTGCCGCAGATCGATTCGCTCGCCGGCCTGCGCGCGCTCGATGCGACGACGCGTGCGCGTTGGCTGCTGGGCAATTTGCTCGAGTACCACCGGCGCGAACAGAAGCCGGAGTGGTGGGAGCACTTCAATCGCCTGGAGCATACCGACGACTTGATCGACGGCGACCGTAAAGCGCTGGGCGGCCTCGAACGGTGCCGGGACGTTCCACCATATAAACGCAGCGACCGCGACCGCTCGTTCGTGTTCACCTATTCATACCCGGAGCAAGACCACGAACTTGGTCAAGGTCCGCTCGATGCCGCGACGGGGGAAGGGGGCCGGCGAAATCGTCGTGCGTGACGAAAACGCGCGGCGAATCTCGATCAAGCTCAGCAAGGCGGTGCAGCCGGACGGCTTGCGTGCACTCATCCCCGCCAAACCGCTCGACGATCGCGCCAAGCGCGATGCCGTCGAAACGATCGCGGCGGCGTACGACTCCGGCACGTTGGCCGACCGTCATCCGGCGACGTGCGCGCTGCTCCACGCAAGCACGCCGCGGCTGCACGATCGCCCGACCGGTGCGCCGCTGCAGCCCGTAGCCGTTTCGGCTGAATCGGTTTCCGCGGTCGTGTCGGCGCTCGCCGGCAATTATCTCGTCGTGCAAGGTCCGCCGGGAAGCGGCAAGAGCACGATCGGGGCCCACACGATCGTCGACCTGCTCGCGAGCGGGAAGCGCGTGGCGCTCGCGGCGCAGAGCCATAAAGCGCTGCACAATTTGCTGCGCAAAGTCGAGCAGAGCGCCGAAGCGCGCGGCGTCACCTTTCGCGGTTGTCATAAAAGCACCGACCAGAACGCCGAATCGGCATACAAATCGTGCGTTGCTGCCGGGCTGGTCGCCGATGCGCCGAAATTCGATGCGGCGGCCGGATGCGCGCTCGTCTCCGCAACGACGTTTTCATGGGCCAAGGATGCCGGCCAACGCGGTGCGTATGACTTCGTGATCATCGATGAAGCGGGGCAGATTTCGCTCGCCGACGCAATCGTGACGTCGCTTGTCGCGCGTAACGTCGTCCTGCTTGGTGATCCGCAACAGCTTCCGCAAGTGTCGCACGGTTTTCATCCGGTCGGAAGCGACCGGTCAATTCTCGAGCATCTGCTCGACGGCGCGGCGACCATTGGAATCGATCGCGGAATTTTTCTCGACACGTCGTACCGGATGCATCCGCGGATCAACCGTTTCGTTTCCGAGGCTTTCTACGATGGAAGATTGCGCGCCGACAGCCGCAACGTGCGCAATGCCGTCCACGTCGGCGGTGCGATCCTGAGCGGAACGCGCTTCGTCGCGGTGGAGCATGACGGCAATGCTCGCCGATCCGTGGAAGAAGCCGACCGTATCATCACGGAGATTCGGGCCTTGCTCGGCGCGGGCACGGTGACGATCCGCGATCGGCCGGAGCGACGGATCTGCGCTGCGGATATTCTGGTCGTGACGCCGTACAATGCGCAACGCGCTTATCTCGTGAGCCGGTTGGAACGTGAGGGCATCGGCGACGTCGCTGTCGGGACGGTCGACAAATTTCAGGGACAAGAAGCGCCGGTCGTATTCTACTCGCTCACCGTTTCGAGCGCCGAAGATGCACCGCGCGGGCTCGAGTTTTTGTTAAGTCCCAACCGTTTCAACGTCGCCATTTCACGCGCGCAAGCGCTAAGCGTTCTCGTTTGCAATCCAGGGCTGCTGACGTCGCGAGCATCGACGATCGCACACATGCGTTTGCTCAATATTTTGTGCGCGTACGTCGAAACCGCGGGCGATGATGCCATCGCTTCGCTAGCCGTCGCCGGCTAAGCGAAGCACAGCATACGCGCTTTCCCCGGCTGACGATTGTCCCCATGTGACGATCGCTTCCTCAACCCGAGCGCCGCTCATCCGCCGGTTCGACCGCCGACGGAGACTCAAGGATGTGTCGCGGTCGTCGAACGGTGTTCGGCGGGCCACTTCCGAGCAGCGGAGCGAATTTATTCAGTTGCTGAATGCGAAATATTCTGGTTTGTTTCGGCCTCGGCGCGGGTGTTCAGTGCGGTAAGCGGGTTTTCGGTCCAGGCCGAACGGCTCTCAACCCCGGTGTGACGCTCCGTTCCGTCGCCGCCGGCGGCCGGCAACAAGCGTGCCGCCAGTGCGAGTGCGCGAGTCGTCGTTTGCGGCAGCAACGCGTTGGCGAGCCGCGCACATTGGGCCGTCCAGCCGATCGTTACCTGATAGCGGCGCTGTCGGATCGCTGCCACGATCGTGCGCGCGGCGGCATCGACGGAGACCGCCAGCAGCGGGTTGGCATCGGACAAGGTGAACCACGCGTACTCGCTGCGCCGACGGCCTTTGAAGATCGCGTGCCCCGGACTGCCGGTGATCATCAAGCCGGGCTGAACCGAGGTGATCGTAACGCCGTCGGCGGCAACTTCGGCCGCCAGCGCTTGCGTCAAACCGACCTGGGCAAATTTACTTGCCGAATAGGGCGCGAGGTGCGGCACGCCGATAACGCCGCCGACCGACGCAATGTTGACGATCTGCCCGCTGCGTCGCGCGCGCATCGCCGGCAACACGGCCAGCATCGTGTACAGCTGCGCCCAGAAATGCGTGTCCATTGCTTCCCGATAGTCGGCCAACGTCTGGTCGGCGAACGGACCGACTTCAATCACGCCGGCGTTGTTGATCAGGATGTCGATCGGACCGGCGTGCTCGACTGCGGCGGCGAGAAACGCGCGGCACGCGGCTTCATCGCGCACGTCGCAGCGAAGCGCCGTCAACGCATCGCCGAATGCAGCTAGCGTGGCGGCGGCCGCGGCCAACGATTCGTCCGAACGGCCGCAGATCGTGACCCGGGCGCCGGCAGCGAGCAGCATGCGGGTGAGAACGAAACCCAATCCGCGCGACCCGCCGGTGACCACGACATGCTTATGTTCGAAAAACGAGGTCTTCTTGGGGGTGCGGGTTCGAGTCGCGGCGACTAGCGCGGCGCCGATGGTGAGGAGTGCAACCGTCGCACGAGCCGGCGTAGACATGCCCGCCGGTTACCCGCGCGTGCGTATCTCCAATCCGCCGACGGTCTCAGCGCGCCATGATGCGCAGCGCGACGGCCGCCCCGGATAGCGTCGCGGCGAAATTGACCAGATCGTTGGAAAAACCGGGCACGCCGCGGATGCGGACGGTCGGCGTTCCGCACACGTGCGGATCGGTTTCACAGGTCCGTTCGCAGACCGGGCAGCGGCGCAACTCTTGAACCGTTGCTCCCAGCAACGAATCCAGCAGCGCACCAGCAACGCCGCCTAGCCAAACCGCCGCGAACAGCCGCGCACGGAACGCGCGCACGGGAGGTGCCTGGCCGACTTCGTCCGGCGCACGCAACGTCGCTGCGGCCACCGTCGCGAGCCATGCGGCGCCGGCAATTTCGGCCAGCGTTCCGATCGGGGTAACGCCGCCGGAGAACCCGGTGCGCACCGGCCGCAACGTCAGGATCGAACGTGGCGTACCGCGCATGAGCGTTCCGATCTCGGTACCCCATGTGTCGGCCGTTGCCGCGGCGTAACTACCGGCGAACGCGGCAAGCCACGCCGGCGAGCCGGCTGCCGCTAGGGCGCACACCGTCGCGACGCCGCCGTTGGCCAGCACTTGCCATGCATCGCGTGCGCCGCTTTTGCCGATATCGACGAGTTTCTTTTTGCGCGCGCGACCGATCCGGCTCAGCGCAATCGACGGCGCGAAGAACCCCAAGAGCACCGCGCTGAACGGCCAACCACCCGCAGCATAGGTGACGCTGCCGACGCAAAACGCCGCCACTGCCCCATCGCGCGACAGGGCGTGAGCGCGCAGCGCCGCCGCCGCGATCGTCGCGGCATACATGACGCCCGCGGTGCAGCGCCGGAGGTTCAGGCCGAAACGGCGGTATCGAGGGCGCGCACGAGACCCTCGATGGTAAACGCATCCGCGACGACGTCGACCCGGATACCGGCTTCGCGGGCGGTCGCGGCCGTCACCGGCCCGATGCAGGCAACGAGCTTGCCGGCGCAAACCGCGGCGCCGCCCGGCACATTGGCGAGAAAACCGCTGACGGTGCTCGAACTCGTGAACGTGAGAATATCGGCTCCGGCCGCCTTTTCAGCCAACTCCGGATCGATCAGCGTGCGGGTCTTGTACGCCGCGACATCGGTGACGGTGCGGCCCGCGGCGCGCAAGGCGTCCGGAACGACGTCGCGCGCTTCGGCAGCCCGGAACAGTAGTACCGCGTCACCCGGCCGCGTGCGTTCGAGCAGGCCCGCGGCGACGGCTTCGTTGATGAACGTCGCCGGCATGAAATCAACCCGCAAGCCGCGCGCGGCAAGTGCTTCGGCGGTCTTCGGCCCGATGGCCGCGATCTTTGCGTCGCCGAACGCGCGCGCGTCGCGGCCGCGTTCGCTCAAGCGATCGAAAAACGCGTCGACACCGTTGCGGCTCGTGAAGATGACCCAAGCAAAGTCGCGGACATGCTCGACGGCATCGTAGGCCGGGGCCGGATCGTCGGGCGGTCCGATGGCGATCGTCGGCGCGACGATCGGTTCGGCGCCGAGTTCCCATAACCGGGCCGAGAAATCGTCGCTCTGCACGGCCGGCCGCGTCACCAGAACGCGCTTGCCGAACAGCGGCCCATTATCGAACCAGCGAATGGCTTCACGTTCGTTGACGACGTCGCCGACCACCACGATCGCCGGTGCGGCGAAGCGCGTGCGCTCAACTTCGGCAACGATCGTATCGACCGTGGCGATCAGCGTTTCCTGAGTCGGTTTCGTACCTTCGCGCACGATCGCCACCGGCTTATCACCCGGAATGCCGTTCTTGCGTAACTCCCCCATGATCGCTGCGAGATTGCCCATCGCCATGAGAAAAACAATCGTTTGCTTGGGATTGGCCAGCTTGGCGAAATCGAGCGTCGAATGGCCTTTGAGCGGATTCTCATGCCCGGTCGAAATCGAAAAAGACGTGTTGTGATCGCGATGCGTGATTGGAATTCCGGCATATGCGGGCGCCGCGATCGCCGACGTAATGCCGGGAACGATCTCGAACGGAACGCCGGCTTCGTGCAGCGCTTGTGCCTCTTCGCCGCCGCGGGCGAACACGAACACATCGCCACCCTTGAGGCGCACGACGCTGCGGCCGGCTAAACCGAGTTTGACGATGAGTTCGGTAATTTCGTCTTGGGTCAACGTGTGCGCGCCGGCTTTTTTCCCGACGTATATTTTCTCGCAGTCAGGCGGTGCCAGGCCGACGATCGCGCTCGAGGCGAGATAGTCATAAACGAGCACGTCGCACTGAGCGAGCGCGCGCGCGCCTTTGAGCGTTAAAAGGCCCGGATCACCGGGCCCCGCACCGACCAGCCAAACCTTTCCGACCGGCACGCTACTCGGCGTGATCGGCGTCGATGACGGCCGTCGTTACGCCCGCCTCTTCGAGTTGCGTCTGTAAATCGAAGAGTTCGTTGAGAATAAGCGCATGCGTCATCGCTTCGGCGCGGTTCTCGACGGCTTTATCGCGAATCTTCACGACCGCGGTGTGCAACAACTTGGAGATGATGGTAAGCGACGTGCCGGTGATGAGCATCCGTTCGCGATCGCTCAACTCGGGGCAGCGTGAAAATAACCGCTCGACTTCCGATTCGCGAATCAGTTCCGCTTTTTGCGTGAGCGAGCTGATGATCGGAACGGCAACCCGCGATTGATACCACTCGTGGAAGCGTTCCGTGTGCTCGGAAATAATCTCTTCGACGAGGGGAATCGCTTCACGGCGGTGTTCGAGCGTATCTTCAACGACGTGTTTGAGCGCGTCGATGTCGACCAGATGAACGCCCGGAATACGGGCCACATCGGGATCGACATCGCGCGGGACGGCAATATCGATAATCGTGAGCGGCCGCGACGGTCGCGCCAGCATCGCTTCGGCGACGTTACCCGGATTGAGAATGAAGTGCGATGCGCCGGTCGAGGTGATGACGATATCGGCTGTTTGCAACGCTTCGACGAGTCCCGGCATTTCAATTGCGCGTCCGACGCCCAGATTCGCAACCACGCTGCGGGCCCGATCGTGCGACCGGTTGATGACGCTAATTTCGGTTCCGCCTTCTTGCTTGAGGCGGCGTGCCGCAAGGGCGCCCATCTTACCGGCACCGATCACGAGGACCGATTTCGACACAACCGTACCGACGTGGGCCTTGGCGAAATCGACCGCCGCGGTCGCGACCGAGGTCGACTCGTTGCCGATTGCCGTTTGCGAGCGCGCCGCCTTACCGGCGTTGAGGGCTTCGCGAAATAACGTATGCAGCGTCTTACCCAGCGAGCGTGCGCGCTGCGCCTGAATGTACGCGGCTTTGACTTGACCCAAGATTTCCGCTTCGCCGATAAGCATCGAGTCGAGACCGGTGCTGACCCGGAACAGATGATCGATCGCCTGACTGCCCAGCAGCGTATACATGTACGAATCCATGTCGCCGACATCGCCGTGGCGGAAATTCGTCAAAAACGTTTTGAGCTGATTGACGCCGGTTTCGTAATCTTCAAGCTCGGCGTAAATTTCGAGCCGGTTGCAGGTCGCGACCATCACCGCTTCGCGGACGGCGGGGTAGTCGCGTAGCGCGATAAGCGCCTCGCCCATCCGATGCGCCGGAAAGGCATGCCGTTCACGGACTTCGACGGGTGCGGTGTGGTGGCTTAAACCGAGACAGACGAGCGGCACTAGATACTCCCTGCAGATTCGACGCCGTGCACTACGTTCGCGCTCCGGCGAACAGCTCTGCCAAGGTGGAGTCGGCCGCTTCGATCGTGCTATCGATCTGCGCCTCAGAGTGAGCAGCCGAGAGAAAACCGGCTTCAAACTGAGATGGCGCGAGGTAGATACCACGCTCGAGCATTCCGTGGAAGAACTTCCCAAACAATGCCACATCGGCGGCCTTGGCCGACGTGAGGTTGGTCACGGGACCTTCGGTAAAAAAGACACCAAACATCGAACCGGCGCGCGCTAACGTATGGGGCACCCCGTGGGTGGTAAACACTCTGGCTAGACCGTCGATCAACCGCGAACCGATGCGCTCGAAGTGGCGGTAGATGTCAGCATCGCGTAAGGCGCGCAGCGTCGCAATCCCGGCCGCCATCGCCAGCGGGTTGCCCGACAGCGTACCGGCTTGATACACCGGTCCCTCGGGCGACAGCGCCGCCATGATGTCCGCCCGTCCGCCAAACGCGCCGACGGGCAAACCGCCGCCGATGACCTTGCCCAAGGTGGTGAGATCGGGCCAGATGCCGTCCCGCTCTTGCACGCCGCCGCGGCTCACCCGGAAGCCGGTCATGACTTCATCAAAGATCAGCAGCGCGCCGTCAGCCGCGGTCATCTCGCGCAAGCCGGCCAAGAAGCCCGGCTCGGGCAGCACCAAGCCCATGTTGCCGACCACGGGTTCGACGATGACCGCCGCGATCTGGCCCGGATGCGCGGCGAACGCGGCGCGCACCCCGGCCAGGTCGTTGAACTCGACGACGATCGTGTCGGCCACGACTCCGGCGGTGATACCCGGCGAATCCGGCACGCCGTTGGTCAATGCGCCGCTGCCGGCTGAAATGAGGAACGCGTCGCCGTGGCCGTGGTAACAGCCGGCGAACTTGATCAGCCGCTCGCGCCGCGTAAATCCGCGCGCCAGCCGCAGGGCGCTCATCGTTGCTTCCGTTCCGCTGGAGCAAAAGCGTACTTTCTCCACCGACGGCACCATCTCGATAACGAGTTCGGCGAGTTCGCTTTCCGCTTCGGTCGGCGCGCCGAAGCTGGTGCCGGTCGCCGCGGCTGCCTGCACCGCGGCCACGATCGCGGGATGAGCGTGGCCCAGAATCAGCGGGCCCCACGACAGCACGTAATCGATGTACGTGTTGCCGTCGACGTCGGTGAACGTGGCGCCGCTACCCGACCGGACGAACACCGGGCTGCCGCCGACGGACCGGAAGGCCCGCACCGGCGAGTTGACGCCACCGGGGATCAGCCTCTTCGAGCGCGTAAAGGCGGCGACCGAGCCGGCGTGATTCATCGTAGAGCCTCCGTGATGAGCGCGTAGTCGGCCGGCGTATTGACATTGGCAAAGATGTCGTCGCCGCCGCCCGCGTCGACCGTGACGTAATTCGTCGTGAGCGCGTCGATGACGCCGCGCAGTGCGCCGCGGCCGGCCAAGAGCAACGGCATGCCGGCCCGCACAAAAGCCGTCCGGTCGTAAATCGCGGCCAGCGGCTCGATGTGCCCGTCGTGCCGGGGAACCACGGCTTGATCGCCGGGGCGGATATGGGTTGCCAGCCGCTCGATGAATGCCGAGGTGACGAACGGCGCATCACCGGCAACGGTGAAGACCCACGGGCTACGCATGCAGTGCATCGTCGAGAGTATACCCGCGAGTGGCCCGCGCAGGCTCCAGCGGTCGACGACCATCGGGCACGGCAGTAGCGCATCGACGTCCGGCGCGAACGTCGCTTTGCACGAAATGAACGTTTCGCGGCCGCTCGACACATTGCGATAGACGCGGGCGATCATCGGCAGCTGGCCGGCGGCCCGTTCGAGCTTGCCCGGGAAGCGGGTGGCTTCGCCGCCGCCTAAGATCAAGACGCCGATGTCGTGCGCGTTCATCGCCCGCTGTGGCGCTTGAGATAGTCTTTCGCGAAGTACGTGATGACGATATCGGCACCGGCGCGGGCGAAGCTCGTCAGCAATTCGTCGACGGCGCGGTGTTCATCGATCCAACCGCGTTCGGCCGCTGCTTTGAGCATCGAATACTCGCCGCTGACATTATAACAGGCAACCGGCAGATCGATCTGTTCGCGCGTTTGCCGGATCAGATCCATGTAGGCCAGGGCCGGCTTGACCATGAGAATATCGGCGCCCTCGGCCACGTCGAGCCGGACCTCGCGCGCCGCTTCACGGCCGTTGGCGGGATCCATCTGATAGCTGCGCCGATCGCCGAACGCCGGCGCCGAACCAGCCGCTTCGCGAAACGGCCCGTAAAACGCCGACGCGAATTTCACGGCGTACGACATGATCGTGGTGCCGCTGAAACCGTCGCCGTCGAGCGCGCCGCGAATGGCACCGATGCGCCCGTCCATCATGTCGGAAGGTGCGATGATGTCGACCCCGGCGCGGGCGTAACTCAGCGCCGTGCGCATCAAAATTTCGAGCGTGGCATCATTATCGACATCGCCGCGTGCGTCGATGATGCCGCAGTGGCCATGATCGGTATATTCACAATTGCACAGATCGGCGATCACCAGCAGGTGCGGCAGCACGTCTTTGATCGCGCGGGCCGCGCTTTGTACGAGCCCGTTCGGATCGTCGTTACCGCTCGCGACGGCATCTTTTTCATCCGGCACCCCGAACAGCAAAACGGAGCGCACCCCGATCGCGGCAAGTTCGCGACATTCGCGCACGGCGGCGTCCACAGAATAGCGCGAAATGCCGGGCATCGAGCCGATCGGCGTTCGCACGTCGCGACCGGGCACGATGAAGAGCGGCTGCACCAGACCGTCCACGTTCAAGCGCGTCTCACGCACCAGCGCCCGCATCGCGGGGCTCGAGCGCAAGCGCCGCGGGCGTTCGCGCAGCGCAAACCGTTGCGCGATGTCCATATTAACCGTTCTCCAAAACGAAGCGGGTAATGGTCTGAACGAACGTGCCGATCTCGGCACTAGGTGCTACGACGTCAGGCGGAAATCCGCAGGCATCCGCGCTGTCCGACGATGCCGGACCCATCGCCGCGACCACCGGGCGCTGTCCATTGTCACGAAGCCCCGCTAAGTACTCCGTGATGGCTATCACCGAGCCCGACGAGGGAAATAAGATCGCGGTCGGCACCCGGTCGCCGAGCGCCGCGCGGGCGGCCGCGGAGTCGGCGGCTTCGACGACTTCGGCGCCGGCTTCGCGTAACGCGGGCGCGATCCGGCTGGGCCGGTCTTGCGTGCGCGGCAGTAAAAAGAGCCGGCCGGCGAGCGGCCCCGAAGTCAGCGCTTCGAGAATCGCCGCTCCGCCTTCGGCGAGCAAGGCATGGGCGAGTTCGATTCCCAGCGCTTCGGCGGCCGCAACGTCGGCTGCGCCGAATGCGCCGATTTCACAAGAGCGCCGGCCGCGAACCACCCGCGAACCGTCCAATGCGGCGATCACCCCACGGACCGTGAGCACGCCGTCCGCAAATGCCGCGTGGGCTCCAACCGGCGCCTGGCAGCCGCCGCGTAACGTTCGCAGATACGCGCGTTCGGCGCGCACGCAGAGATTCGTTTGCGGATCGGTCAGCGCGGCTGCGATGCGTTGGGCGATCGGATCGCCGGCGCGCGTTTCGATCGCGAGCGCACCTTGGCCGACGGCGGGCGTGATCTCGTCGGGCGCAAACGGTACGGTGTACGTCGCGCCGATGCCTAACCGGCGCAGTCCGGCGCTGGCCAAAACGATCGCCGCGTATTCGCCGTCGCGCAGTTTGCGCAGCCGGGTGTCGACGTTGCCGCGGATATCGTCAAAGCGCAAGTCCGGTCGCAGCGCATGCAATTGTGCCCGCCGGCGCGGACTCGACGTACCGACGCGCGCGCCCGCCGGCAACGCCGCAAAACTGGCGTACCGTTCGCTGCAAAACGCATCGCGTGGATCTTCGCGCCGCGTGATTGCCGCGATCGTCATATCGTCGGGCAGGGTGCTGGGCAAATCTTTGCACGAGTGCACCGCGTAATCGGCGCGCCGGTCGCGTAGCGCGTTCTCGAGTTCTTTGACGAACAGGCTGTCGCCGCCGATCGCAGCGAGCGAACGGTCCTGCACCGCGTCGCCCTTGGTGGTAATGTTGAGCACGGTCGAGGCGATACCGACGGCGGCCAACTGCGCCATCATCATCCGCGTTTGCACCATTGCCAGGGCGCTGGCGCGCGACGCGCAGACGAGCGTGTGCGGGTCGGCCGGAATAACTTCGGCTACGGTATCGGCGGCGCGTTCCACTTCATGCTCCAATTCACTGGGCGGCATCCCGGCCAGATCGTCGATGTCCCGTTCGCTGAAGTGCCGCATCACCGCTGCCCGTTCGGCGAGCGGAACCACGGCCTGTACGCGCTCCCGCAGCCGGCCCAGTGTTTGCGCCGCGCGGGCATAGCGCGTATCGAAGACCACCGCCAGCTCGTCGCGAATGCGCTTCGTGAAACCGGGCGATAGGCCGGCGGAATCGACCGTTACGGTCAGCGCCCCCGAGCGATGCACGGCCGGGGTGGCGAAATCACCGCGGCCGGCGTCGCTCGCATCGTTGACGAGCGCTCCCGCCGCGCGAGCCGCCGTACCGATCTGCGCGTTGAGCGCGGCGTCGTCGGTCGCGGCGAAAACGAGCACCGCGCCGGCGACATCGGCTGGTTCGTAGCGCCGCTCGCACCAGCGGACGCGACCGCCGGCCGCCAGCGCCGCGATCGGTGCGGTCACCGCCGGGCTAACCAGGGTAACGTCGGCATCCGCGTCGAGCAATCCCCGCAGCTTGCGTTCGGCAACCGGTCCGCCGCCGACGATGAGTGCGGGCCGACCGCGCAACGTCAAGATGATGGGATACACGTGCTCTTCGTTTGATGAGTGCGCCCGGGACTCCGCGCGCAGTCCGCCTAAAGCCCAGGATTCGATGCGACTTGCCGACGTTGCGGCCCGGGTCCCCAGGCGCGCGGCGATTCTCGGTGCGCTTTTTGCCGCGCTCGTCACGTTGCCGGGATTGGGCTCCGGAACGCTCTGGGATAATAGCGAGACCGCGTACGGCGAAGTCGCGCGCGAAGTGCTGATCTACCAGGATTGGCTCGTGATGCACCTCAACGGCGAGGCTTGGTTCGTGCAA
Source organism: Candidatus Velthaea sp. (assembly GCA_965214335.1). GTDB lineage: Bacteria > Vulcanimicrobiota > Vulcanimicrobiia > Vulcanimicrobiales > Vulcanimicrobiaceae > Velthaea. Next base: position 31,381 of record CBDCBO010000007.1, on the reverse strand, counting down.
CCGCCGCTGTATTTCTGGATGGCTGCGGTGTTCGCCAAGCTGTTTGGGGTCGGCGCGTTGGCAATGCGTTTGCCCTCGGCGCTCGCGACGATTGCAATGGGTGGAGCCGTCGGTTATGCCGCCGCGCGCATCGCCGGCACGCGCGCCGGCATATATGCCGCAATCATTCTGTCAACGAGCTTGATGCAAGCCATCGTGGGCCGATTAGCGATCATGGATGCGCTGCTCGACCTGACCGTCGCGGCGGCGATCCTGTGGTGGTTTCGCGCGTTCGAGCCGTCGCGCTCGGCCGACGCGCTCGACGCCGGCAAACGAATTGCGGCATTCGTCTGCGGCGCTGCGGCCATCGCTGCCGGCACGCTGGCCAAAGGCCCGGTCGCGCCGGTCGTCGTCGTCATGGTCGTGGGCGGGTGGCTCGTCTGGGAGTGGCTGTTGCGCAGTCCGGTGGTCGTGCCGCGAGCCGGAACCGTGGCAATTGCCGCGCTCGTGTTTGGCGCCGTCGCGTTGCCCTGGTTCGTGCTGCTGTGCCTGCGGGTCGGGCCGGGCGCGATGGTCGAGCTCATCGGCCATTACACGGTCGGTCGCTACACCGGCGTGATCGAGAACCAGCGTGGTCCGTGGTTCTACTACATCCCGGTGCTCATTCTGGGGTTTTTCCCGTGGATCGCGTTCGTGCCGATGGGCATCGTGCGGGCGTGGCGAGCCGCGCGCGAACCGGGCGGCGCGTTGGCGCGGTTGGCGCTGGTGTGGACCGTCTTGCCGTTTTTGTTTTTTAGTGCCGCGCAAACGAAGCTGCCGAATTACATCGCGCTTATCTTCCCGGCGTTGGCGGTGATCGTCGGCCTGTGGTTCGAGCGTATCAGTCGCGGTGCCGACCGGCGGGCGGCGCTCATTTCGGCCGCCGTGGTTCCGGTTACCGTCGGCTGCATCGCGTTTGCCATCGTCGCCTTCGGGCGCAGCAATCAACTGGCGATCGGCGCGGTCGAACCGCAGCTCGTAACGCTGGCCGTCGGCATGTTGCTCGGCTCGCTGGCGACGGTTGCAACCATCGGCCGGCGCGACGGGCGTGTCGCGGCGCCATACGTCTTGGCCGTAACAAGTTTAGTGCTCGTGCTGTTCATCGTTTTCATCGGTGAGCCGGTGGCCGAACGGCTCAAACCCATTCCGCAAATGGCGACCATCATCAACCGCCAGCGCAACGCCGGCGACCGGGTCGCGATTCGCGGCGTCTCGGGCGGCAACGGCTTAATTTTCTACACGGCGCCGGGCGTCGTGACGATCGATCCCGACGTCGACGAAAGTTACGTGCATGCGATTTGTGCAAGTGACGCCGCCTATGTGGTCACCCGCCGGGCCGACGTCACGGCGTTGCGTTCGCTGACGCACAGCGTTGCCCGAACGTTGACTCAGCTCGATGCGAATGGCCATACCGTATTACTGCGCATCAACGGTCCGCACTGCGCGCAACCATCGGGCGTCTCGGTCGAGAGCGGGCGTTAACCGGGCCTAGACCTTCGCGATCTGCCCCGCTTTCGTTCTAGCGCGATAGTAACGGGGGCGCATGTGGACATTTCATCTACTGACGGTCGAGCCATTTAAATAGCAGCACGAGGTGGAAGTGGCGAGGTCATATTATTATCGCGCTGACTTACTGTACTTGTATTGTAGTAACATCCCGGGGGGGCAAACTCTGCTGCTTTGACCGACAAGCGCCGGTACGATCGGCGCGAGTTTCCGTGTCTGGAACATCGCGCTGCAAGCGTCAATCCCGTTCATTGGAGGCCCGGCGGCGGAGACGCGATCGCAATCGCGTTTAGCACGGCCGCGCAGCGGCGCGAAATCCTCGACAAGCATCGCAGTGTCTAGAAAGATCGTGGCAACCGGAGTTCTTTAACTACTGTAAGCACCTGCGGTGCATTTGTTGCAATCTTCTGTCGGCCATTAAGCCTCTGAGAGGCTATTTTTGCAAATCATGGGCGGTGTCTTGCCGAGTATCGCGTCACCTTGCGCCGCTAGGTCTTCGCTTATCACAGGCTGCACCGGTTAGCCGTTTTTTCTGCACTGGGATAAAGCTGCGCCTCGACGGCCCAGACCGCGAATGTCACGAACATAAGGGCTATTGTAACGCGCGCTAGGCTCTTGTAGCCGCCCTTAGTCGTCGCATGAATCAGAAGCCCAAAAACAAGGCCGGCACCCAGACGATCGTCCCAAGAGTACATATTAGTAGGTAGAGCAACCCCGTCACAGTGGATGAACCGCATACCGAATACCCTGTGAGAAGCGAGAAAATAAGCAATCCACACATGACAATAGTGCCAACAGAGAGGACCGGCTCGACGCGGCTGCGCTTAAGTTGATTTGGCTGCACTCTCTAGCCGCTAGCTATGCCCAAACGCACAGGAACTTGGCTCACAAGTCGTCCCTTCGCTTTAACAATGCAGGCGTCCGTCTCTCCGCAGTTCTCAAAGCCCGTTTAAAGTCGAGATGATTCGTCTGGCCGGTCTTAAGTGAAACGCGAAACCCTGAAGGCAGGGGAACGTCACGTTTGCTTAGTCTGCAGTGTTCGATAGCCGACGGCTTGTGAGACCGTGCCTTTGGGCGGCGAATCGTTGATGAGTGACACCATGGCCGGCAGCGCAAAGCACCAGCGGCAGGTCAAGCCAAAAATTTAGGAACATGTTCCGCGCGGACCAAACGCAAAGCGTTGAACAAGCGGCAATGCTGCAGCGCTGCCACTGTAATGGAAGACGACGGCCGACACGATTTGAGCCGTAAACGATTGCGGCTCGTCGCAGAGGCGAATTACAAGCCCGTGCTATGTGCTCGCGCGACGCATACGTGGCAGACTCAAAAGAAGCGCCGGCAGTGTGCCGGCGCTTCCTCGTTCACCCTGCGTTTGTTACGTTACTTAGCGACGGCCGTGACGTCGGCTGCGCTAACGGCTGCGGCTTTATTGCCCCAACTGGCGCGAATATACGTGATGACATCCGCGATCTGCTTATCGGTCAAGTTGCCCTTCCAAGCCGGCATTTGGCCGTTGTAGTTGGCGTCGCCGACTTTGATCGGACCATTTAAACCGTAATTGAGGGTGTGGATCACCGCTTTGGCGTCGCCGGTAACGTACGCATTGTTGGCCAGCGGTGGGAAGACGCCGGCTTGCCCGGCACCGGCGGCGCCGTGGCACCCGGCACAGTTTGCGGTAAATACGGTTGCGCCGGCTTGCGCATTGCCCGTCCCACCGCCGCCGCCGCTCGCCTTCGTATCGCTGACTTTTTCCACCGGCGGCGCACCATTCATACCGGTTTCGGCGGTTGCCGCTTGAGCGACTCCAGGCCCCGCAACGCCGTGCAGCACTTGCTGGTTTTGCACGTTGACTTGGCCGATCACACTAAGCGCGATCGCCCCGAACATCGTCGCAGCGGTAAGGCCGAGCACCCAGGGCCGGCGCGAGAGGCGGCGCGACGGGTTGCGATCGAGGAACGGCAGCAAAATGAGGACGAGCACCAGCCCGCCCGGCACGATGACGGTCGCGACAAGATCGAGCAGTTCGAGCATCGTCGGGTTCTGCACGCCGCCGACGATATTGAGTAGCGCGAATAAGGCCATGAAGTACCACGCCGGATACGGTACGAACGCGGTGTTGTTCGGATCGGCTTTCTCGTCAAGTCCTACGGGCGAGAATACGGCGAGGGCAAAGATGACGACGAACATCGCGAACGAAACGACGGTGTCCATGAACATTTGATCCGGCCAAAAGCGGCCCGGCTTGAGCCGCGGCGCTTCGTCGATCGGCGGACCGGCCGGCCCGTTCCAGCGGAAGATCGCAAGGTGAGCGCCGACGAGCGCGACGAGAATTGCCGGCGTCAGCCACACGTGAATGCCGAAGAAGCGGTTGATCGTCAGCGTACCGATACTCGCGCCGTCTTGCAAGAAATTGAGGGTGGGTCCGCCCACGACCGGCACCGATCCGGCAATCGAGATCGCGACTTTCGATGCGAGCAACGCATTGAGGTCCCACGGCAAGAGATAGCCCGTCAGCCCCAGCACGAGCGTCAAGATAAATAGGATGACGCCGACGATCCATTGCAATTCGCGCGGCTTCTTGTAGGCGCCCCAAAGCAGCACTTGCAGCAAGTGCATCGCCATGAACGCGATCATCGCCGACGCGCCCCAGTAATGGAGCGACAGCACCAGATGGCCGAGTGGCACTTTATCTTGAATGTACTTGGTGGATTCCCACGCGGTCGACGCCGATGGAGAGTAATAGAATGTTAAAAAGATGCCCGTGACGATTTGCAGGAGCATCGCGAAGACCGTCGCGGAACCAAAGGCGTACCAGTAGCTGGCGCCGCCGGGCACATCTTCGGTGAGAAAATCCTTGGTTAAAGTGACGAAACCAGTGCGTTGGTCAAGCCAGGTCAGCATCGAAGACAGCCTCTACAAGTCGGCCGCGCAGGCGCGCGACAGATAACGGCGAGCGGATCGGCAGTACGCCGAAGAAAACACATGCAACATGCCGGACGCCTACGTCGAGTACGAGAGAACGACGTGATCCGGAATGTTTTGTGCGTACTGGATCCAGGTGATTTGCGCTGCTCCCGACTGATCGCGCAGCGGTAGTGGGTCTAAGCCGCGCTGCGCGGGCCCGGCCGTATGTTCGCCCAAACTCGTATACTGCGACCCGTGGCACGGGCAGGCGAATTTATTGAGCTGGTCGCTCCAAGCGTAGCGGCAGCCGAGGTGCGGGCAGATTGGGCTGAACACGACGAAGCCCATATTGACGACCGGATACGGCAGCTTGGCGGCGCCCTCGAATAAGTCGGGCCGTTTGGCTTTCATCGTCGCCTCGTCCGACTTGATGGCCCACACGAATTCGTCAGTCGACGCTTCAGGCAGATAGCCGTCTTTCGTTTTCACCGCGAAGCTGACTTTGATCGGCTTGTCCGTCGATTTTTTGAGTTGCGTAAGTTCGTCCGCGGTAAGCGGAGACCAGTTCGATCCCAGCGCGTCGGAACTGGGGATCAGCGACGTCACCACCGGAATCGCGATGCCTAATCCGATCAAGCCGCCGAGTGCGAGCGTCGCCTGCACCATGAATGTCCGGCGCGTTTGTTCACCCGGAGTTCCCTCGTCTTTATACGCCTCAGCGTGACCCATCACTGTCCTCTTCTTAACATATCGTGCTCGTACGCATGCGCAATGTGGAGCGCGGTCCCCACGCTCCGAAACGCGTTTACCTTAGTTTCACAGGTGCCGGGTTTCCTACTGCAGCCAGTATGTTAGACTGTTTTAATGGTCTACGCGGTTCTGGTGGCGAGTGCACTCTTGATCGAGATTGCGATAAACGTGCCGCTTGGATCGCTGCCGCTGGCGTTGCTCGGCGATCGCGTATCGCCCGGCGCGATCGCGCTCGTGATCGGAGCCGGGCCGATCGCGGCACTCGCGGTCAGCGTGCCGATCGGCGGCTTAGCCGACCGCTGCGGACGATTGCCTACCATCCGCGTTGCAGCCGGCTTGTGCGTCCTGTCGATCGCTGCCCTAGGCGTCGTTCACGACCCCGTCTTCGACGGATTGATCATGGCCGTTCGCGGTATCGCCATCACCGCTTATATTACCGCTGAGTTTGCCTACGCAAGTGCTATTGTCGCACCCGAGCGAGCCGTGTCCGCGACGTCGACCTTGGGTATGGTGGGAAACCTGAGTTTCGCGACGGCGCCGGCGGCGGGTTTCTGGCTCTGGCAGCACGGCATCCAGCGCGAACAATACCTTGGCGCCGCCGCGGTCGCGCTTTGCGGTGCCTTGATCGTGATGACGCTGCCGGCGGAAGCGGCGCGCCGCAAGCCGCGTTCGCGCAAGATCTTCATGCGCTCGGCGTGGCTGCCGGCCATTACCTTTCTCGTAGCGTGTAGTTTGGCCGGCGGCGTCAACGGCGCACTTGCGATCGTCACCTTTCACGCGCGCGGTATCGTCAACGGCGCCTTGCTCTTTAGCGCGATGGCGACGACGACGTTCGTGCTGCGATTCTTCGCCGGCCGCTGCGTCGATCGCTACGGCCCGCGCTTGGTAGCGATTCCAACGGCGGTCGTGCAATGTATCGGTGCGTTGCTTGCCGCCCATGCCCAAACACCGCTGCAGGTGATCATCGCCGGCGCCTGCATGGGTGTCGCATGGTCGGCGGTTGTACCGGTCGGCATCGGTCTATTGTTCGAGCGGAGCACTCCCGGCACGCGCGGTGCGGCCATGGGGTCGTACAATCTCGCATTCGGCATCGGTATGACCGGCGGATCGCTTATCGCTGCGGCATGCGCCGGGTGGGGTTACGGTTATGCGCTCGCAATATCGCTGTGCGCGGCGGCGCCGATCGTTGTCATCCCCTGGTTGTTTGTGGCGCGGCCGGTTCGGCCGGTCCGCCGCGCGGCCTTGCAATTCGCCGGCAGTCAAGGATAGCTCGCCGGTTTGAGGGTAGATCGATGGCGTGGACGATCAGCAACTGCACACCAACATCGAAAGCCTCGTCGCCGAGGAGCACAGACTGCTCGATAAAGGCAGCGCGCTCACGGCCGACGATCGGCGCCGGCTCGACGATGTGAACGTTGCGCTGGACCGCCTATGGGATTTGCTGCGGCAACGCCGGGCGCGTGAAGAGTTCGGTCAAGATCCGAACCAAACGCAAGAACGTCCGGCCGAAGTCGTCGAAACGTATCTCCAGTAAGACGCGTCAGCTCAGCCGGTTATGACGAGCAGCTGACCGTTATGGTCCTCGCCCATGATGGCGGCGCCGCGGCGTAGGCCTCGAAATCCGGTTGATCGTCGAACGGTTGACGCAGAACGGCCTGTAACCGGGTAATCTCGGAAAAGTCACCCGACTGTGCGCGCTCGATCGCTGTTTGAGCGAGGTAATTGCGCAAAATGTACTTTGGGTTAACGGCGCGCATCGTCGCTCGGCGCGCGGCGTCGGCCGCCGGTTCTCGACTCAAGCGGGCCCGGTAACGCGCCTGCCACGCATACCAGCCGTCGCGATCGGCAAAGAATTCGGCGAGCCGGTCGTCAGCCGGCGTGCTTGTAATCTCGACATCGCACAGGGCGCGAAAGAAGCGCGTGTAATCGGCCTGCGCGGCGCTCAGGAGCGTAAGCAAGTCGTGCACGATCTCGGCGTCCGCCGCTTCGATGCCGTGCAGGCCGAGTTTTGCGCGCATCCGCGCATCATACGCTAATCGATACGCGTGCTCGTAGGTTCCCAACGCCGTTTCAAGCTCGTTTTTCGAGACGAGCGACAGCATCGTGTTTGCCAGCGCGTAGCAATTCCAGAGTCCAATCGAAGGCTGCTGGTCGAAGGCGTAACGGCCTCCGGCATCGGTATGATTGCAGATAAAACCGGGCTCGTAGGCGTCCAGAAAACCGAAGGGGCCGTAGTCGAGCGTTAAGCCGACAATCGAGAAATTGTCGGTATTCATGACGCCGTGAGCGAAACCGACGCTTTGCCAAGCAGCCATTAGTTCCGCCGTACGCCGGACGACCTCGCTGAAAAATTGCGCATAGCGCTCGCTTCCCGACGCGCCGAGGGCGAAGTGCCGGTCGATGACATAGTCGGCCAAGAGCTGTACTTCCGCCGTCTGACGTCGCGAAGCGAACAATTCGAACGATCCAAAGCGCACGAAAGTCGGCGCCATCCGCACTAGTACCGCGGCCGTCTCAACGGTTTCCCGATAGACCGGTTCATCGCTGCCGGTAATAGACAGCGCGCGCGTGGTTGAAATGCCTAAATTATGCATCGCTTCGCTGCACAGATACTCGCGAATCGTCGACCGGAGCACCGCTCGCCCGTCGGCAAACCGTGAAAATGCCGTTGGCCCGCCGCCTTTGAGTTGTAACTCCCAACGACCGCCGGCGGCATCCACTTCGCCGAGGAGGATCGCGCGACCGTCGCCGAGTTGAGCGACGAACGTGCCGAACTGATGACCGGCGTAAATCGCTGCAATCGGCTCCATGCCGGGCAGGAGCGCATTGCCGCTTGCCCATTGCAAGAAGTCGGCGCCCAGTTCTGCCCCGGGTGGCAAATCGATCAAGGCCCCGGCATCGGCACTAAAAGCCAAAAGGCGCGGATTCGGCAAGCCGGTCGGCATCCGGCGCTCGTAGAAAGCCGCGGGAAGCCGGGCGAAGCTGTTATCGAAGTGCACGGCTTCCAGCGTGCGGCCGGCGTCAGTCAACAAGTCCATTCGCATCGCAAGACCGCGCGCGGCTGCGCGGCGTTGCGCGGCATGTACCGCAGCGGCGCAGTCGCAAAGCGCGCCGTCGAGTATGATCGGCGCCGACGCCGGTCGAGTATGATTCGGGGCCGACGCTGACGGTCGATGCTCGCGTCTGACGGGTCGCCACGATCCCACCGGTTCTCTGTCGATTGGGAAAGTGCGGCAAGCCTGGGGCGAGGAATAGCGCTACCATGGTTCGGTTTTTCGCAGGCATCGTCGCAACGCTCGTCCTCGCCGTGGTCGTCCTCGTCGTCGTCGTCAAGTTCGGTTTGGTTCCGGCAACGGCGGATGTTCGGCCGCCGGCGCTCGAGCGACTCATGGCGCATACGTCGCTCGACGCCACCATTGCGCGCGACGCACCGCAGCCGCCGTATCCGTTTCCATCTTCCGCCGCAGCGATCGTAGCCGGCGCGAAGCTGTACACGGTGCACTGCGCGATGTGCCATGGGTCAGCCACCGGCGACACGACGGTGCTCGCCAAAGGTTTGTATATCTCTCCGCCACAGTTTCGCAAACATGGCGTCGACGACGATCCGGAAGGCGAAACCTATTGGAAAATCGAGCACGGCATTCGCTTTACCGCGATGCCGTCTTACAAGCAATCGTTGACTGAAGAACAGATCTGGCAAATCACTTATTTTATGAAGAACCTGCCCGATCACTTACCGCCCGAAGCCGAAGCCGAGTGGAAAAAAGCCGCGGTCGAATAGCTTGTTTTCCCTAGCGGCCGCCCCAACGGTAAATGTCGTTTAGCTAATTGAGCTGCTCTGCCCGCTCGCAAAGATGGCGCGCCGCAGGACCGCACGGAGCATGCATGTCGGAGCTTGACACTATAAAGCTACGGAGGCAGTCGAGGTACGTACGTGCCGGCGGTGTTCGCACATGTTCCCCGCCGGAGCGCCGGATTCACATCTTATACGAGTGCAAGCCGCTGATGAAAATGTTGACGCCGAGATAGCAAAACACGATTGAGATAAAGCCAATGACGCTCACCCACGCCGTCCGTGAACCGCGCCACGCGCTGCGGGTGTGCAAATGCATGTAGGCAGCGTAAATGATCCACGACGTGAGCGCGGCCGTTTCTTTGGGATCCCATTGCCAGTAGGCGCCCCATGCTTCCTTGGCCCACCACGCGCCCGTGATGATCCCGACGGTAAGCAACGGCAAACCGACGGCCACGATGCGGTAGGTAAGAATATCGAGTTTGCCCAGCGACGGTAGTCCGGCTAACCACAAGCCCCAAAAATCGCCGCGCGCCGCCGCGGCGTCGATGTTGGGCGTGTCGCTCTTGATCCGGCCGACTGCCGTCGGCGCCACGCGATAGGCTGCCGACATGCTGACGCCGAGCGTCGCGCCGGCGCCGGCAGCTTGCGCATTTACCGTGCCGCCGCTGGTGAGTCGGTTTTCGAATGCGGCTTTGAGCAGATAGATCAGCGACACGACGAAGGCGACCATGAACGACGCGTACGAAGCGATCACCAGCGGAACGTGGACTTTGATCCAGTACGATTGCAGCGCCGGAACGGCCGGCATGTAGCCTTCATTCCAGGTCGTTGCGTAACCGAGCGTGATTGCCGCAATCCCCAAGACGCCGAAGCCGATGAACCAGAGATCGTATTTGAGCGCGAAGAGCATGAAAATCAAAACGCCGAACGCGCTAAAAAGCGACAGTGAGCCGTACAAATTCGTGAGCGGCCAAACGCCGGTCATGTTCCAGCGCGCACCAAGTTCGGCGAACTGCGCGATACAGCCGATCGCCGCGAGCGGCATGCCGATCGTTTTGAGCAAGCTCGAGCGCGAGAGAAAATAGCCGATGAACACCAGCGTTCCGGTGACGTAGGCCGAGATGCCGACAACGAGCAAAAATTGGTCGAGCGCTTGTTTCGATGGATCCATGACGCGTGCTCCTCAAAGGTTTCCGGTACGGCGCTTAGGCGGGTCCGAACGCGGGCGTCGCGGTCCGGTTGCCACGCGGTGTGTCCTCCGACCGCTTGAGCGCTTCGACGAGAGCGGCAAACTGCTCTTCGTAGATGGTATACCCTTTGACCGTCGTCGCCGCCACGCCGATACGCCAAGTGCGGCTCGATCCGCTAACGTGCACGTACAGCCGGGCCGGCAGAAGGTAGAAGGAAATGCACAATCCCGCCAAGAGCACGAACGCGCCGACGCCGACGAGCGCAATGCCCGGATCGTAGCGGTATTGCAGCCCTGAATACAGCGTGTACCGATTCGCGGCCAGCCGGTAGCCGCCGCCCAGATCGATGCTGCCGCCAAGCGGAATGAGGGCTCGGCCGACGGCTCGATCGCCCTCGAACGCGCCGATCACGACGGCCGGATCGTTGGGCCGCGGGTCGGGAGCCGGCTGGCCCGTGCGGCGGTCGATGGTGCCGATGAACTGCGTGTACTGAATTGCGCGGTTCGACGTGCCGATCGGAAAGGCGCCGCCTTCTTTGAGCGGTCCGCGCGGCGACGTTGCAACCGGGGCGCCGTTCTGCGTCAGCGTAAAATCGATCGCATAGCCGTACGATGCCTGATAATAGTCGGTGCCGTCGATCGTCAGCGGATGGTTCACGCGCAGTATCGCCTTGTGCGCGCTTCCGTCGCGGCCGGTGTACGTTACGTCGGAAACGTAGTCGATCGGCTGATACACCGTGCCGCTTTTCGTTTGCACCGGATCGATCCGATAACCGAAGCGGTCCAGCTTGATTCTGGCTTTGGTCTCGGGAATGACAATTGATTCACCGGAGATGACGGCGGTCGTGCCGCTGAAGCCCTTGGCCCAATAGATCGACGTTCCGGCCGCGATAATCACGAAACCAACGTGCGCTACGAGCACGCCGCGCCGCGCCCAATTATGTTTGTCGGCAAAAACCCATTCGTCGCCGGCGATGTCGCGCTTGCGCACTTGCCAGCCGCGAGCGCCGAAGAACGCGGCCACCCGGCCGCGCACGTCTTCCTCTTCGCCGCGCACGGTGACCGATGCGTTGAGCGGGATCTTGTCGATCTTCACCGCGCGCAGCGGCGGTAAGCGAGCCGGAATCACGCGCTTGAACGTGCAGACCGCCAGCGACGCCAGGATGAGTCCGATGATCCCCACGTAGGCGGTCGAGTGATAGATGTTGTCGAGGTCGAGGCGCAGCACCAGTCGCGCCAGCGGCGGCGCATAATTCTGCCAGTAAAAGCTGGAATCTTTGCCCTGGTCGACGATTACGCCGATGAGCGTCAGTCCACCCCAGACGGCAAACAACGAAACGGCAAACAAGACGTTTGCAAATAACGAAAGGAACTCGTCCCGCACGTCGGCTAACGGATTGCGGCGCAGGCTTGGATTGACGGTTGCCATCAGTCGTAACGCTACGCGAACGCAGCTTCACGCTTCCACGACTTCTCGAGCAGCACGATGACCCAAATCGAGATTTCGTAGAGGACGTACATCGGCGCGGCGATCAGCAGCATCGTGGTGGGCGACGCGTCAGGCGCCAGAATACCGCCGGCACAAAGTATTCCGAACGCCGCATACCGGCGGTATTTGCGCAGCATCGTAACGTTGATGACGCCGATCCGCGCGAGTAACACCATGACCACCGGAGTCTGAAAAACGAGTGCGAACGCCAACAGCAAAATCAGGATGAGGTTCATCGTCGATTCAATGCCGAACGTTTCTTCAGCGACTTGATTGGTGATCATCAACAGCGCCGCGGTAACTTTTGGAATCACTAAAAAGTGCGCGAAGGCAATCCCGCAGAGTCCCAACAGCAGCGACGGCAGCACGTAGGCGTACACCATCCGCCGGGTGCGCGGGTGAAACGCCGGCACGATGAACATCCAAATCTGATACAAAATGACGGGCAAGCCGAGCACGAGCGCGGCATAGATCGAAAATTTGAATTCGACGATGATGACTTCGGCGGGTCCGAATGCGTGCAGCCGAATCCCCGGAAAATAGAGATGCGTCATCCAAGGAATGACGTATTGCGACGGCCAGAACAGCAGCGCGCCCAAACCGCCGACCACGACGAGACAAATGACGAGCCGGTTCCGGAGCTCCCGCAGGTGCTCCGTAAACGGCATTTCTTTCTGATCCCACTCCGGCACGTCAGCGCCGTCCGCGGAGCGCTGCTCGGTGAGCATCGGTCGCGGTCAGAGCGGGTGCGCCGATGGACTGCCGGCCGTGCCCGGCGTTTCGGCCACCGGCGTCGTTGCCGCGGCGGCCGCCGCCTCGGCGCGTTTGCGAGCGTCGGCACGCGCATTTTCAGCCGCGATGTCGGCCTCCGCTTGGCCGACGAGAAACTCTTTCTTGGCTTGACCGGCGCTGCGCGCGAGCTTGGGCAACTTGTCGGCGCCGAAGATCAGCACGCCGCCCGCGACAACGAGGATGATCCACGTTTCAGGACCGAGGAATGCGAGTAGGGGAATGAATGTAAGTGACATAGAGTTGGCAGGCCTCCGGCTGGCTGACGCTAGCTCTTGAGCAGCGTCTCCGCGATAGCAACGAATTCGGCGCGGGCGGGAACGTTCCCCAAGGGAGCAAGGGACACTTTAGCGCGCTCGAGGTAATCGGCGATCGCAACCTTCGTTTTGGTAAAGCCGCCATGGGCGCCAATTCCCGCAACGATCTCACCGATACGTTCGCGCGTTTCATCGTCTTGCCCGTAGAAACGTTCGACGTCGGTCCGAAAGGTCCGAGCGGCGCCGTCAAGGGCGAAAATCGTCGGAATCGTCATCTTTTTCTCACGCAGATCGTTCCCGACGGGCTTACCGAGGATGCGTTCGTCGCCGGTCATGTCGAGCAGGTCGTCCTGCATCTGGAACGCGATCCCGAAATTGAGCCCAAAATCGCGGACGGCTTTGACGGCAGTTGCGTTACCGCCGCCCATGATCGCCCCGCATTCGCACGAGGCCGCGAACAGCTGGGCCGTCTTTTTGGTGGCGACCTCGACGTATTGGGACAAGCGCATATCGAGATCGCCCAGCGCCCGCAACTGCAGCACTTCGCCGTCGGTGATATCGGCCAAGGTTGAACTGAGGATGTTGGGCACGGGGTGCGGATAACCGGCGGTGACGTTCTTGAAAATCCAGGCGAAGAGGTAATCGCCGGCCAGGACGCTGATGCGATTGCCGAAGTCGACCGCGGTCGCGTTGACGCCGCGCCGCGTATCGGCCCCGTCCACGACGTCGTCGTGAATGAGGGTGGCGACGTGGATGAGCTCCATATATGCGGCCAGCGGCAAATGGTCCGTCGCGCGTGCCCCCATCGCTTCCGCGGCGAGCAGGGTGAAGCGCGGCCGAAGTCGTTTCCCGCCGGCGGCGAGCATGCGCCGGACGGCTTCGGTAATCAGCTCGTTGCCGGTCGAAAATGAATTCTGGAAAAAATTCTCGACGAGCGTATACAGATCGGGTTCCGTAACGGGGCGCTTCTGAAGCATCAAGCGACCCCGGTATGGATGGCGACGGCGCCGCCGCCGAGCCGCAGGTAGCGGACATCGGTGAAGCCGGCGCTGCGAAACCGGTCGGCCAGCGCGTTCGCGTCCGGATAATTCGTCAATGAGTTGGGCAGATACCGGTAGGCGGTTTTCGACCCGCCCACCAGGCCGCCGATCAGCGGCACGAGACCGTAAAAATAGAGGTTGAAGAGTCGCCGGAACAGCGGATTGGGCGCCTTGGACACGTCCAGATTGACGAAGCGCGTGCCGGGTTTGAGCACTCGCCGGGCTTCGCGCAACGTCGCGACGATATCGACCACATTGCGCATCGAGAAGCCCATCGTGGCACCGTCGAAGGTTCGGTCCGCGAACGGCAGCGCCATCACGTCGGCTTCAATGAATTCGGCCCGGTGAGCCGGATCCTCACGCTGCGCCCGCAGGCGTGCACCGCTCAACATCGGAGCGCAGAAGTCGGCGCCGGTCACGGTGACGAGCGGTTTAGCCCGCAAGACGTGAAATACGAGGTCGCCGGTCCCGCAGCACAAATCGAGCAGGTGCGCCCGCTCGCCGGCGGCCAGCTCCGCGATCGCGCGCTTGCGCCAGGCTTCATCAACGCCTGCCGTGAGAATCTTATTGGTCGCGTCGTAGCGCGGCGCGATCGCCGCGAACATTTCGCGGACGTACAAAGCTTTATCCATCGTTTGCTTGCGACCGGGTGGTTTCGCCGTCGCCTGTCCCCGATCTTTGACCCGGCCCGGCCGCGAAGGGTGCCCGACCGCCGGGCGGTGCGGCGCTGAGCGGTCCGACGGCACGCTGGTCCGACGAAATCTGTACGCCGGCTTCATCCTTGCTCGAGGATCGACGGTCGTGATCGGTTGCGGTGGCTATCGCGCTTTCGTCCGTCTCCGCTTTCGCTACGACCGTCGCGACGGCGCAGCGCATCGATTTCTCAGCCTACACGTTGCGCGGCGGAAACGTGCGCGATGCGTTGTTGGCCGCAGCCCAGGCCGGGGCCGCCGTGCGCGTCCGGCTCGAACGCGATCCGTTGGACGATGCGGCGCAATCCTTGCACACCGCCAACGCTGACGCCGTCGCGCGGCTATCGGCCGCTGGTGCCGACGCCGGATTGACCGCGCCGGGGTCACCCGTGTTGCACATGAAGGCCGCGGTCGTCGATGGCGTCGCCTGGCTCGACGACCGGAACTGGGCTGGCGACGGCAACGAAACCGTTATTCGCGACTCCGATGCGGATGACGTCGCGGCAGTTCGGGCGGCGCTCGCCGGCGAGCCGGGTTCCGACGGGCACCTGCGGACCACGAAAAGCGACGCGCAATTCTTGGAGTGCGAGGTGATTCGGGGGGCCGGCGTAGCGCCGCTTGCCGTTGAGAGCGAATCGTTCGGCAGCGGCTCCGTGTACAACGCGCTGCTCGCACGCGCGAAAGCCGGTTTGCCGACGCGGTTGATCGTGGCCGGGCGCGAGGCCGCTGGAACCGGCGCCGCCGGCGCGCACGAACGCGCGCGTCTCACCCATTTGGCGGCCTTGGGCGTCAATGTCCGGACCGGCAACGCGGACGGTTTGGATTTAGACGAAAAGCTAGCCGTCGCCGCGCATGCCGCCTGGGCCGGTTCAGCCAACGCAACGTACGCGCGCGGCGTCCTCGGCGCCCAACGTGATTGGGGCCTTGCAACCCGTCAGCCGACGATCGTCGATCAACTGCGCGCGGCGTTCGAATCCAACTGGGACGCGGCGATTCCGCTTAGGTAAGCGTCCGCGTTGCGGCCGCCGTTGCTGTAATTTAACGCAGTGGCATATCGCGCCGAACGCGTGTCGAGAGGTCCTCCGTATGCATACGAGGTCCATGCGAAACCAGCGCGGCCAATCGCATCATGAATAAACGATGCGCGCCTAGAGTCTCTCGTGAGCGCGTGCGATTTGGGCTGAGTGCGCGAATCGTCTTACGGGGTCGAACCCCTAAAGGCAAAATAGCCGGCGGGCGTTTTCAGTGGTGCGGCGCGCGACGTCATCCGGCTCGCAGCCCAGCTCGTCGGCAACGCGCCGGAATGACTCGACCAGAAAAGCGGGCTCGTTGCGCTGGCCGCGGTGCGGCACGGGAGCCAAGTACGGGCAGTCGGTTTCGAGAATGAGATGATCGAGGCCGACGGCGCGTATCGCCGCCCGCAGCGGGTCCGCGGTTTTGAATGTCACCACGCCGCCGATGCCGAGCTTTAGTCCGAACTCATTGACGAAGGTGTACGCTTCGACATCCGTTCCGGTGAAGCAGTGGATAACGCCGCGCATGGTCGCCGGATCGAAGTGTTCGCGTAGAACAGCCACGAAGTCGGCGAACGCGTCGCGCACGTGAAACACCAGCGGCAAGTTCTTCCGGCGCGCGTAGTCGATGTGCGCGATCAGAACGCGGCGCTGATCGGCCGCCGGGCTATGGTTGTAATAGTAGTCGAAACCCGTCTCACCAATGGCGACGATACGTTCGGCGTGTCCGGCGGCCAGTTCGTCGAAGGCCGTCGCAATGTCCGCCGGAGCCGTAGCCGCCTCGTGCGGATGGATGCCGATCGACGCGGCCAGCCCGTACGTTTGCGCGACATCGAGCGCGCGGCGGCTATCGGCGAGATCGCAGCCGATCGTCACGATCGCTTCGATGCCGGCGGCGCGCGCCCGGGCCAGCATCGCTTCGCGATCCGGATCGAATTTCGGATCGTGAACGTGGGCATGCGTGTCGATCATGATGCTGATGCGGCGGCCGCGGGAGGATCGATGCGTGGAAACAGCGCCGCGCCGGGATCGGTTTGCGTGTTTGCCGCTAGGCCGCCCCACACAAGTTCGTCGCGCCACAGCACGGCGGGCGTTCCGGGCAAACCCAGTTGGCGCCAAATTTCGCTGCCTTTGTCAGGCATGAACGGATGAACGAGGATCGCCAGCCAGCGCAAACCTTCGCACACGTCGTACAGCACGGCGTCGAGCCGGTCGCCCAAGCCCTCTTTGTGTAACGTCCACGGTTTTCGCTCTTCGATCTCACGGTTGAGCGCGGTGACCAATTCCCAAATCGCATCGAGTGCTTCACGGAATTGCAGGTTGGTAACGCGTTCGTACACCGTCGCGCCGACGTCGGCAAAGCGTTCGCCGAACTGCGACGCGCTCGCCGGCGGCACCAGTCCGTTGCGGTATTTCGAGAGCATCGCGAGCGACCGCCGCAGCAGGTTGCCCAGATCGTTGCCGAGATCGCTATTGTGGCGCGTGCGCAGCTTCTCCTCGGATACCGTGAAGTCGCTGCCGAACGGCGCTTCGCGCAACAGAAAATAGCGAATCGAATCGGCGCCGTACACGTCGACGAGCGCGAACGGATCGAACACGTTGCCCAAACTCTTGGACATTTTCTGGCCGTCGCTGAGAATCCAGCCGTGGGCGAACACCATCTTGGGCGGCTCCAAACCCAGCGCCCACAGCATCGCGGGCCAGATGATGGTGTGAAAGCGCGCGATCTCTTTGCCGACGAGTTGCACGCTGGCCGGCCAGACGCGGGCAAAGAGTTCCGGATCGTCGTGCCAGCCCGTTGCCGTGATGTAATTGAGCAACGCGTCGAACCAAACATACATGACGCCGCCCGGCAACGGGATGCCCCAATCGAAGCTCGTGCGCGAGATCGACAGATCGTCGAGGCCGCCTTCGAGCGTCACCATCATTTCGTTCCACACCGATTGCGGCCGCACAAAGTCGCGGTGCTCTTTAAAGTATGCGATGAGCCGATCGCGATATGCCGATAGCTTGAAGAACCAGTCTTCTTCGGACAGCCAATCGACGACGCGCCGGCATTCCGGATTGGGACACCGGCCGTCGATGAGTTTCGATTCCGGCCAAAACGTCTCGTCGTTGGTGCAATACCAGCCTTCATAGGTGCCGAGATAGATGTCGCCGGTCGCGCGCAGCCGCTCGAACACCGCGATGCACGCGGCGATGTGCCGCGGATCGGTGGTGCGGATGAAGCCGTCGAAGCACGCGTTAAACGTCGGTGCCAGCGACTTCCAGCGCGGCGCAAGCTCGTCGACGTATGCTTGCGGCGTCTGGCCTGCCGCCGTCGCGGCGTTGGCGACTTTCTGACCGTGCTCGTCGATGCCGGTAAGGCTGTACGCCGGCCCGGCGGCGCGCGCGGTGCGCACGAGCACGTCGGCGGCGATCGTCGTGTAGGCATGGCCGATATGCGGATTGCCGCTAATGTAGTAAATCGGTGTGGTTACGAAGAACGCGCGCTCCATCGACTGCGCCCCTTCACGCTTCGGTTCGAAGAGAACCTGCGCGACGCAACTCGGCCACCCGCGCATACAGTTGGCGGCGCTCGCCCAAACCTTGCTCGGCCAACGCTTTCGCGATCGCCGCCGTGCTCGACCCTTGCGCAAGCGATGCGGCAATCGCCGCATCAACGGTCGCGCCGGCCGGCGGCGCCGGCGGCTCGGCCGGCCCGCAATCGACCACCAGGACGATCTCGCCGCGCACCGGCTCGGTCAATCCGGCCGCAACGTCCGCCGGCGATCCGCTCAGATGCTGTTCGTGCAGTTTGGTAAATTCGCGCAGCAAGAAAACCCGGGCCTCGGGGTCGACCGCGCCGAGATCCGCTAACGTAGCGTGAATGCGATGCGGCGCTTCGTACCAGACGGTCGGCTCCGCGCGCCGGCGGGCGGCCCGGAACGCGGCGCGGCGTTCGGCTGCATTGCGCGGCGGGAATCCGGCGAAGGCAAAGCGCCGGATATCGAAGCCCGACAAGACGGCCGCGCAGGCAAACGCCGTTGGCCCGGGCAGCACCTCGACGGGAACGCTCGCTTCGCGCGCCGCCGCGACGAGGCCGCTGCCGGGGTCGCTGATCCCCGGCATGCCGGCATCGGTGACAACCGCGACGAGGGCTTCTCGCGCGCGCGAAAGGATCGCCGGCGTCGCCGTCGCCGCGTTATGGTCGTGATACGTCCAGATTTCGCGGCCCGGCAGCTCGTAGGCGGACAGCAACCGGCGCGCGACGCGTGAATCCTCAGCGACGATCAAGGTCGCTTCGCGCAGTGCGTCCAGGCCGCGCAGCGTGATGTCGCGGAGGTTGCCCAGCGGCGTTGGAACGAACACGAGAGGCATGGTTAGCGATTCGGCGCGCGGCGCGCAAACGATTGTGCGCCTGATCGAACTGCGTGGCCACATTCTCGATAGCGGCATCTTTTCGCGCGTGCTGGGCATCCTTACCGACTACGAGCAGACCTCGTACGTCATCGAAGAATTCGATACCGGCCATACCAAGAACGACGTCTCGCACGCGCGGCTCCGGATCGAGGCCCACGATGCCGGCGTGATGCGCGAAGTGCTCGATAAGTTACGCGATATCGGCGCGACGGTGTTGACCGACCACGACGCCGCGACCGAACCGGCTCCGGCCGACGGCGTGCTGCCCGACCTGTTTTACGCCACCACGAACTTCCCGACCGAGGTTCGCGTCGGCGAGGCGTGGCTGCCGGTGGCCTTGCCGGAGATGGATTGCGCGATCGTGCTCGCGCCCGATGGACCGCGCACCGTTGCGCCGTCGGACGTGCGCGCGAACGAAGCCGTCGTCGTCGGACATGAAGGCGTCCGCGTGCAATTGCCGCAACGCGCGCGCAAGAAAGCGGTCTTTGAATTTATGGCCAGCGCCGTTTCGAGCGAAAAGCCGCGTGCGGCGCTGTTGGGCGAAGTCGCGCGCGAACTCATCGGCGTATTGAAGAGCGGGAAGCGCGTGTTGCTCGTCGGTGGTCCGGCCATCGTGCACACCGGCGCGGGCCCGTATCTGGCCGAGCTGATTCGCGACGGCTATGTCACCGCGATCTTCGCCGGCAACGCGCTGGCGGTGCACGATATGGAGTCGCAGTTCTTCGGGACGTCGCTGGGCGTAAATCTCCACGACGCGTTTCCGGCCGAAGAGGGCCACGTGCATCATCTGCGGACCGTCAACCGCCTGCGGGCCGCGGGCGGTATTCAGGCGGCGATCGATAGCGGGTTGCTGACCGCCGGCATCATGTACGAAGCGTTCAACAAAAGCATCCCGGTTGTGCTGGCCGGTTCGATTCGCGACGATGGGCCGATCCCCGACGTGATCACCGATGTCGTTGAGTGCCAGCGTGCGATGCGCCGCTACGTGCCCGAAATCGGCATGGCGTTGATGGTCTGCACGTTGCTGCACTCGATAGCGGTTGGGAATTTGTTGCCGGCGACGTGCAAGACCATCTCGGTCGATATCAATCCGTCGAGCGTTACCAAATTAACTGACCGGGGCTCGCATCAGACGCTCGGCATCGTGATGGACGCCTCGTCGTTTCTGCGTGAACTCACGCTGGCCATCCATGCTGTCGAACATTCGAGCGTTACGACCTAGAAGCTAAACGGCGTTGAAGGCGTTTGATTCGGAACGTGATGGACTCGTCGCAGTTGCGGTCGACAAATCTTGTGCGGGCCACGCAAGGCAAACCGCCGGCGTACGGCCGGCCGTGGTTAGGGCGAAATGGCCACGCTCCACGTACCGTTATTATCGGGGAAGTAGTTGTCATTGAGCCCGATATACAACTCGCCGGCGGTCGTCGCCGTGAATTGTAGATTTGCTCCGATTTCAAACGGCGTTCCGCTGACCCCGATTTTTCCGATCAACGAATAACACGGCAGGCCGGGAGCGATGAAGGCCGGTGGCGGAAGGTTCGCGCAGTCGGCCCACGGTTCGCCGGCCGGGGAAAAGGTGCACGCCGTCGTTCCGCATTGACCGTTGTTGACGGTGCCCGATGCCGTGACGCTGACCGCTTCGCCGACGCTGACCAACCGGCCGGTATCGGTGAATGGTTGCTTCAAGTTGACGGCCACGGTTGGTGAGACCGGCGATGGCAGAACTGAGGCCGGCGAACCCGATCCGCCGCCGCCGCACCCGCCTAGCGTTAAGGAAATTAGCGCTGTCGCGAGCAGAGCGCTCAGCCGAGATAAAACCATCGTACCCCCCGATTCGAAGCAGAACAACGACATGCATCGTTGCTTAATTAAGCTATAGAATCCGGGCCGTCGCCCAAATTCCTAGCGGCCAAGCTACTTTTGGGCAGATTCTAATCCGTCGCGGTTCGGATGACCGCGTAGCCCATGCGGCTAGGCGGCTTTCGCGGCGATCTCGGGTCGCGTGAACAGCCGGAAGCCAATCGCGATCGCGGCGATCGATCCAAGCATCGGCAACACGCCGACCGCGTGCACGTTGCGGGTGAAGATCGCCGTTGCGGCTACCGGAGCGATCAAGAACGCGACGTTGCTCAAGGAGTCATTGACGCCGAAGAGCGCGCCGCGAATCTCGGCCGGCGCGGCGCGTGAGATGAGCGCCGTGAAGCTGGGCCGGATCAGCGCGCCCGAACACGCCCACAAAATCACGACCACCGACAACGTCAAGGTCGAGCTGACGTACGGAATGCACGCGTATGCGGCCGTCGCGAAAAGCAGTCCGGCGATCGCGATTCGCCCTTCACCAAACCGGTCGACGAGCTTGCCGATGAGGAACGCTTGAATGACGATGCCGATGACGGCCGACGCGACGAAGATAAAACTGGATTGTGAGGGGCCATAGCCCAGAACGCGCTCGACAAACAATGCGAAGACCGAGATCCATGAGTAGAAAGCGAACGAAAATGCGAATTGCGCCAGCAGCAGCGTCCCCAGATTCGGCGCGCGGAGCGCCGTCGCGATCGCTCGCAAACTCACCACCGAGGCCACCGGCTTGTGCGATTCGGGCAACAGAAAGAGCGTCAAGAAGACGGTCGTGGTAGCCAGCGCCGCGCCTAAAAAGAGCGGCACCTCATAGCCGAAGCGGACCAAGATCCCCGAAAGCGCCGGACCGATGAGAAACCCGATGCCGAACGTCGCGCCGACCAGGCCGAAGGCACGCGTGCGCTCGGCCGGCGTGGTGACATCGCTGACGTAGGCCTGGGTTACGCCCAAGCCACCGCCGCCCAAGCCTTCGATCGCGCGCGCGACGTAGATGACCCATAGCGCGCCGCCGATGCCTAGCAGCGTGAAGCCGATGGCGCTTGCAATCTGAGCCGCGAGCAGAACGCCTTTGCGGCCGATCCGGTCGCTCAAGCGGCCCCACAGCGGTGAAGCGAAGAGCGCGCACACGGCGACGGTCGAGTAGATCAGCCCGACCGCGACCGGCGACGCGCCGTAATGCTCGGCGTAGTACGGCAGAATCGGGATGAGCATCGTAAAACCGAGCACATCGACGAGCGTAATGCCGAGAATCGGGATGAGTGCTTTATTCACTCGTTCCTCTGGTACGGGACGCGACGAGTCTCCTCGTGCGGTCGTCGTGTAGCCCGGCGCGCCGGTACTTCAGGTCGGCGGAGCAATAGCAAGAATGGTAGCGCGCCGGCCGATGCATATGGGAAGTGGCACGCATCCAGCGATTCCCGGTTCGCGAGATGGTTCGGCGACCCGTCGAGCGAGCTTTGCGCGCGTGCGCCGGCGCGTACGCCGCGCGCATCGGTACATGGCGGGTGCTATTGGTGTCGCTCACGCTACTGGCGTCATTCCTGTTCGTCACCCGGCACGTGCCCGACCCGTTTTTAGACTTTCGGGCCTTCTACTGTGCGGGACAAGCGGACGGAGCCGGCGTCGATCCTTATCGCGAGCATCCGCTACACGAATGCGAACGGCATCTCGTGGCCCCCGGATTACCGCCGATGAAAACGCCGGCCACGGTTCCGGCGCCGTTCCCGGGCTTCGTCCTTGCGTTCTTTGCCGCAGTCGGACTGCTCCCGTTCCCCGCAGCCCTCGGCCTGTGGGTCGGACTGAGTTGTGCCGCGCTCGCGATCGCCACGCGGATGGTTGCCGCAACGACGAAGACGCCGCTCGCGGCCGGCCTGATCGTCCTCGGTTTCCCCGCCGCGATCGTCGCGTTACCGCTGGGACAGCTAACGCCGTTCATACTGCTGGCCATGGCCGGCTGTGCCACGCTGCTCGCCGCGAAGAAACCGCGTCTCGCGGCGCTCGCGGCGTTGGGTGCAACGCTCGATCCGCACGTCGGGCTGGCGCTGTGTTTGGGGCTGTTCGTGATCCTACGCCAAACGCGAGCGGTGCTGGCGCTTGGAGCTGTCACCTTGACGGCATTGGGCTGGCTGGTATCCGGCCCGCTGCGCGACTGGGAATACGTGCACGCCGTCCTCCCCGCGCACGCGGTTGCGAACGTCGCGGACGCGGCCCAATTCAGCGCGACGAATTTCGCTTTTTTCGCCGGTGCGTCGCCGAGTGTCGCGCTCTGCATCGGCAGTGGGTGGTATATCGCGGCACTCGTCGGGGGCATCGCCGTTGCGTTTCGCTTGCGGCGGCAATATGGGACCAGCGCGGTGGCCTTCGTTCCAACCGCGTTCGCCGTGTTCGGCGGAACGTACACGCACCTGCAACAGCTTGGCTTGGCAATCCCGGCGTTCTTACTGCTGACCTCGCAGGTTGCCGGCGAACGGCGCAAGCTCGTCCTCGCCGCGACCTTTATCGGCTCGATGCCGTGGCTGCTGATCGCTCCGTACCCGGCGTTTTTCGTCGTTCCGACACTGCTGGCGTATCTCTGCGTCCGCGAAGCCATGCCACTGCGCCAAGCAGTGTGGCTCGCGTCCGCAACGTTCGCAACGCTATGGGTGGTGCTGCTAACGATCCTGGCCGGTCCGACCGCTCCGGTGCGCGGGCTTGGCCCGGTCGCCGGCAATCCGCTGGCCGACGTCTCGTGGCACATGTTCACACTCGCCCGGAACGATCCGGCGCAAACGTGGAGCCTCGTCGCCCGGGCACCAACCGTCGGCGCTTTTTTGCTCTTGCTCGGCCTGCTCGCGCGGGTGGCGGCGCCCCGGGGGCACCCCGCGTGAGCATCGCTCCCTCGGTTGCGGTCGCGGCCGGAGCAGCACGCCGACCGGCCGCGTCGGCCGCCAACGAATGGCTCGTCGTCGGCGCGTTCGTGCTCGTCGGCATTGCGATGCGTCTGCCGGCGCTGTTGTTCGACGGCCTGTGGCGCGACGATGCCAACGTTTACGTGCAACTGAGCGCGCCCGACGTCCACGAGTTCTGGCGCCGGGTGACGGTATCGGAATGGCACCCGCCGCTGTTTTTCGCCCTGATGTACGGTTGGGCGCGCGTTGTGGGAAACGGCGAAATCGCTTTTAAATTGCTTCCGTTTTGTTTTAGCGTCGCGACCATCGGCGTGGTCTATCGTTTGGTTCGCACGGTCGGATCGCGCAACGCCGCAGCGATCGGCGCTGCGCTGTACGCCGCGGCGCCGATGGCGGTCGCGTATTCGACTGAGTATCTATATCCGGTTATGGCTTTTTTCGTCACCCTGCAAGCGTGGCTCGTCATGCGCGCGCTGGGACGCACGCTGTCGCCGGCAACGGTCGTTCCCGTCGCGGTAACAACGCTGTGCGTGGTTGCCACCCACTATACCGGCCTGGTCTACGTTGCGTTGTGCGCCGTCGGGGTGCTAAGTTGGAACGCTCCGCCGGCGCGCCGGGCCGGGATCGCAGCCGCACTTACCGCTGGAGCCGCCCCGTTCGCGTTGTGGCTACCGGTATTTTTGGCGCAGCGCCGTATCGGACTGCCGTTCAGCGCGACGGCGACGGTAACGCAAAAGCTGCTTTTTAGCCTGCGCACGTTGGAGCAGTATATTCCGGTTCCAGCCACGCTGCCGGCTGTACTCTTTTGTGCCTTCATTGCCGTCGCCGTGTGGGCGTTAGTTCGCACCCGGCGATTGCCGCCCGAGGCGATCGCACTGGGCCTGCTTTTTGTAACGCTGCTCGGCTTCATCGCCGGCGCGAATCTTCTCGCTGCGCGCTACGTGATCGGCTTTTATGGCCTGGCCTGCGCCGCACTCGGACTACTTAGCGGCAGCGCGCTCCAACTCGCTGCGGCAACGGATCCGGCGGCTTGGCGGCGCTGGGGCCGCTCGACGGCCGCCGTGCTCAGCGTACTGTTGCTGCTGGCCGACGCGCGGCATGCCGTCGCCACGAGCCAAATACCGAAATCGGGTATTCGCTCGCTGATGCACGCGCCGGGGCTCGCAGCGCGAACGCTATACGTGCTCGCACCCGACTACTTGGCGTCGACGTTTGCGTATTACACGCGCAATAGACCCGTCGCGTACCGCGGGTTCGTGCGCTGGGATCGCCCCGAGATTTTTCGGCTCGCGCACTACGCGGCGGATTGGGATCGCCCGGACGCCGTGGACCGTACGCTGCGAGCAATTGCGGCGCAGGGGCGGAACGATCGCGTGCTCGACGTGATCGCCGACGCCGGGGCCGGCAATCACGGGCGCATGGCTTACGGCAAAGTGAATCTGCTGCTGCGCCGCCTTGGCGAGCGGTACCGCCTGCTCGCGCGGACGCGCTATCCCGGGCGCTACGAGTCAGTTATCGAGTATCGTTACGCGCTACGCGCATGGTGACGTTCGCGGCTACCCATGCGGTCGGCGCGCGACGTGCGGCATCGTTTGCCACGGCCGGGTGAGCTATGGATCGTCGTAGCGTAACCGCGGCGAGCGTTAACGCGCGAGCCCGGCGGTGGGGTTTGGTCACCCTCGGCGTCGCTTTCGTGCTGCTGTGCGTCGGACTTTCCGGACCCTATTTTCCGGAACGCTTCAGCGACGCGCGCGCTTTCTATTGTGGCGGTCGCGCCGTGCTGGCGCACGCGGATCCCTATCGCGAACATCCGCTGCTGGAATGCGAGCGCAGCGTGGCCGCTCCGGCCTTGTCGCCGCTGCGCGATGATGTCGCGGTGCCGGCGCCGTTCCCGGGCTTCGCGCTAGCGCTCTTCGCGCTACCGGCACTGCTGCCGTTTGCGCTCGCGCTGCTGGTGTGGATGCTCGCCGCGAGTTCCGCCGTTGTCGCGGCAACGGTTTTGGTCGCGCGTGTCACGCGCACTCCGCTTTCCGCCGCGACCATTGCCATCGCTTACCCGGCGGTAACGGTAGCGCTGCCGTTAGGGCAAATTACGCCCTTCGTCTTGCTCGCAATCGCCGCTGCCGGCGCGCTGCTCGTCATGCAGCGCCCGCGCTGTGCGGCGCTCGCGGCATTGGGAGCGCTGCTCGAGCCGCACGTCGGATTGGCGCTGGTCGCGGGCTTGGCGGTTGCCGTGCCGCGGACGCGAACGGTACTAGCGGCCGGCATCGCCGGCGTGGCGGCAATTGGTTGTGCGATCTCGGGCGTCGCGAATCAACGCGAATACCTGCAGCTGGTGTTGCCCGCGCACGCGCTTGCCAATGTGCCCGATGCGCTCCAATTCAGCACGACCCACTTCGCTTATATCGCGGGCGCGCCGGTCGCGTTGGCGCTCGCGCTGGGCACAGTATGGTATGTCGTTGCCGTCGGCGTGGGAATTTGCGTAGCGGTTGCGTTGCGGGGCCGGCTTGGGCCGGCCGCGGTGGCGTTCATCCCGGTCGCATTCGCGGTTTTCGGCGGCACGCATACGCATCTTGCGCAACTGGGCTTAGCGACGCCGGCGTTTTTGCTGGTGTGTGCAACGGCCCGCGGCAACGTTCGCAGGGCTTGCGTTATCCTGACCTTCATCGCGGCGACCCCGTGGCTTGGGCTCGCGCCGTTTCCGTTGCTCTTCGCGGCAACGGCCCTCGTCGCGCTGATCTTCGCGCGCCGGATGGGCGTTCGCGAGCAGGCGTTACGCTTAGCCGCGGCAACGTTCATCGCGCTCGGCGCGCTCTTCATCGCGCTGGCCCGCTCGCACGCGCCGCACCGCGCGATCGACGCCCGCGTCGAAGGCAATCCGCTCGCCCAAGTAGCCTGGCAAATCTTCGTACTGGCGCGCAATTCACCACCGGAATACTGGTATCTCGTCGCTAAAGCACCGACGGTGATCGCCTTTGCGGGGTTGCTCGTCGGACTCACGTACGTCGCGCTGCGACCGCGTCCGACCGTGCC
Organism: Candidatus Velthaea sp.; assembly: GCA_965214335.1. Classification (GTDB taxonomy): domain Bacteria; phylum Vulcanimicrobiota; class Vulcanimicrobiia; order Vulcanimicrobiales; family Vulcanimicrobiaceae; genus Velthaea. The sequence goes on along the minus strand of CBDCBO010000007.1, from coordinate 4,758 downwards.
CGGGTGCTAAGTGTCGAGCGTGTGTGGCGCAGCTTCGGCGCCGTTGTGGCGGTGCGCGATGTGTCGTTCGAGCTGCGTCCCGGCCAGACGCTTGGCTTGCTGGGCCCCAACGGCGCAGGCAAAACGACGACGATGCGCATGGTGCTGGGAATTTATGCGCCCGACCGCGGCAGCGTGCGTTGGCGCGGTGCCGCGATCACCGAGCGAACGCGGAAACGCTTAGGCTATCTGCCCGAAGAACGCGGCATTTACGGTCGTTTGCGCGTGTCCGAACAGATCGTCTATTTCGCGCGCTTGCACGGCTTGTCGGCCGCCGATGCCGCCATCGGCGCCCGGCATTGGATGGCGTTACTCGACATCGAACGATACGCTAACCGGCCGTGCAGCGAGCTGTCTAAAGGCAATCAGCAAAAAGTGCAGCTTGCCTGTTCGGCGGTCCACGAGCCGGAGTTGCTGATCCTGGACGAGCCGTTTTCCGGCCTCGATCCGGTGAACGCCCAGTTGGTGCTCGCGGCAATTAGCGCGCTGCGGCGCGCCGGCACCACGCTCGTCCTTTCCAGCCACCAGATGTGGCAGATTGAAGACACCTGCGACCGCTTCTGCATCATCGCGGGCGGTGAGGTCCGCGCCGGCGGAACGCTGGCCGAATTGCGGTCGGCGGTTCCCGTACGAACGGTGCGCGTCGCGCCCGACAGCGCGGCCGTGCACGCGGTGCTGCAACGCTTTGGCCAGGCTGATGCGAACGGCGCCGCCGGCGATGGTGTGGCGTATCGCGTTCCGGCCGGCATCGACTTTGCCGCCCTGTTAAGCGAGCTCGTCGCCGTTGCCCCGGTCACGCATTTCGAGCCGATTCCGCCTTCGCTGGCATCGATCTATCTGCGCGCGATCGGCAGCGCCGATCGAGCGGCGTCGCTGCCGTGAACGAGTTCGGCATTGTCTTCGGCGCCGAGTTTTCGCGCAAAGTGCGGTCGCGCGCGTTTGTCGCCGGCACGCTGGCCGGCATGATCTCGATTGCGATTTTGGTGTTAGCGCCGGTACTGTTTGCGCGGACGTTACGCGCGTCGTCGAGTTCGATCGTCCTCGTTGGGCCGGCGGATCTGCGTGCGCGAGCGGCGCCGCTGCTGCGCCCGCGCTATGACATCGTTGCCGAGCGTGAGACGCTCACCGTGCCGGTCAGCGCCGCGACGTTGGACGGCTTGCACGCGGCCGCCGCAGCGGTCGTGCTGGCCGCCGAACCACATCGCTTGCGGGTTGATGTTTACGCACGCGACCTCTCGCAAGTCGGGGCCGGACTTGATGCCACATTGGAGCCGTTGCAGCTCGCGCTCGCGACGGGCTCGGGTAGCGCCACCGTAACGCGCTTGATGCAGTCCGATCTTCGCCCGCACGCCGTCGACTCGAAGTTTGTCGACGCCGGCGCCGCCGAGGTGGCGCACGGCATCGCCTTCGCGCTTATCTTCGTGCTGTATCTTTCGATCATCATTACGAGCCAGTCGGTGATGGCGTCGGTAGCGGAAGAAAAGACGAGCCGGATCGCGGAATTGCTCGTGGCTACGCTCTCGCCGACGCGTCTATTGGCCGGCAAGGTGCTGGCTGCCGGCGCGCTGGGGCTCGGCCAAATCGTTGTATGGGGAGCAACGGGGGCCGTGTTGGCACCCCTGGCGCTGGGCGCCGGGCTGGCGGAACGGTCCGCGAGCGGGCATCCGTCGCTGGCACTCGTGTCGCCGCTGACGTTGCTGATCTTCGTCGCCTTCTTCATCCTCGGCTTCGTTCAATTTGCCACGATGTACGCGGCTGCCGCATCGTTAATATCGCGGACCGAAGATTTAGGCAGCGTCGCCACGCCGGTGATTTTGCCGGTCGTTGGTGCATTCTTCTTAGCTCAGTACGCTTCGTTCGCACCCGATGCGCCGGTGAGCGTCATTGCAAGTTTCGTACCCTTCGCCTCGCCGTTCGTAATGTTTACGCGGACCGCTATCTCGAACGTGCCGCCGGTGCAACTGGGCCTCGCACTCGTCATCAACTGCGTCGCTGCGTTCATCTGTTTCACCCTGGCCGGCAAGGTCTATCGCGTCGGATTGTTGATGTACGGCAAGCTGCCGTCGATTCCGCAAATCATTACCGCAGTCCGCAGTCGCTAATTCGCTTAGCGTCGTTCAAAGCGTCGTGCAGGCCGAGCTGGCCGTAAGGCTGAGCGGCTGGATGACACCGGTCAGCGCCACCGGCGCGGTCGCCGGCGACGTGTCGGCCGCATAGCGGAGCGAAATGTTGACTTGCGTGTTGAGCGCCGGATAGCACGCGAGGATCGTGTTGATCCCGACCGGCCGAAAGAAATACTCGTCGGCTTGGCTCGAGCTAAAGCTCATGCCGTTGGTGTGCTGCAACTGCACGGGAAAGGCCACTTGCGACGTGATGCCGGGCTTTTGCGCGCTCAGAATTACGTCCTGGCTCAAGCCCGTACCCGCCGGAATGCCGATCAGGCCGGCCGTCGGGCAGCGCGGCTGCGGTCCGATCGGCGACCAGAACGGCCCGCTCGCCGGCGATAGCGGACTCGATGACGTGTACGTCGGCGCGGCGTCGGACAACGGCGTGACGAGCGGCTGGACGCATGTATACTGCGGAAACGTTTGCGAATTAAGTTGCGCGTACATCGAGTATAGGCTGTAATCGGCGTACGGATTCGCGCGTTGCGAGACGAGGCCGGCGTAGCGTACGGCGCTTTCAACGCGCTCGGACTGTACCGCCGCTTGCACCGCCCAAATGACCCCGAACAAGCCGAGCAAGAACAGCGGCAAAAACAGCACCGTCTCGAAGACGGCTTGACCGCGCTGGTCGTGGCGGCCGCAAGCGACTACGTCGGGCTGCATATCACTTGCTGCGCCGGAACGCTGGCCGTGTAGGGGTGGAACGGAATGGCGGCCCACCAGCACAACATCACCTCGAAATCATAACTCGTGGTACCGGAATACTGATCGTACGGCGCTTTGTACGCCTTATAGTTGGTTGCCGGAAAGCTTGTCTCGTACCAATCGCGTGGCGCCGATGTACTCGCGAACGTATCGTCGGCGGGATCGTACACTTCAGTCGGTTGAAAGAACGCGTTGTTCGCGCCCGGTGCCGGATTTTGCGTCACGCCGGGTGCCATCCACTCCGAGGTTTCGGTGACGTTGGTCGCGGCGGCGCGTCCAATGACGACTTTCGCCTGGGGAGCGGCGCCGAACAGCGAAAAGGGAATAAGTGGCGGCACGGTCGCACATGTCGCCAAGTCGATCTGGGCGGGCTCCCAATCCGAGGTCGGCGCGGTGTCCTGCGGACTGGTGAAGCCGCCCAACTGCACGTAGAACGCATCTTTACCGGCTTGTTGCTGCGGCGAGCGATAACTGTAGTCTAAAACATGATAGGTGAACGCGCAGTCGGCAAGCGGGTTGGTCGTACCGCAGGTCGAGGTAAGACCGCGAATGACGTTGAGTGCATCAGCTTGTTGGGACGTGCGACCGAATGCCGCGAGCGACTGCAGCAACTGGATATCGGTCGTGTAGCGATTCACGGCTTTGTACAGTTGCGGCTGCAGGGCTTGGTAGATCGCAAGACACTTGCCGGTGGTGGAGCAGCCGCCGTTGCTGTTCGACACGTCGGTCAACGCCTGGATCAGATGACGAATGCGCCACTCCTCGACATCGGCGGCATAAAGCAGTGCGTTCATCTTATTCCACTGCGTCGCCTGAACGCTCAACGCTGCGGTTGCCGCGGCGTCGGCGGCATTTTGCGCCCGCACTTGCCAGCGCAGCACGTTGGCATAGTTGAGTGAAAAGAACATCAGGGTCAGCGCCGTGAGCATCGCCGCCGTCCAAATCGGCAGCGTTTGTCCGCGTTCGCTCTGACGTGCGGCGCGCATCGAACGCTGCATCAGCAGCCGTTCGCCGGATGCAAGGGATATTGCCCGTACACGGTCTCCAGTTGTTGAGACCCGTAGCCGCCTCCGGTCCGTGTGGCATAATCCCAGCTGCGAATATGAGTCAGCGCATACGGCATGGTGGCCGGCGGTTTGGTGGGCTGCAGCGCGCCGGGTTGGAAAAACGCCGCCGCCGCCGCGAAGGCCTGCTGGTGACACAGCATTTCGCCGAAGGTATAGCCACCCGAATATGGACCGATACCCAAATTTGTGCGCTGCCAATTGTCATGATCGATGAACTCGGCCGTACCGAGTGCGTACACATCTTGTGAGGCTGTGGGACACGCTTGTTGAAAGCTTACCGCGTCGCAGACGGCCATCTCGCTCATGCTGATGTAGTTCGCCGGCGCGTTCTGCACGTCGCCCGCCGGAGCGGACGTCGTGCCGAAGAACGACTTCTGGCTTGACGAATTATTCGCATAACCGTTACCGTACACGTCGTAGACGTCGTTGCTGACCAGATCTTGAGGCTCGATCGCGGAACCGTGGATATCGACTTTGGAAAGCCCCGCCACACCGACGCCCAGCAGCCCCGCCGGAGCCTGCTTGTGCACCGTCATCATCAGATGTGTGCTGCGGATGAGTGAAACGCCGCCATGGCGCTGCGTTGAGGCGCCGGTATTGTAGTTGACGGAGACGGTGGTCGGATCGGGATAATTTTGGTCCAAATACGGCGTTGCGACGACTTGCGGAAACGGACCCGCGACGCGCGCCATGTAAGCGGTATTGCCCAGCGCGTACTCGTGAGCGGCGATGAAGGCGGCGCCGTCAACCACCAGTTGCATGAATCCGATGACGCCGATTTG
>CBDCBO010000006.1:0-40363 GCA_965214335.1 Candidatus Velthaea sp. | reverse complement strand
ACGGACCGCGGCGGCGTCATCTCGTTTAACTTCGGCGACATTCACGCGCACGATATCGCATCACTGCTCGACATCGAAGGCGTGTGCGTTCGAGCCGGTCACCATTGTACGATGCCGCTTATGGACAAACTCGAGCTGGCGGCGACTGCTCGCGCTTCATTCTACCTGTATAATACCGAAGACGACGTCGACGTGTTTGTGCGCGCGCTCGAACAGGCAGCGCACGTGTTCCGGCTCGCATAATGGACGATTTCTACAAAGAATACATTCTCGACCACTACCGCAACCCGCGAAACTTCGGGCACCTTGATGCGCCGACGGCCGTTGCCGAAGATCTCAATCCGCTGTGCGGCGATACGATCCGGGTCGAACTGCAGGTCGGCGCCGATGGCCGCGTCGATGACGTTCGCTTTTCCGGCAAAGGCTGCGCGATCTCCCAAGCGTCGACCTCGATGCTGCTCGATACCATCAAGGGCCTAAAGCTCGAGGATGTCGCGCGCCTGTCAAAGGAGAGCGTATTGGAAAACGTGGGCATCGGAATTAGCCCGACCCGGATGAAATGCGCCACGCTGGGTCTCAAAGTGCTAAAATCAGCAGCGCTCGGCGAGATATCGACCTGGCCCGACGAGACGGGCTAACTGCCCGCCGCTTCGCATCGTGTTGAGTGTAGCGGTCGGACTGACCGCGATACAGCTGGCCGTAGCCATCGTTCTCGATACGGCCGCGCTCATCGTCTGGAACGTCGGCACGCGGTCACCGGCGAAGCTCGTCAGCGATCTGCGCGACGCGGTACAGCACAAGCGCGGCAGGGGGCGGGGACTGCTGCGCTTCGCGCTTGGTGCGTGCGCCATCATTGCCGCTTCCGTGACGATCCGATCCGCAGTGAGTATTTCGCTCGGCGCCCGGGCCGCCGATTTTTCCGTCGTTGAGTGCTACGCGCTGGTCGTGGCGCTCGGGCTCGAACAGTTCGTCGGACCCCAGTTGCGCAGCCGGCGTCCCGTCGGCGTTCGCAGCGTAACGCGCTCCTAGCATTCGCTCCGCACTCGACCCGGCGGCGACATAGCCTGCTAGCAAGCGGCTTGCGGGCGGCGGCGACTAATATGCCTTTCCATGAACGAGGCGGTTCCCGAAGTGGTTGCAGCGCTACAGCATACGGTCGGGCTGCCCGCCGTTCGGTGTTTGATCTACGACGGTACGGCCCAGCCGCGTCCACTCGAGCGGCTCGACGACATCAGCAACCTGCTCAGTGATTCCGAAGCATTTGTGTGGCTCGATGTTCGCGATCCCCAGCAAAACGATCTGCAGCTCATGGAAGCCGAATTCGGACTGCATCCGCTCGCCATCGAGGATGCGGTCAAGGCGCACGAACGGCCCAAAATCGAAACCTATGAGTCATCCTGGTTTGTCATCGTTCACGGCGCCACGCGTGACGGCGCGTCACTCAACATCAACGAGCTTGCTATTTTTGCCGGCGCTCAATATATCGTAACGGTACGCACCTCACCGGTCTATCCGCTCGACGAAATCGAACGCCGCTGGACGTTGCTGCCGCCCGGCGTTCGGCGCGACAGCGGGGCCCTGTTGTACACCATCCTCGATACCGTCGTTGACGACTATACGACCATTTCCGAAGCCTTCGAGGAACACGTCGAAGCGCTCGAGGCGGCACTCTTGGGGGACGCGCGGCGAACGAACCAGGTCCTGCTCGAGATTTATGCGATGAAGAAAGACCTTAGCCGGTTCCGGCGCGCGGTCACTCCCATGCGTGAAATTTTGGCCCCGATCATTCGGGGCGATCTGCACCTGTTCGGCGCCGACGAGTTACCCTATTACCGCGACGTTTACGATCATGTGGCGCGGGTGGTCGACCAGATGGACAGTGTTCGCGAGCTGATTAACAACGCACGCGACACCCACATAGCGATGGCGTCCCACCGTCAGAACGAGGTCGCCAAGCAACTTACGATCGTCGCGACGGTCTTTCTACCGCTCACCTTCATTACCGGTTTTTTTGGGCAGAACTTTGGCTGGCTGGTCAACCATATCACCACTGCTGAAACCTTCGTATTCTGGGGCATCGGCAGTGAAATCGTCGCGTTCGCCGCGCTTCTGGGCTACTTTCGCTTCAAACGCTGGTTTTAAGATTTGAGCTTGCCCTCGTTGCAAACGTCCTGCACGTCGAAGGCCTGCAGCGCGAACGTCCGTGGTCCGTCGCTGGTTTTCAACGTCAGGTAGATGCGGCGCGAGTCGCTACCGGCGGTTCCGTCGCCGATGGCCGCATCGCCGAGGGTAACATAGTCGCCCGGGGCGCCGATCGATTTGGCCACAACGGGCAGGTATAGTAATTGATTGTCCCAGTGCGCTAGAACGCCGCCACTCTGTTGCACGTGCGAGCGAATGCGGCCGGGCGCCGGAATCGGTATCTTCTCCGGAGCGTCGCTCGTGCTTGCGACGATACTTTCAATTGCGGTCGCAATGGCGACCCGGTCGCCGCAAAATGCGTCAACCCGATCCGGGCGATGGAGACGAGGCACCGAAGACGAGCAACCGGCGAGCAGGGCCGCGCATACCATGAGCCCGGCAAACGAACGTGACATAACGATTGAGACTTCTCTACGTCTGCCGGCATTACCCGAGCGACTCGGCTTCGCTCGCGTGCCTGTGCCGACCGGGTGCAGCCGACAACACCTTGCGCGACGGTCAACGCTTACGACGCTTTTAGAAAACCAATCGAAATCCAGGGAACCGCCGCAATGACGATCAGCGCCGCGAGCAACGCAAGCAAGTACGGAATCATCGGTTTAACGGCCCGATCGGGCGAGCAGCGGCCGATCGCGCAAGCACCGTAGTAACCGATGCCCAGTGGCGGTGAAAAGAGGCCGATCCCCATTGCCAGCACCGCAACGATCGCGTAATGGACTTCATTGATATGATACTGCTGCGCGATGGGAAAAAGCAGCGGCCCGAACAGCACCATTGCGGGAATGCCTTCGAGCACCGAGCCCAAGACGATGAAGACGACGATCGACAGCGCCATGAAACCGACCGGTCCGCCGGCGTGACCGAGGGCGTCCGCCAGCTGCTGCGCGAAGCCCGACTGCGTCAACGCCCAGCCCATCGCGGTTGCCGTCGCAATGATCAGCATGATCGCACCCGTTAGGCCGGCCGTTTCGCGCAGCATCGGATAGGCCCGCTTCCAGTCGAACTCGCGATATACGAACAGGCCGACGAGCAGTGTGTAGACGATTCCCACCGTCGAGACTTCCGTTGCCGTCGCGATGCCGGAAACGACGAAAAAGCGAATCACGAGCGGTAGAATCAAGCCCGGCACGGCAACCAGAAACGCTTTGGCGATGAACGCCGCGCTCGGCCGTTTCGCTAATTCGGTGCGATCCGAACGCGACCGGCGCAGCGCTACGATGAGCAACGCGACCGACGCAACGAGCGCCGGAAGCAAGCCGGCGGTAAAGAGATCGCGGATCGACACACCGGCAACCGTCCCGATGATAATGAGCACGAGACTCGGTGGGATGGTCTCGGCCATCGCGCCCGAGGTCGCCAATAGCGCAATCATCTCGCTGCGCTGCTGACCGCGCTTCTCCATTTCGGGAAAGAGCACCGGCGCGACGGCAGCCATGTCAGCCGTTTTCGATCCTGATATCCCCGATACCAAGTACATCGCGCCGACGAGCACGATGTTGAGGCCGCCGCGATAATGGCCAACCAGACTTGCCAGCGCGTCGACGAGCCGGCGCGCGATTCCGGCGTTGACGATCAGAACGCCGAGGAAAATAAAGAGCGGAATCGCGAGCAGCACTAGATTCGATACGCCCTCATTCATCCGTCCGACGACCGTGCTCAGCGGGCTCGTCGTCGCCAGCGCCAAGTAGCTCATCGTGCCGAAACCGAACGCGAAGGCGATCGGGACACCGACCGCGACGCACGCTCCAACAACGATGACGAAGAATAAGATGAGGTTGAAATTCCCCAAGCCGCCGAGCACGGCTTGCGTCGGGTTCATGAGGTGTAAACCCAGTGCACTGCCGGCGACGAGCACCGCGACCGCCACGACCGGCAGCACGCGCCGCATCTCACTATCGACCAGCCGTACAATCGCCAACAATAAGATGAGTGACAGACCAATTAATATCGCGGCGACTTCGAGCGACCGCGGGAAGCCCAGCGACGGCGAGATGTCGATCTGTTCGAGCACGTAGAATGTCTGGCTCGCCGGAATGAGTTCGATGCAAAACAGCGCGACGACGACGGTTGCGATGATGTCCAGGGTCTGTCGGGTGCCGGCCGATACGGCGCGGACAACAGCATTGAGCCGCATGTGTTCGTCGCGCCGGTAAGCAACCACCGCTCCCAGCATCGTCATCCAGAGGAAGAGAAACGTTGCGAGTTCATCAGTCCACGTGAGCGCGTTGTGCAACACGTAGCGTGAAAAGACGCCGCTGGCCAAGATGACGATTTCGACGACGATGAGCAGTGCGACGATCGGCTCGACGACCATCCCCACCGCCCGATCGACGCCGATCGTCCAGCGTCGGTGCAGCGGGATCGACCCCTGGCCCGTTCCGCTCGCCTCGGCTTCAAGAATCGTCTCAATCGTCGTGGCTGTCATGGGGCCTCGTGTATACAACCCGGCGAAGGGCAGGTCTTGCTTTGCCGCAAGCATGCGCGAAGGATAGTTCGCCCGCGGCGGGCGAGGTCCGATGACGGGAAATGTTTGACCGCCGCGGAACCCGCTTCCTGGCCAAGTAAGCCAGGTCACTTGAAGTCGAGGCATCTTTCCATGGAACGTTTATCGCGCGGCCGTTTTATCGCCGCTTCCGCCGCTGCCGGCGCTCTAACGCTCGGCGGTGGGCCGCAGATCATGGCGGCGACCAAAGAGATCGTCGTTGGACTCGATCTCCCGCAATCCGGTCCGTATTCCGATCAAGGCCAGGATCAGTTGCGCGCCTACAATTTGGCGATCGACGAGATCAACAAAGGCGGCGGAATCATGGGCATGCAAGTGCGGTCCACCGTCGGTGACGATCAAACCAAGGCCGATGTCGCGGTCGATAACGCCCGGCGCATGATCGAACGCGACGGCGCGGTCATGATCACCGGCGGCTCGTCGACCGGGACGGCGGTGGCCGTTTCGGGCCTCTGCCAGCAGATGAAAACGATCTTCATGGCGACGCTCACCCACGGTGATGAAACGACCGACGCCGGTTGTCACAAGCACACCTTCCGACGCTACAATAACGCGCACATGTCGGCCCGGGCGATGGCGACCACGCTGACCAAGGTATACGGAACCGGGAAGTGGTTCTACATTACGGCCGACTACACATGGGGTCATAGCGTTACCGACAACATCATCTCGGTGATCGAACCCAAAGGCGCAAAAACGCTCAACAACGTGCTGTTAAAGTTGGGCACGACGGATTTCTCATCGGCCCTGAGTCAAGCACAGTCGGCCAAACCCGACGTGCTGTGCATTACCGAATTCGGCAAAGATATGGTCAACTGCCTCAATCAAGCCGCCCAATTCGGGCTAACGAAGTCGACCAAGATTCTGGTTCCGCTGGCCGACGAGTATATGGCCAAAGGCACCGGCGACAATTTCGACAACGTGGTGTGTACCGCGCCGTTTTACTATAAATATTATGCCGCGAAAAATGCAGCGGCAAAGAAGTTTGTCGATGCCTTCGTCGCCAAGTACGGCACGCCGCCGTCCAACGGCGCGGAATGCGCGTACGTCAACATGTATCAGTACAAAGGGGCGGTCGAACGCGCCGGCTCGATCAATCCCGACGCCGTCATCAAGAAGCTGGAAAACTACCACTTCACCGCCACCAAGGGACCCGAATATTGGCGCGAGTGGGATCATCAAGGCATCAGCAACGTGCTCGTGATGGAGGGAGTTCCCGTCGCCCAACGCGGCGGTGATGTGTTCGCATTCGCCAAAGTTCTCGAAGAGCACAACGGCGAGACGGTCGCTATTCCGCAAGCCGACTCGAAGTGTAAGATCGAATCGGCCTAAAAAGGCCGCAGCTACCGCTACGGGCGTTCGCTATTGCGGGCGCCCGTTCGTTTCTCGCCCGCCTTCACCGTCTTTCCCGGAGACGCCGTTGACTGCAGCCAGTCTGCTCCAAGCCGGACTCAATGGACTAATTCTCGGCCTCATCTACGTCGCAATCGCGATCGGCTTGACGATCATCTTCGGAATGTTGCGCCTGGTCAACTTCGCCCACGGTGCATTTTACGCCATCGGTGCGTACGTTGGGCTGGTGGTCGCGGGCCAATTCGGTTTTGGAGCGGCGCTTGTCGCCGGTCCACTCGCCGTTGCCGTCTTCGCCGTCGTGCTCGATCGCTGCGTCTTGCGGTTCTTCTATGCGAAGGAACCGACCGCCCAAATTTTGCTGACGTTCGGCATCGCGATCATCGTCGAAGAAACGTTGCGCCTCCGCTTCGGTGGAACAACGCAGCAGTATCCGCTACCCGAATGGCTCAACGGCTCGCTGGCAATTGCCGGGTTGCACTATCCGGCGTACCGGATCTACCTAGCCGTGGCCATCGTCGCGATCGTTGGCCTGGTCTGGCTTTTCATTAGTCGCACGAACTACGGCTTGATCGTGCGCGCCGGCGTACGCGACCGTACCATGGTGCAGTTGCTCGGCGGCGACGTCCGGCAAGCATCGACGCTGATCTTCGCGCTGGGTGCGGCGCTCGCCGGTCTCGTCGGCGTTGCCGCTTCGCCGATCTACAGTATCGATCCGCAAACCGGTTTTAATTTTTTAATCCCGTCGTTCGTCGTGGTTGTTATCGGCGGACTCGGCAGTTTCTGGGGCGCGGTCGCGGGCGGCCTCATCGTCGGCGAACTGAGCGCATTGACGACCCTCATCTACCCCGGCGCGGCGGAGGTCATCATCTACGTCGCGATGGCGCTCGTGTTGCTCGTTCGACCGCAGGGCCTGTTCGGCGAGAGCGAGGTAATCCGGGGATGAGCGGCTCGACGGCGCTACGCTCACCGGCGTCAGTCCACGCGCGACGCTCGAGTGACGTCGCGTTCTATCTCTGGACGGCGCTCGGATTAGCCGTCTTTCCGCTCGTTTTCGGGCTGCCGTTCCTCAACGGTTACGGCGGCTTGGCAACGCAAATCCTCATTGTCGGCATTGCGGCCATTGGACTCAACGTGTTGCTGGGGTACGCGGGCCAACTCTCGTACGGTCACGCTGCGTTTTACGGCCTCGGTAGCTACGGCGCGGCGCTGACTCTGTTGCGCTTTTTCCCGGGCATCCATAGTTTCGCGTTACCGATCGTCATCGGCGTGGCGATTGCAACGGTCGCCGCGGCGGCGATCGGCTCGCTCGTCGTCCGTCTCTACGGCATTTATTTTGCGCTGCTGACGGTCGCCTTCGCGCAGATGGTGTACTTCATTGTTTTTCAATGGCGCGATCTCACGCACGGCGACGATGGGTTACAAGGCGTCGCCACGCCGCCGCTCAACCTTGGTTTCGCGCACATCGACCTCGCGACACCGTTGCCCGCGCTCAACTTGGGGCCGTTCGGCGATTTGGCGGCGATTAAATGCTGGTATGTTTTCAGCGCGGTGGTCCTGTTTCTCGTGCTCGCCTTCGTGCGAACGCTCGTGCGTTCACAGTTTGGCGAAGTCTTGGCGGCGATCCGCGAAAACGAGGAGCGGTCGATCTTCGTGGGTTTCGACGCCCGACGGTATAAAGTTGCCGCCTTCGTTATCTCCGGTGCGTTATGCGGGCTGTCCGGAGCGCTGCGAGCCTTGTATGACGGCTCGACCGCGATTGATGCGCTCACCATCGACACCAGCGGCAACTTCGTCATCTACACCGTCGTCGGTGGCGTCCAGACGCTGTTCGGGCCGGTTGTTGGTACGGGACTCATCATGTGGCTGCAAAATGTGGTAAGCGCCAAAACCGATGCTTGGCGACTGATCGAGGGCGTTATCTTCGTTGCGGTGATCATCTTTTTGCCCAACGGAATCGTCGGTTCAGTGCTGCGGCGACGTTTCTCGTTCGCTCGACTCGTACGCAGCAAATAATGGGCGAACCGATCTTGCAGACTGCCGGGCTAGGCAAAAGCTTTGGGCATTTCGCGGCCAACGAAGCGATCGACTTTCGCGTCGAGCCGGGTGAATTACGCGCCGTTATCGGTCCCAACGGCGCGGGCAAGACAACATTCTTTAATCTGCTTGCCGGTATCACGCAGCCGAGCGCGGGAACGATCCGCTACAAGGGCCGCGACATAACCCACTTCGGCGGCGCGCAGCGCGTGCGCATCGGCATCGCCAAAGCGTTTCAAACAGCAAACGTGTACGCCGATCAAACGGTTGAAAGTAATGTGCGTTTGGCCGCGCTCGCGCGCGTTCAGGGTCCGTTCGCCTTGCAAGTATTCCGCCGTTCGGCCAGGTTGCACGCGGTCGACGAATTAGCCGGCACGGCACTCGAACGGGTCGAGCTGCGCGACGTGGCGCACGTGCGCTGCGGCGATCTCTCTCACGGCGACAAGAAGCGCCTCGATATCGCGATTGCCATCGCAACCCAACCCGACGTATTGCTCCTGGACGAACCGGTAGCCGGCATGTCGATCGACGAGTCACGGCGCACCGAAGTCCTCATCAAGGCGCTCACAGCGGACATGACGGTGCTCATCATCGAACACGACATGGCGATGATCATGGGCATATCCGACTCAATTACGGTGCTCCATGGCGGGCGCGTATTGGCCGACGGAACGCCGGCCGAGATTCGCGCGAACACCAAGGTGCAAGAAGCGTATCTGGGCGGCCACTCCGAGACGGAGATCGCTGAATGATCGCGACACCGACGGTTCCGCGCCTAGCACTCGACAGCGTTAACACCTTTTACGGCGACAGCCATATTTTGCGCGGCGTGACGCTGACCGTCGGCGCGGGCGAAACCGTCGCGCTGCTCGGCCGTAATGGGGCCGGCAAGACAACCACGCTCAAATCGATCGTGGGCTGGGTCCCGCCGCGCACCGGCAGCATCATGCTCGACGGCGTCGAAGTCGCACGCAGCGAAATAATGGTTAACGCACGCCGCGGCATCTCACTCGTTCCCGAAGAGCGGCGGATTTTCAGCAATTTGAGCGTAGCTGAGAATTTGCGCTTGGCCATGGTAACGGCGCGCAAACCCGGCTGGCCGCTCGAACGCGTCTATAAAAAGTTTCCGCGTCTGCGCGAACGCCTCAAGCAGAAGGGCGATGAAATCTCGGGCGGGGAAAAACAAATGTTGGCCATCGCTCGCGCGCTCGTGCAAGATACGCGGGTGCTGTTGCTCGACGAACCAACCGAGGGTTTAGCGCCGCTCATCGTGCGCGAAGTCGAAGCAATCATTCGCGAAATCAAAGCCGCGGGGATGACCATTCTGTTAGTCGAGCAGAATCTCTATTCGGCGTTAGCGGTAGCCGACCGGTGTTATGTGATCGACCAAGGCTGCGTGCAATTCGAGGGCACACCCGCCGCCCTGCGCCAGAACACCGACGTGCTCGCGCGCTATTTGCACGTCTGAAAATACGGGCGACGCGTTCGGCTACGTTCACTCTCTTTAAAGACTGGGGTTTATAACAAGCGGATCACCTGGTACGAAGGTCCTACGTGGCAGGGACTATCACGAGCAAGTTTTTTAGCGCTTCTCTCCGCATAGTTATGAGATCGAGACCATTTTTCATTGGCTTGATGACTTGACCGGCTAGCAAACAGCCGTCGCAACTATCCGATTGCAATCTTTCAAGCTCATTTGTAAAATGGAATGCTGTTGCGCCCGGATCGCCACGAGCGTACAACACCTTGATTACCGTTACATCGCGGTTATCTTCGGCTTCTTGAAGCCTCGCTAATCGCACTTGCGTTGCTCGATCGTTAACCGCACACCGCTTGTTGATAAGCAACCAAGCTAACCGTTGTTAAGGGAGCGGTTTGAGATTCGCCCCTGCAGTTCTTTAGAAAGAATGAAGCGTGTTACGTCAGCTTTGCGCCGGTCTTCTTCTGCTATTCCTGGTCACTACCGGCGCCGGCTGTGGCGGCGGGTCGACCTCCGTCGGCACGACCCCGCAATTGAGCGGACAAGCTTCCGCTGTTGCTTTCAATGGGCCGAGCCGCCGCTTGCGCAACGGGCGATTGCAGCGTGATGCTACCGCGGGTTTCACCGGCACTCGGGTGACATTCTCGCATTCACTCGTTAGCGACAACGGCATTCTGATCGCCAATTACGCTGCCCAATACGGGGTTTCGACGATCTTCGTTCCGGTTACGGGCGATGACATCATATCGCTCACCGACGGCAATCCAACGACGGTGAAGAACCTGCAAGCGATGCTCGCCGTCGCGAACGTTTATCTCGTTACGGGCAACACCACCTGGCTCGCGACGCCGACGACGGTTCCGGCCGATGTCATTTCGCTGGCAACGATCGCGACGCTCTACCCGCAGATTGCCGGCGTTCTTTACAACTTCGATCCCGAAGCGTTAACCGCGTGGAATTCCAACGCACGGCAGCAGCTCATGACGCAGTTCTTTACACTCGCGAACACGATTCAATCCGCACCGAGTGCCGCTTCATTTCATCAGACGCTCTTCTACGCCGACGCCAATTATGGCACGCTTAAATTTGGAACCGGGTCGAAGAGTCCAACGATGCTCGCGCAACTCCAACGCGTGACCGGCTATGGCGGCGCGGTCATCAACGCTCCCGGTGGATCGGAGGCCGCGCAAATGACGAGCCTTGCGCCCGATCTTCGGCAACTCACGACCAAACCGTTTTGGATCGAAGCCGGCACAACTCCCTATCACGGCCCGAACTACTCCGGCCAAAGCGCCGCGTACCTTCAGTCGAATCTCACTTCGCTCGCGCAAGCCGTTTCGGCCACGAATCCTGCGCTGGCCGGTATCGAAGTGAACGGTTGGAGCGATGGGCTCAATAGTCTTCAGGCGATTCTTGCGCAGCCGCCGGTATTTACCGGAACTCTTGCCGCAGGACCACTCGTGCCGCCCACTGGGACCACGTATCTCGGCGAATATGTCAATCCGGCCGGCAAAGGCCCCTCGGCTCCGCAGACGGCGGCGTTCGAGAAGCAGATCGGACGAACGCTAGCCTACAATATGCACTTCTACGGCTGGCCCGCAACTTTCCCGACGACAGCCGAAGCCGACGACATTGCGAAAGGCCGAATTCCGGTCATCGCGTGGAACTGCGGCGATACCGACGCGAACGTTGCCGCCGGCGTCGACGACGCGACGATCATCGCGCGAGCGCAAGCGATCAAGAACTTTGCGCACCCGGTCATGCTGCGCTGGTTTTGGGAAGCGAATCTCAATGATACCAATAACGCGCCACGTACTGAGTGCTACGACCCAAACACCGATCTTGCCGGCGGCTACTTCGCGCCGCTCCCTTATATCGCGGCCTGGAATCACATCCGATCGATTTTCGCAAGTCAAGGCGCGACCAACGTTGTTTGGCTATGGGTGGTCTCAAACGCTTATGGCGGGGCGGCCCAATACTATCCGGGCGACTCCCAAGTCGATTGGGTGGGCATGGACGGTTATGACACCACTGACGTTTCAATGTACAGTACGTTCTACAGCTTAGCAGCGCAGCTTTCACAATTCCAAGCCAAGCCGTTCATGATCGCCGAGACCGGTGCTCACGCGGCGGTGCAAACAGCGTTCCTCACCGGCGCCGACACGCTGCTACAAACGAGCTTTCCTTGGGTCCGCGCCATCGGGTATTTCAACTCGCAGGGCCCGTCTCAAAATTGGTTATTGACGCCGGCTGGAACGAGCGCGCTGACCGCCTTGGCTCAATCACCATATATGTCGGCCATGCCAAATCTCGCGTCGACGCCGACACCAACACCGACGCCGACGCCGACGCCGACACCAACACCAACACCAACACCAACACCAACATCGACACCAACACCAACACCAACGCCGACACCCACACCCACACCCACACCGACACCCACGCCGACACCCACGCCGACGGACACGCCGACCGCGGCACCGACCGACACACCAACGCCGACGGCTACCGACACGCCAATTGCAACGCCGACCCCCGATCCCTCAGCGTCGCCGTCCGCAGACCCATCGGCAACCCCCCAAACGATGCGGCGCAAGCCGCAAAAACCGCGATGATTGCGCTGATGTCCAGACCGGGCCGGCTCGGCCGCCGACAAGCATTTCGCCGATCGGAAAGACGCATTTAGCGCAATCCGTGACCGCGGCCGAACGGACCCGCGTGATCTAGCCTGCGGCGCCCGCGCGTCCGGCCTCGGTCAGCTGGCCATTTGAACGGTTCGCAGATTGACGTTGGGACGGCGACAACGCATCAAACGGCATCAACTTGCGTTGCAGCGATTCCCGCAGTATGGTGCTCGTATGGCTGCTTTGCCCCTGGAACGCGCGGACGGTCGGGTCGTCCTCGTCGTCGATGACGAAGCGGCGCTCGTCGAAATTCTACGCACGTATCTTCACGACGAAGGCTTCCGCGTCCTCACAGCCGCCGACGGCCACAACGCGATATCGCTTGCGCTCGAGGCGCGGCCCGATCTCATCCTGCTCGATCTCAATCTGCCGCGCGTTTCGGGGGTTGAGGCGTTTCGCGCCATTCGCGCCGCCTCCGACGTCCCGATCATCATGGTGACGTCGCGGGTTCACGAATCCGACCGCATCGTCGGCCTCGAACTTGGCGCCGACGACTACATCACTAAACCGTTTAGCCCGCGCGAAGTCGTGGCTCGGGTGAAAGCCGTTCTACGCCGGACGAAGCCGGCCGGCGCAGAACTGGGCGGGCGACATGACGTGCTGCGCATCGGATCGATTGAGATCGACCGCAGCGCCCATGAAGTGCGGCGCGCCGATGCCGTCGTGCAACTGACGCCGACGGAATATCGCGTGCTCAACACCCTTGCCGCTCATATCGGTCGCGCGCTCACGCGCGAACAGATTCTCGAGCACATTTGCGCCGACGGCGATGTCTACGATCGCACGCTCGACCGCCACATCGCGAATCTGCGCCGCAAAATCGAGCCGGATCCGGCTCGGCCGACGCTCGTCGTGACCGTCGTCGGGGTCGGTTACAAACTCGCCGACCCCGCGCAACACGCCGCCCGCTGAGCGCGGCAGCACGACGCGCCGCGATTTACCCGTCGAGTGTCGAAACGTCGCCCGTAGCGCCACCGGTGGCTTGCGCCCGAAGCAGGCGGCGCATGATCTTGCCGCTCCGCGTCTTGGGCAATGCTGCGACAATCTCAACGCGGCTCGGCGTTGCGATCGCTCCAATTTCGTGCCGGACGTGCGCGACGAATTCGTCCGCCAGCCCAGGTCTTTGAACGATACCCGCTCGCAAAACGACGTAGGCGACGATCGCTTCGCCCTTGAGCTCGTCGGGAACGCCGATCACTCCGGCTTCGCCACACGCCGGATGGGAGACCAGCGCGCTTTCAACGTCGGCCGTCGCGAGACGGTGGCCCGCAACATTGAGCACGTCGTCGGCTCGGCCCAAGATACTGAGGTGTTCGTCGGTGTCGATAATTGCAACGTCGCCCGCGGTATAGGTACCGGGAATCGCGCTGAAATACTGTGCATACCGATCGGCATCATTCCAGATTGCAGCGAACATGTACGGCGCGGGCGTTTCGAGCACGAGCAGTCCGCCGTTGTTCGCCGGCTGCGACGCGCCCGACGTGTCGCGCACCGAGAAAACCAGCGGGCCGAGCGCCGCCCCGCTGCGGTCCGGTCGAATCGCCGTGCTGGGAAAATAGCCGATCGACGGCGCGGCAAGTTCGGTTTGCCACCAGTGGTTACACACCGCCGCGTGCGCGCGGCCAATCTCGCGATAGAGAAAATGCCAAGCTTCGGGATTTAATGGTTCGCCGGCGCAAAAGATAGCCCGCAGCGATGAAAGGTCCCGCGAGCGTGGCAATTCGGGCCCGTTACGCATGAGCATCCGAGCCAGTGTCGGTGCGGTATACAGCGTGCGTACCGCATATCGTTCCACGATATCGTACAGCGTACCGGGCGACGGATAGTCGGGTGAGCCTTCCCGAATGATATTGCGAAAGCGATTCGCTAGAGCGCCGTACACGATATTGGTATGACCGACGATCCATCCGATGTCACTCGTGCACCAGGTCGCTTCATCCGGTGCGATGCCGGTCGTGATCCGTAACATCGCAGCGGCACCCACGAGATACCCACCGTGCGTCATCACCACGCCCTTCGGCTTGCCGGTCGTGCCACTCGTATATAAAATAAAGAGTGGATGCTGGGCCGGAACGATGGTTGCGGCCCGCGCCGTTGACTGCGTTGCGCAATACGAATCGAAATCAACTTCGCGCGCGCCGGCCAAAGCTACCGTCGTGCGCCGCCAAACGATCACCCGCCGCACGCCGGGCGAACGGCGTACGGCTTCATCAACGATTTCCTTGAGCGCAACGCTTTTGCCCCGCCGATAGGTCACATCGGCGACGATGAGCACCTGCGCGCCGGCATCATCGATGCGATCGCACAGTGCCTTCGCGCCCAAGCCCGCATACACAACGGAGTGGATGGCGCCGATGCGCGCACAGGCCAGCATCGCAACGATGCCTTCAACCGTCAACGGCATGTAGATGCAGACGCGATCGCCACACGTGATTCCGTCGGCGGCAAGCGCGTTGGCCAGCCGATTCACGCGCTCGAGCAGGCCGGCATACGTCACGGTGCGTTCGCCGCCGTCTTCGCCGAGAGCATCGTAGGCAACGGCGTCCGGGTGCGTCAGCACGTGCCGGTCTAAACACGATATCGTCGCATTGAGCCGGCCACCGCCGAACCAATGCTGGTCGGCGATCGTGCCGCTAAAAATCTCCGCGGGCTCTACGTCCCACGCGATCTCGCGAGCTTGCATTTGCCAAAACCGGCTGAAGTCCGCGCTCGCCGCCCGCGCGAATTCGCCTTGATCGGCGATTGGAAACCAGTCCGCAACACCGGGTGGCGGCGCGAACCGTTCGCCGGTGGTAAGTAGGCCTTCGATCGGAATTTCGACTGAGGCGTCCATGGTTACACCTTGATATAATCGTGTTGCGAAATATACGGGCCGCTGGTAGCCGCGGTGACATGATACGTGCCGTAATAGCGCCCTTTGGCCGAACGTATTTCACAGCCGACCGAGGCGTTCGCGGCATCGATCCGGGTGACTTTAAGCGAAACGATGCGCGCCGTCGGGTCGATGAAGGCTTGCTCCGTCAGCGTTCCACCAGCCCCGCCCAACGCATCGTACGCGGATTTTTGATCGCCCCGCACGAGCGCGTCAATATAGCGGCGCACCACCGCCGACGCATGTTCGTCGTAAGCCGAGCCGGCCGGCGACTCGGGCGAAACGGCCGTAGCTGCGGGGGCGACCGTAGCGGCCGGTACTGCCGGAGCAGCCGTCGCGGCCGGCACGGGAACTGCGGTCTCCGGCGCGGACGTTGCTGCCGGCGCAGCCTCCGGCTGGGCCGTTTTCACCGCGCGCGCGGTCGGGGCGGTTTGCGCCACGGCAACCCGGGCCGGCGCGGCGCTGGCGGCGGCGACGGCGCGCGGTGTCATGGTCGGGCGCGGGGACGGTGCGAGCGTCGGGCTTGGTGCGGCCGACGGCGTCGGCTCGTTCGTTGGTTCGCTCGTGGGCTCGACCGTCGGCGGCTGCGTCGGGGTCGGCGCCGGCCGGGCGGTGTGGGGCGCGCCCAGGGTGGCGATCGCGAGCGGAACGGGAACGGCCGGCCGCGCTTGCGCCGGGGTCCTGATTCCGGCTGCGAGCTGGCGCGATGGCGCGGTCGGGGTGCCGGTGCGTTGGATGAGCACGGCGATGAGCGCGCCGATCCCCAGGCCCGCGACCACGACGCCGAGGCCCATGGCGAGCGTCCGTAACCAGCCGCCACCCTCCGGCTGGCGGCGAGCGTCGGGTCGGCGGCGGCGCGGCGGAGTCGACATCGCAGCGCGGGTTCAACGCTCCCGGCAAGAGGCCTCGCTTACCGGCGCGAAACGAGCGCGCATGATCCGGGTCAGCGTACCGATCGATCTCAATGCCGTAGTGTCGAACGCGTCGGCGGCGTTCGCTTTGGCGACACCGCTGCGCTTGTGCGACGTCGTCGCCGCGGCGGTCGTCGTGTCGCTGGGAGCGCGAGCGCCGCAGGACAAGCGTGACCGCAGCGTCCGCCGCACGCTCGATGCGCTCCACGCCGGTGAGTTCGTGGTTGAGATCGACGGCCGGGTTTACGCTGATGCGCATGAAGTCGTTGTCTGCGCCGGGGTCATCGCACTGCGTTTCTTCGCCCGCCGCACGTATCGGCGTGCGGCCTGATGATCGAGGATCGACGACCACTTCCTGAATCGATCGGCGGCCTAGTGCAGACGGCAATCCGCGCCTACCTGCGGCGCTTTCCTTTGTTCTTCGGGACGGCCGTTGTCGGGCTGGTCGTGGAAGCGCTCATGGCGCTGGCGCGGCCGGCGGATATCGGCTTGCTCTACGCCGGCTCGATCGTCGTTGATTCGCTGCTCGCGGCGCTCGTCACCATCGGTATCGTGAACGACATGCGCGACGGCGAACCGATGTCGAACCGAACCATCGCCACGCTGACCAGCGGGCGCTGGGGCCTCGTCGCCGCGGTGGTAACGCTCGTCGATATCGTGACGTACACAACGAACGATTTTGTCTTCGGTTCGCCCGATGCGACCGCTTACGGATTTCTCATCTTGCCGATCGTCGTTTTCTGGGGCAGTATCGCGTTCGCCAGCGTCATCGCCGCCGTGGACGATAAAACGGCGCCGGGGCTGCTCGTGCTTTCGAGCATCGGCCGCAGTATGTCGCTGGCGCTCGCGCGCCCAAATTTGGGCCGCCTCACGGCACTCGCACTCGTGGCCGTGCTCCCGACGCTGGTCGAAACGATTTTATCGGATCAACTTCACGTGCGTAAGATCGCCGGCTGGCAGTTTATCGGAAATATTCCGATCGATGCACTCGTGACGGGCCCGCTGCAGGCCGTCTTTACGATCTTCTATCTCGACTTCGTTCGCCGTAGCGCCGCGCCACGGCCCGGCAGCCGCTCCTAACTCGAACGTATCGAGCCAGGGCGCGCTCGATCGCCCCAGCGAATCCGAGCCGAGCGCCTTTGCATTAGCGGCCGATGCCCGGCGTAGCTTGAGCTTTACGGACCGCGACGAGTTCGGCGTACAGCGCGTTGGGCCACGCGAAGTCGGCTCGCGTATACTGTTCGGGCCAGTTCGCGTCGAACGACTCGTGCAAGCGATGGTCGCCGATATCGGAGGCCGCAATAAATCCCAGAACGCGCTGCACTTCGTTGTCGTCGCTTGCCGTTAGCGCCTGAACGCACAACGCCAACGGCCAAACATAGCCGTGCGGTGTATGCGGACTGCCGACCCCTGAAGCGTAGCGACCGTGAAAATAATACGGATTGCGGTCCGATAACACAAACGCGCGCGTAGTTTTGTAAAGCGAATTTTGCGCCGGCAAATAACCGAAGTAGGGAATCGACAACAACGATGGTACGTTGGCGTCGTCCATCACATTGGCGTGTCCGAGACCGTCGACTTCGTACGCGTAAATGCGGCCGACGCCTTTGAGTTCCAACGTGCCGTTTTGCTCGATGCCGCGCTGAATCTCGACCGATAAGCCCCACGCATTCTCGGCCATTTTCGGATCGTTCCAGACATCGCGAGCAATGTTGGTTAGATCGTGCATCACGACGACGGCGAACATATTTTCGGGAACGTTGAACTGGTAGCGCGCGGGATCGTCAGACGGCCGGAATCCGGTCCACACCATCCCGGTATACCGAACGGCGCTACCGCGACCGCCGTTGGCCAGCTGGTCGTGGCGATAGGTCGAACGTGTTTCATGATGCTGTTCGTCGCGCAACACGGCCACGACGCGCACGAACGCCCGACGCACTTCGGGAGTAAAGATCGAGCTGTCGTGCGTTTGGCGGTAATAGGCCGCGGCAAACCAGATCGGATACAGCAACGAATCGATCTCAAACTTGCGCTCGGCGACGGTGTAATGGGCCGTGAACGCGTTGGCATACGGATCGATCAAAATGTATTTTGCTTGACGCGCGACGACGCCGCGCAATTTGGCCGCCACCTCGGCGTCGCGCGTGGAAAGTCCGATATACGGGCGCACGATGGCACTCGAGTCGCGCAACCAATCAGCATCGATATCGCCGGTTGAAACGTACGTCGTGCCGTCGAGCTGCTGTGTCGCGTGGCGGCGTATCGCTTCATCGAATGCCGTCAAATACAGGCGATCGAGTGTAGCGGTGACCGCGGCTGAAAGCGTTTCACCCGCGTGTGCGGGAGCGACGACGGCGCACGTCGCGACGAGCAGCGCGATAAAAAGACTTAGTAGACGCTTCACGATCTTACCGTATCTATCGGCAAGTTTTCGTAGTATCATGATCGGGCAACGGGGTTTCCGTTCGTCACTCTCCGAGGCAACCGATGAAGGTCCGTCGCCGTGCAGTAGCCGG
This sequence comes from Candidatus Velthaea sp., assembly GCA_965214335.1. GTDB lineage: Bacteria > Vulcanimicrobiota > Vulcanimicrobiia > Vulcanimicrobiales > Vulcanimicrobiaceae > Velthaea. Next base: position 21,805 of record CBDCBO010000006.1, on the reverse strand, counting down.
CTCCATTGCACTGCTCGTCGTGATCTGTGCCGCGGCGGTTGCCCAAGCCGACCAAAGCTATACCGTTGACGGCAGCGACGTGTATCAAATCGGCGGACGGGATGTCCGCAGCGAGATCGCGTACAGCGGCACCCAGCAGCTGACGATCAAACAAATCGGCGATTCGCGGCACTACCTCGCGCGGGCGGACTATTTGCGGAACGATCAGGGCACGCATGCGCGAGTAACGGCCTCCTTCGAGTCGACGGTTTTACCGAGTGGCGAGCAACGGGACGGGCCAAATAACGATCCGGATTATCTCACAGTGCTCAACCAACCCTTTGCCGTCGCGCTCGATTCGGCAACCCTGCACGATCTCGCACATCTCAGCGGCTCGGTTCCCTTCGACTTTCCTTCACCCATGACGGGTGCCCCGCTGCATGGGACGTTGCGGCATGTCGGCACTGCCCGGATCAACGGACGGCGCGTGCTCGGCGTTGCCTTCGATGCGGCCGGAGCGCTGCACGGCGCGCTGCCCGATCATCCCAACCTCGCGCTGTCGGGCCGCATCCACATGAGCGGAACGGCGTTCTATACCGATGCCGGAGCCCTGCTCTTGGCGCTCGATGCGACGCTTTCGATTACCGGTAACGTGGTCGACGATGCCCGGCGGGATCACGTTGAAATCGTCTACAAGCGCTCGATCAAGGCGGTGCCCGACCCCGCGCCGCGCAAATCCGGCGATCCCATGCCGGCCGGGCCGAAGCCAACCTCGCGCCCGGGATAAGCGCGGCCGGGGACGAAACGCGAAACCGTCGCTCCTTCAGACCTGTCATGGGCCTGTGATGAGTGCGCTCGCACCAAATCTTGGGGATTACCGTTTGACCGCTCCGGCGACGACGCCGGCGCCGGCGCGCTTAGCCAAAGGTACGCCGGCCCCCGCCAACTTCGAACGAGTCGTCGATGATTACCAACGGCGGCTTTACGGCTTCGCGTTGCGCATGACCGGCAATCGCGAAGACGCCGAAGAGATCGTGCAAGACGCGTTCGTGCGCGCATATCGCGCGCTCATGAAGATGGACGCCCAGCAACGCGCCGAGTTGCGGCTGCAGCCATGGCTGTATACGATCACGCTTAACGTGACGCGAAACCGGCTGCGCTCGAAACGTCCCACCAACGTTGCGCTCGATTCGCTTGCGGATCCGGACGCATTGCTCAATGAAACGCAAGAAGGCCCCGATCAGCCCGAACACATCGTCGACCGCGCCGCGGATATGGTCCTCGTCGAACAAGCACTGCTCTCGCTGCCGATGCACTTACGCGCGGCGGCGACGTTGCGCTTTATCGAAGGCCGCAGTCACCCGGAAATTGCGGAGATTTTGAATCAGCCGATCGGAACCGTCAAGTCGCACGTGCATCGAGCCGTGCGCATCCTACGCCGAATCCTCGGTCCACAAGTCGGTCGCATTGTTTCGGCCGAGATCGATGATTCCAAGGAGTCCACCGATGCGGTGCTGTGATGTTGAAGCTCTCTGGGACGATCTGCGCGACGGCGGTGAAGTCAACCGCGAACACGTGCTCGTTCACTTGCGCACCTGTCCGCCGTGTCAGCGCCTCTACGAGCAATATGAAGGCATCGCGTATTGCCTGACCTGTCTGCCGGTCGTCGATCCGCCGCAGAATTTGGTCCCGCGAATCATCGAACATATCGAGGCGACGATTCGTTCGGCGCGCAAACCCGACTGTGTCGGCAAAGTCGATTCTCCCGTCGGTCAGCTCTACGTGGCCTTTCGTTCGACCGGCATCACGGCCGTCGAACTCGATCGCGGCGACGGGGACGAGCGGGCCCAGGACCGCATAGCACACCGGTTGCGCCGCGGCGTCGTCGCAGCGCAGGCGCCCGCCTGGGTCAGCGATACGCTAGCCGCCTTCTTCCGTACCCATGCGCCAAACTACGATCGCATCGATATTTCGGATCTGAGTCCATTCGAGCAATCTGCGCTGCGGGCGGCGGCCCAGATTCCGCCCGGCGAGGTTCGCTCCTACGGCTGGATCGCGGCTCAGATCGGGGCGCCCAACGCCGCCAGCGCCGTCGGCCGGGTGATGGCGCGTAATCCGGTCCGGATGCTGTATCCTTGCCACCGCGTCGTCGACGCCGCCGGTCATTTGCATAGTTACGGTTACGGCATCGATGTCAAAGTGCGCATTCTCGCACTCGAAGGCTTCGTCGGAAACGTTGCCGCGAAGACCCGCTCGGCGCAGCAGGTTTAGCCCGGAAGCGGTCGCGAAAGAAGAAGCCATACGACGTCCGCGGCTCCGCCAGATAGAGACAATCGGCGGTTAACAGACGGACAAGAGGAGGTGATCATCGTTACTTGCGATAGTTCCCAACGAAGCCAGAAATCGATGATTGGAGGTGCGCAGACGTAAGTCTGTGCATCACTAATAGCGAACCAGAGTTCTTGTCCGCCGGCCGCCGAGGCCGGCTTTTTTTTAATTTGTTGTAAAACGACTTCCATCGGGCCAAAGGCTTCTGCGCCGGTCGCGCCTAAAGATCCCGGTTGTGTCTGAGCGCGTCGTTCCGACGGGCTTGAACGGTTCGCTATGAACCCGTGCCGCACGTTCGTGTCTGCTTCGGCGACATACTGTATGCTCCGTACCGGCTCGCGGCTTGGAGCCCGCGTCTCTGACCTTGAACGGCACGCGCTTGCCGCCCGTACTCACCCGTCCCGCCGTGCCGGCCGCTGCCGGCGCGTTGCAGAATTTCCGCGGAATACGACAACTTGAACGATAACGCCGACAACGATCCGCGATTGTACGCGATTCCCGATATCCACGGGCACGCCAAGGGCGAGCACAAAGCCTTTGGTGATGAACGGCCGATCCCGCTCTCGGCGCGGATGCTGTTCCTGTGGTTTTATCACGCCTGCCGGCGCGGTTGGCCGCGGTTCTTGATGGTGACGGATCACATGAACTATTTGACGTTCGAGGATCCGGCGGCCATCAGTCTGGTGCGGCGCGCGCTCAAACTCGCCCAAGCCGGCGATTTATATGGGGCTGCTGAGACCGCCAGCGTCGAAGTCGGTCACGCGGCCGTCGTATCCGAGGGTTTGCGACGCGGCATGCGTTACTCGATCGGAGCCGAGGTCGATAACGATCCGCGGTCCCGACCGGACGCCCAAAACATCGTTGAAGCCATGAAGCCCGACGGCATGATTCGTTCCGTCCACTTCTTGACCATCGATCATCCAACGCACGGTCCGAACTGGAGCTGGCCGTTCGATAACCCCGAGTTCGCCGACGTTTTCGACATTGTCGGAACGGCTAAAACGTGGGAGCTCTATATGGCAACGTTGCTCGACGCCGTCGAGCGGTTGCCGGGGAATATCCTCGGTCATTTCTACGTCCCGGCGATTGCCGGACATTGGCCCGACGATGCGACGCTCGAAGCGTACGAGGATCAAATCGTCGCTGCGTGCGAAGCGCGCGGCATCGCGATCGAATTCAACACCCGCTTTTTGTATCGCGATCATCCCGAGGACGAGCGCGCAAAATTCTTGGCCGCAAATCGGCGGCTTCTGACAAAGTGTAAAGCGAAGAATGTCGGCATCGCCGTCGGCTCCGACGCGCACAGTCCTAAAGACCAGGGCCGCGCGTTCGCCAGCGTATTAGCGCTACTCGACGAATGCGAAATTAACGAGCTGATCTTCCCCATCGCGGGACGTTTGGCGCGGGTGGCGCTGCGCATCGAACGCAAAGTCGACGCCGTACCTGAGCCGGTTGCGCCCGCTGCCGAAGAACGCAAGCCGCGTAAGGCGCGGCCGAGCGAATCTCCGGCGCGCGCGGACGATCTGCCGACGCTTGCGGATGCACCGGCGGCCGGGGACACGGCGCCGGCGGCCACGGCGAGCAAAGCGCGGGCCAAACGCAGCCGCGCCAAGACCAAGGATGTCGCGGCGATCGCGGACAGCGGTGACGATCGTGCGACGCCGCCGCCGATAAGCCATGCCGAAACGGCTATCGACGCACGCGTGCCGGAAAGCGAACCGGCGGCTTCGCGTTCCGCGGAGTGGGACGCTGCCGCCACGCCGGTCGCAGCGTCGCCGGCGGCCGGCGACGCGGCTGAGGCATCCCCCGACGTAGCTTCCGCGAAGCCGGAAGCAAGCTCGCGTGCCGTCGGCGCCGACGACCGGACCGCCGAGCCCGATACGGTCACCGAATCCGTGACGGCGCCGGACGATTCGCGCGCTACGGCCACGGCAGCGGACGCGGATGCGGCGGAAACGCGCGAGCCGGCCGTTCCGCATACCGCCATCGCGCCCGACGCTCCTCCGGTATCCTCCGACACCGCGCAAGCTGCGACGGGCGTCGAGGCCGTCGCTGCGGTTCCCGGCGTAGCGGAGGCCGTGCCGGCTACACCCGATGGCCGCCCGCCGGCGGCGTCGTTCGCTGCCGAGGCTGCTGCCAGCGCTTTCGCCGATACCGAAGCCCCGGCGGCCGCGGTTCATGCGTCCGATGCGGACCCGCTCGTTGAGCACACCGCCGATGCCGGTTCAGCCGTTGCTCGTAAGCGAAAGTCAACCGGCACGCAGCGTCCACGTTCGACCGGGGCGGCGCCTCCGGCCGACACCGCCAAGCCCGCCGGCAGTGGCGACGGATTCGGCGCGGCGCCCGGGCCCGCCGGCGACTCGCGCGCCGCGTTACGGTCACCGGACGCCGAGCCGCGCGAAGATACTTCCGGAATACCTGTCGTCGAGCGCAACGGCGTCGTTCATACATCCCGACCCAAACGTACGCCGGTCGCGATGAAGGCGGCCGAAGTGACGATCAAGCCGAAACCGGTGCCGGTCAAAGCTAAGTCGGCGGCGAAAAAGGCGGCGCGGCCGGCGGCGACGTCGACCGCCCAGCGTACCGCGATGAAAAAGTCAACGGCGAAAAAGACTGCGATGAAAAAAGCTGTAGTGAAAAAGGCGCCGCCAAAAAAGGCACCCGCCAAAAAAGCGGCGCCGAAAAAGGCTGCCGCGCGCGTCCCAGCGACTCGGCCGAGCGTCGCGAAAAAGGCGACCGCAAAAAAGACCGCTGCAAAAAAACCAGCGCAGAAACGCCGCTGAAGTCCGCACTGCTACGAGCGACGCTGCAGTCGGTAGCGTGTGCGCTGCTCGTGACGGCCTGCACGAAAGTAAGCAACGCTCCGGCCGGAGCGCCGAGCGCTGACGCGTCCGCCGCCCGGCACGCCTGGACTCATCCCGGCGAGTTGCGCATCGGCATTCAAAACGATCCCGTCACGCTCAACCCGCTCTTATCGGCGAACACCACCGAAGGCCTACTCAATCGGCTGTCGTTCGATACGCTCGTCTCGGTTGCCGCCGACGGGAAAACGCTCGTCCCAATACTGGCAGCCAAAGTGCCGTCCGTCGCAAACGGCGGCATCACGGCCGACGGTTTGACGATTTCGTACGTTCTACGAACCGGAATCAAATGGCAAGACGGCGTCGCGTTTACGAGCAAAGATGTTAAATTCTCGTGGCAAGCGATGATGAACAACAACAACAACGTCAACGCGCGCATCGGCTACGAAGATGTTCGGCAAGTCGACACACCCGATGCAACGACGGTTGTCTTTCACTTGAAGCAGAAGTTTGCTCCGTTCGTCAACACGGTATTCTCCGAAAGCGACGACCCGGTTTGCATCGTACCCGAACACATCTTAGGCAAGTATAAAGACGTCAACCGGGTGCCGTTCAACGAATTGCCGATCGGAACGGGACCTTTCCGGGTGGTGCGCTGGGTGCGCGGCGACCATGTCGAATTAGCGGCGAATACCTCGTATTTCCGCGGAGCTCCGAAGCTCAAGACGATCATCGTCCGAACGATTCCAGACGAAAACACGTCGATTAATGAATTGCGCACCCATGATATCGACTGGATCTTTCAGCCGTCGCCGAATCTCTATAACGTTCTCAAAGCCCTGCCCGACACGGTCATTCATTTAGGTGAACAGCCGCAAACGCTACGCATCCTCATGAACATGACGCGGCCGGCACTCAAAGATATCCGCGTTCGCCGGGCGATCGCTTTCGCCGTCGACAAGGAGGCGCTCGTCGAGCGCTTGACCGGCGGCTCGGCACGCGTCGCGGGCGCCGATCAGCCGCCGTTCTCGTGGGCCTATCAGCCGCATGTCATGACGTACGGGCCGGATCTCAACCGAGCCAGAGCCTTGCTCGAACAAGCCGGCTACGTGCCCGGTTCCGACGGCATTCGCAGGAAAAACGGGCAGCCGCTCGTCTTGGAGTTGTCGACCAACAGCTCGAATGCGACGCGCCGGCTCGTGCAGACCCAAGTCCAAGCCATGCTGCGCACGATCGGGATCGACGCCCAAGTCAAAAATTATCCCGGGAACCTGTTCTTCGCCACCTACGGTCAAGGTGGGATACTGACAACCGGAAAATTCGATGTGGCTATTTCCGGCTGGGTGGCCGGCATCGATCCCGATGACCATTCGCTCTATGCCTGCAACCAGCTGCCGCCGGCCGGCGTGAACTACGATCGCTACTGTTCGCGCGAGATGGACGCCGCCCAAACGGCGGCGTTGAGCAGCTATGAGGATGGACCGCGCAAAAAAGCGTACGGCACGATTCAAGAACTGATCGCGCGCGATGTTCCGGAATTGATCGTCTGGTATGCGCGCTTTCCACAAGCCACCAATCCCGACTTCAAAGGCTTCGCGCCGAACCCGGTTAATGAAGCGTGGAACGCGTATCAATGGGAGATGTAAAAGCACATGCGTGATGAGCCGCACTCGTCGATAGCGCGCATTCCGGAGTTGCGCTGGCTGCAACAAGTAATCATGGAACGCGCGCTGACGCGTGGTGATTATTTGCTATCCGGCGGCGCGCGCAGCGATTATTATATCGACAAGTTTCGGCTGTTCGCCGATCCCCAAATTTTACGTCGCATTGCTCGCTTGTTCGCGCCGATTGTTTCCGATCTCAATCCCGATCTTATCGCCGGAACCGAATTAGGCGGCGTCATCCTCGCTACAGCCGTATCGCAAATGACGAATATTCCGATGCTCATCGTGCGCAAAGCGCCCAAGGAATACGGCGCGTTCGCTGACGAGTATGTTGAAGGCGGTCCCTTCAGCGCGGATCAGAAAGTTCTCTTACTCGAAGACGTCGTTACCAGCGGGCGCGAGGTTCTGGCCGCCAAAGCGCGGCTCGAGGAACTCAACTTGAAGGTAACCGTTTACGCCGTGATCAGCCGAGGACTTGCGCCGGTACACTCCCTTATCGCGTTCTCACTGCCGCGGAGTGGTCCAAAGACGGATAATTAGCCGATCCGCGAGCGACTTCAAATACCGAGTGGTCGTCCGCGACACTCACGTCGCCGCTAAAAAACTCACGTGCGCTTTCGTCGAGATCGCGGGCCGTTGCCGCTTCGCTATAGTGCGTCAACACGAGGTGGCGGACGCGGGCCGCGTGCGCCATTTGGCCGGCTTCTCCCGCGGAACTATGTCCGCGCATACCGCGCTCGATATCGTCGGCCAGTAGCGTCGATTCGCAGACGAACGTATCGCAGTCGCGGGCCAGTTCGCTAACGCGCGGCTCGGGAGCCGTATCCGAAGAGTACGTGAGGCCCAGCCCACCGCGCTCGTAGCGAACGGCATACGCCGGGATGTAATGCGACGTCAAAGCAAAGCGCAGCTCACCGCCGCCGATTGCCAATGTCCCGGCCGGGTCGTAGGTCTGCACATCGAACACCTCGGCGATGAAATCGCCACCGCCTTCGTCGGCGAAGGAACTCACGAGTTGGCGCAGCATGCCTTCGCCCTCCGGCGGAAGATAGAGCGGCAGCTTGCGTTTGCGACGAAAGCTGCCGTAACACAACGCATAGCGCAACGGAATGAGATCGAGAAAATGGTCGGCGTGCATGTGCGTGATTACGACGGCGTCGAGGCGGTCGTAGTCGACGTGACGCCGCAAATTCGCGAAGGCCCCCGATCCAAGGTCGAGCACGATCGATGCGGCATCGTCTTGCACGAGATAGGAACTGCAGGCGCGGCCGGGTCGTGGAATCGACGAACTCGAACCCACAACCGTTACTCGCAAACCGGAATCTATAGCGATTGCAAAACCTCTTGCGCGTGCCCTTCAACGGAGACTTTGGGCCAAACTTTGGTGATCGTACCAGCGGCGTCGACAAGAAACGTCGAGCGTACGATGCCGATGCTCTTCTTCCCGTACATATTTTTCTCGGCGAGCACGCCGAACGCGTCGCAGACCGTTGATTCCGTATCGGCCAACAGCGGAAACGGCAGCTCGTACTTGGCCTTGAATTTCGCTTGGGACGAAACCGAATCGCGGCTCACGCCGATGACCGCTACGCCATGCTGCTGGAACTGCGCATAGTGGTCGCGGAACTGCATCGATTCATTGGTACATCCCGGCGTATCGGCTTTCGGGTAAAAGTAAATTACTGCCGGCTGCCCAAGGGCGCCGATTGCGACGGTATTGCCGGCATCGTCCGGCACGGAAAGGGCGGGAAGCTTCGCTCCGATGTCGAGCATAAAGATGACCTCCGATATACGAATGAGTGTGCCGCAATGCTTCGTCGCGCTAAACACCCGCGGCAAAAATTATGGCAATAGGTGTGACCGGACGTACTAAAGGAGCCCGCTCATGAGTGCCCCTTCTCCGCAAACCGCTCATCCGCTTGCGCTCGATCTCGGTCGTCGCTACCGTGACGACGGTTTGAGCGGCCCGATTATCGAGATTGCCGCCGGGTCGGGCCGAAATACCCGCTATTTCGTCGATTCCGGCGTCCCGATTGTTTCGACACGCGACGACGAGAGCTACACCCAATTGCCCGGTGGGCGCAATCTGTATGCCGCCGCACTATCGACCCACGGCTACTTGCACGGGACCGTCGCAAAGCTCCGGGCCGGCTTTGCCGAGTTACGCCGGGTCTTACGTCCTGGGGCGCCGGTCTATTTCACGCTGGGCTCGATCAAAGACGCACGCTTTGGGCTCGGTGAACCCTTCGATGCAACGACGTTCGCGCCGGGCGACGGCGACGAAGCCGGCATACCACATTCATACTTCGATCGCGACGGCGTCCTCGATGTGCTTACACCGGCATTTATCGCCGAAACGCTCGACGAACGTAACGTCGACAGCATCGTCGGTCGCTTCGCGCACGAATCACCCAGCGAGATGTGGCATTGGTTTGTCGTAGCCCACCGCAACGACAACCTCCCGCCGCCGCGCTAGGTTAGTAGCGCGCGATGGTCTGATCGACGTGCGCCGCCCACGCGTCGATACCGCCGTCCAAGTTAACGGCATTTGCGAATCCATTGGCATTGAGGAAGTTCGTAACGGCGGCACTGCGCCCGCCGTGATGGCACATCACCACGATCGGCCGGTCCGTCGGAAGCTGCGCGAGGTGCAGCGGAACGTCGGCCATGCGAATCGTGGTGGCGCCGGCAAAGGCTGCAGTCGCGATCTCATCGGGCTCGCGAACGTCGAGCACAACCAATGCGTCGCCGGCATCTTGCCGCGCTTTGAGTTCCGATACCGTTATTTCCGTCATGAGCTGCCAACTTCGCGCGTCGCGATGAGACCACTTGTCGGGCTCGACGCGTTCGCATAACGCTTCTTCTCCATTCGCCCGGCGAGAAAAGCCAGCCGGCCGGCTTGCGTCGCCAAGTTCATGGCCTGCGCCATCGCGACGGGGTCGCGGGCCGCCGCGATCCCGGTGTTCATGAGCAAGGCGTCCACCCCGAGTTCCATCGCCAGCGCCGCGTCCGATGCCGTGCCGACGCCGGCGTCGACGATGACCGGGATGCCGGCGCGTTCTTTGATGATCGAAATCGAATACGGATTGCAGATGCCTAAACCGCTGCCGATCGGCGCAGCGAGCGGCATGACCGCAGCGCAACCGACGTCTTCAAGCTGCTTACAGGCAACCGGATCGTCGACGATATACGGCAGCACGGTAAAGCCGGCGCGCACCAGTTCTTGCGCCGCCGCGATCGTTTCGCGCGTGTCGGGATAGAGCGTATCGGCGTCGCCGATAACTTCGACTTTGATCAGATCAGTGCCGAGCGCTTCGCGCGCGAGCTTTGCCGTCAACACGGCTTCCTTCGCCGTGTAACATCCGGCCGTGTTCGGCAGCAGCGTATAGCGCGCGCGATCGAGATAGTCGATCATCGTCTTCCCGCTGGGATCGTCAAGGTGAATCCGGCGGATGGCAATGGTGAGCACTTCGGCGCCGCTCGCCGCGTGCGCCGCCTGCATGACCGGAATGCTCGGGTATTTTCCGGTGCCGACAAAAAGCCGCGATGAAAACGTGTAATTGCCGATTTGAAGCTGGTCGCTCATGCGTTCACCTCGTTAGCCGCCCGCAACGGCCGCAATGATCTCGATCGTATCGCCGGAACCCAGCGGCGTCAGATCCAACGCGCTGCGGGCGACCACATCGTCGTTACGCGCCACGGCCACACCTTCGCGCCGCACGCCGAGTGCAGCTACGAGCTGGCCGAGTGTCGTGCCCTCGGCGACTTCGCGGGCTTGCCCATTTACCTTCACGGTCATACAGATGCGACACATTCGCGCCCGCACTGCGCCTCTCCGGTCCGACCGCACGAACGGTAACCCAGGTCAAGCGACGGCTCGATCGGGCAGGGCTCGCGTAACGGCAAACGCATCCAAGGCGAGGGTCGCGGCGAGCGCCGTGGTGCCGGTCAGCACCAGGTCGGCGAGGATGCGCGCTGTGATCGGCGCGAGCAGTATCCCGTTGCGGAAATGGCCGGCGGCCACATAGTAGCCCTCGACGGGCGTTGCGCCCAGAAACGGCCGCTTATCGGGCGACCCCGGGCGCAGGCCGGCCCAACTTTCCACTACCGCGAAGTCGCCCAGCGACGGCGCGGCGCGCAGCGCCGCGGCTAGCAAGGCCTGTAGCCCGGCAGCGGTTACCCGGCTGTCGAAGCCGCGCTCGACGACGGTGGCTCCAACGAGCAGCCGGCCGTCGTCGCGCGGCACGAGGTAGGTGTGGCGATGCCAAATGAGCGCGCGCGCAAACGCGTGGGGGACCGCAATCGCGAGCATTTCGCCGGCGACCGGAAAAACCGGCACGCGCGCTTCGCGCGGCACGCCCTCGATGCGCCCGGCCCACGCGCCGGCTGCGTTGACGACAACGGTTGCCGGAACAAAACCATGCTTGCTGTGCAGGCCGCGAACGCGCCGCGCATCGGTCTGCAACGCCAGCTCGTCCGTTCGTTCGAAGCGAACGCCCAGCGTCGTGCAGGCAGCGACCAGCGCCCGGCCGAGCCGCCGGTTATCGACTTGCGCTTCGTTGGCGATGAACAGCGAACCGGTCACCGTGCGCGCAGCAGCCGCTTCCCGTTCGAGCGTCTGCGCCCGGTCGAGCACCACAACATCGCCGCCGTTGCGCGCGTACACCGGAGCGAGCTTCACCAGCTCCGCGAGTTCGGCATCGTCGAGCGCGACGTGCAACGTTCCGTATCGTAAGAGCCGGCTGTCGAGACCCGTGCATGCGCGCAATTCCTCGACAAACGCCGGATACGCCGCGTGCGAAGCTCGGCAAAGCGCGAGTAGCGCCGGGTCGGGCAGCTCTTCGGAGAACGGCGCAAGCATACCGGCACCCGCCCACGATGCCGCGCGAGCGGGCTCGGCGCGATCGAACACCGTGACGTCCGCTCCGCGCTTGGCCAATTCGTACGCGATCGCCGTGCCGATGAGCCCGCCACCGACGATTGCAACGGGACCCGCGCTCAACAGTTCGTGTACACCGGGCCCTCACCGCCTTGCGGTGGCACCCACGTGATGATTTGGTACGGGTCCATGATGTCGCACGTCTTGCAATGCACGCAATTCGAAAAATTAATTTGTAATTTGCCTTCGATGCCGTTACCGGTTTGGGTAAATTGCGGCTCGTACACTTTAGCGGGACAAAAGTATTGGCACGGATTGCCGAATTCGACGGTGCAGCGGTCGGCGCAAATCGACGTATCGGCGACGTGCAGATGCGCCGGTTGATCTTCGTCGTGCTGCGTGCCGCTATTGAACACATCGGTGAGTTTGTCGAACGTCAAGACATTATCCGGATTGATGCGCCGATCGCGCTGCACCGGTTCGCGCTGGGTGATCTTCACCATCCGCGCGTAGCCTTCGTGACCGCTGAGTTTATCGATGAGGCCGAACCCACGGCCGCCGGTAACCATGCCGATAGCGGCATTGATCATGCCGCCGAACAAGCCGTTCTTGAAACCGGCGTGAAAGTTGCGCGCCGCGTGTAATTCGGTGAATGCCCAGGACGCGCGAAATTTGGTTTCGAACGCCGCGAGCGCCGTGGCGCTCACATCATCCGTGGCGAGCGCCTCGAAGATCGCTTCGGCGGCCAGCATGCCCGACTTCATGGCCAGATGAATGCCCTTGAGCCGCATGCCGTTCAAGAAGCCGGCGGTGTCGCCGATGAGGCACAAGCCGTCGGCATACAGCCGCGGCATCGCGTGCAAACCGCCTTCGGGGATGGCTTTTGCTCCGTAGCGCAGCAGTGTGCCGCCTTCAAGCAGCGGTTTGATCGCGGGCAACAACTTCATGCGTTGAAAGAGCTGGTGCGGATCGGTGCTCGGGTCGGCGTAGTCTAAGCCGGTCACTAGGCCAATGTCGATGATGCCGTCGTTCATGCCGTAGAGCCAGCCGCCGCCGAACGTGTCGGCCGGCAAGGGCGCACCGAGCGTATGAATGACATCGCCCGGGTTCAAGCGGCCGGGAGGCACCTGCCATAACTCCTTGATACCGACGGCGTAGACTTGCGGGTCGCGGTCGCGGTCGAGGCCCAGCTTGGCGATCGCCGTCTTGGCCAGCGTGCCGCGCGGGCCTTCGCCCAGCACCACGACTTTGGCCATGATGTCCGGCCCGGGCTCGAAGTTCGCCTTGGGCCGCCCGTCGTGGCCGATGCCCTTATCGCCGACCCGCACGCCGATGACCCGGTCGCCGTCCCATAACAAACTTTGGCCCGGGAACGCCGCGAAGACGTCGGCACCGGCGGCTTCCGCTTTCGCGCCGAGCCACTTGGAAAGCCGATTGAGCGAGGCCACGTACTTGCCGCGATTATCGAGCACCGGCGGCACGAGCGGCGCCGCGATCTTGCCGCCGGGCGTGAGGTACCACATCGCATCGTGGGCGACGGGCGCATCCAGACCGCCCGTAATATCTTCAGCGGGAAAGAGTTCGTGCAACGTCTTGGGATCGACGACGGCGCCCGACAAGCCGTGATTGCCGATGTCGCCGCCTTTCTCGATGACCATGACACTGAGCTCGCTGCCGGCGGCCGCCGCCAGCTGGCGTAAGCGGATCGCTCCGGCTAAGCTTGCCGGGCCGCCGCCGACGAAGAGGACGTCGACATCGAGAGAATCGCGCTCTGCCATGATGTTTTGGACTTCGCGCCGGCGGTAAATTCATCCGGCTTGCGCGATCACCGTGGTCACCGCGATGCGGTGCATCGCCAGGCGTTCGTTCCAGCCGCGCCGCTTGGGCGTTTCGAACGTCAGCGCGACCGGCGTCGTGCCCCGCAACAAGAACAGTGACATTGGCAAGCCGGCTGGAAAATACCGGCTTTCTTCGCGCGCGTCGACGACGACGGTTCCATGCCCGATGGTTTGACAGACGCGTGCTTCGGGCGGTGAACCGAGATCGAAACTAATATCGGCTAAATCCTGAATCGGTAATCCCGCGGCTTCGACGGCGGCAACGGCGGCAGCGGCGAAACGCGGCGGCGCTTCGGGCGCAAGCGGCTCGAACCCATAAAATCCATCGGCCTCGAAATCTTCGTGCAAATCGATCGCCATGGCGAACCGCCGATCGCGGTTGGCCGTGATGATCGCGCGTGATTCGGGTGTCGTTCCACCGCGGCTGAAGCTGCGGTTGACATCGTGGCCTTCGGCGTTGACCCGCGTACCAGCGCGATAGCCGCTAGGATTAATACACGGCCAGATGCGGTAGGCGAAGCGATCGTCGAGCAGGCGATGTTCGACGAGGGAAAGCAGCGCCCAAGGCGCGGCCGGTTCGTCGCCGTGCGTACCCGACGAAATCGCAATTGTCGGCACATTGTCGCCGCCGCGTTCGACCACGAGCAGCGTTCGCGGCTGACCGACGCAGGCGACTTCTCGGACGCGCAGACCGTGCGTGCGACGAATGCCTTTCCAGGCGGCCACGAGTTCATCGTAAGGCGGGCGAACGTGCAAGCTCGTCATTCGCCGTCGCTCCGACGATAACGGCCGGTTGCAGCCGGAGCGGCACCGTTTACGGTGAATGCTAGCGGCCCATGCAGACCTATCGTATCGCGGTCATTCCGGGCGACGGCATCGGCGCCGAAGTGGTGCCGGAGGGCATCCGTGTGCTCGACGCGGCAGCCGCGGCGTGCGGGCTGCAGTTCCGGTGGGATCACTTCGATTGGAGCTGCCGCCGGTACGCGCAAACGGGCGCCATGATGCCGGCCGACGGACTCGATCAGATTCGCGGTCATGACGCTATTTTTCTGGGTGCCGTCGGCTTTCCCGGCGTGCCCGATCACGTGTCGCTGTGGGGGTTGCTCATTCCGATACGCCGGCAATTCCGGCAGTATATCAACTTGCGGCCGGTGCGCCTGATGCCGGGCATCGCGTCGCCGCTGGTGGGCCGCCGGCCCGGCGACATTGACTTTTGGATCGTACGCGAGAACAACGAAGGCGAATACTCTTCGGTCGGCGGCCGGTTCAACGAGGGAACCGACGATGAGATCGTTATTCAGGAATCGATCTTCACGCGCCGCGGCGTCGACCGGGCGTTGCGTTACGCTTTCGAATTGGCGAACAGCCGGCCCAAGCGGCACCTAACCTCGGCCACCAAATCCAACGGCATCGCGATCACGATGCCCTATTGGGACGAGCGCGTTAAAGCGATGGCCGAACGCTATCCCGAAGTGCGTACCGATCAATTTCATATCGACATTCTCGCCGCGCATTTCGTAGCCCATCCCGATTGGTTCGATGTAGTCGTAGGCTCTAATTTGTTCGGCGACATTCTATCCGATCTGGGTCCGGCGGCAACCGGCACCATCGGAATCGCGCCATCGGCGAACCTCAATCCCGAACGTGACTTTCCGTCAATGTTCGAGCCGGTCCATGGTTCGGCACCCGACATCGCCGGACGCGGCATCGCCAACCCGATCGGGCAAATTTGGTCCGGCGCGATGATGCTCGAGCATCTTGGCCAGCCGGGAGCCGCGGCGGCGGTGATGCGGGCGATCGAAGCCGTGCTCGAAAGCGGCCCGCGCACGCCGGATATCGGGGGAACCGCGAGCACGAGCGAGGTTGGCGCGGCAATTGCGGCGGCGATTCGCTCCCAAACTCCGGCGGTACGTTAAACGACCTGTGGTTCGTTGATGCTCATTGCGACGCGTTCCGTGCAAACGGCTGTCGAACCGACGCTTTGATGGCGATCGTGGGCGACTCGATTCCGGTTATTGCGACTGCGCGTCTTACGTTGCGCGCTCACGTTGCAACCGATCTACCGGCGTGCACGGCGATGTGGGCCGACCCCTATATCGCGCGCTATATCGGCGGCCGGCCGTCGACGTGCGAGCAAACCTGGAGCCGCATGTTGCGCTACGCCGGCTTGTGGGCGCTACTCGGCTATGGCTATTGGGCGATTGAAGAAACGGCGACGGGCCGGTTCGTCGGCGAAGTCGGCTTCGCGGATTTCAAGCGCGGCCTCGAACCGCCGATCAACAACGTGCCCGAAGCCGGCTGGGTCATCGCGACCGCAATGCAAGGCCGACGGTATGCAAGTGAAGCACTCGCCGCGGCATTAACGTGGGCTGATGCGCATCTGGTGCACGAACATACGGTTTGCCTTATTAGCCCCGAGAACGAGCCTTCGCTCCGCCTGGCTGCTGCTAATTTATTTCTTGAGGTCGCGCGGCCGATCTACAAACACGACCCAATCGTGCTGCTCCGGCGGAGTCGCGTACAGCAATCGTAGCTGCCGGATCTTGCTCGCCAAGTTCATCGAAAACTGACGCTTCGAGCTGCCGCAACGATCTCTGCACGTCGCGTAATCGAGGGCACCATCGTACAATAGCGTAAGTTGCATCCAGTCGATGTGCGCATCACGCACGCTCGGCGCATCGGTGCACCGCCGGCTGATTCCGGATGGCCGCTGCACCCACCCAAGCCTCAGAACCCCCGCACGCCGCAACGGTACCACTGTCGTATGCGCAGCCGCGCATCTTCCCCTATGACGTTAGCCGGCGTGGCCGTCGCTTGGCACGAAAACAATGCGACCACGGCGTTACTGACGCGCGCGCGGCTCGATGCCTCGATAGAGATCCGCCAGCCGCAGGCGCACGTCTATCGAGAGCAGGTCGATCCGATCATCGAGCGAGCGATACGTAAAGTCGAGCCACACATCGCCGGGGCCGCGCCGCGACACGCTCGCCCAGATACGCCGCGAGTCGACCAAGAGGTATTCAAGTATCGACGGAATTTCGCGGTATGCGTCGAGCTTGTCAACGCGATCACGCTTGATTGATTTCGGCAAGATAACTTCAACGACAAGCTTCGGCGCAACGATGAACGTCTTCGAAAAGTCGGTATCTTCGCAGGTCACCGCACCGTCGGGCAAAAAGTTGGTCGAGCGTTCCCGGCGGCGCACGCCGATCGTCGAAGCGCCGAAAACGCGGCACGGCGGTTTGACGTGCGAATCGAGGGCGGTGGCGATCCGAGTGCACAGAATTCCATGCGTGCCGGTTCCGGTCGAAAACGCATAGACGTAGCCGTCGATCAATTCATAATGCTCGCCCTCCGGCGGCATAAGCCGATCGTACTCGTCGAGCGTAAGCGGCCCCGGTCGCGGATCAAGCATTCTGCCGACTCCTGCGGAACGCAAAGTGCGGTAGCCCGGCAGTTTTTAGTTCTGCGCTCGCATACTAACACGGCGGTTACTGATGTTCCAGCCGACTACCGTGGCCGCTCGAGCAAGAGCCCAGCACAGGCCTGCGCCGGCGATCAGCTTGCGGCGAATGCCTGGCGCCCAAAACGTCATTCAATCATGCTAGCGATCATCAGCTAGCTCGTGGCTTCAGTCGTGATCGGCTGGGAATCGTAGAGTTGCCGGCGCCACGATTCTTAACGCGGCTTGCGCGCTAAGAATGGCACAGCCGATTCGGGCATTGCCCACTTCAAGCGGCCGTCATCGCCGTCATCCGCGCTCGAAAACGATAGATCAGAGCGCGCGGCCCGCAATCGACGCGTCGAGAATCTCAATTGGATGCGCGGCCGCCAGTGTCGCACCGCGCTGGCGCAGGATCGACTGGATCTGCAACGTGCAGCCCGGATTCGCACTGGCTAGCAAATCCGGCTTGACACTGACGACGTTGTCGACCTTACGATCGCCGATTTCGTGCGCCGCCGCGGGCTCGAATAAATTATACGTTCCCGCACTGCCGCAGCACATTTCCCCGTCGGGGATTTCGAGCAGTTCGAGCCCGGGAATGCCCTTCAAGAGCGTACGCGGCTGCGCGCGGATACGCTGCGCATGCGCTAAGTGGCACGCATCGTGGTACGCGACGCGCTTGACGATGGGATGCCGGACCGCGGTCGGCTCGATCGCTGCCAAGAACTCGTTGATATCTTTGACGCTCGACGCGAACGCCTGCGCGCGATCGCGCACGGCGGGCTCGTCGGCGAAGAGTTCACCGTATTCTTTAAGCGTCGAACCGCAGCCCGCCGCGTTGATCAAGATCGCATCGACATGCTCGCGGGCGAAGCGCTCGATGAGCGCCCGCGCGAAGCGCTTGGCCTCAGCGGCCCGGCCGGAATGCAGCGACAATGCGCCGCAACAGCCTTGGCCGCGCGGAACCAGAACATCGTAACCTTCAGCAGCCAGAACGCGAATGGTCGCGGCGTTCACGTTGGGGAAAAACGTGCGCTGCACGCAGCCGGCAACGAGTGCGACACGGCCGCGCGCGCGCGGCGTCGCGGCCCGCGTAAATTCCGGCAACGGCATTTGCAAATCGCTGATCCCAATGTCGGGCATGAGCGCCTCGAGTCCCGCCAAGCGGGCCGGCAGGCGCGTCAGCAGTCCCGTTCGCCGCACCAATGATTGCAAGCCGCTCTTCGCGTACACCAGCAGCGGGACGGCGAGTGCCTTGAGCCGCGCCGGATACGGAAACAGTGCAAAGATCATTTCGCGAAATGCGCGATCCGCGACCGAACGCGGCGCGGCCACTTCTAATTTGGCGCGCTGCGCTTCAATGAGTAAGTCGTACCGCACGCCCGACGGACAGGCGGTCACGCACGCCATACAGCCGAGGCATTTATCGAAGTGCGCGACAACGGTATCGTCGAGCACGAGGACGCCGTCGCTCAAACCTTTCATCAAGTCGATGCGGCCGCGCGGCGAGTCCATCTCGTTGCCCCACGACGTGTACGTCGGGCATGCCGGCAGACAAAATCCGCAATGCACGCAGTCGCTGGTCAGGTCGTCGAAACTACGCGTGGTGGACACGTCAGATGCTCTATCTTCCGCGGCGTGAGCCATACTAGAGCCCGCCGACGAATCGGCCTGCATTACACAGGCCCTTAGGATCGAAGTTGTGCTTGAGCCGGCGCATGATGCTTAGCGCTGAAGTCGACGGCGTGCCCCACGCATCAATGCTGCCGCGCGCGTCGGGCGGCAGCGCGTTGACGACGACGGAGCCGCCGTTCAGCGCCGTGCGCCACTGCGCGACCGTCGCTGCATCTAACGTGTCGGAACCAACGAAGGCGACCCCCAGCATTGGATAGACTGCCAGCCGCGCGGCACCAAACGACGTCGCGGCCAAAAAACTTGCCAGCGCCGTCGGGCGCGCGGAAATCGTTACATGCCAGGCCGCGCCGCGCCGCGCCGCGCGTTCGACATCCGCCACCGCGCCGACGGCCCCTTCCCGCACCTCAGAAACCAAGCGCGTGGCGATCGCGCGCGCTGCTGCCAGCTGCTGGTCGACGCCGCGCGCGAAGCCTTCGAAGGCAACTTCGCAATCGTAGCGTTCGGCACCGGCGGCGAGCGCGACGACCGAGGCCGGAACCAACGCTCCGGAAACAAGTTCGCCGCTGAGTCGCATCACGCCGGCGATGTCGAGCCCGATGTACACGAGTGCCGCTCGCCGCTCTTCGATCGGATGGACGCGAAACGTCGCGCTGACGATGGCGCCGAGCGATCCAAGTGAGCCGACCATGAGCTTGGGCATGTCGAAGCCGGCAACGTTCTTGACGACCTTTCCGCCGCCGCGCGCCCGAACGCCGTCGGGTCGCACGATCTCGACGCCCACGATCGTGTCTTTGATGCTGCCGTAGCGCAAACGCCGGCGACCATAGAGATTTGTCGCAATGGCACCGCCGATCGTCGTTCGGCTCGGTTCGGGCGCGTCGATGGCCAGAAACTGACGCTCGCGCGCGAGCAGCTGCCCCACCGCTGCGAGCGTCATTCCGGCTTCGACCGTAATCGTTTGATCCTCGGGTGCGTAATCGATGACCCGGTCGCAGCCGGTCGTGCGCACGAGCGTATCGAGCGCGTGCGGCGCATTGCCGAGGTCGAGTTCCGTCTCGCCGCCGGCAAACGCATACGGCGTGTCGTGCGCATACAGCGCCGCGAGACAGTCGGCAAATTCTTCGATCGATGCTGGCTGGGCAAGGGCACGCGGCGTGAACCCGGCAACCGTCATCCGCGCCCCGCTTGGCCCGACACTTCGCTTGCGTGTGCGGTGTAGACTCCGGGCTTGTCGCCACACAAACGCGGCGTCGGAAAAACTTTATCCGGATTGAGCACGCCGTCCGGATCGAACGCCGTGCGCACCAAATGCATGGTGGCGAAATCAGCGGCTGAAAATTGTTCGCCGAGATAGCATGCTTTATCGCGCCCAACGCCATGTTCGCCCGTTACCGAACCGCCATAACGTAAACAGACGCGCAAGATTTCACCGCCGACATGTTCGGCCTTGGCTTCTTCGCCCGGGATACGCGCATCGTATAACACCAGCGGATGCAAGTTGCCGTCACCGGCATGAAACACGTTGGCCACGCGCAAACCGGACTCGCTGCCCAAGCGCGCGATCTCGCGCAGCACCGGCGCGATGTCCTTGCGCGGAATGACCCCGTCTTGCACGTAATAATCGGGCGAGATCCGACCCATCGCGGCGAAGGCCGCTTTGCGACCTTTCCACATCAGCAACCGCTGCGCTTCGGTATCCGGCGTGCGCATCTCGATCGCGCCGGCCGCTTGCATCATCGCGCACGCGGCGTCGGCGGTTTGTTCGACTTCAGCGCTCACGCCATCGACGTCCATGAGCAGCGCCGCGCCCACATCGGGCGGCCAATCGACGTGGGTTGCGGCGACGATCGCCTCGATGGCCAGCTGATCCATCATCTCGATGGCGGCCGGCACGATGCCCGAAGAAATGATCGCCGAAACCGCGTGGCTCGCCTCGTCGGTGCCCGGGAACGTGGCGAAGATCGTACGCGTCGCTTGCGGCCGGCGCAGTATTTTCACCAGGACCTCGGTGACGATACCCAGCAGCCCTTCGCTGCCGACCATGACGCCCATGAGGTCGTAGCCGAGCACGTTGGGTTCACCCGAGTCCTCGCCAATCGTTATGATGCCGCCGTCGGCCGTCGACGAACGTCGCGCCGACGCGCGTGATTGACGGTGAAGCCGTATTTGAGGCAGTGCGCGCCGCCGGAATTTTCAGCGACGTTGCCGCCGATCGTGCACACGCTTTGCGACGACGGATCGGGCGCGTAATAATATCCCAGCGGCGCCAAATGTTTGGATATGTCGAGATTGATGACGCCGGGTTGTACCCGCATGCGCCGGTTCTCCAGATCCACTGCGAGAATTTTGCGCATGCGCGACAGGCCGATCACGATGCAGCCTTCCGTCGGCAGCGAACCACCCGACAAACCGGTGCCGGCGCCGCGCGGCACAATCGGCAGCCCCATCGCGCGCGCCAGTATAACGGCCGCCGCTACTTCCTCGGTGGTCTGCGGCAGCACCACGACCGCCGGCCGGATGCGAAAGCCGGTGAGGCCGTCGCACTCATAGGTGCGCAACTCGTTTGGTGCGGTTATGGTATTGCGGTCGCCGACGATCGCTGCGAACTCTTGCTGCACAGACATCTTCCCTGAGATACCTTCTGCGACGGACCATTCTTGCCTCGTCGCTCTTGCCGACACCACCCGACGTCAGCTGCTTCGTGTTTTATCAAGTCTAGTTCGCCGGCGCCGGTATATCGAAAGGGCACCGCTCGCGCTAGGCCCGGCCGAAACAGATTACGCCGTCCAGCTCAAGATCGATTGCCACTCGGCTTTGGGATAGCGGGCTTTGTTCTTGATCGCTTCGAGATACTTACGCTTACCGGCGCGGTTGCCTTTGCCGATGAGCACGCCGCCGACGAGCCGGTCTTCATGAAAGTATAACGCCCGATAGTGTTTGAGCTCTTTGTCGATCTTGCGCACGAGCTCGAGATCGTTGCGGTATTCGGGTGATAGTCCGAACTGCGTGATGGTTTGATCGGTAAAAATCTTCGACGAGTATTCGGGCACGTCGTGGTAGCGCACGTCGCCGCCGGCCATGTTCGCCGCCGCCACTTTACCGTGTGCGCCGGCATTGTTCCAGGTGCCCATGCGGTAATGCATTTCCGCGATCGGATCGAAGAACTCGGCCGCATCGCCGGCCGCGAAAATACCGGTAACTCCGGTTTCGAGCCGGTCGTCGCAGCGAATGCCGTT
>CBDCBO010000005.1:0-1355566 GCA_965214335.1 Candidatus Velthaea sp. | reverse complement strand
ACAGCGATCACCTCGGCAAGGTTCGCACGTGGCCGCTGAAGATCGGCAATCGCGCCAACGATGCAGGCGCCGATGCGTGCATGCGGTGACGGAAGCGGGAACCGCTCCTCGCCGTTCACGAGCGCGGCGAGGTACGACGAGAGGCTCATGCCGTAGTGTTTGGCCGACGCGCGGAACCGCTCGGCGTCAGCGGGCCGAAGGCTCAAGATCACCTGCGTCGTTGAGCGAACGGCTCGGCGCCCTGTCGTTTTCATCACTCATTTCTCAGCAGCGCGCCGCGGCCCCGTGTGCTATGCACATGTTAACCTGCCCACGAGTAAAGAAGCATCCCCACTGGCAAGGACCGGTCAAGCATCGGCGACATTCCAACATGCGTGAGGGATGGCCCCTTACGCTGCACCACGATCACCCGCGACGCGGCGGCGGCAAGGGCGATGCGGGGCCTGGTGGTGGCGTAATCTTGGCATGTGCCTTCAACGCGAACGACCGGCGATCGGAACGTTGCAGACACACCGCGGCACAGCATGGTCGTGGCACGCGCCTAGCTTCTGCGCCGGTTAACGATTCGCCGATGAGCGCAGCGCAGCGGCGCGCTTCTCAAAAGGAGTGCACGGCCGCCCTTGCCGCTCCGACCGCGCGGTGGGATTCCGTCTTGGAGGCACTTACAACGTTGGAGACCACGACATGGCCGATGCGCCGCTGGATCATCTAAGATTTCACGAGACCGACACCTCGCGGCACATCGCTGCTAAGGTACGCGCGGTCGATCGCGACAACGCCTTCATCGGCGTGCTGAGCACCGGAGAGCAATGCGCCGTTGCGCTCGTTTTGAACCGGCCGGACATGTCGCAGAATTACGGCACGATGCTCGAGTGTGCACTCCGAGTCGGACCGGAGTGGCTCGCGGCCGCGCTTTTCGTGCAAAGAAATGGCTGGGGGCAACCGGGCTCAAGCGCCATTGCCGCGCCGGTTGCGCCGAGAGATTGACAGATCGGAGGCAACGACATTGGGACACACGCGGGCGTCGCAGGGTAACGCCGATGCGCTTGACGAGGCGCTCGCGGCGGCGCTTGCGCAGGCGCTTTCCGCGCATCCGGACGGCGGCCTCAAGCTTACGAAACGTGAGCGGCTCAAACGGCATCGCGACGCGATTGTCGCGCTGCGGGCGAAGCGCTGGAGTTGGGAGCAGATCGCCGCGACACTCGCCGGTGCCGGGCTTGAGATCAATCCGCGAACACTGCGGACCGAGATGACGGCGCCGAAACGGTCACGTCAGCGGCGCGCGCTTCGCCCGCCTGGCGACGATCGCCTGACCGGTGCTGATAACAACCGCGCATCGACGAACCGCTCGAAGCCGCCGGCGGCCGCGGCAAACGCGAACCGCCAAAACGCGTCTGCGGCCGCGCCGATGTCGTCAGCCGACGCGCCAACATCGGGGCAGCGTGACCAACCGCCGCCGGAGCGTCGACCGACGGCGTCTGGCTTCTTTACCATCAATTTGGAGGACAACTAGCGTGGCGATTCATCTGTTCCACGGCGACAAGGGCGGAGTCGGCAAGTCGTTCGCCGCGGCGGCGTTTGGCGAATACCTCTTGGGCAAAGGCCGGCCAATAATGGTTGTCGAGTCGGACACACGCAACGCCGACGCCGCGCGCTACTTCGACGGCGCGGCGTCCGTGAAGCGCATCGACTTGCGCCGAACCGACGGTTGGGTCGAATTTCTCACGTTGCTCCATCGCGAACCAAACGACGACATTCTCGTGTCGCTGCCGAGCGGCATCGGTGGCATCCTCACGGACAACGCTCCGCGACTGCTCACCTCGATCGCGGAACTTCAACGCTCGCTCACGGTCTGGTGGGTGCTCAGTCGTACGCCGGACAGCGTTCACCTTCTGGCACCCGTTACGAGCGCATTTGGCAACACCGCGAACGTCAAGATCGTCACGTTGCGCAACCTGCACTATGGCGAGCCGGGAAAGTTTCGGCGCTGGAACGATGGAAAACAGCGGGACAGATTCGTGAAGAGTGGCGGCATCGAGGCGGACTTGCCGGAGCTGCACGAACTCGCAGTGGACGCGACGTTCGGGGCGCTGCCGGCGAAGCGATTCTCTGTCAACGGAGACAGCGGACTCGATTACGGTTCCAAAGTCTTTCTGCAGCAGTGGCTCGCGGACGTCGCCGTAACCTTCGATACACTCGCCGATGGTGTCGGCGTCGGCAAACGCTGACGGTGAGCGACGACGGGCAGAGCGCGCTCACGGCATTCATTAGCGCGTTCGAGCGAGTCAACGGCAGGCCGCCAACGGCCGAGGAAAACCGGGAGGCGTTGGCGCTTGTCGAGGTGGTGCGCGCCGCGCAGCTCGACCCGTTCCTCGTATTTTATCTGGCGAATAAGCGCGCCCAGGATGCGCTCGAGCGCGTTCCCGCCGAAACGCGATCGGTCATCGATGAGGCGATCATCCAGGTGCGCGAACTCATCGAGCGGGCGACCTGCGTCGATCCGCTTCTCGGCCGGCAGCGCCCCGGGAGTCGCGCGTTGACGCCGATGGAGGTGGCACGGTCGTCCGAGCCCGCGTTGAAGCCGAGCGTTCTTCCGCGGCAAGCGTTTACGCCGTTCCGAGGTCATCGTGCCTCACAGCAGCTATCGCGTCGGCATCACCGCATATGTGCTCGCCACCGTAACCATCGCCTTCACATCCTGGACCGTCGGCGGCTACAGCATCCACGTCGTCCCGACGCTCCTCGTCGTCGCCGCGTTTGTCTCCGGCGTCGCTGGCACCGCCGTGGTTTACGAGCTGCGACGACCCTGATCGGATGGTCCGCAGGGCTCGGGCCGCCCCGAACCACGTTGAGGCGTCGATTGACCTCGTGACAATCACGCACTATAATGTGACAATCACACCCCGAAGGGTCAGACCTTGAGCGACACCTCCGAGATCGAGATGCGGCCAATCCTGCGCGAAATCCGCGATCTCAACCAAGAGTATCCCGTCGGGCTCATCGCCATCGGCGGCGTCGCAGTGTATATGCACACACTGCGTGACGGTCGCGGGCGCTTCGCTGAATCGACGCACGACATCGACTTCTATCTTTCTAAAGAAAATCTCGGCTCGCTGCGTGACCGTGAGGAGCTCACCGCGAACCCGAAACTGCATAAGCAGCAAATTGTGCGGCGAACGATCGAAATGGACGTCTACGTTGAACACCAGCATCGGCTAGCGGTGCCGTATGAGGACCTGGATCGCCAATCGACCATCATCGACGGCGTCCGGGTCGCAGCCAAAGAGCATCTCCTTGCGCTCAAGATTGACGCCGCCATCGATCGGTTCGGGTCGACGAAAGGCGACAAGGATGCGAAAGATCTCGTCAATCTCGTGGTCGCTCTCGATCAGCCTCGAGTCGAATTGCTGCGGCCGATCCTCGATGAAGAACGGATCGATTTCCTCCGCACATTAGGGAGAGGCTCGGAGCCGTTTCAAACGATGTCCGGCGGCAACTCGCATCAGTCGAGTATCCTGCGCAAAACCTACAAAGAGCGCCTTGCCGGGATTGAACGGGGACTTACATCGACCGAGCGGCTCACACCGCCAGCCGCTCCAACTCTTTCAAAGGCAATTGACGAGCCGAAGCGTGCGCGAGCGAAACGGCGATGATTCCGCCGAACGTCGATATTCTGCCGGCCCGCGTTGGGGGCGTCTTCTCGGGACCGGTATTAACCATTAACGATCTCTGCACGCGAGCGGGTATTCCGTATAAGTACGCTGGCGGCGAACTGCCGTTCGTGGGTTGTTCATACGGGACCGGCAATCTGCGCGCCGTTGGCGATGATAATCATCGGGTTCTCGTCGTCGACGAAGAGCAGTTCACCGCTGACACACCTGCGGAACGCGCGCTTCGCATACTCGAAGTGGTCGCGCACTCATTTCACGAGTACGCGGCACGCGAATGCGTCCGCGGTCTCTTCGGATATTCGCCAGCGGTCGAATCGACGGAGCCTCGTGGTACAAGCTCCATGACCGCTTCTGAGCGGAAGGCGAAGCAACGAAGTCGTGCGATCAACACGGGGATGTGCTACGTCTGCCTAACCACTCGCGCTCGCGAGCATCGGTCAACCTGCGCAAGATGCGCTACCTATCACGCGAATGCGCAGCGCGCCCGACGGGCTAAACGTCGGCCAACTTCGTAAACGCGATGCTCAGCTGACGGAACCGTGCGGATGTTGGCTGCGGCGGCACGCCCCGGAGCAACGCCGGTAAACAAGGTCCGACCACACAGACGGCGGATTCGCGCCTCCCTGCTAACAATCCAAGAGAGAGTCGTCAACGACAAAGATCAAGCTGGCGAGACGCAACCTGAAATTGCTAGTGTCGAACGCAACCTATCCGACGTTTCTCGTTCTGCAAAGCGTCGTTTAAATCGCCTCTTGGAACCGCAGTGAGGCGTTTGCCGTCATGTTAGTCTCTTCCGCTGGGAAGTCCATGTTCCAGACATCGGTATCCCAGATCTGCGCTAGTCGTCCATCGGCTGTGAACGCGTACAGCGACTTCTTGTTGTTGACCGGATCTCGCCCGAAAACATTGACGCCCGGCTGAAAACGCAGAGCGATACCTGTCGGCGTATTAGTCTGTTCAGCTGGGAAATCCAGGTTCCAGACGTCGGTATCCCAGATCTGCGCTAGTCGTCCATCGGTTGTGATAGCGTACAGCGACTTCTTGTTGTTGACTGGATCTCGCCCGAAAATCCCAACTAAGTGCGTGAAGCGCAACCCGGCATTTCCAGGAGTGTTGGTCTTTTCAGCTGGGAAGTCCATGTTCCAGGTGTCGGTATCCCAGATCTGCGCTAATCTTCCATCGGTTGTGATCGCGTACAGCGACTTTTTGTTGTTGACCGAATCTCGCCCGAAAACTCCTACGCCAGGCCGAAAACGCAGAGCGGCATTTGTCGGCGTATTAGTCTGTTCAGCTGGGAAATCCAGGTTCCAGACGTCGGTATCCCAGATCTGCGCTAGTCGGCCGTCGGTCGTGATCGCGTACAACGACTTTTTGTTGTTGACTGGATCTCGCCCGAAAACCCGAACTAAGTGCGTGAAGCGCAACCCGGCATTTCCGGGAATGTTGGTCTTTTCGGCTGGGAAGTCCATGTTCCAGGTGTCGGTATCCCAGATCTGCGCTAATCTTCCATCGGTTGTGATCGCGTACAGCGACTTTTTGTTGTTGACCGAATCTCGCCCGAAAACTCCTACGCCAGGCTGAAAACGCAGAGCGGCATTTGTCGGCGTATTAGTCTGTTCAGCTGGGAAATCCAGGTTCCAGACGTCGGTATCCCAGATCTGCGCTAGTCGGCCGTCGGTCGTGATCGCGTACAACGACTTTTTGTTGTTGACCGCATCTCGCCCGAAAACTGCCACGCCTGGCTGAAAGCGGAGGGCGGTATTTGCCGACGCGTTAGTCTCTTCAGCTGGGAAGTCCAAGTTCCAGACGTCGGTATCCCAGATCTGCGCTAGTCGTCCATCGGTCGTGATTGGATACAGCGACTTCTTGTTGTTGACCGAATCTCGCCCGAATAGAAACGAAACGTCTTGAGTCGGAATTGCCGCTGGTGGTGGTGGTGGTGGCTGAGCCGAGTAACAGAGATCAACCTCTGCGCCGGGATTCGCACTGTTGACCACTACTGCTGCCTGACCGCAATCCACTATCGAATCCGTGGAAGTCCAATTCACTGCTGGGTATGCGTTATCGCTTGTTTGAATAGCAATAGCGGTCATTTTTGTGCAGAAGACGTCCGGATAGTCGGAGCATTCTTGCAGTGCATAAGCTTCGAGCGTCTCAATGCACCATGTCAGCTCCTGCACGTTTGTTATAGGTAGACTCGTTTTGGTAATGCCTTTAAACTCACAGTTATAGCTAAAGAGCGAATTTTCGGATTGTTTGGTAAGTGTGATGACTCCGACCAAAACGTCTCCTATGTTCACAGGAACCAAAGCTGTATAAAACGCTTGGCCTCCCTGGCCATCCGCGTACCAACTCGCAACGCCCCAGGAATAGCCACCGCCAGTGGCGGCTCCAACTCCCCACTGGAGGACGGGCTGGTAGATCATGGTTGAATTTTGGATGCCGGAAAAGAGGAATATGAGCTGCTTGTCCTGTTTGGTTGGTGCCGCAGGCACAGTCCATGTCGTTGAAAACGACAAGATTGGTCTTCCCGTGTTATTCGTCCAGCCAGCGTAGACGATCCAACCTGTACCTAACGGGCCTGGCTTACCGCCTACGCCGGCTAGCTGGCTTACATTTGCTGGCATGAGAGGCGCATTTCCCGATCGTCTCAGTATGGTCCCAAAATCGGCTAACAGATTCCCCGATGAATCAAGCTTTCGATAACGATCGCCCGTGCCATCCAACACATGACCTGACTCGATTAAGTGCACGAGTGACTTTCGTCGCCAGCCACCAGGAGTCAGAATTAGCTGATCAGCCATGCTCGACCTCACCTTCTGTTTCGCGAGGTATCATCGTGCAAGTGCCGTCCGATTCGCGCCGAACAGCGTTTTCCGAATGAACCAACTTCACTTGGCCGCGAAGCATGGGCCCCACAGGGGTGAGGACGATATCGTCGGGCCTCAAAGCTTCACTCGGATCATCGTTTTTTGAAGGGCTTTTCTTATCATCCATCTTTTTACCTATTCTCAGCAAACAAGACGCCAGGATCCTGAAGACTCCTCGTTCGGCCGTCGTGAACAAGTGATTCGGATCTTCCCGAAAGAGATAACAGCGATGTAGATGATCGGCACTCTAATTGACGAGAAGAACTTAGAATCGTCTGCCTAACTCTGTATTAATATGCTAAAATATAACTAGTTGGCCCTCGCGAAAACTGACTTCGAGCGGGCGACGCCGATTCCCGTCGCTTTTCGGCCGGCCTGACTCACGCTATACCGCAACTTGAGCAAGAATTAGGGGTTGAGGTTGGCGACGCTTTCACCATCGCGCAACACGCTGCATTGCAGCATACGGTTTTCTCCTAATTCATCAGAGAGATTTTCCCCTCTGGCCGCCGGCGCGTACAACTCGCGCAAAGTACCCTATCCGAAAATTTCTGACCACGCGGCTCTGCCAACTAAATTATAAAGACATGTACTCATTCGATTGCAACGATGCGAGCCCGGAAGTCAGAGCGCTCGTTAAGCAACTCACGAACTGCCCAACCTGCGCCAATGTCATGCTTTCACCCTACGCGCAAGCGGCATAGGGAAAAAGCGCGCCGCTACTTGCAAGGCGGCTGAATCGCATTTCTTATTCAAGATCGTTATCCACGATGATCCGCATGCGGGCCACACAACCAAGTTAAATACGGGCTGGTTGGAGCACGAGGCCAAGAACGTGCGTGCGACGCGTTCAATTGCCGTACTTAAAACGCTAGCAGTGCGACGGCAACAATACGGTAACCCGTGCGTGTGACGATTCATCACGAAAGTGAGGCTGCCCCGTGCATGACATCGCTCCACAAGACAAAAGCGGACCCGCCGAACCAGTCCAGGGACATCTCTTTGAAGTCGTCACGGTCATCGACGGCGTCGGGCCAATGTATCGCCCCAATCTTAAGTTTCACGATGCACCGATGCAGCACGGCCTACCGGCTCCACCTCCTCCCGATAACTCGTGAAGCTTGGCTCCTTGTTCTCGACATTGGCAAATGGGAAGAACGCTTCGTCTCATTCGACCGCGTCGAACGAGACCAGCGAACAACGCGCGCGCCTCTCCGACTATCAGCGCGCACTGCGCGGAGAAGCGACCTGGAAGGGCGTCTCGAAGCTCGTTGGCGCTGTCACACTTGCACTGGTCGGAACGATTGTCGTCCTGGCGACGCAGTTCTCGCCGCGGGTCGTGGTTTGGGAACGCGAGCCCGATGGCATGCAGCACATCGTCGGCGACGCGCAGCGCGCGGTCACGCCGAGTGACGTCACCATCGATGCTTCGCTCGTCACGTTCGTGCGCTATATGCGCGAGATCCCGAACGGCGATTATCGCTTCATCGACCGAAATCTTGAGATCGCGCACCGCCGGATGACCGTCCCGAGCTCACCCGCGGAACGCGCCGAGCTTACGTATTGGTCGGCCCATAATCCGAAGCTGAGCGCAGCGCAGGTCACACGCATCGTGCTCGACCGCAACCCCGCGCCGATCGTGACGCGGCAAGGCGACTCGCTGACGTGGCAGATCACCTGGGCCGAACAAGTGAAGGATGCGCATGGCGTGCTCCGGGCTCCGGTTCTCTTCTCGGGCAGTGTGACGATGGCACACGAGCCGACACTGACGACCGATCGGGCGACGGGCATGGACAACGCCGGTGGGATCAATGTCTGGAGCTATGTGCTGCCGGAGTCTGATTAAGTGCGCGCTGTTCAAATGATCGCTGCGGCCGTTGCATTGGGGCTCCCCGCGCCGTGCGACGCGAAGGGCAATGACAGCGCCCGGTGGATCACGGTCGACTATCGCGAACAGCAGCAAGTCACCATCCCATGCAGCTCGGGTCTCCTCTGCACTATCTCGTTCGCACGCGGCGAACTGCTCGGCGACTATTTCATCAGCGACCCGAATCATTGGAAGCTCTTGCCGGCGTACTCGCAGAACCGGCTTGCCGGAACGGCGATGGGCCAGCTTGTGGTCCAGGCGATGACTCCCGGGCTCCGCGCGAACATGGTTATCTTCGCTCGCAATAGCCGTCGCGTGTATCGTCTTTTCTTCGTATCGACGAAAGACGCTCGGCCGCTGTACGCGTCGTTCGTGTATCCGTCGCCCGCACATAAGCGCGCTGTTGCCGTCCCCGCAGCTCGTCCATCGACGCCGGCGACGAAACTAATACCGGTCGGCGCGGTCGCACTTCCCGCTCCGACGCCGACACCCGTTGCGGCCATCACGCATATCGGTGACGCGGCCTGCGAGGCAAACAACGACGCCTACACAACGGACAGTGGTCTCGATCGGCACGGGAGGCCGGATGCGCTTCTCATGAGCCTGCGGCCGATTCGTGTCTGTCTTGACTTCGGGCATGTGTACGCGTTCATGCCGCAGTCTGATACGGCCGAATCGGATCTTCCGGTGCCGTACGAAGAAAGCGCGGCCGGGATCACGCAGACCAATTATCACTATTACGCCGCTGACCGCGTCTTTGTGATCGATAGCGTACTCGACATTGTCTTGCGGAGCACCAGTGGATCGCGCGTCCTTGAGATGCGCCTACGGCGGAAGGCGCTCCATGGCTGACATTGATTCCGAGACCGACGATGACATCGGCGCATCGCAAGCGCCAAGCGCTGTCGACGGGATGGTCCCGCCGTTTCTCAAGAAACATGTGCTGACGCCGCAGCTCGCGCTGGCCGTGATCACGCTTGCCGGCGTGGCGACGATTCCGCTGTGGCATCTTCACGGACCCGATGTCGGTCAGATGGCCTCCGCCGTGCACTTTGGGAGCCTCGCCGACGCCGGTCCAGTTGTCGACAAGAAAGAAGCACCCGATCCCGCCACGCCAACGCCTTTTCCAAAGCGGCAATCGTTGACCACGCCGCGTCCAGTCGTTCGACGCTTCTTTGTACCGACGGCAGCGCCCGCCGCGCCGGCGCACGGCCCCGTTGTCCCTCGGATTGACGCCGAGCCGGCGCAGACCGGCGAGAATGTAAACGTCGCCACGAACGCGAGCCCGCCCGCGGAAACACCGAGTGCCGTTCGCGGCACGTTCGGCGATCCGTCGCACGAGAAGTCGAACCCCGAGCAGCAGACAGATCTGGCACTTGTTCCCGGCACCGAGGCAATGCACGACACGAAATCCGTTGATCCGAAGATCGGCTTTGCGTCCGAGCGGAGTGCGGACGATATCGGTTATGCTCGTCGCACATCCGCAAACGAGTTGAGTGAAGGCGCCGTCATTCACTGCCGGTGGATCACGCACGTTGATTCCGAGCAAGCCGGGCACGTGAGCGCGATGGTCGTCGAGCCCGTCTATTCGAGCATCGATCCACAGGTTGAAGTGATTCCCGCGGGTGCGCAGCTCCAGGGGTGGTATCGAACCGCGGCTTCGGGTCAGACGCGGCTCCTCGTGGCATGGAATCGGATAAATTTCCCCGACGGCCGCAAGTTCGAGATGGGCGAGCAGCCCGGGTCCGACGAGCTCGGAGGTACGGGCGTGAGCGGATCGGTGAATTCGCACCTCGGCAAGTTGTTCGGACAAGCGGTGCTTTACACCGCGCTCAACGCCGCGGGACAGTCGCTCTCGCGGGCGCTCTACGGCGCGCCGTCGATCACGCAGACGTTTTCGGATCGGCAGCCGCAGATCAAGCCGACGATCTACATCAATCCGGCGACACGTTTCGACGTCAATGTTGTGCGCGATTTGCCGCTCGACCGTTACGCTGTGCAGCCGTGATCGGCGAGACGCTCCTCGCCGGCCTGCTTTCTGCGTGCGCGTCGACCGTTGCACCCGCTACTATGCACGCCGTGGTCATGGTTGAGTCCGGCGCCAATCCGCTGTCGATTGGCGACAACACCGCGCACCGAAGCTATAATCCACCGAGTTATCTAGCGGCGGTAGCAATTGCTTCCGACCTTGTCGGTCAAGGCCACAGCCTGGACTTGGGAATCGCGCAAGTGAACAGCATGCACCTGACGCGCGCGGTGACGATCGCCGACTTGTTCGAACCGTGCCGCAATCTGCAGGTCGCCTCGGCCATCCTAGCCGGTGACTACGCTCGAGCACGCAGCGTCTATTCGGAGCCGCAGCGCGCACTTCGCGCCGCGCTTGGAGCGTACAATACCGGCAGGATCTATGCCGGCGCCGCGTACGTCGCGCGCGTCGTCGCGGCTGCCGGCGTCCCGTCCGTCGCGATCTTGAGCGAGCGGCCCGGGCCACCGCAAGCACTGGTTCGACAGCGATCGATCCGTGTCGCGCTTCCGATGAGCGCCTCCACGCCCGTCACGGTTCGCTGGCGCGGCACGTGGGGGCGCCCATGAAGAGCTGGGCCGCGCTCATCCTTGCCGTCGTGGTTCCGATCGTCATCGCGTTCGTCCGATGGAACGACTCCCCCAGTGTTCCCGTCGGTATCTACCTACGCCAGGCTCATTTTCAGCGAGGCGATATCGTCGAAGTTTGCGCCCCACAGCCGATCGTTGCCGAGGGCCTCGCCAAAGGCTACATCCCGTTCGGCGGGCCGTGTTATCGCGGGAGTCGTCCACTTATTAAAGTGCTCGCCGCGTTCGGCGGTGATGTCGTCGACGTGTCGCCGGCCGGCATCGCGATCAACGGGCATCGCTGGCCGGGAAGCCGGCGTCGCCTCTTCACCCATGATGGCCAACGAATCGCGCGATGGATGCGCTACGGGCATATGCGGCTCGGTTCCGATCGCGTGCTCGTCCTCGGAACGCATCCGGATTCGTGGGACGGTCGCGTTTGGTCCGACATTCCCGCTTCGTGCGTACGAGCCCGCTGGGTGCCGATCCCGCATCTTACCTGGAACTAAATGGAAAATGATCTACTTTCGCCGGTAGCGCATGGTGCGTCCTGGAGTGTTTCATGTGACCTGCCCGAAGACGAAAAGATAATCATGATCTCGTCGCCTAAGCCGCCCGGATTGCCATGAGAGACTGGGCGAGTCCGCTGAGCACGATGCTGCCGCTTCACAAAGCAGTGGCGCGATGGCAACAAGCAGTGTCGTGTGCACTTTTTGATCGGCGAGCAAGACGCTGGTTCCGGAGAGATTCATGTCGCCGATCGCGGTCTAAACGCTGCCGACGAATTCAGGCTTCAGAGATCCATCGTCGGCTCGCACATTTAGATAGACGCGTGGCCGATTCATGAACGCACGTCCCAGCGCCGACATCTGTTATTCGCGACCGGAGAGCGTGCGGCGGACCGCATCCGCCCTTCGCCAGCCGTGGAAACAGACTATAGATGCAATCAAGACCGTCGAACGCTTCAGGAACGCCGTCGATTCGCCGAGGGCCGAACTCCTGACAATTGGCAGGCTAGGAGAAATGTACGCCGGCCCATAACTCGCTGGCAGCGATACAGCGGGCGTTTTGCGAAATTCGCCGACATTTAAGCGGCGCTTCCTGGCTTTAGCAAATCCAAAATGACTGTCCAGAACCTAAATAAACTCGTTCTCACCCTTCAGCCTGCCGAACATCTGCTGTTAACGGGCAGCTTTTCAATTGACGGATCTGTGTTGGTCGCCGAGTATAGGCGCTTTATCGGAACGCCGACGTCGCGCAAAGCCGAGCTTCTAAATCGATGGCTGCGTCACGCCTGTTACGAATACGGACTGCTCGGAACGGATAGCATAGTTCTTGATTGCGCGCATGTATTATGGCTTGCACACTCCACGTCCGCAATTTTACAAGCAGTTGGCTCAGAAAACTTCCTTACGCCCGAAGAGACTGATGCGGACTGGGCTATGGCGATTCGTGTGGCACTTGCTGACCGCGCCCTGTTCCAGTCCGAACCGCACTACCAGAACGACTCGTCGCGAACGGATCACGCACGACAAATCGAGGCAGGGCGAGCTGCACGTCGTCTTATGGATACCGGCTTTACTGTTACGCTCGCGGACGGGACTTTAGGCGCAACCTCTGATGAACGGAAAAAGCTCGATCGCGCCATCCAGAAGCGGGCGGCCGATCTAGGCGGCCTTCGCGTTGCAGAGAGTGTTCTGAGCCTGGCTAATCAATTTTATGATGAGAGATGTGACCGTTATGTTATTCCCAAACTGGTTTCAAATCGCCCAGTTACGCGATCTCCATCCTACCCAATTGGGTATTTGCTTGATCTTGCGCTCGAAACGCTAGCTGAACCCGAGTGCAAAGATCCCGCGACGACCGATATTAAAGCGCTCTTTGACACTGCCCGCGATTACATCGCACTATTCGAGGTCGAGCCATATAGTATAGGCGACTTCAGCTGCGCCTGTCTAGAAGATCTTCTTGCCATGTTGCCGCGCCTTCTTGCTTTTGACCGATGGTTTGATCGGCGGCAAATGAGACCTTCACTTGTTTGTGATCTCTTGCGAGGATGTTTTGATGACTCATGGTCGGGTGCCGTCCAAGCTCCGCGCGAAAGGAAGCTTTTCAAATTTGAGGGCTTTCACATTGCTCTTGAAACAATTATTACGAGCTCCGATGGGCATCGCGGCCCTGCGATATTTGGTCTCTTTGGCTTACATGAAGCAATCGTCAGCGCTGGCGCTACTAGTTATGAAGTTCCCGCTATTCTGATGGCGCTATCTCATCCCCCAAAACACGCCGATCAAGATGATGAAGAAACTGTTTACTCGATTAACAACGCGTACGAAAACCCGTTCACTAGACTTGGAGAACAGCTGCATTTGGCGGACATTCGCTTTTTCGGAGAAGCTGCTTACCACGCCGCTTCAAACGCCTACGCCCTAGCTAGCAATAAGCCACTTCGTGAAGCGTACTCTGACATTGGAAGTCGGTTCGAGCGTCACGTGCGTGATTCATTCGCGAAGCACTCCATCGCGCTAACAAGTCATTTTTACGGCCCTAAGTCAAGTAGATCTGAAATCGATGGCGTTCTTCAAACAAGCAAAGGAGTGCTTTTGGTTGAAATCAAAAAGCACGAGTTGTCAGCTTCAGGCCGCTCAGGCGATACGATCCGCGCAATACGAGATTTTGTTATTACAATTCTCAAGGCTCAATCTCAAGCACTGCGCCTCGAAGTAATGCTGTTAAAAGGTGCAGTTCGTCTTAGTGGCATCGGTAAAGTTCGCATAGTAGATGAGACGATCGAGAATGTCACAATTGTTCCATTTTCATTCGGTATGCTGCATTACCGGCGAGTCGGAAACGACGTACTGCGCCTCCTTCCCGAGATACTCGGCTCTAAAGAGCTTTTAGGCAGGCTTGGTCAGGAGGTTGAACGTCTGCTTGAAACACGGCGCGATCTGCTCGCTGAACGTAAAACGCTTGATCCGCAACGCAGCGGATATTTCGACTTCCAGTTTCATATATTAGATTATGACCAGCTGCATTTTCTTCTTGAGCGATCCACGGACGCTGAAGCATTCTACGAGCTTTTAATCCGAGGGAGCAACGCAGACTTATCTAGCCTAGATTGGTACAAAGAGCAGCTGACATATTCTGATTATTTCGATAAGTTCGATTAAAAAGTTTTGCCGCTGTGCTGGAAGACTATAATCTTTTCGGAACATCTCAATCAAGATGATTGTCGGGGTCCATGAACAAGGGCCGGCAAGAGCTACTGAGCTATGGCATGGTTTGCGTTGTAAACGGCTCGCCAGCGAACTGCAAGACGAGGCGCTTCGTCCATCGATGTTAGCGAATGTAAGTTTAGCCAATTCATATTGACTCCGGTTGTTGAACAATTGGTAAACGTATTCTCTTTCAGCTTTCCGGGACGCGAGAAGTCGAGCGCGATCGCGTTGATGCATGCCTAAACATCTAGCGCTTTGGTGGTGAACTGCGTGCACGGGTCGCAGCGAATATCATCAGGCGCGTCGCGTTCGCTTAAGTACACTGATCCGTTCTGTGACCGAAACCTTGAAGCAGATTCAAGACGAATATACTCGCGGTTAAAGATGTCGACGATCGTCCGCGGGTGGAGTGCGCGACGGTCCTCGCCGATGGGACGGTCGTCGTGGGATAACGGGGCCAAAAAAACGTTCGCGGGACGGCAGATATCTTCAAAATGTTCGGCCGGGTCAACGCTATAACAGTGGAGAGGCTTTGCACACTGGGTGCGCTCGAATCTCGTCCT
This sequence comes from Candidatus Velthaea sp., assembly GCA_965214335.1. Classification (GTDB taxonomy): domain Bacteria; phylum Vulcanimicrobiota; class Vulcanimicrobiia; order Vulcanimicrobiales; family Vulcanimicrobiaceae; genus Velthaea. Next base: position 1,340,788 of record CBDCBO010000005.1, on the reverse strand, counting down.
GCCAAACGCAGTAGCATTTCGCGTGACTTGTGTTAGCGCGGAAGAGACCGACGACCTCGCCTGCAAGTTCAAAGCGTGGAGGTGCTGCTTTGGGAGCGCCTCGACGCCCTTTTTTGCTCAGCATCCTAGAATGCCATTACAAAGTAAGCCGCGCGCCATCCTTGCCCTTGCTGCGGAAGCTTCAGTCGTGATCACATCTACACATCCACCGCAACTGGTCGTCGCAACGCACCGGACTCGTGCGATAGTAGCGGTCGCTCTCCCGCGTCGTGATGCCAGTCCGTTGGTCCCGATCCCCCTTTATAATCTTCAAAGGGAATCGAACGTTTATTATGCTGCTCGCTACCATCACGACCTCCGGCATCACCAGCATTAACACGGTCGTTGCCGCGGTCGTTGTCCTGTTCGCTACGATCTACGGTGCCCGGTCGCTGATCGGTGTCGTTGCTGCCGGCGCATCATTCGCGCAAAATCGCGGCGAATGGGATCAGGCAAAGTCGCAATTCCAAGGGTCAGTTATTGGTCTTGCGCTCGCGGCGCTCGTCGGCGCCGGCACGTTCTCACTTGGCGGCGTAGGCGCAACGTTCTAGTGGAACACCGTGAACCGACAACGCGTCTCTATTCGTCGCTCTCCGAACCTCGTCCAATCATGGGAATGGACTGGCGCCTGTGCTGGGCAGCTGGGCTCGCGCTCGTCGCCGCGGTCATCTTCGTTCCGTTTGGCTCCGCGTGCGTATACGCGCCGACATTCGCGTGCGTACTCGCGTCGTATTGGTTGACGCGATTCGGCAAGCGCCTCTGGTCGTACAATCCGTACTTCCTCGACGAGTACTGGATCCATATACGCACGCCGCTCGTCTGCGGGGCGGATGAAAAGTCGTCATGAAGTTGCGCCGCCGTTCATCGAATCACCCAAGCTATTCTCATCGCGACCAATGACACACCCTCAAGCTCACGGGAGGTGCGTGTACCTACAATGGACCTTATAAGCGGACTCATCGGACTCGGAGCACTTGGCGGCATCGGTTGGTCGGCGAAGGACACGGCCGCGGCACTACGCGTCTCGCACAAACGGACGCTTTCCGACTACCTTCCGTGGCGACGGTTGATTCGTCCGAGTATCGTGACGACCTCGGCCGATGAGTATCTCACGGTATTTCGGTTTGCTGCCCGTGACGTCGGCACGCTGTCGCCCGTTGAGGTGCTCGAGGTCGCGCGCCGGCTTGCCGCCGCGATCGGCTCGCTCAAGCCTAAGCCGAGCATCACGCTCCAGTTCTACGCTGTTCGCGAGCGCGCGGCCGAGTATTTGCGCCCGGACGCGCCGATGCATCCGGTCCTTGACGCCGCTGACGAAGAACGGGAGCGCTTCTTCTTCGAGCAAGAACCCGGCTTCGAGACGGTGCGCTATCTGTCGCTTGCGTGGCGGCCGTCGGATCAGGATCTCGCCGAGCTGCGCGCGGCCGTTTTCAAGAACGTCGATGCCGCGCACGCCGTCGAGCAGCGTCTGCTCACCGAGTTCGAATCGCTCGTTTCGCGCCTCGCGTCTTCCCTGACCGATGCGTTTGCCACGGTGGAGCGCCTGGGGGAATACTCCGCTGTCGACCCGTTCGGCTGCGAGCGCCGGCGCTCGAAGCTACTCGAGTTTCTGCATTTCTTCGTCACGGGCACGTCCTCGCCGTTCAACGTGCCCGAGGACTCCGTGATCGAGTTGAACGGGTTGCTCGCATCGCGTGGTTTCACCGGCCGCACCGCCACGCCCAAGATCGGTGACGACTTCGTTCTGCCGATTCTGCTCAAGACGTTCCCAAAAGAGGCCGAGCTTCAGATCCTCGACGAGCTCACGCAGGTCGGCGTCGAGCACTACTTCGCCGTCCGCTATCTGCCGTTGACGCTGGCCGAAGTCCAGAAAGAAACGCGCGACATCGTGCTCGACTTTCAAGGCCAGGCCAAGCAACACGGCTCATTCGTCGACCCGGGCGCGGCGGACTCGGCGGACGAAGTCGCGCACGCTCACGGCGCCGCGAAGAACGCGTACACTCAGTTTGGCAACTGCACGTTTACCGTCGTGATCCGCGCGGCGACCCTGGCGGCATTGGTCGCGGCAAAAAAACGTCGTGCTCGCGGTCCTCGAGAAAGCGGGATTCCCCAATGCGTACGTCCCGGAACTCGGGGCGTGGGATGCCATCGCCGCCACGTTCCCGGGCTCGTCGCGCTGGACCGGCGTTCACAAGCATCTCGAACACGCTCTTGGCGTCGCGACGCTTCTTCCGCTTCACGAGCACGATCGCGGTCGCCGGTACAACGGCAATCCCTACCGCATGCCGAACACTCCGCCGCATTTCTACGCTGTCGCTCGGGGACACGGTCTGACCCGCGTTCACACCGACGTCGCGGATGTCGGGCACGGATTCGGTCTCGCGCCCTCGAGTTGGGGCAAGAGCACCTTTCAATCTTACCTGTCGCTGATGCGTCCTCGCGCGGCTGCCGCTGTCCGGCACGACGATGTTCGACAAAGGTCTTGCATCATATCGTGCATGCTTGATGGCCGACGGAACGGTGTACGACCCGCTCGGGGATCGCAACGCACCCGGTATCGCGCTCTTCGACGGTGTCGAGGACGACTCGGTTGCCGAAGCCGTCCTGGGGCTTATCACAGAGATGATCGTCGGCTGGGTCGGTAAACCGACGCCGGGCGAAGATCAGTCGTTGCGTGATGCGATGCGCGTCATCGCCTCGATTCCCGCGGAGTACCGCTCAATAACGGACTTCTGCCGTATTCTCCAAGACGACACGCACAGGCTCCGCGAGGTGCTTGGCAAGTTTACCGCTACGGGTGGACCGCTCGGACGAACGCTGGATTCATCTCATGACACTTTTGCGACGCAGCGCTGGACGGTTGTCGATCTGCAGCACGTCTTCGGCTTAGCGCCGGAATACTTGGTCCCGCTCTTGCGGATCCTCGCCTGGAAGACATCGATGGGCGCAAATACGATTCGACGATCATACGGCGACCAAGGCCGACTCTATCAGCACACGCTCAACATCGACGAGTCACATCTCTTGCAGAAGCATCCGGCCGGAGAGCGGATGATCGTCGAAACCCAAAAAATGGGACGTGCGCTCAACCTCAGCGTTTTTTTGTGGTCGAACGGCCTGGACGAAATGGCGAACACCGCAGGCCGCACGGAACTTCTTACGCAATCACGCACGCGGATTTACGGCGGCAATCCCGGCGCTACCGATGATGCAACGCGTCAACTGTATCGATCATTGCAGCTCAACGAACGTGCCGTCGATTTACTCCCGCAATTGGAGCCACGCGAGTTTCTTCTGCATCAACCGGATGCCGGAATACTGCAGCGCCTCAATGCGCGCTTAGATGGACCTATGTTGGCGCTTATTGGCGATCCGCGCAAGAACTCGGATGTTGATCTCTTTCGCGAGATGTGGCCCCGTCGCGCGCTTCGGCTTGCATGAGTGGAAGATCCGGCTGCTGGAGCACGACGGCCAGCATACCTTTGCCGTCCGCTTGCGAGCGAAGATAGACCGACTTAATGCGCATGAAACTCCGCAAGGCATCATCAGCGTGAAGGGTGCTTGTCATGCTAATGACGAGTTGCGCTCGCTAATGTGACATAACTTCGGTTTGCGAAGTCGTCTCGGATGAGACACAATGTATCGCGATACGTCTACCAAATAGTAAGTACAACCCAACCGTTCCAGCGTACCGACCTCCCCGCAATGCGCTTTATACGCCGCTCTCGCCATCATTGAGCGGCGAGATGGCAATTTTCCACTCGAACATCTGCTGCACCGATTTAATTTGACCGCCTGCACGCACATATGTCCGTTGGGCCCCCTCATTATCAGCGTCAGTCAAAACCCACATACCGTAGCAATTCCGTTCCGAAGCAAGAGCTATTAAAGACTCGACGAGAGATCGCCCAACGCCTTTGCGTTGAGCGCGCTTGTCCACGCCAAGCTCATACAGAAACATCTCCGTACCTTTGTCGGGATGAGTTAACTCAATGCCGGTTACGAACCCTACCGGCTCGTCGCCGACGCCGTGCAATGAGGATATGATGCGTCGGCTCGGATAGGAAACGGCGAATATCCACTTCTTTTTGATCTCGACCAAACAGAAATGCAGCCGCCAAAATGGCCTGCTCATCGGTTTTCGCAAGGCGACGAATACGTATTTCCATTGCAAGATATTACCCCTTAATGAAAAGAGTTACGCCCTTATGCCATTCGCCAAACCGATATGGTCCAGTCGATCGAAGACTGAGCGACCATATCTCGTTATCTCATGATTCCCGACGGACTCGATCGCAAACCCGCCCAGCTTGGCGATGCATCTTCTCAGACATCCGAGCAATTGGTGCGCGATGCAATCGCCGATCGCGTTCGCCTAGTCGAGCACGTCAATCGCGTGATACGAGCTTCAACCGTTCGAGATCACGGCCAATGGCCAGCTGCACCCACCGGCGTCCGACTGACGTTCCAAACGACTCTAACCATTGAGCTAGATCGCATGACGTTGAGTGCAAGCCGCGCGCCACCTTTTGAAAGAAAGAACCTCAGCACATCCATGGATACTTCAATTCACTGGACCGCCAATACCGGCGGACAATCGCAACACGCAAGCGCTGTCAGTGTCGACCGGCTAGCTCAACAATGGCAAAGCATTGTTGGAGCCAAGAGCGCCGAAACGTCACGGCCGGTTGGCGTTGTTGAGAATCAACTTATCATCGAGATCATACCGGACTCTCGGCTTAATGGCGCTGAGATGGCCCGGGCAGTCGCCGCCCTCGGTCGAGATGATATCGATCGCGTTGCGGTGCGCGTCGTCAACGCGCTCCCCGATCGTCAAGCGCAAACACAAGCGCAGCGTCAGGGGATCCGCCGATGAAGCCGGCGCGACTTCTTGTCGGTGTTGCCGTTGCCGGCGCAATGCTGACCGCTCTGCGAACTTCGCCCGCGTCGGCGTTCTTCGCGATCGTGAACGATCCGATCAACGGCATAAAGTTGCTTTCGCAGCTAGCAAATCAGGCTTCACAGATACGTAACGAAGTCACGCAGATTACCAATCAGGGAACGCAGATCGCACACGAGGTTCGCAACCTCGCGAAACTCCCGTCCTTGACCTTGGGGAATTCCGCGGGCGAAGTTGGCGCGGTCACGACCGTCGCAAATCAGGTCCCGGCGCAAGTCAAGGGTATCGCGGCGTCAGCCATGGTGCTGCGCAATTCACTCGCCGATGCTTCGCGCGCATCCAAGATCGACGAAACGATCGGCTCCGCCGACGGCGCTGTTGCGCAACAGCAGCTCACGAATACACAGCTCGGGAATATCGAGGGTTCGGTCGCGCAGGGCAACGCCGCTGCTGCTGCCGACCGACTACAGACGTTTGCTAATGCCGCCGAAGGTGCGGATGCGGCGCTGAAGGCCACCGGGAATGCAGCGAACACTAGTGACAAGACGCCCGCGTTATGACGACGCAGCGAACCCCGAATCTCGCGACAGTCGTGACCGCGATCGCGCTCGCCGGCGTCGTTTCAATCTCTGTCTCATATGTCGTTGCAAGGAATTTACTTCAGAACGACGGTCGTATCTCGATCTTCGAACCCGAATGTCATGAGAATACCGATATCTCACGTTCGAGGGTTAACCCCTGGGGTGTCGACCGGAAAGCGGCACCATGATGCTTGCGCTCTTTCTGGCACAGGCCGCACCAGGAGCATTCGGCGGACTCGACACGCTGACCGACGACATGATCGCGCAGGGCCGCATTTACGAGGCGGCATCCTTAAAGATTGGACTTGCGCTTTTTGCGACGCTGGCCGTTGCCGGCGCGATAATGTACTTCTGGCGCTACCAGAACGAACATCAGACTTTGCACGGCGTCGAGGCCGGAGCGTTCGCCGCGATAAAAAACGTATCGGTCCCATTTGTCATTATGATTGCGGTCGGCGCGTTCGTTCCGACGGTTACCTCGGTCGCCGAGAGCATGAGCCGAAATATCACGGGTGTTCCGCTTTCGGGTCCGTCGGGGATCATGGCGCTTGGCATCAATCTCGCAGCGAAGGTCATCGCGCAACCCATCGCGATGGTGCAAGCCTCCATTCCTCCGGCGGTCGATCTCGGACCCCTCGGCGCAATGACGGGCATTACCGCGACGACAAACGGGATCGCCCTTGCCCAGCATGGCGGAAGCCTCGCCGTTGGGATCGTGGGCACCCTTCTTGCTGCGCTTATCGCGATCTTCGTAATCATTCCGTCGTTTGCCATCATCGCGCTTGAATACATTGTCGCTATCGCCAACATTGCGATCGTCCTATCGATTAATGTGTATCAGGCAGCATGGTCCGCGGCGCCCGGCACGGCGCCAATGGCGGAGCGCTACTACGGCAAGGTCAACTCCGCGTTGTCGCGGCTGATCGCCATCTTGGCGATTGCGGCATTCATCGAGGGAACCATCAAGCTGTGGGCGTCGTACACGTCGATCACAGACCTTTCGCAGATGGTCTTCGCGCTGCTTAAGGTTGCGGGCGGTTCAATCATTTGTGCCGGTCTGGCCGTCAAGGTGCCGGCGCTCGCTGCGGAAGCCGCGGACAGCGCGCCGGGCGTGACGGGCGCGGATGTCGTCGGCGCAGCGAAGGGCGCAGCGGCCAACGTCAAAAGCGCCGTAAGCAACGTCGCAAAGTTGGTGCCGGGTCGTGGATAACGCGATCACCCTCGACGGTCGGCTCCGGCGGCCCACCGCACCGTGAGCGCCGCGTCGACGGATCGCTACGCGCTGCCGAAGAGCGTTGGCCCGCAATCCGATTCGTTCGGCGCTTGGATCGCGATCGTGTTTTATCTTCTCCTTGCAAGCGCGGTCGCCACGCAGATGATGGCGGCGCGACTTGGCTTCAATCCGGAACTTGGCGCGCATCTCCATCTGCCGATCGTCGGCTCTGCTTACGCGCCGTGGACGTGCCTGATGTGGGCATGGCAGTTCTCTGACTATTCCGGCATCGCGTATGACGGCAGCGTGCGTGCTGCCGCGCACGCAGCGTTTCTCGACGGTTTGAAGGTCGGCGCCGTCACGGCCGCGCCGGTTACGCTACTCGCCGTTTTCGGCCTGGCGTTTCTTCGGCAAACGCGGTTCGAGCAACGTCAAAGATCTTGCGGATTCGTCCGGCGAGTGGGCGACCGAGGACGACATCCGGCGCATCGGCCTGTTCGCGCCGTGCGGCCCAATCCTGGGTGCGTTCCCGACGTCACGCGGCCTGCGAACGCTGCGTTACGGCGGCGACTCCGGCATCAGCGTCACCGCACCGCCGGCCGGCGGCAAAACCTCGGGTTGGCTCGTTCCAAATCTCACGTGTCTGCTCGCGCACCCCGAAGCCAAACGATGGACGGCAGAGGAGCGTCGAGCGCATCCGTGGGGCGAGGAGCCGTCGCACTTCGTCCTCGACATTCGCGGCTATCTCGCGAAGGCGACGTCGGGTTGGCGCCGTCGGATGGGCCACGACGTGTTTATTATCGAGCCGTTTTCGACGAAGGCCGGCCGTGCGAAGCTCAACCCGCTTTGGTCAATCGACGTCGGCGGCATCCGCATGTACGACCACTGCTATCAGGCGGCGCTCGATGCCATCGGCGATACCGACGGGCTACAGACGTCGGCATCAACGTATTGGGATCAGGCGAGTACCGCGTTCCTGGCCGCCGTCATCGGGCATCTTGCCTTCGCCTCACTCTACCGCAAGGAGCCCAAACTGCTCTCCTACTCCTCGGTCATCAACTTCATCTGCGACTTTCCGTCCATTGAGGACCTGCTTCTCACGATGCAGTTCACCCGGCACGATCCGCATGGGATCTTCACCCGGCTCGACACCGATGGACAGTGGAACAACGGGCAATGCGAATGGATCGCCCGCTGCACCCGTGCCATGTCGGCGAAAGAGAGAGAAGAACGTTCGGGCGTGTTCGGGACGCTCGCTGAACGGCTCAATGTCTTCCGCTCGCCGGTCATCAAGCAGCACATCGACGAGTCGACGTTCACGTTCCGCAAACTCGCCAACGGCGAACGGCCGGGATGCGTGTATCTCTCCATCCCGGGCATGAAGCTCGATCACGCGCGGCCGTTGACCCGGGCGATCGTGTCGCACGCGCTGCGCGAGCTCACTGAAGACGGCAGCGACAGTCAAAATGGACGCGAGGTGCGCGGTAACAAACGCACCGTGCTCGTTCAGCTTGACGAGATCGCGTCGGCGAAGACGATCGCGACGCTCGCATCGTCAGCCGGCTTTCTCCGCGGGCATGGCGTCTTTCTCTCGCTTTTTTGGCAGTCGACCGCACAGCTGACGAAGTGGTATGGGAAAGACGAGACCTTGTCCGAGACGCTCCGCATCCACGCGTTCCAAACGCCGAATACGCACCACGCTGCCAAAGAGTGGTCAGAAGACCTGGGGTCGTTTTCGACCGCGCTCACCAAACGCAGCGCGTCGTTTCGCGGCTCCGGCTCGGACGTCAGCGCATCGGTCGACGTCCACTCACGGCCGCTCCTGACGCCCGGTGAAGTCCTGCGGCTGCCGCGCGACGAAACCGTCCTGCTCGCCTTCGGCCAAAAGATTCGGGCAAAGACCTTTGCGTACCATCGCAACACGGCACTGCGGAAACGGACGCAGCTGCTTCCGGTCGCGGAGAGCGACGTTACGGTGACCGAGCCGTACTTTATCGAGCGTCTCGCGTCGACGCTAGGTCGCGACAAACTGGCCGTGCTCTTATCGCCGCCTCCGCTCCTTCCGAAGCCGCCGCCGCCACCCTACGAGCCCACAATGCTCGAGCAGCATCTTCTTGACGAGCGGAAGCATCATGCTTGAAGCAAGGGCAGCTGCGTCAATCGATTTGCGCGGTCGCGCGGCGTTCGCTCGCGCCCTTGGTCCGCTTCGCCAGTATCTCGAACGTCCCGGCGTCTATAACGTCAATGCCAATCCCGACGGCCGGATCTTCGTCGAAGAACGCGGGCGCGGCAAATACGAGGCGCCCCAAACGATGTCGGAAGTCGAACGCGAGGGGCTGATCGGGATCATTGCTAACGAGACGCGGACCGGACCGATCTCGCGGCTCTCGTCGCGTCTCGCGTTCGATCTGCCGTATGGCTATGCCGGTCGCGGCCAGGCGTTCTGCGCACCCGTCGGACCCGGGTGGCCGCTCATGTTGCGCAATCACGCCGTCGAGATTGTGCCGTCGTCGGCATACATGTTCCGGCGGACGACGCGCACCAACCGCGAACCGATCCGTGCGGCGACGATTCAGGAGGCGACTGACGAAGCGATCCGGCGCCGCTGGAACATCGTCCTCGCCGGCGCCCAGAACAGCGGCAAGACGACGAAGCTGTCGTCGCTCTGCGCCGACGCTTCTCGCATCCGTCCAGACGCGCGGCTTATCGTCATGCAGGACCGTGACGAGCTCGCGATCAGCCACCGCGATCACCTCAAACTGTTCTGGAAGATTCCGCAGAAACGCTACGATCACAATGGCGGCACTGTCATCTACAGCTACGAATCATCCGACCTGCTCGAACATGTTTTGCGTACGAATGCTGACTTCTATGTTTTCGGCGAACTGCGGGATCCGATGGCAGCGGTCGGTCTTCTCATGGCCAGCAATACCGGTGCCCGTGGCATCATGAGTACGATCCACTCGCTCAGTGTATTGGATACGCTGCACCGCCTTGAGACACTCCTCGGCGCCGCGACGAACTCGGCCTTCGTTCGAGCGCCGCGCGAGATGATCGCACGTTTCGTCGACTTAGTCGTATACATGGAATATGACGAGGTGACACGCGAGCGATGGATCGGCGACGCCCAACAGGTCGTGGGCGTAAACGAGGGCGAGTGGGTGCTGGAAGACGTCGTCTCTTAACCGTTAAAGAAGTCGCTTGGGATCTAGCCCTCGGCGCTCCATCTCGGCGATCTGCTCCGCGACGCCTTCAGGGGTGACGGACAATCTCAACGGGGAGTTCGGATAATTCGCATTAGCGCAGGCTACTGCAATTTGGCGGATCACTGGCATGGCCTTGAACAACTCGGCATTGTCAGCGTCAAAATGGGAGAATCCGAGACTGCCAAGCCCCACCATGATGTGAGCGCATCGGTCACGCAGACCCGTAAGAAGTGAACAAGCCGCCGGGATCGTGGTAATTTCGGGATAGACCTTTTGGAAGATCGGAAGCAGCGGTTCAATGAACGCGTTAAAGCGTTTGTTCGCCGTTATTTTATAGTGCATTTCGACAATCTTATAAAGTGACAGAAACCGAAAATGTATCGACGTCCGAAAATCGCCGCTGTCAGCCAGGAGATGAATGATGGGGCGCTGCTCTTCTGGAATAGCGAAGAAATGCTTTATGGCATCGACGTTAACGCGGTACTCAGGGTCAATCGGGTGATCGATCTTAAGATCCAGCGACGGCCCCTCGCCTGGTGCTCGAAAGTGCCATATTGTCATGATATCGTCGTCTCCCCTCGGACGAGCGTACTCAGTGCAAGGGTCATAGGTGAGGCGAATGCAATCGAGCATCAATTTTCGATATTTGAAAAACCGTTCCCAATCCTCGGACGCAATCGTATCGTTTTCGGTGTCTGGAATGGTGAATCGAAACGCTTTGATGGTGTTTGAAGTGCCAATAATCGCTGCCTCAAGATTGCGACACTCACCAGTGCTACGACTCTTCAGGACAACTGGCACAACGCCAAGAGGAGGAATTGTGTCGTTGTCTCTAAGCGATGGATCGTAGGGCGTGATGAACGAGTACATGTAGCAGGTCTTCATTCGGCCCTGTCATATTCCGCGAGAAGCGAACGCACTACTACCCACTAGTCGTGATCATAGCCAGATTCGCGCACTGCAAGACGGGTTCGATCGTCCCCCACGATATCTCCATACCGCAGAAGCGAGTCGCGCACTCGCCCCTTGCGTTCCCGCCATCCGTCGTGATCGATGATGTGAAGCCGCATTTGCAGCTCGCGCCAACGGGGACAGCATGAACGGCCAAGTTGATAGTGAACCTGGAACAAGCACGGAGCGCCTCTTTCGCTCTCATGACCGCCCTACCATATCCGTGCCCGAACTCGTCGCAATCCAGCGAGGCTATATTGAGCGACTAAGGTCGATCGTCGAGCAACTATCTGCCATTGTGCGCCGGCCGGACGCCTCCGCCATCGAGTCGCCACCGCGAGCCGTAGTTACGGACGCATCCGCCGGTCGGTGGTCGATTCTGACGTCGAAGTCCTTCACGGCCGTCGCGGTCCATGCAGCCGACGGTCGTCTTGTCTTTGACCTTCGGTCGATCGAGGGCAACTTAACGGTGCAGTTGTCGCGCGGCGATCTCCCCGTCCTACTGAAGACGCTCATCGACGCGGCTGCTCAACTAGCAGCAGCGGCTGAGTGAGCGACCTGGACACATGCAGCGCCGCGGGCCACCGACTCGCAAACGCCGGGACGGGCAGAATTGCCAGAAAGCGGTTCCCTTTGAGCCAAGGCGTCCGGGCGGTCACTACGTAAGAAGCGGATGATTGGCAAGCCGCAACTGCGCTCGGCACACGTCGCCGCCTTCGCAGCTCCCCGGCGAATCGGCTCAGCGATTCCCGGACCTCGGCCCACAATCTCGGCCCGCTCGGTCATTCGTAGAAGAATTCACCGAATATCGTTCACACCCCGGCAAACTCGCCCGGCGATGATGCGAGCATGCAGATATCAAACTTGGAACCCTGGCCGCACGGCGATTCTCGCCGGGAGACCGCGCTCCGGGGACTCGTCCGCGTTGGCCTTGCCGAAGCCGTGCGGACCGGCAGCGGGCACCACTACCGTCTCCTCCCACCGGGCGCCGCCAGGCTCGTGACCTCGGTCGACGGTGCGTCGGAACCGGCGGTGCGCGAATGACCATCACGAAGTTCATGAAGGTTGCATGCGCGCTGATCGGCTTCGGCGTCGCCAGCTCGACCGTCGCGCGCGCCGACATCCTCGATGCGGAAGATTGGTCGAATCACATCGAGGAAATCCAACAGATCAACAACACGCAGCAGTTCCGCCGGACCATGAATCGTGGCTTCGACATGATGGCCGGCATGGGTGGCGGTGGTGACGCGCGAGGGCCGAGCGCCGCGCAGCAAATGGCGAGCTGGAACGCGACGCTCGTCTTGCCGCCGGCCGAACCGGGAAGCGAGCTGCGGCGGTTTCTGGCGACCGTCGCGCCTTCCGGCTACGACGAGATCGCGACGTATCTCAGGCGCGAGTTCGCGGCCTATCCGGCGGCGGCGGCAAAGGCATCGTTCAACCCACAGAATGTCGCCGACGCGCGGCTCTTCGCGCTCGAAACGGCGTTCCGCGCGATTCGGCCCAACGATCCGATGCCGTTCGAGGCGACGTTTCTTCTTGACATCGCGCTCTCGCAGCAGATGACGAGCATCTACATCGCGAGGCAGCTTACGACGCGCGAGAAACAAGACACGCTGGACTACTACGTCATTGCTCGGGCCCTGTTTTTGCCCGCCGTGCTGGGCGCACCCGCATACGCGCTCGCCGACGAAACGTCGCGGCGCTCGTTGGCTGCTACCGCTCGGAGCTTCTTTTTGCGCGATGCGGGCGTCGACCCGAAAACGGTGACCTGGCAGCAGCTCCCGTGCGTCGGCATATCGCAAGTCGATTGCGCCGCGCATCTGGCGATGGCCCAATCCGCGATGGCCGGGGGCCGCTAAGCTTCTCGCATCTCACTCCGTCGCTGGCGGACTTCCTCAAACGAACAGGAGTTGTCGTATGTCGCCATGGGCTTGGGCGCTGTGTGCGCTCCGGCTCGCTACGAATTTTCGCGGTCGCGCGCGGCGCCGGGAGTTCTGGTGGTATCAGACTTTCCTAGCGCTCTTCATCGTCGCGTTGGCGAGCGCCGGCGGATCGCATCATACCCGTTCCGGCCCGCAACGAGCTGAAACCCACGGCATCGGATGGACCACTTTTTTAACGGCGGCCGTCGCCGACGGAACGGTACCGACCAGGACGCCTTTTGCGGTTTGACGCCGGCTCACGTGGAAGCGCTCGCCATTCGGCATCCTTCCTGCGAACTGCTGGTGCGGCTACATTCCAGGGAGGGTGACGACCGCACGATTCTGCGTGCGACCGACCTTGCCGCATGGGTTCGATCTCACGGACCACTGATGGTCAACCGCACGAGCTGGTTGCCCTCGGACATCCGTGACGTTTTCGGCTGCGCTGCGAATTTGTGCGATGCGCCGGACGGTGGTAATGCTGGCACTTGATGAGCGGAACGGCTCAAATGGTCCCGGGCAACACGAGTGCGCAGTGAAGGTAGATCGTAGCGATTCGAACCGGCGAAATACTGTTGCGCCCGACGGCGCGATCGCTGCGTCACTCGCTCCGTTCGTCCATCTGCTCGGACTGGAGAGAGCCCCGGGGTCCGGGGCAGCGCCCCGGTCGTAAGGCCGATGTTGACGCGAGCCGCTTTGCCTCCTGCTCGTCTCCGTCGGTCGCCCGGGTCCGCCGAAGCCGGTGGTGTCAAGGACGGCCCCGCAGGGCCGAGCGCAGCGGTCCTTGACACCACCGGCTATGCTTGCGACCCGACCGACGGAGGCTGCCATCTCGACCGACTACCGCGCACTGCCTGCGTTCGAGCCGGGGATCGCGACGTAACCCCACGCTCCGCCTAGTCGGTCTTGCTCTAGCGAATGGCAACGACAGAAGCCCGGTCCCTCGCAAACTTGACATTCCTCGATCTTGGGCTCGGCGATCTCGGCGCGCCGCCGCGCTGATACGGAGACGGGGGCTGGAACAATTGCGAAATCGCGGACAGCCGAGCGCCGTCAGCGCGTGTTCCGGAGCTCGATCGCCGCCACGAGCCGTTTTGACGTTCATCGTGTCGCGCTACCCGTGGTCATTGCGGCATCGGCGCGCCGGTCGCCGTCGAGCAGATCGCGCGGGCGCCGGGCGGTACCTGGGCGACGCGAGTCTGGCTCGCGGGTGGTACAACCCGAATCGTCTCGGCGCGCCTGGGGCTCCGCGGGCCCGCACTGCCCGACGAACGCGCCCACTACTCTCACGTCGGCGACCGCGTAGCGTTCAGTTGCCCGAAATCCGAGGGCCGACGCTCGTTGGTCGAGACGGCGCGTTGCAGCCTCAGGTGAGATTGCGCTTCGTGGGAGACAGGGCGTCACATTGGCTTCGAGGCGATCCCTTTGAGGCAGCATCGCAGCGGTTTCGTGTCAAAAAACTGCACTCGAAGCTGCACTCATGGCACTCAAAACTACACTCAAACTCGACGTTTTGGAAATTGCCAGAAACGGCTAGAAACCCTATTGGGTACGGGTTTCCTGGCAGGTGTTCGGATCATCGAGATGGCGACGCAGAAGGGGCTCGAACCCGTGACCGAGCCGCTCTCCGACTCGGATCGTGCAATTGCAAGGTAGGCTTCCGCCTTTAGAGCCAAAGGCAATGGGCTCCTCACCGCACGGCATTCTGCGTGGCAGACTTACGAGCGTATACTATGCACCGAAGCCCCCAGCGCCGAACAAATGCGGCCACTTTGCGAAGCCCAGCTGCCCTTGATACGCCATTCATTCACTACAGGGTAAGAGACCGCGTGTAGCGAATTTGGACCGCGTCCGTGGACGCGCGGCCGAAGCCGGAAGTCCAAATTCGCTACACGCGGTCTCTTACCGGCGACGCGATCTATATGATCGAGATATTGACGAGGGGGCGCTCTTCACAGTAGAATACTCGCAACTCATCTACCTGGTTGTAGAAGGAGTCCAGGAATCGCCCGGGGTTACCGATGGCGATTTCTTCATTTATGACTGGTTCGAGGTTTAGGCAGGTGCTAGAATACGTCCGGTCCCCTGGTTGACTCGCTTCGTATTTTTTTCCGTTGCGAAACGTCATGCACATAAAAGGCGGTCACTAGGCGAACATTCGATCCATCTACTGCGACAACAACGAGATATGTGAAATCCCTCAGCGCCATCTTAATGCGATTCTCTCCATGCTGGCGAGTGCGCCATGTAATGATTTCCGCGGAATCCACTTGCGCAATAATTGGGTTACCCCACCCAATGCGGCTACATCTATATGGATCATGCTTCCGATCAGCCTTACCGCTCGTAGTTAGGTGAATGAACGCGTTCTCTTTACCGTATTCGCCGATTGTTTCATCGACTCTGAACGACTTTGGCAAAAACACCGTTGGCGGAGACACGATGTAGTCACGGCGAAATATGGCGTAACGCTCAGCGGTCTTGCAAGGCGCCTCGTTAAGCGGCGTCGGTAACCAATCATATCCCATTCGGCTTATGCAACGGTCCCCGTCCAACGGAAGATATTAAATTTTTCAGCTGCTAGTGAGGTCGTTCTGGTTAATTGGTAATGCGATAGAGAACGTATCAACTCAACAAGTCTAATTTTTGCTGAGCTATTCTGTTGCTGCTGGTTGGCGTAGCACACGCCACCGATTAGAACGTCTGCTACTTGTAACAATGCAATCTCGTGCGAACGCACGAGTTGAATTTGCCGAATTGCCGCCTTGTCGAAATCCCACATTGCATTCGATAAAATTCTGTGCATCTTCTTGATCTTTGCACCGCCCAGGGTGTCTTTGAGGTCAAGGTAAATTTCATAGGAGTTCCGCGGATCCAGAATGCGCGTGAGCAATGTGAAATACATTTTGTAGTACCACTCGTCGTGCGTCTGCCCATATGCACCGTGGTCGAGCTTAGACTTATCTGCAAGCACTATGCGGAACCGAAGCGCTTCCTGATCGAAAAATCGCCTTAAGACCGCTGCGTACACGACAAAATTGGATTCAGAAACCTTGACCCACTTGAGTTCTTGCCGCTCCGGCATGCCGTATGATCGTTTGATTTGGCGAATATCTCGCGCCACATCACGAACAATATTTTGCGGTGCGCTCAGAGCACCCAAGCCCATCAAGATACGACCGTCGCTCTCCAGATGCGAACTCTCGTCACAATAGATATTGATGAGACTTCTTGCCGTCGGTAGTTCCTTCATTAGCAACGCGACAAGCGATTCACGTAGAGGCGTAGCTTACGTCGGAGCAGTCGGGCGGGAACGTTATCGTACGCTGTCACGAGAACGGTAAGTACAATTCGCTGCACAAAACTCCTGGCTTACCGTAGGTGTGTTGCAGCTCAGGTAGCCTACCCTCGAGCAGCCAAGTCAACTGACAAGTTCGCTCTCGGCCTACCGCTCTTGCAATTCCACAAGAGCCCGAACACAATCACTCCGTTCAATCGGTGTTTGGGCAATAGTCGGGGTGTCGAGGGGCGGTGCGGCGGGCGTTCGAAACCTGCATGTTCGCGGTGACACGCGTGCATTATCTATCCGCCAATAAAAGCATAAGCGCCGCCCCACCTTCAGCTCAAGCCGATCTCCATTTTGCTTCTTGCAGCCGCCGCAAACGCAAAAACGGCATACGTGCTGCTCGTCATCGCCATTTCGGCATTAATTGTTCGGACAGCGGAAAGCAAGGAACTCGACGCGCTTGACCTCATGAAACTCCCCGCAATCCCGGCCCAACTCGGCGGCATTTCCAGATCGAAGATTGACACCAACCGCACTTTGCGGCGAGTTGTTTCACCGGACCAAGCCGGGAAATCGAAAGGCGCAGCACTCGGGTTCCAGCGCGCCGCTCCAGTAGGTTAAGCTTCGCTTCGTAGTCCGAAAGCCGACAGCGTGACTTGTGGCGTCAGGCAAGCTGCGGGCGACATTGGTGCGAGCGACGCTATACCGAATTTGAGCTTGACCCGGTTTCCCGGACACACACATAGCGCTGGCGAAGAACCAGCCTACGAGGTGCCATGGGAAAAGAACGTCGATCATTTAGCGAGGAGTTTAAGCAAGCCGCGGTTCGTCGCGTAGCCGCCGGCGAGCACGGTTTGTCGCACATCGCCCGCGAGTTGGGAATCCACCCTTCGCTGCTGCAGACGTGGCGGCGAAAGTACGGCTCAACCGGTTCCGCGAAAGCGGCGGTAAAGCCACCGACGTCACTTGAAGATGAAAACCGCCGTCTGCGTCGCGAAAACGCAGCTTTACGTGAAGATCGCGAAATATTAAAAAAAGTTTATTGGTATAATAGCGCTAGATCGTCGTTCTGACTCGTAAAAAAAGTGCCACTCCTGGCCTCGGCTGTACCCGTCGACGACGATCGTTCCATCGAGCAAGATCCTGGCTCGAAAGACGGTCGTCAGACTCAATAAACTTACGCCGTTCTTGCTCGATCCCTTGGAGAAGCGTATGCGGATCGTTGCCGGCGTCGATTGCCATAAGTCATCTCACACTGTTGTATTCCTCAATGCAGTTGGCGAGATTCAAGGAGAACTCACGTTCGCGACCACGGAAATTGGATATCAGACAGCGCTAAGTCTTGCGAAGCAACTCGATTGTCGCGAGTGGGGTCTTGAGGGAGCGGGCTCCTATGGTTACGCGTTTGCTGTCTTCGCTGCCGCGGACGGCGCCACTGTATTCGATGTTCCTGGCATTCTTACGCAACGAAATCGCAAACATAGTTCGAGCAGGGGAAAGTCTGATCGAAACGATGCTCGTGCGATCGCCGAGACCGTAATAAGAGAGTCAGAACGACTGGCGAAGTTCACCCGCGCCGTTGTTGAGAGAGCGCTTCGTATGCGCTACGATCAACGCGATCGCTTCGTGCGCGAGAGGACAAGGGCCGCGAATCGCTTACGCAGTGCCGCTTTGCTGATCGGCATAACAGAGCTACCAGTCGATATCACCCCGAATCGTACGGTCCGCAGGCTTGCCGCTTCTGCCGCTGAGTTGCGACTATCCGTGCCAGCCAACGTCGCTCTTGATGCTATTTTGGACGAGATTGAAGACGCATGTGAGTCCATTATCCGCATCAACGAACGTATAAAATCGATACAACGACACATCAGCCCGTTGGTGCAGCGGGTTGCCCCGGATCTGCTTCAAATTTACGGTATTTCCGAAGTTGCTGCCGCGGGTATCATCGGCCATTCGGGAGATATTACCAATTGTCGTAGCGCTGCCGCGTTCGCCAGCAAGTGCGGCGTGGCTCCTGTGGATTGCTCAAGTGGTCGAAGTTCTGCAGTTCGATTGAATTTAGGCGGCGATCGCCAACTGAACCGTCTGCTACATGTGGCGGCGATGAGCCAGGTTCGTAAGCGCGATCATGACGGACGTAAGTACTACGATCGTAAACGCGCCGAGGGCAAGACCCACCTTGCGGCAATGCGGTGCCTGAAACGGACACTAGCAACGATCGTTTACTACCGCCTACTTTCTGCCAATCTGGAGCCGGCGCAAGAGCTCCTCGTGCGAGTTGCGGCATAGATATTGACAAAGACGGTGCCGCGGCGTTCTTTGCGAAGGAATTCCGATGAAATACGCGTTCATCGAGGAGCAAAGAACGCAGCACAGCGTACGCCGGATGTGCAAGCTTCTCAGCGTTTCGCCCGCCGGATACTATGAGTGGCGCGGTCGGCCGCCGAGCCCGCGAGCACTTGTAGACGCTACGATTGCGGCCAATATAAAGCGCGTGCACGCCGAGAGCCGACGAACGTACGGGCGGCCACGGATCCATGCCGAGTTGGCTGCTCAAGGGCTGCGGATCGGCCAAAAGCGTGTCGGCCGTCTGATGAAAAAGGCTGGAATCGCCGGCATTCGCCCAAGACGCTTCCGCAAGACGACCGATTCGGGTCATGCCCTCCCGATCGCCAAGAACGTGCTCGCGCGGCAGTTCGATGTGATTGAGATCGCTGAGAAGAATCGCGTCTGGGCTGGCGATATTACGTACTTGCCAACGCGTGAGGGCTGGCTGTATCTGGCGGTGGTGCTGGATCTTGTTTCCCGTCGCGTTATCGGATGGTCGATGCAATCCACGATGGAGCGGACTCTCGTAATTGACGCGTTGAAATCCGCGATTAAGAGCAGACGAACAACCCAAGGAACGCTCTTTCACTCTGATCGGGGAAGCCAATACGCTAGCGAGGATCTCCGCACTGTTCTCACAGCACACGGAATGAAGGCGAGCATGAGTCGGAAAGCTGAATGCTGGGATAATGCCGTAGTCGAGAGCTTCTTTGGTACGATGAAGACGGAGCTCGGTGATCCGATATGGGAAAGTCGAGCCATCGCACGCGCAGTTATTTTCGACTATATTGAGATCTGGTACAATCGTAAGCGCCGACACTCTACGCTCGGCTATGTCAGCCCGGAACAATACGAGTCGACGCTGCCGATCGCAGCTTAGCAAATCGTCCGGGAAACCGGGTCAAGCTCAATTTCCGATTTAGGGAGACTAGTGGAATCGCGTTCAGGCGTGACTGATTAGCAGCTAGGATCAGACCTTTTAGCGCTAAGACGAGTTGCCCTTAGGAATGCAGTATCAATGATTTCAAATTCGAGAGCGCAAGATTCGCAAATTCGGCGATCGGAGCCGGAGATCGACCCAGCTCTGGCTATTCTCACCGTCATAGAAGTCGCCCAGGTCTTGCGCTGTCACCCCGACAAGGTGTACGGCCTCGTGAGGACCGGTGCCATTCGTGGTACCCGACTGGGCAAAGCGTCCATTCGCATCACTCGCGAAGAGCTGGAGAGATTCATTCGATATGGGAGTGCAACGGCGGGGTAAAACACCGAATACCTGGACGATCCGCTGGTACGAACGTGATGCGAATGGTGTCAATAAGCAGCAGCGCGTGGCGTTCCGTGGAACGAAGGCGGAGGCGCTAGCGGAACACGGTCGTCTGATCGGACGAAGCGTTCGCGGTCTTTCTCCGATGGCACGCGCACGCACACCATTTTCCGTCTTTTGCGACGAATGGCTCAAGCATCGTAGGCAACGCGTGATGGTTGAATCGGAAGAGGACGAAGATATTTCGCCGACACATTGGCGCACTCAAGAGAGCTATATCCGGCTTCAGATAAAGCCCGTTCTCGGTGCCTATAAAATCGGCGAAATTGGACCGCGCCAGATCGACGAGGCAAAGACTGTCTGGCGATCCATGAAGCAGAAGCGTAAGTACGTTGATAAACCGCTGTCACGCCGAACGGTTCATCACATCTTCACTACACTACGGAAAATCCTGAACGACGCCGTCCTATGGAAATACATCGATAGCAACCCATGCGCGGGCGTAACGATCCCGAAGAAAGGGAGCCGCTCGTTGGGCTCGATTTCGCTGGCGGCAGCGCGGACGCTGATCGACCACGAGTCACTCGAACCCGTGCATGTCGCTGCCGTCATGGGCATGTTCACCGGGCTTCGGCGCGGCGAACTGCTTGCACTGAGCTGGGAGGACGTCGACTTGGAGCAGGGCGTGGTCTTCGTGATGCATGCGACGACTCAACTGCTCGATGCGGACCGAACCCTTGCGCTCAAAGACGTCAAGACCGGCGAAAGCGGGCGGAGAGCAATTCCCTTATCCCCGATGCTCCAGTCGCTGCTGCTAGCTTATCGCAGCGCCCACCCGCAGGCACTAAATCGGGTCTTCTTCGGCGGTAAAGGCCTTCGTCGCTACGACGAAATCTGGAATGCGAAGACCTTCTCTTCGGCGCTTCGACGCCATCTGAAGACCCTCGGCATTGACGATGTGACCATTCAGCGACTTCGGCATGCCTTCAATTCGCTTGGCAATCTCGCTGGCTCCAATGAGGCGACTCGATCAGGAATGATGGGTCATACGAGCACGCGCATGACGCGGACTCAGTACACGACTCTGTACAAAGAGCAAGCGAGTGAGGCGGTCCAAATCCTCGAATCGTTCCTCAGACAAACAAGGCCAAAACAAGTCCAAGAGGACTAGCCTTTCCCGTATGGATAGGCGGAATTCCAGTCTGTCATCTAGGTTCGAGTCCGAGCGCCCCCAAGTCAAAATCAGCAATTGAAGCGCGAATTCGCCAGAAAAAATCGTGTCTAGACTCAAAATGCTGAGGTGGCTAAATGGGCGAGCTTCCCGCGTCTTAAGATCGCGGCGGACAAACCGCATCCAGCACATCTTAAGACACGTTTCCTGTGCGACTACGCCCGCGCCAACCCATTGAGCCCACGGCATAACGCTGATCGAGTTCGCTGTCGTCATCGTCAGCCGAATGAAGCGCACGATCGCGTGCCTGTCAGGCCACGATAACGCGCAGATACAACCGCGCCGCTCCGAATTTCAAGCCGAGACAATGAGCATGCGTTGCCGTCGGCGCCGATCGCTCATCGCGGCGGCTTATCGTCCTTTGAATCCACACGAACGGGAGCAGCATGTGTCGCCGCGGGCGCGGCGTGCGCAGCCGGTGGTGCGGGCGCACCATGGGCAGCCGGAGGTGCCGGCGCGGCGTGCGCTGCTGGAGGTG
Source organism: Candidatus Velthaea sp. (assembly GCA_965214335.1). Taxonomy (GTDB): domain Bacteria; phylum Vulcanimicrobiota; class Vulcanimicrobiia; order Vulcanimicrobiales; family Vulcanimicrobiaceae; genus Velthaea. The sequence goes on along the minus strand of CBDCBO010000005.1, from coordinate 1,319,392 downwards.
CGGGCGCGGCTTGCGCAGCCGGAGGCACCGGCGCGGCATGCACAGGCGGCGCCACATGAGCCGGCGGCGCCGGTGCAATTGCGCGAACAGGTGGCGCTACTCGCACGGCCGGCGCTGCCTGCGCCCGAACCGGCGGAGCGGCGTTGATGCGTGGTGCGCGCGAGGGTGCCGGGATAGCGCGCAGACGTTCGGGCGGCGCGGCGTAAACGGACGGGTGGTGAATGGGCGGAACGGCCGCCGAGGCGGCCGGCGTACGTATCACGGGAGCAGCCGCCACCGGCGGCGCATGTGCCGGTAGCGCAATACGTGACACCGGAGGGCGTGCCGGTAGCGGCACTTGGGCGGCCGTTGCTACATGGGGCGCCGGCCGTGGCCGGGCGCCGGGCGCATTTGCGGCGGGCCGGGGCGCCGTCGGCGCAGGCGCAGCGAGCAGCGGAGCCGGCGCACGAGCGGCGGTCGCTTCCACCGGACGCGGTACCGGCGGATGCGGTACCGCCGCCGGCACCGGTTGACGATGTCCGGCGCGCGCCGCTCGCACGACGGCCGGAGCGACATTCTCCATCGCATTGACGCGATCTGCGGTGTTCGCAGGCACACGCCCCGCGGCCGGATTCGTCTTGCTCAATGGCCGCGCCACGGCCAGCACGGGCGGCTTGGCATGGTTCACGCTCGCTAAGAGGCGCCGGTCCCCTTCGGCTGCCTGCACGTGGAGACGCTGCACCGCGGTCATGCCGATATGCCGATCTTTGGCAACCGCGAGTTGTTGTACGGTCGGACGCACGATAAGCCCGCCGCGCCCTCCGTTATAACTAATACGCCGGGGCGCCGTGTTGACGTACACCGTACGATTTACATATACGTTGCGGATGTTCGTTACGTTGACGTTCGTAACGTATGTATTGTAATCAAACCTATTGTTCGACCACCGGCCGCCGTCGTATCCGCGACCGGAATATCCGCCTCCGTAGTTCACGCCGCCGTAAAACCCGACAGCGGAAGCCCAGTATCCCGGATTCCAAACAAATCCGTAATTGTTCCATTGCCAATATCCGGGGGTCCAATAATAGTTCGGCTGCGGCGGCTCGACCCACGTACCCGGAACCCAGTAATAGCCATTCGAGCCCCATGCCCAGTAACCGGGTTGCCAGATCGCGTCCGGCTGTGGTACCTCCGGCTGGTCATACACCGGAATGGCCGGCGGCGCCGTGTCGACGAAACTCGCCGTTCCGGGCGTGTAGTAGGTCGCTGAACCACCGCCCGTGTCGATTGCGGCGATGCTATCGGCTTCGTCCCAGTTGACGCTGTCACCAAGTGCCTCGGAAATAAAACGTAGCGGAACGTACGTGCTCGCGCCGACGATAAACGGTGCCACGTCGATCGTCTGCGGCTGATTGTTGACCGTTGCTTGGCTTGAACCGATCTGCAACGTGATGTCGCGCCCGTTTCCGGTCGCGTTGATCGTGCCGTTGGAGTAGACGACGCTGGCCCCAAGCTGTTCGAAGACTCCGCGTAAGGGCACAAAGACGCGACCATTCTCAATGATCGGCGACGGTGCGATATCGACCGCGCTTCCGTTAACGGTCACGGATGGCTGCGCCTGCGCGTGCGCGGGCCCAGAGCCGGCGACGCAAGCAACGAGCATCCCAGCTCCGGCGAGTACAGCTACGAGGAACGGCTTAGATTGCACCACGCTGCTCTAACGCAACAGGTTGCCGTCCAGTTCACCTAGCGTCCGACCCACACGCAACTTCTAATGCACGCCTTCGCCTTCCGGTCGCAAACAAATGAGCCGTTGGTTAGAGTGCCGCCCGAGCCCGGCAATCCAATCTACGTTATAATGCGACCGCTCGTATTTGGGGCAGTCGTGTACGCCGACGCAATTATTGCGCTGCAGGCATTCAAACTGGCCCATCGCATCACCGGCCGAAAACGCTATAAAGCTTGCGCATATTAGCTTTAAGAACGGTTAGGGCGCGAACGATTCGCTCGAACCAGCCACAATCCACTCAGCTTACGCGCGCCTACGCCTGATCGCTCGGCTCACTTCGGCCGGCTCAATCACATAAGGCTATCACGTCGTTTGGCAGCAATTCTGGTACCGAGAAAACATCTGGCAGTCATCTATTCTACTATTCGATGCCCGGTACTGCAACGTGCCGGCATTACGGACGACCCAAATCAACAGTTAATCGCTGATCGGTTTAGACGCACGTTGCGCCAAGACTTTGCGCGAACCGCTCGCATCGATCGCCAATAACTCCTCGAGCGTCACCATGTGCGGATGGTCGGCCCCCTCAACGCGTAAATCGTCCCTAATGTGTTCGTGATGATTGCGAGCGATGCCCTGTGCCGCCTCATCGTCGTCGGCGTCAAACGATACTGAGTAGATCGATTTGTAGCGCACACGGTTCCTTAATTAGCGTGCCCCGACCGGCCGCAGTGTAGATTGCGGCCAGTCGTCACGCTTGGTTCCGAGTAATTCTTGGAGGCGCGGGTGCAACCTGCGCCAGGGTGCAGCATTATACTCCCTCTGCTAACTTTGCTCCGCTCGGTCTTTTGCCGCCGCTACCACTTGGCTTGCATGCGTCTGCGCTGAAGAGCGAGCCGTATCGAAGACGCTTTGCGCGGTCTCCGTTATCACCGCCTTACCGGCAGCGACCAAATCTTGCGTAACATGCTGCGCTTGGTCGACCACTTTATCGCGCAGTGGCTGTAATTGCTTACGCTCGATTTCCGATACCGGCACGAGCGAGCCGACTAGGAAACCGATCGCGAGTGACGCCAGTGCAAGACCGATCGGATTTTCTTTGACGATTCCAACCGCCCGGCTGGTATTGCCGGCAACGTCCACATTCGGCAAGGCGCTACGCAGCGACTCGTTCAGGCTTCCGACTGAATCGAATCCGCCGCGGGCCGTCTCGGCAACGGCACCATTCATTGTCTGACCGGCGCCCACGACTGCCGTCTTGACATTTTTCACCACATCGCCGATGGCATCTTTCACCGAGTCCGCTTGGCTCTGCACGCCTTCACGAACGCGCGAACCAACGTCAGCCTTGTAGCCGAGAGCTTCGACCGTGTCGTTCATGCGTGCGCGCGTCTGCTCTATTTCGAGCTTGATGGTGTCCGCGTCTTTACCCATTCGATATCATCCTTTACGGTCTGCGCAGTTTGTTGGGGAACCAGCGGCGACGCCTTCGACACGTCAGATCGACCACGCGAAAACGCGACAAATGCAACCACCGCATAAAGCACCGTCGTGATAAGTGCGGCGCACCAAACGGGGAGCACCAGCGCCAGCGCAGCGATGAATGCGACGGTGAGTGCTGCGAACGCGCCGATTCCGAATACCGCCGCGATCGAGAAGTCGCGCGCCCCCGCGGTCAGCGCCGTGATCTTACCGTTGACTTCGGTTTTCGCAAGTTCGATTTCTTGCCGCATCAGCGTCGTCGTCTCGCCCGAGAGTTGACGCAGCAGTTGCGGAATCGACTCGTCCCGTAGGATCTGCGTCCGGTGGTCGGTCATGGCATTTGACCCGGGCGCGAAATATCCGAGCCACTAGCTCGATCGTAGCTATCGCCGCCTTCGTAGCGGCCACCGTATTGCGGGTAGTAGAAGCGCCGGGCACTGGATGACTTCACAACGCGCGCCGCCGCAAAACCGAGTGCCGCTGCCGAGGCGGCTACAGCCAGTGGGCGTTCACGTCCGAACGTTTCGACATCACTGATGAAGCGATCCGTGTCGCCGCTCGTAAGGTACTCGCCGATCCCGCGCACGTATTGTGCGGCCCATTCGGCAACGCTCGCAGCACTCGAAATCGTGTCGCTTGCGCGCAGTTGCTTTCCAACGGAATCGAGATCGCGCGCCGTTTGCGAAACGCGACCTCCTAATGCGTGAGCCTGTTGGTCGATCTGGCGAGCAATCAAGCTTTTGGACGTTGCGACCACGTTGGTCGCAACGTTGTTTACAGTCGTCTGATCCATAATGCGCATAGCGTTCCACGCTTGGCGCCCGAATAAACGTCGTCGCGAAAGCCTACACGCGGGCCGCTTCGAGCCACTGCGGATTCTGTATCGTTCCATCGAAGATGTGGGTCGTCTTGTACAGTTCGGTCGAGCCGTTAGCTGCTAACCCAGCCGTCTTAGCGAGGACGCCCGCGACTTGCGCCTCGGTCAACGGCCGAAACGTCGCGGCGGCAGTCAGCGCTTGGTCCAAGATCGCCGGCTTATCAATGCCGGTGACGACTGTCGTAATCGGTAAGTTCATACCGTAATGTAACATCATTACCGGCTCGACGGCACCGGTATCGAGGATATGATGGTCGCCGAACGTCTTCATCCCGATGATGCCCATGTCGAGTTTCCTTGCCGCCGGAATGACGGCTTTCTCGAAACTATTAAAGTGCGCATCCATTACGTTGAGCGGCATTTGCACGGTATCGAACGTGAAACCGTTTTTCGACGCGATATCGATCATGTGCAGGTGGTACGCCGGCGATTTATGACCGGTGAAACCGATGAAGCGAATTTTGCCGGCCTTTTTCGCTTCGATGAGTGCTTCGATGGCACCACCGGCTTCAAAAACACGCTCGGCATCGTCGGGGCGGATATTCTCATGCACTTGTACGAGATCGATATGGTCGGTAAGTAAGCGTGAGAGCGACTGATCGATTTGCTCTTGCGCGGCTACCTTGGTGCGCCCATCGATCTTCGTCATCAAGAAAACGCGATCGCGATAACCGTTGACGTTGAGCGCCTGACCCATACGTAATTCACTTGCACCGCTATTATAGTCCCACGAATTATCCATAAACGTAATTCCGCGATCGATCGCGGCATGTATGAGTGAGACGGCATCACCGGCCGGCAGATCCGCTTTGCCGATATGAAATCCGCCCATACCGACGATTGTGACCATGGCGTTCGTGCGGCCAAGCCGCCGCTTCGGAATGTCCGCAGCGGCAAAAGCCGGCGTGGCATGTGCAAACGCCGCCTGGCCGGCTACGGCCGCTGCCGCGGTAAGAAATGTTGGACGATTGAGCTTCATACGCTGTGCACCATACCCCGAAAGGCGCGGCGACTCATCGCAAGTAAGCCGGCTGTTCCTCGATGATTGTTGGCGGCAAAGGGTTTACCACGGCGTCGGTGCAGACGGCCAGCGCGACCGTCCGCGCCTGCTGCCGAATTTCACGAACCGCGCTCGATTCGCATAACATTCCGCGCAACGGTGTGCCCAAGGCGTATATCGCAGCGCCGGACGACGTGCGGTGAACGCGGCCGTCAGACAGCGCGGCGAACCCCACGCCGAACGGTGCGGCTCGCACCAGACCACGTTCGAATAGCGCCTCGATCAACGGATCGCCCGAACCTTTGAGGTCGCGCGGCGGTCCGCTGCAGTCGATCACCAGATCGGTGCGCACGGCCGTCGCAGCGGTAGCGCCGCGTTCGACGAACCCGACGGTCAGCTTTTCGCCCGTACGTTCAAGTTGTGTGAGCCGGCCGCGCTTGACGTACAGCCGGCCGGCCGCGGCAAGCGCGTCACGGACCGCGAGCGTTTCGGCCGGAGCACGGTGGCGGTGCACGGCCCACAGCGCCCCGAGATGGCGATCGAACTGGCGCTGCTCCGCGACGGACCAGCTTTGCCACAGTCGATTCGTTTGAGAACGCAGACCATCGACGATTGCCTGCCAGCTGCAACCGCGCGCGACTCCTTCGCGCACGAGCGCGCGGACGGTCCGAACGACGGCGCGCGGGTTGCCGGCCAGAACCGGCACGTCGGCGCACTCACTCGCAGCTTGGTGCGCTAACGGAAAGCGGCCATTGCGCGACAGCATCGTGACCCGACCGCGATGGCCGTTCGCGGCGAGTTCGAGCAGAATATCGAGCGCACTCAAGCCGGTGCCGATGATGAAGATGTCGGCGTTCCGATCGAGCTGCTCCTCGGCAATGACCTGCCATGGATTGCGCGCGTGCCGCGCTAGCGCCGCCGCCAGCGTCGCGCCGCCGAAGCCGCAGGGCGGCAGATTGCCCAGGGCCAGGATCACCGATCGAGCCATGACGGTCCTGCCGGCGACGGTTAACGCGTAGCCGTCGTCGGTAGTGTCGATTGCCGTCACGGACGCCGACCGCCGCTCCACGGTCGCATTGCCGGAAGCGGCGCCGGCGAGCAACGCGCAGAGATAGTCACCGTAGAGCCGGCGCGGCAGAAACCGTTCGCCGACATCTGGATCGGCGGCGCCGAACCCGGTCGCCCGCAGCCAGACTAAAAAATCGTCTTCGGCGTCCGGAAATGCACCCATCGCCTTGGCGCGCACATTCAGAATGCAATTGTCGGATTGCGGGCTGTAGGCAGCGCCACGGCCGAAGGCACCGCTACGGTCGTACAGCGCAATCGTCAGCGGCCGGGTCGCTAGTCGAGCGATGTTTACGGCGGCCATCGTACCGGCGAAGCCGCCGCCGATAATAGCGACATCAAGTCGCAATGAGCCAACGGTGGAGTACTCTGCAACCGCGTTCATGCGCGCACCGGAAGAGCGTCGAAGCGCGATTTGATACTCGAACCGGTGCGCGCGATATCGACGCCGTACACGTGCAGCGAGATCGTTACATCGCGCGTGAAATTACCGACCCGGTGGATGTCATTTCCGTCGGCAACGATGCCGACGGTGCGCCCCAGTTCGAGCGAGCGCGAGCCGGTTTCAATCAAATAGCGGCCATGTCGGTCGCTCTCAAGCCGATATTGTTTTTCTTCTTCAACGCCTTCATACACGGCCACCGCGCACCAGCCGGCGTGATCGTGGATGCTCGTTTGCGCGCCCGGGCCCCAGGTTAGCGCAACGACGCTAAAGGCGCGGTCGGGTGCCAGATACACGAGTTGTTGCGAATAGCATTGTGGTTGGGCTTTACAGAACCGATCGACAAGCCATGTGCGCTCGTCGCCGGCGCAGGCCAGGCGAGCCGCGATGCGCGCGACGAGCTCCGCTTGCGGCGAGGTGCGGCGTTCGATATCGTGCAAATCCGCAACAAGCGCTTTACACGGCCGCGCACTTCCCACCGCTGCGTTAAACATGCCGTCGACATCGGGTCGTAAGATACACGAAGCCCCCCTTGCGGTGCTTTGCTTCGAACGTCGAAACGGCGTCTATCGGAACGATCCGTTCCAAACAGGCCACCTTTTCATTACTCTACTGTAGCTTAAGATCGGCCGTCAACGGCTTATCGCCAGTATTTACCGACGCCAGCCGCGAAAGCATTTCGACGCAATGCCGATTTCGCTCACGCAGCTTCAGACATTTGTCCGGCTGGCGGAGCTCGGCAATTTCACGCGCACCGCGGAAGAATTTGGTATAACGCCGCCCGCCGTGACACTGCAAATCCGCGCACTTGCGGAGCACTTCGGCGTTTCGCTCGTTGACATCGTGAAGCGACGACCGATTTTGACCCGTGCGGGCAAATTTCTGGCCGAGCGCGCGGCCGCCGTCATCGACAGCGTCACGGCACTCGAACGCGAAATGGCGCAGTTTACCTCGGGTCAACCGCAGGCGTTAGCGCTGGGCGCGACCGTCACGGTCGGCAACTACCTGCTAGCGCCGTTACTGGCCGACTTCGAGCGCAAGATAACGCATGGCGATATCGACGTCCGGGTCGATAATCCGTCCCGGCTGGCCGCCCTTCTGCGTTCGCGTGAGGTCAGCATCGTAATTGGCTCGGACTTGCCCAAAGACGAGGATTTCGACGCCTACCCATTCGCCAGCGATCGTTTAGTCCTCATTGTTCCGGCCAAAGGTCATCGATTCTCGAACCGCCGCACGGTGCGTGCCGCCGATTTGGCCGACGAAGTCTTTGTCAGCCGCGAAGCCAACTCGCCGACACGCGTATTGACCGAGACGGCTCTTGGCGCGCGGGGCGTTCACGTCCATACCAAGATCGTCGTTCCAAGTCTGGAAGGTGTGACGCGCGCTGTTGAGGCGGGTCTGGGCGTCGCGATCGTGTCGTGGCTGGTCGTCGAACGGCTCTTACAGCAGAAACGGCTTCATGCCGTCGAAGTTCGGGACGCCGATTTGCGCCGCGAATTTGAGATCGTGACGCTGCGCGGAGCGGCTTTGCCGCCCAACGCCGCGCAATTCATCGATTTTCTCAAGAGCGCGACGACTGGGCGCTACCGCCGCAAAGCGTCGCTGTCGCCCGGCTGACCATGCGCGCGCGCCGGTACTCCTAGCTTCGCAGGCTGTTTTCTTCGCCGGGTTGGCCGCGCCGATGTTTTCGACCATAGCCCAAAAAAGTGAGCGCCGAGCTTTGGTTATCCATAGCAAGAATATGGTTCCAACGATACCGCTTTCCCGCAAACATCGCTGCCGGGACCGCGGCCTTCATCCGACGGGGCACGCACGACAAAAGCTTTGGCGTTTAGCGTGCAGCATGTGGATCGTGTTGCTCGCAGCGCCGCACTCTTCACCGAATAGGTACAATGCAAGACGAAGCTAGCCGCTCGCGCGCGCGCTGCGTATGAAACGTTCCCGGCGCCTCGACGCGCAGACGCTGCGTCGGATCGTGTCGCCGCTCGCGCTCGTGTCGATTTGGCAGCTGTGCTCGACCGTAGGCTTGTTGCTCGCCGATAAATTAGCTGCACCATCGGCAGATTTATAATGCCTTGTGGACGTTAACCGTATCGGGCGATTTGCTCGGCCATATTACCGTTTCGCTGGCTCGGTTTCACGGACCGGCGATGAGGCCGTCGATCCGCTCATGCAAATGTTCCGCACCTTGCCGCACCTGGGCATGACAACCTTTCTTATTTGTGGTTCGGCATCGGCGAGATGCCCAAGATCGCGATTTGGAGAAAGTAATATATTGCGAGTTCAGGATGCGTTTGCGTTGGCCCGGAAGTCGGTCGGGATGTCAAGCCGGCTAGCGGGTACCGCCTACGATTCGGTTTAAACTAATCTGCCTGCGATAAATGTCTCAAATACAATGCTGGGTTATTACTTGTATCAAAAGAATGCCTCTGGATTCTGCAAATGATGACTGCCTCGCGTCTCCTCATCCAGAATGTTGGGCACATGATTAGGCCTCCTTGACATGTTGAAGCGGGCTTTATTCTCCTTGTTGTCTTGCTTTTAGCCTGCGCCTACGTTCTTGTGCGAGCCCTTGCCGATTCTTCGGGTTGCGCAAAGACGGGTATGCGAACGTTAAAGTCGTCAGACGGAAAGTGGAACGTGGTCACATCAGAAGGATATTGAAAATGGGATTATGAGTCTCGGGTCTTATGAGGTAAATTTGGTCAATGTATCCAATCCGTCGACCAGGGAGCTTATCTTTGTGGTTATCGACGAAGGCGCAATTACACGACCCAAAATATCGTGGAGCGGCAACACGACGCTTAAAATTTATACGATCCATCCTTATGGGACGAACATTCAACTGTCATCTTCCAATGGGATTACTATTCTGTACACGTATGGTAAAATCGCCGGCTCCCCGGCAAATTAGCTGGACCGTGCGGGCTGACAGGCGAGACCGCCAACAAATTGGTCGCGAGCTTCGTCGAAGGATAACGAGGCGCACGGAAGGGATTCCTTTTGGTCGGGCCGTTACTGGTGTGAGTTGCAATCACCTCAAATTAGCGGTTTGCATAAGCTTGTTGGATTGCGGGTAACCACCCCGCCGCCGCAACCGCAAATAGGCCACCCAACATGCCGGACGTCGCCACAAGGACGAGTCCGGCAGTCGCAATCCGTGCCGCGTGTCCGAAGCTGCTCCGCTGCGCGACAAGATAGAGTTCGAGCATGCTAAGTGGCAGCAGGAATGAGGCAAACCCCCAGATCGTCAGGAACGGGCCGGTAAATGTATCCGGATCGAACCCCACCGGCCCGCGGTTGATAGCGAGCCAGAGAAACATGCCGAGCCGGAAGAACCACACGCCGGACAGCACCATGAAGAGGCGCAGCGCCCAGCGCTGATGTGCGACGAAATTTCGATCGAGTGCCGTGCGCAAAGCGAGCGCCGCAAAGAGAAAAATCAGTGCCGCTTCGAGGGTGCTTCCCAGATGTTGGGAAAGATCGCCGACCGCACCGCGCACCCAAATGATGTACAAGCCTGCAAGGCTAACCACGAACGCGCCCAAGATGAGGAGCCGACCATTCCAGCGATGTACGGATGGCGCCCGCTGTCGCACTTGCGGAACGAGTTGCAGCGCTGCGCTCAGACTGATCAGAAACGCAAAGAAAATGTGGGACACCGCCGCAAGGTTGCCGGCGGTATCGCCGGCGACGTATCCGTGGTTGTCGAACTTGGCGCGATCGCCGAGCTGTCCGTGAATCGCGGAGAGCGTATAGAACAGCACAATGTATGCTGCAAAGGCGAGTTGGCCCGCGACCACCACCGTGAACCAAAGTCGTGCGACCCAATTCAGCGCGCGCTGCGAAAATGGCCGCGATCCGGGCCATCGCGCGGCGTCGAAGGTGTTCATGTGAAAAAACACCACTTCCAGCGGTCTCCAACCCCATCGGCGCAATTCCCAACACGCAGCATCACGGGATGCGGAACACCATCACTGAAGACACGAGCCAGCTCCTAGCGGCGAGTTTACGGCGGGGGTGGGCCGTGTGTTTCGCGGTAGAGTCGTAAAATCGAAGATTTGGCGAGAAACCCGCCTTTGCGCATAGGGGACTGCACAGAAGGTCCCCCTTATGAGCAGGCCGGGAGATACACGGGCACTGGCCTGATATCTTTATTGTATCGCTCTTACCGGAGCAGAGAGCGTACCGATGGATCGATTCGACTTATCTCCATCAGTCGTGAACACATCGTACACCGCGTTCGGCGGCGTCGAAAGTACTCATGATCGCCAGAAGTCAAACGCCACTGCGGAGGCGGTGTGGAGATCGACAGCCGCTGAAACATGCGCGACGCGCATGTTGGTCAGCATGGACAATTGGTTAATCTTGACTTGTTCGCTCACGAAATGATCCAAGATCTCGTCGTTGGTATTCCCGAACCTTCGCGCGTAGTCTTCGAGAAATTGAGAGCCGACGCGAGCTTCAATCGAGCGAACGCGAAGCGTTTCGCGTTCTCCCGTGAGCAGCAAAACCTTAAAACCGATTGCGCCAAGACGCCGGTCGAAGTCCTCCACATCTGGCCAGGAGACCACGCCCGGCCGCAGACAATGGGTGAAGTGCAGTGTGTCAACTATCGAAAACGACGGAATCGAACTGTAATCGTGCGCATCGTGCAGCCACTCTAACATTGAAACAATGCGCTCGAGGTGGGCCCGATTGTCCGCAACGCTGAGCGTGCCGCGATCTTCCGCTGTAGAAAGCGGTCCATAAGTGTGCGTTTGCGCCAGGTGCGTCAGAGAACGCAGTTTCCGCGAAGCCGCCGTTTGGATATGCCGGCGGATCATTTGGTCGATGAGGGTCGATTTACCAACGCCCGTCGTCCCCTCGACGATCAACCCATGGAATTGTCGATTCATGGCCATACAATTTCTGGGCGAGAGTTCGCCGCCCCGTTTCGGTTTTCGAGCGCTATCGGTTCTCGGGTGAGTCGTATAGACGACGAACGCGTGAGCCCCAGAGCGCGGCGATGTGGCAATCCGCCCAAAAGGAAACCCTTTAGATGCAGGAGCGGACGGCCCGGCCCATAAGGCTTTCCTCGCAGTAAAAGGGCCGCTCAAAATGCAAATCACCATCGAGCTCGATGATGAGGCCGCAACGGCATTAGCGACGATCATCCGGCGACTCACCTCCGACGACTATGCCGACGCGCTGACCGCCCGCGGCGTCAACGTGAAGGCATGGTATCGCGCGGTCGACGCGCTCTCGCCTCAACTGCCGATCGAGACGCCAGCTTCGCCCGCCGCCGAACGCGCATGACCAAATCGAAGGTTAAACCAAAAAGAACAAAGCGGAAAGGTGGCATTCCGCTCGACGAGCTCCTTGCCGCGCATCCCGCCCGCGCGACGAAAAAGAATCCGGCTCAGGCCCCGGCAGCCGCGAAAGCGTCGAGACCGAAGCCAAAGAAAGCCTCAGGACGGCGCTTGTCGCGCCCGCATGATGCTCAGCTCGTCCAAGACGTCCCGCCGCGTCTGGTGGGCTACGCACGCATCTCGACGGACGATCAGACGACGGCGCTGCAGGCTGATGCGTTGACGCGCGCGGCTGTCGACGTGATTTTTGAGGAAGCGGCCTCAGGCGCCAACATCGCGCGGCCCGTCCTCGCTAAGGCTATTGCCGCGCTCCGGCCGGGCGATACGTTTGTGGTCTGGCGGCTCGATCGGCTCGGCCGATCGCTGGGCCATCTCATCGAGGTCGCCACCGTGCTGCGCGAGCGGGGCGTCTTCTTGCGATCGTTGACCGAAGGGTTCGACACGTCCACGGCTTCTGGGCGGCTGTTGTATCACGTCCTGGGCGCCGTCGCGGAGTTCGAGCGCGAGGTCATTAAAGAACGCACCGTCGCCGGCATGAAAGCCGCCAAGAAGCGCGGGACGCACGTCGGTCGTCCAAAGGCGCTTGTAGGCTCGCGGCTCGCCGAAGCGGGTCGAATGCTTGCCGCCGGCAAGTCGCAGATCGAGACGGCCCGCATCCTGCGGGTGTCTCGGGCGACCATCCAACGTGCCTACCCCGGCGGCAGCAGGCGCTAAAAAACTGTCGTGCAAGTCGCTTTAAAGCATCTCAACTTTCCCGTTAGGATTGACTTGAAGGGATGTTCCGGGAACTACTCGACTCGCAGCTCGTCGCGTTTGCAGCAGCGTTTCCCGTTTACATGACGCTGCTGGGCGGTATTCACTCGATCGATCCAAGTTGATCGAAGCGGCCAAGATCTGCGGACTATCGCGGCTGCAAACGATTCGCAAGGTGATTCTTCCCGGTTCGCTTGCGCCGGCGCTCATCGGTCTGCGCTATTCGCTCGGCGCGGCCTAACTCAGTCTCGTCGTCGGAGAACAAATCAATGCCGATCGCGGTGTCGGTCATTTGATCATGGACCTTGCTGCGCCGGAGCGGGGTCGAGCAAACCTTACTGCTTCCTGTGTTGGCGGGCCTCGAACAACCGACGCGTGGAAACCTCGATGTTCCCACATCGCGAGCCGTCGTTTTTCACGAACCCCGGCTGTTACCCTGGAAGCGCGGTTGGGAGAATGTCACCATTGGCTTGGGCGGCGAAGATCGCCACGAACGTGCGCTTACGGCGCTGCGTGAGGTCGCACTGGGCCACCGCGAATGGGCCGGCCGCTGACGCTCTCAGGCGGCGAAGCGCAACGCGCCGGGTTGGCACGAGCACTGATTCGTGAACCCGAGTTCTTGCTGCGCGATGAACCGTTCGCGTCCGTCGACGCACTCACTCGCGTCCGCATGCATACCTTGGTCAGCGATTTTATGGCGCGCGCACGGACCAGCGGTTCTGCTCGTTACGCATGACGTCGACGAGGCACTTCTGCTGGCTGACCGGGCGCTCGCCATCGAGCACGGACGCATCGCTGCCGCAGTGCACATCGATGCCGATCGCCCTCGCGATCCGTCTTGAACCGTCGACGCTATTCGGGCTGCGCTCGACGAACATTTGGTATTGTTTTTCGAGCGCCAAACCTGGACTCCCGAACAGCAACGCGACTTCGCCCGTCGTTTCGGCGAATTGTATATTCACCCGCTCTATCCCGGTCAAGCCGGTTTGCCCGAGCTCATGGTCCTGGAATACGATGCGAACCGGCGCGGACACTACGACGTGTGGCATAGCGATGTTCCCTATATGCAAACTCCGCCGCAGGCGTCGATCCTGTGTGCGGAGGTCATTCCGGAATCCGGCGGCGACACGCTCTGGGCAAATACGTATCTCGCCTACGACGCACTGCCGGACCCGATGAAGCACCTGGCCGGCGAACTACACGCGGTGCACGATTTCGCGCGCGCTTTTCGTCCCGAGCGCTTTGCCGAGTACGGAACGCAGCGCAGCGCGACCAGCTGCACGCTTCGTCCGTTGAGTAACCCCGAGAAGCAGCGGGCCATTTCACCGATGGAAACGTAAAGCTTCGCCCGCAGCGCCTGAATTGCGACGACGCGGGCGAATATCTGCCCCTTAGATGGATCAAACGGCAATGCTCGCCCGTGAGTTCGAGCGCGAGACACATCGCATCGATCAACGCATCTGGGATGCGATGGCGCTGCGCGCCGGCGAGTCGGTGCTCTTCTGCGGTTTCGCCAACAATCTCGATTGGATCAAACGTGCCGCCGCGGTCGGGGTCGACGTCAGCGTCATTGCAAGTGACGAAATTGGAACGATCGAATTACGCGATGTAAAGATCAACGTGTTGCGCGGCAGCACATCGATGATTCCGGCGAAAGACGAAACATTTGATGCAACCGTCGCTTTTCACTATCTGCATGAGATAGATCCATTTTTCCATGCCAACGTCGTGATTGAACTCGGTCGCGTGGGAAAGCGCTGCATCATCGTTGAGCCCGCTCCGCCCGGCGATCCGTTGGGATTGCGCATCGCTTCACTGTACTCGCGGGCAAAACGTGACTTGGGCCAATTCGAAAATTATCACCACATCGAATATTGGCGTAAGTTGATTTCAATCGTGAAGTCGGAGGTGGCCTATCAGACGTTCACCTTTACGCGAACGCCGCCGCGCGAAGCTATCCGCGAAACGATCGCTTTGATCATCGCGACGATGGCAGCCGAAGATACTCCCGAAACGTATCTTGCAGAACTTCGGGCGCTCGCCCGCCGGCCCGACGCCCAGCTGCTACCCCAGGCGCGCTATGTCATTACCGGAACGGCCGTCGGCGCGGTCATCAATACAAGCGCCGGGACACGCTATCGTGAACACGATGATGCGGACCTGGCAACGAACGCCGGCGCGTTGCCGCTGAGCGGGCTGCCGTTGCCCGTTTCCGGTGCGCCGGCGGCCGGCAGTGCACCGAAGGTTGCCACCGTCTATTCACATCCGGAGCGGCCGGAGCTCCCGGAGGTTGTCCCCGTCGCGCCGCTGCCGCCATCACAAGTCGCCCGGAACGCGTTTGGGCTGCCGGCTCATGGCGCCGAAGGACGTCCCAGCGTGCCATCCGTTGCGCACGACGATGCGGACGACTTCGGCGTGCCGAGCAGCGCAGCTGAAGCCGCCGCCGACTTCGGCTGGGAGTGGGAAAAAGGCCCTTAGCGCAACGCTGCCTGAAACGCGCGCACTTCGACCGCGAGGCGCGTCGCCAGAGCAACGAGGGCCGGCGGGAGCATCGGCGTTTTCCGAACAACGGCTAACGCCGCGGCGGCCCGGACCGTAAGCCGATTCACTTGGTTCAACGCGCGCTGCGTGCGTTCGACGTCGGCTTCGGCCTTCGCAAATTGCAGCGGCAGGGGCGATTGGTCGCTATAGGCGAAGACGCGCGCGACAATCCGGCGCGCTTGGCGTACGATCAGCGGGAGCACGAACAGCCCAAGCATGCCCACGAGCACGATCCAAGCCGCCGCGAAGACCCAGAAGATCACCGCATCCACGCTCGTCGAACCGCCCGGCGATCGCTAAGCGGCGTCCGACTTTTTCGAGTCGGCAGGAGCCGACGGCGCGGCGGGCGTTGCCGGGGCGGCGGGAGCCGGAGTTGTGGTGCCGGTTTGGGCACTATCGCTGCTCTTGCGCGAATCGGTGATATAAAAACCCGAACCCTTGAAAACGATGCCGGCCGGATTAAAAACGCGAGCCAGCGGACCGCCGCAATGCGGGCATGGCTCGGCGTGTACGTCCTTGAAGCC
Organism: Candidatus Velthaea sp.; assembly: GCA_965214335.1. GTDB lineage: Bacteria > Vulcanimicrobiota > Vulcanimicrobiia > Vulcanimicrobiales > Vulcanimicrobiaceae > Velthaea. The sequence goes on along the minus strand of CBDCBO010000005.1, from coordinate 1,303,649 downwards.
ATGGCGAACTTCGGTTACTTTTTGACACTGTTTGCACTGGTAGTCGTAGAGCGGCACGCAAATCTCCGTCGATTAGGTGATTTCGGTAATTTCCATCAGCTTAGCAGCTTCCGTCGAAGACTGCTAACCCTGGTTTAGAAATCCTCAAAACCCGCAGTCGGGTTGCGTTCGTATTCGGCAAGACCCTTGAAGTGCACGAGCGCATCAGCCAGCGCAATGTCAAGTTTTCGCCGGCTGGTAAAGCGATCGATGAGCGCACCGAGCACTCCGCCGTAGGTCGGATAGTCGATTCGAACGACAATTTTCGACCGTTCGGTCTTACTCTCAACCCGGAAGTCGAAGCGGCGCCGAACCGAGTACGCTCCGACGAGCGAAAGCATGTACCCCGGTAGATAACCGTCGACCTCGAAGAGCTCTTCTTCTTCACCCGGTATCGCCGAACGAATGGCGATCTCGCTGCCACAGCCGAGGGGTCGCTGTGCGTCGACCCGTCGTGCGCTACGGAAGAACGAGAGCCACACCGGCCATTTCTCGACTTCGCAGATCAAGGCAAATGCGGTCGCGGCCGTCGTCGCAACGTCTTGGCTGCGGTGAATCAGACGCGAAGCCGGCCGGTCGAATACTACCTGCGGCAAAGCCATCAACGACGCTTCTGGCTTCCGCCGCCTTACCCTTGTGAACTAAGCGCTAGCGGTTGTGGGTAACCGGTGGACGACCACTACTTCACTTGTGGACAACTAGCGGTTAAGCGGCGGTCGCACCGACGAGCGCCGGCCGCAGCACCTCTTTTAAACGAGCCCGGGCGCGCGATAGCCGCGAACGCACCGTACCAATCGAGATCCCGGTAGCCAGTGCGATCTCTTCGTACGAAAGGTCGTCGACTTCGCGCATCGCGACAACATCACGAAACAGCTCGGGCAGGGTCGCGATCGCCGCGGAAAACATCTGGCTCGTCAGCGCGTCGTATGTCGCACGAAACGGATCATCGTCGTCGGGCCGCCGCTCGCTCACGTCGACAAAGGCATTTTGCAGCCGTGTCAACCGGGCATCAGCCCGCTTGCGCTTTTTATTGTGATCGAAAAAGACGTTGATGGTGATGCGGTACAACCAGGTATAAAACGACGATTGGCCGCGGAAACGGTGCAGATTGCGGAAGATTCGCAGAAACACTTCTTGTGTCAAATCTTCGATGTCGCTCGACACGACATTGAGTTGCGCGAGTAGGCGGTGAACCGTCGACTCATAACTCGCAACGAGTTCGTCGAAGGCTCCAGACCGGCCGGCCCGATACTCCTCGATAATCCGCAGATCGCGCATCGCGCGCAACTGGCCCTCCGCAGCGAGTTGCTTGCGCCCCGTTTGTGACACGTCGGTACTCCTCCCATCGGTACATTGGCACCGATATCCGGACGTCAACGTAACACTGCGGCGGCGACGGTTCTGTAATATGGCCAACGGTAGCCGGCCGGTGCGCTAGCGGCAGCCGCGCGTCAACCGATCGACACCGCTCCCGACCCGACGCCACGCGCAAAAGCGACGAGTGTGGCGATGCCGATGGGGATCGCCTTTTCATCCAGGCGAAAGCGGGAACTGTGGACGTAGTGCACCGCGCCCACCGCTGGATTGTGCACTCCCAAGCGAACGAGCAAGCCGGGCACGAGTCGCGCGAAATACGCAAAGTCTTCAGCGCCCATGGTGGGTGCTAATTGCTGCACGGCAATGTCCGTCGATGCGCGCATGTGCTGGGTGAACGCGCGCGCAAGGGCCGGTTCGTTGACGACGGGCGGATAGCCGTAGACAACGCGAAGCTCGGCCCGGCATGCGTACGCTGCAGCGACGCCGTCCACGATCCGCCGCAAGCGCGCTTCCATCGCATCGCGAATCGCCGGTTCGGTGGTTCGAACGGTTCCGGTCAGCTTGACCGCATCGGCAATAACGTTGTTGCGGTAACCGCCGACGATCGTTCCGATGGTGACGACGACGCTGGCCAGCGGATCGGTTTCGCGGGCGGCGATGTTTTGCAGCGCGAGCACGATAGCGGCCGCGCACGGGATCGTATCCTGTGCCTTGTGCGGTGCCGCGCCGTGTCCGCCGACGCCCTGGACGGTAATGTGGAATTCATCCGCTGCCGCGTTTACCGGCCCGGGCGTGATCGAAATTCCGCCCGTGTCGAGCCGAACGTCGACGTGCAGCATCGCAACCGCCTCGATCTTCGGCTCGGCATCCATGACGCCGGCCTCGATCATCGGCAGCGCGCCGCCCGGACCTTCTTCCGCCGGTTGAAATAACAGCACCACGTTCCCATGCAGTGTTGCGCGGCTCGCCTGTAATGTGCCGGCGGCACCGATCAGCATGGCGGTATGGGCGTCATGTCCGCACGCATGCATGCGGCCGGCGACTTCTGAGGCGAAGGCTTCGCCGGATTCCTCACCGATCGGCAGCGCGTCCATGTCGGCGCGCAAGCCGACGGTCCGTCCGGTGAGCCCGCCCCGAATCACACCGACGACGCCGGTTCGCGCAACCCGCCGGTGTTCGATGCCGAGCCGGTCGAGTTCGCGCTCGACGATCGCCGCCGTGCGTTCTTCCTCGAAGCCCAGCTCGGGATGCCGGTGGATCTCACGCCGCACGCGCGTCGCGTGCTCGGCAATCGACGCGTCGGTGCGCGCCTCGATCACGTCGTGCGCCGCTTAACTGCGATAGCGCAAGAAGGCGGGAACTTCGATGTCGTCCATATTGACGCTCTTGACGGTCTCGAAATCGAGCACCGACGATCCGTTCGGCGCCACGGCTACCGAGCGCGCCGCGCCGGTCAACCGCGATCCGAAGCCGGCCGCCAGTACGGTTACGCGCACTTTGCCCGCCAGCGTCGGATCGATCGAAGCGCCGAAGATAATCTGGGCTTCCGAATCGACCGCGCGGCTGATCATTTCCGCTGCTTCATTCACTTCGTACATCGACAGATCGGCGCCGCCGGTGATGTTGAAAATAACGCCGCGCGCGCCCTCGATCGTCGTTTCCAGCAAAGGCGAGGCAATCGCTTTTTGAGCTGCGTCGGCCGCGCGATGTTCGCCCGTCCCTTCGCCGATGCCCATCATCGCCGAACCGGCATCGGTCATGATCGTTTTGATATCGGCGAAGTCGAGATTGATGAGGCCGGGCTGCGTGATGAGATCGGAGATGCCTTGGATACCGGCGCGCAAGACATCGTCGGCGTACGTGAAGGCTTCCTGCAGCGGCGTGCGTTTCTCGATGATCTGCAAGATGCGCTCGTTGGGGATGACGATGAGCGTATCGACCTTCGACTCGAGGTCGGCGATGCCGCGCTCGGCCATTTGCATGCGCTTGCGGCCCTCGAAGCCGAACGGCTTGGTCACCACCGCCACGGTCAAGGCGCCGGATTCGCGCGCCAGTTCCGCCACGACCGCCGCAGCGCCGGTGCCCGTACCGCCGCCCATACCGGCAGTGATGAAAACCAAATCCGCGCCATCGAGGATCATGGCCAGATCTTCACGCGATTCTTCGGCTGCTTCACGGCCGATATTCGGGTTTGAACCGGCTCCGAGGCCGCGGGTAAGTCCGGTACCGATCTGGACGGTGTTGGGCGTGTTGCTATTGCGCAGCGCTTGGACATCGGTGTTGAGTGCATAAAAATCAACACCCGATAAGCCTTTTTCGATCATACGGTTGATGGCGTTACAGCCACCGCCGCCTAAACCGATGACTTTGATCGTTGCTGCATGTTCGGGAATGAAACGTCGTGCATCTGTCATCGTCTTCGAAGCCTCCTCGGGTGAGAAAAGGGGAATTTGCACCAGCTTGGACGGTGCAGTTAGGTCCAAATCGAGCCAAACCAGGAGCGTAGCCGGGTCAGCATGCCGTTCGCCGAGCCCAATCGTCGTTGCGGCGCGGTTTCGCCCCGCGGACCAAAGAGCACCAGCCCGACGGCCGTCGCATACTCGGGTTTTTTGACCGAATCAGTAAGCCCTGCGACGGTCGACGGAATGCCGATACGCGTCGGCAGACCAAAGAAATCGGCGGCGGTCACGTCGATGTGCCGCAGATGCGCCCCGCCGCCGGTTATCACCACTTCGCCCAGCATTTGATCGCGCGCGATATGCGACCAGATGTTTTGCTTGGACATGCGAAAGATTTCAAGAATGCGCGGCACCACGATCGAGCGCAATTGACCCGCGCTCACATCGCGCGAACTGCGCCCGTCCAGCGTTTTGACCGCAAACATGACGCCGTCGCTGTCATCGGCTTTGAGCGCGCCCGAACCATACGTCCGTTTGAGCATTTCGGCTTCCGCGAATGTCGTTTTCAACCCCAGCGCGATGTCGTTGGTGAGGATATTGCCGCCAACCGGAATCGTCGCGCTGTGGACGAGGCCGCCGCCGGCATAGACCGCGATGTCGGTCGTGCCCCCGCCGATGTCGAGCAGCACGACACCGATGTGTTTCTCTTCGGGTAGTAGCGTGGCGGCCGACGAAGCCAACGGTTCGAACACGATGCCGACAGTTTCGAGGCCCGCGCGACTCACGCACTTCAAGACGTTGGCGATGAAGGTCGAGCCGCCGGTCACGATATGCGTGTCGACTTCTAAGCGTCCGCCCGACATGCCGATGGGATCCGTTACACCATTCTGCCCATCGATCGTGAAGTGGCGGGGCAGCGCGTGGACGATCTGCCGGTCGGCGGCGAGACTGATGATTTTGCTCGCGTCCACCACCCGCCGGATGTCAGCCGCGATCACTTCTCGTTCATCGCCCGCGACAGCCACGACGGCATGATTGTTGGTCGACTGCACGTGCTCGCCGGTGATGCCGACGTACACTCCCGAAACGTGAACCCCCGCCATGCGCTCGGCGCGCTCGGTTGCGATTTCGATCGACTTGATCGTCTCTTCGAGGTCGGTGACCACCCCTTTGCGCATGCCCAGCGACGGGGCTTCGCCGACGCCGATGATCTCGAAGCCGTTAACGCCGTTGGAGGCGATGATCGCGCACGTCTTCGTCGTACCGATATCCAGGCCGGCGATCGTCTCGCCCCTAGCCATCTCGTCGCCCGCAGTTGTACCGCACTACACCCAATATATTGGGGGTAGAGCCGGCGATACCTACAAGATTTAGCTATCGAAAGAGCACCGTCGGTGTCTCCGGCGCGCGCAAATCAACCGCTCGTACCGGCCGGCCGGCAGCGGCAGCCGTTAATACCGGGCCCACGAGCTTGGCCTTCTCGGCGACGTCGGCATCCAGACCGAATAACAACCGGACGCCGTTCGGCAGGACTGCCACGAGGCCGCCAAATCGGTCGACCCCGATCGTTCGCACGTTGACTTGCGCGGCGCGCAAAGCGCGGGCGTCGGCGAGGAGCGTCACGAGTTCGGGCGCGCTTGCCGTAACACCCGGCCGGCCCAGCCGTTGTGCGGGCAGTGCGATATGCAGCGCACCGGTCCGAGCACAGCCGGCCTGCAAGATGCGGCGACGGTCGTCGATCGTGGCGGTTTGCGCTCCACTATCGACGCAGGCCGCCGGTTCGCGTTCGGTCACCGCGATCGTCAGCCGAGCGGGGAGCTCGCGCCGAACCTGCGCCTGATCGACGTATGGGATCGCTTCGATGCGTTGCGCCATCCGCCGCGTGTCGAGCAGCCAGAGGTTGCTGCTTCGGTCGATCGCGGCCGCAGCCAAGACGTCGCGTTCAGTCACCGCGATACCGTCGATTCGAACGTCGATCACCCGCACGCGTAAGGCGGGCAGCGTCACCAGCACGTAGCCGAGGTAGACGCCGACGCCAAGCGTCACAACGACGAACACCCACACGACCCGCAGCCGCATGACCAGCGACGTTTTACGCCGGCGGCGAAGTGCGCTCGTGCGCGCGGTCACGCGAGCGCGTACCGTTCGATTGCTTCAGCGACGCCGTCGTGCGCGACATCGCTTACGACGGCATCGGCGCGCGCTAAAAGCTCGGGCGGCGCCGAGGCCATCGCGATGCCCATTCCGGCCGCACTCAGTAGCGGCAGGTCGTTCCATGAATCACCGACCGCCAGCGTCGCATCGATCGCCACGCCGTAGTGTTCGGCGATGAAGTGCAGCGCGCGACCCTTATCAACCCCGGGATCGAGCACCTCGACGAAGTCGGGATGACTGCGCGTGACGTAGGCCGTCGTTCCCAGCAGCGACTTGAGCGTTTCGGTATAGGCCGTGGCTCGCGCGGCCTCGTCGACGAGTACGATCTTGAGCGTCGGCGTTTGGTCGAACGCTTCGATGAGTGACGGCACGAGCACCGGCTCGACCCGCGAAAGATCGCGGTATTTATCAGAGTACGCGTTGATCTCATCAACGTAGAGCCGGTCGCCGGCATAGCACTGGGCATGAAAGCGGTCGGCTTTTGCTTTGGCCAACACTTCGCGCGTCACCGGCTGAGCCAGCGGCGTTTGGGCAAGCGTTTCACCGCTGACGACATCGAAGATGCCCGCGCCTTGATAACACACGATCGGGCCGGTGATGCCGAGCGCCTGGGCGAAGGGACGCGCCGCGGCGAACATGCGACCGGTAACGATCGTGACGGCGATGCCCTGCGCTTGGGCCCGAATCACGGCCTCTCGAACGCGCTCGCGCACGACCAGATCGGCGCCGATGACGGTACCGTCCAAATCGAGCGCGATGAGACGGATGGCGACAGCCGGACGGATCACCGAGCAGAAGTACGCGCGATCGAAAGCGGACTCCGCTTACCTTGCCGGCGACGCAACGGTCGCGCCGGGCGAGGACGCAGCGCTGAACGCTGCCGAAGAATACGCCACCGGCCGCACCGCACCGGTCAGCGGCCGGATCGCGCCGCATTTGCCTGTGCGGTTCCTTTTCGGCTCGCGCGGCTTTGGAGCAATCATGACGTTTAGCGAATTCTTTCCCGAGTATCTCGCGGCGCACGCCGACCGGCGCACCAAGCTGGTGCACACCTGCGGTCTGCTCAGCGGCATCACCGTCGGTGTAACCGGGATCGTGAACCGCAAACCGGCATTCGTGTTCGCCGGTCTGGCGCTGGGTTATCTTCCGGCGTTCGTATCGCACTGGGTCTTCGAACGAAATCAGCCGAAAACCTTCGAACATCCGGTGCTGTCGTTCCGAGCCGACTTCGTCATGGTTGCCAAATTTCTGCGCGGCGATTTTAATGCTTCGGCTTCGATCGCGGCGCCGCCGGCCGCTGCGCCCAACGTCGCAGCATGTTAATCGACGACGTTGCCCGGCGGCACGGTTTTAGTTCCGGCGCGACGGAAGCGATGGTGCGCGCGTTCGGCGACGGTGTGGGCGGCATGGCGCAATTCGACCATCCCGAGTTCGGCGGCAGCGGGCAATGGATGCATGGCGGCATGCTGATGCTGGGCCGCATGTCCGACTCCGCGCTCAAAGCTCGCGTCGGGCGGTTGTGCGCGGAACTCGCGCAGTTGGCGCAAACCGAACCGCAGCTCTTCGCATCTGCGCCGGCGCCCCAAACCGATTTTGCCGGCAGCCGTTCCGAGGATCACGGCGCGGCGTCGCCGGTCACTAGCGAGAGCATGGCGCCGTCCGGCAATCAGGCTGACGCGGCGCACTGGTGGCGGGCCGAGCTCGGCCGTCCGAACGCTTCGGGTGCGCAAAACGGAATTCGCTACGCTTACTTTGGCGCAACCCGCCGGCTCGCGATCGAACGCGCCGGGCATGTGACGCTATACGATACGCTCGATCACCGCATCGAGGGTGTCGCTCAAGCGCAGTCCGACGCCTCGTCGCTACGCTTTTCGAGTCAGCACGGCGCGATCGATCCGGCCACGCTGCCGGTCGTCACGGCCGGTCGCAACGAGCCCGCAGCGCCGTCGCCCGGCGTTGTTGAAACGATCGAACAGCTCGCCGATCTGCACCGGCGCGGCATTTTGAGCGACGCTGAGTTCAGCACGAAAAAGACCGCATTGCTCGCGCGGCTCTAAGCGCCGCAGCTGCCCCGTTTGCGCAGCCGTCACGCCGCAAAAGCTAAAAAGGTTCGAGCTTGCGGGCTTCGTCCTTTACCACGGCTGGTGACGAAGCGCGGCTCAGCGCTACATGCCGGACCGTAAAAGCGCACTACGGGCGTGCGCCGGGAGACCCTCGTATTCAGCCAGCGCCGCGAGCGTCTCGCGGTCGCCGGCCATCCGTTCGCGACTATTTTCAATGAGCGACATCGTGCGGAAATAGTCGGCCGTATGCAAACCCGACGAGAAGCGCGCCGCGCCGGATGTCGGCAGCACGTGATTGCTTCCCGCGATGTAATCGCCGGCCGCCACCGGCGTGTCATTGCCGACGAAGATCGCTCCGGCACGCCGGATTCGAGCTACGAGTTCGTACGGCGCTACGGTCTGCAGCGACAAATGTTCGGGAGCGAAGCGTTCGATGACGTCGAGAATATCAGCATCGTCACGCGCCAAAATCAGATAGGTGCGCTCGGCTAACACACGCTCGACAATCTCGTTGCGGCCGGTCGCTCGGGCAAAATCGCCGTCCAGCAATGCGCCCACCGCTTCGAGCACCGCCCGGTCGCGCGAAACCGCCGCAACGCGCGCCAGCGGGTCGTGCTCGGCTTGGGCAATGAGTTCGCCCGCAACGAGGTGCGGCTCGGCATGCGCGTCGGCGACGACGAGCACTTCGGACGGCCCGGCTAGTCCATCGATGCCGCACCTGCCGAAGACTTGACGTTTGGCCTCGGTGACATACACGTTGCCGGGCCCGACGATTTTATCAACCGGCGCGATGGCCGCCGTGCCGTAAGCCAAAGCCGCAATTGCTTGGGCGCCCCCGACGGCGTACAGCTCATCGACGCCGGTCAAGCTGCACGCATACAGCGTAGCCGGATGTATCGACCCGTCGCGCGCCGGCGGCGTGGTGATGACGGTTCGCTCGACGCCCGCCACCTTGGCCGGAACGACGGTCATGAGGACCGACGATGGATACCGTGCGGTGCCGCCAGGAACGTAGGCGCCAATGCTGGCCAAGGGCCGGTTCAGCAGTTGGCACAGCGTTCCGTCACGCGTGTGATACGAAAGATCGACCGGCTTCTGTCGTGCGTGAAATTCTTCAATGCGTTCGCGCGCTCGTTCCAGACCGGCTGCGATCCGCTCGGGCACCAACAACCGCGCGTGCTTGCGTGACGGAACGTCGACCCGCAGGCGGTCGAGACTGCTCTGCGGATCGTCATATTGACGCGTATAGTCGACGAGCGCGGCATCGCCGCGCGCGCGAACATCCTCCAAAATCGTGCGGACACGCTCGCGGATGTGTGCCGGCGGATCCCAGCCACCGGAATACAACGCGCGCAGCGCAATCCGATCGTGAGCGTCGACGATGATCATCGCCTTACGGCTTCGCTGCCGGCGGTTCGAGCGCCCCGATAGCGCTCCAGTCGACGCCGTCGAGCAGCATCTTGGTGATCGGCCGTTTGGCCCGCACGATGCGGTCGCGCAATCGAACGCGGAGCGCCGGACTGGTACACACCGCGTAAAACGCACGCGCTTGCGCTTCCCCGGCGAAGGGGACGAAGTACGCCGTGTCACCGAGCACGACCGGCCGCCCCGCGACCGGTCCCAGCAACCGAAAACGTGGCTCTTCGTACAGTGCGGCAACCGCAACTTTCCAGACGGCGAAGCTATACGGCCCGAGGCCGAACAACGAAAATTCCGGTGCGTTCCGGTAGATCGACGACTTGCGCGCGGCCAGCCGCACGCGGTGGCGCACCAGGTACGCCCACAGCCGCGGAGCGAGCTGCTCGAGCCGGGCGGTGGGCGCCCCCAAAGCGCGCTGCGGGACGATCAGCGCGGTACCATCATCTTCTCCGCGATGCAGCGCGCGCGCTTTGCACAGCGGAAAAATAAACTCGGGTTCGATGTCGACGCGCTCGCCATACCCGTTGTGCCACCGTTCGCCCGAACGTCGCAACTCGAACACATCGGCCGCATCGTGTTTGATGCCTTGACGAAAGACAATCTCGCCGTTCGCGGGCGCCACGACCGGCGGGGCAGCCAACCATGCCGACGGAGCCCCGCCGAAGCCGGCGCGCACCGCGATCGGATACGGTCGCGCGGCGCTCCCCGGTGTTGTCGTGAACACGAGACAACACGCGTCGACGGCAACGCCGAACCACTTGCGCGCATCGATGCGCACGATCTCCGCCACGGCGACGCCCAGCCCGAGCGCCGCCGCGCCGGCCATGACCTTTCGCGCCACCGCCTCTTTAACGAGCAGCGCGAAGTGGACCGGCTCGGAACGCAACTCGTGCAATAGTTTGAGCAGCAAGAATTCGGCCACATCAAAGTTAGCAGCACCGGTGCGAGCCGCCAGGCCGCGCAACCGGCGTGGATTCGAGCGCGGCGGTTGCAATCCGCCGGCGTCCGCGCGTCCCAGCGCCGCAGCGGTGACCCACGGCGGATTGCCGACGACGAGCAGTGGGCCCGCGGTCTGCCAAGCCAAGGCTGCAAAGTCGAGGTCATAGGCGTTCGCATAATATACCGCAAGCCGCGGCTCAACTTGTTGCAACGCCGTCAACGCCGGAGCGAATTTCGCCCGTTGGTATTCGATTCCGGCGAGCTGCACCGCGGCGGGAAACGCTGCCGCGGCGGCAGTCAGAAAAGCACCGCTGCCGCAGGTCGGCTCGAGAATGCGGGCCGGGCACACGCCCCGCTCGCGCAACGCCGTCAGCACCATCTGCGCGAGTGCCGGCGGCGTTTGAAAGTCGCCCAGCGCGTTCAGTGTAGCGCCGGCCGCTGTGCGTCCAGCCGCGCCAATAAGGCTACGATGGACGCGTATTTCGCGCGAAAGCGAACGGCGTTGACGACGAAGCGCGCGGTGCTTTCGGCGATTTCAGCGACGATGACCATATCGTGCTCGCGCAGCGTCTTGCCGGTTGCGACGAGATCGACGATAACATCCGCTAGACCCACGATCGGACTGAGTTCGACGGAACCATGCAAGGGAATCAACTCGACGGGCAGATCGCGCTCGGCGAAGTACGCTTCGGCCGAACGGCCGAACTTCGTGGCGACGCGCAAGAACGTCGGAAACGGAGCGCCTTCATGATACCGGTCGATCCGGCGCGCCGCGACCACGAGCCGGCAGTAGCCGAAGCCCAGATCCGCAAGTTCGCTCACGGTCCGGTCGGTTTCCCACAGCACGTCTTTGCCCACGATGCCGCAGTCCGCTGCACCGAATTCAACGTATGCCGGGACGTCGGTCGGCCGCAGCAACAGCAATTCGGTGCGTCCGTCAGCGGTCGTCACGGTCAGTTTGCGACCCGGGTCGGTCGGCACGTCGATACCGGCTGACCGCAAGCGGGCCGCCGCGTCGCTGTACAGCGCGCCTTTGGGCATGGCGATCACGAGCTTTTCGCTCATCGCTCAGTCGCACCGGCGCGGCGCATCACTTGGCGTCCCACGTCGCCGCCACGGTCCGCATCGGCAGCCGTTCGTCGAGCGCCGGCGCGACGCGAATTTCGCGCAAGCTTCCGTTGGTCGCGATCACAACGCGCGGTATATGATGCGCGCGTGCGTCGGCGATCAGTGCACGTTCGTCGACATCGCCGCCGGCGAAACGCACCACGTTGCCCGCCGCGCGCTCGCGCGCCGCCGCGACATCCGAACCGCTCACGAGCACATCGATCCGCTGCCGGCGCCGCACGACGTGCTTGCCGCGCCGCTCGAGCGCGATCAGCAATTGTTCGACGCCCGCCGTCCAGCCCACGGCCGGAACATCGAAGCCGAAGCGTGGCAACAAGCTATCGTACCGGCCGCCGCCGCAGAGTGAGAAACCGACTTCGGGAACGTAGCCCTCAAAAATAAAGCCGGTGTAATATTCGAGATCGCGCAGCAGCGCAAAGTCGACCTGCACGCGGTCGCCGTACCCGAGCTTCGTCGCCCGCGCGAGTAATTCGTCGAGCCGTGCGAGCGCGGCCAGCGACGCCGCGGTGCGGCACACGCGCCGGGCGAGCGCGAGCACATCGACACCGCCGCGCGTCATGGCAAACGTCACCAGCGCCGGTTCAAGCGCCCGCAAAGCCACGATATTGCGCTCTTTCATAAAGCCTTTGGCGACGAGTGCCGCGTGCGGCGCTAAGCCGACGCCTTCGAGAATGCCGTCGACGACGCTGGCGTCGTTCACATCAAACAACGCGTCACGCAGACCGATCTCGTCGAGGGTTTCGATGGCCATGAACAGCGTCTCGGCATCCGCGTCGACGCCGGGCGAACCGATGAGCTCCACGCCGCCTTGGGTGAGTTCGCGTAACCGGCCCTCTTGCGGCTGATCGTAATACCGGTACACCGGCGTGACGTAGGACAACCGCAGCGGCAGCGGAGCTTCGCGCAGGCGAGTCGACACAAGCCGGGCAATCGGCGTCGTCATTTCCGGCCGCAGTGCGAGCGCCGTGGCGCGCCGGTCGCTGAAGCGATACGCCTGCTCGACGAGCTCTGAACCTAAGCCTTTTTCGAGAACGTCGAAGCGTTCGAATGTCGGGGTTTGCACCTCCTCGTACGCCCAGCGTCCGAAGACGGCGCGAATGACCAGCTCGACGTCGCGCTTGCGCGCCAATTCGTGCGGCAGCCAATCGCGAACGCCTGCCGGCAGTCTCACGGCGGACCTTCACGCACGTTCGCATCGCCGACGATGCCGGCCAAGCGCGACCGCACCTGGATCGACGGTGCGATGCTGCGCGTGACCGTGTCGCCGTTGATATGCACCACGAGCGGAACGGTGCCCGGCCACTCGGCCAGAAGTACGGCCAAATCGTCGATATGCGTTTTGCGAGAAACCGTAACGTGCCAGCCGGTGATCTTCGGCGGCGCCGCTCCGCGCTCGAATCGCGAAACATCGTTCGCCGTAACGCTGAGTTCCAGCGGCGTTTCTTCACCCGGCGTCGATCCACGCCGTTCGCGCAACCGCAGCCGGCCGTTGACGATGAGGATCGCGTCTTCGACGAAGAAGGCGTTCAAGATCGGATATTGCTTGGGAAATACGACGACCTCGATCGCGCCGCTCATGTCTTCCACCGTCGCGATGAGCATTTGCGACTGCGCTTTGGTCATCGTGCGCCGTACGGCCGTAACGAGGCCCGCAATCCGAACCGATGCGTCGTCTTCGAGCGCGCGTAAGTCTTTGACCGGCGAAGCGCCACCGCGTACGAGCGCTTCGGCCACATCGGATAAGGGGTGGCCCGAGACAAAAATGCCGAGTGTCTCTTTTTCCCAGGCTAGCGCTTCGAGCGTCGAAGGTGGAGCGATCGGCCGCAGCGCCGGCGCGAGGGCCGGCGTAGCATCGACCGTCTCGCCGAAAAGCGAGAACTGCCCGCGTTCACGGTCGCGCGCGGCGCGGTTGGCACCCTCGAGCGCCGCGTCGAGCGCATCGAGCAACTGCGCGCGATTTCCGGGCAGCGTATCGAACGCACCGCATTTGACCAGCGCTTCATACACTTTGCGATTTACTTGCTTTGGATCGACGCGCCGGACCGTATCGAAGAAATCGGCGAAGTGGCCGCCCGCGTCGCGTGCGGTCAGCAGCGCCCGAACGGCTCCGGCGCCGATGCCCTTGACCGCCGCTAAGCCGAAGCGGATCTGCGCGGCGACGACGGCAAAGTCGACCAGCGACTCGTTGATATCCGGCGGCAGCACCGCCAGGCCCAGCTTCTTTGCTTCATCGATATACTCGACGAGCTTATCGGTCTTATCGCGCACCGACGTCATGAGGGCGGCAAAGTATGCGACCGGATGATTGGCTTTGAGATACGCGGTTTGATACGCGATCCAGCCGTATGCCGCGGCGTGCGACTTATTAAAACCATAGCCCGCGAACGGTTCGACGAACGCGAAGATATCGGCCGCTAAACCGGCGTCGATGTTGCTCGCAAGCGCGGCACCGGCGATGAACTTCTCGCGGTACACCGGGATCTTTTCTTTCTGCTTCTTGCCCATGACTTTGCGCAGTTCATCGGCTTGGCCCATCGTGAAACCGGCGATGTCGCGGGCGATCTGCATGACTTGTTCTTGATAACAGGCGATGCCATACGTTTCGCTCAAAATGTCGACGAGTTTAGGGTGCAGATACGTCGGTTTCGTGCGTCCGTGTTTATTGGAAATGTACTGCGGAATCCAGTCCATCGGCCCCGGCCGATATAGCGCCACGAGCGCGATGATGTCCGTGAGCGTCGACGGCTTGAGGTCGATGCACACCCGCCGCATGCCCTCGGACTCTAATTGGAAAACGCCCAATGTCTCGCCGCGCCCGAGCATGTCGTAGGTGCACGGATCGTCATCGGGAATCGTCGCCAAATCGAAGTCGGGATCGGTGGTGCGCCGAATTTCGTCGGTCGCGCTCTTCATCACCGTTAGATTGCGCAAGCCGAGGAAGTCCATCTTGAGCAGGCCGACGCGTTCCACATCGCCCATCTCATATTGCGTATTGACGTCGCCCTCGCCGATGCGGACCAGCGGCACATGCTCGATGAGTGGATTTTTGGAAATCACCACGCCCGCCGCGTGCGTCGATGCGTGACGTGCCAAGCCTTCGATCGAGCTGGCCGTATCGATCAAGCGCCGAATGTGCGGGGTCATATCGTAGAGCAGCTTGAGCTCGGTGATTTGTTCGAGTGCTTTGGCGATCGATAATCCGCCGGGTCCCGATGGTATCAGTTTTGCGACCCGGTCGACGTCAGGCAACGGCACGGCCAGCGCCCGGCCCGCATCGCGAATCGCCGCGCGGGCCGCCATGGTGCCGAAGGTGACGATTTGGGCGACGCGGTCCTTACCGTATTTTCGGGTGACGTACGCGATGACTTCATCGCGCCGTTCGACACAGAAATCGGTATCGATATCGGGCATCGAGATCCGGTCCGGATTGAGAAAACGCTCGAAGATCAGCCCGAACTTGAGCGGATCGAGGTCGGTGATGCGCAGGCAGTACGCGACAAGCGAGCCGACCGCCGAGCCGCGTCCGGGACCAACTGGGATATCACTATCGCGCGCGAATTTGATGAAGTCCCAAACGATGAGGAAATACGCCGGGAAACCCATCGAGATGATGACCCGCAGTTCGTATTCGAGTCGTTCGCGCAAGACGGCATCGGTCTGTGCTCGATCGCTGCCATAGCGTTCGATGAGGCCTTTATCGCAGACCAGCCGCAAATAGTCGTCGGCCGACAGTTCGGCGTCGGGCGCGCTCGCCAGCACACCGGCGATATCGTCGGCCGCGGTCTGCGGTACCGGATAGTCCGGCAGATAAAACACCTTCTCGGGAATCTTGATGTCGATCCGCTTCGCAATTTCTAAAGTGTTATCGCACGCGTCGGGAAGGTCGGCGAAAAGCTCGCGCATCTCTTGCGCCGACTTCACGTAGAACTCGTCGGAGAAGAACTTCATTCGGCTCGTGTCGGCGACCGTTTTGCCGGTTCCGATACACAGCAGCACGTCGTGAGCCGGCGCATCGCCGCGCGCCAAATAATGCGAATCATTGGTCGCGACGAGCGGTACCTGCAGTTCCCGTGCGATCGAAATCAAGCCGCTATTGATCACATCTTCTTCGGGCATTCCGTGGCGCATGATCTCGATGTAGAACCGGTCACCGAATATCTGGCCAAACATCTGCGCATTCTTTTTCGCAGTCGCGCGATCGTTCTTCAGTAACGGAGCGGCCACCAGTCCCGACATGCAGCCCGAGAGCACGATCAATCCGGCATTGTGCTGGGCGAGCAAATCCATGTCGATCCGCGGCTTGTAATAATAGCCTTCGAGAAAGCCCTTGGAAATGAGCGCAGTCAGATTTTTGTAGCCCTCGTCGGTCGCGGCCAAGAGCGTAACGTGCGCCTCGTCGCGCACCGTGCGATCGAAGCGACCGCGCGGAGCGATATAGGCCTCACAGCCGATGATGGGCGTCAGACCGTACTTGCGTGAGGTGTCGTAGAAATCGACCGCACCAAACATCACGCCGTGGTCGGTCAAGGCCACGCCCGGTGCCCCTTCGTCGGCCGACCGCCGGCACAGATCGTCGACGCGGCACGCACCGTCCAAGAGCGAATATTCGCTATGGACGTGAAGATGAACGAAAGAGCTCACGGGTAGCGGCGGATCCTATCAAGCGTTCGGGGCACACAGCAGGGCAGAGTCCCCTAGTTTACCATAGAAACGCAATTCCGACCCTCCGGCCAAAGCGAAGTCGCGGTTTCGTTCGCGTCTAATCGCAACGCCGCTCGAAGGGGTAGCTCGAGTTCGCACAGCAGGAACGCATCGATCGCGTTTGGCCGGAATGCAACTTCGTATAGCGCCGTTGACCCAGACTTCGCACACCATCGCAGCGTCGCTGCGCCGCTGAACCCGACTTCGCACAGCCCTTGCAGCGCCGGCGACCCAGACGTCGCACAGCGTTGCAGCGCCGCTGACCCAAAGTTCGGACAGCACCGCAGCGCCGGTGACCCAAAGTTCGGACAGCACCGCAGCGCCGGTGACCCAAAGGTCGGACAGCACCGCAGCGCCGGTGACCCAAAGTTCGGACAGCACCGCAGCGCCGGTGACCGGAAGTTCGGACAGCACCGCAGCGCCGCTGACCGGAAGTTCGCAAACCGTCGGATCGCCGGTGACCCGGACTTCGCGCAGCAATGCAGCGCCGTTGACCGGAATTCGCGCAGCGTTGCAGCGCCGGTGACCCGGAGCTCGCATAGTATTGCGGCGCCGGTGACCCGCAGTTCGCAAACCGTCGCTGCGCCCCTGACCCAGAGTTCGCACACTGTCGCAGCGCCGCTGAACCAGACTTCGCACACCGTCGCAGCGCCGCTGACCTGGAGTTCGCGCACCGTCGCTGCGTCGCTGACCCAAAGTTTGCAAACCGTCGCAATGCCGCTAAACCAGACTTGGCACACCGTCGCAGCGCCGCTGACCCAAAGTTTGCACACCGTCGCAGCGCCGCTGAACCAGACTTTGCACACCGTCGCAGCGCCGCTGAACCAGACTTTGCACACCGTCGCAGCGCCACTGACCCGGAGTTCGCAAACCGTCGCAATGCCGCTGAACCAGACTTGGCACAGCGTCGCTGCGCGCTGACCCCGTTCGGGTGCGTATTGCGTCTTTCCGACGTACTGTTACCAGGCGCTCGCTGGAACGGGATCTTTGAAAACGGCATGACTTCTGCGACGTTGGTACTCCCCGGCGGGAGCGACAACAGGGTAAACTCGAGGGAACATCAAGCGCCCATTGGATCGGGCTGAAGTTGGTATCGACGTGATCAAGCACGACATCGTGGTCATCGGCGGCGGACTCGCCGGGATGCGCGCGGCGGTCGAAGCCGCCGAACGCGGGGCCGACGTTGCGATTGTATCGAAAATGCATCCGGTTCGCAGCCACTCCGGTGCGGCACAGGGCGGAATCAACGCAGCGCTCGGCAATCGTGAGGACGATTCGCCCGAGAATCATGCCTTCGACTGCGTCAAAGGGTCAGACTATCTGGGCGATCAGGATGCGATCGAGGCAATGACGGCTGACGCGCCAAAACAGATCGTTTGGCTCGAGCACCGTGGCTGTATTTTTTCGCGGTTGCCCGATGGGCGCATCGCCCAGCGCCCCTTTGGCGGCGCCGGCTCGCCTCGGACGTGCTACTCAGCTGATGTTACGGGCCTCGTTATCCTGCACACGCTGTGGGAACAGCTGGAGCGCTTCGGCGTCAAGGTATATGAGGAATTCTTCGCTACCGCGCTGTGCGTCGAGGACGGCGTGGGCAGCGGGGTCGTCGCGTACAACATGCGCTCCGGGACGCTCGAACTCGTTCATGCCAAGGCGACCATCTTTGCGACGGGCGGCCTTGGTCGCGTCTACGCGAAGACGACCAACGGCTATGCGTCAACCGGCGACGGGATGGCGATTGCGTATCGGGCCGGCATTCCGCTCATGGACATGGAGTTCGTCCAATTCCACCCGACGTCGCTAAAAGAAAACGGTGTTTTGCTGTCGGAGGCTGCGCGCGGTGAAGGCGCCTACCTGCTCAATAAAGACGGCGAGCGTTTTATGTTTAAGTACGCCCCGAATAAGGGCGAACTTGCTTCACGCGATGTCGTATCACGTGCCGAGTGGACGGAAATCCTAGAAGACCGTGGCGTCGACGGTTGCGTATTCCTCGACTTGCGGCACCTTGGCCGTGAGAAAATTCTTGAACGCCTGCCGCAGATCCGCGAGCTTGCCCTCGATGCGACCGGCAAAGATGCGATTGATACACCAATTCCAATCCTGCCCGGAATGCATTATGCAATGGGCGGAATTGAAACGGATAAATTTGGTGCAACTCGCATTCCGGGCGTTTACGCCGCCGGCGAAGTTGCATGCGTCAGCGTCCACGGCGCCAACCGGCTAGGCGGGAACTCGCTGCTCGAAACGATTGTCTTCGGCCATCGAAGTGCGGAGCATGCGACCAATTACATCAAGTCGATCGGATCCGTGCGGTCGTCGGAGCGTACGCTCAAGGCCGAACACGAACGGA
This sequence comes from Candidatus Velthaea sp., assembly GCA_965214335.1. Lineage (GTDB taxonomy): Bacteria > Vulcanimicrobiota > Vulcanimicrobiia > Vulcanimicrobiales > Vulcanimicrobiaceae > Velthaea. Next base: position 1,285,143 of record CBDCBO010000005.1, on the reverse strand, counting down.
TCGAGGAAATTCTTGCCCGTACCGGCGGCGAGCGTCACTCCAATGTCCGAAAAGCAACAAACAAGGCGATGAGCGATCACGCCTTCATCTTCCGCAACGAGCCTGAACTAAGCGCCGGAATGGCCGCATTGAGGCAAGTACGTGAAGCTGCGACGACGATGACGGTCGCGGACAAGTCGAAGACATTCAATACCGACCTCGTCGGTCTGCTCGAAACAGAATTTCTCGTGGATATTGCGCAACCGGTGATGCTCGGCGCGCTCAACCGCAAAGAGTCGCGCGGCGCGCAGTCGCGAACGGATTTTCCCGAACGTAACGATGCGGAATGGATGAAGCATACGCTCATGCGGTACCAAGGGAAAACGACCGACCCGCAGGCCGACTATTCCCGTGCTGTTACATTTACCAAATACGAACCGCAGGTGCGCACGTACTAACATGGGCTTTACACTCGATATCTATCGCTACGACCAACAGGTCGACGACGTTCCGCATCGCGATCGGGTGCAAGTCGATCTGCCGACCAACATCACGGTGCTCGACGCGCTCGAGCACGCCAAGGCCGAAGTCGACGGTTCGATTTCGTTTCGACGCTCCTGCCGTTCGGCGATCTGCGGCTCGTGCTCGATGAACATCAACGGCGTTACCGGTCTAGCTTGCAAAACGCCCGTCGCGCAAGTGCTCAAGTCCGACAACTCGATCGCCGTCGACCCGATGCCGAATTTTCAGCCGCTCAAAGACCTCGTCGTGCATATGGATCCGTTTTGGGATAAATACTCGCGGCTCAAACCGTATTTGCAACCTGCAGATAAGGACTCCGACCATCCGCGCGAGCGTCGCGTCTCGCCCGAAGACATGAAGAAGCTCGTGGCCGTAGCGAATTGCGTCATGTGCGCGACATGTTATGCCCTGTGCCCAGTCGTATCGGTCGATCCGGCATTTGCCGGTCCGGCGGCGATCGCGTACGCATATCGCTTTATCGAAGATTCGCGTGATAGCAAACGTAAGGAACGCACGGCCCAGATCGCCGACGACTATCTTTGGTTGTGTGCTCATTGTTATGCCTGCTCGTACTGCCCTAAACACGTCGACCCGCACGACCGAATCATCGACACGAAGCGGGCCTCGATCGAAGAGGGTCATCTCAATGAGCCCGGTCCGCGTCACGCGCTCGTCGTTGCGAAAACGATCAAGCAAACCGGCATGCTGCACGAAACGGAAGTCATTCAAGGCACCGTTGGCCGTTTTAATATAAAGGGCCTTATCAAAGTAGCGCCGCTCGGGATACGCCTCGCCCTGGCCGGAAAAATTCCGCCTCTTTTTCTCAAACCCGTTCCCAAAGTCGACGAGATACGAACGATTTTCAATACGCTGGAGGCTCCCGTACTATCATGACAAGCGTTCTTGCGCAACCGCAACTCAAACGCCAATCGAAATCCGCAGAAATGCGCAAGTACGGTTTCTTCCCCGGCTGCGTTGCCAAAGAATCGTGCAAAGAGCTCTTCAATTCAACGATGCTCTTGGCCGAAAAGCTGGGGATCGAGTTAGTCGAGCTGACCGCGGCGTCGTGCTGCGGAGCTTCGGTGCTCAATGATACGAACCGGGATGTCGCCCGCGTGCTCAACGCGCGAACGTATGCGCAAGCCGAAGCTCTCGGCCTCGATGATGTCATTACGATTTGCTCGACTTGTACGGGCCACATGCGGGCCGCTAACAAAGAGTTGCTCGAAGACGAAGCACACATGGGGCAGGCCAACGCCATTCTCGGCAAGTTCGGCGCTAAATATAATGGGACCGTGATGGTGCGGCACCTGCTCTGGCTGCTCATCGATGACATCGGACTCGATACACTCAAATCGCTCGTCGTCAAGCCGCTCAATGGACTCAAAGTCGCGCCGTTCTACGGTTGCCACATTATCCGGCCCGAATCTGTCAATGGTTGGGAGTCGTCGCGCAATCCGCACTCGCTCGAAGACATCATTACTGCGCTGGGCGGCGAAGCTATCGACTACGCGGGAAAAACGCGTTGCTGCGGCTTTCATATTCAGCTTGAAAAAGAAGGCGTTGCGGCGAACATGGTCGGCCAGAACATGCGGATGGCGAAAGATCGCGGCGCCGAAGCCGTACTTACTCCGTGCCCGTTGTGCCACTTAGCACTCGATGGATACCAAGCCGACTCGGCTGCCCGCTGGGGACGAACCGACTTGCCGACATTCCACTTGCCACAGCTTGTCGGCTTGGCACTCGGCATCGACCCGTCATTACTGGGGATGAATAAACATATCATCACGCCGGGCCTCGTTTTGCAATCGCACGACCTTGCCCCCGCGCATGTTGCTTGAAGCGCTAAGTCGATCGGCACGCGCTGTGCTATCGGCTTGCCCACGCCAGTATGTATGCAAGGCTTTGCAGCGCACCAGCGACTCCAATAGCAAGGTCGCTCGCCGCTGGCAGACCGGCAGACGCTAAAGGCTCAAACAAACCCGCGCCGCGGCGACTCCACCAGCCCGCGACCCCACCAGCAGTCGGCGACTCCACCAGTCCGCGATTTCACCAGCCGACGACTCACCAAGCCCGCCGACGTTATCAGCCGGCGACTCCAAGAGCCGGCGACTGTATCAACCCGCGCCTTTGCCAGCCGGGGACTCCATTACCCCTCCCCACTCCACCAGGCCGCGACTTCACCAGCCCGCCGCTCCAGCAGCCGGCGAATTCACCAGCCGGCGACTCCACTAGCCGGCGACTCCACTAGCCGGCGACTCCACGAGCGAGCGACTTCACCAGCCGGCGACTGCCACTAGCCGGCGACTCCACTAGCCGGCGACTCCACTAGCCGGCGACTCCACTAGCCGGCGACTCCACTAGCCGGCGACTCCACTAGCCGGCGATCCACCAGCCCGCGACTTCACCAGCCGGCAACTCCACTAGCCGGCGATCCACCAGTCCGCGACTTCACCAGCCGGCGACTCCACCAGCCCGCCGACTTACGAGCCGGCGACTTCAGCAGCCAGCGCTGCACGGATTCGGGACAAGGACCATTACCGTCGCCCCGACTTTGTTCATGTCGAGGACCGCTCGTGGCACTTCAGACAACGCAACTCTTCAAACTTTCGCCGGCACATGCTGCAAAGGCGTACACTCCTCACTAACGTCCAGTTGCTACGGCCGGTCCGCCGTACGTTCGATTCCGACGCAACGCTTCTGCCACCGCGTTACATCACCAGCTTCGGGATCCGGTTCTTGAGTCTGCGAACACGGGATACCGTTCAAGAATCTGCTACCCTCGTCGACATCTGCTGAGACTTCACGATTCGATCCGGGATTCGCAGAGCAAGGGGCCGGGGCCCAAAGTACGCGAGACCGTCATTGCAGCTATGAAAAGCCTGCGGGTGGGGCATTCATAACGCTGCCAGATTTTGCGCGGCGAGTACGGACCGCCATAACGCCAGTAATTACGGCAGTCAAATGGTTTGAGCCGATGTTGACAGCCGATTGTCACGTATTCGTTCGTCGGGTACACGGACTTCCGGCGCGAGCTTCAACTCAAAGTGCGAGTGACTGCGACGCTGAAAAAAGATAACGAAGCGCCTTGGCTCTTAATTCTTCTTAGCTATTACGCGATTCTTCTTTGAAACCGCCCCAATAAATGAGCGCCAACATCGCGACTGTTAACACGACAAGAACGATAACGACATTATACAAAAGGTGGCTCTCCTTACAGCTCCGCTTCCGCACGGCACATGCGCGGGCCTTCGGACCACGCGTTTGGGGGTACATCTGCTACGCGACGCCGATCGAGTAGGATACAGATCACGCGAATGCCGGCCGTTTTTACACGACGCTAAAGAGGGCTGTGTTTTCAGTCGGCTACCCACACCCGATGGCAGAATGCAGTTAAAAGACTGCGCCAGATCGTCGTTCACGCGATCCGACACGCGGCAACTTTACGCCAAGATCGGTACGTCGTTCATCTGAGCCAACCAGCGGGGTGCCTGACAGCATCATCCGAACGGCAACGTGGTGGCTTCAACGGATGATGCGAGTTCAACAGACCTTCTCCTTGCTCTTGGTCGCGCTTACCATCAGGCCGGAATTCCAGCCGACACGCTTGAGGAAGTAATGCACGCCGTCGCAGTCACGTTGGGCGTAGAATTGCAAGTCAACGCGTTGCCGACCAGCTTAACGGTGGCTGTAGGGCCAGGAACGCAGCAGCGCCTCGTTATCTTGCGGCTCGAGCCGGGACGGCTGCATCTGCGAAAGTTGGCCTTACTAAACACCGTCTATCGACGACTTTTGGAAAGGCAAATCGATCTGGACGGCACTATCGTTGAGATTGCCTCGATCGATGCGAATGTCGGGCCCCGTCCGCCACTAGTAACCGTAATCGCTTATGCACTCCTGTCGCTTGGCGCGGCGATACTGCTCGGCGGCGGACCGCGGGAAATTCAAGTCTCAACACTGATCGGCTTGGCGATCGGCGGTATCGGCGCAGCGGCCGACCGATACGATGCGATAGCCCGGCTCTTTGAAGTCTTGGCAGCTTTTGTCGCAACGCTCGTAGTTGCCGGATACGAGCGCATTGTCGGCCCGGTCGCATTGTACATAGCGATCATCGCTGGCGTCGTTCAACTTCTACCGGGCTTTACATTGACGACGGCGCTGCACGAACTTGCGAGCAGGCATCTCGTCGCGGGGACCGCTCGGCTTGGAGCCGTACTTGTCACATTGCTGTCACTCGGATGCGGTTTTGCGCTGGCCCTCGCGATCGTCGGCCCCAGCATGTTGCCGGCGCCCACATTTGCGCCCGTTCTGTCGCCGGGTTTACTGGTGCTCCCAGCTGCAATCGCTATGGCATCGGCAATTGCGATCATTCTTCGCGCAAGAGCGCGCGATTTCGGCTGGGTCTGTTCATCATGCGTTGTCGCGATCGCGACTTCGCGGCTCTTCGGCTCACTGCCGGGACATCAAGTTGCCGCATTTGGAAGTGCGTTTGTGGTCGGCGTCTTGACCAATCTCGCGGCGCGATATTTGCGGATTCCGCAAGCCGTCATGCTCATTCCAGGAATCCTCGTACTAGTCCCTGGCTCCCTTAGTTATGAAAGCATATTGGCGGTATTTCAGACCGATGTAACGAACGCGGTGAACCTCGCAGTCGACGCGGTTCTCGCCTCTATCTTAATCGTAGCCGGGACACTTCTATCGCAACTGCTCATTAGACCGCTGCCTCGGTTGGGTGCTCGCGCTCCAGTCCCACCCGCGGTCTAATTCGCCTCATTTGGCATTGCGTTAACTCGATGCAGTGAGCATGCACCGCGATCGGCTCAGGGCATAAAACAATCGTGCAAACAACGCAGGTTCGTGAGTCCGCGTCTTATAACTCAACGCACCACTTACTATCGCGACAAGGGGCAGTTCGCAAAACCATGAATGAGCCACTCACCGAACAGCCGAGCATCGCACGCCGCGCCACAGATAGTGCATTAATTGTCATAGCTGTCGCTGCCGTTGCGACCTGGCTTTGGCGTAGACTTCGACGTCAAGTGACCGTGGACGCCGCTGCGAGCGAACTCTCAACACGTGTTGACGCGGATACGGGCTCAACGGCGGCTTCACCGCCCAACGGGGCCACCGTCTAAGCCGTCTACGTCTGTGACGTAGCGAATTCGTCCAGTTCGTTTACTAAACGACGCGCGCGCTCAAGTTGAAGTAACTTAACGCTTGCGTGTGATACACGCAAGCGTTAAGGCGCTCGCCTGGAAACGACCAAGCACGCGCCACCGCTCCCCAATACATGACCCGCCTGACAGATTACGCCATCAGGAGCGGAAACCAAAGAAACCAGCCGCTAATGCCGGCTGGTTTCTTAATATTATTCTGGCGGCGTCCTACTCTCGAGGGACCCTGCGGTCCGACTACCATCGGCGCTGGTGAGCTTAACTGCCGTGTTCGGTATGGGAACGGGTGGAACCTCACCGCTATGACCGCCAAAAACTCGATCCCGCCGCAACGTTGAGCCGTAACTCGAAACGATCGCGGCGGAAAACTGCATAGAGAAGAACTTTCATGTACACAAACGGAGAATAATTACGTCTTTAAAAAGTTTCCGGGCTATTAGTACCGGTTAGCTCCAACCATTGCTGGTCTTCCACCCCCGGCCTATCAACGTGGTAGTCTCCCACGACCCTTCCCTCTTTCGAGATTGAGATCTCATCTTGAAGTCAGTTTCACGCTTATATGCTTTCAGCGTTTATCTGTTCCGAACGTAGCTACCCGGCTATGCCCCTGGCGGGACAACCGGTTCACCAGCGGTTCGTTCAACCCGGTCCTCTCGTACTAGGGTCGACACTCCTCAAATCTCCTGCGCCCACGGCGGATAGGGACCGAACTGTCTCACGACGTTCTGAACCCAGATCGCGTACCGCTTTAATGGGCGAACAGCCCAACCCTTGGGACCTACTACAGCCCCAGGATGCGACGATCCGACATCGAGGTGCCAAACCTCCCCGTCGATGTGGACTCTTGGGGGAGATAAGCCTGTTATCCCCAGAGTAGCTTTTATCCGATAAGCGACGGCCCTTCCATTCGGTACCGCCGGATCACTTAGCCCTGCTTTCGCACCTGCTCGGCATGTTCGCCTCGCAGTCAAGCACCCTTTTGCCTATGCACTCTAACGATCGGTTTCTGACCGATCTGAGGGTACCTTTGGGCGCCTCCGTTACTCTTTAGGAGGCGACCGCCCCAGTCAAACTGCCCACCTGACGATGTCCTGCCACCAGATAATGGCGGTCAGTTAGAATCCCGAGATTTTCAGGGTGGTATCCCAAGGGTGGCTCCCCGTAAACTAGCGTCCACGGATCGTCGTCTCCCACCTATCCTGTACAGAAAATCTCAGAACCCAACATCAGGATACAGTAAAGCTTCATGGGGTCTTTCCGTCCTGCCGCGGGTAACCAGCATCTTCACTGGTACTGCAATTTCGCCGGGATCCCCATCGAGACAGTGCCCAAGTCGTTACTCCATTCGTGCAGGTCGGAACTTACCCGACAAGGAATTTCGCTACCTTAGGACGGTTATAGTTACCGCCGCCGTTTACTGGGGCTTCAGATCAAAGCTTCGCTTGCGCTAACCTCTCCCTTTAACCTTCCAGCACCGGGCAGGAGTCAGCCCCTATACGTCCGCTTTCGCGTTCGCAGAGACCTGTGTTTTTGTTAAACAGTCGCTTGGGCCTATTTGCTGCGACCCCCCTTCGCTATCGTCGTAAAGACTACACAAAAGGGGGCACCCCTTCTCCCTAAGTTACGGGGTTAATTTGCCGAGTTCCTTAACAGGGATTCTCCCGTCGCCTTAGCATGCTCTGCCAGTCTACCTGTGTCGGTGTACGGTACGGGCACCTATGTCTTAACTAGAGACTTTTCTTGGCAGCGTAGAGTCAATCACTTCTGGTCACAAGGACCATCGCATTCGCTTCTCGGAGTTAGTCACACGGATTTGCCTATGTGACCCCCTACTGGCTTAGACGCACACATCCATCGGTGCGCTGATATATCTTCCTGCGTCATCCCTTCGCTTCATAGACCTTTACGAACAAACGGCACGTCGCGGCACTTATCGCGCCGGCTCCGCGTTATCGCTCGGTCACGGTCGCTAGACCGTTCCCTCGCTCCGCCTCAATCCGACACAAAATTACTCGCGAGGCATAAGCCATCACGAGTACTGTCCGATCGTACTGGTTGTTCGGAAATGTCTAAACAGACGTCGGTGGTAGCCGAATATGAACGGCTTGGCCATCGCCTACGCTTCTCAGCCTCGGCTTAGGACCCGACTCACCCTGAGACGATTGACGTAGCTCAGGAAACCTTAGACTTCCGGCGAGAGTGGTTCTCACACTCTTTTGTCGCTACTTATACCTGCATTCGCACTTGTAGTTCGTCCAGCCGTCCTCACGGTCGACCTTCAGCCTACGCTACAACGCTCCCCTACCGATTAGTTTCCTAATCCCAAAGCTTCGGTTTGATGCTTGAGCCCCGTTACATTTTCGGCGCCACTTCACTCGACTAGTGAGCTATTACGCACTCTTTCAAGGGTGGCTGCTTCTAAGCCAACCTCCTAGTTGTCTATGCGAAATGACTTCCTTTACCACTGAGCATCAATTAGGGACCTTAGCTGTTGATCTGGGCTGTTTCCCTTTTGACAATGGAGCTTATCCCCCACTGTCTGACTGCTACGATGTTCGCCTCGGTATTCGGAGTTTGATGGGGTTCGGTAACCCGGTAAGGCCCCTAGCCCTGTCAGTGCTCTACCCCCAAGGGTTAAATCGTAACGCTAGTCCTCAAACTATTTCGGGGAGAACCAGCTATCTCCAAGCTCGATTGGCTTTTCACCCCTATCCACAGGTCATCCAATGTTTTTTCAACAACAACAGGTTCGGCCCTCCACATGATTTTAATCATGCTTCAGCCTGCCCATGGATAGATCGCTTGGTTTCGGGTCTACTGATACAGACAAACGCCCTATTCAGACTCGCTTTCGCTGCGGCTCCGGCTCAACACCTTAACCACGCCTGTACCACGTAACTCGCAGGTTCATTCTTCAATAGGCACGCGATTAGCCTTGCTTGCGCATTGGCCTTTCACGGTTTGTAAGCACACGGTTTCATGTTCTATTTCACTCCCCTTCGGGGGTTCTTTTCACCTTTCCCTCACGGTACTAGTTCACTATCGGTCACCACAGAATATTTAGCCTTAGAGGATGGTCCCCCTAGATTCAGACAGGGTTTCTCGTGCCCCGCCCTACTCACGAACAATCGAACAAGTCCAACATGTTTTGTCTACGCGACTATCACGCGCTCTGGTGCGGCTTTCCAGCCGGCTTCGACTATACATCGGATTTTTTACTCGTCTCTTATGTTTGCGCATAAGACTGATTGCCGTACAACTCCACACTACGCAACGCCGCAAAGCTTACACGTAGGCAGTTTAGGCTCTTCCCGGTTCGCTCGCCACTACTACGGGAATCTCGGTTGATGTCTGTTCCTCCGGCTACTTAGATGTTTCAGTTCACCGGGTATGCTCTCTCGTGACTATTGAATTCATCACGAAGTACGTGCCCATGACGGCACGTGGGTTGCCCCATTCGGAAATCTCGGGATCATCGCTTGTTAGCAGCTCCCCCAAGCTTATCGCAGCTTGCTACGTCCTTCATCGCCTGTGATGCCAAGGTATCCACCGTATGCTCTTACTTTACTTTTTAAAGACAGACATACTCACTATAAATAGTTCGCACGTCGTCGAATATGGATCTTTGAAATTGCACCCACGCTCTTCACATGGGCCGCTATTCATGTTTAGCACATGAAAGTTCTTCTCTATGCAGTTTTCAAAGATCAAAGGGTAACCAGCGAAAGCCACTAACGCGGCCGGTAAACCGGCGCGTTACGATGACCATTCGAGGTTCATTCCCTCAAAGCTGAACAGTGCAGTTCCACGAACGCTATCGCTAGCGATCGCCTTGGAAAACCCCCGCTGTGGGGGCCGCGCAACCAACGTCTGAAAACGTCGGGCCGATAATCTCAACCATTCTACCCTTAGTGGGGTGAACAATCCCTGATTGATTCGGCATCGTCTGTGGTCGACTTAGAATGTACACTTCTGCATTCACTCGAGGAGCGAACCAAAAGTATGTACTCCTTAGAAAGGAGGTGATCCAGCCGCACCTTCCGATACGGCTACCTTGTTACGACTTCGTCCCCCTTACCTAGCACACCTTAGACGTCTTGCTCCTTGCGGTTGCACGGACGGCTTCGGGTACACTAAACTCAGGTGACGTGACGGGCGGTGTGTACAAGGCCCGGGAACGTATTCAACGCAGCGTAGCTGATCTGCGTTTACTAGCGATTCCGACTTCATGGAGGCGAGTTGCAGCCTCCAATCCGAACTGGGGACAGGTTTAAGAGATTGGCTTACTATCGCTAGCTTGCGGCTCGTTGTCCTGCCCATTGTAGCACGTGTGTAGCCCGGGACGTAAGGGCCATGCTGACTTGACGTCATCCCCACCTTCCTCCGACTTCTCATCGGCGGTCTCGTGTGAGAGATCCTTGCGGACCAACACACGACGAGGGTTGCGCTCGTTGCGGGACTTAACCCAACACCTCACGGCACGAGCTGACGACAGCCATGCAGCACCTGTCTGGATGTTCCCTTGCGGGAAAACCTAATTTCTTAGATGATCATCCGATGTCAAGCCCCGGTAAGGTTCTTCGCGTTGCGTCGAATTAAACCACATGCTCCACCGCTTGTGCGGGCCCCCGTCAATTCCTTTGAGTTTTAACCTTGCGGCCGTACTCCCCAGGCGGGATACTTATTGTGTTAACTACGGCACATATGGAGTCGATACCACATACACCTAGTATCCATCGTTTACGGCTAGGACTACCGGGGTATCTAATCCCGTTTGCTCCCCTAGCTTTCGCTCCTCAGCGTCAGAACATCCCCAGATGATCGCCTTCGCCACTGGTGTTCCTCCCGATATCTACGCATTTCACCGCTACACCGGGAATTCCATCATCCTCTGAATGCCTCAAGAACAAGAGTATCCGTGCCGTTCCCTGAGTTGAGCCCAGGTCTTTCTTCACGGACTTCCTGTCCCGCCTACGAGCGCTTTACGCCCAATAATTCCGAATAACGCTTGCCCCCTACGTCTTACCGCGGCTGCTGGCACGTAGTTAGCCGGGGCTTCCTCCAAGGGTACCGTCAATATCTTCCCCTTCGACAGTGGTTTACGACCCGAAGGCCTTCTTCCCACACGCGGCGTCGCTCCGTCAGGCTTGCGCCCATTGCGGAAAATTCCTCACTGCTGCCTCCCGTAGGAGTCTGGGCCGTTTCTCAGTCCCAGTGTGGCTGGTCGCTCTCTCAAACCAGCTACCCATCGGAGTCTTGGTAGGCCATTACCCCACCAACTAACTAATGGGACGCGGTCCCGTCGTCGAGTGCCTTGCGGCTTTTATCTTTGCACGATGCCGTGCTAGACGTATGCGGTATTAGCTAACCTTTCGGCTAGTTATCCCCCGCTCAACGGTAGGTTGACCACGCGTTACTCACCCGTCTGCCACTAGGTATTGCTACCTCGTTCGACTTGCATGTGTTAGGCACGCCGCCAGCGTTAATCCTGAGCCAGGATCAAACTCTCCATAAAAACTTTATGGAGCTTTCGATAAAGCTCTCACTAATCGCTGACTGGTCCGACCTCATCGTTCTGATGAAGTCATCTTTGTTCAATTGCGAATTGAACGTCGCCAACTGCGCTTGAATAGTTCCCTATCCGAGCACGATCGACGCAGTCATAAACTTGTACGCCGAACCGTTTGCTCAATTCCGGTGGAGCCGGAGAATGAACGCGTATCCGGTTATTTCTCATAACCTCAGCTCAACAAAAAAACGGCTTTCGCCGCGCTTTCATCTTGCTGAGTCAGAGACCCACAGACTTATGCGCTACTGCACTGTTCAGTTTTCAAGGAACGAACGCTTCCGCCGGGCCCTTCATTGGCCGGATCGTTGACCGCACCGCAGGGGCGAGGCGTCCGAGTCACGAGAAGTAGACTACCACTTGCGACAATACAAAGTCAAGGCTTTGAGGTTCGATTGTTCCGATGTCCTAAAAGTGGATAACCCGTGAGTAACTTTTCCGCTAGGCAAACCGAGGGGGCTAACTCCTACCGAGCTAGCCGGCGTGAACGGCCACGGATTGTGACTGAACAAAAAGGAGCAGGTAATCGTTGCCGCCGGCTTTCGAATCAGTTCCCGACAGATTGAAACCGCCAAATGGATGGACCCCAACGAGCGCCCCGGTACACTTTCGGTTAATATAGAGGTTGCCGACGAAGAACTCGTCGCGGGCGCGCGCGATGCGTTCGGGATCAGCCGTATAAACCGACCCCGTTAGGCCAAAGCTCGTATCGTTGGCCAAGGCCAAGGCGCCCTCGAAGGTGTCGGCGCGTAAGATCGCCAGAACGGGACCGAAGATCTCTTCTTGCGCTAAGCCGCTACGGGGATCCACATCGCTAAAAATGGTCGGCTCGACAAAGTATCCAGCGCCAGCCAACCGGCGACCACCGAAAACGAGCCGCCCCGCACCGCGACCGGCTTCGATGTGCGACGCGATGCGTTCGGCCGCGCGGGCGTTGATGACTGGGCCGAGATCAACGCCCGCTAGAGCCGGATCCGCGACAACCAGCCGCTCTGTTCGGGCGATGACTGCCGCAACGAAGCGGTCGTAGATACGCGAATCAACGATGGCTCGCGAGCAAGCCGAACACTTTTGTCCGCTGAACCCGAACGCTGCCGCGACCACGCCGTCGGCGGCCGCCTCGATGTCAGCGTCGTCGGCAACAATGATTGCGTCTTTACCGCCTAGTTCAGCAACCACTCGCTTCATCCAGCGCTGCCCCGGCATCGTGCGCGCGGCGAGCTCTGCGATACGTAAGCCTACCGCCTTCGAACCGGTGAACGAGATGAAGCGCGTGCGCCGGTCGGTAACGAGTGCCTCTCCAACCGTCGGCCCGTCGCCCGGAACGAAATTGATGACCCCGGGCGGCAAGCCGAGGTCGTGCATGAGATCGACGAAGAAGGCGGCCACGACAGCGGCGTCCGGCGACGGTTTGAGCACGACGGTGTTTCCGGTAACGATGGCGGCGGCAGTCATTCCGGCCATAATCGCTAGGGCGAAATTCCATGGAGGGATGATTGCGCCGACGCCCAGCGGCAAGTAACGCAACTCAGTGGACTCGGGCAGGGGAGACGGTACCGGCGGGGCGGGGTGTTCAAGTGCGATGGCACTGCGAGCGTAAAATTCGAGAAAGTCGATCGCTTCGGCCGTGTCGGCATCAGCTTCGACCCACGTTTTGCCGACCTCGAGGACCATGAGCGCATTGAACTCGTCCTTGCGTTCTCGGATCGCCGCCGCGGCCCGTAGTAGAAACTCCGAACGTCGACCAAAGCCGACCTTCGACCAACCGGCAAAGGCGCGCGTTGCCGCGTCGAGCGCGCGCGATGCATCGTCGAGCGAAGCCGCCACGACATCGCCGATGAGTTCAGCCGGCCGGGCGGGATTGAATGAAGGAATCGTCTGTGGACCATCCACTCGTACGCCGTCGATAATAAGTGGATAACGGCGCCCGAGCAATCCGCGTACGCGGGCAATCGCTGCTTCGATCGCGGCTCGATCGGCCGGGTCGCGAAACGTACGGATCGGTTCATTGACGAATTGCGGCAAGGCATGATCGGCGGTTACCATAACGGTCGCTTCGTGTCGCCCGAATCGCTATCATTTCGGCAGCACTGACCGGTGCGAGCGCTTCGCCTTCGGAGCGGGCACGGGCGCCGGCAAACAGAATAGGCGGCAATGATCTACGATATTGCAGTTGTCGGCGGCGGCATCGTCGGACTGGCTACCTCCCGAGAGCTGCTCGCGCGTTTTCCGCATCTCAAGCTTGCGAATGTCGAGAAAGAATCTGACTGGAATCGGCATCAGACGGGCCGCAATAGCGGCGTCATTCATTCCGGAATTTATTATAAGCCCGGCTCGTTGAAAGCCAAGCTGTGTGTGCAAGGCCGTAAACTCGCTTGGGAGTATTGCGAGCGCAAGGGCATTCCGATCAGGCATGTCGGTAAACTCATCGTGGCTACCGAGCAGAGTGAACTTGGCCGATTACATGATCTATGGGAACGTGGCCAAGCAAACGGCGTCGAGGGCCTGGAGATGCTCGATGCGGCCGGGATTCGCGAACGTGAACCGCATGCCCGGGGAATGCAAGCAATTTTTTCGCCGGTCACCGGTATCGTCGACTGGGGACTCGTTTCGCGCACATACGCAGGCGACGTCAAAGACGCCGGCGGCGACTTGTTCCTCAATCGTGAAGTCGGCCGCATCGAGCGGCGCAACGGCGTAACGGTGCTGCACTCAGCGGGCGGCAATGTTGAAGCACGCGCCGTCATCACCTGCGGCGGCTTGTATTCCGACCGGCTGGCCAAGATGACCGGCGGCGCCAACGATCCGAAGATCACGCCGTTTCGCGGCGACTATCTTATCTTGAAGCCGGAGAAGAATTACTTGGTCCGGGGCAACATTTATCCCGTTCCCGACCCGGAGTTTCCGTTCTTGGGCGTTCACTTCACGCCGCGTATGGATGGCTCGATCTGGCTCGGTCCGAATGCGGTACCGGCATTTGCGCGTGAGGGCTACTCATTTTTGAGCATCAATCCGCGTGAGACATGGGATCTCTTTAGTTATCCGGGCTTTATCAAGCTGGCAACGAAGTATTGGAAGATGGGTGCCGGCGAAATATACCGCGATGTGGTGCGTTCGGCGTACGTCCGGGCGCTCGCGCGCTACATTCCCGAATTACAGCCCGAGGATTGCTTGCCGGGACCGTCCGGTGTTCGCGCGCAAGCAATGTCGGCGAACGGGACACTCGTCGACGACTTTGTCTTTGAAGCTGCCGACGGTATCGTGCACGTTCGCAATGCGCCTTCGCCCGCTGCAACATCGTCGCTTGCGATCGGTAAGTATATTGTCGACGATGCCGAGAAGCGTTTTACGTTCGCGCGTACGGTGGTTGCGGTTTGATGACGGACGTGTTCGTCGACCTCGACTGGCTGCATAAACGCATCGAAGACCCGCGCATCCGGATTGTCGATGCGCGCAATGTGCCGCACGGAGCACCCGTAACGATGCCCAGCGGCAGCGAACAATACGCCGGCGGTCACCTACCCGGCGCAATCTATCTCGATTACGCGCACGAACTCGCCGATCCGCGAACGCCGTATGCTACCCGCGTCGCGCCGGCCGACCTCTTTGCCCATGCACTCGGCACGAAGGGCATCGGTGACGACGCGATCGTCGTGGCCTACGACGCCGGAACTATCCCGTTCGCGGCGCGCATCGTGTGGAATCTGCGCTACTACGGCCACCTCGAGGCCTATATTCTTGCCGGCGGATTGCCCGCATGGGTCGCCGCCGGGTTCGCGCTTACGACCGACGTTCCGTCGTTTGCCGCGGCGCTGTTCACGCCTGAAGTCCAGCCACGCTTACGCGCGACGCGCGAAGAGGTGCTCGCTATCGCGGAAGGCCGATCGCCGGCTCAACTGCTGGAAACGCAACGTGACACGACTTACGCATTGCGCAACCGCGATATCGCCGGCGCGATTCGGGTGTCAGGGTCGCGCCTGCTCGAAGACGCTAACGGCGGCCGCCCGGCCGCAGACGAGACACTCGCGGCGATTGTTGCCGACCGGCACCTCGATCGTGGAAAGCGGACGGTCGTTTCCTGCGGTAGCGGCGTGTCCGCGGCCGGATCGTTTTTCGCCTTGCAAGCTGCCGGTTTTACGGATGTCGCGGTGTACGACGGATCGTGGCTGGAATGGAATCACGATGGTCTACCAACAACGCCCAAACCGGGCGATTCGGCTTAAGCGTCACGATCCGCCGGCGGGCATGCAGCTACGCTCACCTTATCGCGCTACCGGATGTCTCCATCGTGCGCCTCAGGGGGCAGATCGGAGCGCGCTGCACCCGGGCCGCGAATACGTCGAGTCCGCGCGTTCTCGGTGAACCGGATGCGAGGCGCGTCTGCGTTGCCGACCGTCTTTCGCTGCCGATGTAACGCGAAGCAGCGAACTAACGAATTAATGCCCGGCAGCGCCGACCGTGCTGAGTTCGTGGCCGGCGAGTTGCTCGATGAATGCGTCATGGAGCATCGGTCGCGAAAACATCGGGAAGTTCTTCTCGACTGCGAAGCGCTGCTCTTCTTCACTGACCGTAGCCGTGCAGTCGGTCAACGTAATGACATCATAACCGCGTTCGTAAGCCGAGCGCATCGTGGATTCGACGCAGCAGTTCGTCAAGAATCCGGCCAGTGCGACCGTTGTAATGCCGCGGCTGCGTAAAATGAAATCCAAGTTGGTACTGGCAAAGGTGTCAAGACCACGCTTGCCCTCGATGATGATGTCGCCCGGTTGCGGTTCCAAGGCGTCGACGATGCGGGCACCCCAACCGCCTTTGATAAACGACTTGCTCTCCACAACTCCCTTGAGGATACCGTACGGCGCGGTGGTGATTTCCCCGTAACCCGGGGCGAACATGATAGGTGCGTAGGCGATCGCGGCGCCGAGTTCGCGGGCGCGGCGCACCGTATGTTGCGTATGATGCAGCATATTGGTGCTGTCCATGACCGGCTTGACGGCCGCGTGTAAGGTGCCGCCGGGCGTCGTAAAGTCGTTTTGAAACTCGATGAGGACAAGAGCTGTGGTCTGCGGCTGCATCTGCAAATCCTTATTTAAAATATGCGTTATATTCTACGTTCGGACGGCGCCCGCGGCGACCTGGCCTGGGCTGTAAGTTGGCGCGGAATAACAAATGATCGTACGTTCGGACGGCGTTCACGGCGACCTGGCCTTCGCCATATGTCAACGCGGTAATAACAAAGTGTGCGGGCGACACGTCCGGCTCGGGCCGCCGTCGATGCGGCCAAAGCTGCTCGTCTGTGCCGCGTTTGCGATGTGATCGGGCGGCCTGCCGCGGCAAAAAGCCGCTCATCGCTTGCGGCCACGCCGCATATCGGCGCGGCGACTTGCAGATGGTCGCTAGCGATATGCTGCGGCTCGAGCCGCCTCATTCTAGCCGCCGCCGCACGCTAATGCGAAAGAGATGTTCTTCAGCGGGGCGCTATCGACGTGTGCGGCGGCGGCATGCCGCGGCTTAGGCCGCCGTCGACCCCCAAGATTTGGCCCGTGGTCCAGGCGGCGGCGTCGCTCAGAAAATACATGACCGCCGGCGCGATGTCGGCCGGCGTTCCGATACGTCCCAAAGGATGCATCGCCGTAGAGGCGGCAAGCGACGCGTCGTTCTGCCACATCTTTTGCGATAACGCTGTCTTGGTCAGCGCCGGAGCAACGGCGTTAACACGAATGCCGTAGCGCGCGTAGCTAATCGAGGCCGATGTGACGAGACCCTCGATCGCCGACTTCGCAGCAGCGATTGATTCGTGGTTGGCTAGGCCCATCGAGGCGGCCACCGTCGAAAAAAGCACAACGCTGCCACGTTTTCGCCGCATGAGCCGCGGCATGAGGTTCCGCATCACGATGAACGCGCTCGTTGCGTTGATCTCGAATGTCTGACGCCACTCGTCGAGCGAAGTTGCGTGAAGGGGTTTGAGCAAGATAGAACCCACCGCATGAACGAGACCATCAATTTCCCCGACATCACGTTCGACCGCGTTGACAATATGCGCCACCGCGTCGTTATCGAGCACGTCACCCGGGTAAGCCGCGCACCCCAATTCAGCCGCCACCGAAGCGAGGCGTTCGCCGTCGCGAGCAACGAGTACGGGCCGATCGCCGGCTGCTACGAGGCAGCGCGCGACCTCCGACCCGACACCGCCCGAGCCACCGGTAACGAGCACCACTTTATGCATCCCCCGTTAGACGCCTCGGTCTGCCGGAGCAGCATCGTGCCGGCACTAGAACGCCTAGCGTGCCCACCTCGGCGAGCAACGTGGCCCGCAGCCGGTGCTCCAGCGCGGACGCAACGTACGAAACTGAACGCAACGCAACGCACGCGACAGAACGCAATGCAACGCACGCGACGGAACGCGACGCGGCGAGCCGTTACCGCATCAGCGATGCGGTCGTGCTTTCTTCGAGAACCAGTCGCTGCAAGAGTAGCGACCAAACGATCCGCGAGCGTGCGGCAACGGTGCCGAAGCGCAAGATAGCGGCAACCCGAGGCTGCGCTCAGACGCGCCCGCAGTTACGTCAGGCGCAGCCGCCGGGCCGCACGAGCCGACACCCGCAGTGTCGTTAGAGAGCGCTACGTAAGGACGAGACGTAAGCGAACGCTGCCGCGGCCGCCGCCGTCCCGCGCCGGCCGCCGATGGCGTCGATGAGGGCACTGCCGACGATGACGCCGTCAGCCAGCCGCGCGACGGTACGTACGTGCTCGGGTGTCGATATGCCGAAGCCGACCGCTAGGGGTTTCGTGCTGTGTGCACGCAAACGCGCCACCGCTCCGGCAATCCATTGCACGTCAAGTTCGCGCCGAGCGCCGGTAACGCCGAGTCGCGACACCACATACGTGAAGCCATCCGTGCGTGCGGCGATGTCCGCACCGCGGGCGGGCGGCGTGGTCGGTGAAACGAGCAACGGAATGCCGAGACCGTGCGCCCGAAACGCCGGCGCGAACTCGTCCATCTCTTCGAGCGGCACGTCGGGGACGATGGCGCCCAGCGCACCGGCCGCAGCCGCCGCAGCAGCGAATCGCTGCGGACCGTACTGTGAAATCGGATTAACGTACGTAAAGAAAATGAGCGGCGCGGCGCGGCGTTCCGTCGCGCCGCGCGCAACCGTTAGGCTAGCTTCGATCGTTGCTCCGGCGGCCAGCGCGCGTTGGGCGGCGGCGGCGATCGTCGGGCCGTCGGCGAGTGGATCGCCGTACGGGATGCCGAGCTCGATAAGGTCCGCACCGGCGGCACTAACGGCGTCGATGACCAGCCCCGTCGTTTCCAGATCGGGATCGCCGGCCATCAAATACAGAATCAGCGCCGCGCGCCCTTGAGCGCGCGGCCGATCAA
This sequence comes from Candidatus Velthaea sp., assembly GCA_965214335.1. Taxonomy (GTDB): domain Bacteria; phylum Vulcanimicrobiota; class Vulcanimicrobiia; order Vulcanimicrobiales; family Vulcanimicrobiaceae; genus Velthaea. Next base: position 1,266,524 of record CBDCBO010000005.1, on the reverse strand, counting down.
AGACCGCCGCGATGCGATCGTGGTGCACGATCATGCGACTCCCGCCGAAGCCGGCGCATCGAGTGCCGCCACGGTGCGGGTGTCCTTATCGCCGCGACCGCTGAGATTGACCAGCACGAGGCCGCCGGTTCCGCGCTCGACGGCAAGTTCGCGGGCGAAGGCGATCGCGTGCGCCGTTTCGAGCGCCGGAACGATGCCTTCGCGCAGCGCCATCTGATGGTAGGCCTCCAAGGCCTGCTCGTCGTCGACCGGAACGTAGACGGCGCGCCCGCTATCTTTGAGATACGCATGCTCGGGACCAACGCCGGGGTAATCCAATCCGGCGCTGATCGAATGCGTATCGCGAATTTGACCTTCGTCTGATTGCAAAACGTACGAACGCGAGCCGTGCAGAATGCCGACCGTGCCGGCACTTAAACTCGCGGCCGTATCGCCGGCTTCAACACCATGGCCCGATGCTTCGACGCCCCAAAGTCGGACCTCGGCATCGTCGACGAAGGCGGCGAAGATACCCATGGCGTTACTGCCGCCGCCCACGCATGCCACGACATCGGACGGCAGCCGTCCATAGCGGTCGAGCATTTGGGCCCGCGCTTCGATGCCGATGATTTTTTGAAACTCGCGTACCATGTACGGATAAGGATGCGCACCGACAACGCTGCCGATGACATAAAATGTGTCTTCGACGCGCGCCGCCCATTCGCGAAACGCTTCATTGGTCGCATCTTTCAACGTCGCCGTTCCACTGTGGACCGGATGGATCTTGGCACCCAAGAGTTGCATGACGTACACGTTGAGCGACTGGCGTTCGACGTCGACTGCGCCCATGTAGACGTCGACCGAAAGGCCGAGCTTGGCCCCGATGGTCGCCGTTGCGACGCCGTGCTGACCGGCACCGGTTTCAGCGATGATGCGTTGCTTGCCCATGCGCTGCGCGAGCAGCGCTTGGCCAACGGTATTATTTATTTTATGTGCGCCGGTATGATTGAGATCCTCGCGTTTGAAAACGATCGGCGCGCCCGGGACGTCGATTAACCTTCCGGCGGCATAGATCGGCGATGGGCGGCCGACGTAGTCGCGCAAGATCGCGTGATACTCGGACCAAAAGGCCGGATCTGCAAACGCTTCGTTCATCGCAATTTCCAGTTGCGCTAAGGCGTCGATGAGCACTTCGGGAACGAACTTGCCACCAAAGCGACCGAAATATCCGCGCGCGTCAGGTTTGTGCATCGGCTTCCTTCACGGCGCGCACAAAAGCGCGCATCTTCTCCGGGTCTTTGACGCCGGCGGTTTCAATGCCGGATCGCACGTCGACGCCGAACGGCCGCACCTTCCGGACACAGTCGCCGACGTTGTCGGGCGTTAAACCGCCGCCCACAATGAGCGGGCGAACGGCGGCAATCGGGCGGGCGACCTCCCAATGAAACGTTTGGCCGGTCCCGCCGAATGTTCCGCCGACGGCCGTATCGAGCATGGGGGTGGCTCGCGCAAAGGCCCTCGTGGCGGCGTCGAATTCCGACAAATCGAGTGCCGAGCTTTGCGGAGCCAGGTGGAACACTTTGATATATCCGGCGGCGGCCGACTCGCACAACTCGGCTGACTCGCGACCGCTAAATTGAGGAATGTATCCCTGCGCGCGTGCGGCAGCCACTTGCGCTGCGGTTGGTTCGACGAATACACCGATGAGTGAAACAAACGCCGGAACGATGCTTGCAATAGCACGAGCCGTCTCCGCCGACACTCGGCGCGGACTTGCAAGAGCGAAAATGACGCCGATCGCATCAACCCCGCACGCGATCGCGGCTTGGGCGTCGGAAACGTTCGTGCATCCACAAAATTTGATTCGCGTGCGCATCGCTAGCGGTCCGTCGTCGTGGTCACGCTACATCGAGACCCAGGTGCCTTTGAGCGCGGCGATGACGGCAATCTTATCGTCGGCGCGCATGAGCGACTCACCGACGAGGAAACCGCGCGCACCGGCGGCAAAGAGCGGGCGCGTGTCGGCTTGAGTGCGGACGCCGCTCTCGCTAATGACGATGGTTCCGGCAGGCACGAGCGGCAAGAGTTCCGCGGTCACGGCGAGGTTCGTCTCGAACGTTCGTAAGTTCCGATTGTTGATTCCCAGGAGCGTCGCTCCCGCTTTTACCGCGCGCGCAAGTTCGGTTTCATTGTGCACTTCGACGAGCACATCGATATCGTACTCGCCGGCTGCCGCGATCATACCCGCGATCTGCGCGTCGGAAAGTCCGGCAACGATCGCGAGCACCGCGTCGGCTCCGTATGCGGCTGATTGCACGACGTCGTAGGGCGTGCTCAAGAAATCTTTGCGTAAGATCGGTAAGCGCGTCGCATCGCGCGCGATATCAAGATACGCAAGGTCACCTAAGAAGTGGTCGGCCTCAGTCAGTACGCTGATCGCATCGGCCCCGGCCGCCTCATAGTCGCGCGCAACGCGCGCCGGGTCGAGAGAGCGCACGATGAGTCCGAGTGACGGTGAGGCGCGCTTGATTTCGGCAATGATGGCCGGCCCGGTCGCCGCCCGCAATGCTGCGCCAAGCCCGCGCCGTTCGCCGCGCCGATTATGTGCGCGTTCGCGCAGCACTTCGGACGGTTCGCGCAGTTCGTCGGCGGCGCGGACCGTTGCTTTCGCGGCATAGAGTTTCTCGAGCAAATCCACGGTCAGGCCACTTCCATTTCACGAGTAGCGCGTAGTGCATTCAAGGCCGCGGCGGCAGCACCCGAATCGATGCCGGCGCGGGCGCGCCGTAAGCCGTCGGCGATGTCGGCGCACGTTCCGGCGATGACAAACGCCAAGGCCGCATTGAGGCAAACGACGTCCGCGCGCGGCGAACGTTCGCCGCCCAAGATCGCGAGCAGCGCGCGTGCGTTGGCCGACGCATCACCGCCGCGCAGATCGGCGAGCGTTGCATGAATGCCGTAATCGGCCGGCACCAATGTCCAGCGCCGGACTTCGCCCCGGTCGAACTGAACGATCCGCGTCGGGCCGTCGCCGGCAATCTCGTCGAGCCCACTGTCCGCGTGCACCACCGCGCCCGCCACACCACCGAGAGCCTGCAACGCCGCGGCGAGTAATTCAACGTGCCGCGCGGCTGCAACGCCGACGAGCTGAAACCGTGCTCCGGCCGGATTCGTGAGCGGGCCCAACAAATTGAAGATCGTGCGGACCCCAAGTTCGCGCCGGACCGGCCCGACGGCTCGCATTGCCGGATGATGAAACTGCGCGAAGAGAAAAGTAATCCGAGCCGTCTGCAGCAGGCGCGCCGATGCATCGGGGGCCCGCTCGAGTTTGACGCCGAGCGCTTCGAGCACATCGGCGCTGCCGCAAGCGCTCGACGCGGCACGATTACCGTGCTTGGCCACCGCGACGCCCGCGCCGGCCAGCACCAGCGCCGCCGCCGTCGAAATGTTGAGCGTCTGCGCACCGTCACCGCCGGTTCCACAGACATCCATGACCAGCGGCACATCGTGTTCGACGCGCACGCTGCGTTCGCGCATAGCGGTTGCCGCACCGACGATCTCATCGACGCTCTCGCCTTTAGCCGCGAGTGCAGCTAGTAACGCCGCAGCTTGCACCGCGGAGAGCGTTTCATCCATGATCGCGCCGATGGCGCGAGCCGTATCGGACGCGCTCAAATCGTTGCCGTTGAGGACCGAGCGTAACACAGCGGGATAGTCGTTCATTGCAGTAAATGCAGAAAGTTCGCGGCGATCGCGGCGCCTTGGTCGGTGAGAATCGACTCGGGATGAAATTGCACGCCGTACAACGGCAGCTCGCGGTGGTGCAAACCTTGAATTACGCCGTCGTCACTAACGGCATTGGCATGCAGCACGGCTGGAAACGGCGCGTGTGCAACGCACAGCGAGTGATAACGCGTCGCCGCGAAGGCACCCGGCAACCCCGCGAAGACACCCGTTCCGTCATGCGTAATAGTCGACGTTTTTCCGTGCATGAGCGCCGGCGCGTGGACAACATTGCCGCCGAGTGCTTCGCCGATGGCTTGCAGTCCCAAGCACACGCCGAACAGCGGGCGGCCGTCACCCGCGGCTTCGGCGACGATCGCGACGGTCCGGCCGGCCTGCTTCGGACGCCCCGGACCCGGCCCGAGCACGATCCCGTCGTAGACGGCCGGAATCGACCGCGCGATGCGCTCGTCGTCGTTTCGAATAACATCGACGCGAGCGCCGGCGGCGCCGAAAAGATGGGCCAATATATGTGTGAATGAATCGTAATTATCGACTAACAGTAAGCGCGGCACTACGGATCGAGTCCGAGCACGGCGCGCACGATCGCCGTTTTGGCAAAGACTTCGGCGTACTCGGCGTGCGGGTCGCTATCGGCAACGATGCCGGCCGAGGCCTGCCAATAGGCCCGGCCGTTGGCCGTTGTGACGCTGCGCAGAATGATGCACGAATCCATGTCGCCATCGAAGTCGATGTGCGCGATGCTGCCGGCATACAGGCCGCGCGCAACCGGTTCGAGTTCGTCGATGATTTGCATCGCGCGAATTTTCGGCGTGCCGGTGACCGTTCCGGCGGGGAAGGCGGCGGCAAAGAGATCGAGCGCGTCCTGGTCCGGCCGTAACGTTCCGACGACATTGGACACGATGTGCATCACGTGCGAATAGCGTTCGATGCGCATGAGTTCATCGACGCGCACGCTGCCCACTTCACACACCGCCGCTAAATCGTTGCGTCCCAGGTCGACGAGCATGATGTGCTCGGCGCGTTCCTTCTCGTTGGCGAGCAGTTCGTTTCCAACGGCCGCGTCGCGCACGGGGTCGGTGTGGCGTGGGCGCGTGCCGGCCAACGGACGGATGCGCGCCGCGCGCCCATCGAGCCGCACGAGAAACTCGGGCGATGCCCCAAATACGGCCTCGCCGCCGTGCTCGATGAAGAACATGTACGGCGACGGGTTGCGCGCCCGAATGTGACGGTAGAAATCGAACGGCGTTCCGCCCCCGAAAGCCGCCGAGAAACGAATTCCGACCTGCAGCTGATAACAGTCGCCCTCATAAATCGCATCCTTGGCGCGAGCCACGCATGCCAGATACGCGTCTTCGTCGAGCGACGGTGAAGCCGCGCCCAGCGCATGCACTTCGGCCGGAACGGTCGCCTTGCTGGCGAGCAGTTTGGCAATATAGCGGTCGATGCGTGCCGCGACGACGTCCGCGTCGGCGGCATCGCGCGCAAAGCCGATGAGCGTCAGGCGGTGCGTGAAATGATCGAAGACTACCCAGGTTCCCGGAATGACGACCAAGGCATCGGAAAACGGCACGTCGACCGGCGGCCGTGGCCCGATCTTCTCGAGCCGGCGGGCGGCATCGTAGGTAAAAACACACACGGCACCGCCCGGAAATGGTAAGCCCGACGTGTCGATATGGTAGCGCGCGATAAGCGCTCGAATATCGGCCAGGAGTTCGGGCCGGTCGTCGAAGGTCTGCGACGCCAAGTAGTCGGTGCCGATGAACGAAAAGCGCGAGATCCGGTCGGTCCCCTCGACGGATTCCAACAAACACGAACGCCCCGGTTCGGCCAGGGCGAGATATGCTTGAATCGGCGTGAGTGAATCGGCGATGAACGAACGCGTTACCGAATGGCGCCGTTCGCGCCCCGGTTCATCGGCCGTACCAATCAAAGCATCCATTCATTTCTTCTACGCTACGAACGCCCACCGGCACTGCCTGCACTTTGGTTCGGTTCATCGCGCCGGTGGCGCGTGACCGCAGCGCCAACCGGTGCGGCCGGCCGGGGTGTTACTTGAGCAGTTCGAGAAACGATAATTCGGCAGCGTCGCCCGGGCGAACGCGCGACTTCGTAATTCGCGTGTAGCCGCCGGTGCGATCCTTGTATAACGGCGCGATCTGCTCGACAAGCTTTTTCACGACCCGCGGATCGTACAGATATTGGGCTACTTGACGGCGGGCGTGCAAGTCGCCGCGGCGAGCGACGGTAATGAGGCGCTCGGCAACCTTCGATATCTCTTTGGCCTTGGTTGTCGTCGTTTCAATTTTTTCGTGCAGAAAGAATGACGTCGCGAGATTTCGCAACAGCGCCTTGCGGTGACCATCCGTCCGGGACAGCCGTTTCTTTGCGATTTGATGCGGCATGTAAAGCACTCACTACCGGAGTCGCGCGGGGAGCGCCGAAGCGCACGGCCCTACGACAGACGCAGCGAGAGATTCCTTTCTTCGAGCACTTGCTTGATTTCGTCGAGCGACTTCTTGCCGAAGTTGCGCATTTTGATGATCTCGTCCTCGCTCATATCGAGCAGTTCCGAGACCTTCGAGATGCCGGCGCGTTTGAGGCAGTTGAACGACCGGACCGACAGGTTGAGCGTTTCGACCGGCACATCCCATTCGGATGCGGGCGCCGTGGCAACCGGTTTCTCTTCGGTCGAGAAGTTCGTGAACAATGCGAGCTGGTCGGACAGAATGTCGGCGGCCGACGACAGCGCATCGTCGGGAGTAATCGATCCGTTCGTTTCGATTTCGATGGTAAGGCGGTCGAAGTCGACGACCTGACCGACACGTGTATCGTCGACCGAGAAATTCACTTTGCGAATGGGCGAAAAAATCGAATCCATCGGGATCAGCCCGATCATATGCTCGATATTTCGTTGCCGATCGGCCGTGACGTAGCCACGATGCTTCTCGACGCCGATCTCCATCTGCAGCTTCGCTGCTTTGGTCGTCAGCGTCGCGATATGATAATTGGGATTGAGAATCTCAACATCCGAGTCGGGCGCGATATCGCCGGCGGTAACTTCCTTGGGACCAGCGACATTGAGCGACAACACCTTGGGATCGTCGGAATTGAGCTTGATCGGCAAGCCTTTGAGATTGAGCAGCAGATCGGTCGTATCTTCCGTGATACCGGGGATGGTTGAAAACTCGTGCAGCACGCCATCGATCTTCACGTACGTGACGGCCGCGCCCGGAATCGTGGACAACAAAACGCGGCGCAGCGAATTGCCCAGTGTGATGCCGAAGCCGCGTTCGAGCGGCTCGATGACGAATTTCGCGTAATTGTCGCGACGCTCGCGAACTTCGATCTGTGCGCCTTGGGGCGAATCCAATACGGTCATACTTCGGGTATCTTTCTCCGTTTACGTTATCCGCCGCAAGTGCGACGATCGGACGCCTAACGGAACAGGCGAGTTAGCGCGAATAGTACTCGACGATGAGCTGCTCGTCGACCGGGGTATCGATTTGTTCGCGGCTCGGCAGTGCGGTGACGCGCGCCGAATTATCTTGTTCGTTGAATTCAAGCCACTCAGGCGCGCGGCGGGCCTTGGCCGTTTCGAGATTGGCCGCGAAGATCGTCGACTTCATCGACCGCTCGCCAACCGTGATAACGTCGCCGGCCTTGACGATGAACGACGGAATGTTCACCAGCCGCCCGTTGACACGGAAGTGCCGATGGGTGACGAGTTGGCGCGACTGCGCCCGGCTCGAGGCCAGATTCAGGCGATACACGACATTGTCCAAACGCCGTTCGAGCAGTTGCAAAAAGACCTTACCGGTCTGTCCCGGCACGCGCTGGGCTTCGCGAAAGTAGTTCTCGAACTGCGTTTCGAGCACGCCGTAGTATTTGCGCATCTTCTGTTTTTCACGCAGCTGGCGACCATACTCCGAGATTTTCTGGCGGCCCTTGGTATTTTGCGTCTTCTGGCCGGGCGCGGTTCCACGCCGTTCCACGGCGCACTTTTTCGATAGGCAGCGCTCCCCTTTGAGGAACAGCTTGATCTTTTCGCCGGTCTTGCTGGCGGCCGTTTCACGGCGGCAAATGCGGCAGACGGCGGCGGTATAACGTGCCATTTTTCTATACTCCCGTTACACCCGGCGCCGTTTCGGCGGCCGGCAGCCGTTGTGCGGAATCGGCGTGACGTCTTTGATGAGGGTGATTTCCAGGCCGGTGGCCTGCAGCGACCGGATCGCCGCTTCGCGTCCGGCGCCCGGACCTTTGACGTACACTTCAGCTTGCTTCATTCCGTGTTCCATAGCTTTACGGGCAACGGCCTCAGCCGCCATCTGGGCGGCGAACGGCGTCGACTTTTTCGAGCCTTTGAAACCGAGATTGCCGGCCGACGCCCACGCGATAACGCTGCCCACGTTATCCGAAATCGTCACGATCGTATTGTTAAACGATGAATGAATGTGCGCTACACCCGAGCCGACGTTCTTGAACTCGCGTTTCTTCCGTGTTTTCGTCTGTTTCTTGGCCGCCAAAAGGAAACTCCCATTACATTTATCTTGCCCTACGCAAAACGAGCCTAGGGTGTCGTCGCCTCGACCGGCTCCGGCTTTACAGCCTGGCCCGGTCTTTCACGAAATCCGCACGGCGAGGGCGGATCGGTCCGGATGCTTGCGCGCGTCGGACCAACGCAAAGCTAACGCCATAGTCTACCCGAACCGGCGGCCTCCGGTCAAGCGTTTGGGGGCCACTGCGGCGGCTCCGACCTTCCGCGCGCGTTAAGGTAACGACGTTTAGCCGCCGCTGCTCTGGTTTTTCGGCGTTCGGCGGCCGATAGCAATGAGCAGGCATAACCGGATGTCGCTCGGCAGCGCGAGATCCAAGGGAGCGTAAGTTGAGGCATCCGGGACCGCTGAGCGTACGTGAGACGGCGCTGGACGAGGCGCTGAGCATCGCGCCCGGGCCGCCGCTCCCCCGCGAGCCGGCGCGCCGGTGAACGCTGGAGCAATCGGGGCCGGCAACCCTGCGGCGGCGGCTGACACGCGGGCGCTCGTTACCTGGCTCGAAGCCGTCCGCGAACGCCACGATTTCAGCTTGCCGCCGCCGACGGAAGGCGCCGCCGTGATCTTGGCATTGCTCGGCATACTGTCGCGCGAATACCGCGACTACGGCGAAGTCATCAGCGGGGCACGCGCAGCCGCCCGACGCAACGCCGAGCAACTACGTGAAGTCGTGCGCACGACCGGCGATCAAGGCGTCCTCATTCGCGCGACCGCGACCGCCGCAGCTGAAGCGGAAAACGAGGCGACTCGCATGGCCGATGCCGCCGAGGCGCTACGCGAATCCGCGAAGGCGGCGGCCGACGCCGCAGCCGAAGCGGGCGGCGGCTTAGCCGCCATCGACGGCGCGCTCGGAGAGCTCCACCGGCGCTTAGCGGACGGAAATGCGCCGCTGGCCGATATGCGTACGTCGACCGGCGGGGTTGGCGATTTTCTCATCACGCTGGCCCGGCTGTCACGCCATGCGCAGCTCCTCGCGGTGAACGCCTCGATCGAAGCCGCCCACTTAGCCGAGGCCGGATCGCGCTTCGGAATCGTCGCCCAAGAAGTTCGCAAATTGTCGGTATCAACGCGCGATTCGAAGGCCGACGTGGCCAAGATCGTGGGCGAGTTGCGCGAATCGACCGAGCACGTCGCGGTCGCGACGCGCGATTCCGGCACTGCGACGTCGGCCGCCGGTGCGGAGATCGCCGGCGCGGCGGGGTCGCTCACGCGCACGGCGGGCGGCATCGGTGAATTCGAGCAGCTCGTCGCCACGGTGGCCGATGTGACCGGCACGCAAAGCATGGCGCTTCAGCTCGTCAGCAGCTCGATCGCTCAAATCTCGGCTCACGCCGACGAAGCAGCGGTCGCGTCGGGCAACGCCGCCGAGCTCGACTTGGGCGCGCTCGTCGAACGAGCCCATACGAAGGCGGCGCGCTGGACGCTGCTCCGTGACGCCGGCGCCGTGCCCAGCGACGGGTCGGCGCTTGCGGACTGGGTCGCGGCGATCGCCTCCGGCGCGGCGCCGGAGGAGCGCGCGGCGATCGACGACGCGGACCACCTCGGGCCGCTCGCAACGGCACTTCGAGCGCTCATCGAATATGTCAACGGCGAGCAGCGCGATGTTCTCGCCGACGTGATCGCCGTCGCGGTCGCCGTCTCGCGCAACGGCTACGCCTGGCGCTCGATCGCCACGTCGCTGGGCGGTGTTAGCCATGAAATCGGGATCGTCCGTGAGACTGTCGCCGAGTCGGTCGCCGGGGCGAAGACCTCAGCCGAACTCGCGGCCGCGATGCGCGCTCTGGTGGACGGCATTCGCTCGCTCTACGATTCGGCGCTGGACTCACTTGACGGAGCGCTCACACGCATCTCAAAGATCACCGAAAGCGTGCGCGAAATCGACGGGTATGTCGAAGCGATGAATGCCGCAGCGGCACGCGCCGATCGAATAATGGCGCTAATCGAGACGCTCTCGTCGGAAACCGATCTGCTGTCGCTCAACGCCGCAATCGAAGCCGCGCATGCCGGCGAACTCGGACTCGGCTTCAGTGTCATCGCCGAAGAGATCCGGTCGCTCGCCCGGTCGACGAATGAGTCGACCACGAGCGTTTCGCGCTTGGTGGCAAGTATCGCTCGCATCAGCGGCGATCTGCAGCGTTCGATCGGCGAAGCTGCCGCCAGCATGAGCGACGTATTGTCGAGCGCCGAAGGCGTGCGTACCGCGATTGCCGCTTTGCGCGATGCTTTTGAGGCAGCAACCGTCCGGGCCCTCGAGGTTTCAGCGACCGCATTGCAGCAAACGCGATCGCTCGATCGCGTGCTCGCGAACGTCAACGCGTGCGCCACCGCGCTCGAGACGAACTCGGCCTCGTCGACGGACAAGAGCCGGCTCGAATTGGCGATGTTGGGGTCGCGGGCGCATCTGGTTGCGGCCCGCCGGCCGATCGGGACGGTCATCGAACGCGTCCGGGATTTGGCCGAATCGCTTTGCGTACGCATCGAGAAGCGACTCGAAGCAGCGCTCGATGCCGGCCGCGTTCCGTACGATCGCCTATTCGACCTGACGTATGCGCCGATCGACGGCGACTCGGTTCTGAAACTGGGACGCCTGTTCGACTGTTCGCGGGTGCCCAAAGAAGGCTTCAACCCGACCAAATACGCAACGCCCTGGGATGCGTTCGTCGATGAAGACATGATCGAAGTTCTCAGCGCGGGCTGGGAAGAGGCTGCCGGCTTCGCACCCGTAACCATCTTTGTCTCCGACCTCAACGGGTTATTTTACGCCTACCCGCGTCAGAAAATCGCCGCCTGGACAAACGATCTCGCAACCGATAATACCGGCAATCGCATCAAGCGCATGTTCGAAGATGAATATTCGCTGCGCGTCGGGCGCACCGGTTTAGGCCCGGCGGCAGCCGAGCTCGGACCGCGCTGCACGTACGATGCGTTTCGCGCCGCCGGCTGCGAACTGGGCCGCGCGCAAACGCGTCCGTGGGGCGGTTTCGTCTACGCCCGCGACACGAGCATGGTCTGCAACGAAGTCGTCATGGCGCTGTACGCGCGCGACCTTCGTCACAGCACCCTGCGTCTGTGTTACGATCCGAACCTCATCTAACGAACGCTGACCGCTACGACCGACTCCGGCCGATCGCGCACCGCGTTGTGGCTGTGGACAGCCGGTGTGTTTACGCTGCTCGCCGTTCTCGATGCGATACGGATTGCGCGTTGGACGTACGGCGCGGATACCGGCACGTTTGCGCAACTCATTCTCGATACATTCGGCGGAATGCGCGACGGTATCGAGCATGGTACGCATTTTCGCTACCATTGGTCGCCGTCGCTGGCCTTACTGTGGCCGTTCATGGCCCTAACGCATGCGGCGCTGACGTTGCAATGGATTCAGTCCGCTGCCTGCGTCAGCGTCGCACCGCTGCTGTACGCGCTCGTCGCGCCGCGCCGCGGATCGCGACCGGCGCTGCGGGTAGCGATCCTCGCGCTGATGTACCCGCCGCTGCTCGCTGTCGGGTGGGGTGAATTCCATGAAGTCGGCGTGGTCGCCCCGCTGCTGTTAGGCGCTCTGGTGGCCGCCGACCGGCGCCGGTGGGCCGCATTCGCGGCGTGCATCGTTATCGCGTGCGGGATTCGCGAAGACATTTGTCTCGAACTCGTCTGTGCGGGGTTGACGTTGGGTCTGTGCCGCTGGCGGTCACGCAGCGCGTGGTTCGCGACGGCGGCACTGGCATTCGCATCGCTCGCACTATACTACGGCGTCATCATTCCACGCCTTGGCGGCAGCTGGATTCCCGCGCATTTCTATACGTATGCGTTTGCCGATGGCCCGGCGGCGTTGGCGCTCGCGCCATTCGTGCACCCCGCCGCGTTCGCGCAAACGTTTCTGAGTTTCGGCCGCTTGACGTATCTGCTCGAAGCGTTCGTTCCGCTTGCGTTCTTGCCGCTGTTCTCGCGCTGGTCGATTCTGGCGCTGCCGGGCTTGGCCATCGTGCTGCTGGCCAATAGCGGTTTGGTGTACCACATGGGCAACCACTACGCCGCACTGTGGATCCCCTGGCTGCTGGCGGCAACGGCCTTTGCGGTCAGCTCGCAGCGAACGCTGCGCCCGTGCAACACGGCGATCGCGTTGAGTATCGTGGTGTTGATCTTTTTCAATCCGCTGCATCCGGCCCATTTCCTCAAACCGAATTACCGTGATATCGGAAGCGCACGGCGAGCGCTGGCGTGCGTTCCCGCGACGGCTTCGGTCGCGACTCATGACGAATGGTTTACCGCAATTGCAGCGCGCGATGCCGCGGCCACACTCGGCACGCTGCGCGGCGTCGACTATCTGGTGTATGCCGACGATTATCCGAATGACGAATATCAGGCCCGCGTTCGGCCGGCGTTACAGTCGCTTGTTGCGGCCGGCGCATTTCGCGAAGTCTGCCGCTGGGGCAGTGTGGCAACCTACGAACGAACGGGAAAGGGGATGATACGATGATTGCACATTTTGGAACTGGTCTGATGGGCGCGGGCTTCGTGCGCGCAGCGATTGCGCGCGGCGAAGACGTCACGGTGTGGAATCGCTCGCCTGAAAAAGCCCGGGCGCTCGAAGCGTACGGAGCGCGCGCCGTTAGCGATCCGGCCGAAGCTGCACGCGGCGCAACCCGCATTCACCTGACGCTGGGCGACGATGACTCGGTCGACGCGGTGCTCGAACCGCTGGCAGATCGGCTCGACCGAACGCTGTGCATCATCGACCATACGACGACAGCTCCAACGCCGACGGCCGCGCGCTACGCGCGCTGGCGCGAGCGCGGCATCTTCTTTGCCCATGTGCCGATGTTCATGGGGCCCAAGAACGCGCTCGAGCAAACCGGTCTGATGCTCGTTTCCGGGCCACCCGAGCGCGTCGCGACGGTGCGACCGTTCGTCGAACCAATGACCGGCAAACTCGTCGATGTCGGCCCGGGCGACGACCGTGCGGCGGCGTTCAAGCTATTCGGTAACATGATGCTGGTCTTTGTGGTTAGCGGCCTCGCCGACGTCTATAAATTCGCGCAGTCGCTGGGTATCTCGGCGCTCGAGGCCCACGCCCTCTTCGCCGATTTCAAGCTCACCGGCGCTGTCGACATTCGTGGTAAAAACATGGCCGGAGGTAATTTCGCTCCGGCTTGGGAGTTGACGATGGCGCGCAAAGACGTTCGGTTAATGCTCGAAGAGGGCGCGTTGCACGGCGTGACATACGACGTACTACCGCAGATCGCCGCGTTTTTCGATCGCGCGATCGGCGCCGGCCGCGGCAGCGAGGACGTCGGCGTGGTCGCCGCGCTGTGATGCCACTATATTTGACGGAGGCCGATGTCGGCGCGACGTTGACCGTTGCGAACGCACTGCCCCTGCTCGAGGATGCGGCCCGAAAAATCGCGGCCGGCAGTGCGATGAACGCACCGCGGCAGCGTGTCGCAGCGGGCGCCGCGATGTTGCAGGTCTTGCCGGCCGCACTCGATGGTCGCACCGCGCACAAGTCGTATACCGTCGGACCGCGCGGCGCAACCTTTTGGGTGACGCTGTACGATCCGAGCGGTGCGATGCTGGCGCTCATCGAGGCCAACGCGCTGGGCCAAATTCGTACCGGAGCAGCATCCGGCATGGCCACCCGCTATCTCGCGCGGGACGGAGCACGGTCGCTGGCCACCATCGGTACGGGCTTTCAAGCCCGCACGCAGATTGAAGCGATTTGCCTCGTGCGGCCGATCGAGCGAATTACGGTTTGGAGCCGCAATCCCGAGCGGCTGCGCGATTTCTGCGCCGAGCTCGGCGCGCGCCTCGACCGCCGCATCGACGCCGCGGCAAGCGGTGAGGCAGCCGTAAGCGAAGCGGACATCGTCACCACGATGACGAGTTCGACCAAGCCGGTCCTGAACGGTGCGTGGCTGCAACCCGGTTCGCACGTCAACGCGGCCGGTTCGAATCGTGCGACCGCTGCGGAAATCGACCTCGACACCGTCCGTCGCAGCGCCCTCGTCGTGGTGGAGGATGTCGCCCAGGCGCAGATCGAGTCGGGGGACCTGCTGGCCGCCGAACGCGCCGGAGCATTCAGCTGGAACCAAGCGGTGCGCTTAGCCGATATCGTGGCAGGTCAACGGAGCGCGCGCTCGGATGATTCGCAGATCACGCTATTCGAATCGCTCGGCGTCGGGATCTGGGATATCGCGGTGGCGAGCCACGTCTACGATGCTTGCGTCGCGCAGCATCGCGGAACGCGACTTCCGTTTTCGGGCTGAGTCTCGGGGCGGCCGATACGCGCCGTCTACCGAGCGCTGAACGGTGCTTGACGGACGACGACACACCGGTCGCGGTCCGTCAGAGCGCGTTACTTCTTAGTGACTTTCTTCTTGGCCGCGACCGTGCGCTTGGGTCCCTTACGCGTCCGCGCGTTCGTTTTTGTGCGCTGACCACGAACCGGCAAGCCGCGCCGATGGCGCAGGCCGCGGTAGCAGCCGATGTCCGTCAGACGCTTGATGTGACCGGCGACTTCACGCCGCAAATCGCCTTCGACCTTGATCTTGCCGTCGATCGCTTCACGCAACCGCTGCTCGTCTTCGGCGCTGAGATCTTTGACCCGCACGTTCGGATCGACGCCGGTCTGGGCGAGTAACCGCTGCGCGGTGGGTAGACCGACGCCGAAAATGTAGGTGAGGGCAATTTCGACACGCTTTTCGCGCGGCAGATCGATACCCGAAATACGAGCCATGGCTTACCCCTGAACCTGTTTGTGCTTGGGATTCACGCTACAAATAACGCGAACCTTACCTTCACGGCGAATCACTTTACAGTTATCGCACATACGCTTGACGGACGGTCGAACTTTCATTGTGGGCGATTCGCTCGGAGCCGTTTCGACGCGATCCACGTTCAGGATGACAGCCGAATGACCCGGGCGACCTTTCTCTTAAAACGACGGACGGGAGAGTGCGTGTGGGTTAGGCAGTGCCGGCGATGCTGCGGCCGGTCAGGTCAGGTCAGACGAGGTAAACTCGGTTGGGCACGTGGCGGAAGTTTTGTGCGCTTCGCGTTGGACCCCGATCAGCGCGGTAACCGGTGACTCCGACAGCCGAGGCTCCACCCTCGATTGTTTTTCCGTGAAGCCTTGAGCCGGCCGCTGCGTTCTGCGCTCCCGAGCATTACGCGGCGACTTCCTCTTTCGGCCGATACCGCACCACGTCTTGATGCTCGCCGGTATCGCGTAGCGTGAGGATACGCGGACCCTCGTCGGTTATTGCTATGGTATGCTCGAAGTGCGCCGCTAGTTTACCATCCTCGGTGACAACCGTCCAGCCGTCCTCGAGAGTTTCAACGGCAAAACCGCCTTGCGTGATCATCGGCTCGATGGCCAAACACAATCCGGCCCGCAAAACCGGTCCCTGCCCGGGGTCGCCGTAATTCGGCACTTGCGGCTCCTCGTGCATCTTTGTCCCGATGCCATGACCCACCAGATCGCGCACCACGCCGTAGCCGTGTTTCTCCGCATGCCGCTGAATCGCGGAGCCGATGTCCGAGAGCCGGTTGCCCTTCTGCATCTTGGCAATTCCCATCATCAGGCACTCCTGCGTCACCCGCATGAGCCGGATCGCTTCTCCGCTGACGTTGCCGATCGGGATCGTCACCGCCGAGTCAGAAACGTAACCATCGAGCGTGGTGCCGATATCGATCGACAGCAAGTCGCCTTCGACGAGCACGCGAGTTCCGGGAATGCCGTGAACGACTTCTTCGTTGACGGACGCGCAGACGGTGTGCTTGTACCCCTGGTAGCCGACGAACGTGGGAATCCCGCCAAGCGACCGGATCGAGTCCTCAGCCAGCCGGTCGACGTCGCCGGTCGTCATACCGGCGCGAACGGTCTTGATCAGCATCGATAACGTCTTGGACGTGATCTTGCCGCTGCGACGCATAAGCTCGATTTCGCGCGCGGACTTGATCGTAATCATGCGGCCCGGCCGTCCGACAGTTCCGGACAGGCCGCGACGATTTGAGCCGTCACAACCTCGATGCCGGCCAAGGCGTTCACATGAATCGGATGATTGGTTCGGCCGTAATATTCAATGAGTGGCGCGGTCTCTTGCGCGTACACCTGGAGCCGCTTTTGGATGGTTTCGGCCTTGTCATCGGGTCGCTGGATGAGATTGCCGCCATCCTCGTCGTCGACCCCGGCAACTTGAGGCGGATTAAAAACGGTATGGTAGACGCGGCCGGTCCGCGGATTCGTCCATCTGCCGGTCAACCGTCCCATGAGCACCCCTGGGTCGACGTCGAAGACGATCGGGCGAGCCGACACCGACTTAGCGGAAAGCAACGCGTCGAAGGCTTCGGCCTGAGCGATCGTACGCGGAAACCCGTCGACGATCAGGTTTCCCGCCTCCGCTAATTCATGCTCCATCATGCGGATGATCAGGTCGTCGGGAACGAGTTTGCCCTCATCCATATAGGATTGCGCCTCGAGGCCGAGCGCCGACTGCTGCGCCCGGTGCGCACGCAACAAATCGCCGGTCGAGATTTGGCGATGGGCGAAACGCTCCTCGATGATCTTCGCTTGTGTCCCCTTCCCGGCACCGGGTGGACCCAAAAATATCAAGATCATTTACTTCTTGATGAAACCACGATAGTCGCGCATCGCCAATCGCGCTTCGATCTGGGTGATCGAATCGAGCGCGACGCCGACCACGATCAGCAGCGAGGTCGAGCCGATATACAGCCCGTTCAAACCGACATCGCGCTGCAACGACGGCAGAACCGCGAGTATTCCGAGGTACACCGCGGCCGCGGTCGTGATCCGTAATAGGATCTTGTTGATGTATTCAACCGTCGGCTGACCCGGTCGAATGCCGGGGATGAAGGACCCGGATTTCTTCAGGTTATCCGCGATGTCGCGCGTGTTGACCACGACTGCCGAATAGAAGAACGTGAAAGCGACCACGAGCAGGAAGTACACGATATTGTAGAGTGGTGTGTTCGGTCCGAAGTACGTCTGCATGAACAGCGACACCGAGGCCGCCCAGCCGGTCTGGCCATGCTGGAACCACGTTAAGGCCTGCTGCGGCAGAATGAGGATCGAGATTGCGAAAATGATCGAGATGACGCCGGCGTTATTGAGCCGCAACGGGATGTAGCTCGAACGGCCCGCAAATAACTTGCGACCAACGACACGCCGGGCTTGCTGAACGGGAATCCGACGCTGACCCTGGTAGAGGAAAACAATCGAGACGATCGTGATCAACGCGATGGCGATGAAGATGAACAGACCCAGATAGTTGACGTTGCCCTTGTTCGCCAGCGAAAATGTCTGCGCGACCTGCGATGGAAAGCGCAGCACGATGCCCACGAAAATGATCAGCGAGATGCCGTTGCCGATGCCTTTGTCGGTAATTTGCTCGCCAAGCCACATCAAGAACATCGTCCCGGAGACGAGCGCCACGACTACATACGCGGTGAACAACCACGACGTATCGTAAAAAACGCCGGCGCGACTCATGTTTACCGTCATCGATGTCGACTGCACGAATGCCAGCACGATCGTAAGCCAGCGCGTATACTGACTGATCTTTTTGCGGCCTTCCTCGCCGCCTTTTTTCGCTAACTCTTCGAGTTGGGGGATCACCACCGTCATCAATTGCATGATGATCGACGCGTTGATATACGGCGTGATGCCCATGGCGATGACCGACAGGCGCTGCAGCGCGCCGCCGCTCAAAAAGCCCAGAAAATTATAAAACGAGCCGCTTTGCAACAGACTCTGCCAAACGCGGACATTCACGTCCGGAATCTGCACGTGAATCATGAACACGAAGACCGCGAAGGCGAAGAACACAAAGCCGATCCGCTTGCGAATGTCGGGGACGAGCAGTGCGTTTCGCAGCGAATTGAGCACGGGCGGCGCTATCCTTCGGCGGTGACGTCTTCGAAGGTGGCGCCGGCGGCAGCCAGCGCTTCACGCGCCGATGTCGAAAACGCGATATCGCGAAACCGTAAACCGACCGGAATGACCTTCCCGGGTTTCACCCCGCCTAGAATCTTCACGCCGTCGCGAATGAGCTTGAGCTTTTTATGCGCCAAGAGTGACTGCGGAGAAACTTCGAGCGCCGGATCCCAACCTGCCAGATCGGCAACGTTGATGACGGCGAGCGTCTCGCCGAAGTGGCCCGTATCCCGACCCTTCTGGGAATACCCGCGGTTATGCGGCAGGCGCCGCGCCCAAGGCGTTTGGCCGCCTTCGAACGCGGGTCCCTTCCCACCACCGGAACGCACGGTCTGACCCTTGCCGCCTTCGCCGCCGGTTTTGACCATACCCGAACCATGTCCACGGCCGATGCGGACGCGCTTCGGGCGCGAGTGCGTGTTCGGCTTGAGACTCGAGAGCGTGTAGGTCGCTGATCCAGGGGTTGAAATCGGTGAAGTCGTGTCTGCCATGACGTTCCTTAGGAGGCGAAGAGTTCGGCGACCGTCTTGTCGCGCAATTTCGCAACTTGTTCGGCGGTGCGCAGTGACTTGAGCGCCTCGAACGTTGCGTAGACCACGTTGATCGGGTTGGACGTGCCAAGCGATTTGGTCAAGATGTCGTGGATGCCGGCAAGTTCGAGAACGGCGCGCATGGCACCGCCCGCGATGACGCCGGTTCCCGGCGCCGCCGGCTTGAGCAACACCCGGCCGGCACCGACTTGCATCGTCACGGCATGCGGGATGGTCCGTTCGACCATCGGCACGGTAATGAGATCTTTACGCGCTTGTTCGACGCCCTTGCGGATGGCTTCGGGTACCTCGCCCGCTTTACCGATGGCGAACCCGACTTTGCCCTTCTTATCGCCGACGACGACGAGCGCCGAAAAGCTGAAGCGCTTGCCGCCCTTGACGACCTTGGCCACGCGATTGATGCGCACGACCGTCTCTTCAAAGCCTTGATTGTCGCGATCGCGACCGCCTCGATTATACATCGCTTAGAATTCCAATCCGGCTTCGCGGGCAGCCGCCGCGAGCGCTGCCACCCGACCGTGATATTTGCGGCCGGACGTGTCGAAAACAACTGCCGTCACGCCCGCAGCTTTGGCCTTTTCGGCAATCGCCGATCCAACGCGCGTCGCGGCCTCGACGTTGGTCGTCGACTCCAAACCTTCGGCCAGCGCCTTGTCGCGCGTCGAGACCGCCACGAGCGTGTGGCCGACAGAGTCGTCGACGACGAACGCGTAGGTGTGATGCAGACTGCGAAAAATCTGCAGCCGCGGCCGGGCCGTCGTGCCGACGACTTTGCGACGTAGGCGGTCGTGCCGTTTGACGCGCTGCAGATTCTTGGAGAGCTTGACTGCCATTACTTCTTACTCGCTTTTCCGGCCTTGCCCATCTTCTTGCGCACGACTTCACCCTCGTAGCGCACACCTTTGCCCTTATAGGGCTCCGGTGGGCGGAGATCGCGAATTTCAGCCGCGACCTGACCGACCTTTTGCTTATCGATACCGTCGATATGAATCCGGTTCGTGCCTTCGACCGTGAACGTGATACCAGCCGGCGCTGCATACGTTACCGGGTGCGAATAGCCGAGCGACAGATTCAAGTTCGTGCCGGCCTTGGTGGCGCGATATCCGACGCCTTGCAGTTCGAGACTCTTGCGAAATCCTTTGGTGACGCCGACGACCATGTTACTGATGAGCGTTCGGGTCAGCCCGTGCGCCGACCGGCCGGCTTTATCGTCGGTCTTTCGTTCGACGACGAGCTGACCGTCCGCGAGCTTGACCGTGACATGTTCGAGAATCGGCTGCTGCAATTCGCCCTTGGGGCCTTTGACCCGCACGAGCAAATCCGCGAGGTCGATATTGACGCCGTCCGGCACGGCAACCGGTAATTTACCAATTCGCGACATTATGCACTCCCAATCGGGCCGAGAACCGCGACCGCTCCGTTACCAAACATAGGCCAGCACCTCGCCACCGAAGCCCTCGCGCTTGGCGCGCTTGCCCGACATGATGCCATGTGAGGTGGAAATGATTACGAGACCGAGGCCGCCCAACACCCGCGGGATTTCGGTCTTGGACGTATAGACCCGCAAACCCGGCCGGCTGATGCGCCGCAATCCGGTAATGACTTTTTCTTTTTCCGGACCGTACTTGAGCACGATGCGGATCGTCCCTTGCGGACCCTCGGCAACCTGCTCGAAACTCTTGATGAAACCTTCGTCGACCAGAATTTGAGCCACGGCCTTTTTCATTTTGCTGGCCGGAACGTCAACCGTTTGGTGGTTGACGCTATTGGCGTTGCGAATGCGCGTGAGCATATCGGCGATCGGATCGGTGATGACGCCCATGTTAACGGACTCCCGCAGGCAAACCGCGGTCGATCGTTTGGGGTGCTTGTCTCATGTGCATTTACCAGGAAGCCTTCGTAACGCCGGGGATGAAGCCGCGATGCGCGTTCTCGCGAAAACAGATGCGACACATCGCGAATTTCCGCAAATAGCCGCGCGGACGGCCGCATACTTTGCAACGATTATGATCGCGTACGTGGAATTTCGCCGGAATTTTTGAAGCTTCGATCGAGGAAGTTTTGGCCATTATGCGGCTCCCTTTACCGGCGTGACTTTGGTCAGCGGTAAGCCCATCGATTCCAGAAACGCCGTGGCTTCCTCGTCGGTTCGGGCGGTCGTTACGATCACGATATCCATGCCGCGCGCCTTGTCCACTTTATCGAAGTTGATTTCGGGAAACACGAGTTGCTCGCGCAACCCCATGTTGTAGTTGCCGCGGCCGTCGAACGACTTGCGTGAAAGTCCGCGAAAGTCGCGAATACGCGGCAACACGATATTGAACAGCTTGTCGAGGAAAACGTACATCCGTTCGCCGCGCAGCGTCACTTTGCAGCCGACATTCATGCCTTCACGCAGCTTGAACGCCGCAATCGACTTCTTGGCTTTCGTGATGACCGGCTTTTGCCCCGAGATCGCAATCATCTCGTTGACCGCGACGTCGAGGATTTTCGAGTTCTGAATGGCATCGCCAACCGACATGTTGATGACGACCTTCTCGAGTTTGGGGACTTGCATCGGGTTCTTGTAGCCGAAGCGTTCGACGAGCGCCGGACGTACCGTGGTTTGGTACTTATCCTTCAACCGTTCAGGCATGATTATCGAACTTTCACGGGGATCGGAAGCTGTTCGCCCGAGCGGACCGCCACGCGAACGGATGAGCCGTCGGTCTGGCGGATGCGGCGGATGCGCGTGGGAAGATTCGTCTTGGGATCGATGATTTGCAGCGCGCTGATCGGCAGCGGCGCTTCTTTCTCGAAAATACCGCCGGACTGAGCGCCGGCCTGGCCTGGTTTCGTATGCCGCTTGATGACGTTGAGCCCTTCGACAGTCGCGGTGCCGGCCTTCGGAAAGACCGCTTTAACGACGCCGCGTTTGCCTTTTTCTTTTCCGCGCCGAATTACCACGGTGTCGCCCTTGGCGACATGCGGCTTTGCAATCGCTTGCGGCATCACAAAACCTCCGGCGCTAACGACGCGATCTTCAAAAACCCGCGGTCGCGCAATTCGCGGCAAACGGGACCGAAGACGCGGGTGCCGCGGGGATCGAGGTTATCTTTGTCACCCTTGATGATCACGCACGCGTTGTCGTCGAACTTGATGATCGAACCATCGGGCCGCCGCATCGGTTGCGAGCACCGCACCACCACCGCTTTAACGACTTGGCCTTTTTTCACCGCAGCACCGGGAATGGCCGACTTGACCGTTCCCACGATGATGTCGCCCACGAATGCGTACGGATGCCGGCTGCCGCCGCTGACGTGAATGCACAGCAATTCACGTGCGCCGGAATTATCGGCGACTTTGAGCCGGGTTTCTTGTTGGATCATTTACTTGGCTTTCTCGACGATTTCGACGAGCCGCCAACGCTTGTCTTTGGACATTGGGCGGCACTCGGCGATGCGAACCGTATCGCCGATTCCGGCGACGTTGCCCTCATCATGCGCTTTAAAACGCACCGACTTACGGACGATTTTCTTGTAGACCGGATGGGGCACGCGCGTCTCGGTAACGACGACGATCGTCTTGTCCATCTTGTTGGACGCGACGCGACCCTGCTTGACGCGCCGGCGGTTGATCCGACCGGCATCGCTCGGCGCTGCGGGCGTTACGGTCGCGAGATTAGGCTGCTCCATGTCGTGCCTCGACGATCTTCTTCTCGGAGATCGCTGTCTGAATTTGGGCGTAAGTCCGTCGCGCAGCTTTCACTTTCGAAAAGTCCGAAAGATGACCGGTGCGTAGCGAGAAACGCAAGTTGAACAATTCTTCCTTGGTCTCGCGCGCTTTGGTCTCAAGCTGGGCGATGGTGAGGTCGCGCAACGCGCGCAGGTCGGTCTTTTTCATCCGGCGGCTTCCTCAGCGGCACGCGAAACAAACTTTACCCCGATCGGTAATTTTTGGGCTGCTAAGCGCAACGCTTCTTTGGCCACCGATTCGGGAACGCCGCCGATCTCGAACAGGATCCGGCCCGGACGAATCACCGCAACCCAGAACTCCGGGTTGCCTTTACCGCTGCCCATCCGGACTTCGGCTGGTTTCTTCGTTACCGACTTGTCCGGAAAGATTTTAATCCAGACTTTGCCGCCACGCTTGATGTGTCGCGTCATCGCAACACGCGCCGCTTCAATCTGACGATTGGTCATCCAGCACGGCTCGAGCGCCTGCAAACCGTATTCGCCGAACGTCAACGTGTTGCCGACCATCGCCCGACCGGTCATCCGGCCACGATGCTGACGGCGCCACTTGACCCGTTTTGGAGTAAGCATCTCTTACGATCCCGCTTGCGGAGTTGGAGGAGTGTCACCGGCGGCGCCCTCGCTAGGTTCAGCCTCGGACGGCGCGCCCGGACGTTCGGCCGCATCGAAGGTCCGCTGCGTGGCGGGGTCGACCTGCGAGGTTTCGCCGGTAACACCGTGACCGTGTTCGGAGGCAACATCGTGGACGGCCGCACCGCCGTGCTCGCCGGTCGGATGGAAGCCCTGGGCCGACGGCGCGCCGTCGACAATCGACTCCAACGACTGGCCATCGGCGGTCGCTGCGTTCATCGCAGCCCCCGTATCCAAGCCGCCCGGACCCCGGACGCGACCGCCGCGACCACCGCGGGCACCGCGACCGCGATTGTCGCGGAAGTTGACCCGATCGCCGGTGACGGTACGCTCGACCGGCCGGCTCTGTTCCGCGCGCGGCTGATCGGGCAGAATCTCGCCCTTGTAAATCCACACCTTCACGCCGATGCGGCCGAAGGTGGTGAACGCTTCAACATGCGCGTAGTCGATATCCGCGCGCAACGTGTGCAGCGGAACCTTCCCATCGTGGTTCGTTTCGCGCCGGGCGATTTCAGCGCCACCGAGGCGGCCGGAGATTTGTACTTTTACACCCCGCGCGCCGGCCTTCATGGTGCGCATGATCGCCTGCTTCATGGCGCGTCGAAAAGCGATCCGCTTCTCGAGCTGATCGACGATGTTTTGGCCAACGAGCCGTGCGTCGGTTTCGGGGTGTTTAATTTCGACGACGTTCACCTGGACTTGTTTTCCGGTGAGCTTTTCGAGATTGCGACGGATCTCGTCGATACCGACACCACGCTTGCCGATGATGATGCCGGGCTTACCCGTATTCACGATGACGCGCGCCTGATTCGCGCGGCGCTCGATCTCGACTTTGGAGATTGCCGCAGCGCGGGTCATGCGTCCGAAATATTTGCGAATCGCGACGTCTTCGTGTAGCCACGCCTGATAGTTCTTTTTCTCGAACCAGCGGCTGTCCCACGTGCGGGTAATGCCGAGCCGGAGACCGACCGGGTGGATTTTTTGACCCATACTACCTCTAAGCCCCCGCTCCGGCGGGAGGCGTCTTTTTGCGGCGCGATGTCGGTGAAGGTTTAGCCGATGCGGCTTTGGCTTGGCGCGAATCGCGCGTCGAAAGCGCAATGGCCGCACCGGGGAGTTGCTTGGGCGGATGCTTGGGCGGCGTGGCCCCGACCGCGATCGTCACGTGCGACATGCGCTTGCGCTTGAACGCCGCGCGGCCTTGCGCGCGCGGGTCGAGCCGCTTGGTGAACCCGCCGCCGGGTCCGCCGTCGACGGTGATTCGCGTGACGAACAAGCCGTCGGTATCCATATTATGATTGTTTCCGGCGTTGGCGACCGCCGATTTGAGCAACTTTTCAATCGGCTCGGCGGCGAACACGCCGGCAAACTGTAGCAGGACCAACGCTTCGCGGACGGTTTTTCCGCGAATCGCATCGGCGACACGCCGCAACTTACGCGGGCCGACGCGCGCAAACTTGAGATGAGCTACGGCTTCGGGAGGCGCTTGCATTTGCATTATTTCACCGTCGCCTTATCGCCGCTATGTCCCTTAAAGGTCCGCGTGGGCGAGAACTCGCCGAGTTTGTGTCCGACCATGTTTTCGGTGACGAACACCGGGATGTGCGCTTTACCGTTATGCACGCTGATCGTATGGCCGACCATTTGCGGAACGATCGTGGAAGCGCGGCTCCACGTCTTGATGACCCGCTTTTCACGCGTCGAATTCATCTTTTCAACCTTGGCCAAAAGATGGTCCGCGACGAACGGGCCTTTTTTTAGTGAGCGTCCCATGTTACTTGGTGTTCCGTTTCCGAACGATCATTGATGCAGTGCGCTTATTGCGGCGCGTCTTCTTACCCATCGTCATCTGACCCCACGGCGTTGTCGGCGGGCGGCCCGATGTCGAGCGCGCTTCGCCTCCACCGTGTGGATGGTCGACCGGATTCATCGCAATACCGCGTACCGACGGCCGGATGCCGCGGTGCCGCTTCCGGCCGGCCTTGCCGACGACTTCGTTTTCGTGATCGACGTTGCCGAGTTGTCCGATCGTCGCCCGGCAGACGATGAGAATCTTGCGAACTTCGCCCGACGGCATGCGAACCTGGGCATATTCGCCCTCTTTGGCCATCAGCTGCGCCGAACCGCCGGCGGACCGCACGAGCTTGCCGCCCTCACCCGGACGCAATTCGATGTTGTGTAGCACCGTGCCGAGCGGGATGTTCGCGATCGGCAAACAGTTGCCGATCTTGATATCCGCTTTTGGACCGGATTCGATGAGATCGCCGATCTTGACGCCGGCCGGAGCGAGGATATAGCGCTTCTCGCCGTCGCGATAATTAAGCAATGCGATACGGGCCGAACGGTTCGGATCGTATTCGATCGCCGCAATTTTCGCCGGAATAGCGTCCTTGCTGCGTTTGAAATCAATGATCCGGTACTGCTTGCGCCAACCGCCGCCTTTGTGACGCACCGTGATGTGGCCGTTATTGTTGCGGCCGCTGTGCTTCTTCTTGACTTCGAGCAACTGCTTCTCGGGCTTCTTATCAGACAGCTCGGAGAAGTCCATCGTCGTCATGAACCGGCGACCCGCACTCGTCGGGTTATATTTCTTAACAGGCATCAGCTACATACCACCGTGACAAAGCCGCCGAAAGAGAACGCAAAAGAACCACCACGCGCCGCCACCGCGTCACCCGGACGCCCCAACTGCAAAAAAGCCACCGCAGCAACCCAAGCCCCCAACAAACCGCGCCCGCCCAACCCAGCCATCAGCAAGTGCCGAAATCCCGAGCGCAAAGCGCGAGTAAACCCAACCCGCAAGACCGAAGCAAACCCAGCCAATTGGGGGTGCATCGGTTTCGAGCGCAAGGCACGATGAGCGCAGCGAACTCGAGTACGCAAGCGAAAAGCAACGCCGCGATCGGAACCGAGGCACCCCGAATTACTGTTCAAAGTAGTTTACGCCGGCTAATTCAATCTTCTGACCCGGCGCCAAGGTGACGATCGCTTTTTTCCAATCGGATTGCTTGCCCGACGTCCGCGTACCGCGGCGCGCGAAGTTCTTCACTTTGCCCGGGACGTTGACCGTATTGATCTTGGTGACCGTTACTTTGAAGATGTCTTGCACGGCATGCTTGATTTGGGTTTTCGTTGCTGCCGCATGAACCTCGAACGCGTATTGCTGTACGGCGGTGCCGGCCATCGACTTCTCGGTAATGAGCGGTGCAAGAATGATGTCGCGAGCGTCCATTACGCGGTCTCCCCGGAAAAGCGACTGACGATCGCGCGATACGCTTCGGTGGTCAATACGAGCCGGGTGAAGCCGACCACGTCCTTGACGTCAAGCGCGCCGTCGTGCGTAACGCCGATCCGTTGCAGGTTGCCACCGGCCCGGGCCAAGTTTTCACCGACCGTCGCGAGTTCCGACTGCCCGAAAACAACGAGCGTTGTTGGCCCGCTGCGCGCGGCTTTCGGCGATCCGAAGAAAAGCGTCGCGAAATCTTTGGTTTTGGTCAGCGCAAAGTTCGGTGCATCGAGTAAGGTAACGCCACCGCCGGCGAACTTGTCGGTGAGCGCGGCGATCATTGCCGCCCGGCGCTCCTTTTTATTGAGTGAACTCACGTAGCTGCGCGGTTGCGGCCCGAAAACCACACCACCGTGACGCCACTGCGGCGAACGGATCGAGCCTTGACGTGCCCGGCCGGTGCCCTTTTGGCGCCATGGCTTGCGACCGCCGCCCCGAACTTCATCGCGTTTCTTCGTCTTGTGCGTTCCGGCGCGCGGGTTGGCCAGTTCGCGGTGGACCGCGCGGAAAATGAGATTCCCTTTTCCGCCGTTGGACGCCGCATCAAAAATGGCGGGCGTGCCTTCTTCGCGGATAACGCTGCCGGCTACGTCGATAACCTGGGCCATCACGCGCTGGCCTTCGTTTTCACGGACAGGCTGACGGTGACAAGACCGTTCTTGGGGCCCGGGACAGGACCGCGAACGAGCAGGACGTTGCGTTCGACATCGGTTCGAACGACTTCGAGATTTTGATGGGTGATGCGATCGACACCGTAATGGCCCGGGCGCCGCGAACCGCGCGAGGTGTGGCCGGCGTTGGTGTCACCGTTCGAGCCTGGTTGGCGATGAATCATTTGACCGTGACTTGCGCTGCCGCCGCTGAAATTGTGACGCTTGATCCCGCCGGCAAAACCATGGCCCTTGGAGATACCGACGACGTCGACCCGATCGCCGGCCGCGAAGCTGTCGACCGTGATGACGGCCCCGACATCAACGCCTTCGATGCCGGCCCGAAACTCGCGTATATCGCGCTTGGGCTCGAGGTTGACCCGCTTGTAGTGGCCGGCGATGGCACGCGTAACGCGCGACTTCTTGATCGTTCCAAAGCCCAGCGCAACCGATTCGTAGCCGTCGGTGGCGCTCGTTTTGCGCTGCACGACAGGACACGGACCGGCCTCGATAACCGTTACGGGAACGTAGCGGCCGTCGCTGGTGAATACGCTCGTCATCCCAACCTTGCGGCCGATGATGTTTTTCATCTCGAAGGTTTCCTATGAATGCAGCGCTCGGCTTACGCCGGTGCACCACGACTTTGCCACGGGTCCAGGCGTCTAGGTCGATCGAGCGTCAATAGCACTCGATAGACCCAGCCGGCGGGGACCACAACCGCTAGAGAATACCAAGCCCGCGGCCGGATGTCAAACCCGTTCCGCTCGTTTCTCCTCGGGCCCAGGCGTTTACTGAAACGGCGGTGCGTCGACTCGACTTTGCCGCCGATCCAAGCGCTCCCGCGTGTCCGATCAAGCCTCTAGAATATCGAGTGCGACGTCCAAACACACGACGCTGTGGGTGAGCGCGCCGACTGAGATGAGGTCGACGCCGGTCTGAGCGATGGCCTGGACGCTCGTGGCGTCAACGCCGCCCGAAGCCTCGAGCAATGCCCGGCCGGCGTTGCGCCGGACGCCTTCCCGCAGACCGGCGAGGGTGAAGTTGTCGAGCAGCACGATTCGGGCACCGACCGCTAACGCTTCATCGAGCTGCTCGAGTGAGTCGACCTCGACCTCGATCGGAACCAAATGTCCGGCGCTTGCCCGGGCGGCGCCGATCGCGAGCGCGATCCCGCCGGCCGCCGCGACGTGGTTGTCCTTGATCAAGATGGCATCATCGAGGCCGAAGCGATGGTTCTTTCCGCCGCCGTCGCGTACGGCAGCTTTTTCGAGCGCCCGCATCCCGGGCGTCGTTTTGCGCGTATCGACGATCGTGGCTTGGGTGCCCGCTACCAGCGCCACGTAACGTCGGGTCGACGTCGCAACACCGCACAAGCGGCCCAAGATGTTAAGCGCGGTGCGTTCCGCGGCGAGAATCGTGCGCAACGAACCGCTGATCGACGCTAGCCGAGTACCGTCGCCGACCGTGGCGCCATCGGCGGCAAACACTTCGACGGCTACGGCCGGGTCGAGCAGCGTGAAGACGCGCGCCGCCGCCGTCAAACCCGAGATCGTCCCGCCGCGCCGCGCGATCACCGCGGCACTGCCGGTGCGGCCGGCTCCGACGATCGCGTTGGTCGTCAGATCGCCCGCCCGGCCGAGATCCTCACGTAACGCCGCCCGCAAAAAATCATCGAGCGCAAAATCGATCACGATATGTGCGCGATGCGGCCGTCGGCCACCGGCGCGACGAACGCCCGCGACGCGTAGCGTCGATCGTCGCCGCGCGCGTCGGAGCGAAAATGGGCGCCGCGGCTCTCACGCCGGAGCAGGGCCGCCTGCGCGACGGCCCGAGCCACGAACACCGCGTCGCGAACGCGCGGGTCGGCGGATGCCGAGCGCTCCAGCACATCGCAGGCGATAAGCGCCTGGTGTAAACCGCGTTCGTCGCGCACCACGCCGGCGAACGCGCTCATGGCCGCCCGCAGCGGTGCCAAGCTGAGGCCCAAGTCGGGCACGATGTCGAGCCGGCGTGACGCGCGTGCGGTCCTGGCCGGCCGGCGGCCGACCGGCGTTGCGTCGATATCGTGCGCGGCACGCGTTCCAAAAATAACGGCTTCGACCAGTGAATTGCTCGCGAGCCGGTTCGCCCCGTGCAACCCCGTCGCCGCGACTTCGCCGCAGGCCCATAAGCCCGGTATACCGGTGCGGCCGCGACCATCGGTGGCGACGCCGCCGATGGTATAGTGCGCCGCCGGCGTGACCGGGATCGGCTCGGACGCCGGATCGATCCCGGCCGCGGCACAGCGCGCGTGAATCGTCGGAAATTGGGCGGCAAAGCGCGGGCCGAGCGCCGAACGCGCATCGAGAAAGATCGTTGCGCCGGCCGCCTGGCGTTCGAAGATCGCCCGCGCGACGACATCGCGCGGAGCGAGTTCGTCGACGAATCGCTCACCGTGGGCATCAACGAGCAACGCGCCTTCGCCCCGAACCGCCTCGCTGATGAGGGGCAGCGGATCGGCGTTTGACACCAGCGCCGTCGGGTGGAATTGAACGAACTCCATGTCCGCCAGGGTCGCGCCCGCGCGCGCCGCCAGCGCGATTCCCGCTCCCAGCGTCGCGGGCGGCGTCGTCGTGCGTGCGTATAGTCCGCCGTAGCCGCCACTGGCCAACACCACGGCTTGGGCATTGATTTGAACGCGCCGGCCGTCGCGATCGATGAAGTCCGCACCGGCGACGCGGCCATCGAGCCCGGTTACCAGATCGATCGCGCGCAAGCCGGTCGCAAGCCGGATGTTCGGCCGGGCCGCGACGACCGTTAGCAGGCTGCGCACGATCGAAGCGCCGGTGTGGTCGGCGGCGTGCACGATACGGCGCCGCGAGTGCGCGGCTTCGAGGCCCAGTTCGAGCGAACCGTCGGCGCGCCGGTCGAAGGGCACGCCGAATCGCTCGAGCAACGCGATCGCAGCCGGTGCTTCCGCGGTGACATCGCGGACAATCCGGGCGTCGGCGATGCCGGCCGCGGCAGCCAGTGTATCGGCGGCGTGCAAAGCGGGGGCATCATCGGTTCCGAGAGCGGCCGCCAGACCACCCTGCGCCCAGGCTGAGGCAACGTCGGTCTGCGGCTGGGTGTCGTTCACAAGGACGACCGAAGCAGCGCCACAACTCAGCGCGCAGGCCAGACCCGCCAGGCCCGCGCCGATGATGAGGACGTCGGTCCGCATCAGGCGGCCGCCGCCGGCAAATCGATCATGCGCTGCACCGCGGAGCGGGCCCGCCGAGCCACCGCGGGATCGACCACGATTTCGTCCTCGAACGTCTGCAGCGAATGCAGCACCTTGGCCAGCGAGTTGCGGCGCATGTGCGGGCACAGATTACACGGCCGCACGAATTCAACGTTGGGAAACTCGGCCGCCACGTTGTCGCTCATCGAACACTCGGTCAGGAGCATGACGCGCTGCGCCGGATGGTCGCGGACGTAATCGATCATTCCGGCGGTCGAGCCGGCGAAGTCGGCCGCCGCGATGACGTCGGGCGGGCATTCCGGATGCGCCAAGATGATGATGCCGTCGTCGTCTTCGCGTAAACGCTCGACGTCGATCGCCCGGAACCGCTCGTGGACTTCGCAGTGACCCTTCCACGACAGGATCTCCACGCGCGTGTTGGCGGCCACGTATGCCGCGAGATATTCATCGGGGATCATCAGCACCCGCGGTACGCCGAGCGATTCGACGATCCGAACGGCGTTCGACGAGGTACAGCAAATATCGGATTCGGCTTTCACTGCGGCGCTGGTATTGACGTAGGTGACGATCGGCACGCCGGGATGCAGCGCGCGCAGGCCCCGGACGTCGGCTGCCGTTATCGACTCGGCAAGCGAGCACCCCGCGCGGCGGTCGGGGACAATCACGCGCCGGTCGGGATTGAGAATCTTGGCCGTCTCGCCCATGAAGTGAACGCCGCAGACCATGATCGTTGCCGCGGTCACGTGCTGCGCTTCGCGCGCGAGTTGCAGTGAGTCGCCGACGATATCGGCGACGCCCCAAAAAATCTCCGGCACTTGATAATTGTGGGCCAGAATGACGACGTCTTTTTCGCGCTTGAGGGTGTTGATTGCGTCGACGAGCGGCGCATGGATCGGCCACTCGGCTGCCGGCATGATGCGCGCCATGCGGTCATAGATCGGTCGGGTGCGCTCAGCGACGGCGGTGGAAAACGGCAGCAGATCCATTAGTCGTACTCTCGGGCGAAACGCCGGACGGGTTACCCACTTATACTACTTTTGAGCATATATGGTTTCATGCGTTCCTTCTCGAACCCGGCTAGCGAACTCCTACGCCTGGATCGGGCCGCTCGGCGATGACTTCGGATCGAAAGCGGAACATTTCCGCCGGCCGGCCCGAAGTCGGCCGGCGCTCGCCGGTTCCCACAACGAGGCCGCCTTCCTCAACGAAGCGGCGGAAATTCGATTTGTGCAGACGGGTGCCGGCCAACGCCTCGACGGTGCGTTGCAATTGGAGCAGCGTGAACGACGGCGGCAACAACTCGAAAATTACCGGCCGATATTTTATTTTGGCACGCACACGGCCGATCGCCGTGGCCAGAATCCGGCGGTGATCGAGCGCCATCGGTGTGCCTAGACCAGCGGCCTGTCCGCGTGATTCGGCCACGGCGCCAATCTCGTACAGAATCTCGTAGCGCTCGAGCACCGCCTCGTCATTCCACGGCGCGCCGTCGAGCCCGAACGCGGCGGCGCCGCGAATCCGGCGCTGGTTTCGGGTCGGGTCGCCCGCGATCCACGCAGCGACATGTTCGCCGATTCCCGCCTCGAGCAGCGGCGGGCGTCCGCGGCGCCAATCTTCCCACGGGAAAAATTCGTACCAGTCGATCCAACGCGCGTTCGGCACCGCTCCCAGCGCCGGGCTGCCAAGTAATCCCAGGTAGCCGATCGTAACGAATCGAGGTCCGCCGGCCGTTTCGCGTGGATCGCGAAAGCGATCGCCGAACGTGTACAGCTGCTCGAGGTAGCCGACATTGACCCCGACTTGTTCGTCGATCGAACGGCGAGCCGCCAACTCGAGCGTTCGATCGCGCAGCGGATCGAACGATCCGGCCGGTAAGCGGGGCAACCCGCCGTCAACGACGGTAAGCACCCGCGGCGCCGCATCGACGACGCACACGATGACCGGATCGAGCCCTAAAGCGATCGCACCGGCGAGCGGCTCGCCGGTGGTGCGGAGTTGCGTTATCGGTCAGCCGTTTCTCGAGCCGCCGCTTGCATCACCGATTCACCATCGTCATGTCGGCGTAGCGTTCGCCGGCCACCGCATGCTTGGGGGCAACGGCTTCAATGCGGCGTAATTGCTCGGGCGACAATTCGATCTCGCAAGCGCGAGCATTCTCTTCGAGGCGCGCGACCCGCTTGGTGCCGGGAATCGGAATGACATCGGTGCCCTGCGCCAGGACCCAAGCCAGCGCAATCTGTGACGGCGTCGCGCCGAACTCGGTAGCGATCGTTCGTACGGCATCGGCAAGTTCGAGATTGCGCGCGAAGTTCGGGCCTTGGAACCGCGGCGAAATACGCCGAAAATCATCGGCCGCAAGGTCATCGAGGGAGCGAATCGTGCCGCTCAAAAACCCTCGGCCGAGCGGGCTGTACGGAACCAAGGCGATGCCGAGTTCGCGAACGGTTGCTAAAATACCATCGTCTTCGATATCGCGGCTAAAAAGAGAATACTCCGTCTGCAACGCGGCGATCGGATGGACGCTCGCAGCCCGGCGAATCGTTGCCGCGCTCGCCTCGGACAACCCAAGGTAGCGAACCTTCCCCGCGGTGACCAGTTCGGCCATCGCGCCGACGGTTTCCTCAATCGGCGTGTCATTGTCGACGCGATGTTGATAATACAGGTCGATCGTCTCCACGCCCAGGCGCTTGAGCGAGCCTTCACATGACGAACGCACGTACGCGGGCTGGCCGTTGACACGACGCTTCGTCGGATCGTGCGGATCGCGCACGTTGCCGAATTTCGTTGCGATGAATGCAGCGTCGCGTCGATCGCGTAGAGCGCGGCCGACGAGCTCCTCGTTCGTATAGGGTCCGTACATATCGGCCGTATCGAAAAAGTTGATTCCTAGTTCCAATGCTCGATGAATCGTGCGCGTCGATTCGGCATCATCGGTCACCCCGTAGAACTCGGACATTCCCATGCAGCCAAGGCCCATTGCGGAGATCTGCGCCCCGCTGCGACCTAAAACACGATGCTTCATGTTGCGAACAAACCGAACGGGAATTGTACGGATTCACTCTGGTTTCAACCCGACGCTGGTCGACAAGTTCGCCTTCGTTGCACGCGTTCGCTGCGGGCTCGCCTAAGCTGCGTGTGACCCGGCGTCGGCTAAGCCCGCCGAATTTCATGGTTCGATCGCGCACAACGTATTTTGCTTGGGCCCTCGAGCCACTTATCATGAGGCGCCGGCTTAGCCGGCCGCTGCGCGCGTGCAATTCGCATTCTGGGTCGCGCCAAAGTCGTTCGGGGCCGTGCCCAATTCACGTTCTGGGCCGAACCTCAAAGTGGTTCTGGGCCGCGCCCAAGTCACGTTCTGGGCCGCGCCCAAAGTGGCTCGGGGCCGTGCCCGCAGTGGTTTTAGGCCGCGCCGCAATCGGTCTTGAGCCGCGCCCGAAGTGATTCGGGCCGTGCCCAAGCGGCTCTGGGTGGCGCCCAAGTCACGTTCTGGGCCGCGCTTAAAGTGGTTTGGGGCCGTGCCCGAAGTGGTTCTTTGGGCGGTGCCCAAGCGGTCATCGTCGCGTGTCGGCCAAGCCGACATGTTTAGCGCTTTAAGACGCGCGCCAGTTTGTCGAAGAGGCCGCTTATCGCGCGTTCGTGAGCGTCCTGCATGCGTTTCCAGAACATGCGCCCGTCAGTATCGGATAATTCCGCCACGGTCGTATGCGTAACGATCGTCTTCTTGCCGTCATGCGTCAAGAAGAATCCATGCGTGCCGGTGACGCCGTCGTTTTCGATACGCCACACGATTCGCTCTTCGGGAACCACCTCCGCGAGGGTTGAATGCATCCCAATATGCCATTCCTCGGTGGTCCCAACCGTTAGCGGGCCGGACGTGCGCATGAACGGCTGCGCGGCGAACGGCCAAATCACGTCACCGGAGGTCCCCATTTCGCTCAACAATTGATAAATTCGACGGGCGGTCCCGCTGAAGACGCGCGAATAACTGACCTCAATTGGGGTGGGCATGTCGCGCGTTTCGTCAGCAAGTGAAAACGGCCCCGTTGTGAGCGCCACCGTCACCTAATTGAATGCTTGCAGTCCGGTTTGCGCGCGCCCCAGAATCAGTCCGTGAATGTCGTGTGTTCCCTCGTAGGTATTCACCGCTTCGAGATTGAGCACGTGACGAATGACATGATACTCGTCGGAAATGCCGTTTGCACCGTGCATATCGCGTGCAACGCGCGCGATCTGCAATGCCTTACCGCATGAATTTCGCTTGAGCAACGACACCATCTCGGGTGTGGAGGTGCGCGCTTCCATCAATCGGCCAAGCCGCAGGACGGCATGAAGCGCCAGCGTGATTTCGGTTTGCATATCGGCTAATTTAAGTTGCACGAGCTGTGTTGCCGCTAACGGCCGTCCGAATTGAACGCGTTCAAGCGTATAGGAACGCGCCGCGTGCCAGCAAAACTCGGCCGCCCCCAAGGCTCCCCAAGCAATGCCGTAACGAGCTTTATTGAGGCAGCCGAACGGCCCACTCAAACCGTGTGCGCCCGCGAGCAGACCGTCCGCGGGCACATAGACGTTA
This sequence comes from Candidatus Velthaea sp., assembly GCA_965214335.1. Taxonomy (GTDB): domain Bacteria; phylum Vulcanimicrobiota; class Vulcanimicrobiia; order Vulcanimicrobiales; family Vulcanimicrobiaceae; genus Velthaea. Next base: position 1,231,655 of record CBDCBO010000005.1, on the reverse strand, counting down.
TCCATCACGATCATACCGGTGCTCGACGCGCGCAAGCTCCACTTTCCGGTGATCGCTGGTGTCGACAAGCCCGGCATACCGCGTTCGAGCACGAAGCCACGGATTATCGCGTCGTCATCCTTCGCCCAAACCACGAAAATATCGGCGATCGGTGAGTTGGTGATCCACGTCTTGGTGCCCGTCAGACAGAAACCGCCATCGACTTTACGCGCGCGCGCGTGCATGCTCGCCGGATCGGATCCCGAATCCGGCTCGGTCAATCCGAAACAACCGATCGATTCACCTGTCGCGAGCCGCGGCAGAAACCGCTCGCGCTGGACCGCGTTACCATACGTATAGATCGGATACATGACGAGCGATGATTGCACCGACAACGCCGAACGGTATCCGGAGTCAACGCGCTCGATCTCGCGCGCAATGAGGCCGTACGCAACGTCATTTACGCCGGCACAACCGTAGCCGTGCAGCGTCGAACCAAGAAAGCCGAGCTGACCCATCTCGCGATAAATTGCTGGGTCGAAATGTTCGTCACGGTGGGCTTCGCGAATCCGCGGCAGTAACTTCGAGCGGGCGTATTCACGCGCGCTATCCTGAACCATGCGCTCCTGCGGGTCGAGTTCAGCCTCGAACGCTAGCGGGTCTTCCCAGCGGAATCGTGCAGCCGCAGCGAGCGGTTCGGCGCTCCGGTGGCTAAGCACCCGCGTTCTTCATCTCGAAAACGACATTAAACATATCGGCACGTAACCACGTCGTGGTGCTACCCAAATGGCGCTTCCCGGTCAACAAGTGGGTAGTCACATCGAACACCAGCGGACGGTCGTGCGACTCGAAGCGCTCGGCTAAATCTGGTGGCGCGACGGCAAGTTGACAACGCAAGAAGCCACGCTTAGGCTTTAAATCGTACCGCCGTAGCGCCGCATTCAACGTTCCTGCCGCACTCAAACGGGCTTCGAAATCGGGCACGAATAGCGGATTGAGCCACGATGCCGAATATGCCGCGAGTTCATCATCGACGAAACGGCGCCGGCCTAGATAGACGGCAGGCGCCTTTTTCGCGAGTTTGAGAAGCGCCCGAATATCCGCCGGCGGCTGACGCAGCCGGATGCTGTCGACTTCGGTTCGGGGTACCGCACCGCTTTTCGCAACGGTTTTCGTCCAGCCGGGTACGCCCTTGGCATCGAGGCGGTATTCGATCCGCCGGGCAACGACCGTCCGACGACCTTGTTGGCGCCGGACCAAATACCGGCGCTGTAATTCTTCGAGCGCCGCACGAGCGGTGAGCCGATTAATCTCGTGGTCGCGCGCTAGTTCGTGCTCGGAGGGCATCGGCTCACCCGCTGCGAGCGCGGCAATTCGTTCTTCGAGCTGATCGGCGACTTGAACGTAAAAAGGGAGGTCGCTGGTCATCAGCGCCAATTCCCGCGATGCGGTAGACGCAACCTGCCGCACCGTCCCGTACGTCCGTAATCGAACGCCGAGCAAGGCGCGCTCCGCTTGCCGATTGGACGGGAGACAACAAAAAAAGGCCGGTGCTGACCGGCCCTCTCAGCATGTCGCCCGATCGTCTTAGGCTTTGAGTTCGATGTCGACGCCCGCCGGCAGATCGAGATGCATGAGCGCATCCATCGTTTTCGGCGAGGCTTGCAGGATGTCGATGAGGCGCTTGTGCGTGCGCATCTCGAAATGCTCGCGACTCTTCTTATCGACGTGCGGCGAACGCAAAACGCATACGCGATTAATTTCCGTCGGCAACGGGACCGGGCCGCTGACGAACGCACCCGTCCGCTTCGCCGTATCAACGATCCGTTCGGCGGACTGATCGAGCACGCGATGGTCGTATGCTTTCAGGCGAATTCGAATTTTTTGCTTGGCCATGGTAGAGAGTGTCCTATCTCGTATTGGGTGTTCGCTCTGAAAGCGTTCGACGGAGTCCGGGCAGAGCTGCCGTAAACGGCGCTATTCGGAAACTGCGGTAACGACGCCGGCGCCAACCGTTCGCCCGCCCTCGCGGATCGCGAAGCGGAGGCCTTCTTCGCAGGCGATCGGCGTAATGAGTTCCACGTTCATCTGAACGTTGTCGCCCGGCATGACCATCTCGACTCCCTCAGGGAGAGCGATGGTTCCCGTCACGTCGGTCGTGCGAAAATAAAACTGCGGCCGGTAGTTGCCGAAGAACGGTGTGTGGCGACCGCCTTCTTCTTTCGAGAGGACGTAGACCTCCGCCTTAAATTTCTTATGCGGCTTGATCGAGCCGGGTTTAGCGAGCACCTGTCCGCGCTCGATATCGTTGCGCTCGATGCCGCGCAACAATACGCCGACGTTGTCGCCGGCAATACCTTGATCGAGCAACTTGCGGAACATCTCGATTCCGGTAACCGTGGACTTGCGCGCCTTCTCGGCGAGCCCGACAATCTCGATCTCCTCGCCGACCTTAATTTGACCGCGTTCGATACGGCCCGTGCCGACTGTTCCGCGCCCGGTGATCGTGAAAACGTCTTCCACCGGCATCAAGAAAGGTTTGTCGACGGCGCGTTCGGGCGTCGGAATGTACGAATCGACGGCATCCATGAGCGCAAAGACCGGCGCCGCGGCTGGATCGTCGCGCTTGCCCGACGATTGCAGTGCTTTCAATCCGGAACCGCGGATGATCGGAATATCGTCGCCGGGGTACTCATAGCTGGAAAGTAATTCGCGAACTTCCATCTCGACGAGTTCGAGCAACTCCTCGTCGTCGACCATATCGACTTTATTCAAAAACACGACGATGTAGGGAACGCCAACCTGCTTCATGAGCAGAATATGTTCGCGCGTCTGCGGCATCGGTCCATCGGTCGCCGAAACGACCAAGATGGCGCCATCCATTTGCGCCGCGCCGGTGATCATATTCTTGATGTAGTCGGCATGCCCCGGGCAATCGACGTGCGCGTAGTGCCGCTTAGCGGTCTCATACTCTTGATGCGAAATCGCGATCGTAATGCCGCGCTCTTTCTCCTCAGGCGCATTGTCGATATCGTCGACGTTGCGCTTGACGATGTTCGCGTTCTCCGTTGCTAGACAGTTTATGATCGCCGCGGTGAGCGTCGTTTTGCCATGGTCAACGTGACCGGTCGTGCCGATGTTGACGTGGGGCTTGCTACGGTCGAATTTCGCTTTGGCCATGATAGTTGCTCGTTTACTTCCTTACATTCACCGGATTGGTACGGATATGTGTAGTGCTGTCCGGACCGGCGTTCATCGCACGGCTCCAAAATCATCGCCCGAATCACCGCACCGGAGGTGATTCGGCCCGCGCGGGCACTTGCGGCCCGCGCGGATTCAGTTGTACTTCGCTCGCTCTATCAGGCCGCCGGCTTCTTGCCGGAGGCCTTCGCAATAATCTCTTCTTCCACAGATTTCGGAGCTTTTTCGTAGTGCGAGAACTCCATCGTGTACGTGGCCCGGCCCTGGGTCTTCGAACGCATATCGGTCGCGTAGCCGAACATCTCTGAAAGCGGCACGTTGGCTTTAATTACTTGCGCGCTGCCCGGTGCGTCCTCCGTACCTTGAATCATCCCACGGCGGCTATTGAGATCGCCGATGATTTCTCCAATATAGTCTTTGGGCGTCGTGACCTCAACCGACATAATCGGTTCTTTGATGATCGGACCCGCCGCTCTATTGGCTTCTTTAAATGCCATCGATCCGGCAATTTTGAACGCCATTTCGGATGAATCGACATCGTGGTAACTGCCGTCGAGCAACGTCGCCTTGAAGTCCAGTACCGGATAACCGGCGAGGACTCCGCTCTGCGACGCTTCACGAATCCCTTCGCCGACCGGCTTGACGAACTCTTTGGGGATCGAGCCGCCGACAATCTTGGACTCGAACACATAGCCCGTACCCGGTTCGCCCGGCTCGAGCCGAATGATCACATCGCCGTATTGACCTTTACCACCCGACTGGCGAACGAACTTACCTTGCTTCTCAACCATCCGCGTGATCGCTTCTTTGTATGCCACCTGCGGTTTGCCGACGTTGGCTTCGACCTTGAACTCGCGTTTGAGGCGATCCAGGATGATCTCGAGATGCAGTTCACCCATTCCGGCGATGATGGTCTGCTGCGTTTCTTCATCCGTGCGCATGCGAAACGTCGGATCTTCCTGAGCCAACCGCGATAACGCCGTGCCCAATTTGTCCTGATCGCCTTTGGTCTTGGGCTCGATCGCTTGTGAGATTACGGGTTCCGGGAAAACGATGTTTTCCAAGATAATGACATTCTTCTCATCGCACAGCGTATCGCCCGTGCGGGTGTCACCCAGGCCGACCGCCGCTGCAATGTCGCCGGCACCGATCGCATCGATATCTTCGCGATGGTTAGCATGCATGCGCAAGATACGGCCGATGCGCTCTTTGCGACCACTGCGGGCGTTGTAGACGTACGAACCCTTTTCGAGCACCCCGGAATAGACGCGGAAATACGTTAAATTGCCATAGGGGTCGGTCGCGATCTTGAACGCCAGCGCTGCGAACGGCTGCTTATCGTCGGGCAGCCGAGTGAGCTTTTTGGTCTCGTCTTTCGGATCGGTACCGATAATTGCCTTAGCGTCGATCGGCGACGGCAAAAAGTCGACGACCGCGTCGAGCAGCGGTTGAACGCCCTTATTTTTGAATGCGGAGCCACACAGCATCGGCAATACGTCGCCGGCAATCGTCGCTTTGCGCAAGGCCGTCTTGAGCCGTTCGACCGGAATTTCTTTGCCGTCGAAAAAGAGCTCGAGCAACTCGTCGTCCTGTTCGGCGATCGCCTCGATCAGCTCTTGACGCCATTTCTCCGCTACCGCCTTGAGCTCGCCGTCAACGTCGTCAGCCGACGTCATGACCGAACCCAGGTCGTCGGTGTAGACGATCTTTTTCATGGTAAACAGGTCGACCACGCCCAAAAAGTCGCCTTCAGCGCCGATTGGAACCTGGATCGGGACCGCCTTGGCGCCCAGCCGCTCGCGAATCTTCGCGACGCAATTGTAAAAATCAGCGCCCATCCGGTCCATCTTGTTGACGAAGATGATCCGCGGGACTTTATATTTATTGGCTTGGCGCCACACCGTTTCAGATTGCGGTTGCACCGCCGCCACCGAGTCGAACAAGGCAACGAGTCCATCGAGTACTCGCAACGACCGCTCGACCTCGACCGTGAAGTCCACGTGGCCAGGCGTATCAATAATATTGATACGCGTGTCCCGCCAGGTGCACGCCGTGGCCGCCGACGTGATCGTAATGCCGCGTTCCTGCTCCTGAACCATCCAGTCCATGGTGGCAGCGCCGTCGTGGACTTCGCCGATCTTATGCGTCCGCCCGGTATAAAAAAGAATACGTTCGGTCGCGGTCGTTTTGCCGGCGTCGATGTGAGCGGCAATGCCGATGTTCCGGGTATGTTCGAGCGGGTATTCGCGAATCGTTGCCATGAGTATTACCAGCGGTAGTGGGCGAAAGCTTTGTTGGCCTCAGCCATCTTGTGCGTGTCTTCGCGCTTCTTGATCGACATGCCGAGGTTGTTGGCAGCATCAATGAGTTCAGCAGCGAGTTTTTCTTCCATCGAGCGACCGGGACGCTTACGGGCATAACTGATGAGCCAGCGCATCGCCATCGCCTGACGGCGATCCGGCCGAACTTCCATCGGCACCTGATAGGTCGCACCGCCGACGCGCCGCGGCCGCACTTCAACGAGCGGCATTGCGTTGCCCAGTGCCTGCGTGAAGATATCCATCGGATCGCGGCCGATCTTCTGTTCGATGAGTGCCAGGGCGTCGTAGGTGATCTTCTCAGCCGTCGACTTCTTGCCGGCCAGCATCACCTTATTAATGAAGCGCGCCAACACTTTTGAATTGAACTTCGGATCGGGGAGAATCGGACGCTTCGCGACCGGACCTTTACGCGGCATATATTCTTTCTAAAACCTTACTTCTTCGCGTTGCGCTTAGCGCCGTATTTCGACCGGCCTTGCTTGCGATTCGCGGCACCCGACGTATCGAGCGTTCCTCGGATGATATGGTAGCGAACGCCCGGGAGATCCTTGACACGACCGCCGCGGATCAGAACCACTGAGTGTTCTTGCAGATTGTGACCGATACCAGGAATATAGGCCGTGACCTCTTCACCGTTGGTGAGCCGGACGCGGGCAACTTTCCGCAGTGCCGAGTTTGGCTTCTTGGGGGTAATCGTCTTGACTTGCGTGCAGACGCCGCGGCGCTGGGGATTGCCAGCCACCTCGAACGAACGCAGCGGCAGGTCGGGATGACCCGGCTTCGGTCCGGTCTGAACGACACGGAACGCCGGGGTCTTCACCTTTTTTTGCTGCTTTTCGCGGCCCTTACGGACCAGCTGGCTAATCGTTGGCACTCTTGTCCCCTTGACACATACAAAGATGGCCGCACCGTCGGTGGGCCGGAACCCCCGGATTATAGCAAGGCGGCTCACCCGCGTCAACGCAGGAGCACGTCAAGGCGTCATTTCGCGGCAGGGACGGCGGCCGGCTCGTGCTACGTATACAAGTACTCACCGACGGGACCTTCGGTCCTGGCAACCCGTCGCGCACAGGGGTAAGCGCAACGCATGAGTTCTCCGCCGCTGCTGTCGATCGTCGTTCCATTTTACAATGAAGGCGAAATGGTTGAGTCTACGGTCGCCGCCCTGACCCGTGATGATGCCGAGTTCATTTTCGTCGATGACGGAAGTAACGACGGCACCGGGGACCGGCTGCGGGCGGCGGCGCAGAAATTCCCTAACGTTCGGGTATTGGTGCACGAACAGAACCGCGGCGCCAACGCGGCGCTGCTAACCGGCCTGTATGCGGCAACCGGTGAGTCGATCATCGTGCTCGATGCCGACCTCAGTTATGGACCCGAGCACGTCGACTTGCTGGCCGCGACGCTCAAATCGCAATATGCGGCCATCGCGGTCGCCTCGCCGTACCACCTCAATGGGACGGTTTTCAACGTGCCGCCGACCCGGCTGGCCTTGAGCGTCGCCGCTAACCGATTCTTTCGCAGCGTTACCCGGTCGCACGTCGCCACGTATACGGGCATGGTTCGGGCGTATAGTCGGGGCTTTCTGGCGCGGGTCGATCCGCGCAGCCTCACCGGCGAGATCAACTGCGCGTTGATCTTGGCGGCCCTGGCCCGCGGCGAGCGAGTCGTGGAAGTGCCGGCACGGCTCGCCTGGCCCGATATCCGGCGCGCGACGGCGCGGTTGTCAGCTCGCTCGCTGGCGCGACGCACCGGCTCGGTGCTGGCTTCGCTGCGACATATACCCCTCCCGAAAGTCCCATTTTCAGCGACCCCGATGCTTCCTCTGGGTAAAACGCCCCCAGGGTATGCTTCCAACACAGCCTGCCATAAGGATTGGAACGGATGATTCAGCCATTGCCGGAAATTTTCGCGCTTCCCTCGGATCAGGACGCGACCGGCCGTACTTTCGATCAAGTTGAACTTGATTATTTACGTCAAGCGCTCGATAGCGGCGTCTTGACATCGACCAAGGGATATTTCACCAAAACCTTCGAGACCGAGTTCGCCGAATTGCTTGGCGCGAAACATGCTCGGGCCTGCGCGTCGGGTAGTGCGGCAATTCACATCGCGATCGCCGCAATCGATCCCGAACCCGGCGACGAGATCATCACGACCTCGATCACGGACATGGGCGCGCTCACCCCGATTATTTACCAGGGCGCCATTCCGGTTTTTGCCGACGTCGATCCGAATACGTATAACGTCACGGCCGAAACGATCGCCGCCCGCATCACCCCAAAAACCAAAGCCATCATCGTGACGCATCTATTCGGTAACCCGGCGCCGATGAAAGAAATTCTGGAAGTCGCGGACCGCGCCGGCATTCCGGTCATCGAAGACGCGGCTCAGGCGATGCTCGCAACCCTCGACGGAAAAACCATCGGCACCATCGGTGCGATCGGCTGCTTTAGCTTACAGCAAGGCAAGCACATCACGACCGGCGAGGGCGGCGTAGTCGTAACTAACGATCCGGCTCTCGATCGCAAGATGTATTTATACATCAATAAGGGTTGGGGCTACGGCGATCCCAAGCCCGACCACTATTTCCTCGCCTTGAATTACCGGGTAAGCGAATTGCAGGGCGCAGTGGCCCTGGCCCAGCTGCAAAAATTACCGTCGGTCGTGCGTAAACGCCGTAATTTAGCGGCGCAGTTCGCCACGATGATCGCCGACATTCCGGGTATCGAGAACCCGGTTATCGCCGCCGATGCCGAGTGCGCGTACTGGAAATATGCGATTCGGGTCGATACGAATGTCATCAAAGGCGGTCCGGTAGCGCTCGCCGCGAAGCTGGCCAAACTCAAGATCGCTTCAGCTCCGCGCTATATCGTCAAGCCGGCCTTCGCTTGCGAAGTCATTCGCGATCAGAAGACGTTCGGTCAGAGCCGCTGGCCGTTCACGTTGGCCCGTCCCGAAGCGGTCGATTACTCGCCCGCGCTGTTCCCCGGCACCTACGACGCACTGGAGCACGTTCTCGTCCTGCCCTGGAACGATCGTTACGATGAGGGTCATCTCGCGCATATCGAACGCACGCTGCGCGAATCCGTAAAGGAGCTTGCCGGATGATTCGGATCGCTATCGTCGGTGCGGGCGCGATCGCGCGCGCTCACGCCGACGCCCTAGCGGCTTCGCCGCATTTTCAACTCGTCGCGGTCGTCGATGTCGACGCCGCGCGAGCGGCCGCGCTGGCCGCAGGTTCCGGCGCCCGCGTGGCAACGAGCATCGACGCGCTGTTGGACGGCTCGGTCGACGCGGCCATTGTCAGCACGCCGCCCAGCACGCACCGCAACATCGCCACCACGTTGTTGCAAGCCGGCCTGCACGTTTTGTGCGAAAAGCCGTTCGCCATCAATCGCCGCGATGCGGCCGCAATGGCCGAGACGGCCAAGCGCTGCAATCGCGTCCTGACGATGGCCACAAAATTCCGCTTCGTCAACGATCTAGCCATTGCACGCGACGCGATCGCCGCCGGCAAAATCGGCGACCTGTACCGGGTCCAAAACACGTTCGCGTCGCCCGTCGACATGACCGGACGCTGGAACCTCCTACCGGAGACCAGCGGCGGCGGCGTCATCATCGATAATGGCACGCATTCCGTCGACATCATGCGCTATATTCTGGGGCCGCTCGAAAGCGTGCGCGCAGTTGAATCGCCTAATGCACGCAAATATGCCGCGGTCGAAGATACCGCGCGCATCGAGTGCCTCAGCGTCGGCGGCGTGTTCGGCCGAATCGATTTGTCGTGGAGCGAACAAGCCACCGGACCGTGGTTTATTTCCATCTTGGGCAGCCGCGGCGGCATCGATATCGGCTGGAAAGCCTCGCGTCGCCGTTTCGACGGCGCCTCGGAGTTCACGCCGTTCGGAACCGGCTATGACAAGACGGCTGCCTTCGCGGGCCAAGCGGCCGATTTCGCCGCCGCAATCCGCGGCGAGCGTCCAACCACCACCTCACTCGACGAAGCCGTCGCGTCGGTCGACGTCATCGAGGCGGCGTACGCGTCGATGCGAGCCGATCGTTGGGTCGCCGTCGGCGGTGTTTCGATGAATGCGCCGGTATTGCGGGCTGTAGGGTGACGCTCATTCGCTCCGATGAACGGGCCGATGTTCGCATCCACCCGTCGGCCATCGTTGAAGACCGCGTCGCCCTCGGTGCCGGAACCAGCGTCTGGGACGGCGTACACATTCGGCACGGCGCACACATCGGCGCGCAGTGCATCATCGGCGAAAAGACCTACATCGCGTACGACGTCAAGATCGCCGATCGTTGTAAGATCAACGCCAGCGTGTACATTTGTGCCGAAGTCTCGATTGAAACGGGCGTCATGATTTCGGCGCACACGGTGTTTACCAACGACCGCTTTCCGCGTGCGTGCACGCCGGATCTCACCGAGCTGTTGCCCTCGGATCCCGATGAAATGACATTGGCGACATTGGTTCGCGAAGGCGCGACCATCGGCGCCAACTGCACGATCGGAAGCGGGATCATCATCGGCCGGTTCGCGATGGTTGGAATGGGATCGATCGTCACGCGCAGCATCCCCGATTTTCATCTGGTGATCGGTCAGCCGGCTCAGACGATCGGGTACGTCTGCCGGTGCGGTCAGTTGCTGCACCGTACGCACGGACTCAAACGCTATACCGGACGCCTGGTTTGCTCGCGCTGCGAGCGCGCCTACATCGTCGCCGACAACGCGGTCGCGGAGACGGCGTGATCGAGAGCGCGTTCACCGATACCACCGCTGATTCGGTTACCGAACGTGTCGCGGTGGTTGGCGGCGGCATTGTCGGCTGCGTCGTCGCTTTGCGACTCGCAGCCGCCGGTCGGCAGGTAACGCTTCTTGAGGCGGCGCCGATGCTGGGCGGATTAGCGGCACCGTGGGAACTCGGTCCGCTCGTCTGGGACCGGCACTATCACGTTATTTGCGAATCGGATCTGACGCTGCGTTCGCTGTTGCGAGAACTCGATCTCGAGGGTGAGATCGTGTGGTCTTCAGTCCGGACCGGCTTTTTCTCCGGCGGCCGGTTGCACGAATTTACCAACGTGCGCGACTTTCTCGCGTTCCCGCCGTTGGCTTTGCACGAGAAGCTCCGGCTGGGCGCCGCGATCGTCTACGCGTCGCGCGTCGATCCGTCGTCGCTGCGCCGGGTAACCGCGGCGGAGTGGCTTACCAAGCTCTGCGGCCGGCGCGTCTATACTCAAATTTGGGAGCCGCTCTTGCGGGCCAAGTTGGGAGCGAACGCAACGAGCGTTGCGGCCTCATTCATTGCAGTCACCATTCGCCGGCTCTTCGGCGCACGAACGAACACCAAGGGCGCCGAGCGTTTCGGTTACATCCCCGGCGGCTACGCTCGAATTCTCGCCGTTCTCCGGACGAAGCTGGAAGCTGCGAATGTGACCGTCCGTTGCAATACGCCGATTGCCGCGATCCGGCCGAACGGCAGCGGTGTAACCATCGATACGGGCGGCCCGGTTGACGAGTCGTTCGGCCACGCCGTCGTCACCGTTCCGATCCCCCTCGTCGGTAAACTCGTTCCCGATCTTGCCGAGGCGCAGCGCACAGCGTTCGCCGCCATACCGTATGCGGGCGTCGTTTGCGCATCGCTGCTCATCGACAAGCCGATTAGCCCCTATTACATCACGAACATTACCGACCGGTGGGTACCGTTCAGCGCGATCATCGAATTTTCGAATGTCACCGGCACCGAGCCGTTCAACGGCAAATCGCTGGTGTATCTGCCAAAATATGTAGCGCCGGACGATCCGCTGTTTTTGCAGGACGACGAGGCGATCCGGCAATCGTTCATCTCCGCGCTCATCCGCATGGTGCCGGGCTTCGAACCGTCGAACGTGTCGGCATTCCGGATCTCGCGCGTGCGCAACGTCTTCCCATTTCCAATCGCGGCGGCTCCGTACCAGCCGCCCGCCTTCGCAACATCGCTCGCCGGCGTCACACTCGCTACAGCCGCTCAGATCGACGACGCGACACTCAATGTCGACCGCAGCATTGCGCTTGCAAATGCCGCATCGACGCACGTGTTACAAGGAAGCCTGCGATGAAGCCGCCCGCTAGCCTATCGATCGACCTCGACAATGCGTGGTCGTATCTCAAGACGCGCAATGACGAGTCTTGGCAAAGTTATCCGTCGTATCTCGACACGGTCGTACCCGACGTTTTAGCCACGATGGATCGGCACGAACTTGCGTTGACCTGCTTCATCGTCGGTCGCGATGCGGCGCTCTCGAGCAATCACAGCGCGATGCAATTGCTCGGAGCCAGCCGCCACGAAATCGGTAATCATTCACACGAGCACGAGCCATGGATCACCGGCCGTTCCACCGCGGAGATCGCTGCTGAAATTGCGATGGCTCAAGACGCCATCGCGACTGCAACGGGTCGCCGCCCCAGCGGCTTTCGCAGTCCCGGCTATGCCTTAGCTCCAACCGTTCTCGAAGCGCTGGGGTCGCTCGGCTTTCTCTACGACGCATCGTCGCTGCCGACGTGTATCGGTCCGATCGCTCGGGCCTATTACTTTGCGACAGCCAAGATGACACCAGCCGAACGCGCGCAACGCAGTGCGCTCTTTGGTTCCGTTCGCGATGCGTTGCGCCCGCTCAAGCCGTATATGGTCACGACCGGCTCCGGACCGTTGCTCGAATTGCCGGTAACCACATTCCCAGGTTTACGGCTACCGATTCACTTTAGTTACGTGCTGTATTTGGCGGAACGATCCGAATTTGCCGCGTTAACGTACTTCCGGCTGGCGATGCAAGCCTGTTTGATCGGTGGCGTTCAGCCGTCGCTGCTGCTGCATCCACTGGACTTTCTGGTGGCGGACGATATGCCGTCGCTGGCCTTCTTTCCGGCGATGCATATGGCGCGTGAACGCAAGCGCCGGGTTCTCGACGCAACCTTGCGCGAGTTTTCCAAGCGCTTCGCCATCGTCGGCACCGGCGAACATGCGCGGCAGTCAATTCAGGGACTGGCCCGCGATCCGAAAGTGGCCGCCTAACGGGGCAGCCCCCGGAGTTTACTGGGCCACGCCGCCCGCCCAGCCGTACGCGCGACGCTTGTTGTCCAAGCTGTACGCGCGACGCTTATTCCTAAGCCGTTCGGGCAGCCTGCGGCGCTCTCCAACCGCCGCAGGCCCAGCGTCGGTTTGTTGCCGAACGTTAGCGGGTGACGCGACCGGGGCTGACGTTCTGAGCCGCGCGCGCTGCCACCGAATCGATTTGCGCTTGCGTCCAAGGCTTGTCGAACCCGATGCCGGTCCCGCGGTCGGACAAGTCGTTCGCGATTCCAAGATCGCTTGTGACCGCGGCCGGAATTCCATCAATCTTCGTTGGTGGCGCGGTGAAGAATTGGGGCGCCAGACTTTCAAGCGACAAATTCGTCCTCCTAAGGTTGGTTCCAACGGTTTCTGCCAACGACGTAATGAGCCTTTCGCGGGCCGTTGCCGTGGGCTGTAGCGTGGACTGCCCCGCCGTGCAGCGTCGGGCGCTTACCGTTCGCGGCGAGTATCGAGTACCAATTACGTGTTGAAGGCGGAATGCGATTGGCGCAGCACGCCCTAACGCTTGCAGCGTTTCCCCGCTCGGCATAAGGCACGAGAAGCAAGCATTCCTTGGGGAGATCGAGAGCAAAACATATCTATCATTGCGCATTACTGTTGCAGACGCCGTCGCAGCGACGCGTCGAAGGTGCAAGCGTGTAGAAGGTGGTCTAATCATCGTTTGGCAATCCGAGACAGCAGTGCATGCGCGTGGATGATACTTTGCAAAGATCTGCAACCTAACGGAATTCGATTACGGGACGCCGTTCCGGCATCGAACCGTTGAAGCAGGCCGGCACTTCAGAACGGCGTCAGCGAACATGAACGATCAGACCGCTTCACTTGCAACCTTCGACTTGACGATTTGCATTTGTACGCGCAACCGGCCAGATGATTTAGCAACAGCGTTGGATTCGGTGCGCGCATCGGGCATCCCAGTCCGGCAAGTAATCGTATCGGACGATAGCACAGATGCGCGGACGCGGGAGCTCGTTAGTCAGCGATTTTCCGACATTGACTTCGTCGACGGACCACGCCTCGGGCTGTGCGCCAATCGCAACGCTGCGCTTCGGCACGTCCGTGAACCGTACGTTCTATTCATCGACGACGACGCTGTTCTCGGCGTTGACTTCGTCGCAAAAACCGCGGATGCGTTCATGCACTTATCCCCCGACGAACGCGAGCGGCACATCGTAAGCGGAGTAGAACGGCAAAAAGGTCAACTCATCTTCCCGAAAGATCAAAACTTTTTCGGATATCAACAGCGCGCATACGGTAACAGTCAGCGCCTAAACACCGTTGTCATCAATGCCTGCGTCTTTCCCACCTCATTGTTTGAACGCATCGGCTTCGATGCAAACCTCATCTACGGGTGCGATGAGGTCGATCTAACGACGCGCGCGGTCGGCCTCGGGTATACGATCGTCCTGTGTCCAGATGCGGTGAACGACCACTTTCCATCACCGGTCAATCGTCAGTATTATCAGCAACACCTCAACGCGTCGCGCTTGTACGTGACGCTCAAGCGCTATGCCCGCACGCGCCGCGACTATGGACGCGCCGCAGTGTTCGCCATACTCGCGCCGCTGCATCTGGCAGCTAGCTTAGTCCGGCGCAGCGGCCTCCGCGGGCTGCGCGATAGCGTATCGAGTCTCCGGGAAACACTTGACTACATCTACAAGTATTATCGCCGGAGGCCGGACACTGCAGCGCGCGCGGCGTCGGCCGAAAAACATCGCGTTATAAAATGACGTCGGCCTCGGCTTCGTCATCGGACCTGTTCCGAGCGCAGATGCGACGGGATTGCCTATACTGGGCGTGCGCAAATCCGGGCCAACACCATTGCGGACAGTGGCAGAACCAAACCGCGCTTGAGCAGTGCCTCGTAGACTGCGCCGCACGACCGACCGGCGTGCGTAGACAGAGCCAGGCGTTCGGGCTCTTCGTAGACGTTGCTACGGCGCGCGCAAGGCACAAGTAGTGGTTTCGGGGCACGACCGCGTATCGGTCATCATCCCTGCCTATAACGCGGCGCAATTCATTTCGCACGCTCTGGCGAGCACGCTGGAGCAGACGCACCCCAATATCGAGGTGATCGTCGTTGATGACGGATCATCGGACGCAACGCCCGAGATCGTCGCCGCGTATGGGAGCCGGGTGACGCTCCTTCGTCTAAGCGGCAGATACGGTGTGTCCGCGGCGCGCAACGCGGGCGTTGCACAAGCCACTGGGGATTGGTTCGCTTTTCTCGATGCTGATGATTGGTGGCCGCCGACGTTCATCGCCGACGCGGTTCCGCTGCTCGGAACAAAAATCGCGCTTTGCTACGACAGTGTCATTGTCGAAGACCCGCCTCAGATCGCTCCAACCGGCAATGACCGACAGTCGACGCTCCATCGTCGTGCTTTGCCCTGGCAGCACGACCGAATCGACCGGGCGAATCTGGTCGCCATGTTCGACGGAGCGCCGGTGCTCAAATCGATCGTTGGTCGTGCGGCCTTTGCCGCCTGCGGCGGTTTCGATCGACGGTTCCGCGGAGGCGAGGACTTTCACTATCATATCAAGCTGGTCACCAACGGCGTCGATCTGCTCATTGTCGATCGACCGTTCGGGTACTATCGGATTCATTCGAATCAGACGACCGCAGCCATAGCTAGCGGGAGCCGGCAAGATCTCGTGCGTCATCTCGAGGGTTGCCGCGAGTGGATCGTGATGTTCGACGCGATGCCGGCGGAACTCAGCCTGGACGCCGCCTCCGTTGCGGCCTGCCGCAGGGGCGCGCGATATTGGCGCTACCGCTTTGCCCGAGCCGCTCTGCTGGTTGCCTTGCGAAAACGTCGCTGGGACCTTCTCTTCAGCTCAGAATTTCGGCGCAATCTGCTGCCGGCGGTGCAAACGTTTGGGCGACAAGTGGCGCGTCGCATGCAACGTGGTAAAGGCGCATAGCGTCAGCGATGCTCAAGACGTAGCGAACCGCGGATACTGTGTCGAGTTGTGGTATCGCTCAACGGCCCTCCGACGATAAACGGCTCAGCCGCAACGCAAAGCTAGCGCGAGCGCAGCCCACTCAAAGAGATCGGCCCCGTCGCCGTGCTAGTGAATGGCCTGGGACTGCTGCTGACTGCCCGTGCCATCGAGTTCTTGCGACGCCGCGCGCAACGATCGAACCACGCGGCCCGGAACTCCCGCGACGAGCGAGTACGGCGGTACATTCCGCAAGACCGTCGAGCCGGTAGATACGATCGATCCCGTTCCAATCGTTATTCCGTCTATGACGGAAACGTGCGCGCCAAGCCAAACATTATCTTCGATTCGTATCCCGGTGCCACGCTGCGGTTGTAATTGATACGGCACGTCGCTTTGCTCGGTCCCGTGCGTTTCCGCCATAACGCTGCATTTCGGCCCGAGCATTACGTTTTTCCCGATATGCAGAGCAGCGCGAGAATAGATCACGCAATACGGCCCGAAGACCGTGCCGCTGCCGATCGACATCGTAGAGGCAGACGACGCCGTAAGCACCGTTCCCTTCTGCAGTCGGCAACCGTCGCCGAGCCGGATCGTACTATTCGTTACGTTGACCTTTACGTCGTCCTCGAAGTACACACCGCCCTCGAAAACGAGCGTGCCGCTAGAACCGGATTGGAAGTACACATTGGGCATACGCACGAGCTGAGCAATCTGCTCGGCCTTCGATCGCGATCGATTCTCACGCCACGTAAAGAGCTGTCCGAGCCGAAATGCTAACCGATGACCGGCATATCGCTGGAGGGCGAGCACCACCCGAAAGCAGCGGTATGAGAATGAGCTTGCCGGGCGCCCATTAGGCTCGAATAAGATTTTCACCGCATCCACATCTCCAGCGAGCCGGGCGGTCGCAATGTCGGCACTCCGTTGCACAAGGTGTCATGCGCGCAAGGCATCTCCATGCGTAACCTGCGTCCGACTTCTACATTGTCATATCGCTGCTAACGACCTTTCGCCACCTGGCGCGCATCCATTGCGGCTACCGCAAGCCGACGCACCAACTCCGGCTTTCCGCACTAACGGATTCAGAATAAGGCCCGACTTATGCTCGCTGCCTGCCCATTCGATGACCCGAGGCCGCCGGCGAGCCGCGCCGACGCGGTTGTCATAACCGCTGCCGCGCGCACCGCGCGAAGCTGGCCTAACGGTGGTGAACATGGCAGTCAATTACGCGGCTCGTCGACATCAGCGCGTTAACCCAAACGAACGGAGACCGGTCATCACCATGCAAGCGCGTCATAGCCTTAAAGTGACCCGATGGGCATTGAACGCCGCGTTGCATTCCGGCCAGCCGTTCATGCGTTTCGTCGGCGAGCACATGCCACAACAAGTGCACCCGTACGACGCCGGTACCGCTTATCAAATAGGCTACGGTTTGATCCTTGCAGATACGTGGCGATGCAATGCACGTCGTCGTACGGTATACCATAACAGCGAACAATTCCACTGCGCGGTATTAAACCGCACTGAGCGTTCGATCAGCCTGCTACCGAGTTTCTAACAACACTTCGTATACTACGACGGCTTTGTTTGTGATGACGCTCGCTAATTGCATTCATAACTTATGTGTCGCAAACATTTCTACCTTAACGTGACGATCACACACTTGCAAGAGCAAGCCAAGCCGGTCGCTAGGCTGCCGACAATATACGACCACACCGTTAGAGGATGAACTGCTTTGTCTCACCGTCTATTTCCCATTCCAAAATTAGCTTTAAGCTGTGTCATATGTTTAGGCGCGGCTCTAACCGGCTGTGGCGGCGGCGGATCGACGCTTCCACCTGCATCGTCGACCGCGCAGAGCGCCGGTACAGCGATGACCAAGCCGTCCAAAGCGCTTACTACCGGACACTTGCGTCCCGCCGACAGCAGCAATCCGTATGTCACGACGATCATGACCGATCAACCGCTTGCGTACTATCAACTCACCGATACGAACGCCACGCTGCTGGACTCATCCGCCAATGCCATCAACGGTACGTATGGAGCGGATGTCACGCGTAGCGTGACCGCGATTACGAACGGCGCATCAGCAGCCGCAAAATTCCCGGGCGGCCCGACCTATGACCCGAGCGGTTATGCCTTTACGCCGGTGTCGAGCATCCTGCAGCCGGCCCACATCACGCTCGAGGCTTGGATCAAACTTAGCGCTGCCAACACGACCCAGCACGATCTTCCCATCGTCGCCTATGGTACCGTCGGCAAAGGCGTCCGCTACGGCCTATATCTCCACGGCCTCGTTGCCGGCAATAATGCCCTCATGTACTACCAACATAACGCCGGGCAAAACCAACTCGCGTTATTGGGTGGAACACGGCTAGTCGTAGGACCGATCTATCACATCGTATCCACTTTTGACGGCAGTCATGCGACAACGTACATCAACGGAAATCAGGAGATCACGTGGTCGTACCCTGGCACGATCGATTTCTCCGCGCCGTTCAGCGACGGCTTACAGATCGGCGGAGCCGACCAGGTTCCGGCCTACGCCAGCGCATCGTTCCCGGGCACAATCTCGCAGGTTGCGGTGTACGGCACTGCCTTGAGCCCGGCGCAAGTCGTCAATCACTTCTTAGCCGGTCAATTCGTTCCTATGATAACGGAAAACGCGACACCCTCCGACGGCTTCGTCGACTCGATCGGCGTCAATGCACATTTCGAGAACTCGGGCAGTGCGTACGCGACCCAGTATCAACAAGTAAAATCGTTGCTTGTCGGATCGGGCATTCGCCACCTACGCGAAGCGATGTCATTTACCGAACCCTGGTTCCTCCATAATATGATAGACCTCGCGGCGTCCGGCGTATCGGCTTCGTATCTTGCTCAAGGCAACTTGACCCAGGCGCAAGTGCAGCAGTTTCCAAGTCTGGTCGGAGCGTCGTTCGAGCAATTCGAAGGCGTCAACGAGCCTGATATCGACGGCAACCCGAACTGGGTTTCGGATACTCGCACCATTCAACAGAATCTGTATACGTGGGTCAAATCAGATCCTCAGATCGCCAAATACCCGGTGATCGGGCCGGCACTCACGGGAATGGGCTCGTGCATCGCTCTGGGCGACCTGAGCGGCTCGGAAGATGCCGGAAACATCCACGACTATTTCGGCGTCTTCAACCCGGGAACCGGCGGCTGGGGGGGCACTTATCCGCCATACGGGGTGTACGGCAGCATAAGTTACAACGTAAATCTGGGCCGAATCCAGAGCGGCACAAAACCAATCATGGCGACCGAAAGCGGCTATGGTACGATTTCCGGAAATCCGTTGACCCTCGATTACCGTACCCATCTCCGGTACATGACGCGTCTGTTCTTCGAGCAACTTAACGCCGGCGTTTCACGAACCTATAGCTACGAACTCCTTGATGAGGGCGGTACAAACGTCTTCAACAATTTTGGGCTCATTCAGACCAATCTCCAACCGAAGCCGGCGTATACGGGCATCAAGTCGCTCATCGCCGCGCTCAAAGATCCAGGACCAGCTTACACGGCGACGCCGTTGACCTATGCGCTGACCGGCTTCGTCAACAACGTCCACCACACGATCTTGCAGAAACGTAACGGCACCTATGTGATGGCGATTTGGCTCGAAATGCCCGACTGGATCACTGCAAATAATGCCGGCGGTGACATCACCGTACCCAATCAGACAGTTACGCTGAACACCTCGAATAAATTTTCGAGCGCCGGACTTCAAACGATGGACGACAACGGCAATCTAACGACCGCACCACTAAGCTGGAACGGTCAGAGCGCCACCGTTAGCGTCAGCGACAAAGTATCGCTCATAACGCTAACACCGTAGTCTTCCCCCAAGCAACCGGCGAAATAAATCCGGACGACGTCGCAAGACGTCGTCCGATGCTTTTTTTGTGGCCACTGCCGGCACCATGCTTGGATGCAGGCAACGCAGGAAGGCAAGCAACACCTTCCTGCGTTGCTCGACGCATCACATATCGTTTCTATTGCAACAAAACGCTCGTGCAACGCATCGTCCAAAACGATATTCTTACTATCAGTATCTACCAAGCACGCTCCATCGTTGCAATGTGCCGGTTCGACGCCGGGTGTTGCGGAATACCGCAATAAATTTTCTTGCTGTGCCCGATATCACTAACCAGACCAAGAGCAATCAACGTCGTCCAGCGCTAAAACGTGCGCGTCAGCACATCGGAAAAAACAGTCCCGGATTTGCAGTCATCTGCGTGACATCAGCCAAAGTCGGCGCTGGGGTTAAATCATCAACATTGTCGCGACGCTCTCGGTAGAAAGCGTGGCGAATTACGACATGCGCTTTTGTGTCATTCTCTCACTACAGGAACAACGGCTATGTTTCATCGTTGCTTTACTTTGTTCATTCGCTTGTCGGTCGTCGTCGGCATGATTACAGCAACGGCGTGTGGTGGAGGCGGATCAACCGTCCCCGCTACGACAAGCCAAGCGACTGCGCCCCAAACGCAACAAGCGCAGCGATCCGCGCTAGCTGGAGGCATTGCGCGCGACGCGATCCTCAATGCGTACCAGTCAGCAGTAATGGCTGACTGGCCTTTGGCGTACTACCAAATGAGCGATTCAGGATCGGTGCTTTCCGATTCAAGCGGACACTCGTTGTCGGGCACCTACGGATCACACGTGCAGCGCCAGGCGAAGACGATAACGACGGCCGCGTCAACTGCGGCCACCTTTCCCGGCGGTCCGACCTACGACCAGAATGGGTTTGCCTATACGCCGATCGAGTCAAGCATGCAGCCGCAACACGTCAGCCTCGAAGCGTGGATACAACTCAGCGCCGCGAATACGACGCAGCACGATCTTCCGATTGCCGTCTACGGCACAACCGCACACGGTGTGCGGTACGGCCTGTACATTCACGGCCTCGCCGGCGGCAACAATAGCCTGATGTACATTCAGCACAATAGCGGCCACGCGCAGTTCGTTTCACTCGGCGGCACGCGACTGATCGTTGGACCCATCTACCACGTGGTTGCCACCTTCGACGGAAACACCGTCACGACATATATTAACGGTAACGTTGAAACCCGGTTTTCATATCCGGGAACGATCGACTATTCTTCAGTCAGCGACGGGTTTCAAGTCGGCGGTGCAAATCAAATACCGGCCTATGCAAGCGCATCATTCCCGGGCACGATCGCCCAAGTCGCTGTGTACGGCGGCCCGCTGAGCGCCTCGCGCGTTGTAAGTCACTTCTTATCCGGACAACTCGTGCCGATGATAACCGAACATGCGGCTTGGTCGGACGCTTTCGTCGACTCGATCGGCGTGAACGCACACTTCGATAATTCCGGCACTGCCTACGCGACGCAGTATCAACAAGTGAAAAGCTTGCTCGTGTCATCCGGAATACGACACGTTCGCGAGGCGATGTCTTTCAACGAACCGTGGTACCTCAACAACATGAAGGATCTCGCGGCATCCGGAGTGTTCGCGTCGTATCTCGTGCAAGAGAACTTGACGCAAGCGCAGGTTCAACAGTTTCCAAGCCTCGTCGGGTCGTCATTCGAGCAATTTGAGGGACCGAACGAGCCGGATATTGACGGGAATCCGAATTGGGTCGCGCAAACGCGTTCGTTCCAGCAAAATTTTTACCACTGGGTTAAGAGTGACAATCAAATCTCGCGCTTTCCCGTTTTGGGGCCGGCACTCACGGGTCAAGCATCTTCGATCGCGCTCGGTAACATCAGTGCGTACGAGGACAAGGGAAATATTCACGATTATTTCGGCGTCTTCAACCCGGGAACCGGTGGCTGGGGCGGCACCTATCCACCGTACGGCGTGTACGGCAGTATTAGCTACAATATGAACCTGGGCCGGCTGCAGAGCGGGACCAACCCGATGATGGCGACGGAAACCGGATACGGAACGATGTCGGGCAATCCACTCACGCTGGACTATAGGACGCATCTTCGCTACATGACGCGGCTACTTTTCGAGCACTTCAACGCGGGCCTTGTTCGATCGTATCCTTACGAGTTTCTCGACCAGGGCGGCAGTAACGTCTTTAACAATTTTGGTCTCGTCCAAACATCGATGCAGCCGAAGCCGGCGTATACCGGCATCAAGTCGCTCATCTCGGCCTTTAAAGATCCGGGCGCGCCGTATAATCCGTCGTCGCTGACGTTTCAACTGACCGGCTTTACCAATAACGTCGCACACACGACGCTCCAAAAGCGGAACGGAACGTACATCATGGCGATCTGGCTTGAAGTTCCGGGCTGGGTGACTGCGAACAATCAAGGCGGCGACATCATCGTACCGAATCAAACGGTCACCTTGACGACCGCGAGCCGATTCTCGTCAGCAACGTTGTCCACGATGGACGAAAATGGAAATCTCTCCACCAGTCCGCTAGGGTGGAACGGTCAATCGACGTCCATTAGCGTGAGCGATAAGATCGCACTCATCAATCTAAATCCATGACGAATCAGAAGCGGCGAGCGGGCTCGATGCATCAGGCGGTACTTCGATCGCGAGCGCAGCCAAGGCCAGCGAGGAGGCGTCTATTACGACGCTTTCCGTCTGAGCCGGCTACGTAAGAACGAAAGATCGCCCGGAGTAATCAAAAGATTGGGTACCGGCGCTTTTAATACGATCGGATAGCACGACAGGACGGCACCAAGCCGGCACGTGCTCGAAAGCAGAAGCGCTAAAGCTGCCCCGCTCAAGCCAAAGTATGGAATGAGCAAAAGCATGAACGGGACGGTCAAGGCCAGCCCGATCACCTGCAAGACAGCGATTGTTCCGGGCTTCCCGGTCGCCATGAACGCTTGCGACAAGATCGATGTGGCGCCGGTGACGACGATCTCAACACACAAGATGCGAGCGACGGGTACGACGTCTTTAAATGCTCCGCCGTATAGGCGCACCATGATAAATGGTAAGATCACGATGAGCGCTATCGATGCAAGCGCCGCGATGAGCGAGCTGATGCGAACCGCGCGGCCGGTTAAAACCACCACCTCGGCTTGCTCCAAACCCGCCGACTTCGGGAACAGCACCGTGAGCAAGGACGCATGGAAGACGGAAAGAACCCGCGATACGCTCAAAGCGACGGTATACAGACCAAGCGCGCTGGGGCTAAGCAAGCCGACAACGAGCACCTGATCGACTTGGCCCGACAAGGTGCCCAGAATATCGATGACATACGAGCGCAGTCCATAGCTGAGCAGTTGACGCGCAGAATCTTTAAAGTTACGCAGTCGCAGAGCGATGAGCTTGCGCACGCGCCATGCCAAGATTGGCGGAACGAGCATCCACGGTCCGAGATAGCCGGCGGTGGACGTAAATGGCGTCAAGTGGTGTGTCAACGCTAGAAGCGCAAGCACCACCACGCTTCCCAATTGCGGCAGGGATTTACTTAAATTCGACGCCGTGAAGTCGCCCCGCGCTTCATGGATCGCTTGCAGAACATAGGTACTCATGGTGAAAGGGACGACAAGCAGCATCCAACGTGCGAACGTAATGACCGCCGGATCGTATTTTGCTAACCAGTGGGGGATGAAGAAATAGCCGACTGCCATCGCGCCCGAGCCGAACAGCAGTGATAGGACGATCGATGCGGACAGTAGTTCTGATTGTCGTTCGGGAGTGCGCCGGCAACAATAGGTCAGGGCGAGGCCGAGTCCCATCGACATCAGACCCGTGAGTAGACCGGGCCACATCGCCATCGCGGCTTGCTCTCCACGGCCTACCGGAGCAAGCGAGCGCGCGACGATGACGCCCGTTGCCAAGTTCGCACCGAGTAAAAAAACCTTGGCTACAAGGGTCTGAGCAAACGCACCGGTCGTTGAAACTACATTGATTCGACGCTTAAACGCGACGCTCGGTTGCTGAACATCCACTTAGGGTGAGCTCAGCGCCGAAACGCAAAAGCGAACCTTCACAATCCGATCAGCGTTCAAGAGGTAGTTTCGCCGGTCGCTGCACGCGCAGCCGCGGTGTGGTCGTCCAGCGTGCAACATAGTGAGGTAATTCTGAAGATGTTCCAAAAGTCCGGGTTTCCGACGATGCGCCTGTTGAGTGCGATGCTCGTAACGTTTGGTACGACACTGTGCCTAGCGCGCGCTGCAACGTTGCCCGCGCCTCAAGATGTCGCAGCACTGACTGCGCTCGAGCCGGCATCAAGCGCCGAATACTTCCGCAACAGCGTCGGATATAACGGCCATTTCGAGAATCACTACTCCGTCTACGCAACAAAATTTCCTCAGGTCAAAGCACTGCTTGCGGCGGCGGGGATCCGCCACGTACGCGTTGGTATGATTTTCGGTCCTGACCGCGACCGGTTCGTCGATCTGATGAAGCAGCTCGCGACAGCTGATATCTACGGCGACTACGTTACTTCCGAAGATTACACGCAAAGCCAGATCGAATCATATCCGGCGCTCGTATCTCCGTCACTCGAAGCCTACGAGGCACCGAACGAACCGGACAAAACGTCCGACCCGGATTGGGCCGCCAAGTGTCGCGCTTTTCAGCAAGACCTCTATTCATGGGTCAAAAGCAATCCGCAGACCGCCTCTTATCCCGTCATCGGCCCGTCAGTCACCGGAAAATTTCAGGAACTTGGTGATGTCAGCGCCTTTATGGACTTTGCGAACATTCACAACTATCTCGACGTGTACAACCCTGATACGAACGGCTGGGGCGGTAAGACGCCGTACGGAGTATACGGCAGCATCCGATTCAACATGAATCTCGTTGCCACCACGAGCGGTAGTAAGCCGATCATTTCTACCGAAACCGGGTACGGCGCGACGGTCGATGGCGCGATGACGAACTCGAACCGTCCGACGCTAAATTACCGGGCTCAGATGCGCTATATTCCACGTTTGTTCTTCGAGCAGTACAATCACGGCATCGCGCGGACCTACGGCTACGAGTTCATCGATAAAGGCGGCCAAGGAACGTTCGACAATTTCGGCATCGTACGCACCGACCTCACGCCCAAACCGGCGTACACCGCGCTCAAATCGATTTTGCTCGCGCTCAAAGATCCAGGTCCGACGTTCCAACCAAGCTCGCTGCAAATGCAGCTATCCGGCAACGTGCAAAACGTGCAGCACACGCTGCTCGAGAAGCGTAACGGAACCTACGTCCTCGCGATTTGGCTCGAGGTACGCAGCTGGAAGCCGCATGGCGGCGGCGATATCATCGTTCCGGATCAAGCCGTACACCTGTTGACCGGGAAGGCGTTCGCGCGGGCTGAGGTGTCGACACTCGACGAGCAAGGGCGGATGACGGCCCGACCGATTGCGTGGTCGGGAACGGGCGGAACGTTCGCAGTGAGCGATAAGATCTCGCTCGTCACCCTATCACCGTAGCGCATCGCTTGGCGGAGCTGCAACCGAAGTTTCGCCGTAGCGCGATGAAAGAGCAGCGTCGCCATTGTCGAGCAGCGCCGATATTTGCGCAGCGGTGCGGCTCCAGGTAAACTCGGCGAGCGCTCGTTCGCGACCGCGAGCGCCCATCTCTGTTGATTTTCCGCGATCTTCGAGCAATTGCAGCAAAGCCTGTGCAACGGCTTCGGTCGACATGCCGTCGACGAGCAAACCGGTCTGACCGTCGACGATCGCGTCTTCCGCGCCCGACCGCCGGCCACCGATGGTTGCCAACCCGGCTAGCGCTGCCTCCAGGTATACCAAACCGAATCCTTCGACGTCAGAGCCGATCGCGCGCACCGGCAACGCGAAGCACCACGCGCGGGCATACGCTGCACGCATCTCATCGTCACTCACCGCTCCCAGGAAGACGACGTGCTCTGCAACGCCGGTGCGCCGTGCCAACTCTTCGAGTTCCGCGCGCTGCGGTCCCGAACCAACGATCTCGTAGCGCACATTGGGGAACGCAGCAATGACGTGCGGCAGCGACGCGATAATGGTATCGAATCCTTTGCGCGCTACCAATCGGCCAACGGAGATGATGACTGGCGCCGGCGAGGGATCTGACGGTATCGGTTCCGCGTCGATGCCTGGATGAACGACGCGGATCGTTCCCCGAACGCCGGCCGCCAAGAGCAACTCGCGCGTGAATGCACTGTTCGCGATGACGACGTCGGCCCGAGCGAAGACGTACTGCATGACCCGGCGACGCAATCCGGCTCGCGTAGGAGCAATCTCCGTCCCATGCGCAAGAACGGCGAACCGGCCCCGAATGAAACGCGGAATCAAACATGCAGCTAATCCGCCGGGGAACCACATCGATGCCAAGATGACGCGGTCTGGTGCTCTGAGTACTGCTGCACATAGACTGGACGTCATCGCGACCAAGCTCGATAGTCTGCTACCCGTACTATAGCGGACAACGCGAAACGTTTGCGTTGCATCATAGCTGTCACTACCGGGAAGTCGCGGAGCGACTACCACGATCGCCCGCTTTTGCACGGTCATCTCGTGTGCCAGACGCGACATGAAGCGTTGGATTCCGCCGTGGTTCGGAGGAAAGTCATTCGTTACCAGCACTGCCATCGTAGCAACTTCGGCGCGTGAGCGGTCATCCATGCACGCTATGCAACCGCCGGAATGTAAGTTTCTCCTCCACGCTAACGATGCGGTTGTTATTTCGAGCAAGGGCGTGCAGCGAAATACAGGTAATAATTCGCGGCAGTCTGCAGTTACAACGACGGTCGTCGCCGCGCTCGCGTTTCGCGCGATGCGACTGCTACACGATCGTTCGCTACGCCGGAAAGGTGCACGGCATGCGCATAAGCGTTTTAGTTCCGACATATAAGCGACCCGAGGATTTACGGCGCTGTCTCGACGCTTTAGCGCGCCAGATTCGCCAGCCCGATGAATTGATCGTCATCGTACGCGACACAGATCAAGAAACATTCGCGCTACTCGAACATATCGGTGCTGCCGAACGCGGCATACGGCCGGTCATTGTTGACGTTCCGGGCCAAGTGCAGGCGCTCAACGCGGGCCTCGCCGCCGCCGAGAGCGACATCGTTGCGATCACCGATGATGATGCGGCACCGCATTCGGACTGGACACAGAGGATCGTAAGTCATTTCGAGCGCCGGCCCGATCTCGGCGGGGTTGGCGGTCGCGATCGGATGTTCGTCGGCGACACGCTTCAAAATGGGCAAGCCTCGATCGTCGGCAGAGTACCGTTGGTTGGAAAACATGTCGGCAATCACCATCTGGGCTTTGGCGAACCGCGCGAGGTGGACGTCATCAAGGGCGTTAACGGCTCGTATCTCGTTCGTGCGATCCGCGACATCGGCTTCGATCGACGACTGCGCGGAACCGGCGCCCAAGTGCACTGGGAGATTAGTTTAGGAATTGCCGTCCGGCGCGCGGGCTGGAAGCTGCTCTACGATCCGGCGGTTGTCGTCGATCACTACTTGGCCAAGCGCTTTGACGAGGACCAACGCAATACGTTCAATCCATTGGCAATGGAGAATATGGCATATAATGAAACGCTCATTCGGATGGACCAATTATCGCCGCTTGGATGCTCCGTCTTCTTCATCTGGGCAATGACGATCGGGACTCGTGCAACGCCGGGGCTGGCGCAGTGCATTCGTTTCTTACCGTCCGAAGGAGCTTTTGCCCTTAGAAAGTTCCGCACTGCGGCGCAAGGCCGGCTCGCTGCGTTTCGGGACGTGCGATCAAATGCGACGCGAGCGGCTAAGCCGTCGCCCGGCAACTCATAGGAGCGCCGGCTACCCCGCCTTTGCGGCAACTTCCCGCTCGTCGTCAGCCGAGGCCGGCGTAGCGGTTACCGCGTCGTATACGGCTTCGAGCCGGTCGACAACCGCCGGCCAGCCGAAAGCAAGCATTGCCTGCCGATTGAACTCACCCATCCGCTGCGCGACAGCCGGATCGCGAAGCACCGTCAGCAAGCCATCGGCCAAGGCTGCTGCGTCGCCTGGCGGTACCAGCACGCCGCCCCGCGGGTCGACCACATCAACCGGCCCACCTGCGGCAGTAGCGACGACGGGCCTGCCGGTCGCCATCGCTTCGATGAGGCTCATGCCATACGGCTCGGAATATGACGACAAGCAAAATACCGCGCAGGCCGCCAAGGTGGCAGGGACGTCACGGCGTGCGACAGCGCCAATGATCTCGATCCGGTCACGGAACGGACTTTTCGCCGCCCTTGCTTGAGCGACGCTGCGCTCGGGGCCGTCGCCGCCGACGACTAATCGGACATTCGGTAAACGCGCGGCAACCAAGTCGAAGGCCTCGAGCAAGATCAGAATGCCTTTACGAGCCGAGAGACCTGCTAGATAAAGAATGACCGGGTCGCCCACCGGCGGCGGGGCTTGCGGAAACATCGTGAGGTCGATTCCGTAGGGCACGGTGAAAGTATTGTGCGCCCGGACGCGCCGGCCAAGAATCCGGCCTCCGGCTGCCGCACCGGATATGAGTATGGCGTCGGCATAGTTTTGCTGAAAGCGTCCAATCGCATCGAGTAGCCACGATTTGAGTCTTGACGAGCGAGCGAACGGCCAGTGAGCAACGTACGGTCCGAGCACGAGCGGAACGCGGCTGCCGACGAATCCGAGCGACAAACCGGCAAATACCGGATTGAGCTGATGGGCGAGATCGAAGCGGTCCAAGCGGTTCAATCGTTCGAATACTCTGCGGACACGCCACGCGTATTCTACGCGTTGAACCAGCCCGAATCGGCGCGTGAGAAGCCGGATCGGAAATAATTTTATGTTGGCGGGTAATGGCCCGCTTAATTCAACGGCCTCGCACGCCACGCTCAAACGATTGCCGCGCGCCGCCAATTCGCAGATGAACCGATAGGCCAACAATCCATCACCGTGTGCTTGATGATCGGTTAGTAACGGCGAAGGATGAATGATAAAGATGTTTCGGCCACTCTTCACCAGGGCAAAAAATCTCCGTAAGAATCAGGCACGACAAACTTTGCAATCAACGACCGTTGGCGAATGTTTTTGGCGCATGCAAGGCTCTACTGTCATTGCGTCAAACCACTTCAAGAACGACGAACGCGAACCTGGAATGCTCGCAATGTTCCGGTACCGAGCCGGCCGAAACGTTCGATGACGCGCTACCGTTAGGAAAGCTGCACCGATTTCAGTTACGAGGTTGCGTGGCGTGATCGCCTGAATTGGGGAAATCATTCGAAATCGTTTTCATCGTCCGGCTCGACCGCGCAGCGTTCGCCGATGCGCGTAGCATTCGTCGATCAGGCGGGAGCGAAGCCCGGCGGTGCTCAAGAAAGCCTCACGCTCCTTCTTAAATATCTGCCGGCCGATATCGAACCATTACTTGTTCTATTCGAAGACGGCGAGTTTGCGCAACGCATGCGAGATGCCGGCTACTCGACCAATGTGGTACCGATTTCCGCACGCTTGCGATCCGCCACGCGCGAGCGGCTTCCGCTCGCATCGCTAACGGCGATGCCGGCGACGCTGGCAGCACTTGCCAACGTGCTCGGCCATCTGCGCGTCGATCTGGTGCATACCAATACCGTCAAAGCGCACCTCATGGCGGCACCAGCAGCCCGGTTGCGCGGCATTCCTGTCGTCATGCATCTCCGTGACATGGTCGGCGGCGTCGGGCGCCTCGCTTTGCGCGGCGTCGCATTGAGCTGTTCGCGCGAACGTATTGCAATCTCTCGAGCTTCGGCAAGCTGGTATCGTTTGCCGCGCACCAACGTCGTCTGGAATCCGGTTGAACTAACCCAATACGAGCATGTACCCGAACGCGCGACGGCTCGCGCCCAGTTGGGAATTCCCAATGACGACGCGCCGCTCATCGGTATCGTCGGACGCATCAATCGCTGGAAAGGTCACGACCGCTTTCTGCAGGCGGTTGCGGCGGCACACAAAGAACAGCCCGTCCGCTGTGTTATCGTCGGCGAGGCGCGCTTTCGCGATGAAGATTTTGTACCTGAACTGCACCGGCTCGCAGCGACTCTCGGAATTGCCGATCGGACGACGTTTATACCGTGGCAAGCGGACCCGCGCATCGCCTACGCCGCACTCGACATTCACTGCAACTGTTCGGAACGAGAACCGTTCGGGCGCTCCATCGTCGAAGCTGCCGCCGCCGGAGTGGCGACGGTCGCGTTCGATGATGGAGGCGCGGCCGACATCATTCGGGACGGTGTCGACGGACGCTTGATTCACGCCGGCGACCAGACCGCATTCAACGCTGCTGTTTTGGCGCTCGCGTGCGATGCAACGCTGCGGCGAACGGAAGGCCAGGCAGCCCGCGCAGGCAGCGACCGATTTGCAGCATCGGTGCACGCACGCAATGTAGCTGACATCTTACGCCGTTGTGCAGCGTGAGAACACGTTCGGGTTTCCCCCGGGTTGCAATCGTGTCAGATCCGCTGGTTCAACGGGGCGGTGCGGAAAAAATCGTCGCAGACGTATTGGCGCGCATCTTTCCCGACGCCCCAATTTATGCGGTGCTGTATTCAGCCCAGACGGGGCCGGCGCAGATCGCCCATCGCGTCGTTCCATCGTTTCTACAAAATATTCCCGGCGCCGCCCGTCGCCACCGTTGGCTTTTGCCGCTCTATCCGGCCGCGGTTGAAAGCATTGACTTACGTAATTTCGACGTCGTCATTTCCTCGCATCACACGGCGGCCAAAGGCATTTTACGAACCAGCGAACAGCGTCACATCTGCTATTGCCATACGCCGATGCGCGCGCTCTGGGAACGAACTTGGGAGGAACTCGATGGCTTGCCGGCGCCGCTACGGCCGCTGGCAGCACGGTCACTTTCGAAACTACGCGAATGGGACTATGTGACTGCCGGTCGGGTCGATCTTTTCCTGGCCAATAGTGCGACCACCCGCGACCGGATTTTTCGCCACTACCGGCGCGATAGTCGCATCGTTTATCCGGCCATCGATACCGCCCGCTTTGGAGCCGGCGAAGAAACAGTCGCGGGCGACTATTACTTAGTCGCTTCGCGACTCGTTCCGTATAAGCGGGTCGACATCGCGATTGCTGCTACGGGGCGCTTGCAGCGCAGACTCGTCATTGTCGGGACGGGCCCCGAAAAAGCCGGTTTGCATGATAAGCACGTCGACTATCTCGGACACGTCTCCGATGAACGACTCATCGAACTCATGCGCGGCGCGCGAGCGCTAATTTTTCCCGGATTTGAGGATTTCGGCATGACTCCGGTTGAGATGATGGCATGCGGCCGGCCCGTCATCGCGTACGGAAAAGGCGGAGCTCTTGAGACGGTTGTCGATGGCGCAACAGGCGTATTCGCGACGGAGCAAACCGTCGATGCTTTCGTTGACGCGATCGAGCGCTTTGAGGCGCTTAGTTTTGATTTTAGACGAATTGTCGAACACGCGCAGACGTTTTCCTTTGAACGCTTCGAGGAAGCCTTCGCTAACGCGCTCACCGAAGTGCTGGTAGGTAAGTAGCCGCTGCATCCGCAGCGCGGGCTGGTTGTGCGAGCGGCCGGCGATCTTGCAATTCATAGAAGTGAGGACTGGAGTGAAGACGTTCGTATCGCGCGCGGTCACGGCCGGATACTATGTCACCTTAGGGACGCATCGGCTCGGCAATACCGTGACATCGAGGCAGCAGCGGCTCTTGCTCGCCGCTTCGCTCGTCTCGTTCGATGTCTTCGATACTGCCGTCCTTCGAAGCATTGCACGACCAGCCGACGTGCACAGTTTGGCGGCATGGCGCTGGCTGCAGCGTCGCACCGATGCGAAGGCAATCGAGGATATCGATTCGGCGCTCGCGAGAACAGCTGGAGCTCGCTCCCGGGCCGAGCGCGTAAGCCGCGAGCGAGCGGCGGTGCTGGGTATCGAGGAAGTCTCGCTCGACGATATTTACGCTTGCTTCGACGACTCGTTCTCGGCGCTCGACCGGGACCAACTCAAAGCCGAAGAATTGTGGTGCGAGCAGCGGCTTGTGGTCGCGAATCCGGTCATTCTTGCACTATACGCGCTGTTAACCGAACATGCCGTACCGGTGATATTTACGTCCGATACCTACTTCTCGCCCGACATCGTTCGCGCGCTCCTACACAACAGCGGTTACAGCGAGCCGCTTGCGGTCATCACCTCGGCGAGCTTCCGCAAAACCAAACGCAGCGGATCGCTTTTCGCTGAGGTGCACACACGTCCGCGTCGTCCAACGGGCGCGATCTATCATATCGGCGATAATCTCGCAGCCGATGTCCTCAACGCGCGTAAGGCGCACATCCGTGGCATGTGGTATCGGCCGGCCCTGCGCAGTATTCAGCGGCACGACCTGGGTCCGGTTCGTACCGAAGCACAATTGGCTCGCTCCGTCGCCGCCGGTTTGCGCGCGACGCAACCATCGCCTGCGGATGATCGGCTGTGGGCTTCGCTCGGAAGCGAAATCGCATTTCCACTCTTGTTCGGCTTCTGTCAGTGGCTGGCGGCGCTGGTCCAAGACGCTAAGCCGGCTCGGGTGTTGTTCTGCGCGCGTGACGGCCTCGCGCTCAAACGACTGTACGACGAGATCGCGCGCGCGGGTCCGGCACTTCCGCCGTCAGCATATCTCGAAGTCTCACGGCGGACACTCGCGTTCCCCAGCGTCGAACGTATGGACGTCGTCGACGTCCGTTTCTTGTCACGCAGCATGATGCCGATTCCGGTCGCGAAATATCTTACCCGGATCGGCTTATCGGTGGCCGACGCTGCGACTGAAATCGAAGCGGCGCAACTATCGCCGACCGAGCGCATAACGTCTAAAGATCCGCGGCTTGCGGTCCTTCTGCGCGCGCTAGCCCCAATCATCATCGCCCGCGCGCAAACCGAGCGGCAGATGCTTTTGCGCTATCTTGAAACGGTAGACTGCCTGGGGGGCAAGCCGATCGCTCTGTGCGACGTCGGCTGGCACGGTTCTTTGCAGCGGGCTCTCGAGCGGCTCCTTGACCGCGAGCACATTCCAGCGCAGATCTGCGGCTATTACATTGGAGCATTTCCCGATGATCTAACGACTCTCGATAAAGGTCCAATGTACGGATGGCTTGCCGATAAAACGCATACCAAGCGCGTGAAGGCGCTGTACCGCTGCGTTGAGATTATCGAACTCATCACCACCGCCGATCACGGCTCGGTCGCGGCGTACGAGCAGCACGCCGGCGCCCCTGCGGCCATATACGAGCCGCAAGATGACGACGGCCAGGCCCGGAGTGCAGTCGCGCAGTTGATGCAGAGCCAGGCAGCACAGCTAACGCATCGGTATCTCGAGCTATTTGCGCCGTTTCCGGCGGCTCGGATCGGCGCCGCCGACGCGTTTGCAGCGATTCGGCGGCTGGTCGATCGTCCGTCGCTTGCCGAAGTTCGGGCCATCGGGCGTCTTAAACACATCGACTCGTTTGCCGCAACGCAGAGTCAGGCAATTGTGGAGTTGCCCCAGCGAGGCAAGCCGCTGCGCCAATTGCGCGCCATTAGCGTCGGCTATAAACACTCACTTTGGCCGCGCGCGTATCTGGTCGCGTTATTCGGCAATGCACGACTTGGCATCGCGGTCGATCGCTTCTATCTCTACGCCCGCTCGCTGCGCCATCGAACGAAATAACCGATCCGCTTAAACCAGCCCGGTACGACCGTCCGCATAACTGTTAATCGTACGACTTGACCATCTTTACCGGTCGCGCCGGCATTGGCAACACGACGGCGCCGGCAGGAACGTCACGGTTTACAATCGCTCCGGCACCAATGACCGCGCCCTTCCCGATTCGGATGCCACCTTCGTCGTTTCCGATGATGATCGCATGAATGCCGATCACGACATCGTCTTCAATAATGATGCGGGAAGCGGAACCCGGCGGTGTTTCGGCAGCCATGGACACATGATGGAATAATTTGACGCGTTTGCCGATCGTTACATTGGGGTGGATCACACAACCTAGACCCATGTGGACCAGGTAAATGTCTTCTTCGATTCGACATTGGACGCACAGAACGGATTTGAAGAGAACGAATGACACCGCCTTGATGAGCCACGCCAGTGGGTAGAGCTTTGCTTGATAGGCTTTGGTGCTGTAATACCACAAGTGACCAGGCGATACAGCGCGTTTGAGAGCCGCGAAAGCATTCACGCTCTGGGCGGTTGCGTGCCGATTATGCAACACCCTTGTCGACTAAGAGCGCTCGAATCGACAAGTAGCTTTCGATCGTCATGAGTTCGCGGTCGGTGAACTCGACATCGAAAGCTTGTTCGAGACTAAAAGAAAGTGTTATCGAGCGCATCGAGTCCCAGCCCGCCGTATTGTCGATCGTCATACTCTCGTCGATTTGGTCG
This sequence comes from Candidatus Velthaea sp., assembly GCA_965214335.1. GTDB lineage: Bacteria > Vulcanimicrobiota > Vulcanimicrobiia > Vulcanimicrobiales > Vulcanimicrobiaceae > Velthaea. Next base: position 1,197,786 of record CBDCBO010000005.1, on the reverse strand, counting down.
GGACTCAACTCAAAGGCATCCGCGAACACTTCCTTGAGCCGTGCGTCGAGCGTAATCAAACTGCCACCATTTCATCCGTCGTGCGGATTTCGCGAAACCACGTCGGCGCGGTACGTGCCGGCGCTTGGGCGTCCAAGTCCCACCATCGCCCGTCCGATCCAGGTCGCTGGGTGAACCCGGCGGCCTCAAAAAAATCTTTAACAAGCTCGTTTTTGGCAGTCGGCACATATTCGCCGGTAAGCAACAGACGACCGCGCTTGAACGCATCCTTACCGATATACTGCAACAGTGCCGTTTCGACGCCGCGGCCGATGACGCGGCAACTCATGAGCAAAGAGTCGACGCGAGCGACGTCACCGTTATCGTGGACGAGTGCTACGGCGATGATGCCGGCTTTGTCGAACATGTCTTCAAGTTCGGCATAGTACAAATGCCAAGCCCGGTCGGACATCATGCTTGCAATATCGCCTTCAGAATAGCGGCGCGTCGTCAAGTTGAATTGATTCGTTTTTTGCGTCAGCTGAGCGATACGCGGAACGCTGAAGTCGTTAGCGCGAGAAATCGTCAGGACCATTTGAAGGGAAGCAAGATAGTCGTCAATCGTACCGCTCGCCGTTTTTAGTTCCGAGCGACGTGCTTGCGACCGATACATGGAACTGCGCCGGCGATCCTCTTCACTCAGCGCCAACGTGTCGAAGCCGCCGAACGCGCGCAACAACCGCTCGTATCGGGTTGGTTCAGCCGGAAGCTCGATAACGGTGACTTCCGGAAGAGTTTCGCGCACGAACTGACATTCGAAGGCGTTATCGTCAACAAACACCAAGCTGTCGAGACCGATGTTCAGTTCGTGTGCGATATTGCGCAGGTTGGCGACTTTATCTTCCCAATTTATTTGTAACGATACGAAATGCTCGGGCCGAAGCAGAGAATCCGGATGCCGCTCGAACACGCTGTATGCGTCGGCGTAATTATTCTTCGAGTTGATCGCGAGCAGAACACCGCGATTGTAGAAATCGAGAATCGCCGACTGGAAAGCTACGTATGCCGACCCGGGATACGTAGCGCCCAGCTTGATGCCATTGAGCCCTTCCTCCCCGACGACTCCACCCCACAGCGTATTGTCACAGTCCAAAACCAAACATTTTTTGGCCTTGCCCTTCAACGCCGCGGCGAATTTCACATATTCACGAGCGAGACGCTGCAAGAAAAGGAACGAGTACGGCGCTCGGCCGATGTGCCAATAACGGTCGTCAAGCGATGCTTCATAGCCGGCGGTAGCCAGCAGGTGGTCAACGTCAATAACGAAGCAGGCGTCGATCGCGGCGGCACACTGCGTGATATGCGCGTTGAGCGCCCGAATCACCCCGTGCTGTCCATGTGGAAGTTGAGGATCGAGTATACCAAATCCCGGCGCCGCCGGCAGCTCGAAGTTGTGCACTAAGATCATTGCCGTCGTGTGCTCGCGAAGCGTTGTTAACACACTCGATATGCGCCGAAGCGTTGCCTCGACAAGGCCGTCGATTTCGGGTGTGCCCAGCGCAGTGAAGCTTGAAACGAGCCGTGGTGCCAACGTGTGCAATCGCAATGCGACAACGATGACGTCGGGCTTAAAACCATATATGGGGCCCGCGGCATCGCCCGCTTCCTGCTGCGCGGCATCAAATTCACCAAGGTGAACCGCGGCCTTTAAACCAGTTTGGGCGGCAGCAACCTTGATCGCGGCCGGCAAGCCCGGCTCGACGGTGATATTGCGCAGGATCGCGTAACGAATCGCTGTCAGGCCGTCGTCGCCGGCGGCATCAAGTTTAGCAGCAGTAGACAACGTCTTTGCCATCGTTGGATTGTCGCCCAGCGTCTTGAGGATTTCAGTAGTGGTCGCGTTCACGATGGCCTCCCGCCGCAGTGACGATGTAACGAAGTAAGCGCCGTCAACGGCGTTGCCGATTCGCTCCCGAATCCAGCGGACGTCTTAGGCCACCAGCGGGCTACGCGCATTTACAGAACGGGACGGGGGCGTGCCGCCGATTAAGGGAATCCGCGCTTGGTCACCCGCTTCCGTTCGCACCGCAAGACCGATCATGAGCCAGAAGAAAAGCCCGGGCAGTGCAGAGTGATAGTCGGATGACAAATCGAGGCCGATCAGGGCAACCTGGACGGTCAAGCCGGCAACCGCCACTTCTTGCAATGCGGTATTGCCGTTTGTGACACCGATGACGAATGCCCGGAAACCACAAACGAGCCCGAAGCCCAATGTCGCAAGATAGCAGACGAACCCGGGGACACCCATCTCCAAAAAGCGGGAAAGATAGCCATTGTCGAGGACCAGTTGTCCACCGCCGCTATCACCGAGTTTTACCGCGCCACCGACGGTTCCCAAGCCTTGACCGAGCGGCTCTTCAAGCCCTTGATGCAAGGCGAAGTTCGACTCTGCCCGCCGTGCGCTCACCGAGTCATCTTCCTCGACGTTACCTAAGGAATCAAAGCGCGATTGCAGCTGCTGCGTTACCGTCGGATTGCCTAGCAGCGTCGATGCGTTGAAAAGTAATAGCACCGATATAGCCGCTACAGCTCCGAGCGCGGCCAACGCTTGACCGCGTTTGGGACTCAAAAGCACGTAGGCAACAATACCGAGCGCGACGGCAAGCCATGAAGAACGCACATTGGTCAAGATCAAGGTTGCGACACAAACAATTGCGCCTATGAGCGGTAAGGGACGTCGCAGCGTCAAGCGGTGCAAGTTCAGCAAAATCGCAACTGCGAGGAAGAGCGATAACGTTCCGGGCGAGTTGAGCGTGCTAAAGGGATGTAGACCGAATGGTTCGGGAACTCCGAGACTTACTTGATTTGCGTTATTGACATACGCGACATCCCACGGCAGCGGAGCAACATATTGATAGATGCCGTAGATGCTTTCGATTACCCCGAGCCAAAGCACGGTCAGCGTTAGCGTGTTGAACGTTTCGCTGCGGTCGGCTGCGCGCAGAACGACCCACGCACCAAGAAGCAGCGGCAGGCAGAAAATCGAAAAATCGTAGACTGCGCCTGCCAGCCGGCCACCGGCAAGGGATACGACCAAAGCGTAGATGAAACCGAAGAGCCACAGGTAGGCTAGCGTTTTGAACGGTAGCCGCAGGCGCGGCGAGGCAGCATTGCGATAGACGAAGTACGCCAACGGCAGCAGCGATAGCAACGGCAGAATGCTTATAATGGAAAGTGGAGTTCGACCAACCTGCCAGTCGATGAGGCGACGAATACCGGGCGCGATGCACCATAGCGCCAAAACTGCCGGCAGATACCAGCGCTCGAACGCCGCGCCAAATCCCGTACGAGTGACCTTCATACGAAGATCGAACTCTCCCTCATATACCAGTCATACGTAGCACGAAGACCCGCTTCGAGCGGCGTCAACGCTAACCGGTCATCCGTTTGCCCGCGAACCGGCTGCCACCGGCGAGGCGTAACGCCGGCTGTCGTCTCGACGACGGACTGCGGATCCAGTCGGATGTTGGTCACGCGCGCCAAGACCTTCGCGACATCAAGGATACTACGATCGTCGCCGCTGCCGATCGCAATTGGAACTGCGGTCGCCGACGGGCCGCCGGCTACAAGCGCGAGCGATGCAATTGCGTCGTCGATGTACGTCATCGAAGATAGCTGCACACCCGTCCCCTCGATGCGGGCGGGGCGTTGCGCCAACGCGGCATCGAAAAGTTCATAGATAGCGCCACTGGCACCGACCGCCATGCGGGGTCCGTAACAGTCGCCGATTCGGACGATCCGCGCATCGAGGCCGCGACTTCCAACGGCGGCGGCGACGGCTGCTTCATCGAATCGCACCGCGTCGGCGAAGCGCGTGCGCGCATAGGCGGTATCGCTGTCTGCGGATATACCGCCTACCTCCAATTCGCCCAGCTGACCATCGGTCGCTGCCGTTACGTAAACGAACGTTGCCGCACGCTCGAGCGCAATTTCAATGAGCGACATCGTGCCGACGCTGCCGACGGCTCCATGTGCGGCCAAATGATAAATTGTGTCGACCTTTCCAAACCGCCCAACGCGTGCTAGCGTCGCCCGTAAGGTGTCGACATCGACCGCGGCATCCGCATAAACGAACGTTACCCGTCCGCCGGAGATTGCATGTGCGAGATTGGCTAGCCGGCCGGTCGACAGATTATCTACGACGACGACATCGTCGTGTCGCCTTACGAGCGCATCGACGAGGTGGCTGCCGATGAATCCAGCGCCACCGATGACAATAGCTCGGGCCACGTTAAACTCCTAGACTTAGCGAACGCTTGTCGAACGTACGGGAGATTCAACCGATCCGCGAACCGGCTCGGCGACGTGCCGCGTCGTCACATGACGCGCCGGCACAAGCGTATTTTGCTCGGCGGCGACAAGCCGGTCACGAAACGACTTGATGAGCTTCGGCGTCACTGTCAGCGCACCCAAGAGCGTGGCGCCGGCCTGCCGAAGCGTCTTCATCGTTTCGTCGTCGGCTGCCGTCGCCAGCCGCCCAAGTCTAACTGTCAACATCGTGCCGTCCGCAATTGTCGCAAAAAGCACGGCCAGGTTGCTATGAACAAGTTGAGCCGCGTCGACGATAAGATAGTCAAAGTGCCGTTGCAGATCGGCGACCGCGGCGGCAACCTTCTCGAGTGACATCGCTGTTTCAAGTCGTTCGTCGGCGAACGAGATGCCTTTGAAGCGCTGGTCCGTGACGACTTCGGCGAACCCGCTGAATTGCGGCTTCTCCAAACGCGATACCGACACCGGACGGTGCGTCATCCGAGAAAGCGTGGGAGCATCGAGATTTGCATCGATCAGCAAGACGCGATGGTCGGCCTCGGCAAGTGCGGAGGCTAGGCCAAACGCGGTAACGGACTTACCGTCGCCGCGCGAAGCCGACGTTATGACGATCGTTGAAGGCTCCCGGAACGTCGCTTCGATGCGCGCGCGAAGCTGTCCAAATTGCTGCGCCTCTTGGTGGAGATCCATTGTACCCCTCATGTTATAGACGCGATCCGAGGTTGCCGACAACCGGGATGCCATAAAGTTTTTCGATCGCGTCGGGCGACCGCAGACTGGGGTCGAGCACATCGACCGCTATACCCACTGATAAGGTAAGTGCCAGCAAAAGAAACGCGACAATGATGTCGAGCGCCAAACGCGGGACGCGCGGCGACGCATCGGTTGCATGATCGATAACGACGACGGCGCCGAGGGACGAGGCCGCGGCTTGATCGGCGCGCGTTTCATTGAGTTTAAGAATGGTAGCGGCATATGCTGCTTGCACCGCATCGCGCTGGGTGCGCAATAAACCGACTTGCGCTCCGGTGGACGGCAAATCACGCAGATGGCCTTGTTCGGTCGCAATCTGGGCGTCGATCGCCGCCACCCGGGCGCGATCCCCGGCAACGAGTGCCTCAGCATTCCGGCGCGCCAGAACAGTTGCCGCATAGGTTGCGCTCGACGAAGGCGCCCCAGCAACGGCGGAACGTTCGGCAGCGTCTACGGCCGACGTTTCGCGGTCGACTTGATCTTGCAAACTCGCCAGACCAGGGAAGCGATCGGTATACTGCGAGCGCTGAAACGCAATCTGCGCAGCGTCGCGCGATTGGCCCGCACGTAACGCCGCGACGTACGGGTCGTTGGCCAATACTTCGTGCTTGACGATGCCGGCCGTTTCTCTAGGTTGCGCGGACTGCGCGGTTGCGATAGCTTGATCGCTGACAAGGGACGCATACGCACCCGCGCGTTCCGATGTGAGCGTGCCGATACGACCGGTTATATTTTCAAGGGCCCGATCGGATCCCGCGAATGTGTCGCGCTGAGCCGCGGTTTGCAACCGAGAATCGATCGCGCGAATCTCACCGGAATGCTGACGCAGCGCCGATTGCAGAAACGACACCATCAGATCGAATTGGCCGCTCGATAGCGACTTGTAGTATGCAGCTGTTTCGTCGGCCAAGGCATTCGTTACATCGCGCGCAAGCTTGACGTTCTTGTCGCGATACGAGATCGGCATGACGCTCGAGTGAAGGCCGGGCTTCGCATCGATCCGAGAACGCAGACCATCGACACCGCCAAGATTGAACTCCCTAGCCACCCGCTCCACGACCGTCTGGCTCATTGTCAGCGTGCCCATATCGGTCGTTGGAATCATCGAATCCTTACCGACCATCATTACATGCGCCGTACCGACGTAGGTTGGACGCAACGAATGCAGGATGAACGGCAGCGCGATAAGCGCGATGACGAGCGTGCCTAGCAGTACATTGCGCCGCCGTTGCAGCATTCCAATGAACGATTTAATGTTGTAGACCTCCACGAACTGCGTTACGAAAATACGCGCGTCGCATTAGTACGCTCCCTCCGTTGAGATCAACGAACGGATCGTCCGCACCAGAACCGCCGCATCCGTTCCATGAGATGCCTGCGCGATGTAATCCAGATCGAGCATTGTCGCCTCGGGCAGGTGCAGCGGCACCGTCGAGCGGCAAGTGGTTTGCCAAAACCCGGTAACGCCCGGCGTCACCAAGTGACGCAAATGCTGCCACGATTCATAATTGCGAACGATGAACGGCATTTCCGGACGCGGACCGACGAGCGCCATATCGCCGATTAAGACGTTGATGAGCTGCGGAATCTCATCGATCGAAAGTCGCCGCAGCCATGCGCCCGAACGGGTGATGCGCGGGTCGCGACCATCGGTCGGTGAAAGTCCGTCGACGCACTTTTCTTTTTTCATCGTACGTAATTTATAGATGGTGAACAGCTTACCAAAGCGACCGACCCGACGCTGGCGGAATAAAACCGGCGAACCATCCTCGAGCACAATGCACGCCGCCGCCACGATCAGGATCGGAGCTGCGACGGCCAGCATGACGGTCGCAACCGTCACGTCGATGAGGCGGCGTAAGCGTACATACTGAACGTTTTCGCGGAAAACGATGATATCCGGGCTTGGCGTTAGACCGTCGGCCGAAGCCGCATTTCGCCGCGAGCGCATTTCAGTTGTCATATCGTCACCCGTTAAGCGACCGGCAATGCTCACGGTGTAACCCGCTGCGGCACGAATCGCGATCCAAAGTTGATGCCTAAACCCAGCGCACTAAAAACCGGCGTCCAATCGATTTTATGTCCTTCCGGAACGAACACCGTATCTCCATCACTGAGCGGCGGATTCTGCGAAACGTCACCGTGCGTCAGCGCCGTAACATCGTACTGCGTGTGGTGTCCGTTGTGCATTACTTGCACTTTTTTGAGATCGGCCCACTTCTGAATGCCGTCCGCGCCATATAATGCGCTCAACAGCGTCGTGTCGTTTCTGAGCGCCACGTCACCCGGTTTTACGACCATGCCGACAACGGTAATGACCGGTGCCCGCGGCACGACGACGACGTCGCCCGGCGCAGCCGGTTCCGAAAACTCCGGACTACCAAATGCCACGAGGTGTTTCTGGCCGCTGCGTACGATCGCGATACCGTTTGTCGCCGACGTCGGTAATTCGCCGCCGGCTTGAGCGATCGCCGTTGACAGCGGATCGGTTGAATTGATGTAGGCTACGCCGGGTTGTTTGACATCTCCGCGGACCGTGACCGCAACCGGCTTATCGTGGAGTTGGATCGTATCGCCAGGCTGCAGAACCGTGCCACCGCCATAGCGCGAGGCCTCCGTCGCGGCATTGAACGGTCCAAGCACGATGCCGTCCCGAGCCACCGTGACACGCTGCAGATCGATCCGGCCACCGTCAAAGTCACTGGTCGTCTGTTGCCCCGGCTGCACCGTCGCGACCGCGGTGTTTTGAGCGCGAAGTTGGGCCAGCGCACTCGATAAATTTTCGCCCGGACTATACGCCAAAACGCCGCCTGGACCACCGGCAACAAAGATCGATTGCGCTTGCGAAACGAGCTGAACGTCGACTGCAACTTTGCGCACGTACGGCTTGAGCCGATACTGCACGCGCGCCGCAATTTGTGGCGGGTCTAGATTAGTCGTGTCGACCCCACCGGCAAGCGGTAGGGAGATTCGACCCGAACCGTCGACGGTCGTCTGTCCCGACAACTCCGGGTGATTGTACACGACGACGGAAACGCGGTCGCCAGGATGGACTTTGGCCAGCGCCGGCAGCGTGGCACCGGCAAGCAGCACAGCGGTAAAGGCTAAAGTTCGACCCGGTAATCTGCGCAAAACGTTGCTCTTTCTATTGAGATTGGTCGCACGGCTCGAAGATTTTCACCTTGTCGGAACCAACCCGGATAGTAACGCACTAATGCTCCGTTAATCGTAGCATCGCAAGCATGAACGACCGTTGACCAAGCTTAGGAGCACGAGACGTGGTACTATCGTATCATACTTATCTAACCGGTGGTACGGACAGATGACCTAAATAGTTCCAAACCGTTTAGACGCGTGACCGGCGGCTTAGCATTGAATGTCGGGGTGCATTGCGAAGGATACTTTCGGAATTTGTTTCCCGCACGACATGATGCTTCTCGCGCTAATTGCATTGCAACTGCATCAGCGCCAAGGCCGGCTTGAATTTTAGTTCATTCCACGCGTAGACCCAGGGGCGTTTTCGTTCGCTCAAACGTGAAGCAAGCCTCCACTCGCCGACGGTAATTGGGCTCGCGCTCGCGGCGGATTGGGCGGCCGCAAGTGGCGTACGGCCCTGGACCGCGCCACGACCGCTCACGTGGTCGCGGTCGATTTGGCTTGCGTCCGATCGACCCGGCGACGAGCCGGGCCGAACCGCAGGTGCAAGCATTGTCGCTCACCGAACAGTCGCCTAATTGGGTGTGACGTCAACGCGGAGGGTAAACGCGCGTGACTGATGATTCGCCACCGGTTAGGGCCTCGAGGCGCGTCACTCCGACGGACCAGATCGTGCGCCGGATCGACGAACCGACGCTCGACGATCATCTTGCTCTAGTGACCCGAGCGATCTTTCAAGCCGGATTATCGTGGGCACTTATCGCCGGCCGGTGGAAGACGTTTGAGGTTGCCTTCGACGGCTTCCACGTCGACCGCGTGGCGGCATACGACAGCTTGGATATCGACCGGCTCATGCAAACACCCGGAATCATTCACTCGGCCAAGAAGATTGCCGGCACGATCCGCAATGCCGAAACGCTCCTTCGCATCGCCGCTCAATTCGGCAGCATTAGCGCATACGCCGGGTCATTCACAGGCTATCTCGATTTGTTAGCCGACGCGCGTAAGCGCTTCGCTTTTTTGGGTGACGTGAGTTGCTATTACTGGCTATTTCGCTCGGGCAACGCGGTTCCGCGGTTCGAGGTTTGGCTTGCCGGCCAATCGGCCGACCACCCGCGCGTACGCGAGATGGTTCTCGCCGGCCGCGACGACGGAACGTCGAGCGAACGAGACGGTTACTAGGTCACGTTACCGGTGCGGCACGTACGCCGGAAACCCGATCGGCTCGTAATCGCGCCCGAAATGTCGTTCCGGTCGGCGAGGTCGAGACGACGCAAAGCGTACCGCCGGCCCGTTCGATCGCTCGCTTGGCAATCGGCAGACCCAAGCCGGAGCCCTCGACGCCAACCCGGAGTGTGCCGCGATAGAAGCGATCGAAAATTAGCTCGCGGTCGGCCGGATCGATGCCGGGTCCGCCATCGCTAATGAGCACATCAACCCCGCCAGGCGCCTGAAATACGCGTACGGCGATTACCGAGCCGGGAGCATATTTTATCGCATTATCAATAAGATTAGAGAGCGCTTCGTAAATCTCGCCCCGATCGCCGATGACGGTCGCATCCACGGCTACGTCAAGGTCAATTTTGACGCCCGGCGTCATCCCTAAACGCGTCCGCACGATATCGTGCTCGAGCAGTGGTGTCAACTCGAACGGAACGACCGGCCGCACATCTTCACCCTCGAGCCGCGCGAGCAGCACCAGATTGTCGATGAGCGTGCGCATCCGGCTACCCTCGATTGCTATGGTCTCGAAAATTCGGCGCGAACGGTCGTCATCGGCACTGCGTCGGCGCAGCAGATCGATATAACCGAGCACGATCGTCAGCGGCGTTCGTAATTCGTGCCCGGCATCAGCCACGAACTGGCGCATCTGCGCTTCAGCTGTTGCGCGTTCGTCGAACGCGACTGCGACTTGATGCGCGGCGGCGTTGTACGCCCGCACGAGTTCATCGAACTCGGTGCGCCCCGCGACGTTGATCGGCTGCGCGGTAAAGTCACGGCCGGCAAATCGCACGAGCGCCGAAGTCACGTCGTACAGCGGGCGCAACGCTTGCGAGGTAATATAGCGGCCGATCACCCAGGCGACCAAACCGGCGAAAATACCCGTTGCCAGCAGTACGACAAGTGATGTTTCAACGATCGCGGCCAAGCGGTCCACATCGACGAAAATAATCGCAAAACCGCCCATGAAACGCTCGCGCGCGACGTGAATGCCGAGCGACGAGGCGGCAACAAAGCCCAGACGGTTGCCGAATAGCGGCCGATCGTCGGGTCGCCGCGGCATTGAAAAGCCGCCCCGCGGGGGCCGCGCAAACGGCGGCGGCGGCGGCTGGCGCGTCGCGACGGTAAGCCCGGGCCGGGCTAAGCGCCGCAGCAGCAGCGCCTGGGCAGTCGTCCAATCGTCACCGTCGCTGACGGCGCGAGCCTCGATATCGGGAACTTGACGGGCGAGTGCACCGATCTGTTCGTTCGCGTCGCGCGCGTACAGCGTCAGCCCGACCGCCACGACCGATCCAGCCAACAGCACCACGAGCAAGATTGCGACGAACACGTACCACGCGGTAAGCCGGCGCGCCAGCGACGCGAACACTATTGGGTGCGCAACGCATAGCCCGCGCCACGAATGGTGCGGATGAGTTTGGGCTCGAAGTTTGCATCGATCTTCGCCCGCAGATATGAAATGTAGGTTTCAACGGCGCCGGGGCCGACATCGCGGTCGCTGCCCCAAACGAGATCCAACAGCTGGTCGCGCGTAAAAACCCGCTCCGGGTTACGCGCGAATGTCAGCAGCAAGGCGTATTCGCGCGCGGACAGGTCGATGCGTTGCCCCGCCCGTCTGACCTCGCGCCGGTCCAAATCAATCGTCAAATCGGCGTAGCTCACGATCGAGGGATGCTCGAGCCGCGGCCGGCGAAGCGCCGAGTGCAAGCGTGCCAGTAATTCCGAGACGGCGAACGGCTTCGCAATGTAGTCGTCGGCGCCGCGCCGCAGCCCGGTAATGCGGTCATCGGTGTCGGCCTTGGCGCTCAGCATCAAAATTGGTGCTTCGGTCACACGGCGCATCATCGGCAGCAGATCGAGGCCGTTCACCTGCGGCAGCATCACGTCGAGCACGATGACATCAGGGCGCCATTGTTTGACCAACGCCAAGCCCGCGGGGCCATCGGCCGCCGAACGCACCTCGAACCCGTCCTCGCCGAGCGCCAATTCGAGCAGTTCGCGCAAGTGACGCTCGTCGTCGATGACGGCTACACGCGGTATTGCCATGGTCGTAGTTCCAACTCCCCGCCGCCGGCTCTCAGCGCTGCTGCCCGGACGGCGAACAGCCCGGTCCGCGGTGCCTCGCCCAATCCGTTGCGACCAACAGGAGTATAACCGGAGATCCTGGCATCCGGCTGCGCAAAGCTAGCCGTGCGCCGCGCTGATGACCGCCAGGAAGTGCGCGCCGAAATCGGCCAGCTTCTTATCGCCGATTCCGCTGATGGCGCGCATTTCGGCCGCCGTCGCGGGGACGTCGCGCGCCATCGCACGCAGCACGGCATCGCTAAAAATAACGTACGCCGGAACGTTCCGTTCGTCGGCCAGTTCTTTACGCGCCGCGCGCAGCGCCGCGTAAAGTTTGCCGTCGTAGTCGCCGTCCGCCGCCGCGGCTTTGGCGGGACGGCCCTTGACGGGAGCGATCGCCGCTTGGCGAATCGTAATCGGAGTGCGGTCGACAAGCGCGCGCCGGCCGGCCGGGGTCAACGAGACGACGTTATAGCAAGCGGCATCGGCGGCGATGAGCCCCAGGCGTTCCATTTCATCAGCGACATGGCGCCAGCCGCTGCGACTGTGTTCGGCCCCGATACCGAACGTCGAAAGCGCGTGATGACCCCAGCGCATGATTTTTTCGTTATCGGCGCCCAGCAGCACGTCGATGATGTGCATGATACCGAACGCGCCGCCGTCTTTCTCGCGCATGCGCACGACGCACGACAATAGTTTTTGCGCCGCGACGGTGGCGTCGTACGCGGGCCGCGGCTCAAGGCAATTGTCGCAGCCGCCGCAATTTTCGTCATCCCAAGTTTGGCCAAAGTAAGCCAGTAGCTCGCGCCGCCGGCAGCCGTCGGCATACGCGTAGCGGGTCATTTGCTGCAATTGCGCGCGGGCAACGGACTGCTCGTGCGGATCGGTTTTTTCAGCGATGAAGCGCTCGTACTTCTTCACGTCGCCGTGGCTAAAAAACAGCAGGCACTCCGCCGGCAGCCCATCGCGGCCGGCACGTCCGGTTTCTTGATAATACCCTTCAACATTTTTCGGCACATCGTAATGCACGACGAACCGGACATTCGACTTGTTGATTCCCATGCCGAAAGCAACCGTGGCACATATGACGCGCACGTCGTCGCGCAGAAAACGATCCTGGTTACGCTCGCGCACGCGCGGCTGCAATCCCGCATGATATGGAAGTGCCGCGATGCCGCCGGCGGACAATTTTTGAGCCAACGTCTCGGCCGATGCCCGGCTCTGCGCGTAGACGATGCCGGCGTCATCCGGACGCGCGCGTAGCCAAGCCACGAGCGCATCGGCCGCGCCGACTTTGCGCGTGACGCGGTACGTGAGGTTCGGCCGGTTGAAACTCGCCACGTACACCCGCGGCTCGCGCAACGCCAGGCGCTCGACGATATCATCGCGCACGCGGTCGGTCGCCGTGGCCGTGAGCGCGATGAACGCAACCTCGGGAAAATGCGCGCGCAGCTGCGCGATGCGCCGGTACTCGGGCCGGAAATCGTGCCCCCATTCGCTGATACAATGCGCTTCATCGACGGCAAATCGCGACACGTTCCAGCGCGCCAGATCGGCTGCGAAACCGGGCACGGTCAAGCGCTCGGGCGCGACATAGAGCAACCGGTACGCGCCGGCGTCCAGGCCGTGTGTGCGCGCCCGGACCGCGTCGAGTTCGAGCGACGAATTGAGAAACGTCGCCGGAATACCGGCCGTCGTCAGCGCATCGACTTGATCTTTCATCAGCGCGATCAAGGGCGAAATGACGACGGTCAAACCCGCCCCGACGAGTGCCGGCAGCTGAAAACATAACGATTTTCCACCGCCGGTCGGCAGCAGGGCGAACACGTCGCGACCATCGAGTACGTCGTTAATGATCGCTTCTTGCAGCGGCCGAAACTCGTCGAACCCAAAATGATGCTTGAGCGCGTCGCGCAACGTGGCGCTCGCTACCATCGATCCCTTTCCGGCGACACGCCGGCGGCCGCCGGGGCCGCAGCCCGCTCGTACTTTCCTTCGGTCCTCATCACGTCCGCCCCGCCCGCGACAAGCCGCAGCCGCGGGTTGCCGGGATGGCGGGCGTTCCGGGTGAAAATCCGCGGCGAGGGCGAATCCGTTTTCGTAACGGCGAGCCGGTCGCGACCGGCACCGCGTTGGGACGCAAGTTAGGAAGTATGCCGATTCTCTGGCTCGTGGTTGTGGTTCAAATCGTGTTGGGGCTACGAGTGTTGATTCGAATGCTGCGCTCGGCCAACGGCACGCACATCACGGTCGATCCGCACCTCCGCACGCCGGCCGGTGCGATAGCGGTGATCGTGCCGGTGCTCAACGAATTCGGACGGCTCGGCAGTTGTCTGGAAAAGCTCATCGCCTGCGGTCCGCACGTCGGGGAGATTCTCATCGTCGACGGTGGCTCGACCGACGGCACCCAGAAGATCATCGCTTCGTTCGCTCAAAGCGACTCCCGGGTGCGCGGCGTCGATGCTGCGCCGACGCCGGCCGATTGGAACGGCAAAGCGTGGGGACTCGAGTGTGGACTGCGAGCGGCATCGCCCGCGGCGGCATGGGTCGCCACCATCGACGCCGACGTGCGGATTCGGCCGGCGCTTTTGGGAGCGATGGTCGATCGGGCACAGCGCAGCGATGCGGCGGCGATCAGCGTCGCCACCAAACAAGAACTCGGCGACGAAGCGTCCGGAATCGTCCATCCCGCGATGCTCACGACTTTGGTCTACCGTTACGGCTTGCCGGGCAACACCGGCACCAATCCGAGCCGAGTGCAAGCCAATGGTCAATGTTTTATCGCGCAACGCGACGTGCTCGTGGCAACGAAGGCCTTCGCCCGGGCCCGCGCTTCGGTGTGCGAAGACGTGAGTGTGGCCCGCATCCTGGCGCGCGCCGGACATCGCGTCGGCTTCTTCGAAGCCGGCGATTTAGTGGTGGTGCGCATGTACGAAACCTGGCGTGAGACATGGGAGAATTGGCCGCGTTCGCTCACGCTGCGCGACGGCGTGGCGGGCGCCGAAACGGTTCTTGGTTTAGCCGAAATCGTATTCGTTCAAGCCTTACCCCTGCTGCTGTGCGTCGTGCTGGCGGTAGCGGGGTACACGACGCCGGCAGCCGGCGCGCTCTTCGACGTCAATATCTTCTTACTCATGACCCGATTCGGCGTTCTCGCCGGAACGCGGCGCGCATATCGGAACCCAAGTTGGACATATTGGCTCTCAGTGTGTGTCGATCTGCCGGTGGCAGCGGCATTGATCACTAGCGCGCTGCGACGCCGGCACACCTGGCGCGGCCGCACGCTCGTCATGTCGGAACGGATTACGTGAATCGTCTGAGTTGGGGTTTGGTGGCGCTGCACGGACTAGCGCTGCTGCTGGGACTATTTGGATTACTCGTCGCGATTCCGCACCCTGAAATGTGGGCCGGTCATCCGGCCGACATGGCGTTTTTCGCCTTCGCCATCAATAAAACAGGCGGCGCCGGCATGGTGTTGGGGGCGCTTGCGATGCTGGCGTTTGGTTTTGCCCGGCTCGGTGCACGGCGGACGCTCATCTTCTTCTTCGCGTCATGTTTGATCTCAGCAAGCGCGGAGTTGACCGGAACCAAGACGGGCTGGCCATTCGGGGGCTACGAGTACACCAACTTCCTGGGGTACAAACTGCTCGGCCGCGTGCCGTTTCCGATACCGCTGTCATGGTTTTATATGGGTTTTGCTTCACTGCTGCTGGCCGATGCCATCGCCGTAGCGCGCGGTTGGGCCAATCGCACCGCGGCGTCGATCCTGCTCGGCGCCTATTTGCTAACGGCTTGGGATCTCGTGCTCGACCCGTCGATGGCGGCACCGCAGTTGCAGTACATTCACTTTTGGATTTGGCACGAGCACGGGCCGTATTTCGGCATGCCGCTGCGCAATCTCATCGGCTGGTTCGGCACCGGTCTGGTCTTCATCGCGGCCGGACGTTTACTATGGCGCGAGAACGCCGCTCCGGCGGTCGCCCCCTGGCTGCCGTTCGCGGTCTACGCGATCAACGTGGTATGGTCGATGGTGCTAAGCTTATCGGCCGGCATGTGGCCGACGGCGCTGGCGGCCGTCGTGTTTAGCCTCGTTCCGGCGCTGCTCGCGGTGGTGCCCGTGACGACGGCGCGTAACGAGCGTTTCGCGACCTGATTGAAGCGCTATCCGCCGCTCGGCCAACTTGGTCCGTGGGCGATTTCCGCCTGGGGTCTGCGGACCCAAACGCGCAGCGTCGTTGTCGAAGGCCGCGAAAACATACCGGCTACCGGGCCGGTTCTACTGGTTGCCCGTCACTTCCATCATCTGCTCGACGGCGCGGTTCTGGTGTTGCACACCACTCGGCCGATCCATATCGTCGTCGGGCTGGATTGGGCCGCGAACGCCGGACAACGCCGGTGGATGGAACGCGTGTGCCGGGCTGCCCAATATCCGGTCGTGCTGCGCCGGCCGACACTCGAAAATAGCGGTGTATACCGGCACGAAGAACTCGGCCGCTATACGCGCCGGGCCTTGCGCGAGACGACGCGCCTGCTGCGCAACGGCCGGATCGTCCTGGTGTTCCCCGAAGGCTATCCGAATATCGACCCCGCCGGAGGGCCGAAAGCCGCCACGAGCTGGCTCCCGTTCGAGCCGGGGTTTCTCAAGATGATCGAACTGGCGGAACGCGACACCACGACCCACGTCGCCTTGGTGCCGGTCGGCTTTGCTTATGAACCCGGCGCGCGCTGGGCGATCACGGCCCGGATCGGGCCGCCGATCGACGCGCACGGTCGACGCCTCGATGCGATCGAAGCCACGGTTCGCCGGCTTTCCGCACCGGTCGGCAACGCCCGTTAGCGTCCGCCGGTTCGTGGCCGATGTCGGCGCGATTGTGGCCGGCGGGCTGGTCCTCGCGCTCGAACTCTGGACGGTTGTACCGGCGCCGAATATACCGACCTTGGCGCTGGCGGCAGTGGTTCCCGAAATTACGCCGTGGGCCGCCGCGAGCTGCCTCTTCGCCGGCCTTTACGCACAGTTGGTGGCGCGCGGGTGGCCGCGCACTTTCGGCGTCATGGGCGCGAGCGTGGCTCTTGGCTTCGCGCTGGTTCCGTGGTGCCTGTTGCCGGGCACCGTCGTGGCCTGCGACCGCGAAATGCGGTTGGCCGGTATCGACCCGGCGCCACGCGTCCCACCCGGGGGCAGCGGCGCACGGCCGTACGATATCGGCACGGCCCTTGCTGGTTTTGGCGGGCGCTCAATCGTATCGGAGCGATTAAATCTGCCGGTGCGAACGCGCGACGGCGCGCGCCTCGGCCTCGACCTGTATGCGCCGGTCGGCATTGGTGCTCGACCCACGGTTTTGCTGCTCTACGGCGGCGCCTGGATTTTCGGGAACCGGGGCGACAGCGCCGAACTTGCTCGGGCCTTGGCGCGCGACGGTTATACCGCGATCGCGCTCGATTACCGGCATGCGCCGCAATACCGGTTCCCGACCCAGATCGACGACGTGCGCGATGCGATCGCCGCCATCGCGCGGCATGCGCGTGCCTGGCGTGTCGATCCACGCCGGGTGGCGATTTTGGGTCGCAGCGCGGGTGCGGAACTCGCGCTCATCGCCGCTTACGATCCCGAACCACTTACCGTGCGGGCGGCAATCGGGTACTATGCGCCGATCGACTTGGCTCAGGGCTATCGTCTCCCGCCGCGGCCCGACCCGGCCGACGTCCGCCGCATTTTACGAGCCTATATCGGCGCCCCGCCGGAAGAACGAATGAGCAACTATGTTGCTGGCTCGCCGCTCGCGCACGTGCGGCCGGGCTTGCCGCCGACGCTGCTCGTTAGCGGCGGCCGGGACGAATTGGTCCGCAATGGCTTTTCACATGAGATGCGCACCGCCTTACGCGGTCACGGGAATCGCGTCGCCGCGCTCGACTTGCCGTGGAGCAACCACGCCTTCGATTCGATTCCCAACGGCACGGGCGGCCAGCTGGCGCGCTATTATACCGAAAGGTTTCTCGCTGCGGTGTTCGCGCCGTAATCTAAGCCCGTACCGGCCGGCTTGGCAACGCAAAAGAAAGAGCCCGCCTCCGGAGAGACGGGCCTTCTCATGATGTCTTAGAGCGGTTTAGCGGTAAGACTGACGCGATGCGAAGCAGTCGCGGCAATAGACGGGCTTGTCGCCACGCGGTTGGAATGGCACTTGAGCCACGCCGCCGCACTGGCTGCACGTCGCATTGAACATTTCACGCTGCGGACGGGCACCGCCGGCTCCGCCGCCGAAGCCGCCGCCGCCGCCACCGCCGCTATAGCTTGAACCACCACCACCGCCGGCGCGCTGTGCCTTACGGGCAGAACGACAGTCGGGGCAACGGTTGGGCTTATTGGTGAAGCCCTTGGAAGCAAAGAATTCTTGCTCGCCGGCGCTAAACGTGAAGGGGGCGTTGCAGTCAACGCAATTGAGGGTTTCGTCAGTGTACATGTGTACTCCAGATTCAGGTATTACTATAGGCGTCTGATTGACTCACTTCGCTAGACCTGAACCCTGGAGCTGAAGACGGATCTTCCAAAACCTCTGAGCGGACCGCTAATGACTCCGGTCCTCACGACGCCTGGCGAGGTCCGGTATCACAACTTATAACACATCTTTAGAAGAAAAGATGCAATTCCACGCACTGCCGGATAACAAATTGGCGTTACGTTCCCTTGACTGCTCCCTTACGTTAGCGGCGATTTAATTAGCGCCTTTGCGCAACGCGCAGCTCGCTCCGGGAGCCACGATCGGCACAATCGGCGATGCGTTCGCGCGCTTCGGCGTCGCTGCCCGGCCGCTGAACGGACGCCGTTTCGGGGAGCAGCGCCGCACCGCAAACGACATCCGCCCCCGCACGTCGGACCGCCCACGCACCGGGTTACATCGGCGCATTGGATGCCAGCCAGCTGGCACACAACGCCGCTATCCTTTCGTGTATGGAATTCCGTACAGTCCGCGCGCCGCTCGTATGCATCGGCCGCCGACAGCGCTGCACCGCATGATATCGAGTAACGACCGTCTGGAATGGGCCCGCCGGCGGCCGAGTCTCGCGGAGGGCGCGGTCCAGACCGCACTGACCGACGCCGTCGCGTGGCGTATCGGCGGTGGGAACGCCCCTGGGGCTGAGGCATTCATCGCGGCCGGCGTCGCAGCGGCGCGGCTGCGGCTCGACACGTTCGGGAGTGATAGCGCTGAACGATCCCGCACGCTGTCGGCGGTCGCGCGCGCGGCGGCGCGCTTTCGCCGGTCGGCCTTATGCCGCCGGCTCATGACGGTTCCCGCAGCGCAACTTATCTGCGGGTCGCAACATACCGCCGGGGCCCGGGTGCTCGTGCGCGACCGGCAGCGCCGGTTGCACGCGATTGTCCTTACGGCGCGACGGGATGCGCTTGAAGCCCGCCGGATCGCCGGCGATGTCGCGCGCGCGACATCATTGTCGGCAGCTGATTGCTTGACGCCTTTACGAGTTCACGTATTTTCGCTTGCGACGGGCCGGCGGCATGTCTTTTCCTGCGACGTCTTGGCCGATCCGAACCAAACCGCATCCGCGCGCGTGGCCTAGTGCTGTTGCCTGGCGCTTCTCGCGGCACTCGTCGCCTCGTGCGCAGCGATCGAGCCGAGCTCTCGAGCGACACCCGCGAACGCGAATCGCGGCGGGTCTTGCCGGCCCGGCGGCAGTCGTGATCGAACCGTACAAAGGAGCAACGCATGTCCGCTTCACCCATCACGCTGCGCGCCGCGATTCCGGCCGGCAACGCGGCCCCGATAACGCGCGCAAGTGCCGCGGCGCCGCCGCCCCCGGAACTTGCCCGCGATCGGGTCGCGGTCGCCCCGCATCGAGCCGAAGCGGGCCTGCGCGAAGCCGCGCGGCACCAGTCCGCCGGCGCGACAGGTGGCCCATCGCCGCGTCACGCGCAACTCGTACAAGCGCTGCTCGCGCACGTCCCCGCCGGCGACCGGCCGGCCGCCACTATTGCGATTCCGGCGATCCTCGATGCCGCGCAGCGCACGGGTACGAGCGATCCCAACCGGTTAGCTTATTTTTTGGCGACCGCGCAAACGGAGTCGGATTTCGGCGCGAACATGACCGAAGCGGGTCACTCCCGGCAATGGTTTACGGCAAATTACGCGCACGTCGACGGGAACCGGCCGGGTACGAGCGACGGCTTCACCTATCGCGGGCGCGGCTACGTGCAGACAACGGGCGCCGGCCGCTATGCCGAAATGTCACGCGAACTGCATCTACCGCGCGTTCGAACCGAGGTCGGCGGCCACGCTTCGATGCAGTCCGCGCTCGTCGCTCATCCCGAGCAACTCACCGATCCGGCGATCGCCGCGCGCGCGCTCGTCGTGGGTATCATGCGAAACGCGTATACGCACAATCCGGCCGCCGCACTCGACGTAACCATTCCGACCGGAAAGCCGCCCGGTGAAGTCGACTTCTACCACGCGCGCGGGATCGTCAACGGCATCGTGCATTCGCAGGCCCAAGCGATTGCCCGGCACGCGACGCTTTACGCGCGTATCCTCGATGGCTACCGGGACTCCGTTCTGGCGGCGTCGCGATGAGTTGCCGTATCGCCGGATTTAGCGTGCTGCTCGCGTTCGCATTGACCGCTGTTTGCGGCGCCGCAGCGGTAAGCTGGACGCCTTCAACGGCGACGCGCGCGCAACTTGCGGCGAGTGCCGTGCCGGTATTTCTGCCGACCTTCATACCGTCGGCCGCTGGTCCGGTCCGGTCCGTTACGGTGATGAGCGCGGACGCGAATGGCTACATGGTTGCGTTTTCGCCGGTACCGCACTGCGCCGGTGCCTTGTCATGCGCGTTTTTTCACATTACCGGGTCACCCGCAACTGCGCGGCCGCACCACTCGGACCGGCGTGCGCGCACCGTTCGCTTTGCCGACGGAACCCGGGCCGTATATGTGCCGCGCGATTGCTCGGGCGCAAGCTGCACGGAGGCATCACTAACCTTCGAACGCCGCGGAGCGATCTACGAACTCGACCTAAAAACGCCGGGGTCCGAACTGGGCGCCTTGCAATGCGCATACCGGCATTTGCGCCGGATCCGCTCAGGCGGCCGGTAACGGGCTGGCACGCGAACGTTTACGGCCGGTGCTTTACCCGCAGACTGTCCCAGCCCGCGTCAGCGGTCCATCCGCCGTCGACGACGATCGCTTGGCCATTGATAAAGCCGCTGCGCGCGGCATCGCTCAAGAACAGGATCGCTTGAGCGATATCGCCGGGTGACGCAAAGCGTCCCATCGGAACGCGGTCGACGATGTCGGCATCGACATATCCGCCCGACGTCTGATCGGCGGCGTCCATACCGGTTTTCACCCAGCCGGGGCAGACGGCGTTGGTGCGGACGCCGAACCCGCCCCATTCCGCCGCGAGGCTGCGCGTCAATCCCATGAGTGCATGTTTACTTGCGTTGTATGCGGCACGATCGGCGACGGCGAACAGACCCGCGATTGAGGCGACGTTGACAATGCTGCCCGAGCGCTGTTCGAGCATCATGCGGCCAAAGGCTTGCGCCAGCACAAACGGTGCGACAAAGTTGAGTTCCAGCACGCGCCGCAGGTCATGAACCGACGTATCTTCGGCCCGCCGGATCAGACTTATTCCAGCGTTGTTCACCAACACGTCGATGCGGCCAAAGCGGGACTCGACCGCTTCGACGAGAGCCGAACATGCGATCGCGTCCGTCAGGTCACCGACTGCATCAACGGCCGTGCCTCCGGCTCGTTCGATGCTTTGCCGTGTCGCGAGCGGCACATGCACGTCGCTAAGCACGACGGCATATCCGTCGTGCGCCAAAAGCTCGGCCGCGCAGCGGCCAATACCCGCAGCGGCACCGGTGACCACCGCAACCCGCCGGCGTAATGTCGCCGAATCCTTCGTATCCATCGCCGCAGCGTTCGCAACGCACCGCAATCACCCCGGGCCGGTGGCTCGACGATGATGCTTGGGCGACGACAGGCCGGGGGCGGCGGCCACCGGCAGCTACGCTTGGGACCAGGCAGCGGCGGCAGGCGCGGCAGCTACGCTTGAGACCAGCTAACGGCGGCGGGCGCCGGCAGCTACGCTTGGGACTAGCTAACGGCGGCGTCCGCCGGCAGCTACGCTTGGGACCGACTTACGACGGAAGCGACCGGTGGCGCATCGGCGAAGCCGGCGCCGGTGGGTTCTTTCGTAACGGATGACGTCGCCAAGGCCGGTCAATTTCCGAATTGGCATCGTGGCTGACACAGGCGTTAACGCGGAGGACGAACGCGAGCGTGGCACAGTCCTCGTCGCGCTACGCGCGGCCGCTCTTACCGGCGGCACCGTGGCAACCGTCAGCGCCGCTACGCGGCTCGATGCCCAACGGGTGGAACAGCGACTGGCCGAACTCGTCGCTGACGGCCGCGCCTTGCGGCTTGCCACGCCGGCGACCCTGATCGCTGCCGATATCGCATCCGATCTGCTGGCGCGCGCCGTCGAGCGCCTACGCGATTCTCAGCTCGAGCGGCCGTGGCTGGCGGGTGTAACGTCGCTTCGGTTAGCCCAAGTGCTGACGGTCGACGAACCGGCCCTGTTCCGCGTCCTAGCAACCTACGTTCGCAACGGGCAACTCAGCGAGTGCGGTGGCTACTACGCGACAACCGACTACGTGCCACAGCTCACCGCCGAACAGCAAGCGTTCTTCGACGAACTGTTCGCATCATCAGATCAGGGACGCCAACCGGTCGAGCTTGTGCGCCTGCAGACCCGCGTTCGGTCGAGCGCGGTCGTTGGATTGTCCGGCGCTTTTGACACGCTCGTCGCGATCGGCGTTCTGACTCGAGTCGCCGGCTCTGTGTATCATGGTTCCCGACTCGCCGCGATCCGAGCGCAACTCGAAGCGACGCTGCACCGGCAAGGACATATTACCGTTGCGGACTTCCGAACGGTCACCGGCACGACGCGCAAATACGCCGTGCCGCTGCTCGAATTCTTCGACGCAAGTGGGGTTACGATGCGCAGCGGCGACGTGCGCGTCTTGCGTTCTTAGACCGGCCCGAGTGCGAAGAGTAACATCGAATGCGCCGTTGTTTGATAGACATCGCCCGTCGCGAAGGTGCCTTGGGTGGGAAGCATCGGCCGGTTGGTATCGATGAGCAACGTCCATTGCGTGCAGCCCGCGCACTCCGGTAGCGTGAACGACACCACTTCGTAGTGCGCGTTGAAGACGAGCAGGACCGTTGCATCGCTGCCCTGTTGGCTAATTCCGGTCGGCTGGGCCCGACCGTCGATCATCATACCGAAGCAATGCGTCGTTTGGTCGGCCCACGTTTCGTCACGCATCTCGCTGCCCGAAGCATCGATCCACGCCACATCTTTCACATCGAGTTCCGCATTGAACTCACCGGTCAAAAAGCGACTACGCCGAAAGATCGGATACTTACGTCGCAACTCCGTTAATTGCTGCACGAAAGTAACCTGCAGTTGCGCTGATTCATCAAACGTCCAGTTGACCCAGCTAATCTCCGAGTCCTGACAATACGCATTGTTGTTGCCTTGCTGCGAACGTCCGAATTCATCGCCCGCCACAAGCATCGGCGTTCCTTGCGACAGCAGCAACGTCATGAGAAAATTACGCATCTGCCGGCTTCGCAACGTGCGAATCGCGAGGTCGTCGGTCGGTCCTTCGGCACCGCAGTTCCAAGACCGGTTGTCCGAACTGCCGTCGCTGTTGCCTTCACCGTTGGCATCGTTGTGCTTCTCGTTATACGTAACGAGATCGTTGAGGGTGAACCCATCATGGGCGGTTACAAAGTTCACCGACGAGCGCGGTTTACGACCGCGATGATTGAAGAAGTCGGGTGACGCGCACAGCCGCGGTGCGAGCGCCGCCGCTGAGGCTTCGCCGCGCCAGAAGTCGCGCACGGTATCCCGAAATTTATCGTTCCATTCCGTCCAGCCCGGCGGAAAACCGCCGACCTGGTAGCCGCCGGGGCCGATATCCCACGGTTCGGCGATCAGCTTGATCGTTGCGAGCACGGGATCTTGCCGGACCGCCCGCAGAAACCCACTCTCCATATCGAAGCCGTCGGCTTCACGCGCGAGAACCGTTCCGAGATCGAATCGAAATCCATCGACGTGCATCTCGGTCACCCAGTAGCGCAAACTGTCCGTAACGAGTTGGATGACGCGCGAATGCGACAGATTGAACGTATTGCCCGTGCCGGTGTCATTAATATAATACCGTTTTTCATCCGGCATAAGGCGATAGTACGAGGCATTGTCGATGCCGCGAAACGACAAGGTCGGACCGCGCTGATTGCCTTCCGCCGTATGGTTATAAACGACGTCGAGAATGACTTCGAGACCGGCTTCATGGAAGCGTGCGACCATCTCTTTGAATTCGGCCAGGATGCGGAATGGCGCGTGCGCATACCGCGTATCCGGTGCGAAAAAACCAATCGTATTATAGCCCCAATAGTTGGTCAGGCCTTTCTGCAGCAAAATATCGTCGGCAACGAACGCATGAATCGGCAGCAATTCGACCGAGGTGACACCTAGTGCTTGAATGTACTCGACGACCGCGGGCGACCCCAATCCGGCGTACGTCCCCCGCAACTCCGGCGCGACGCCGGGATGCAGTTTCGTATATCCGCGCACGTGCGTCTCATAGACGATCGTCGTTTCCCACGGCACGACGCGCCGCAGACCTTCACCGTGCCACTCAAAGTTCTCGTCGACAACGACACACTTGGGGACGAACGGCGCGCTGTCGCGTTCATCGTACGACAGGTCATCGCGCTCGTCTCCGAGCGTATAACCGAAGCAGGCCGGATCCCAGATCAACTCACCGACATGCGCGCGCGCGTACGGATCGAGAAGCAATTTATTTGCGTTGAAGCGATGTCCGTTTTGTGGCTCGTAGGGGCCGTGCACGCGGTAGCCATAAACGGTTCCCGGACCGATCTCCGGCACGTAGCCGTGAAAGATTTCATCGGTATATTCCGGGAGTGTTATGCGCTCGACTTCGCGTTGCCCGGAGCCGTCGAAAAGACACAACTCGACCTTTGTCGCATGGGCTGAGAAAAGCGCGAAGTTGGTTCCTTTTCCATCCCAGCGCGATCCCTGGGGGAAGGGCAAGCCTTCTCGGATACTTGAACGGACGGTGGCGGTCGACAAACAAACTCCAATCGTTGAGTTTAAGCAAACACAATCTTTGAGACGTCGCGTAGGTATACCCGAAGTTGCGCGACACCGCGGCCGCGCTAGCGAGCATCCCTTTGAGCCGCTCGGCGGCCGGCCACAGCGGTCGGGCACCAGCGTGGCTCGCTGCACGAAGCTTGCCGCAATGGCGGGCAACGTTCGACGAGCGACGTCGTGGGCCGAACCGGAAATGGGGTTGCTGCAGGCGAGCGGTCCCACGCGAACCACCGCAGCACGGGGGCTGGTGCTTACCAGGCGAGTTTGCGACTCCCACGCGAGTTTGCGACTGCCAGGCGAGTTTGCGACTGCCAGGCGAGTTTGCGACTGCCACGCGAGTTCGCGACTGCCACGCGAGTTCGCGACTGCCGCGCGAGTTCGCGACGGCCGCGCGAGTTCGCGACTGCCGCGCCAGTTTGCGACTGCCACGCAAGTTTGCGACTGCCGCGCAAGTTTGCGACTGCCACGCAAGTTCGCGACTGCCACGCAAGTTTGCGACTGCAACGCGAGTTCGCGACTGCCTTGCGAGTTCGCGACTGCCACGCAAATTTGCGACTGCCACGCAAGTTTGCGACGGCCACGCGAGTTTGCGACTGCCACGCAAATTTACGACTGCCGCGCGAGTTTGCGACTGCAAGGCGCCGACAACGTAGGTTCGCTGACGGTATCGTTGCGTCAGGCTCGCTGCAAGCGCGATGCGCTTGCTACAGGTCGCCGGCCCAGCGGTCAAAGCAAGAAACCCATCGCGCGCCTCGTGCGAAGACGGTCGCGTGCATGAGCCGAAAACTTTGCGCCGGATCTGCGGTTATGCTCAGTACCCGTCGCAAGCAAGCGCGGCAAAGGAATGGAACATGGCTGTCGCCGGATCGACGTTTGCCGTTCAAAAAAGTAAGGAACGCTATTTTGCCGACCACGGTTGGCTTAAAACGTACCACTCCTTCAGCTTCGCGGAGTACCACGATCCGCGAAATACGAATTGGGGCGCGCTGCGCGTCTTTAATGACGATCGGATTGCCGGCGGTCAGGGCTTTCCGACTCACCCGCACCAAAACATGGAAATCCTGACCTACGTTTTCGCGGGCAAGCTCGAACATCGCGATACGCTCGGCAGCCATGGTGTTGTCGAAGCGGGCGGCGTGCAATATCTCAGTGCCGGTACCGGCCTGCGCCACTCCGAGTTCAACGCCTCGAGCGACCATGAATTGCACCTCGTGCAAATGTGGGTGTTGCCCGGCACGCCGAACGCCACACCCACGTACGGCCAGTTCGATTTCGATGTGGCCGCGCGCCGGAATCGCTGGCTCACGGCGGCTTCGGGCGAGACGAGCGATGCGCCGATCCGGTTGACGCAACTGGCGACGCTGCGCGTTGCCAAGCTCGAAGACGCGACGGTCCGGTCCAGCTTCGCGCCAAGGCGGCTGGGGTTTCTCTTCGTCGGCACCGGTAGCGCAACGGTCAGCGCCAACGGCGCAACCGGGGAGCACCGGGTGACGCTAGAGGCAGGCGATGCGGTGCGGCTGGGCGATATTCGCACGCTCGATGTTTCCGGCACCGCCGAACTCGTACTTTGGGACATCCCGCCAATGGCGGCATAGTCTCCCGCGTGAACGAGGGCGAACGACGAAAATGGAACAGCCGTAAAGCAATGCGGTTGCAAAAAAAATTGCGCCCGGCGCCGACGATCGACGGCCGGGCGCTGCCAGCGTTAGCGGTCGCCGCCGCTACTTCGTTTTTGGTTTCGGAACAGCGTCTTTCTTCGGTTTCTTTTTTTCTTTTTTTGGTTCTTTGCCCTTCGCCATGCGCGTACCGTGTCGCCCTTCTTACCAATCGTAATGTGCCGGGAGCTTGTTGCGAAACGTCGTTCGACGGTCGCCGGAAGCTTTCATCGTACGCCAAACGGGTTGCGACACGCTGCCGTTGCGGCCGTTGTGCGCAAGGCGGCTCGCCGGCGCCTGCCGGAGCGGCGGTTCGCCGCCGGCGCCTGCCGGTAGCGGCCGCCACGCGAACGCGCCCAGGGCTCGAAGCCGGCCGCCCGCCAGGCATTTCACGTGAGGTTCCGAACGTTTCCGGGAACTTACGCTGAACTATGACGCAACCGTTCCGCCGGCCGATCAGGCATTGGCGCGAACGGTACGCATAACGAGCGCTGCTCCGAACTTTGGTTCGGTTCGAGACCTGGACTACGAGTATGAAGGTGGACGTTTACAACGCCGCCCGCAGCCGAGCTGACGCGCCGGCCGCGCGGGCACGATGGTTGCTCCGGCGTGGTCCGTTGGGCTCAATTCGGGCCGACCACAGCAGCGCGTCGTGATACCGGGCAGCGTTTCCGACGACGGCGGTTTGAGCGATACCGAACGCTTTTCGTTACCCGCGGATAGTGCGGCCGGCGAGGCGCGACTGGCTGCCCTCGCGCAGCAGATCGCTGCGGCCGAGGCTGAACGCCGGGCCATCGTTGCGGCATTCGGGCAACGCGCCCCGCATGAGAACGCGCCGTCGCAGCGCTACATCGATGTGGGAGCGGTCCGGCTTAGCTTCGGCGTTGCCGGCGAGGCCCGCATCGTGACGCGCACCGCCGCCGCTCCGCCGCCAAATGTCCCGATCTGGCGCCCGCAGACGGTCGAACTCCCGCCCGACCCCGACGTCCGAGCCGATGAACGCACTGCTGTCTGGAATGCATTTTCCGGCGGTGCGACGGTCGTTCGCATCGACGGCGGCAAAGGCGCCGGCGCGTCGACGCTCTTACGAAGTCTCGCGCACGACGCCCGGCGACACGGTTTCGTCGACGGCGCGCTCATCATCAACGATGTGCGCGGTCCCGCGATCGATGTGGCACAACGGATAACCGCGCACGCCTTTGCCGAGTCTTGGCCAATCTTCCGGTCGCCGGCTCAATTGCAGCGACAGTTCGCTCCGATTCGCGCACTCGTGCTACTCGATCGAGCGATGCTTGGAGCTGCGGACCAAGCGGAACTTGGCGAGCTCTTTCCCAGTTTGCGCTTTGTCATCGTCGACTCGCTCGCCTTAGCCGAAACGCCCTTGATTTCGCTTGGGCCGCTTGACGCTCCCGCGGCGCTCATGATGCTCGAAGCTGTCAACCCGCAGAGCGTTACGGACGCAAGCGAACGCCGAGCGGCACTCGAGATCGTTGCCACGGTCGCACTGTTACCAGGGCGTACGCGTCTGGTCGGCATCGCAGCCGGCGCGCTCGGGCTTTCGTTCAGCGCATTGCGCGCGCAATACGGTACCGGCAGCGCGGTGATTCGCGCGTTGATCGCCAGTCGAACCCCGCTCGCCGCGCAGATTCTCTCCACGCTGGCCGCACTTCGGGTTCCGCTACCGGCCGATGCGATCGCTCGCGTGGCGGGCCGCCCCGTAGCGGCCGAGCTGCGGGAACTGCTGGCTTGCGAACTGCTTCGCATGCCGGCTCCCGGCGTATACGAAGTTCCGCGTTATGTCGAATCGCTGGTATCCGCGACAGATCCGCAACCCGCGGTCGACCTGTCCGCCGCGCTACGCGAGGCGTTCGCAGCGGGCGCGCCGGCGCCGGATCTGGACTGCCGGCTCGTCGCGGCTGAAACGTTTCTGCGCGGCGCGACCGATCGCGCGGCATGGACCGACATCATGGAGTTGGCACCGTGTTGTGCCGAACTCGTGGCGCTGCGGGGCATGTTCGGAGCATGGGGCCGAATCCTCGAGCTCTTGCAGACGGCGGCGGAAAACGCTCGCGACGCGGCGATGCAAGACTTCGTCCGGCGCGAACGTAGCCTGCACGCGCAACTCCTCACAGACCTGGTACTGCCGGCCGGCGCCGACAGCGCGTCGCCGGGTGAATTCGCTGCGCTGGAGCCGGCACAGCGGCCGCCGCTTCCGTTGCTTCGCCGGCCGGCGTTCTTCGCCGGCGCCGTCGCGCCGCCGGTTGCTCCCTTCGGCGCCCATCGGGCGGCCGCCCGATGGGCTGCGATGCGACGATGCTTGGCCGGCTCGGGCGAACGGCTTCGGCGCAATCGGCGGCCGGCCGTATTGGTGATCTGCGCGCTCGTTGCCGTGGCGCTCGGGTGGATCTGGCAACGCCCCGCTCCGACTGCGGTCGCGGTAAACCAATACTCGGCTTCGCCCGTTTGGCACGCTCCAGGCACCTCTGCCCAAGTTGACACGGAACTTCAGCGCCGGGGAAGCGGCACTGCTGTTGCCGGCGTTCCTCACAGCCAAACCCATACAGCGTCCGGCGCGCCGGAAGTGCCGCGCATTCAGAGCTTCGCCGTACGTCCCGCGCACGTCACCGTCGGCCAACCGGCACGCTTGTGTTATGCCGTGACCGGAGCGAATTTGCTGCGCATCGTGCCCCACGTCGGGGAACTCGGTTTGCTGCGCGCCTGCCGGACCATTACGCCGTCGGAACCGCACACCTACACCTATAAACTCATCGCGCTGGCCGACGACGGACATTTCGCCATTCGCGAGGCGCAGCTGACTGCCGTCGCAGCACCGCCGGTAGCGACGCCGCCGGTAGCGACGCCGCCGTCATCGGCGGCGCCGGCGACAGCCGCGCAACGAGACGCTGCATCCGCGGCCTTAACGGCGCGCACGGCCGGCGCAGCGAGTGCGCTGGCGCGTCGCGCGGTGTATCAATTCGACGTAACACCGGCGGTCGTCGCTCGCGGACAAGCCGCGTCCCTGTGTGTGGGTGTCGGCCGCTGGGCAACGGGCAACGTAACGGCCATCGGCGCCCTGCCGCCCGGTATAACGCGCTGCTATCGCATTCGGCCGGCGACGACCACGGTGTACCGCCTGCGCGTCGCGCTCGATCGTTCGGTTGCGGTCGAAAGCCTAACGGTCGCCGTCCGGCAGCCCACGCACATTCACCAAGTAGCGCGCTACGGACACCGCTGAGCCGGGGCCGATTCTGCAAACGCGCGGATTGCGCAAGTCGTTCGCGGGGTTTGTTGCGCTCAACGACGTGTCGCTCGGTATTCGCCAAGGGGCCATTCACGGAATCATCGGGCCCAATGGGGCCGGTAAGACGACGCTGTTCAACCTTCTATCCGGCTTCATCGCACCGAGCGCAGGGACGATAACATTTGCCGGAATGGATATAACGCCGCTCGACGCCGTGGCCGTTGCCCGCGCCGGAATCGTGCGCAGCTTTCAGATCAGCAGTGTCTTCGCGCATCTTTCGGTTCTGGACAACATTCGCGTTTCGCTCGAATCGAAAACAGCCTTACCGAATCGCTTCTGGCTGCCCAGCACGAGCATCGACGCGCTTTCGGACCGCGCCCGGGCTATTCTGGCCCAGATTGGTCTCGCCGCGCAGGCATCGTTACTGGCCGCGCAACTTTCGTACGGTCATAAACGGGCGCTCGAACTCGGCATCTCGATCGCGCAAGACCCGCGGCTACTCTTGCTCGACGAACCGACGGCGGGGATGGGCAGCGAAGACATCGGCCGGGTCACCGCATTGATTCGCACCATCGCCGCCGGTCGAACCGTCGTGCTCGTCGAGCACAATCTACGCGTCGTCGCGGAATTGTGCGACCGCATTACCGTTTTGCAGCGCGGCGCAGTGTTACTCGAGGGCAGCTACGCCGACGTGCGCGCCGACACGCGCGTGATCGCCGCCTACCTGGGCGGCGCGGATGCTTAGCGTACGCGGTTTGAACGCCTGGTACGATCAGAGTCATGTCGTGCGCGGCATCGACCTCGATGTGGCCCAAGGCGAGATCGTGACGTTAGTCGGCCGCAACGGTGCGGGCAAAACAACGACGCTACGCACCATCATGGGGATGCTTGCAAAACGCAGCGGCGATGTGATTTTTGACGGCACGCCGATCGGCGGCTGGCGCTCGGACCGCATTGCCAAGCGCGGCATCGGCTTCGTCCCCGAAGAACGCGGAATTTTTGCGGCGCTCAGCGTCGACGAAAATTTGAAGCTGCCGCCGATCGTGTCGTCCCAAGCCTGGCCGCTCGAACGGATCTACCTGACCTTTCCGGTTCTGCGCGAGCGCGGTTCGGCCGGCGGTAATACCTTGTCGGGCGGCGAGCAGCAGATGCTCGCCATCGCGCGTATCTTACGCAGCGGCGCGCGACTCATACTCCTTGACGAGCCGACGGAAGGACTCGCTCCGGTCATCGTCAACGCGATCGGCGATCTCTTGCTCGACATGAAACGCGCCGGCATAACGGTCTTGCTCGTCGAGCAGAACGTTCGCTTCGCAACGCGCGTTTCCGATCGTCATTACCTCATGGTGCACGGACAGATCGTCGAGTGCTTGAGCAACGCGCAGGTTCGCGAAAACGAGGCCGCGCTACTCGAGCATCTCGGCGTATGACGCGTACCGCGGACAGCACAATCGGCTGCCTCATCGATCTTTGCGCGCGATCGCCGCGCCCATCGCGGTGCGCGCCGGCGAGAACGCGACGACTTTGGATTCGTACATGCCGGCTTCGAGAATCGCCGCGCGGACCAGTTTCTCGGGTACCGCGGACGTCGCACCTTTGACGTGCACGACCCACAGTACGCCGTGCGGAGCCAGCTGCGCTCGGCAACCGGCAATCTGAAGTAAACCCGCCGGCCCCGCTACGCTCAGGAACATGACATCAAAATTGCCGGCGACGCCGGCTGCCGGCGGCGTCGCCAACCCGGCGTTGAGTTCGGCGATGAAATCGGCGTCGAAGTCGCCGCCGACATATACGCGCTCGGCGCCCTGGATGCCCAGTTTCGCCAGCCGCGATTTCGGATGCGCGATCGCTTCCGCCCAGCGGTGCGCTACCTGCGCTCCGAGCTGCATTTCCACCGCGGTGCCCGTCGCGGAAAGGCGGAGCGTCTCTCCGGCGACGGTTACGTCCGTAACGCTCGCGAGCGGCACAATTAACCGATGTCCACCCGATAGCGTGAGAAACGCTGAGTCGAGATGCGCTTTAGCCTCGGCGGCTGTGTCGTTAACGAGCACGATGCAGCGCGCTTCTTTACCCATCGTCGTTCAGCCGTACAGCCAGCCGGCAAAGCTGGCGTTGTAACGAAATTGGGTAGCTGGCCGCTGGGCGGTGAAGCCGAGATTCGGTCGCCGTTGCGATCGTGCGTCGGACGGTTTGCCGAGTTGGGTTGCCGTTGCGGGCCTGCGTTGGACGGTGTGCGGAAATCTGTTGGCGGTTGCGGGCCTGCGGGCGTGCCGTGTCGGAACGTGCGCAGGGGAGCGTATCACGGAATGAGCCGCGTTGTTCGCGACCGTCGGCATGCCGCGTACCTCAGCCGCGGATACCGCGAGTTGCGGCCCGAGAGCAGATGCTCCCAGCGCACACCGCGTACACACCACCACACCGCGTACGTACCGCGTCCACATCGCCACACCGCGTACGTACCGCGTCCACATCGCCACACCGCGTACGTACCGCGTTCACATCGCCACACCGCGTACGTACCGCGTCCACATCGCGTAAGCGAATGAGCCCGTTGCCGCTCATCGTGCTTCGATCGGTTCAGCGAGCGGTTCGGCTTCGATCGCCGGCGCGGGGGCCGTTCGCGTCCAGCGAGCGGCGAGCAGTTCGCCGACGAGACCGCGCCGCGCGGTAAGAATGACGATTGCGAAGATGGTGCCCATGACGATGTTCGTTTCGTCGCCGAGCGGCGTTTTGGAGACAAAGTATTCGAGCGATTCGAACAGCCCGGCGCCGGCGATCGGACCGTACAGCGTTCCGATCCCGCCCAGAATCGTCATCATAACGACCTTACCCGACGTGTGCCAATCAACCACATCCAAGCCGACGAGCCGATTATTGAGCGCATATAACGCTCCCGCTAAGCCGGCCATCGTTCCCGACATGACGAAGGCGCTGAGTTTGAAGCGCGCGACGTTGTAACCGATGGAACGAGCGCGCGGTTCGTTATCCCGCATTGCTGCCAACACCAAGCCGAACGGCGAGCCAACGACTCGAACGGCGAACGCCACGCACAGCACCACCACGGCCAACACCGCATAATAAAACACGCGATCGTTGTCAAGGCTAAGACCAGCAAGCGAACCCCGCCCCGCGAATTGCAAACCGTTTTCACCGCCGGTAAGGTCGTGCCAACCAAAAGCAATAAAATACTGCAGCTGTGCCAAGGCTAACGTAATCATCGCAAAATAGATGCCGGCGCTGCGAATTGAAACCGCACCGACTCCCAATGCCAGTACGCCGGCATACATCGTTCCGACGACAACCGCCAGCGGTGGAGCAACGTGACCTGCGACGACCGCAATCGTGGTCACATAAGCCGAACCACCCCAGAACATCGCATGGCCGAATGAAAGTAATCCGGTGAATCCCAGCAGCACATCGAAGGCCACCGCAAAGAGTGCAAAGCACGCGAGATTCGTTGCAAATACCGTATAGACGCCAGGAATGAGCGGCAACACGACACCGACGATCAACGCGACGAGAGCCGCGACCGCGCCCCGCCGCCCGCGCAGCGACGCGGTCACTTCGCGCCCTCGAGTTTGCCGAATAAGCCGGCGGGCCGGAGCAGCAACACCACCACCATGAGCATGAACGGCAATGTGGTCGCGATCGGCGGATAGTAGACGGCGCCGATCGCCGAAATGATGCCGATGATGAAACCAGTGACGATCGAGCCCAGGATCGAGCCCATGCCGCCGATCACGACAATAGCGAAGGTCGTAATGATGATGGCATCGCCCATATTCGGCACCACATTCGTATTGGGGGCAGCCAGCACGCCGGCCAGCGCCGCGATACCGACCCCCGCGCCGAACGTCAGGGTGACGAGCACGTCGACGTCGATACCGAGCGCGCGCGCTAAGCTTGGGTTTTCGGTCGCCGCCCGCAAGCGCGCGCCGAGCGGCGTTCGTTCCAGCGTCAGCCACACG
This sequence comes from Candidatus Velthaea sp., assembly GCA_965214335.1. Taxonomy (GTDB): domain Bacteria; phylum Vulcanimicrobiota; class Vulcanimicrobiia; order Vulcanimicrobiales; family Vulcanimicrobiaceae; genus Velthaea. Next base: position 1,164,224 of record CBDCBO010000005.1, on the reverse strand, counting down.
CCGAAGCATACCAGGATGCATACGCCCACGACGAACAGCCGGTATGTGGGATAGACGGTAAATCCGAGGTTCGTCGCGCCCGACAGCCAGTCGGGCGCGCTATACGGTGAGCCGAGCGACCCGGCGAACAAGCGCATCACATCCTCGATGATGAGGACGAAAGCGAATGTCAGCAACAAGTTATAGAGCGGATCGAGGCGATACAGCCGCCGCAGAAATAACCGCTCGAGCAGAATGCCCAACCCGCCGACCAAGAGCGGCGCAACGAATAACGCGGCGAAAAACGGCAGGCCGAACAGTTGGCCGCCGTAGTACGCCACGAAAGCGCCGAGCATGTACATGGTGCCGTGGGCAAAGTTGACCACCCGCAGTACGCCGAAAATAATGCTTAACCCGAGCGCCAGCAGCGCGTAAAAGCCGCCTTGCACCAGACCGTTGAAGAACTGCGTTCCGTAGTAGGCGAGATCCATCGCGCGGCGCGCGCTTACCAGTCCTTCGTGCAGACCGATGCGGACTCGGGACGAAAAGCCCGGCCCGGCGGAATCGTCTGAACGATTTGAAACCACGCGTGCGGCGAACGAATTTTATCTTTGGCGATAATGTCAACGACGTACATATCGTGCACGACGCGGTGATCGCGCGCGCGCCACTGCGCTTCGTGCGCGTAAAAGTCGTCGAACGTGCGGCCATCCAGATAGCCGACAAGCTTGTCGGGGTCGTCGGTGCCGGCGGCTTTGATCGCTTTGAGATATTGCGTGGTGGCAGAATAATCGGCGGCCTGCACGTCGGTTGGACGAAGTCCGCCGCCGGCAGCGCGGCTGAACTCATCGGCCCAGGCGCGGGAGGCGCGATCGGTATCCCAATACCACGATGTGGTGATCCGGTCCCCGGTAAACACGTCGGGCAGCGCGTCGACATCGGACAGAAACAATAGACCGATGGCGATCTTCATCTGCTTCGCCGCCCCGAATTGGGCGGCTTGTTTTGCGGTGTTCACCATATCGGCGCCGGCGCTAAAAATTCCGAGCACATCGGGTTTCGCGTTCTGCGCGGCCAAGACATACGACGAAAAGTCGGTTGTTCCCAGCGGCGCGCCGTCGGCTTTGACGATCGAGCCGCCTTTGGATTTGATGGCGTCGCCGAAGTCGGCGAGCATTTGCGTTCCGAACGCATACGTCGGATAGATCGCATACCACTTTTTGCCGTCACGCTGGGCGGCTATATTTGAACCCGTGGAGTGCGCGAGCGCGTATGTGTCGTAGGCGTAATGATAGGTATATTTATCGCAGCTCGCACCGGTCAGCGCCGATGAACCGGCGCCCGTGACGATCACGAGCTTGTGCTTCTCTTTACCGACGGCCGAAACGGCCAATGCCGTACCGGAATTGGTAAGGTCGAGTGCGAGATCACCACCTTGATCGAAGAACTCGCGCGCTTTCGTCGCCGCCTCAGTCGGATTATTGCGGTGATCGATGCTGACGACTTCGATCTTGCGCCCGAGCACCGAACCGCCGAAATCAGCGACGGCCAGTTGCGTGGCGATCACGGCACCGCGCCCGGAAAGCCCGGCGTATACGCCCGTCATATCGGTGATGACGGCGATGCGCAGCGCGCCACTTCCTTGCGCACCCACGCCCCGCCAGCCGGCCGGTGCTGCGACCGTCGCAACGATAAAGGCCGCGGCCAGACAACGCGCGACAATGCTCATGCTTTGGGTCGCCCTTTCGTGACAAGAAGGTAGCAGATGTTTGCGCAAGCGGCAGAATATCTTTCCACGAGGCAACGAAGCGCACCGGCGGTTGTACCGTCGACGGGCGCATATCAACGGCCCTGCCGCATGCCGCCGACGCGGCTTACCATGGCTGGGCGGCCACCAGCCCAACGACGATGCCGGCGGCAACGATTAGCAGCGTGACACAACCGCGGCCGGGTGGCGGACCGCCTGACGGCTTCTTCCCGGTGTTCGTTCCGGCGCCACTCAGGCGATAGGTTTGGTACGAGTCGAACAACTGCTTGTCATCCATTGTTGCACCGGCGAACCGGCGCATACCGCTGACCGGCGATCAGTACCGAAGCCAAACGCCGCTGCGCGCCAACGCGATCGGTGCGACCGGCCCGAGCGTCCCATCGGCGTGGTGCTTGTGCGTATCGTGGCGGTTGCACGTACGCGCTATTCTGCTCGCGACCATGCGCGTTCAGATCATGTCGGACTTGCACCTCGATCATTGGCCGCTCGAGCCCTTCGACGTCGAAGCCGACGTGCTCGCCGTTGCCGGAGATCTCGCCGTGACGCCGCGCGCGGCCTGGGAATTCTTCGCCCGCGTTCCACGCCACGTCCCGTGTATTTACGTTCTGGGCAATCACGAACACGATCGACGCCCGTTCCCGGCCTTGGCCGACTACCGGCGCCGGCTGCGAACGTTGCCGAACGTAAAGCTGCTCGAGAATCAAGTTGCTGAGATGAGCGGCGTACGTTTCGTTGGGGCAACGCTGTGGAGCCGAGTGACGCCGCAACAATATCGTGACGTCGAACAGAACATGGCACGGGTCGACACGCGTGCGACTCCGGCGCGCGTAACGGCCGTTCACACCGACACCGTGCGTTGGCTGGAAACCGCGATTCCCAATCACAAGCCGACGGTCGTCGTGACGCATATGGCCCCCTCGCACAGAAGCACGGCGGCGCACCACGCAACATCTCGGGTCTCATCGTACTTTGCTACGAATCTCGAGCATCTCATTCGACGTACCCAGCCGCGCATGTGGGTCCATGGTCACATGCACGATCCCGTCGATTACCGTTGCGGTACCACACGCATCGTGTCCAATCCGCGCGGCTACCCGGGTCAAAACGCAGACTTCTCGCCGAATGGGCGTATCGTCGACATTTGACGCCGATCGGGCCGGTCATCGGGCACCGATAGCGCGCCGGCGCAATTCACATTCGGCGGTAAATCGCGCGTCGAGAGTTGCCGACCGCGATTCAGCGCATAGCCACTGCAGATAATCAGTCGGGACCGCTGCAATGCCGACACCACGATGCCGACCGGACGGGAGCGCCCGCAGACAGAGCGGCGCACCGATGCGGCGTATGAGTTCATCAGCGTCGTCGGGACCGCCCTGCGAGAGATAGCGTTGCAGGCACACGCTCAGAATGCGACTTGTTACTTCGACGTCACCCGGAGCGCGGTGCGCTAACGCATTCTCGGGCAACCCCTCGTCGATGCCGAGGTAATAGCGCAACACCTGATTTTTGTAATTCGGCGCTGTCGGCAAGACGTACCGGGCAAGCCGCATCGAACACAGCATTGGCCGACCGCTAAGGAAAGGCAAGAAACGGAGGTCGAAAGCCGCATTATGGGCGACCACGATCGCATCGCTGCAAAAGGCGCTAATGCGCTGCCGCAACGTTGACAAAGGAGGTGCGTCGCGCACGTGACGGTCGGTGATATGATGGATCGCCGACGCAGTCGCCGGAATGGGCCGGCCCGGATTCACCAGGGTGCTAAACGTTTCGAGCCGCCGGCCACCCTGCATCAGCGCGCAAGCCACTTCGACCACACGGTCGACGGCGGCGTCGATCCCGGTCGTTTCGACATCGATGACGGCGAATTTCACATGCTGCAGCCGGCGAATCTCGGCATGTTCTCTGGTCTGGCAAACGTCCATGATCGGATGATCTCAACCACGGGTGCCAGCAGCATGGCATTCGCAAACCAACGAGCGAAGGGGCCGGCGAAGCGTGGTTCCGGGCCGCGGCGTTCGGGCCGCACCGACGCGCGCCGATTCCGGCCGGCGAGCGGACGCCTCCGGCCGGCGCATGTTGGCTTGGCGCGTTTTAGGCTGCCGATCGAGCGGCGAGCGTCGCCGCGAGATCGAAGTGCCGCGCGCCCTTGATTCCAAGGTAGCGCGAACGATCGGCGGTCGTCACGATGATCTGCAGCCGCTCGCGCGAGAGATCTTCGAGAATGCCGATGAAACGGCGGAGTCGATTCGGATCGGTGGCCGTCAGCGCGTCGTCGACGACGAAGAGTTGGCGGCCGCGACCGCTCGCGATGACGTCCGCCAGGGCCAGCCGCGTTGCGAAATAGACTTGCTCCTGCTCGCCGGTCGAAAGCATGCCATCGATGGAGATTTTCTCTCCGGACGCCGCTTGAATGAGCCCTTCGGGCGTCAGCCCGCTACCAATATCGATTTGTCCGATCGGCGAACCGGTGATCCGCGTAAGGTAGCGCGTCGACGCGTGCGTTATCGGCTCAACGATGGCCGCGAGCCGGCCGTTGCGTACCTGCTCGAAAGCAGCGTATAGACACGCAACGGCCGAGGCTTGGGCATGAGCGGATGCCAACTCCGCTTCAGCCGCGACGACGGACTCCTCGGTCGCGACGAGTTGAGCGTACCCGCCCAATGTCACCTGCATATCGAGTTGAGCCCGGCACGCGCGCGCCGCTCCAAGCGCACATTCGTACAAGGCGCCCGCATCTTGCTCGGCTACCTGTGCACGATCGAGCGCAATGCGCGGATCGTTGACGAAGCGCGCACATAGCGTGACGGCGTTCTCTTTGGCTGCGCAAGCTGCATTCCAGACTAGCGCGAGATCGCGTTCACGCCGGAGCCGCGTGCCGTCATCGAGCCCGTCGGCTTCAATCCGCGCAAGCTGTATTGCATGCGTTTCGATTTTAACCGACAGTTCGGTCGCGAGGATGTTGCAAGTCCCGAGCTTCTGTTCGACCTCGACTTTGGGCTTTTCGCCCGCACGGAGTTCGATCCGGGCCTGATTTGCGGCATCTGTAGCACGCTCCAGATCGAGATCGAAAGCCGCTCGCAGCGCCACCGCGTCCGGACGGTGCAGGCGCCAAGCGGGATAGGTGGCTTCGAACGCATCGACGCCGGCGCGCGCGGCGTTGCGTCGCGCCTGGAGTTCGCTGAGCGTTCGACCGCCGAGTGCCTTCTGCAAAGCATCTTGCGCATGCCGGTCGCTGCGCTGCAACTCCTCGGCGCGCTCGCTGCGGCATGCCAATTCCGTCATCGACCGCGTATTGAAACGTTCATACGCCGATTCAAGTAGCGCGGACACTCGGCTCAAGCTCTTCCTTGCTCTGGCCGCGCCGTCGGTGCCTCGAGCGCGAATGCGTCCCACGCCGGGAATGTCGATGACGACCGATGCATCGGTCGCCGCGATCGTTAGCATCTGTCCGGGTAGCACCGTTACGGGTCCCACGCGATCTCCCGTAACGACCTCGAGCGTCAGCGCGGATTGCGCATCGACTTGCAGCGAGAGCGCCGACGCGGCGATCGTGCGCTGCAAGGCATCGAACTCAGCCGCCGATGTCCGCAACGCCGCGAGCTCTTCGCGCTCGGGCGCTGCGATACTGGACCGAGCAACGCTTATCTCGGCTCGGGTGGCCGCCGCGACGTCGTAATCACACAGGGCGATATCCAACCGCGCGACGGCTGCCAAAGCGGCAAGATACGCTTCGGCCGCCGTGACCACCGGGCCGCGTTCCTGAACGATAGCGCACACCGCCCCGGCATTTTCGACGGCGTTGCGCGCTTCGTTGTAGCGCTCGATCGAAACGACCGCCGCTTGGGAAAGGCGCCGAATTTCGTTCGCGCATATCGCCTGCGCCTCAACGAGCGCCGCCCGCTCCGCACGCAATACGCTGAGTTGACGGATTGCCGAATTGATCTCTTCGTAGGGACGACGCGCCTCGACTTCGGCGCGCGTCGCTGTTTGCAGCGCGTGAAGGCTGCGGTTATACGCGTCGACTTCGGCCTTCATGGTCTCGATTTCAGCGCGCAGGCCGGCGCGGGCCGCGTTCATCCGCCCGGCTTCAGCTTCGAGATCGCCATAGTCCAGGCGCAACTGTTCGAGTAGCGCGTATTGCTGCCGGGCTTTGGCTTGCGCATCGCGGGCAACCCGCACGCGCTCTTCGGACGCCGGCACGTTGGCCGAATCAACGGCCGATTTCAAATTGCGGTCGCTCTTGAAGAAATATTGGAACCGCTTTAGGGCCAGCGCTTCGACCGTACGTTCACCGTCCGTGACGGCTAGCGCGGCTCCGCCCAGCAGCGTCCGGATGTGGTCGCCGACGCTTTGCGGAAGTGCGGCGAAACGCGCCCGGGCCGGCGCGAATAATACGTGATGAAAACCAAAGTGCTTGTTGGGCTCGAGCACGCCTTTCCCGGGCGGGGTAGCCGAGAACATCTCGCGCACGAAGTCGTCGGCGGAACTGCCGTCTTTAAAAGCAATGTAGCGACCGGATTCGCGGCGCGCGAGGGTCGCCGACTTGCCGTTCGACAAAAACACCTTGCGCAGCCGAAAGTGCTGACCACCCACGGCGAAGTCGACTTCGATCGTCGGCGTGAGGTCGCGCCCCAGCGATTTGAACCGCCGCTCGGCGCCGTCGCCGGTAACACTATGGCGCTCGAGCAAACCGTAATAGAGCGCATCGAGCAGCGTCGATTTACCGGTCCCGTTCGGTGCGTGAATCACCGTGAACCGGGCATCGGGAATAAATTCGACCGGTTCGGCAAACGTACGAAACCCGGCAACGCAAAGGCGTTCGAGAATCATGCCGCCACCTCACCGGACTCGATACTCAAGCGATACAGTAACATCAATGCCGCGGCGGCGTGTTCGGAATGGCCGGCCGCAATCGTGCTGGCGACATCGCGCAGCAGGCCGGCGGGCAGGGCGTGCATCCAGACATCGTCTTGGGGCGCCGGTATGAGCCGCGTGTCATCGATTCGCGCCAGCAGCGGAAAACGCGCGGCGATCTTCGCCCGCAATTCGGCGATCTGTTTGAGCTGGCTCGGATGAATCACACCATGCAGGCGTAGTTCGAGGAGCGACTGCGCAGGATTCGGTAGGGCATCGAGTTCGTGCATGACGCTTTGCACATCGACCGCAGCACCGATCTCACGCACGATCTGATGCCAGCGAAACGTTCCGCACGGAACCTGTGTGAGGCGCGGCCGTTCGCCGCGGCCGGGAATGTCGACGATGACGACATTGCCCGAATCGCGCTCGCCGAATTTCGTCGTTTCATGCGTCCCGCTATACGCCATGCGCGCGTTAGCGGCGTCGCCCTCGTAGGCCGTAAAGGAGTGCCAATGGCCTAGCGCCAGATAGTCCAGACCCAGCGCGCTCGCGGCATCGGAGCGAATCGGAAAACAGTCCTCGGCCACCACGGCGTTCACGACGGTGCCGTGAGCGATTCCGATGCGTGTCCCTTCCGCTGCGGTATCGGCGATCCAGCCAGTCGGATCGGCGCTTGACGTTCGAGCAGTCAGGGGGCAGGGGTAGAGGGTCACTCCCGGCGCGATGGTGAGCGGCTCGCTCGTCCGCAAGACGGTCACATTGCGGGCCCCGAGCCAATCGCCGTGCTCCCAGACGGAGCCGTTGACGAGCGGATCGTGGTTCCCGGGCAAGACGTAGGTCGGGACACCGAAGCCGGTACATGCATCGATGACCCGCTGCACGTCGGCGCGATCGACGGCATTGTCCTCGAAGACGTCGCCCGCGACAAAGACCGCATCGACGGAATGCTCCTCGACTACGCGCGCGAGCGCGACGGCCGACACGATACGCTGCGCTCGAACGGCCGCTGCGCCGGAGCCGACATGTTTTGCGCGCATGCCGATTTGCCAATCAGCGGTATGCAGAATCTTCACCGGGCACTCCCGCGGTCCGAGCGATGTGGACCGTCACGGGCTAACGATACGCGGCGGGTGTGCCACCTGTATGGCGCACCGGAAACGATCGCATCCGGGCGCCGGCCTCGATCGCCGTACTTAGCCGCGTGGACGGCGGTTCAGGCTCGCATGCCCGCGCCGCCTCACGTACGCCGCTTGAGCGCGTCGAGTTCAGCGAGCGTACGTGGCCAATCCGTTTTGAGTAAGCGCGACAAGCTGCGGTCGGCCAGCAATACGCCGCCGGTTTGACAACGCGCACAATAGTTCGTTTCATTATCGGCATATCGGATGCGCGCCACGCGTTCGGCGCAACGCGGACATGGCTGCCCATAGCGTCCGTGAACCGCCATTTCGTCGCGAAAGGCCGTCACGCGCGCTGGAAACGTCCCATCTGCCTCGGCGCACAAACGCTCGATCCAGCCGCGCAACGTCGACCGAGCGGCGCCGAACAGGCGTTCCCATTCGGCCGGCGTCAGCTTGTGCGTGAGGGCAATTGGAGACAGTTGCGCCGCGTGCAGGATCTCATCCGAGTACGCATTACCGATGCCGCTCACGATGCGTGGATCGGTAAGCGCGCGTTTGAGCGTGCGGTTTTCAACGCGCAGCATCCGCGTAAAGGCCTCCAGATCGCAGGTGAGGACGTCGACGCCGCCCGGATCGATCGACTCCAGTGCGGCGGCGCCGTGCAGGATGTGTACTGCGGCGCGCCGCTTCGTGCCGGCTTCGGTCAGCACCAGCGAGCCGTCCGCGAAATCAAACGCCGCTAAGGCGTTGCGGCCGGTCAGCGCGGCCGCCGGTGCACGCCAGTGCAGCCGGCCGGCGATCATGAGGTGAATGACGATCCAAAAGTCGCCCTCGATACCGATCGCGATGCGTTTACCGACACGCCGCAATTCGCGTACGCTGCGGCCGGTCACGGCGGCCAACGGCGGCTCCGCCGTTCGCACGACGAAAACGCCGCGCACGCGTATCGCAGCCAGGCGCCGCCCCACAATCCGCGGCTCGAGTGCGCGTAGATACGCGGCAATGTCCGGCAGCTCGGGCATGCGGCTCGTGGATCCGTGCTACGCAGGCAGCAGCCGAGCCGGCATTCGTCGACGATCGGCTTTACCCGACGCGCGGTCAACCTTCGTCAACGCGCCCGGATTAACGATTGACGATCGACAGCGCAACGTCCGTGCCGAGATCGGTGGTAACGCCGTCTTTTCCCACGACGCTAAAATGGAATCGATGCGAGCCGACGCCAAGGCCGTCCGGCAGGTTGATGCGGAACCCGCACAACTCAGCGCCGTTATCTTTGATGGCGAGCGCGACGTCGTGGCGCGGCAACGGGTAACTTTGCACCGGACTTGCCGTTCCGCCATCACGCGCGACAAGTAAGGATTTGCCGGGCCGCATCGTTCGGTAATCGAGCACCCAGCCTTGGATGTAGAACGCATGACCGGCGCGTAGCGTGATCGGCGTCGCCGTGACTTGCAGCCGCTTGCGATCCACGAAAACGCCGTAGTCGTAATTCTTATCGAGTGTTTCGGCGGCTCGCGCGACCCACGCGCCGCCGCGCGCCGTCGCGGCGATGAACACGAGCGCGAGCAACATCGCGCAAAGACAGCGGCGAATATTCATACCGGTGTTTGGGGCGTGGCGGTGTAGCCCACCTGCCCCGAACGAGGAGCGCCGGCGTTACCCCGCCGGCGAAGCGACTGCCGGCGGTCGTAGTTCGTCGTACGACACATCATCGTCAAGGGCTACCGCGGCTCGCCGGGCTGCCCGCTTGTCGATGAATCCAACGATCCACGTATAGACGACCGGCACCAAGAACAACGTCAGAATGAGCGAGCTGAGCAAGCCGCCGATGAGCACGGTGCCCATCGAGCGCCGGAATTCCGCTCCCTCGGCAAGTCCCAGCGATAGCGGCAGCATACCGAAGACCATCGCCATCGTGGTCATGACGATCGGCCGCAAGCGTATCCCCGCGGCGGCGCGCATCGCCTCGACGACCCGCATTCCGCGATGGCGCATGGTATTGGCATAGTCGACGAGCAGAATGCCGTTCTTGGCCACGAGTCCGAACAGCATGATCATCGCGATGAGCGAAAACAAGTTAAGCGTCTGATGCGTGATCGCCAAGGCGAACAGCGCGCCGACGATCGCTACCGGAATCGAAAACATGACGACGAACGGCGTGAGGAACGACCCGTACAGCACGACCATGAGCACGTAGACGAGCAGCGCCGAGGTCACGATCGCGATGCCCATGTTTTGGACCATCTCGGCGAAGAATTGCGAGTCTCCCGAAGCCCGCAGCCCGACGCCGTTAGGCAAGAAACCCGGGGTGTTGATCGCCGCGTCGATCTTCGCGGTGACCGCGCCGAGCGTCGTTTTATCCGGATCGAAGCCGCCGGTGACGCGGACGACGCGTTGCTTATCGAGGCGCTCGATTTTCGTTGGCGCTTTGACGAAGCTAAACACAGCGACATCGGCTAGCCGGTAAATACTTCCGTCGGTAGCACGGACTTTAATGTTCTCGATGTCGGCCAGATGATTGCGTGAACGTTCCGGCAATTGCACCCGAACGTCGACCAGACCGCTTTCCGTACGCACCTTGGTTGCAACGGCACCTCCGATGGCGATGCGCGCCGCGTTCGACGCGACACCCGGTGAAATACCGAGCACCGCCGCACGTGCACGGTCGATCGTGATGTTGACCCGATCGCCTTCGGTCTCGGCGCCGGTCTGAACGTTCACCGTTCCTGGAATGTCGCGAATGCGCGCAGCTAGCTTATCGGCCGCCGGTCCGATCGCCGATTCCGGTCCCGAGAGCGTATAGTAGATCGGATCGCCGCCGCTGCCGCCGCCGCCTTCGGCCGACACGGTGAGCACGGCACCCGGCGTTAGCGACGCCAGTCCGCGGATACGCTCGACCATCGTATTGGTTAATTTGCGGTGCTCTTTATCGAGCTGTACGTACATGCGTGCAACGTTACCGCCCAACGTTACGCCGTAGCCGGCCGGCTTGGTGCCGGTGGTGGTGATGGTGGAGCGAATGTTCGGCAGCTGCAAGATCGCGGTTTCGAGTTTATCGACCGCCGACTGGGTCGTTGCGAGCGGCGTTCCGGTCGGATAGGTCACCGTCATTGAAATCGTTCCGGTATCGGAGGACGAGATGAACTCCGATTGCACGAGCCCGAGCACCGGAAGCGCCAGTGCGCCGACGAGCAAGAGCACGCACAGGCCGACGGTGGCCCAGCGATGGTTGAGCGCCAGCGGCAGCGCACGATCGCGATACCAGCGCGTCAGCCGGTCGAACGACGCCGGAAACCAGGCGATGTAGCGCGGTATCTCCGGGTTACGCCGGCGCACCGACCAGCGCGCCGCGAGCATTGGGGTCAGCGTGAAAGAGACGAGCAACGAAAAGAGCGTCGCAACGACGACAACGAGGCCAAACTCGATCATATATTTGCCGATGATGCCCGACATGAACGCGATCGGCAAAAAGACCACGACGTCAACGAGCGTGATGGCGATCGCCGCGCCGCCGATCTCCGTTCGTCCGGTCAGCGCCGCGTCGAACGGTTTGGCGCCCAAGTCGCGGTGGCGCGTAATGTTCTCGAGCACGACGATCGAGTCGTCGACGAGAATGCCGATAATTAGCGACAGCCCCATGAGCGAAACAACGTCGAGCGTGAAATTGAGTTGGCTCATGACGATGAACGTCGCGAGCAACGAGGTTGGAATCGCGATCATCACGACAACGGCGTTGCGCCAAGCATGCAGGAACAGCATGATCACGATCGCGGTCAGGACGATTCCTTCGAGCAGGTTCTGAAACACGCCGTTGAGCGACGCTTGGGTATAGTCCGCCGCCGCATCGACCTCGCTAAAGGAAACCATCGGATATTTCTTGGCGATGTCGGCCAGCTGCGCGCGAGCCACTGCCGTCGATGAAATCTCATCCGCTTTGAGCGTCCGATTGATGTCGATCAGAACGGTTGGCGCACCCTTGAATTTTGAAACGCTGCGCTGCTCGACGTGCCCGTCTTCAACGGCTGCAACATGCCCGATCGTGAGATCGCGTTGCGCCGCGCCCGGGACCGCCAGCGGGATGCCGAGCATGTCGGAGGCGCGCACGATTTCGGAGTGGATCGAGACGTCGGCTTCATTGGTGGGCGAGTCGAAGCGGCCACCGGGCAAATTCGCGTTGTTCTGGGCGATTGCGTCGAAAATGTCGGGTAAGGTCGCGCCCGAGCCCATCAGCCGCATCGGATCCGGCGTAACATGATACTCACGTTTGATTTCGCCGCTGGGCGAAACGTTTTGTACGTTCGGAATATGTTTGATATCCGAGACGATACGCGAATCGACCAGATCGGACAGCGCCGTTCCCGATAGGGTGCGCGAACTCAGGGCTAATGTTAGAATCGGCGCTTGCTGCGAGCCGGCGCTCTTGTCGACCAGCGGTGGATCCAGGTCCGTCGGCATGTAGACTCGGGCGGTATCGACGCGACGTTGCACGTCGATTGCAGCAAAGTCTAAATTCGTATCGATTTTGAACTGCACGACGACGGCAGCGGTGCCTTGCTGCGCGGTTGCCGACATCCGGTCGAGATTGTCAATGCCGTCGATCTGATCTTCAATTGGTTTGATGACCAACCGTTCCATTTCGGCAGGTGAGGCGCCGGGATAATCGGCAGTCACGACGACGATCGGAAACGTCACGTTCGGATTGAGGCTGCGGCCCAGCTTCGCAAACGAGATGAGCCCGAACACACCGAGGGCGATGAAGAACATCACGACAATAATCGGGCGCCCAATAGAAAACCGCGTCAGCCACATGAGATGCTCCTATCGCCTTGGCTGCTGGAACGTACGGCCGCGAGCCACCCGATGTTTCGCTGCGACGAATGGGCGCTCCTCAGATGGATCCCCGGCTACCGCTGCGCTCGGAGGCTGCTCTGCGCCCGGCCGGGCTGCCATAAAATGCAAATACGGGCCGTACTCGCTTCACCGGTTGCCCGCGTGGCCAGCGCACCCGGACCTTCCTCTCGGCGCCGCACAACCGTGACTTCGCTACGCCGCTATGAACGCACGATTCGTAGCGCGCCGCATTCAAACGAGCCAGGGTGGTTGAGCGTCGACCTCGATCCGGTATGCGATAATCGCTTGCTGTGCCACCGTTTGGGCAACGCCGCCAGCGGCCGCTACGGCGTGCAAGGCGGCGACGACCACGTGCTCGCGACTTACCTCGAAAAAGCGGCGCAGGGCCGTCCGGGTGTCGCTGCGCCCGAACCCATCCGTGCCCAGCACGCACATTGGCCCGTCGACGTATGCAGCGATGAGCTGTGGGTATGCGCGCACGTAATCGCTGGCCGCCACGATCGGCGCGTTGCCGGCCAGGCACGATCCGACGTGGCTGCGTCGCACCGCTTCGAGCGGGTGTAGCCGATTCCGGCGTTCGGTTTCGCGCGCATCGCGGGCAAGCTCGGTGTAACTCGTGACGCTCCAGACCTCGTTTGCGATGCCCCAATCGGCGGCAAGCATCTCGCCCGCCGCGATCACTTCGCGCAAAATGGCCCCCGAACCGAGCAGCCGCACGCGCCGGACGCCGGCAGCGGGGACAGCGTTTACGGCGAACCGGTACATGCCGCGAATGACGTCGCCGGCAGCGCCGGCCGGTAACGTCGGCTGAGCGTAATTCTCGTTCATCACGGTCAGATAATAAAATTCGTCTTCGCCCGCTTCAAGCATCCGCCGCGCTCCATAGTCGACAATCACCGCTACTTCTCCGGCAAAGGCGGGATCGTAGGCGCGGCAATTGGGAATCGTCGAAGCCAACAGCTGACTCGATCCATCCTGATGTTGCAGCCCCTCGCCGCCTAGCGTCGTGCGGCCGGCCGTCGCACCGATCAGGAAACCTCGCGCGCGCTGATCGGCCGCAGCCCAGATGATATCGCCGACGCGCTGAAAGCCGAACATGGAATAGAAGATATAAAACGGCAGCATCGCTTCGCCATGCACGCTATACGATGTCGCGGCGGCGATCCACGAAGCCAGCGCGCCGGCTTCGTTGATGCCTTCTTCGAGCAATTGTCCATCGGCAGCTTCGCGATAATATAACAGCGTCGCGGAGTCTTCGGGCCGGTACAGCTGCCCCGCCGGCGAGTAGATACCGATTTGCCGAAACATGTTCGCCATGCCGAACGTCCGGGCTTCGTCGGCGACGATCGGCACGATGCGCGGCCCCAGCGGCTTAGCGCGCAAGAGTCCGTTGAACAAGCGCACGAGCGCCGTGGTCGTCGACATCTCCTTACCGGCAGCCTCGACGGCAAACGATGCGTACTCCGCGAGCGGCGGTACCGCCAGCGGCGCGGCCTCATGCGAACGCGCGGGCAGATAGCCGCCTAGAGCCGCGCGCCGCGCCTGCAAATACCGCATTTCGCGGCTGTCGTCGGCCGGCCGGTAGAAACGCATGTGCGCCACATCGTCGTCGGTCAACGGTAACCCGAAGCGGTCGCGCATGGCGCGTAGAGCTTCGAGGTCGAGTTTCTTTTCCTGATGCGACGTCATGCGCGACTCGGCCGAGCTGACGCCGTAGCCCTTCTTGGTTTTGACCAGCACGACCGTCGGTTTTCCGCGGAACGTGCGGGCCGCATGCAAGCCCGCATAGAGCTTGCGGAAATCATGGCCGCCGCGCGTGAGTCCATCGATTTCGGCGGGCGTCATGTGCGCGACGAGTGCCCGTAATTCGGGATCGAGATCGAAGAAGTGCTCTTGGTTGTAGGCGCCGTCGTTGGCTCCCAGCGTTTGATAGTGGCCGTCAACGGTGTCGGCGAAGTTACGCAGCAGCGCATGGTTGGTATCGCGCGCGAACAACACGTCCCATTGCGAGCCCCACAGTACCTTGACCACGTTCCAGCCGGCGCCGGTGAACAAGGCCTCGAGTTCGGCGATGATTTGACCGTTGCCGCGCACCGGTCCGTCCAAGCGCTGCAAATTACAATTGATGATGAAGGTGAGATTGTCGAGCTTCTCGCGCGCCGCGAGCGTCAGCCCGGCGATCGATTCGGGCTCGTCCATTTCACCGTCGCCGAACACGCCCCACACGCGCCGGTCGCCGGCTGCGGCGATGCCGCGATTTTCCAAGTACCGCATGAAGCGCGCTTGATAGATCGCCGTCAACGGCCCGATACCCATCGAGCCGGTGGGAAATTGCCAGAAGTCCGGCATGAGCCACGGATGCGGATACGAACATAATCCGTTGCCGCCGACTTCTTGGCGGAAGTGTACGAGTTGGGCTTCGCTCAACCGGCCTTCGAGATACGCGCGCGCGTAGACGCCGGGAGCTGAATGCGGTTGGAAAAAAACCAGATCGCCGCGTCGCTGCGCGTTGCCGGCGTGGAAGAAATGGTTAAAACCGACTTCAAAAATTTCAGCCGCCGAGGCGTAACTCGCGATATGACCGCCGAGTTCGCCATAGGCCGCGTTCGCGCGTACCACCATCGCCAGCGCGTTCCAACGCACGATCGCCGTTAATTTTTCTTCCAGCGCGAGATCGCCCGGATACGGCTCTTGCTGGTCCACCGGCACGCTATTTTGGTAGGCCGAATACACGGCATGCGGCCGGATCCCGAGTTCGCTGGCGCGCGCTTCGAGTGCCGCGAGCAGGTACAGCGCGCGCTCGTGTCCGCCGGTGCGAACGATGCCGTCGAGCGCATCCAACCATTCGCGCGTTTCGAGCGGATCGGCGTCGGCCGCGGGCTGCGCCGGCAAGTGACGATCGATCTGTTTCACACCGTGGTCTTCGGCTTAATGCACGTGCGACACATGCCGCGCGACTTAGCGCGGGAGGCCGGGCCGTTGCAGCATCGCCAGTGCCGTACAGATGGCGATCGGTTCGTAGCCCGGTTCGACCTGCTGCAGAACGGAGCGGGCCAGTTCGACCTCGAGCCCAGCCAGCCGTCGCGACGCCTCATCGGCGTCGCGCGCGATACAGGCGGCGGCGATCGCCGTATATGCCGTCCCCGCGGCGGACGGCAACGCCGTATGGAAGCGGCGGAACCGCTCGCAGCGATCGAAGCCCTCGGCGATCACCGCGCGTAACCGTTCTCCGGCCCGCGCAACATACCGGGCGTGCAGCACCCGCCGGGTCCGATCTTGGGCGCCGGTATCCGCCCGCTCGAGCGCCACGCGCAGGGCCGCGGTTGCCGCTAGAACGTCATTTAAATCAATCTCCGTCAAAGCCGGAACGGTGACTTTGACGCCCATCGCTTCGACCAGAATTCGTTCCGTGAAGAGCACGTCGAGCGACTCGCCGTCGGTCGTTGCGACGCGCGCCCGCTGATTTTGCAGCGACTGAATCAAACCTTCGGCTTCGAGCCGGCGTAGCGCCTCACGCAGCGGCGTTCGGCTCACGCCGAAACGTCGCGCGAGTTCGACTTGCGAAAGCACGGTGCCGGGGTGAAAGTCACCGGTTAAGATCGCAGCGCGCAAATCCGTATGAATGCGTTCCACGCTACGGACGCGCGGAGACATGCGCTACCTCGCTCGTGCGAAGGAACAAAGTTTCACGAACGGAAGCTCGCTTCTCTCTAAAGTGTACACAGTTGGAGGGTCAGTGTTTCCCGCCTCCTTTGATTACCTTTCCGCGCATTCCGTCGATGAAGCGCTCGCGGCCCTGCTCGAACACGGCGCCGATGCGCGTCTGTTGGCCGGCGGTCAGAGCCTAATTCCGGCGATGCGCTTTCGGCTGGCGCGGCCGACGCTGCTCGTCGACATCAATCCAATTCGCGAATTGGCATATATTCACGAAGACAACGGCGAGCTTTGCATCGGTGCCGGCGCCCGCGATTTCGCGGTCGAAACGTCGCCGCTCGTACGCCGCCATTTTCAGCTCATGGCCGATGCGGCAGTCGTTGTCGCCGACCCGATCGTGCGCCAGAGCGGAACGGTCGTCGGCAGTTTGTGCCACAACGATCCGGCCGGCGACTGGGGCGTCGTCGCGCTGGCCGGCCGGGCCAGCGTGGTGGTGCGCGGCAAGACCGGCAAGCGCGTCGTTCCGATCGACGACTTTCTGGTCGACTCATTTACAACCGCGGTCGCCGAAGGCGAGATGGCGCTCGAGGTTCGTTTTCCCAAGCCCGGCGCGCGAACGTCGGGCTCGTATCAGAAGATCGAGCGCAAGGTCGGCGATTTCGCGACGGCGGCGGCCGCGGTGCAATTGACGCTCAGCGCCGACGGCACGATCGAGTCGGCCGGCGTCGCCATCGGCGCCGCCGGACCCAAGGCGTTGCGGGTGCGTGAAGCGGAGCGAATCTTGATCGGCGCGCGGCCATCACCCGACGTTCTGCGGGCCGCGGCAGCTGAGGCGCGGACCCTCTCCGACCCGGTTGCCGACACCCGCGGCGACGTCGAGTTCAAGCGCGAAATGGCCGCCGTGCTGGTCGGGCGCGCACTGTCGGCGACGCTCGAACGCCTGCAAGGAGATCGCTCGTGATCGTCCGCGTTACCGTCAACGGAGTCGAATTCGTCCGCGACGTTGAACCGCGCACGCTGCTGGCCTACTTTTTGCGCGAGGCGTGCGGGTTAACGGGAACCCACGTCGGCTGCGACTCTTCGAGTTGCGGCGTCTGCGTCGTCGTCATCGATGGCGACCGGGCGGTGAAGTCGTGTACGATGTTCGCCGTCCAAGCCGACGGGCACGCCGTCACCACGGTGGAAGGCCTGGCCGACGGCGCAACGCTGCATCCGTTGCAGCAGGCGTTCTGGGATTGTCACGGCTTGCAATGTGGTTATTGTACGCCCGGGATGCTCATGACGTCGCTGGTGCTGCTGCAGCACAATCCACATCCCAGCGAACCGGAGATTCGCGAAGCATTGGCCGGCAATCTGTGCCGGTGCACCGGCTATCAAAACATCATCGCCTCGGTGCAGCAAGCTGCCGCCGAACTCGCGCCGCAGCCCGTCGAAGCCTAGGAGCACGCAGCATGGTAACCACCCAGATCCCGCCCGAACGTCACGCGATCGGCCAGTCGATGAAGCGGAAGGAAGACCCGCGCTTCATCCGTGGCGCCGGACGCTACGTCGACGACATCACGCTCCCCGGCATGCTCTATTTAGCGCTGGTCCACAGCCCCTATCCGCACGCTCGGATCAACGGCATTGAAAAGTCGGCCGCCTTAGCGATGCCGGGCGTGAAAGCGGTGATTACGGGTGAAGACCTCGTAGCGGCGGGCCTCGGCTGGATTCCCACGTTTCACGGCTACGATAAGCAAATGGTGCTCGCTGTCGGCAAGGCACTCTATCAATATCAAGAAGTCGCCGGCGTCATTGCAACGTCACGTGAAGCGGCGCTCGATGCCGCCGAGCTCGTCGAGGTCGATTACGAGCCGCTCGAGGTGCTCATCGACCCGTTTGAGGCGATGCGCGATACGCTCATCATTCGTAACGATCGCGAAAATAAGACGAATCACATTTACCATTGGGAAGTCGGCGATCGCGCGAAGACCGACGCCGCGCTGGCCGCATCGGACGTGCAGATCAACGAGAAAGTTGAATTTCAGCGCGTCCATCCGGCGCCGCTGGAACCGTGCGGCATCGTGGTCGACATGAACGGCGGATCGGGCCGGCTCACGATGTACCTGACGTCGCAGGCGCCGCACGCACACCGCACGGTCGTATCGCTCGTCACCGGCATTCCGGAAGATAAAATTCGTATCGTTTCGCCCGACATCGGCGGCGGCTTCGGCAACAAAGTGCCGGTCTATCCCGGCTATGTCGTCGCGACCGCGGCTTCGGTTATCTTGGGCCGGCCCATCAAGTGGATCGAGTCGCGCACGGAAAACCTGACCTGCACGGGGTTCGCGCGCGACTATCACATGCGCATCCAGATCGGCGCCACCAACGCCGGCCGGATCACGGCGCTCAAGGTTACGACCGTCGCCGACCATGGCGCCTTTGACGCCGCCGCCGATCCGACGAAATATCCGGCCGGCCTCTTCGGGATCGTGACCGGATCGTACGACTTTCCGACCGCATTTACCGAGCTCGACGCGTATTTTACCAATAAGGCGCCGGGCGGCGTCGCCTATCGCTGCTCGTTCCGCGTGACCGAAGCGTCGTATGCCATCGAGCGCGGCATGGATATGCTCGCGCAGCGCCTCGGCATCGATCAGGCCGCCTTTCGGCAGCTCAATTTCGTGAAGAAAGCGCAGTTTCCGTATCCGTCGCCGTTGGGGTTCGTGTACGATAGCGGCGATTACCATGCCACGCTGCAAAAAGCCCTCGACGGCATCGGTTACAGCGCCTTACGCGCCGAGCAAGCCGAGAAGCGAACGCGCGGCCAATACATGGGCATCGGCATCTCGACCTTTACTGAAGCCGTCGGCGCGGGACCGAGCAAACTCTTCGACATCATGGGCATCAAGATGTTCGATAGCGCTGAAATTCGCATTCACCCCACCGGCTCCGGAATCGTGCGTACCGGTGCGCGTCATCAAGGGCAGGGCCACGAGACGACGTGGGCCCAAATCGTCGCCGAAGAGCTCGGCCTCGATCCGCAAAACATCCTAGTCGAAGAAGGCGACACGGACACGGCGCCGTACGGCTTGGGAACGTACGCCAGCCGCAGCACGCCGGTCGCCGGCGGCGCCATCGCTTTAGCGGCGCGTAAAGTGCGCGAAAAAGCCAAGAAAATCGCCGCCCACGTACTCGAGACGTCCGAAGAAGACATCGAGTGGGACGACTATGCCTTCCGCGTCAGCGGCGTTCCCGGTAAAAGCATCACGATGAAAGAGATCGCGTTTGCCGCCTATACCAACCCGCCGCCGGGTACCGAACCGGGCCTCGAAGCGACCTTTTATTACGATCCGCCGAATATGACTTTTCCGCATGGCGCCTATATCGCGGTGGTCGACGTCGACGCCGAAACCGGCTTTGTCAAAGTTCGCCGGTTTCTGGCCGTCGACGATTGCGGTACGATCATCAACCCGATGATCGTCGAAGGGCAAATCCACGGCGGCCTAACCGAGGGTTTCGCGATTGCGTTCATGCAAGAGATTCGCTTTGACGCGGCCGGTAATAACCTCAATACCAATTTTACAGAATATCTGGTGCCGACGTCGCTCGAAACCCCGTTTTGGGAAACCGACAAGACGGTAACACCCAGTCCGCATCATCCGATCGGCGCCAAAGGCGTCGGCGAGAGTCCAAATGTCGGATCTCCGGCGGCCTTCGTGAACGCCGTCGTCGATGCGCTGTCACCGCTAGGCGTGACGCATATCGACATGCCGATGACACGCGCGAAGGTCTGGCATGCCATCAAAGATGCGCGAGCCCGTGCCGGTGCGTTGCCGGCGTCAAACGGAACCACACACTAGATGAACCTGCAGTGGAAAGGTCAGGAACTCGTCGCAGCGGACAAGGCCGCGACGTGGGCTTTCATCAACGATCCGGCGCAAATCGCGCAATGTCTACCGGATCTGCTCGAGGTCAAGATTCACGATGCGCACGCCTTCGACGCCGTGGTGGCAGTCGCATTAGGTCCGGTGCGCGGAAAATTTAAATTTAAAATTACGCTCGCTCCGCAGGCCGGCGAATCGCACCTCAAGATGAAAATTAGCGGCGGCGGGTTGGGCAGCGTCGTCGATCTGCTGGCCGACGCCGAGGTCAGCGATAATGGTAACGCAACCACGACCCTCGATTGGCAGGGAGCGGCTTCGATGCGCGGTCCGGTTGCGACCGTCGGCGGCCGCGTCATCGACGCGCAGGCCGAACGCGTCATCAGCACGACGTTCGCAAACGTGAAAGCGCGCTTGGCGCACGGGTCGCACGCGCCCGCCTAGCATGGGTTTCTACGATCGGTTAGCCGAACTCGAACGTGAAAACGCACGCTTCGTCGTCGCGACGGTGGTGGCGCGTCAATCGCCGGTAAGTTCGCATTTAGGCGACCGCGCGCTCGTGTTTGAGGACGGACACATGGAAGGGTTCGTCGGCGGGTCATGCTCGCGCGATATCGTGCGTCGTCATGCGTTGAGCGCGCTGCGCATGCGCGCGCCGGTGCTCTTGCAGATCCGTCCGCTCGACGACCGCAACGCCCGCACACCGGCGGATGCTGACCCGGGTGCTCGGATCGAACGGGTCGTCGTACCGATGAGTTGCGCATCCGAGGGCGCGGTGGACGTGTATATCGAGCCGCACGTACCGCAGCGGTGTCTGGTCGTGGCCGGCTTCACACCGGTCGCCGATGCGCTGGCGCGCGTCGCGGCTGCACTCGACTATGCTGTCGTCCGGGTCGTAACGGCAGAGGAAATGCGCGATATGCGTGCGCCGCAGGACCGTGCGCGCCGCGTCGAGATCGCCACGCTCGGCGCATTTCTCGATGAACTCGACGAGTCTGCGCGGCATGAGGTCGTGGCAGTGGTCGCCTCGCAGGGACACTACGACGAGCGAGTTTTAGAGATTCTCATGGCGCGCGACATTGGATTCATCGGATTATTGGCCAGCCGGCGGCGGGCCGAAACGGTTTATCGCGTTCTGGCGCAGCAAGGCGTTTCGAGCCGGCGTTTAGCGACCATCAACAACCCCGTTGGCCTCGATATCGCGGCACGCAGCCCGGGCGAAGTCGCAATTTCGATCCTCGCCCAGGTTATTGCCGCGCAACCTACGACTGCGCCCGTCGCCGGCAACAAGGCGGCGCCCGCCGCGGCCGCCGCGCTCGATCCCGTTTGCGGGATGGACGTCGAGCCGGCGTTGTCAGCGCACCGCTTCGAGCACGCCGGCCAAATCTACGTCTTCTGTTGCGCGGGCTGCCGCACCGCATTCGCCGCCGAACCCGAACGGTACGTGTTCGAACCTCAATTACCATGATCGCCGAGCGCATTCGCGAGCGTTTCGCCGAGCGCGGCTTCATCGCCGGCGATGCGCTCGCGACAGCCTTGGAACTCGCAACGGTGCTCGAAAAGCCGCTGCTCATTGAAGGTCCGCCGGGCGTCGGCAAGACCGAGAGCGCCAAGGTGCTCAGCGAGGTACTCGGTACGCGACTTGTCCGGCTCCAGTGTTACGAGGGGCTTGACGCGACGACTTCGCTCTACGAGTGGAATTACTCCAAGCAGTTGTTGCACATTCGGCTCACCGAACACGACGGTTCAACGGTTCAGGCGCGCGAAGCACAGATTTTTAGCCAAGCGTTCCTGTTGCGCCGTCCGCTGCTCGAAGCAATCATGCAGGACGTCGCGCCCGTGCTGCTCATCGACGAGGTCGATCGGGCCGATGAAGCGTTCGAAGCCTTTTTGCTCGAACTGCTCGGTGAGTATCAAGTAACGATTCCTGAACTCGGGACGATCGTCGCTCGCACGCGGCCGGCGGTTATTCTTACGTCGAATCGCTCGCGCGAACTTTCCGATGCGCTGCGCCGCCGCTGTCTATATCTGTGGCTCGACTATCCGTCACGCGCCGAGGAAATCGCAATTCTCCGTGCGCGGCTACCTGATATCGACGTGCGTTTAGCGCAACAGATCGCGGCGTTCATGGAGTTTCTGCGCGACCAGCCGTTTCACAAAGTACCGGGCGTGGCCGAAAGTCTCGATTGGGCGCTCGCCTTGACTCGGCTGCATCACAACGCACTCGACGAAGCGACGCTAGAAAAAACGCGCGGCTGTATCTTAAAAGTTCAGGAAGACTGGGCGCTCCTGCGCACCCAAGCGCCGCGCTACGCCGCACTGCTCACCGGCGGTGAAGCAGCAACACCCGCCACCTTGCCGGTCGAACCCGATTACGGCATCGGTACCGTACAAGCGCGCCGCGGCTGAACCCCACGTCAGGCGCGCGAATCGAAACGTTAACGGCGAACGTCGCGGCCTTTTGTACCGTGCTGCGCGATGAATACGGCTTTACCGTCGGTCAAGCGCAAGCCCACGATGCTTTGGCGGCACTGGCAGTCATCGGCATTAGCGATGCGGCGCGCGTTCGAACCGCGCTGCGCCTGATCTGCTGTGCCAGCTACGCACAATGGGTGGCGTTCGATCGGGCATTCGACCAGTTCTTTTTGCAGCCGCGCCGGGGCAGCGCACAAACCAATAGTGCTTCGCGCCGCACGCGGCCCGGCCGTGACGCGGCAGCGGTTCGCGGCGGCGAACCGGTGCCCACCACGCCGCGGCTAACCGAGCCGGCGGCCGAGTCGGGCGATTCGGCGACGGCACCGGCACCGGAACCCGCGAGCGATACGTCCGAGCCGGCGGTCGCGCAGTTCTTGCGTGCCCATTCCAGTCCGGCCGCCGCACCGGTTGCGGCGGACGAGATCGACGTCAACGGCACTTCGGAGATGCGCCTTGCAGCACAACGCTTCATCGCGAGCGTTCGACTCGGTCGCTCGCGGCGCTGGAAGGCGATGAAGAACGGCGGCCGCATCGACATCCGTCGCACGCTGCGTGCCGGCTTGCAGACCGGCGGCGACGCGCTCGCGCTCCACAAACTCGGGCATCCGCTACATCAGCCGCGCTTCGTCCTGCTCGTCGACGGCAGTCGCTCGATGTCGGATCGCACGGCGCCCGTACTCGCTTTCGCGCATGCCTTATGTCAGCAATCGCTGCGCACTGCCATTTTTCTCTTCAGCACCGAAGTACGTGACGTTACGCGCGCTTTGCGCAGTCCGGGCGACGCCGCGGAACGCCTTGCTAACCTGGGCCAAGCGTGGGGTGGCGGCACGAAGATCGGCGCTGCCCTGGCAGCGTTTGTCACGCGATCCGGTGCGCGCCTGCTGCGGCCCGACACGCTCTGTTTGATTTATAGCGACGGGCTCGATGCCGGCGATCCAGCCCAGCTGACTCGCGCGTTGCGCGACATCCGGCGGCGCAGCGCGGGAATTATCTGGTTGAACCCGCACGCGGCGGTTGCCGGGTATGCGCCGACGGCGCGCGGTATGCGCGCCGCCCTGCCGTATCTCACCCTGCTCACCGCGGCGAACGACGCGCCGGCGTTCGAACGACTGGCCCGGACGTTGCAGCGCCACGCCCTGCACCGCTTCGTGCGAGCCGGAGGCACACGTGATTAGCCCGATCGGTCAACGATTGCAATGTGGTCGGCCGACAGCGGTCCGATGAACGTTATCGTCATCGGTGGCAGCGGTTCGAAAGTCGGCAAGACCACTCTGGCATGTCATCTCATTCGTCGCGCCGCGTTGCGCGGAAGCGTCGCCGGTCTCAAAATCAGTACGCAGGCGCACCGACACCAGTGCGAGTTATCGATGTACGCGCAGCCGGCCGGCGCAAGCAATCACGATACGGATCGCTACCTTTTGGCCGGAGCCGATGTCGCACTTTTGCTCGACGCCGGTGTGGACAATTTTCGCACGCACCTTGCCGCCGGATTGAGGACCGCTCGCACACTGCGGCCCCTGACACTCATTATCGAATCGACGTCAGCCGGGGCCGAACTTTCACTGCCGCACGACTCATGGTTCGTCGCTGGAACGACGCCCTGGAAACCGGCCGCGGGAAAGCACTTCGAGCGCGCCGCGCATATCGTCGAACCGCACGAACTGCGCATCTTCGCGCACGCCGGCGCAGCGCCGATGACACGAACGGTACGCTAAAGCCAGCGGCGCAGAGTGCCGCGTCTGCCGCGACCGCTCGTTAGAAACGGCTTAGGCTACGTGCCAACGGGCGGGTGGATCCGCGCCGCGCGCGACAGCTCACATACTCCGCAGCCGTTTATCATCCGAGCACGCACGACAAATGAGCCGTGCGCTATTTACCCGGGCCGCGCGAAAGCGGGACGTACCATGAAGGCAGCGCTGATCGCAATCGTTCTCGTCGTGGCGCTCGAGGCTCCGTCCGTTGCAGCCGGGCGCGTGGAAGCACCGGCCTGCACGCCGCAGGTCGGATCGGTCGATGTCGTAGCGACAGCGGCGCAGCGGGCGGCGGCGGCCGCGCTCGCACAGCCGCCGATTACCGATAAAGCCAACGGGTTCGCCTGGCCCGATACGCCGCTCGGCGTGCTGCGCTCGGGTAACGCGTATCTCTTTTTCGGCAGCGACGGCGGCCGGCACGCGCATCAAATCTATCGCGGTCAGGCCTACGGCAACGGCAAATATGGATCCGCGGTACGGGCCACCGGCACGCTCGACGATCCGCTGGGGGTGTCGCGCATGCGAACGACCGCGGCACCACCGATCGACGTCAGCATCGAGCCCAATGCCGATCCGCACGTCAATCCGCACTACGCCGCTTATGATTACCTGGGTGGCGGGCCGGTATATCGCGTGCCGCCGGGCCGGCCCGGTGCGGGCAACTTCCTCATGGTCTACCACGCGGAGATTCCGACCCCTAAAACGCACAGCTTCTACTCGATTCTCGGCTTAGCCGCATCGCCGGACAACGGTTTGAGCTGGACGGATTTAGGCGAAATCATCCGCGTCAATCAATCCTATGCGCCGGACCTCGACGGCTACGACATCGGCGATCCCCCGCTCACCGTGTCACCCGACGGCCAATTCTTGTACCTTTACTTTCGCGATTGGATCGCGAACGGTACGACGCATTGGGGAAATTCGCTGACGTGTTTTTCGGTGGCGCGCGTGTCGCTCGCCGCGTTGTACGCAGCCGCCTTCGCGTCGCCCACCGCCCACGCCGCGCCGTTCGCGAAATACTTCCACGGCGGATGGAATCAGCCGGGCCTCGGCGGTCTTTCAACCGACCTGAGTCCGAACGAAGGCGCCAGCGGTGAACTCCAAGTCGTGTACGACAGCGCGCTCTCACGCTACGTCATGATCATCGGCGCCGGTGTTGTTATCTTCTTCGCCCAATCCGGCGACGGCTTTCACTGGACCTTGCCGGTCATCTTACGCGATTTTCGTAACCTGCCCGACAAGCCGACGACCTACGCGATGCCGATCGGCACCGGAGCTGATCCGCATAGTGTCGGCGCATCGTTCTACGTCTATTACACCCGGTATCCGACGACCGGTGGCGGCTGGGCCGCGGCGAGCGTCGAGCGCTTGCGCATCAGTTGCGCGGCGAGTGCATCGAAGTAACTTGACGCGCGTCTAGACACGGCCGATCCTAGCAATCGGGCGCGTCGTCCGGCCGAAACGGCGCTGCCGCGTTCCGCAGTATACCTGAAACCCGATTGGGCGACGCGACCGAACCGCCCGCTTGACTATGAAAATTGACAAGGGAGTGAGTACGGTCCTCGGAGCAAGCATCGCACTTGATGGATGCCGAAAGACGCGCCGTTCGTTTTGCTATTGGTTGGGCCTTACGCCTGAGCGTGGCCGCGCTCCTGACGGGGTGCGGCGGCGGCGGCGGCGGCAGTTCGCTGCCGGCACCGGCTCCGATTGCGACGCCGACCATCGGGGCGAGCCCGCACGCCAGCCCCAGCGTCGCGCCGTCGCCGGTGAAGCCGGCTTCGCCGACACCAGCGACCACGGTGACGCCCAAGCCGCCGACCCCGACTCCGGTACGGACCGTCGCGCCGACGCCGACGCCGATTCCGACGCCGACCCCGGTCGCTGGGACGTTCAACGTCTGGCCAACCTACGCGTACGATAACGCGCGCGACGGCTTCAACCCGAATTCGCAACTGTTCACCGGTGCCAGCGTGGCTCAGATTCACCTTGGCTGGCAGTACGCGCTCAACGATACCGCGACGCAAACGCAGCCGATCCTGGCGACGAATATCGGCTCGCATCTCGGGCTGCTTTTCGTCGGCGGCCGTAGCGGCGTCGAGCATGCGATCGACGCGCTCACCGGTGTGCCGGTGTGGAGCCACGCATTCGGCACCGAACAAATGCAGTGCGTCAACGGACCCTTACTCACCCTGGGCATTCAATCGACAGCGGTCTACGATCCGGCCGCAAATGTCATCTACGTCGTCGATGGAACCAACGCCCAGCCCAATGCCTCCCAGACGATCGTGCTCTACAAACTCGACCCCGCTACCGGCAACACGCTGGGATCGGTCAATATCACACCGGCTAATCTGCCGGGCGAAATCGACTTCTCCCATACCGGACTTACACTGGCGTCCGGCACGGTCTATGCGGGCACCGGATCGACGTGCGACCTCTCCTCATGGCGCGGCCGCTTGACGGCGGTCAATGCCGCCTCCATGACGCTGGGCAATACGTTCTACCCGGCGTACAACCAAGGCGGCGCCTACAGTGGCGGCGGCGTTTGGGGCTGGGGCGGCGCCGCCGTCGATGCCGGAGGCAACGTCTACGTTGGGACGGGCAACGCCCAGACGAACACGACAGTCCACGGCCCGCAGCCGCCCTTTGTGGCGGCGCCCGGTGAACAAGCCGGTTACGCCGAACATCTTGTCGCGCTGCCACCCGACCTGTCGGCGGTCGGTCAAAACTATGCGATCCCGTACGCGTTCAGCGGCTCGGCCAAAGATCTGGATCTTTCCGGCACGCCGGTCCTGTTTTCGCCGGTCGGGTGTCAACAAATGGTCGGCATTCAAGGCAAAGCCGGGCAGCTCAACTTTTATTCGGCGGCCGGTATCGCTGCGGGGCCCATCGCCAATTTTACCTTTTCGCAGAAAGTCGGCGACGTTTCGTACATCGGCAACGGCACGTATTCGCCGCTAACCGGGCTATTTTACGCCGATGTCCCGACCGGAACCGTGCCGTCAATCGCGCTGCCCGGCATGGTCGCCGTCGGCCCCAGCGGTTGTACGCCGTCAATCGTCTGGCATACGTCATTCGGTGCCGACTCGTACGGCATCGGCAGCTTCAACGGCCAACCGCGCTCGGCGCCCACCGTAACTGCCGGAAACGTCGTGTTCGTCGCCACTCCGACTGCGGCCGGCACGAGCCAGTTCTGGGCCCTTGATGCGACGACGGGCGCCTTGCTCAACGGGGGCGTCCCGATCCTCACCACCGGCAATCTGGTCCGGATGCCACCGGTCGTCGACGGCAAATGGCTATACGTGATCGATCAGGGCGGGAACCTTTACGGCTTGACGATCGATCCGGCGGTTCCCAAGGTCCAAGCGAAGTTCCGGCATAGCTACGTGGCGCAGCCGGACTGGTGATTACGTTCGCCGGTCGAGCGCGACATAGTCGCGCTTGCGCGGACCGATATAGAGTTGCCGCGGCCGCGTGATGCGCTGCTCGGGGTCTTCGATCATCTCTTTCCATTGGGCAAGCCATCCGGCCGTGCGCGCGACGGCAAAGAACGGCGTGAACATCGGCATCGGAATACCGAGCGCACGCATCACGATACCGGAGTAATAGTCGACGTTCGGATACAACTTGCGTTCGACAAAATACTCGTCGGACCGGATCGTATGCTCGAGCTCGCGCGCCAGATCGAGCAGCGGGTCGTTCTTGCCGCCGCCCTCGGCAAACACATCGTCGCAGATACGCTGCATGACGGTCGCGCGCGGATCGTAGCTTTTATACACCCGATGCCCGAAACCCATTAGCCGAAACGGGTCGTGCTTGTCCTTGGCGCGCGCGATGAAAGCCGGGATGCGATCGGGAGTGCCGATTTCTTCGAGCATTTCGACGACCGCTTCGTTCGCGCCGCCATGTAAAGGACCTGAAAGTGAAGCAATACCCGCAGCGATGCAAGCGAACGGATTGGCGCGGCTCGAGCCGACGGTACGCACCGTTGAGGTCGACGCGTTTTGTTCGTGATCGGCTTGCACGATGAGCAGCGCATTTACCGCCCGCGCGAAAACCGGATTTACTTCGTACGGCTCGGCCGGCACGGAAAACAGCATACCGAGCAAATTGGCCGAATAATCGAGCCGATTTTGCGGCGATACGAAGGGTTGGCCAATGGAGTATTTGTGCGCCATGGCGGCAAGGGTCGGCATCTTGGCCAGCAACCGGTGGATTGAAATGATGCGCTGCTGCGGATCGAACACATCGGTGCTGTCGGGATAAAATGCGGACAGCGCTCCGACAACACCCAGGAGCACCGCCATCGGATGGGCATCGCGCCGAAAGCCGCCGTAGAAGCGGGTCAGCTGTTCGTGCACCATGGTATGATAGGTGACGTTTTTGACGAATGCGGACAGTTCGTCAGCCTTGGGCAGATCGCCGAAGAGCAGCAGATAGGCAACTTCTAAAAACGACGAATGTTCGGCCAGAACGTCGATCGGGTAGCCGCGATAGAGCAAGATTCCGGCGTCGCCGTCGACGTAGGTAATGGCTGAACTGCAACTTGCCGTACTGCTGAAGCTGGGATCGAAGGTGACGACACCTTCGTCGGCCAGCAGCCGCCGCACGTCGATCGCGTCGTAACCCAGCGTGCCTTCTAAGCGAGGCAACCCACCGAGCGTTGATTGCAAGCTAGGCTGGCTCCGGTCCGGCTCGGTACGCACGTCAATGATCTCCCCGTACTGGTCCGCGGCCGGCTTAGCCGGCTTCGGACGACGAACGGATTGGGCGAAGCCCAAACGTAACACGTTCAACGACGTTGAACTCTTCGTGGTGCAGATATGGGCTTGGACAGCGCACGGTACCTGCAACGCGCTCCGGTCGCGCTGCGGACGTACCAGCGGGTACGCAGAGCGGGCTCCGTTTGGAACGGAGCCCGCTCTGCGCGTTCGTTCTACAGGTCTTCGGGGTTGATGCCCTTGGGCTTGTACTGCGTTTTCGCGGGCGGCGCGGCCACCGCTACATCGCCCTCATAATCGCCTTCATACTGCACGGAGTTCTCTTGCAGACGTTGCCGTTCGTACGGACCCATCAGCTTCGAGCTCATCTCTTGGCCGTTGGGACCGATCACGGCAGCGTCCGCGATGTCGTCAAGGGCGTAGCTGTCATCGAGTAAGAACGCGTTGCGCGGGCGGCCTTCCTCGTCGAGATCCTGACCTTCGGGCTGAATAGTCAGGTTTCGATAGCGCGACATTCCGGTTCCGGCCGGAATGAGCTTGCCGATGATCACGTTCTCCTTGAGCCCGAGCAGCGGATCGTGTTTGCCTTTGATCGCCGCGTCGGTAAGAACGCGCGTGGTTTCCTGGAACGATGCCGCCGACAAGAACGATTCGGTTGCGAGCGACGCTTTGGTAACGCCCAGGAGAACCGGCGACGCTTCCGCCTTTTTGCCGCCCTCTTTGACGATCTTGTCGTTTTCTTCAGCGAATACCGCGGCCTCGATCAGTTGGCCGGGAAGCATCCGCGTGTCGCCGCCGTCGACGATCTTGACCTTACGCAGCATCGAACGGCAGATAACTTCGATGTGCTTGTCGTTGATGTCGACGCCTTGCGAACGATAGACCTTCTGCACTTCTTGGACCAGATAGTTCTGCAGCGCCGTTTCGCCCTTGATCCGCAAGATGTCGTGCGGGTTGAGCGAGCCGTCGGAGAATGGATCGCCCGCGTTAATGCGCGCGCCGTCTTCGACGGTGAGATGCGTGTTGAGCTGCATCTCGTGCTCGTGTTCGGTGCCCTCATCGTCGACGACCGCGACGACTTTCTTCGTCTTTGTGTTTTCCAGGATCTTGACCGTGCCGGCGTATTCGGACACGACCGCTTCACCCTTGGGCTTACGCGCCTCGAAGATTTCTTCGACACGCGGCAGACCGGTGATGATATCTTCCTGGGCCACACCGCCGGTGTGGAACGTGCGCAGCGTCAGCTGTGTGCCGGGTTCGCCGATCGATTGCGCCGCGATGATACCGACGGCTTCGCCAATATCAACCGATTTGCCGGTCGCGAGATTGCGGCCGTAGCACATCGAGCACACACCGTACTTTGCCTGGCACGCCAGCACCGAGCGAATTTTTACGTCGGTGATGCCGGCAGCGATGATCGCCTTGGCTTTTTCTTCGTCGATCTCTTCGTCACGTGCGACGAGCTTCGTGCGCGGCTTTTCGGGATCTTTGATATCCGCCGCGGCACGTCGCCCGATGATCCGATCGTAGATCGGCTCGATCGTTTCACGGCCGACTTGGATGTTGGCGACCGTAATGCCGTTGGCGGTTCCGCAATCTTCTTCACGGATGATGACGTCTTGTGCGACGTCGACCAGCCGCCGGGTGAGATACCCCGAGTCGGCCGTCCGTAGCGCGGTATCGGCCAAGCCCTTGCGCGCGCCATGGGTCGAGATGAAGTATTCCAGAACCGTGAGGCCCTCTTTGAGCGACGCCTTGACCGGAATCTCGAGAATCCGGCCCGACGGATCGGACATCAAACCGCGCATGCCGCCCAGCTGCTTGACCTGGGCGATCGAACCACGGGCGCCCGATGTGGCCATCATGAAGACGGGATTCATCGGATTTTGCGCCGCCTGCATCGCTTGCGTTACG
Organism: Candidatus Velthaea sp.; assembly: GCA_965214335.1. Lineage (GTDB taxonomy): Bacteria > Vulcanimicrobiota > Vulcanimicrobiia > Vulcanimicrobiales > Vulcanimicrobiaceae > Velthaea. The sequence goes on along the minus strand of CBDCBO010000005.1, from coordinate 1,133,273 downwards.
GCTTCGGACGACTTCGACCAGACTTCGATCGTTTTGTTATAGCGCTCGTCGTCGGAAATGAAGCCTTGATCGAAGAGCGCGTGCAGCTCGTCGACTTCGCTCTGCGCCTTTTCGAGCAGATCGTATTTTTCTTGCGGCACGATGATGTCGCTAATCGACACCGTCGTTCCCGACTGGGTCGCGTAGCGGAAGCCCAAGACCTTGATCGCATCGAGAAACTCGGCCGTCGGCGCATTGCCGTACTTGCGGTAGCACTCGGTAATTAACTTTTTGAGTGCGCTCTTGTCCAGAATGTGGTTGACGAACGGATGATTCCACTCCAGCGGAATCGCGTTGTTCAAAATCACGCGACCGACGGTGGTGCGAATGCGCTGTCCCAGATGCCGGACCGTGATCCACTGCTGCAAGCTGATCGAGGCCTGCTCGAAGGCCATGATCGCTTCTTGAAAGCTGCCGAAGTTGCGCAACAGCTCTTCGCCGTTGGGTCCCTTACGGGCCACACCCGAGCCGTCCGGCGACAGATAGAACGTGTCGTCCGCGATGGCGCCCTTGGCCGGACCCTTGTACTCGTCACGATTGAACGTGAGGTAATACAATCCGAGCACCATGTCTTGCGTCGGAATCGAAACGGGGTTGCCGAACGACGGCTGCAAGATGTTGTTCGACGACAACATCAGGATGCGTGCTTCGGCTTGCGCACCGGCGCTCAAGGGCAGGTGGACGGCCATCTGGTCGCCGTCGAAATCGGCGTTGTACGGCGTGCAGACGAGCGGATGCAAATGGATGGCCTTACCTTCCACCAGCACGGGTTCGAATGCCTGAATGCCCAGACGATGCAGCGTGGGCGCGCGATTCAGCAGCACCGGATGCTCGCGAATGACTTCGTCGAGCACATCCCACACCTCGGGCCGCACGCGTTCGACCATCCGCTTCGCGCTCTTGATATTATGCGCTTGGCCGCGGTCGACGAGCTTCTTCATCACAAACGGTTTGAAGAGCTCGAGCGCCATTTCTTTGGGCAGGCCACACTGATGCAACTTGAGATTGGGGCCGACGACAATGACCGACCGGCCGGAATAGTCGACCCGCTTGCCGAGCAAATTCTGGCGGAAGCGGCCTTGCTTGCCTTTGAGAATATCGGACAGCGATTTGAGCGGACGGTTATTGGGGCCCGTCACCGGGCGGCCGCGCCGGCCGTTATCGATGAGCGCGTCGACTGCTTCCTGCAGCATGCGCTTCTCGTTCTTGATGATGATCTCAGGCGCCGATAATTCGAGCAGCCGCTTGAGCCGGTTGTTGCGGTTGATGACGCGCCGGTAGAGATCGTTGAGATCGGATGTGGCGAAGCGACCACCGTCGAGTTGAACCATCGGCCGCAACTCCGGCGCAATGACCGGCACGGCGGACAGAATCATCCACTCCGGTTTGTTGCCCGAACTCAGAAACGCTTCGACGACTTCGAGCCGCTTGATCGCCTTGACGCGCTTTTGGCCGGTCGTTTCTTTGAATTCTTTGCGCAGTTCTTCTTGCAGCTTGCGCAGATTGAGGTCGCGCAATAGTTCACGAATCGCTTCCGCGCCCATGCCCGCTTTGAAACCGTTGCCCCATTTATCGCGCGATTCGCGATATTTCTGCTCGGTGAGCACTTCGCGCTTGGTCAGCGTCGTCGAGCCTTGATCGATCACGATATAGGCCGCGAAATAGATGACCTTTTCCAACTGACGCGGCGACATATCGAGCAGAATACCGATCCGCGACGGCACACCTTTGAAGTACCAGATATGACTGACCGGCGTGGCGAGTTCGATGTGTCCCATCCGCTCGCGGCGCACCTTGGCGCGCGTGATCTCGACGCCGCAACGGTCGCAAATCATGCCCTTGAAGCGAATGCGCTTGTACTTGCCGCAATGGCATTCCCAGTCTTTGGTTGGTCCAAAGATCTTCTCGCAGAACAGACCATCACGCTCGGGCTTGAGCGTGCGGTAGTTAATCGTTTCGGGCTTCTTCACTTCCCCGAACGACCAGGCGCGAATTTGTTCCGGGCTGGCAAGCCCAATTCGCATCGCGTCGAAATTGTTCACATCGAGCAGGTTCAAATGTTCGTCCTCTAAGCTCGGATACTCCGAAGAGCAACCCTATGGACCAAATGGCCGAAACGGCAAACAGGGCACCGGCGACATCCGGGACCCTTAACTTCGTTTTATCGGCCGAGGGGCATAGGCAGGTATTATACGCCGCGCAGTTGCGTACGTCAAGGAAAACGCACTTTCTGCAAACGTGTTGCCCCGCAGCGGTGATCCGACACGATCGCCGCCTTCCCTGCATTCGCCGTCTAAATCGCGATGCGGCGCGAGCTGTCGGCGCGAGGCACCGAAACGGTTCAAACGCTCGATTTCGCATTCGTCGCAACGAGATGTCGTCGCCGCAGTAGCGCGCGATGGAACGCTACGTACCGAGCAACGCGAATTCACTCAATGCTTACCCGGCTTTTGCGGGCGTGGCTTACGCACCGCTTGCGCCATGACGAAAGTCGCGCTTTGCTCGAGCCAGGGACGCAGCATGTCGGGGCTCGACAGCATGCGGTCGGGCACCAGGACGTACGTCTTGCTGGGTGCGTCGGTCGGATCGTATTGCAGCCGGCGCGCGCCTTCGTGCGCGAGCAGCTCGGTTTGCCCCCGCGCATCGAGTTTCAAAGCCAGCCCACGATTCGAGATCGACGCGAACGGTCGGCCGCCGACATAGCCCATAATGCCCCCGAACATCGGCCGGAAGCTCAACTCCAGCGCCGAGGCGGCGGCGCGTTCGATCGCTGCTTGGATCGACTTTGGGTCATGCTCGGTGCCGAAGCTGTCCATAGCGTCGAGCTTCGACACGGCATCCAACGACCTTCGACCGACGTCGCATTCAGACCCAGCGCCTAGCGTACTTCGGGCGGCGCCAACCGCAACCCGGTTCCGGCGCCGCGTTCAAACCCGCGACGTTTTTAGCTTTGCCCCGTCCGTTGTGGATTGTCGGGTAAACCCGAGAAGCGCTAAACTTTCTCGATTTGGTAGAATTCCAACTCGACCGGCGTTTCACGGCCGAAGATCGAAATGAGCGCGCGCACCTTTTCTTTTTCAGGCTGAATCTCGTCGACGATGCCGGTAAAGTCGAAGAACGGCCCGGATGTGACCTTGACGCGGTCGCCCTTGGCAAAGTCGATCTTGAGCTTGGGCGTTTCAATCCCCATCTGCTTGAGGATCGTCTTGACTTCTTTGTCTTGCAACGGAACCGGCTTTTCGCCCGAACCCGGCGAGCCGACAAAGCCCGTTACGCCCGACGTATTACGGACGACATACCAGGATGCATCGTCCATGTCCATCTCGACGAGCACGTAGCCCGGGAACACCTTCTTGGGCGTAATCTTCCGCTTGCCGTCTTTGAACTCGACTTCGTCTTCCATCGGCACGAGCACGCGAAAGATCTTGTCGGTCATGTTCATCGAGTGAATGCGCCGCTCGAGATTCGCCTTCACCTTGTTCTCATAACCCGAATAGGTATGAATGACGAACCACTTTTTGCGGTCGTCCTTCTTCGTTTTTGGCGCCTCGACCGGCGCCACGGCGGCTGTATCTAAAGATTCCATAACACCTAGCGGGTCGCGTTCCCGGTCACGAGGCTGACGAGCCAGCCGAACAGATGATCGGCGGCGGCCGTGTAGAGTCCGACGACGATGACCAATCCGAGCGTTAACAGCGTCGCGGTCACCCACTCTTCACGGGACGGCCACGTAACGCGCCGCATCTCCGAAACGACGCCCGTGAAAAACGCCTGCGCTTGGGCAGCATTCGCCGTGCGCCGCGCGGGCCCGGGAGTGGCGGTGGCGACCCGGCCGCCGGGCGGGCGTGGTCCAGCTGGTTTGCCGGGCCGATTGATCGTAGGCTTCATCGTACTTTCAACGTTGGAAAAAGCTGGCAGGGCGGACAGGACTCGAACCTGCAACAACTGGTTTTGGAGACCAGGACTCTACCAATTGAGCTACCACCCTTTGAGCTAGGCAAGCGGCTGCGGGCCGCCGGACTTCATTGCCTCAATCCGCGCGGTCGGCAGATCGCTTTGGACGTCGGCGCCTCGCCGGCGACCCGGTCCGCTTGCCGCATCTTGGTGCTTTGCAGAAAGCCGATTGGGGCGGGCCGGCGGGGCGGATTTCATTAAGGACACTTGAGAGGCGGGGTCGGGTGCTACTTGGTTTCGCGGTGCGACCGGTGGCAGCGGCAGAAGCGGCAATACTTGCTTAGCTCCAGCCGGTCGGTCGTTTTCTGCTTGTTTTTCTGGGTGTTGTAATTGCGACGCTTGCACTCCGTACACGCCATCGTAACCATCACACGTTGCTCTTTCTTCGCCATTATCCGGTTTCACAAGACGTCGACGCGAGCGCCGAACATGAAAGAAACGGACGCGCGGCCCGTTCGGCCCAAATGATAGCACAGGGCATGCAGCATGTAAACTCAAACCCGCACTCCGAGGTGACTAGGTCGATCGGCGCCGGTGCATGGAATGCCCGAACCGGCCGTTTTCTGTGGTCGAACCGGCTCGCGCTTTCGCTCGCCGCTATTCCGCTTCTGCTGCACGTGCTCGCCTTCAACCGCTATGGCTTTTTTCGGGATGAGCTGTACTTCATCGTCTGCGGCCGGCACCCGGCCTGGGGGTATGTCGACCAGCCTCCGCTGACACCGCTCCTGGCGGCCGCCTCTCAACTCTGGGGACGCAGCCTGTGGGTCTTGCGCGTTATTCCGGCCGTGTTCCAAGTCGCGGCCATTCTCACCGCGTGCGCGCTGGCACGCTTACTCGGCGGGGGTCGAACGGCCCAAGTGTTCACCGGGCTGTGCGCCGGCCTATCGCCCTTGCTGCTGGCGATGGCCGGGTTACTCGAAACAACCTCGCTCGAGCCCTTCTTCTGGACCTTCGTGGCCTATGCCATGTTGCGCGCCAGCATGCGCGGCGAGCCGCTCTGGTTCATCGCCGCCGGCGTCACGGCCGGAATCGCGCTCGAGGCGAAATATACGCTGGCCTTTTTCTTAGTCGCTCTGGTTATCGGGCTCGCGGTCGCTGGTCCGCGTAGCGTGTTCGCACAGCGCCGCTTTTGGCTGGGAGCCGCCGCGGCAACCGTCATCATTCTGCCCAACCTCATATGGCAGACGCAGCACGGTTGGCCGTTTTGGGAACTGCTGCGCAACGACGCGAGCGACAAGAACGTCATCTTGACGCCCGACGCTTGGATGCTACAGCAGATGGTCATCTACGGGCCGCCGATGGCGCCGGTCTGGCTGGCCGGAATCATCGCGCTCGTCAGTTGGAAACACACGCGCTTCGTCGGCATCGCCACGCTCCTGGTGTATCTCGCGTTTTTTGTGTTGCATGCGCGCGACTATTATTTGGCAGGTTTATATCCGGTGCTCTTCGCCGCGGGTGGTGTCGCGCTCGAGCGCGTGCTGCGCATCGCGACCGTACGATACGTGTATGCGACTTTGCTCGTGGCGACGTCCGTCGTCGTTGCGCCGATCGCGCTGCCGTTGCTCGACGAAAAGACCTTCATTGCGTATCGCTCGAGCGCCGAGGCCATGCTGGCCGAAACGCCGGCGCAGGAAAGCCCGGAGCGCTTCGCCGTCAGCGTGCTGCCGCAGCACTTTGCCGATATGCACGGTTGGACGACGATCGTCGACCGGGTGGGCGACGTCGAACAAACGCTGTCGCCGGCCGAGCGCGCTGGGGCCGTCATTTTAACCCGCAACTTTGGCGAGGCGGCCGCCATTGACGTGCTGGGCAACGGCCAAGTACCAGTCGCGAGCGGACACAACAATTATTACTTGTGGGGTCCGCATGGCGATCACACCGTTTACATCATTGTCGGCGGCCGCGAAACCGACTACGCGCCAAGCTTTCGCGAGGTGCGCCAAGCCGCAACCGTCGACGATCCGTATGCTCGGCCGGATGAAATCGGGCTGCGCATCTTCATCGCGCGCGGGCTACGCGCCGCAACCGTCCCGTTCTGGCACACGATGCGTCACTACGATTAGCGGTCGATCGGCTGCGTGGGACGTGCCGAGCGCGGGCGGATGGTGGTGCGCCGGCGTTGCGCGCAGCCGCCAGCGTCCGAAGTCGGCGCATCCGGCAGCCCCAGAGCGGGCCGTTGCGGCCGGCTACCGCACGACGAGCATCGTGAGTGACTGCGCGGGAAAAGTAACCGACAGCGTGTTGGCCGGCGGTAACGCCGGTGCCGCGACGATCGCGGCGGGATTCGCCGCCGTATACTCATACACGTGCACGGAATGGACCGTCGTGTGCGCGAGACTCAAGCTGCTTATAACGTTATCCGCAGCTTGATTTACAACGAGGATCGTTATTGCGCCGGTGGCAGTGCGCTTGGCCGCGTAGAGTGTCAAGACCGCGGCATTGGCGGTTGAAGCGCCCAGTGAGACGTTGCCGAAGCCGCCGCCGTGTCCGTCGAAATTGCGAAACATCTGGAAGGCAAACGCACTCGGATATGACGGGTCGCTCAGGCCCCAGAAGCTCGCCAGATCGACGCCCTCCCGGCCCATGACACCGAGCCCGTCGGCCGTGGCGAGCGCGTTGGCAAAGCCGTTACCGGTACCGCGGTTCCATTCATCGTAGGCCAGCTTCGTGCCCGGATACGCCTGCGCGATCCAGCCCAGGTGGCGTTGTATCGCGCTGACCATATCAGCCAGCGTCCCGTTGACGTTGAAGCAGCAGCTGCCCGGATAATGCATCGAGTAATAGTCCAGCAGCCGCGTTTTCTGTGCGGCGAACTGCTGAAGATAGAATAACCCGAGCGGCGTACCGCCGTGATTAGCGGCCTGATCGTTATTACACGTTCCAGGCTGACCGCCGCTATTGCAGTTCGCGTCGGCCGGAGCGATGTCACCCGGACCGAGCACCAGCGCCGTCGGATCGGCCGCCTTGATCGCCGACGCATACGCGATCGAGCGTGACGTGAGGTCGGTATAGCCGATATTCTGTGGACGCACATCGTGATGCACCGCGATCCAGCCGTTCGGTTCATTGTCGAGTTCGTAGATGCCCACACCGCCGCGACCGGCGGCACCAAACGTCGCGACGAAGTGCTGCACCCACGCTTGCTGGATGCCGGTGTTATTCGAAATGTCCGTCGCCGGAATGTTCGTATCGCTGATATACTGACCGGTCGTGGCCGAAACGCCATTGCCGCAATTATCACCGTTCGGGTGAACGTACGGATTATAGGATTGTTGGTTCGGATAGACGGACTGCGGATAGCTGCAATGGTACGGTGCGGTGTTGTCGATAAAGTCGATGATCGGCACGGTCACGATCGACTTCGTTGCGGTGGCCACGTTAGTGGCCACGATGGTATCGACCGAGGCGCCCGCGACGGGGTTCGACTGTCCGTTGCCCGCCATAAAATACCAGTCACTGCCGGCGTTCGACGAATCGACGTTCCAATTGTAACGGGTCGTGCCGTCGCCGCCGTAGCGATTCGCCGGCAAGCGTATCTGCTGGGCGAAGGTGCGCAAGGCAGCGTAGTTCGATGCGGACGGATTCCAGAAAATCGTTACACCATAAATATCCGGGCTGATGTGCCGGCCAACCGCGGTTGCATCAACGCTCAGCGCCGGGCCCGCTAGCGTGGGGAAGATGCGCCTGATCGCACGTGCGTTCGTCGTGGAAGTGCCGCATAGACAAACTGCTACGAGCGCAACGATCGAGGCGGACAGAAAACGATGGTGACGGCTCATGCCCGCGCCTTAGGTTTGCGTTCGCGCACGCCCTATTGGAACAAGCAGACGCCGCCATCCGCGTTATCCATTCTTGACGCGCGCCGCCGGTTAGACGAACTTTGGGCGAACCGTTTCGTGCCACGATCGTCGCGCTTAATTTACCGTTCGTACACGCCGGTCGGCGTAAAATTCTCGACAGCGAGGCCCGATAAAATTCTGTTCAGACGAAACTCTTATGCCGCGAGCGGTGCGAACCGGCGTCGAAGCAGCACGCTTGCCGAGCGTTCGGAGCAACGAGTTGAGCCGGCAGTGTCTGCCGCTTGTCCAAGCGAACGATGCTGACGTGTCCTTCAACATTCCGACCGACAGTCACGATCGAAACCGCGCATGCCGCTCGAATTAGACGCCGCCTATAGCTGCCCGTCGTGCTTTGAGACCAACTATGTTGCTGTCGATCCATCCGCCGGACCGAAGCAGAAATTCGTTGAGGATTGCCCGGTCTGTTGCCGCCCGCTGCTGTTTGTGACCACCATCGACCGTGATGGCGACCCGCTCGTCGTGTCAGTCGAAAACGAATCGTAACAAGCCCATGCCGACGATTGTGTTTCCAGGGTTAGCTCGCCGATACGACGGTGTTGCGTCCTGACGTTCCGGGCAGCCGGCGCTTAAACTATGAAACAACCCGCGACAAAACCCCGTCGGGCGTTAGCCGCTGCGAGCTCGCAGCGGACGAAAGCAGCGCTGAACGCCGCACGCGCGCCTGGCATGCGGCTTAATGTGGAAAACCCGGCTTGCCGAAGCTGGGCGATTCTACCGCTCGCGGTCGAGCCGCCGGTGAGCCAGCGAATCGGGTCAAGGCTGTTTCGGCGAATCTCGCACAGCGATTGCCGAACGCCTCAACTCCGGGTGTAGCCGTCGAAGCGGCAGGTGGCGCGGCAACGCAGGGGCAGCGTACCTCAAACCGTGCGACCTAAATAGGCAACGTTCTCCAATGAGATCGCACGATCTCGTTTGTCGCGATTCGCCTACTTGACGTTAGTGAGTTGTCGGGTAAAGCGCTGTAGTCGGCACGGAAGTAGTACTTTGCGTCGCGGGCAAAGTGCGCGTCTTAAAAACCTGCGGCACCGTCGGGCCTCGGGCACAAAGACTTCAGCTGTAGGCTAATGTGGTGCGCCCGACTGGAATTGAACCAGCAACCTCGGCCTTAGGAGTGCCTTGCTCTATCCAATTGAGCTACGGGCGCGCACTGCTACAATTCGGGTACGTCGGGAGGCTTCCCCGTTGTAAACTTTCTTCCATGCAGCCGACAACGTTACGTCACATACCGCCATACAGTACCGCGCCGGCCGGCTTTTCGGTCGAGCGCGACCTGCCCGCCGGTTTTGCGGAATTTTATCGGCCGCTACACGCGGCGTTCACCGCCCGGCAGCAAGCCGCGCTCGTGGAGCGCCGGCGACTTATGGCCGCCGCGCATGCGGGGCAATTGCCGAACTACCGGCCCGCGTCGGTCGCCGGTACCCATTGGCGGGTCGCCGTTCCCGACTGGGCCGCCGACCAGCGTAACCAGATGACCGGACCGGCCGACGATCATGAGCTCATTGTAAAAATGCTCAATTCGGGTTCGCCTGCCGTGATGATCGATCTCGAAGATTCGATGGCCAATGAATTTAGCTTGACCCTGCGCGGTATCGACAACGCTGTTGCGGCGTATTACGGAGAACTCAGCTACGTCGATGCGAAACGCAACGGCGCAATCGTCACGATTGAGCCAGGCCCGGTGGTGCTATGGACGCGCGTGCGCGGCCTACATCTCGGGCAGGCGGGCATTTACGAGGAGCTTACTTCAGCGGCGTTGTTCGACGTAGCGTTGCTAGCCTACAAGCTCGACTTTAAGCGCTTGGCGCATCCGCTGCCGATCTATATACCGAAATCGGAAACGGCCGAGGAAGCGGAGTGGTGGCGTGACGTCTTCGCCGCCGTCACGGCTGCCAAAGGAGTCGCGTCCGATGCAATCGTCTGCATGGCGCTCGTCGAAGCGCATAATTTCGCGTACGAGATTGAAGAATTCGCCTACATTTTACGTGACTATCTTATCGGGCTCAACCTCGGGCGCTGGGATTACATGGCCAGCCTCATTCATTACAACCTCAACGATGCGGCCTGGGTGCTGCCGGACCGCAACACGATCCCTTTCAACGTGCCGTTCTTTCAGGCGCTACGCGAGCGCATTCCCGAAGTGTGTCATGCCCACGGCTTGCTGGCGGTCGGCGGCATGACCGCATTGTTTCCCGACCGCACCAATGCGGAGATCAACGCCCGCGCTCTGGCTGCGCTCAAGCAAGATAAGCAGAACGAAGCGGCCTGTTTCTTCGATGGCGCGTGGACCGGTCATCCCGATCAGAACGATATCGCCGTCGCGCAGTTTCCCAAGCCCAATGCGCTCGGGGCGCGCAAGCCGGGAGCCGACAAAGAACCTGAATTGCGACCGTCGATCGCCGGCGTCGGCACACGCTCGATCGACGGCACACGGGCCGCGGTGAAAACCGTCATACGGTACCGGCACGGCTACCTAAGCGGTCGCGGCGCATCGCTGCTCGACGGCTACATGGAAGATCTTGCGACCGATCGGATCTATCGCTTGATGATCACTCAGCGCATCCGGCACGGTATGCATTCGACGACCGACGTCGGTACGTTCTTCGACGAGGAGCTCGAGAAGCTCGTGCATGCCGCGCCCGCCGAGGCGGACATTTATCGTGAGGCGCGCCGTCAAAGCGAAGCAATGATCGCAAACGGATTCCACGACCCGATCTAACGTCAGCTCCGCGGGCCATACTGCCGGTCGATCGCGGCCGCAATCGGCTGGCGCGCCGTGCGTTCCGCGAACATCTTGAGGCGCAGCAATTGGCGGCGCATCATAATGAAATCCAACCAGGGCATACACCCATTAATGAGCCGGCCGTAGAGCCCACGCGGGTATTGGGCGTTTACTTTTACCATTAAACGCGAAGCATCAGGACCGCGACGCGTCACCACGTAGGTGCCGTACAACGTACCCAACAGTGCCGCAGCGAACCGCGAGCGTGGGCCTAAGGTTAGGGTCCGGCCCGGCTCCGCCGCGACGATGCTAAAGACGTGCATCATGCGCTGGCCGACCGCGATCCGGTCGGCACGCGGCGTCAAGTCGGGTGGGCTCGGTATCAAAAAATTGTCAGCCCAATCGTACGAATACGGAGCGATCCGAAGTTGATGGAGCCAGCGATACGTTACGCCCGCCGGTGCCTCAACGTCGACCGCGCGAAAGAACTCGTGAGCAGCGCCCGGATAAAAACGATCGCAGGCGTATGACGCGGCGCGCTCCGCCGGAGTCGCGCCCCAAACGAAGGGCAATGCGCGCGGATCGCTCACCCAACGACCATACCCCGCACCTCGCCGAAACCAACCCGCCGCGTTCCGGCGACGGCACGGCCGCGCATGATGACGGTGTCTCCGTCGAGCAGAAAGGTCCGCTCCTCGCCACTGGGCAGGCCGAATGCATCGGCGCCGCCGCGGGTTGCTTCGAGCAAACACCCCGCGCTGCCGGGTTCCGTTCCCGAGACCGTTCCACTGCCGAACAAATCGCCCGGCCGAATCCGCGACCCGTTCGACGTTAGGTGCGCGAGCTGTTGTGCGATATGCCAATACATAGTACGGAAATTTGTCTGGACGATCGGTACCGGCGCGAGCCGCTGCGCGCGCATCTGCTGCGACTCGATCAACACCTCGAGCTCGATGTCGTACGCCCAACGCTCGTCGGTGCGCAAATGCGCGAGCGGCAGCGGATCGAGCTCGCGATTGTCGACGCGGAACGGTTCGAGCGCATCGAGTGATACGATCCAGCCGGATATCGATGTGGCGAACGACTTGCCAAGGAATGGTCCGAGCGGCACCGTTTCCCAGGCCTGAATGTCGCGCGCACTCCAATCGTTGAGGAGCAGGTAGCCATAGATATGCTCGCGCACCTGCTCGATTGGAATGGGCACACCGTTGGCATTAGCGGTCGCCGCGACACACGCCAGCTCGAGTTCGAAATCGAGCTTTTCCGTCGGTCCAAATTGCGGTGCTGCTGCGCCGGCCGCTTTACGCTGACCGAGCGGTCGGGCGATAAGCGTACCGTCCATGACGATCGAACTCGAGCGGCCGTGATAGCCGTTCGGCACGTGGCGGTAATTTTCGGCCAACGGCTCGTTTGGGCGGAACAGTTTGCCCACGTTGGTCGCGTGTTCGATCGACGAATAGAAATCGACATAATCACCGACGTCGACGGGAACGTGCAGCGTGATTTCGGTCCGCGGCACGAGCGCGCTTTCGACGAGGATCCGCTCGTGCGGCGTGGCGCGTTCACCGAAGAGATGCTGCAGCCGTGCGCGCAATGCCGCGTGATGCGGCCGGCCGCGAGCCAGAAACGCGTTGAGTACGCGAGCACCGCTCAGCGTTGCTTCATCGATGAGTTCCGCATCGAACAGCGAGCTGAGATCGACAACGAAATCGCCCAACGCGACTCCGGGTCGCGGCGCCTCCGATAGCGGCGAAAAAACACCCAGCGGTAAATTATCTACATCAAAATCGGAGCCGGCGACGGTTGGTATCCAACTCGTCATCGCGCAGTACTCGTGCACACGAGGTCGATTCATCGTGCTTTGCCGCGCGTCGTCCTGCTCCGCACGGCACAGGCGACGCAATCGGCCGCGCAGGTGTCGTCGACCATCCCGGGTGAGATGGAGCTGCCGATGGGGATTGAACCCATGGTCTCCGCATTACCAATGCGGTGCTTTACCGCTAAGCTACGGCAGCGCGACGCGAGCGGGCTCGTTTATACGTTCGCCCAGCGTTGAAACATCCGCTTCGGGCGACGAACATACCTGCCGAGCCGGCCTTGGCGCGCAGCGTTAAGGTTCCGACGGCAGAGCCGCCGACGGCCAAACGGCGCGCCTCGCGGCGTCAACTGGCTGCGGGTAGCAACGCGAAGATCGTGCCGCAGCCGTAGCGCACACCGGCGCAACGCCGCCGCCGGCCGGGGTTGCAATTAGGTCCTAGAATGCACCCGTCAGGCTCGCCCGTGGTATGTAGGGACCGTTGCCCCCTGGGAATCAACCACGATTGATTCGGTGCACGTCGCGTTGATCGGGCCCAGTTCGTACCTGTTTGCGCGGCTGTAGAACGGCGCGACGTTCCAAGTTCCACCCAGCGGCGTCGTTCCTCATAGGTTGCCGTGGTCGTACCGAACAGGTCGCCGCCGCAATTGACAACCAGACTGCCGGTTGGATCGACACCATCGGTAGCATCCCCAAAACGGTAGAGGATCGTCTTTGTGGAGCCGGACTGGTGCGTGCGAGTCGGCGACCGGTCCGGCCCCGTCGGCGCCGCCCGCGACATTCGATGAACGCTTTCGGCACGCGCGTGCGCCCGAGCCCAAAGCATATACCGTTCCGTGTCCGTCCGATCCGCCACTGTAGGTCCGCTGGAAACCAGGCGATAGATGTGTCGAATTCGTTTACAATCACTCGCCCGCGCCATGTGCTAACCGTGAAGCTGCCAGGTCGAGCGTGGCCAGTACGCGCCGCATGACGACGTTGTCGATGTCACCCCGGTCGCGCATGTCGATAACCGCTTCTCGTTGAGCTGCGGTGATCTCGCGTTCCGCGTCGGCGTGCCGCAGGTGTTCTGCATGCCCGTCGTCGCCACTTTCGGTTAAGGCTTCGCGGCGATGCTCGAATTGTTGCCGAAACACTTGCGCCGGCACCGGATCGAGCCGTCCTTGTTCTTCTAAGTCCACAACGCGACGAAGAGCCGCATCATAACTGCGTATCAGTGCTTGGCGGATCTCGTCACGCTCTTCGTTGCCGATCGGTACGCGCAGCCATCGCACGATCAGCGGTAACGTGAGTCCGCCGCCCACGAGCGTGACCAGAATAACACTGAAGGTAATGAAGACGATGAGATCCCGATGCGGAAACGCGGCGCCGTTGGGCAGCAACAACGGAATTGCAAGCGCGGCGGCAAGTGAGACCGCACCTCGCAAGCCGGACCAGGCAACGATCAAAGCGTTCTTCCAATTCGGAGCCGCATGATCGGCCGGTGCGGCAGTCGGCGCGAATTCAGCGAGCACGACTAAGGCCAGCCGAACGACGATGAGCACGAGGTTGACGATGACGGCATAGCCGGTGACCAGCTGCCACGACTCACGCGCGAACGCCGCTGCAGCAATATCGTGCAGCTGCAGGCCGACCACCAAAAACAGCACCGCGTTGGCGACAAAGACCAGCGTATTCCAAAAGCCGACGACTTGCGTTCGGGTTGCTCCGGTCATCACTCGCGGAGTAAAGTGGTTGGCGTAACTGCCGGCGACGACGACGGCCAGTACGCCCGAAACCCCGAAGTGCACCGCCGGAAAGTACGCCAGATACGCCAGAGTTACCGAAATAACGCTTTGCAACTGGGTGTCTTTGATGCGCCGCCAAAGCTCGACGGCGATGCGCCCGGCGATGAAGCCGATCGCGATCGAGCCCAAAACGGTAATACCGAATTGGATCAGCGTCGGACCGGCGTGAAACACTCCGCTGACCGTAGCCGAAACGGCAACGGCGTAGATGACGAGTGCCGTCGCGTCGTTGAGCAGACTTTCGCCGCCGAGAATCGCGACGATATGACGCGGAAGCCGAAAGTGTTCCAAGATCGGCACGGCCGCCAACTCATCGGTCGGCGAAACGATTGCCCCGAGCACGAATGCCACCGCCCACGGCAGATGCGGGATAATCGCATGGGCGACGAACGCAACGGCGACCGTCGTCGCGACTACGAGTCCGATCGCCAGTACGCCGATCTGTCCGGCATTTTGCACCATCACTTCGGTCGGCGCCACGATCGCTTGCCAGTACAATAAGGGCGGAAGGAAGATCAACAGCACCACATTCGGATCGAGCCGCACTTTGGGCAAGCCGGGAACGAACCCGAGCGCGAGGCCACCCACCACCAACACGATTGGGTACGAGACGTTGGCCCGCTTCGCTAACGCCACGATCGGGATCGCGCACATCAGTAATGCGATCAAGACGCCGATTTGCGAATTCGGTTCCGACACGACAGGCGCGACTCCCATGCCCACATCTGGTATAACCGGAATATGCGAGAACAATTACATCCGGCTAACGCCTGGCGGCCACCTCTCCCGGCGCCACGCCTCGCCGCGTGACCAAACGCCGAGCTACGAGTACGCCGCTTCGCAGCTTTAGCGACGAGCGAAATGCGCATTCCCGAAATTAGCATCTCGCCGACGGTCGAACGATCGACGAAATCGTCGACGACTAGCCGAGCAAGACGAGAGGCATTTGCGATTGAAGCGCATCGGCAGGCGAACGTGCGCCGAAACCGGGCGGCGACCCGGTCTCGATGTAGGCGGCGAGTGAAAATACCGCTCGACAAAAATCTATCGGCCGGCTTGATCTAAGGTTCACGTTTGAGGTGCGGATGGATAGGCGGCTGATGCGGCACAGCACGGCATCAGTCGGAGCCTGCTGCGTCGGTACGTCCGGAACGGCACTCTGCTCCGCAACGTCTTCGATCGCGGCATTTACCGGTTTGACACCCCGGCGGAGCACGAGTCCACAGTCGACGCTACGCTCATCGCTGGACCGGGAGCCGTCGCCTCTCACCTAACCGCGCTGCGGCTTCACAACCTGACCGTCGATCGCGCCGCCCGCCGGCGCCGCTCAAATTTCACACGACCGCGACGCCGCTGCTCAACGCGGAGATAACGTCAGGCTCGGCGTGCGCGTGAAGACGCCCGCGCGTTCACTGGTCGACGTGACACAATCAACCGGCCGCCTCGACCAAATCGAACGAGGAATTGCCGAAGCCTCGAGCGCGTTCTTGCAACGCGGGCCGAGTTCGTCGCCGGAGTCGAGCGTTCGCACCTCACACGCGATCGACGCGCCTGGTTTCTCGACGCGGTTAAGGCTGCATGCATAGATGCACGCACGGCATCATAAGCGTGCGCTATCGTACGGCCGAGGCGTTCGATCGCGCGATCGTCGATCGAAACCAGAAAACAGGCTACACCGGAATCAGAAGAATTAGTCTACAAATAGGCTACAAACAGTCCTGACGAGCCCCCAAGCCCACCGAGCCGGACAAGAAGAAAGCCCGTATACACGGACTTTTCGTTGGAGCGGGCGGCGGGAATCGAACCCGCAACTCTTGCTTGGAAGGCAAGGGCATTACCATTATGCAACGCCCGCGGCAAGTTTCGGAAGGCACCAGTCCATTCGCCATCGTGGTGGGCAGGGTTGGATTTGAACCAACGTACCGCGTTAGCGGGCCAGATTTACAGTCTGGTGCCTTTAACCACTCGACCACCTACCCACGATGGCGACTCGTCCGATTACGGTGAGCGTCGGACCGGCTCCTCGTTGCACCGAACCAAAGCGCCCGATTCCGGAACGCGGCGGCCGGAAACAGCAAGCCCGCGCGCGAAGCGGAATAGACACGCCGGCGTGGCACAGCGGCAACTGCACCGCTTTTGTAAAGCGGCAATCGTCGGTTCGAGTCCGACCGCCGGCTCATCCGCAACGCTCCGTCGGTCCGGGGCGTTATCTGCTTCGATGAAGCCGATACTCGATGCAAAACCGATGTGGCAGCGCGGCGGCGTCGCCGTTATTTGCGAAAAGTGTACCAAAGAGCGATTTGTTGAGGACTTTCCCGAGCGCGCCGGTGACGAACGTCTGAGCAACGTCAAAGGGTATCTGAAAGACCGCCTGCGAGCTGAAGGCCGCTGGGGCCCGATTCGCGTGGTCACATCGAGCTGCCTCGACGTGTGCGCTCGCGGCGGTTTGACCGTCTTACTCGATCCGCTCGGCGATCCCGAAAAACAGGCTCGCTGCATCGTCGTCGATGCCCTTGACGGACGGGAAGCGCTCTACGATGCCATCGTTGATGCGCTTAGCCCGGCCGATGCCGATCGCCCGAGCGCAACGCCAGCCTAAGGCCGGCGCCGCGCAGCTTGACGCGGAGCCGGGAACATTGCCGCGAACGGGCGGCTAGGGCAGTTCGATCTCCGATAGATTCTTCTCGATCTTGCGTTTGACGCGCTGCAGCGCATTGTCGATCGATTTCACGTGGCGGTTCAAATCACGCGCCATCTCTTGATAGCTCTTGCCTTCAAGATAGGATAACAATACCTGCGATTCGAGATCCGAGAGGTTCTCTTGAATTCGCTCTTTGATGTCTTCGGAGACTTCCTGATTGATCACGAGTTCTTCGGGATCAGAAGTCTTCTGCGACGGCATTACATCGAGCAGCGTCCGCTCGCTATCCTCATCATAAATCGGCTTATTGAGCGAGATATATTGATTGAGCGGGATGTGCTTCTGGCGGGTCGCGGTTTTGATCGCGGTGATGATCTGACGGGTGATACACAACTCGGCAAAAGCGCGAAAACTCGACAACTTGTCCGCTTTGAAGTCGCGAACGGCCTTATACAGCCCGATCATGCCTTCTTGGATAATATCCTCACGGTCAGCGCCGATAAGGAAATAGCTTTTGGCTTTGATGCGGACGAAATTCTTGTACTTGTTGAGCAAAAACTCCATCGCGAGATTGTCGCCGGATTTCGCCGCGGAGACGAGATCCTCGTCCGGACGCTCGTGATAATCGAGCACATCGACGGAGGGTTGGGATAGCCCCATGCAGTTCTGCCTCATTTTTCGGGATCCGATGTGCGCGAAGACGCGGGCCGGAGCCCGTCGGGCCGCGCACATCCGGATAAGTATAGGAGACTCCTGCAAGACCGTCAAGGACAAAGAGGCGAGACCGGGCCGAATGGGCCCTATGGGATCACCCCGTACGTCCCGTTTCGGATCGCACGCCGAGTGCCGCCAAGAGCACCTCGCGGGCACCGCTCGTCGTCGCGCCCACCGGTTCGAGCGCCCGAATTCCGCTCGCCGTCCGCTCCAGCACCATGAAGCGATCGCCGACCGCCAAAGCTTCATCGACGTCGTGCGTCACCAGAATCGCCGTCGCGCCGCGTGCGATCACGATGTCGCGCAAGGCGGCACGAAGTTCGAGCCGGCGTAGCGCATCGAGCGCCGCCAGCGGCTCGTCGAGCAGAATCACATCCGGATTGCGCACCAGTGTGCGAGCGAGCGCAGCCCGTTGGGCCATCCCGCCCGACAAGTGCTTGGGCAACCGGTCGCGCGCCGACGTCAACCCGACGAGCTCGATAACCTCATCGATCCGCTGCCGTTCGCGGGCGTTACGGGTGGCGAAGCGGACGTTGGCCTCGACGCTGAGCCACGGAAAGAGCCGCGGTTCTTGAAAGACAAACCCCAACTCGCCGGCGACCGCGATGCGGCCGGCTTGCAACGGATCCAAGCCGGCGATGCAGCGCAGCAACGTCGATTTACCGCAGCCGCTGGCGCCGAGAATGGCCAAGCGGCTCCCGCGCCGCACAGTGAGGTCGAAGCCGTCGAACATCGGTATCGCGCCGAACTGCTTCGTGAGGCCCGAAATGCGAATGGCGTCGCCGGCACTCAGCGGAAGACCCGTCGAATCAGTGACAGCGGCCGGCTCGACGATCAAGGCAGTGCGACCGTATCGGTCCAGCCGACGAGGCGGCGCTCGATTGCGCGCATCCCGCTCTCGGTAAGCTTACCGCACAGCGCGAAGAGCAGAATCGCCACCAGAATTTCATCCGTCCGCGAAATCTGCTGCCCCTCGGTCAACAAAAAACCCAGTCCCTTCGTTGATGCGAGTAATTCGGCTGCGACCAGGAAGAGCCAAGCCTGGGTTAGCCCGATGCGGGCGCCGACGAGCAATTGCGGTAAGGCGGCCGGAACCAAGACGCGAACCGCCAGCGCCGTTCCACGAATGCCGAGGACGTGCGCCACGTCGATGAGCTTGCGGTCGACGTTGCGTATGCCGGCCGCGAGGCTAACATAAATTGGAAAGAAGGCTCCGATCGCGATGAGGGTGATCTTGGCGGTTTCGCCGATTCCGAGCCACAGCAAGATCAACGGTACCCAGGCGAGGCTGGGCACGGCCCGAACCGCCTGCAACGTCGGATCGATCAGGCGTTCGGCCAACCGCGACGTCCCGACGAGCGCTCCCAGCGCGATACCGAAGGCAAGGGCGACCGCGAAGCCCAAGGCCACGCGCTCGACGCTGGCGCTCAAATCGGTCCAGAGAACGCCCCCGGACATGAGCTGCCCGAACTCCGTCAACACCGCGGCCGGCGAGGCGAATTGGTACGGTTTCACAAGGCCGCCGGCGGTGGCCGCAAACCAAGCCACGACCAGCAGCGCCGGCAGAATCAACGTCACCCGCGTAACGCAGCCCGAATAGGCTGCGGGTCCGGCAACGCCGCCGCGGCAGCATCCAGGTCGGTGCCGGCGGCGACGAGGTTCTCGGCCCGAATAATGGGGATCACGCCGGCGATCGCTGCGGCAAAGGCGGCGGTCGGAGCCGGATCCGGATAGCGGGTTCGATCGCGCACTTCGACCTGTGTCACGCGCTCTTCGAGGTGCGACGCATCAGCCAGCGCTTTGGCGGCATCGTCCGGCCGCGTTCTGGCGTACTTGCGCGCCCGCTCGTATTGCTGGAGGACCGTGGCGACGAGCTCGGGCTGGCTTGCGAGAAAGTCTTCGCGCGCATTGAGCGCCCCAAACGTATTGAAGTCGACGTTGCGATACAAGAGCCGCGAACCGGCGTCGAGCTGCGAGGCGGCCATGTGTGGATCGAGGCCCGCCCAGGCATCGACTTGACCGCGTTCGAGCGCTGCGCGGCCATCGGGATGCTGGAGATCGACGATCTCGACGTCCGACGCGTCCAGGCCGTTTGCACGCAAGGCGCGGATGAGAAAAAACCACGGGTCGGTGCCGCGCGTCGCAGCGATCTTTTTGCCCTTGAGGTCCCGTACCGAGCGCAGCGAACTATCTTTCCCGATTACTAGCGCCGTCCACTCAGGCCGCGAGAACAAAAACACGGTCCGAATCGGATTGCCGTTGGCACGCGCGAGCAATGCTGCGCTGCCGGCAGTCGAGCCGAATTGAATGGCGTTGGCCGCCAAAAAGCTGTTGGCTTTGTTGGACCCTAGTGACAGGACCCAGTTGACCTTCGTGCCGGTTTTTGCCAGGGCGGCTTCGAGCCAGCCGTTTTGCTTGAGGATGAGACTCGGCGGATTGTAATAGGCGTAGTCGAGCGAAATTGTATCGAGGGTCGCCGCCGAACTGCGCCGTGGCGCCGCAGCGGCGACCGCGACCCCGCCAGCGGCGGTAAGGAACTCGGCTCGGGACAGTGGCATACAAGTCTCCTTTTTAGACGGGAAGACTGCCACAAAAAAACCCCGCTTGGTAGCGAGGTTTCACGTGGCTTAAAGTTTCTTAGACCCTTCGACCGTGCGAAAACCACGCTGTACCGCTCGAGCGCATACAACAGAGCGGGAACCGGCTGTTCGTGATTCGCATGATCGACGCAACCCTACCAGACAACCAGCGGGCCGTCAACGCCGGAAGCCGGCTTACATCTTCTTCATGGCGGGACACTTCATGAATTTGCCTTTGGCGTCGCGGCAGTGCTTGGGCGCGGCCGTTGCCATCGCCGTCGGACACTTCATGAATTTGCCGTGCGCATCTCGGCAGCTTTTGGCTGCGGAAGCCGGGCTTCCGTCAAAACCGATCAAAGCGAGTGCGGCGATCGCGGTCGCGAGAATTCGTAGCATGCGGGGCTCCTTGGGCGCTCGAGCGTCTAGGGCCGACTATCGCCAACCTACCGTCGACTCCTCCGCTGGGCCCAGAAACGTTGGATCCGCACTACGCCGTTGCGCGCTCGGCCGCAGCCGGTAAATGCTTGACGAGGCGTAAGCGCGTGCCTCCATCGCTGTACACCATCTCGTCCATAAGCTCGCCCATGATGAAGCTCCCGAAGCCGCGCAACGACTCGGCCGGCGGGCGCACCGGATGGCACTGGCCGGAATGGTCGAAGCCCTTACCGTCGTCTTTGATCTCGACGACCAGCGAGTGCTCGTTGCGATGCGCGCTCACCTCGAGCACACCTCGATCAGCCTGCCGGCCATGCTCGACCGCGTTTGCCAACGCCTCGCCGACCGCAACCTCGATATCGTCTAACCCCTGCTCGCAGAAACCAACCGCTCGCGCGAACTCGACGACTTCGCGTCGCGCGGGCCCGACGGATTTGGTCGAGTGCGCATACGTGCGCCGGTAACTCGTTCCAAGATCACCCGAAGTCGTCAATCGCGTTCCTCTTTCCGTGCGCGCCCCAACCGCGCAACGGCGATTATTGTTTAGTAACCTCCCCAAAATTATAGGAGCTATTCACCGCTACTGCTTCATTACGAAGAAATGACAGCCACACCATTCGCTTGATACATAAGCGGCCAATCAGGGGCAGGCACGTTAAAAACCGCACCGAGTTTGCCCGCTTAGAGGCGTTTAAGCGCGTAATTAACGGCTTGCTCCGTTGCCGCAATAGGCTTGATTCTTTGGCTGCTCGCAAATTAGGCGGAACTGCGCTGACGGACAACTTCGTACAGCAATACTCCGGCGGCGACCGAGGCGTTGAGCGACGCGATCTTGCCTTCCATTGGGATCGACACCAAGTAATCACACTCGCGTTGAACGAGCGCCGAAATGCCGCTCCCTTCGGCACCGATGACGAGCGCCGCATCGCCGGTGAAGTCGGCGCGTGTATACGGAATCGCGGTTGCGGCGAGCGCTGCTCCGGCGACCCAAATACCAGCCTTTTTCACGGCGCGTACCGTATTTGCAATGTTCGCTACGCGCGCGACCGGCAAATGTGCCGCCGCACCCGCGGCGGCTTTGCGTACCGTTGCATTGACCCCAGCCGAACGGCGCTCGGGCAAGATCAGCGCGGTCGCACCCGCGCTTTCGGCGGTTCGAATGATCGCGCCGACGTTGTGCGGATCGGTGATATGATCGAGGATCACCCACAACCCCGGCTCCGTGTGCGGTCGTAACGCTAGCGCTTCTTCGAGCGAAATGTACGCGAACGGTTCACCAAAGGCAATGACGCTTTGATGTGCTTTATACGGAAACGCCGCAAAAAACCCGCGGTTTTCAAACCGGACCGTGATGCCGGCGTCCCGCGCGCGCTCGAACACCGGCCGCAGAGCGGGGTCTTTTTTGCGGTCGTCGCCGACATGAATTCGGCGTAACGCTTCGCCGGCGGCCAACGCCTCATCGACCGCGTGAATGCCATACAGAACATCGTCGAGATCGAGTCGCGGGGCGCGTCGCTCGGGCCGCGGCGTTATCCGGCGGCGATCCATTGCGCACTCCTACGATTCATCGCAAGTAAACTTCGCGCTCGCCGCCGGCCTCTCCGCGCGGTCGACGGCGCTAGCCGGAAGATTGGTTGCACGCTACAAGCGTTCGTTATCGATATCGAGCCGTTGCAATGCCCGCCGAACGGCTTCGGCATGTTTCTTCTCGGCGGTCGCTTCGTGCGGCCCGGCCGGCCGAACATTTGTCGGCGGACCCGCGCGCGGTACCAGCACCGCCGGCTCGGGTGCCGGCAAACCTTTGGGCTTTAACTTCTTTGCCACCCGATTGCTCCAGCTAGTCTTCGAGGATCCACTTCGTGGTGCCGTCCTTGTTATCGGTCAACACGATGCGCTGGTCGGCAAGCGCCCGCCGCAACCGGTCGGCTAGGCCAAAGTCGCGGGCGGCGCGCGCGGCATTGCGCGCATCGACGACGGCGTCGACGGCCGCTTGCGGCGAGTGCCCGTTGAGGTGCATGGCATCGCCCAAAGCCGCCGCCAGCCGCCCCACGAATCCCTCGTCAAACAGCTGGAAGCCGCGTTGCGGCGCCGCAACGAGTGACCCCTCGATCCCGAACAATTGCTGCGCGGCGTCGAAGAGCGCGGTCGCCGCCGCACCGCCGAAACGCGCATCGGCAATTGCCTCGAAGAGCACTCCTAACGCGCCCGCGGTGTTCAGATCGTCGTCGAGTGCCGCGAAGAATCGCTGCTCGAAACGCGCCGCCACGTCCGTGTCGGGCTCAGCGGTCGCCGCGAATTTCGCATACGCTTTGCGCAGCCGGTCGAGCGCCGCCGTCGCTCCCGCGATCGAATCTTCAGTGAAATTCATCGGCTTCCGGTAGCCGGTGCCTAAGAACAACAGCCGGATCGCATTGGGGTCGTGACGGTCGAGCAGCGCGTGAAGCGGTTCAAAATTGCCGAGCGACTTGGACATCTTCTTGCCGTCGAAGAGCAAGAGTCCGCCGTGCATCCAGACGTTGGCCATCGGCGGTGCCGGCATAAGCGCCTCGCTCTGCGCGATTTCATTTTCATGATGCGGAAAAATTAAGTCGAAGCCGCCGCCGTGGATGTCGAACGGCTCGCCCAGTAACGCGCGCGCCATTGCACTGCACTCGATGTGCCAACCGGGCCGGCCGGCACCCCACGGTGAATCCCACGCCGGTTCGCCGGGTTTGGCCAACTTCCACAGCGCAAAGTCGAGCGCGTCGTGCTTTTGCTCGTCGACGGCGATTCGCGCGCCGGCCCGTAACTCATCGAGATTGTGATGCGCTAGCGCACCGTAGCGCGCAAACTTTTTGACCGCGAAATACACGCCGTCGGCAGTCGTATAGGCGTACTGCGCGTCCATGAGTTCACCGATCATCGCAACGATCGGTTCGATGTATTGCGTGACCCGCGGCTCGACATCGGGTTCGCGAACGCCGAGGCGCCGCATCGACGCCTTGAACGAATCAAAGTGGCGAGCGATGACCGCCGACCACGATTCGCCCGTTTCTTCGGCGCGCGCGATGCTGCGGTCATCGATATCGGTGACATTGCGTACGAACGTCACCGTGTACTGCAGGTGTTCGAGATATCGCCGCAACACGTCGAAAAATAAAAACGACCGCGCGTGACCGAGATGCGCTTCCGCCGACGGTGTTAATCCGCAGACATACATGCGCACGTGCCGGCCGTCGAGCGGCGAAAAGGCCTCGACGGTGCGCGTCCGGGTGTTATAGAGTTTGAGAGACATCGGGCGCTTTCTCGAGCTCGGCCAACCGCGCTTCGAGCATTTCGATGCGGTCGGCCAACCGGGCTAAGAGCGGGGCATTGGGATCGGGTAAATCGACATGCGGCCGTAGATTCGTTGTGGGCAGCGGCTTCCCGTCCCGCAGAACGACGCGCCCGGGAATTCCCACAACGGTCGAGTTCGGCGGAACGTCTTTGACGACCACGGAGTTGGCTCCGATCTTCACGTTATCGCCGATCGTGATATCGCCCAAAACGGCCGCGCCCGAACCGACCGTCACGTTATTTCCCAACGTCGGATGACGCTTGGTGTGTTGCAACGACGTCCCACCTAAAGTTACGCCTTGGTAGAGCGTGACGTTGTCGCCGATGATCGCCGTACCGCCGATCACGACGCCCGTACCGTGGTCGATAAAGAACCCGCGGCCGATCGTGGCGCCGGGATGAATGTCGATCCCGGTCGCGCGATGCACGAGTTCGGCGATGAAGCGCGGCAGGATCGGAATCCCGGCCTTCCACAGCTGATGCACGACGCGATGCACCGTAACGGCATGGAAGCCCGGATACGAGAGCGCGACATCGAGCCAGCTATCGGCCGCGGGATCGCGTTCGACGGGGGCGCGCAAGTCCGATAAGAACGTCGCTAAGCCGGAATTTGGCACGGTCGGTCCGTAGAAACGCTCACATACGGGCTGCGGTTGCGCGCAAGCACACTAACGGTAAGCACGTCCGTCGATCGTTCGACCGGCGCCCGAGCGCGCCCCGTGCTACGCCGGCCGGCGTCGTCCGCGCGCGCTCACGACGGCAGGCCGTCGAGCACCTCGATTAGTCCGCCGGCGCACCGCTCCAACCGGCGTTTTCATCCCGCGGACCGGGTGCGGCGGTCAAGCCGCCGATGTCGACCCGATCGCTGCGCACGGTGTCGATCTTGCGCGATCCCGAGCCGTTGACGGGCACCGTTCCGTACGCGATCGGCGTCTGCGGCACCGGATAGCCTGCCGCGGTGAAGACGTCCACGATCGCTCGGTTCGTGTCGAACCAGACTTGCCAATACGAGTTGGTGTTCGTATACGGGCGCACCGCCAGAAGCGGGCCCTCGGGCGTGAAGCTCAAAATTTCAATATCGGGCGCCGGCCGCGTTTCGACGTTCGCGATCGCGGCGATAGCCGGCCGCAGACGCTCGATCGCGTCGCGTGCATCGACGCCGTTCGCGATCTTCGCCGTACATTCGACGCGCCGGAACGGCAACGTGGAGAAGTTCTGGATCGTACCCGAAAAGATCGTGTTATTGCCTACGATCGTTTCAACGTTATCGGGCGTGATGATCTTGGAAAAGAACAGCCCGATCTCGCGCACGGTGCCCGTGACGGCGCCGGCCGTGACGAAATCGCCGACCTTGAACGGCCGTAAAACTTGCAGAAATACGCCGGCGGCAAAGTGCGCGAGCAGGCCACCCCAAGCCGTTCCGATGGCCAACCCCAGGCCCGCGAGCAGCGCTACGAACGAGGTGGTTTGGATGCCGAAAATGCCCAGCAATGCGAGCACCAGCACCAGCGTCAGAAAGCCGCTGACGATCGTCGCTAGATACTTCGCGACGGTCACGTCGATGCGGCCGGCGCGCTCGAACACGTGCTCCATGAAGCGCGACGCCAGCGAGATCAGCCAGCGACCGATGACCCACGCGGCGATCGCGCCGATAACTTTTAAGCCGAAGTCGATGCCTTGCGTTGCGAGAAACGCATAGAGCGCGTGTAAGGTGTCCATAGCAACTTTCAGGGGGCAGCGGAAGAGAGCGATCTTTCGCTGGTGCTCGCGGCAAATCCGGCCACGCCCAGTACGCGCGTTCGGGCGTTACGCTCGTTCGTCCGGCCGCCGTACGGGAATTGTTTCAAACGGCACACCGCCCGGGCCGAATGCGATCGGCGCTAAACCACGGCCGTGCAAGAGGTGCGAATTGACGGCTCCGATCCGCATGAGGATGCGGTCGTGACCCAACAGCACGAACAGCGCCTCGAGCGGCGCACCGTCGGGCCGGCCGCTGAGCGCCATGCGGACCGCACGCAGCGCATCGGGCCCGGCGATGCCGAATTCGCCGGCGATGGCCGGCAGATCGTGAGCCAAGGGTAAGCCGCGTAATTCGGGCTGGGCGTCGACGTACTGACCGACGGCATCAAGGAAAAACAGCACTTGGCGGTTGCGCAACTTCTCGAGTTCGAGCGCCGGCACGATGACGGCTTCCGCTCGCAGAGCCGCGACCAGGCTCAGCGCTTCATCGAACGTCGCATACGCGCCGGCATAGGCAGCGATGAACGTATCGACCCACCGGCGCGCCGCCGCGGGCACCGGTGTTTCCAGCAGCTTCGCCCGCTGCATGGCAGCGACCAGGTCGGCAGCGGCCGAATCCTCGCCGCCGGGTGTGCTCATAGGAGTGGATGTATCGCTTGCAGAGCGAAGCGTCCCTTCACCGTGATCACCACCGGCGTCGTCTGTCGCGAGTTCATCGGCCGGCGTCATGAACTTGCATTCTTGGTCGAGCAACTCGAACGTGCTCGCGAGCACCTGGGTTCGACGATCCTCGTGGCCGGTGAAGCCGGGATCGGCAAGAGCCGGCTCATCGATGAATTTTGCCTGGCCGCGACCGCTCGCGGCGTCACGCCGTTGACGGCCGCGTGTTACGAAATCGGTGACGCGCCGTATGCACCGCTGCTCGAACTCGCCGAAGGCTTGGGCGCGCGCGCGGCGGTCGCGGCATTGCACGCGCAGTCGTTCGACGACGAGCCGACGGGCCGCGAGCGGACGCGGCGATTTGCCGCGTTCGCCGCCGCGCTGGCGGCGTGCGTCCACGACACGACCGTCGTTGCCGTCATCGAGAATCTGCACTGGGCCGATAGCGCCACGCTCGAACTGCTGCGTTACGTGAGTACGGGGCTCAAGCAGCAGCGCTTCGTTCTCATCGGCACCTTGCGCACCGACGACGACGGCGCGCGCGAAGCGACGGTGGCGCAGCATTTAGCCGACCTGCAACGTAGCGCGGATGCCACCGTGCGTCTGCACGCGCTCGGTCCGCCCGAGATGCGCCGCCTGCTCAACTCGGCATTGCGCGATGACGGACGGCGGGTATCGGCGCCGGTTATCGATGCGATCGCCGAGCTGTCCGAGGGCCGGCCGTTTCACGCTGAAGAGCTGTTGCGCGGCATGCTCGACCGCGGGCCCGCGGCACGCGCGGCGATTCCACCCTCGCTCGCGGCCGCCGTTCACGACCGGCTCAAGTCGCTACCGGAAAGCGACCGCGAAGTCTTGGCGTATGCCGCGGTCATCGGGCGCCACTTTGCGGCCGCGTTTCTGGCCGAACTCGCGGGCCTACCGCTCGCCGCCGTACTGCTGACGTTGCGGCGGGCGCGCAACCTGCAACTCATCGCCGAGAGCGCCGACGGTGACGCGTTCTTGTTCCGGCACCAACTCACGCGTGAGGTCGTCTACGCCGAAATCCTCATCGCCGAGGCGCGCGGCTTGCATCTGCGCATTGCCGAGAAACTCGAGGCTTACCCGCAGCCCGATGTTACGGCCATTGCCTATCACGCCTGGCGCTCGGGCGACGCCGCGCTGGCGCAACGCTGGAATGAAGCCGCCGGCGACGCCGCCCGAGCGCTCGACGCGCACACCGACGCGATTCGCCACTATCATCGCGCGCAGGCGGCCGCCGGCGAACCCGCCGCGTGCGCCCGTTTAGCGGCGAAATTAGCGCGCGCACTATACGCGGTGGGCGACCTCGACGGCGCTGCCGGCTGGTTCGCGCAGACCGTCGGCGCGGCTACCATCGCCGGCAATCTGCCCTTGGCGCACCGGGCGGCTCTGGACCGCGCCCTCGCGCTGAGCGAACTCGGACGGCCCGCCGACGGGATCGCTGCCGCAAAAGCCGTGACGGTGGCACTTGCCGGCGAGGACTCAGCCCTGCGCTACGCCGCTGAAACGCTGACCGCGTCGCTGTTGAACGCGCATTGCCGGTCCGAAGAAGCCTTGCTCCACCTCGATATCGCAAGCCGCCTGGCATGTGCACCCGAACCCGGCTGGGCCGTTCGCCACCAAGGAATTCGCGCGCATACACTGAGCCGGCTGGGCCGGCTGGCGCAAAGCCAAGCTGAATTCGCCATTGCGGTCGCGGGTGCTCGGGCGCTGGGCGAGCGCGAAGGCGTGGTACGGGCACTCAACAACTGGGCCGACGTGCTGTTGCGAATCGGCGATCTGCCTGCCGCCGCGGCCCACTACGCCGATGCGCTGGCGGTGGCGCGCGAGCTGCGTTCGTCGCGGCTGATCGCGTGGCTGATCGCGAACAACGCCTACACGTCGCTCTTTCGCGGCGAATTCAGCGCGGCGCTCAGCTCGCTCGACGAGCTCGCGGACATCGAACACGATATCGAAAGCGTGTGGATCAACGCCCAAGCGATCGCGTTTCGCTTAGGCACTCTACGCGGCGACGACGCGCTGCTGCGCCGGGTCGATATCGACGCGGCGTTCGCCCGTGCGCTGGCGCTGGGCGCCGCCAACACGATCGGCTTGACCGCCGGCGCTAAGCTCGCCGGGCTCATCCGGACCGGCGTCGACCCCGCGTCGTTCGTTGCCGCTGCGATCGACAAACTCGACGGCGCCGCCGATGTCTTTTGGTTTGCCGACGGCGTCGCCCGCGCGGCCCCGGCGTTCGTTCCGGCAGCGCGGACGCTTCTCGCCGGCGCCGCCGCCGACGCTCAAGCGCACGCCGCCGGCGCGCACCTGCTGCTCTTCGATGCTCGCGTCGCGCTGCGCGAACGGCGTAAAGCCGACGCGGAGCGCCTCGCTGCGGCCGCCGGCGTAACCTTCGCGCGCTTGGGCTGGGCCGTCGAGACGGCGTACGCATACGAAGTCGGCGGCCGGCTGCGCGAAGCGGTAGCGGCGTTTCGCGACCTGGGCGCGACCGCTGAAGTGCAGCGGCTCGTCAACATCGACGAACATCCGCGGCGCCGGCGCGGCGCGACGACCCTAACGGCGCGCGAACGCGAGATTGCCGCGCTGATCCGCAGCGGAAAATCAAATCGCGAGGTCGCGCAGCGATTGGTGATCAGCGAGCGCACCGTCGAAACGCACGTCGCCGCGGTCTATCATAAATTCGGCGTCACCAGCCGGGGCGAACTCAGCGCCTTACTCGACGCCGTCCCGGCGCCGACCTAAACGGTCGTTAATGGTCGCGCGTGACCAGCGCGACGGCATACGCGGCGATGCCGGTGCCGTCGCCGGTGTACCCCAAACCTTCACTCGTTTTGGCCTTGACGCTAACGCAACCGACGTCGATCGCGAGCGTATCGGCGATGCGTTCGCGCATCGCATCGAGAAACGGCGCCAGCTTCGGCCGCTGCACGACGACGGTCGCGTCGATATTCGATAACGAAAAGCCGTGGCGGACGGTGAGTTCGTGGACGGCCGCGAGCAGTCGCATCGAATCGGCGCCTTGCCACTGCGGATCCGTATCGGGGAAATGCGCGCCCAAATCGCCTAGCGCACAGGCGCCCAACAGTGCATCGGAGACCGCATGCGCCAGCACGTCGGCGTCGCTGTGGCCCAGCGGTCCGGTTGGATGCGGAACGCGAACGCCGCCGATGATGAACGGCCGCCCTTCGACGAGCCGGTGCGCGTCAAAACCATGTCCCACGCGAATCACGCCGGCGCGGTCACCTGCGATAGGTGGGTGGTAAAGAGCGCATCTTCACCCGCCAGCGCATGCAAGCGCCGACCGAAGCCGCGCAGTTCTTCGCTGCCGACATAGGCCCGAACGGCTACCGCCGCGGGCAAATCGCGATCGATGCCGTCGATGCGCGCATGCCGTGCTTCGAGCTCACCGATTATCGCATCGACCGCGGCCCCCGGAACGAAGCATTCCACGACGAGCAATCGCTCTTCGTCCACCGGCTGCACGCGGCGTTCGCGCAACACGGCTTCGGCCCGCGCCAGATCGCCGGGCACGGTGACTTTGAAATTGTCGACCGAGCCTTCGACCACCGTCACTTCGACGTCGCCGCGTTCGAGTAAGGCCGCGTCGTCGGTCGCGGCCGGCCAGCCCTTACGCCAGGCTTCAGCGTGAACCCGGCGCAGATCGCGCGCGGCGGCGAACTGCGGCGTTTGCGCGGCCCACAAGTGCGCTCGCGCCAGCGTACTCGTTACCCGGCGTTCGGCATCGACGGTCTTGATCGTATCGATGACCGGAACCGCCAACACCGAAGCGCGACCCGGACGCACGACACGCATGCCGGCCCGAACGTGCGCCGCTTCGACCAGCGGCCGCGCGCCGTCATGAATGAACATTCCCGCGCAGCCATCCGATATAGCGGCCATTCCGAGCCGGACGCTTTCCTGGCGCGTCGCTCCGCCGGCCACGATGCGTACGCCCGATCCGCCTTCCACCGGCGCGATCGCGGCTCGCATATCGGCCAGCACATCGGCTTCGGTCACGACGACGAGTTCGACGATTTCCGGCATCGCAGCGAACGTCGCCACCGACCACGCCACGAGCGGTGTGCCGGCGAGATCGACGAGCTGCTTGGGGCGGCCGAAGCGCGTTCCCCGGCCCGCGGCCACGATTACCGCGCCCCAAATCATATCCGTTTGGTCCGCGCGAAGATCATGCGACCGGCCATCGTCTGCAGTGCGCTCGTTACCGAAACGTCGACGGTTTCGCCGATCAGGCGGCGGCCGTTCTCAATCACGATCATCGTACCATCGTCGAGGTAGCCGACGCCCTGGTGCGCTTCTTTGCCTTCTTTGATGACCGCGACGCGCAGTTCCTCACCCGGCAGCAGCACCGGTTTGACGGCATGCGCGAGTTCGTTGATGTTGAGCACCTTGACGCCTTCGACATTTGCCACGCGGTTGAGATTGTAATCGTTGGTCACGAGTTTGCCGCCGCGCTCCTGCGCGAGCCGTACGAGCTTGGCGTCGACTTGCGCGATATCGTCGTAATCGACTTCGGCAATCTCGAGCGTTGCGGCTTGCTGCAATTTGGTCAGCACCTCGAGACCGCGCCGCCCGCGCGTGCGCTTGAGCGAATCGCCCGAGTCCGCGATGAGTTGCAGTTCGCGCAACACGAAACGCGGCAATACGAGCGGACCTTCGAGAAATCCGGCTTCGACGATATCGAGGATCCGGCCGTCGATGATCACCGACGTGTCGATGATCTTCGCGACCCGGCCGAGCGCCGGAGCCGCGCCCGCATCGGCGGAGAATCGGCCGAGTGACACGCGCTGCTTGGCGCCAACGCGCGCACCCAGATACGCGGCGAATAAACTGATGACCAGATACAAGACGATGGCGATATAACCGCCCGTCGGTCCGGCGAAGGTGATGAATTCGAACAGCACGCTTTTGGCGAGAAACGCTATAACGAGGCCGGTCGTCAGGCCGATCGCACCGCCCACAAGCTCGCCCGGTGCGAGCCGTTCGATCGCCCGTTCGACGGTGACGAGTTCGGCCTCGAACATCGACTGCGCGGCCGGAACGAGCAGCACCCCGAGCACCGCGCCGACGACCGGCGCACCGACCAGCAAGACGACCTGCCAGAATTCGCTGGCCACGTGAATCGAGATGGCGTGCGTGTACGCTTCCCGCCCGAGCAGAAAACCCGTCGTACCGAAGATCGTCGCGAAGATGAGGCGCAGCAGCGCGGCGGCCGCGCGCGCACCAGGGCTAATGCCCGCCGAGAAACGCACCACACACGTCGTTGGCGAGAAAGCGTCCGCGCTCCGTTAATTTCACACGCTCGGCCGAGACATGCAACAAGCCCGCGGCGTCGAGATCGGCGATGACGGTTTTGTAACGCCCGAGAAAATCGACGTCGTACCGCTCCCGAAACTCGCGCGTGTCGACACCTTCGAGCGTTCGCAGCGCGAGCATCGTCGCTTCGCCGGTTCGTTCGTCGCCCACCAGCGTTTCGGATTCGCCCGGAATCGACATTTGCGCGAGCGCCGCGCTGCAATACGCATCGAGGTCGCGCGTGTGTGTCGAGCGCACGCCGCCTAGATACGACGCCGCGCCGACGCCGAAGCCGCGATAGTTGCCGTTGTGCCAATAATTTTCGTTGTGCGCGCAGCGCCGACCGGGTCGCGCGAAATTGGAAATTTCGTAATGCTCGAGACCGGCCCGCGCCGCGCGCGCGATCGCCAGCGCGTACAACTCGGCTTCCGCATCGCCGTCGAAGAACGCGCCCGGCTCACGCTGGTACCAGCGCGCGTACGGCGTATCGTCTTCGACGGTGAGTCCGTAGGTCGAGAGGTGATCGATGTCGAGGTCCAGGGCGCGGTCGAGCGACGCGCACCACGACGCCGCCGTTTGCCCCGGCACGCCGAACATTAAATCGATGCTGACGTTGGTGAAGCCCGCGGCGCGGGCGCGCCCGACGACCTCGGCGACATCGGCGGCGCTATGCCGCCGGCCTAACGTGTGCAATTCGGCGGGATCGAACGATTGCACGCCGATCGACAGCCGGTTCACGCCGGCCGCGCGCAGCGCCGGAAGCTGTTCGCACAGGCCCAGATCCGGATTGATCTCGACGCTGATCTCGGCACCGGCGGCGATGCCGAATCGCGCCGCCAAGCGATCGATGAGCGCACCGATCGTCGCGGCACTATACGTGTTGGGCGTGCCGCCGCCGAAGAACACCGTCGTCGCGCGCAGCACCGGCGCGCCCGAAATTTCGGCCTCGAGCGCGGCGATGTAGCGGTCGGCGCGCGAGCGCGCGAACGGCCACTTGGCAAAATCGCAGTAGGGGCAAATGTACGGACAGAACGGCAGATGAACGTACAGCGCCGCCGTCAAGCTATGCGCTGACTTTCTCGACGCCGGCCGCGATGGCACCGACCAGATCGGCGCCGGCTTCGAGCGCGGCGGCTTTGATCGCGTTGCGAATCGCGTTGCGGTTCGAGCGCCCATGCGCGACGATGCAGTTGCCGCGCACACCCAAGAGCGGCGCGCCGCCGTATGAATCGTAGTCGAGCTTTTTCTTCATGGCCGCGAATGCCGGGCGGGCCAGCAACCCGCCCAGCCGCGCCAAGGGCGAGGCATTGGCAAACGCCTCGTTGAGCGTGGCCAAGGTGAAGGAACCCACGCCTTCGGCCAGCTTGAGCATGACGTTCCCGACGAACCCATCGGCGACGACCACATCGGCCAACGAATTGAGCACGTCCTTGCCTTCGATATTGCCGATGAAGTGCAGCGGCGCGCCGGCCAGCAGGGTGGCCGCTTCGATCGCTTGGGCGTTGCCCTTGGTCGGCTCTTCACCGTTGGAGATGATGGCGACGCGCGGCCGAGCGACGCCCAGTGCGGCGTGCGCGTACGCCGCGCCCATGATACCGAATTGCATCATCCACTCGGGCCGGCAGTCGACGTTGGCGCCCGCATCGACGAGCACGACCGGACCCGCTTTGCCGGGTAGCACGGCCGCGATCGCCGGACGCGCGATGCCCGGTATGCGGCCCAAACGCGTCAGCGCGATGGCTAAGAACGCTCCGCTGTTGCCGGCCGAAACCACCGCGTCGGCGGCACCGTTGCGAACCAGGTCGACAGCTTCACCGAGACTGGTGCCCCCCGGGTTGCGGCTGGCTTTGGAGCCCTTGGCGTCCATCGCAACTTCGCCGGCGGCATGCACGATCTCGATCGCCGAACCGCCGCGCGTCTTGAGCAACGGCTCGATCCGGGCCCGGTCGCCGACGAGGATCATCCGCCCAAGGCCATCGCGGTGGGCCAGAATGGTGCCCTCGACGATTTCCCCTGGAGCATCGTCGCCGCCCATGGCGTCGACCGCGATGCGCGGCTGCGGGCTCAAGCGACACCTCGGACCGGCTGCCGGTGAATCGGGAACAACTTTGCAGCGCTCACAGCGGCGAAGCGTTCGCCCATTTTCTGCCTCATACCGCTGGCTTTCGCGGGGAAACTTTCGGCGTTCACCGTTTTACCGGCAAGGCGCTCGGTCGCCGTACGGGTGCCGGAAGTAGTGTCGACGCCTGGACACGACTTCGGGCGCATGATACACTCCCTCCGTTATGGCCAAACGATGCGACGTCTGCGGTAAAGGCCCGATGGCCGGAAATAATGTTAGCCACGCGATGAACAAAACCAAACGCCGGTGGTTGCCGAATCTGCAGTCGGTCCGAATCGAAGAGCGCGGGACGCATCTCACGGCGCGCGTCTGCACCAGCTGCTTACGCAGCCGGCGCGTCAAGCGCGCTTAACCGCCCGGCTTTTCGGTTCTTTCCAACCCGCCGGCAAGCGCTTTCATCAAGCGCTTGTTTTGCGTTTGACCTTACTGCGCGAGGTGATCCCAGCCGGCCGGCACGATCGGCGTTCCGTCCGACCGGCGCACGCCCTCAGCCGCCGTAATCGTGCCGACCCGCAAAAGTGGCGTGCCGAAACGCTGCCCGAACCGCGCGGCGAGAAAGCCGAAGGCGCGTGCCGCGATCGCGATGATGAGGGCGAAATCCTCGCCGCCGTCGAGCACGTAGCTGTCCGGGTCGTCGCCGAAGAGTCGCGCAACAGCCAGCGCATCCGCCGCCAGCGGCAGCGTTTCGAGCGTGGCTCCGGCGTTCGAGGCCACACACAACCGGCGAAGATCGGTCGACAGCCCGTCCGACGAATCCATGAGCGCGTGCACGTAACGCGACGCACCGAGCCAGCGGCCCGCGGCGAGCAGCGGCTCGGGGGTGCGAAACGCGCGAACCACGCCGGCGAAGCGCCCGTCCGTCGCCAGATCCGGCCGGCCGGTCAAAATGCGTAACCCGGCCCGGCTGGCGCCCAGTGGACCGGTCAGCGCGATCACGTCGCCCGGCCGGGCACCGCTACGCAGTTTGAGATTCGAGGGCCGGACTTCGCCGACGACGGTCATGCCGATGCTCACGACGGGCGAGCGCGTGATGTCGCCGCCGGCTAGCGCACAACCGCTGCGCCGCGCGAGCTGCGCCATGCCGGTATAGAGTTGGCGGATCCACTCGGCGTCCGCGTGCGCGGGAAGTCCGAGCGCGATCGTGGCAAGCACCGGCCGCGCGCCCATCGCGGCGATGTCGGACAAATTGGCGGCCATGGCTCGCACGCCGATGTCGTGCGCCGACATCATCGTTCGGGTAAAGTGGACGTCCTCGACGAGCGCGTCAGTCGAGATTACCGACAGATTGGAGCGCGACGGCCGCCACACGGCGGCATCGTCGCCAATGCCAACGACCAGCTTGTCCGGCGCGGCCGTCGCGCAGATGGCCTTGAGATCGGCAATGAGTTCGTCTTCGGTCGGCCGCTGCGCGCAGCCGCCGGCCGTCATCCGCGGATTGCTTGCGCGCGGGTTACCATCTCGCGCAGGACACCGGGCGGATCGGCGGCGCCGAAGATGCTCGAACCGCCCACGAGAACATCGGCGCCGGCGGCAACGGCGCGCTCGATATTCTGCAGACCGATGCCGCCGTCGACTTCGATCTCGCAGGCTGGATTGTGCGCGTCGCGCAGGTCGCGCGCTTGAGCAAGTTTGCGCAACGCCCGTTCGATGAACGGCTGGCCACCGAAACCCGGATTGACGCTCATGACGAGCAGCAGATCGAGGTCTTCGATCAAATCGACCAGCAGGCCGACGGGCGTGCCCGGGTTGATGCCGAGTCCGGCCTTGGCGCCTGTCGAGCGGATATGTTGAAGTAGCCGGTGGGGATGCTGCGTTGCCTCGAAATGGAAGGTGATGTAGTCGGCACCGGCTTTGCGAAACTCGTCGACATATTTCTCCGGCTCGACGATCATGAGATGACAGTCAAAGGGAAGCTTCGTGAGGCGGCGTAAATCGGCCACGATTTTCGGACCCCACGTGATGTTCGGCACGAACCGGCCGTCCATCGAATCAAGATGCAGCAAGCCGGCCCCGGCCGCTTCGACCATCGCGATTTGCTCGGCGATGGCGGCAAAATCAGCGGCCAATAATGATGGTGCGATGCGGACCGGGTGTTCTACGAACGTCACGGCGACTTTCTGGTGGGCGACGGCGATGGGCGCGGGGCTTCGCCACCGAGCGTTACTTGACTGAGCAACTCGTTGTTAATGTACGTATCGAGTTCGCTCTTGCCGACGACGGTTAAATTGAAGTCGAGCTTTTGGCCACCTTCGGCGTACCCGTTGTACACATTCCAGGTGCCGGTTTCATCGTGAACTTCCAGCCGCACGTTGGCGGCCGAATCGCGAGCGGGAACGGTGGCGGTGGCATGAACTTGACGGACGAGATAGCCATATTCAGTCGGTCCGGCACTGACCTGTAGCGAGACCGGCGTGAACGGATCGATCAGCGCGCCCGGCGCTGGGTTTTGCTTTGCAATTTGGCCGCGCGGCGGCCCGTCGGGTCCGAACGGCGTCCAAACGATTTGGCCCAAATGCACGCGATCGCGAGCCGCGTCAGCGCGCGCGTCATCGATGAATTCACCGACCAAATTCGGCACGCGAATCGTTGAAGGCGGACCCTTGCTGAGGGTCAGCGTCACTTTCGTGCCTTCGCGAACGCTCGTGAGCGGCGGCGGATCTTGGCTCAAGACGTGGTCGGCGAGCACGTCGTCATTTGGAACAACGGTGGTCTTGACGAGTTGGAGCCGGGTCCGGTCGAGCGCTAAATTCGCTTCACGCAACGACTGGTAGCGCAAATCAGGCATGGGCAGAATCGTCACGCCGGTGCTCACGACGAGTGAAATTTCGCGACCTTCGCGCACATGGCTGCCGGCGGCGGGCTGCTGGCTCATGATGACGTCCTTGGGATACCGGTCGCTGGGCTGATTTGCGACGACGGTGGCGTGCAGCTTGAGCCGATCGGCTTCGGTGGTCGCATCGGCGACGGTTTGGCCGCTGAACGACGGCGTCAAAATGTCCGCGACCGTGGGCTGAAAGAAATCCTTGACCGAGCGTCCGAACCACACGACGACGCCGACGGCCAACGCCAGGGCCAACGCAAAAAACCAGTCGCGGCTCGTACTGGAGCTACGGCGCTCAGAACGCGCTGAGGCCGCCGCATTCGGACTATCAACCTGCATCCAACCCCGGGCGTTCGAGGCAGCGGCCGTTTTCTCCGGGTGCGCGCACGAACTGTTGCCCACGCACCCTGGCATCCCAGAAGCTACGCTCGATAGCGTTTTGGGCACATCAACGCCGACGGTACGGCGCGCAGTTTGACGCGCTGCTCGCTATTGAAAATCCGGAACTCGTTGCGCGCGCCCGTATCCAGCTTACACATTCCGGCGCTTCGTACGCCCCCGTCGTGGCGGCGAACAACGTTGGTACTCGCGGTCGCGGCGCCGAGTCAACGGGTCCACGCGCAATTTTGAGCCAAAACTCCGGCGATGCAAAGCCGGCACCTGCAGTATCTCGTCGCTTTAGCGCATGAAAAGCACTTCGCGCATGCCGCCGAGCGCTGCGACATTTCGCAACCGGCCTTGTCGCTGGCGATCAAGCAACTCGAAGCGGAGCTGGGCGTGGCGATCGTGCTGCGCGGGCATCGCTTCGGCGGGTTTACGCGCGAAGGGGAAGTCGTTTTGGCTTGGGCTCAGCGCGTGCTGCGTGACGAAGCAACGCTCAAAGAGCAACTCAGCGCGTGTGCCGGCTCGCTGACGGGGCGCATTCGTTTAGGCGTTATCCCGTCGGCCACGGCGATCTCGGCCAAGCTGGCCGCCGACTTCGCCGGCCTCCATCCGGCCGTTACGTTTACCGATCTCGAGATGACGTCGACCGACATCACTCGCGCGCTCGACGCGTTCGAACTCGATGCCGGAATTACGTACATCGACAACGAGCCGATCGATCACGTGCAGACCATCCCACTCGGCTTCGAAGAGTATGTCTTGGTCACGCCCGAACATTCGCCGTTGGCCCACTTACCCGCGGTCAGCTGGGCCAGCGTCGTCGATCTGCCGCTGTGTCTGCTGCACCGCGACATGCAAAATCGCCGCATCATCGACGCGGTGTTCGAAAGCGTCGGCGTGCATCCGCACGCGCGCATCGAAACGAACTCGATGTTCGGCAAATACCGCTATTTGCAGTTGGGCTGGTCGAGTATCATGCCGCGCAGTATCGTGCAATGGCTCTCACCGCCGGCGTCGATGCGTGTGCTTCCGCTCATCGAGCCGACCGTAACCAAGGCGCTGGGACTTATCATTGCCGATCGAACGCCGGTCCCGCCGCTGCTGGCGGCATTTCATGCAGCGGTACGCGACGAACTCGCCGGCCGGCAGTTGCTCGCCACCGGACTTCATTAGCATCGCTTATCGGTTCATTACAAGAAACGCCTTTCGCCGCGGATGATCTGCCTTTAGCGTAAGTGGCATCACTTTCTACAAAGGCACTTGCATGGCGAAAATCGTTTGCGTCCTCTATGACGATCCGGTCGACGGCTACCCGAAGTCGTACGCCCGCTCGGGGCTGCCGCTCCTCGAATCGTATCCCGGCGGTCAGACGCTACCCACGCCCAAAGCCGTCGACTTCACCCCGGGCGACCTCCTCGGCAGCGTTTCGGGCGAACTCGGTCTGCGCCGCTTCCTCGAATCGGGCGGCCACACACTCGTTGTTACGTCGGATAAAGACGGCGAAGGTTCGACGTTCGACCGCGAACTCGTTGATGCCGACATCGTTATTTCGCAACCGTTCTGGCCGGCATATCTGACGCCCGAACGGATCGCCGCCGCACCGAAACTCAAGCTTGCCATCACCGCGGGCATTGGTTCCGATCACGTTGACCTCAGCGCCGCGATCGAACACGGCATCACCGTCGCTGAAGTAACCTACTGCAACAGCATTAGCGTTGCCGAGCACGTTGTGATGATGATCCTGGGCCTAGTTCGCAATTACATACCGTCGTACGACTGGGTCATCAAAGGCGGATGGAACATCGCTGATTGCGTGGCGCGCAGTTACGATGTCGAAGGCATGACGGTCGGCACTGTCGCCGCCGGACGCATCGGGCTTGCGGTGCTCAAGCGCCTGCGCCCGTTTGATATGCGGTTGCACTATACCGATCGCCATCGGCTACCGCAGAGCGTCGAAAAAGAATTCGGTTTAACCTTTCATTCCAGCGTTGAATCGCTCGTCGAGATCTGCGACGTCGTAACCATCAACGCGCCGCTCCATCCTGAGACCGAGAATCTGTTCGATGACAAACTGATTGCGAAAATGAAGCCGGGTGCCTACCTCGTCAACACGGCTCGGGCTCGGATTTGTGACCGCGACGCGATCGTGCGGGCGCTCGAGTCGGGTCAGCTGGCCGGTTATGCCGGCGATGTCTGGTTTCCGCAGCCGGCACCCCAAGATCACCCGTGGCGAACGATGCCGCATCACGGCATGACGCCGCACATCTCGGGATCGAGCCTTTCGGCCCAGGCCCGGTATGCCGCCGGAACGCGCGAGATTCTCGAGTGCTGGTTCGAGCAGCGCCCCATTCGCGACGAATATCTCATCGTCGACGGCGGAAAACTCGCCGGCACCGGCGCGCACTCGTACAGCGTCGTGGAAACACACAAAGAAACGGTGGGCGGCGAGGCGGAACTCGCAGCGGCCGAGTAACGCTTCGTCGGCTAAGAAGCGCTATCGTCGGGGCGTTGCGCGGACGCCCCGATGCTCTGGCGCCGGATCTGCGCCCGGAGCGGACCAGAGGCGGAGCATCACTTAGCTGCAACAGACGCACCGGTACGATGCGACGAACGACGGGGCGCCGACTGAAATGAAGCCGAGGTGCGCTTTTTCGGGCGACCGCCCTCCCCGTTCGCCCGACGGCAACCGTGGCCTGGAATGCGATCGTGCTCGCCGCGTACGCCGCCGGCGGCCCTGGCCGCGCGACGAAAAAAGACCCGGTCTCCGGCGCCGCCAGCGGCCAAAGCGTCGAAGACGAAGCCAAAGAAAGCCCCAGGGTGGCAACGCCATGGCCCGGCGCAGCACAGGACGACTACGCATGCGGAGCGCACAACGCCGCATGAAGTCCATGACGCGCACCGCGGCTGCCGGTTGGTGCGCAATCATTGCCGCGGGAATGCTCTTGGGCGCTGCGCCCGACGGGGCATCGAATGCGGCAATTCCCGTGCCGACGACGCCGGCGGCAATCACCCATCATACCGCGCGTATCGGAACCCGCACGATTCATTACACCGCGACTGCGGGAACGATCGTTCTGACCGATGCGAAAGACGAGCCGGCTGCGAGCGTTTTCTATGTCGCTTACGTCGCCGACGATCGCGTGGCCACGCCGCGACGGCCGTTGACGTTCGCCTACAATGGTGGGCCCGGCGGTTCGTCGGCGCTCATTCATATGGGAGCATTCGGTCCGCGCACCGTCGTCACGACCAACGCCGCCACGACACCTCCGCCGCCGTACGACATCGTCGACAATGCGGACAGCTTGCTCGACACGAGCGATCTCGTTTTCGTAGACGCGGTCGGCACCGGCTTCAGCCGAATCGTCGGGCACGCGACGGCCAAAGATTTCTACGGTGTCGACGCCGACGGGCACGCGTTCGAGCAATTTATCCGACGCTACCTCACCGCCAACGGCCGCTGGAATTCACCTAAGTATCTGGCCGGCGAAAGTTACGGCACGACCCGCTCGGTCGTGCTGGCGAAGATGCTCCAAGCCGACGGTATCACGGTCAACGGAATCACGCTCATCTCGACGGTGCTCGACTTTTCAACCCTCATATCTCAGCCGGGAAACGATCTTCCGTTCTGGCTCTTTTTGCCGACGGAAGCCGCCGTCGCCGCCTACCACCATCAACTCCCGTCGGTGCCTACCGACCTGCCGGCGTTTCTACAGAACGTGCGCACGTTCGCGCAAGGGCCATACATGAACGCGCTCTCGAAGGGCGCGAGCCTGACGCGCAGCGAGCGCGACGCAATCGTGCAGCAACTGCACGCCGACACCGGTCTACCGGTGGAGTATCTCGTCCGAGCGCAGCTGCGTGTCGACCCGGAACGCTTCGAGAAACAACTCTTAGCTTCGAGCGACGAAACCATTGGCCGCTACGACGGGCGCTTTAAAAGCTTTGACGTCGACCCGGCCGGCGACAGCGCCGACACCGATCCCTCGTCCGACGCCGTCTTCGGTGCATTTACGGCCGCCTTCAACCGCTACGTGCGCGAAGAACTGCACTATCGCAGCGACGCGAAATACGAGTTCTTGAGCTTCGATGTGAACCGGCAGTGGCAGTGGCATCGGACCGATCGCGGCAGCCCGTCCGCCGTCAACGTGTCGAGCGACCTGCGCGACGCAATGACGGCCAACCCGTATCTGCGAGTGTTTTCAGCTAACGGCATCTATGATTTAGCGACGCCGTTCTTCGCAACGGAGTATTCGCTAGCGCATCTGGGGATCAATCCGGCGCTGCAGCCGCACATAACATTCGGCTACTATCCCGCCGGGCACATGATCTATCTCAATCCGGTCGCGCATGCCGCGCTCAAGGCCGATCTCGCTCGCTTCTACCGGTGAACCTGAGCGGCGTACGCCAACGCTCGCCGATCGTTCGGCGAGGACATACGTTCTAAAAGCGCCCGCAAATTAAGCGTTGCGATTGCGAGCGACCGATCCATATTTGAGCGGGAGATCGGTCGACGCATTACATCGCGCGCGCGTGCGGGAGGCCACCGATCAGCGCGTGCATCACTTCGCGGGCTTGGTCTTCGAGGGGCTCGTCGTGGTATTGCGCGACAAGCCGCGGATCGCAGAACTTGATGGTGGCGGTCTGAATGACGCGCGCGAGCGCCGGCGCGTCTTCGATTGCGAATTCGCCGTGCCGGTTGCCGTCCTCGATGATTTCGACGAGGATTCCGGCCAGCACGCCGAGGTGCGACGCGACGAATGGGCGGCCGTTAACACTCGCCAGTGAGAGCAGTTCGTGCGTGCGTGTGTCGCGCAAGTGTTCGCGTCGTTTCCAGCGGTGCAATTCGACCACGAAATCGACGAGGCGTTCGGCGGCCGGTCGGGGACGGTCGGCCACATCCCGGCACACGCGCTCGCTCTTGACGAGCCAGCCGATCGCGATCGCATCGACGAGTTCGGTTTTATTGCGAAAGAAGCGATAGACGTTGGCATGCGACATCGCACAATCGCTCGCGATGTCGACGATCGTTGTTTTGCCGAAGCCGTAGTGCCGAAAGCGTTTTTCCGCCGCCGCTAAGATGCGCGCGCGGGTCTTGCGAGCGTACTCGGATTCGGGGGCTGACAGAGTGTCTTCGGATGTCATACCGTCATTTCTTTCCGCTGCGGCTTGCCGCTGTACGCGGCTGGTGATAGCTTACATCCATGATCACTTGTCAGCAACAAAAGGCCAATTATGAGTGAGCCAAACCTCGGCGGCGGCTTTACCTTTCCCGGCACGGCGTTGACCGTACACCGCATGGGCTACGGCGCTATGCAACTTGCCGGCCCCGGCGTCTGGGGACCGCCCAAAGATCGCGACGGCGCAATCGCGGTCCTCCGTGCGGCAGTCGGCGCCGGCGTCAACCATATCGACACGTCGGACTTTTACGGCCCGCACGTCACGAATCAAATCATCCGTGAAGCGCTCGCGCCCTATCCGACGGGCTTGGTCATCGTGACGAAGCTCGGTGGCCGGCGTCCACCCGATGCATCGTGGCAGCCAGCCGTATCACCGGCGGAACTCATCTCGGCCGTACACGACAACCTCCGCAACTTGGGCCTTGAAGCCCTCGAAATCGCCAACTACCGCTTCATAGGCACCGGTCACGGACTCGAGGAAGGCTCGATCGCCGAACAAGTTTCGGTGCTCGCCGATCTCAAGAAGCAAGGTTTGATCCGCCACATCGGCGTCAGCAACGTAACCGCGACGCAAGTGGCCCAGGCGCAGACGATCACCGACATCGTCTGCGTGCAGAACAACTATAACCTCGCGCAGCGCGGCGACGACAGCCTGATCGACCACTTAGCTCACGCGGGCATCGCCTACGTTCCGTTCTTCCCGCTGGGCGGCTTCTCGCCGCTACAGTCCGCGACGCTCTCGGCCGTCGCCCACCGGCTCGAAACGACACCGCTGCAAGTCGCGCAAGCGTGGTTGCTGCAGCGCTCGCCCAACATCTTGCTCATTCCCGGCACGTCGTCGGTCGCGCACCTGCGCGAGAACCTCGCTGCCGCCGAACTCACGCTTCCGCCGGACGCCTTGGCGGAATTGGACGGGGTCGCCGTCGCAGCCGCCAGGTAGCGATGCGTCGCGTGAGGGTTCGTGACGCGTCCTTGATCCTGCCGCGCGCGAGCCACGGCGCTGCGAAACCCGGTTGGTAGCGGTCGGTCAACCAAGTATTGCCGTCGGCGATACCGGGACCGCCGTTGCCGGCCGCCCGTCAGCCCGTGCGAACTCCGTCGATGCTCTGCGTGAACTCCGGAAACAATGTCGAGTCGCTCGCCGTTTTTAAGAGTTCATAGGGCTTAGGTCACTGTCAGGTAGGGCTTGTCGGATATGATCTGACAATCCGTCGCCTCTATTGTTTAGTGGTTCGGTCGAGCCTCGCCCTACCTCAACGTGCGGCGGCCGAAACACCACCACATTCACTGGAGGCGACTTTGCAGCTCCCTTACCGATTGCGTTCCGCTCCGCTTGCAATCGCGTTTTCGCTCGCTCTGAGCCAGGCTGGCCCCGCGCTTGCGGCTACGCCGCGTCTAGCTCGGCAAGCTGTAGCCACGAACCCCTACACCTATAGCGTCCTCGCGCCGCAAACGGTGCGGCCGATGTATGTCTCGCATGCCGCTATGATCGCCGTCTCAGCGGCTGATATCCGTACGCAGTCGCACGTCGATGCGACGCCGCCAAGTCGAGCTGCACGATTCGGGGTGAATGCGGCTACTTATGCGAGTTTGAAAGCTGGTGCGCGCTACATACGTCCGGGCGGAGCCAGCAATGTAGATGTTTTGGGCGCTTTTTCAGCTGCCGGCTCAAACTCTCCATTTGCGTCGCAATTCGAGGGTCTGGCCAATTCGGGTATCACCTGCGGCTTCTTTGGCGCCGGCGGTTGTCAACCGCCCGATCAAGCCCTTGCAGCCTCAACCACAGCCGTAGTTCAGGCCGTCAACACGTCGGTGGCCGTCTATAAC
Organism: Candidatus Velthaea sp.; assembly: GCA_965214335.1. Classification (GTDB taxonomy): domain Bacteria; phylum Vulcanimicrobiota; class Vulcanimicrobiia; order Vulcanimicrobiales; family Vulcanimicrobiaceae; genus Velthaea. The sequence continues at coordinate 1,089,355 of CBDCBO010000005.1, read as the reverse complement.
CCCGGTTCGGGCGCGATGCGTCTGGGCTGGCCGCTCGACTTCAATGCTTTTCTAGGTGGCGCGCCCGGGGCGAAAGTTAAAAATTGCAGTCCGTACGGGGCGTTCACCAGTGACCCGCGCGCGTTCTACGATGTGAACGATCAACGCTTCTTTGTTTCCTTCGTGCAACTCGATGCACCCGGCTTCAGTGGCCCCAAGGATACCTGTGCGAATCTCAGCATCGTATGGATCGGCGTCAGCGTCGATGCCAATCCGGATGACGGCTTCTACGCCATCGGGCTCGATGCGTCGGAAGGCGGGGTTAGCCTCGCCGACTACCCGCGCCTCGGATTCGACGCAAACACCGTTGAAGTCAGCACCAACTCATTCAGCTACGCGACGGGCAATTACACGACCGCGCCGATGTTCTATCTCTCAAAATACGATCTCGAAAACGGCCGTTTGACGACATCGTCGGGCTACGCGGTTTCCATCAACGGACGGCCCCTTGACACGGTCCAGCCCGTCGAGACGTTGGCCGGGCTCAACGCCCAACCCGGCGTGCTCTACAACGTCGCAGCTTTCGACTTCTTTTTCGGTGGCGGAGAATGCTCAACGGGCTGCAAAAACCTCAGCTTGTTCGCGTTTGCAAATCCGCTTTCGCCGAAGCCGACCTTTCTCTACACGCAAGTAGCCACGCCGGCATATACGTTAGCGCCGAACGCTGACAGCGAGTTCCAAGCGGGCTCGATTGAGACGCTCGACACTCGCATCTCCGCAACGCCGACGTACGTCGCTACGGCCACCGGCGGCGGCGCAATTTCATGGGCCTTAGAAACAGGTCAATCGAACGCGACGCAAACGGTTCCCGCCATTCTGTGGGGCATCATCGACACGGCGCCCACCAAAGGCAACCCGGTTATGAATTTCGCCGGCAAGACGCGCACAACGGGCTATGTCGTCGGCTCCAAAGATATTGCAAACTCGTTCGCGGCAACGATGTTAAGCGACGGCGGAAGTCATCTTACCATTGCGGCCGACGTCATGGGCACCAGTTTGTATCCGGCCCAAGTCGTCTATACGGTTGCCACCGGCGGCACCTTGCGCGGACCGTATCTCTTGCATCGGGGCATCGCACCCGACATCATCGACAGCCGCTATGGCGATTACAGCGCGACCTCGTTCGATGGATCGAACGTGTGGGTGGCGGGACAATACATCGGTGGCAGCAGTGATTGGGCCACCGCCTTCGGAAAAGTCGGCACCTACTAGAAGCCGCCGAAACTCGCGCGACGTGGGCGAAGCGTTTACTTAGCACAAGTCATCGCTTCGCCCGCATCGTAGAAAGCAATGACGTGAGGGTCCGAACTTTCAGAGTGTATCGATGAATTCGTTGAAAAAAGCACGCGCACGACGGGCGCCTTTACGCCAACGCTTCGAGTGCCGCGTCGTCAAACTCCGCGTTGCTGTAGACGTTTTGCACGTCTTCATGCTCTTCGAGCGCTTCGAGAAAGGCCAGTACCCGCGCGGTGTCGTCGCCGCTGGGATGCGTGGTTTGTTTGGCTTCCATCGTCAGCCGAGCGCCGCTGGTCCGTAAGCCGGCGCTTTCCAGTTCGTCTTTGACGGCCATGAGCGCGGTCGGTCCGGTAACGATTTCGCTCAACTGCGGATCGTAGTGCACGTCGATTACCCCATCGACGAGTGCCCGTTCCGTCAGCACATCCTCGCTCAATCCGGCGGGTTTTACCTCGATGACGCCGCGCGGCTCGAACATCCAGCCGACGCTGCCGCTCTCGCCGAGCGTCCCGGCGTTGCGGCTGAACAGAAAGCGTAACTCACTCGCGGTGCGATTGCGATTATCGGTTGCGGCGTCGACGATGACGGCTACACCGCCCGGGCCGTAGCCTTCGTAGCGCAGTTCCTCGATCTGCTTTTCGTCGGCGCCACCGGCGGCGCGGGCGATCGCGCGCTTGATGTTTTCCTGCGGCACGTTGTTTTCGCGCGCTTTCTCAACCGCCATCTTGAGCCGGTAATTTGCGTCAGGATCGGGCGAACCGCTCTTCGCAGCGAGGATGATTTCCTTACTGAGCTTGGTGAACAGCGCGCCACGCTGCGCGTCGACCTTGCCTTTCTTGAGTTTGATATTGTGCCACTTGGAATGTCCCGACATGATCGTTGCTCCGCTTCTTAAATGATCCAGCTATTGAGCCACATGCGGTTGTGCCATGCGTCCCAGGTAACGTGCACGCCGGCCAACACCGGATAAAAGTAAAAGAAGAGGCCGACCACCGCGACGAGATAGACACACACACCGATTCGCGGCACACCGAAGCTATTCTCGTCGGCGCGATACCGCCACAGGCGCTGCAGCACGATCGCGTTGGCTAATACGATGATCGAAAGATTCGGATAAAAATGATATTCAAACGCGATGCGCGGCGAACCGATCCAGGGCAGCCATTGCAAAAAGTACGCGCTGACGAGCAGCGCATAGCCTTTATTGCGTTCGAACCACGCCAGCAGTCCGACCGCCGGTACGGTTATCAGCCCAGCCCACCACACGAGCGGGTTCGGCAACGCTAAGATTTCGGCCACGCAGCAAGCGGTGGCATCGGCGCGCGCATTGGGCGCCCGAAAGTCGGTGTAATAGTAGGAGATCGGTTTTTGCAAAATCGGCCATTGCCACCACTTCGAGGCATACGGATGGGTTGCCGAAAGCGTCGAGTGATACCAATACATTTCGTGTTGCAGCGACACGACGTCGACCAGATTGTGGCCCATCATGAAGTGCGGAATGTAGCTGGCCAGATAGACGGCCCCGCCGACAACGACCATCGAAGCGATCGCGACGTCGAGCGCGATACCGAACGGGTTCCCGAACACCGCCGGGCGCCGCAACCAGCGCTGCGCGACGACGAGTGCCGTTAAGCCCCAGACGACGAAAAAGTCGAACAGCCCATTCCACTTCGAGGCTGCAAGACAAGCACCCGATAGTGCCAGCACGGCCATCCAGAACCGCGAGTCGCGCGTATCGATCGTCAGACCCGCGACGCGGAACGTGCCGTCAACACCAAACTGCGCGCTGTCAAGCGGCGTTGCGTAGGTTAAACTTCCGTCGCGCCAATACGTGCGCGTGCAGTCATCGTTGGTCTCGGTCGTGAGGATCTCGCTCTTCTTCGACCGCCCCGCCGTCGCTTCGAGGACACCACCTTGCGGCGTGGTGCCGGTCGCGACGCCGTCCGTCACGCGCAGTTGCGTTCCATCAGCGTACGTCACATCGGCGCCGATGGCGCGTAATAAACGCCGCAAGCCGACGCGGGCGAACAAGTACACCGCCGTTTCAAAATACATGAACGCGATGAACAGCGTCATTCTGTAGAACTCGGGCCCCGCCGTCGACCGGCCCACGTTCGCCGCCACATACGCCAACGCCGCCGCCAGCAGCGTGCCCGCCACCAGCGTTCCGGCGAACCACGCCCGATAGGCGGGAACCGCGACCGGCCGCCGCTGTACCTGCGATGCAATCCACAGCCGATAGAACGCGTACAGCGTGGTGAGCGAAAAGAACGAGACGGTTATTTCGGGCGTCGCGATGCGCGACTGTACGTAATGAAAGCCGTCGAAGAGCAGCAAACCGGCGGCGATCGAAGCAAAGAACGTCGAGCGCGTGAGGTGTTTGGCGAATAGGTAAAGGACGCCGACGGTGAGCGCACCCATCACGATATTGAGGAATCGCCAGCCGAAGCCGGTGTTGCCCAAACCATGTACGCCGCCGAATAGCATCATCGAGAGCGTGATGATGAGTTTTGTCAGCGGCGGATGGGTCCACTCGAACACTCCGAGGTCGCCCGCGGTGCCCGCGTGGCGCAAATACTCCTCGGCTGAGCGCGGGTAATAGACTTCGTCAAAATAGCGCTCCGCGGGCCACTGATACCACAGAATGCATAGGACGAATGAAGCGATGGTAAACCCGGTCGCGAGCAGCCAGTCGAGCCGCAGCAACGCTGTGACGCCTTCGCGCGGATCGAACCACGAACGGGCGCGCAGCACGGCGCGCACCGCGCCGTCGCCGATCTTCGTGCCCAGCGCCGTTCCATCGATGACTGCCGCACCGGCCGTCCCGCCCAAGAACAAATAGCTCAAATAAAACAGCAGCAACACGTTGAGCAACGACAGCGGTCCGGTCACTTGGGGCCATAAACTCGTGGCGTCGACGCCCGGCGTCTTGGCCTCCATCACCGACTGATAGGCCAGCGAATACGCGAGATTCACCAGCAGCGTGAACGATACGGCAATCGACGCCCACAGATACCGGCGCGAAAACGCAACGAGCGGCATCATGAGCACGAACGCGCCAAAGATATAGCGCTCGTGCATGCGCGTCGCTAAAATGAAAAACGCGAACGAGACCAGCATCGCCGCTTCGAGGAACGCACGATCGTCTTTGCGCTGCAGATACCGGCCGACGAATAAGAAAGCGGCGCCGATCACCAGCACCCAGCCCCACACGACCATCGGTCCGACCGGAATACCCGCGAACGGCAGCAGTAAGGGCTGCGCATCGCTTTGCCAAAACGGCTGCTTGATCGCGTACAAGTCGAACGCATTGATCGAGTTATACGGGTACACGGCGCTGCCGAAAGCGTAGCGGCCGAACAACCAGCTAAAGTCACCCAGCGGGTTGAGCGTACCGTGAAAGACGGCCGCGGCGAGCCACGCGATGACGACACCGGCACCAAAACCAAGCCCGGTTCCGACAAGTCGGCGCCGCCGTTCGGCGGCTGCCGCCGGGACGAAGGCGAACGCCACGAACACCAGGCCGACGAACGTTGCCTGCGGCTTCATCAGTACCGACGCCGCCAACGCGATCCACGCGAAGGCTACCTTGATCGTGCCCCGGCGTTCATCACCGCGCGCGGCGAGCAGTAAGTTGATACCCGCCAGCACCAAGCCCCATGAAACGCTGTCGACCTGGCCCCAGAAAGCGGAAATATAAATGGCGGCCGGGTTGAACGCATAGAGCATCGCCGCGCCGAGCGCGACATTGCGTGCCGCGAAGCGGCCGACGATGGAATAGAGCAGCCACGCATTGACTAAATCCATCGCAATCGCGGGCAGCTTCGCCAGCATGCCCAGCACGTTATACGCGTCGGGCGCGATGAGGTGCACGGCGACGAGCGCCTTGTAAAACCAGCCGACGCCAAGCAGTACAAAAAAATAGCCGGGTGGATAATCGGCGAACGAGGTCGAGCGATAAAAATCGTACAGCGGATGTTCGGTCAACGTCAGCGACCAGGCCTCGAAGGCTTGCAGGTCGTTATGAAAACCGCTTTGCGGCAAAAAGATGAGCCGGACGGCGAGACCGATGCCGAGAATAGCCAACAGCGGTGCGGCATTCGCCAGCGCTTCATTGCGCTTGGCATACACCGGCTGAGCGCGGGCGGACGTGCTCACTTACACTACACGCCGGACGTTAGCTGCGAGAAAGGCGCGGACACTGCCGCTACAGTCGATGGCGCCGGCGTCGGCGATTTCATCGGCCCGGTCGAAGTAGCGCTGCGCATGGATCATCGCGGCGGCCCGAACGTCGAGCGCGTCGAGCGCGGCAATGGTGGACGCCACATCCGACGCCGGCAGCGCACCGCGACGGGCGTAAGCGGCCGCGACCACGTCGCGTGCCGGCGAGGGCGGACCATCGAGCGCCCAAACCACCGGAAACGTCCACTTCCGCCGGGCCAAATCGGCCCCGACCGGCTTGCCGGTCGCGGCGGTTTCGCCCCACGTTCCAAGCAGGTCGTCTTCGATCTGAAACCCGAGGCCGTAGGAAGCGCCAAGCCGCCCGTACGCCTGAGCGCGGGCAGCGTCGGCGCCGGCGGCCAAGGCGCCGATCTCGCATGCGGCCCCGAACAGTGCCGCCGTCTTGCCCGCGATCATCGCGATGTAGTCGTCCATCGTGACGCGTCCTTCGACCTCGAAGGCGATGTCGCGTCCCTGTCCAGCGCACATTGCAAGATTCGCTTCGTGCAGCGCGCGGGTCATCGCCACCGTGCGCTCCGCGGGCCGCGCAACGTCACTCTCGAGCAACGCTAAGTAGCTGATCGCACACAGCGAATCGCCGGCGTTGATGCCGTGCGCCGTGCCCCATTTCGCCCAGACCGTATCGCGGCCGTGCCGGACCCGATCGCCGTCCTCGATGTCGTCGTGCACGAGCGAATAGTTATGGAGAATTTCGATGGCGCAGGCAGCGTCGAGCGCCGCTTCGATCGAGCCGCCCTCTTCGCGCGCGACCGTCAACAGCAACAACGGACGCAATCGCTTGCCGTGGCACTCCGGCGCGCCCGGTGCGTAACCGAAATGATAGCGGATCATCGCGGTGATCGGTGCGGTACTGTCGTACCGCGTGATCGCCGCTTGCAGCGCGCGCTCGAAGTCAGCTTGCGCGACGACTGAGCGCATCCATCCGATCCGCGACCTGGTCGACGAGCCAGCCCGGCGTTGATGCGCCCGACATCAGTCCGGCCCGCGCGACATCCTCGAACCAGCTCGGGTCGAGTTCTTCGGGGCCCTCGATATGGTACGAACGCGCGCCGTGCGCTGCCGCCAAATCGGCTAGATGCTTGGTGTTCGCCGATGTTTTGCCGCCCACCACGACCATGACGTCAACTTCTTTAGCCAAGCCTTCAGCTTCCGTCTGGCGGTTGTGGGTGTCGGTGCAGATCGTGTTCACGGCCCGCACTTCGTAGTATTTCTCACTGAGCCGCTTGACGATATCGGTAAAGCCGGTGCCCGACCAGGTCGATTGCACGACGACGCCCACCCGGCTGCCGCGCGGCAGCGCTTCAACATCGGACGGCTTTTGCACGCACCACGCGCCGGGGACGTGCGAGAGCGTGCCCTTGACCTCGGGATGCGTCGGATCGCCGACCACGATGATTTTGTACCCGTCGGCCTTGAGCTTCTCGGCCTGGACGTGAATTTTGGTCACCATCGGGCAGGTGGCGTCGACGATCGTGAGGCCCTTGGCTTGCGCTTTCTCGAACACGCCGGTCGGCAATCCGTGCGCCCGCACGAAGAGCGTACCGGAGTCGACTTCATCGACCGAGTGGGCGTTCTTGAGACCTTTGGCTTCGAGTTCGGCGACCATTTGCGGGTTGTGCACCACGTGACCCAATGTCGTGACGTTCGAACCCGGCGCGGCGACGGCTTCTTCCGCTTTCTTGACTGTAATCGCCACACCAAAACAGAACCCTTGGGTTTTGGCCCGCTTAATTTCCACCGATCGTCTCCTCCAGCATGCGAATGCGCCGCATGATCTCCACCGTCCACTTCTCTAGATCGTCTGCGTCCGCTTTCCGGTTCCGCTCGATTTGCAACGGTTCACCGTAGACGACGCGAATTTGAGCGAAGCGCTTGGCATCTTTGGTGCCGGCGACCGCCGCCGGCACGACCGGCGCACCGGAAAGTGCGGCCAGAAACGCCGCGCCGCCCTTTTCGGGCGCCGTCCCCGAACGATTTCGCGTCCCCTCGGGAAAGATGCCGATGCAGCGCCCATCCTTGAGGACCCGCAGCGCGGCCCGTATCGCCGCGACACCGCCGGCATCGCGGTCCAGCGGATAGGCGCCGCAACCTCGAATGATCGGGCCCAGCAGCGGGATGTCGAACAGTTGCTTCTTGGCAAGATACGTCAGCATGCGCGGCAATCCGACGCCCAGCGCGACGGGATCGAGATACGAGACGTGATTGCAGGCGACGATCACCGGTCCGGTGGGCGGCACGTTCGCGGCACCAATGGCGCGGAAGCGCCACAAGACGATGAACACGATCCGTGAGAGGCCGCGCGCGAAGCGGTAGAATGGCGTCACCGGCCGTTCATCTCGGCCAGCATCTGTTCGATAACGCCGTCGATCGGCAGTTCGGTTGAATCGATCCAAATTGCGTCGTCGGCCGCGCGCAGCGGCGCGGTGGCCCGCGCGACGTCGAGCCGGTCGCGCTCGGCCAATTGGGCGGCGACGTCCGACCCGTTCACGTGAACGCCGCCGGCCAGCAGCTCAGCCAGACGCCGCTTCGCGCGTTCGACGAGCGAGGCGGTGAGGAAAAATTTATAGCGCGCGTCGGGCAGGACGACCGTGCCGATATCGCGCCCCGCCATGACGACGGGTTCGACCGCGGCAATCGCCCGCTGACGCTCCACCAGCGCGGCTCGGATATGCGGCGCCGAGGCCACCGTCGAGACCGCCGCGGTGACGTCCGGCCGCGTCAACAGCGCGCTGACGTCGGCGTCGTCGACGACCACTCGATAACCGTTGGGAGCCGAGTCGTCGGCGGCGATTGCCAGGGTGTGCCGGTCGAACATCTCCACGAGCGCCGCGTCGTTGTCGAGTTCGACGGCATTGCGCAACGCTAAATACGCGACCGCGCGATACATCGCCCCGGTATCGAGGTACAGCGTTCCCAATCGAGCGGCGAGCGCGCGTGAAACGACGGTCTTGCCGGACGCGGAAGGGCCGTCGATGGCGACGTGTCGGTTCGGCATACCGGGCCCATCCATTCGCGCCGCCGGTAGCGTTCGGCCTGTGCGCCGCGGGCAACGAGCGGCGCGCGGGCGCCGAGCCGCCTCGCACACCGCGGCTAACGGGACGACTTGCTCGCGGCACGCAACAACGTGAATGCGGTGTGCCCGCCGCGCGCAACGCTGCCGAGCACGCCGGAGTTCGAGGTACGCCATGGCGAAAATAAAGAGCGCCTTCTTCTGCGGCGGCTGCGGCTTCGAGTCGGCGCGTTGGCTCGGGCGCTGCCCGGCCTGCGCGGCTTGGAACACCTTCGCCGACGCGCCGGTGCCGACGCTCCCGTCGCGCGCCGCGAACGTTCGCGCGGCAACGGCGAGCGTGGCGTCGCGTCCACTGCGGTTGGCCGACATCGACGACCGGCACATCGCGCGCATCGCGACCGGCATGCCGGAATTCGACGCCTGCTTGGGTGGCGGGCTCGTCCCCGGCAGCTTAGTCCTGCTCGGCGGTCCGCCCGGCGCCGGCAAATCGACCTTGCTGCTGCAGATCGCCGAAGGGCTCAGCGCAGCCGGCGCGACCGCCGTGTATGTGTGCGGCGAGGAGTCGGCGGCGCAGACGAAGTTGCGCGCCGGAAGAATCGGCATCGGCGATTCGCTGCTGGTGTTCGCCGAGACGAATCTGCGCGCGATCCTCGACGATCTCGAGCAACGCAAGCCCGAGATCCTCATCATCGACTCGATCCAAACGATGTGGCTGCCGGATGTGGAGTCGTACGCCGGCAGCGTGGCCCAAATTCGCGACTGCACGCAACTGCTCATGGAGTTCGCCAAACGCACCGGCTGCGCCACGTTTCTGGTCGGCCACATCACCAAGGACGGCACGATCGCGGGACCCCGGCTGCTCGAACACCTCGTCGATACCGTGCTGTATTTCGAGGGCGACGCCACGGGCGAATACCGGATCGTGCGCGCTTACAAAAACCGGTTTGGTTCAGTCGACGAGATTTGCGTGTTCTCCATGCACGACGACGGTTTGCGCGAGATTGCCGATCCGTCGGCGCTCTTCTTACACGGCCGCGGCGACCGGCCGAGCGGATCGTGCGTGGTGCCTTCGCTCGTCGGCACGCGGCCGGTGCTCGTCGAAGTGCAGGCGCTCGTCGGCGAAACGGCTTACGGAACCCCGCGCCGCTTAGCGGCGAATCTCGATCCGGCGCGGCTGGCGATGATTATTGCCGTCCTCGAACGGCGCGCCGGCATGCAGCTCGGCGGGCACGATATTTACGCCTCGGTGGCGGGCGGCTTACGGGTGACCGAACCGGCCGCCGATCTCGGCATTGCGCTCGCGATTGCCTCGGCGTTCCGCAATCGGCCGTTGGCCGGCAACGTCGCGGCGTTCGGCGAACTCGGGCTGTCGGGTGAAATTCGTAGCGTCGGCCAAACGGCCCGGCGTACCGCCGAAGCCGTGAAGCTGGGCTTCACCACGATCGTGGCGCCCGAAACGGCGCGCGATATCGCGGCGGCCGTCGCCGCGGCGCTCGACTAAGTGCGTTCTGCCGACTCCGCGCCGCTGTTCGAGATCGTGCCGAATCTCAGCGCCGGACGCGAGCCGGCGTTTATCGACGCCTGCGTCGCGGCCATCGACGCGCAAGGCGCGCGGGTGGTGCACCGCACCAGCGATCCGATTCATAACCGGAGCGTCATTACGGCGCTCGGAAGTGCGGCCCAAACCGTCGCGGCGGCCGTCGCACTGGCGCGGGTGGCCGTCGCCGGCATCGATCTGCGTCGGCATACCGGGGCGCATCCGCGCATCGGCGCGCTCGACGTGCTGCCGTTCGTTCCGCTGCGCAATGCGACGCTCGACGACGCGGTAACGCTCGCGCATCGGGCGGCAGCCCGGATTTGGCGCGAAACCGGTATTCCATCGTTTCTCTACGGCGCGGCCGCCGGCGCCGCGCACCGGACGCTCCTGGCCGACGTGCGGCGCGGCGAGTTCGAGCAGCTCGGCGTGAAGATTGCCGATCCGCTGTGGCGGTTCGACTACGGTGATGCGCTCCACGCGTCGGCGGGCGCGGTGGCCGTCGGCGCGCGCGCCGTTCTGGTGGCGTTCAACGTCGAACTGCAGACCGCGGATATCGGCGTTGCCCGGCGCATCGCTCGCATGCTGCGCGAGCGCAACGGCGGTTTACGGACGTTACGGGCGCTCGCGATCCGACTCGATGCGCGGCGCGTTCAAGTGAGTTTCAACATTACCGACTACGGCGCAACGCCGCTGTACCGCGTGCGTGAACTCGTGCGCGTGCTCGCGCTGCGCGAGGGCGTGCACGCCGGGCGCAGCGAGCTCATCGGCTTGGTCCCACTCGCGGCCGTCGAGTATTCCGCCGGCGCGTATGCATCGTACGAGCAGGGTGGAAATTTTCACCGGCGCCACTCGGACGTCTGACGCGTCTTTACCGTACCGGCGCGTGTATTACGTTTCAGCGGCCATGTCGAGCGTGGCGTCAAACTTCTCTTTATCATTACGTAGAAAGCGATACCGACGATCTTGTCTCATTCTTCTGACGCGGTGCTCTTCGCACCGTTCGAGCTCGGCTCGCTGCGCTTGCCGAATCGCATCGTCATGGCCCCGCTGACGCGCAATCGCGCGACGCACGGAACCGACGCGCCGCACGAGCTCAACGCACACTACTACGCGCAGCGGGCCGATGCCGGACTACTCGTTGCCGAAGCAACCCAAATTTCACCCACCGGCAAAGGCTATGCTTGGACGCCGGGGATTTATTCCGCCGGTCAGATCGCCGGCTGGCGGCTGGTAACCGAGGCCGTGCACGCCCGCGGCGGTCGCATCTTTCTGCAGCTCTGGCACGTCGGACGCTTCTCGCACCCATCGTTGCAGCCGGACGGCAGACTGCCGGTTGCGCCGTCGGCGATCGCACCGCTCGACCAAAAAACGTTTACCGAAGACGGCGCGTTCGCCGACGTCGGCGTGCCGCGGGCCTTGGACCGCGACGAAATTCCGGCCGTCATCGACGACTACCGCAGCGCGACGCGTAACGCGCTCGACGCCGGTTTTGACGGCGTCGAAATCCATGCCGCCAACGGCTATCTCATCGACCAATTCTTGCGCGACGGCGCAAATAAACGAACCGACGATTATGGCGGTTCGGTGGCGAACCGGTTGCGGTTCGCGCTTGAAGTCATTGCCGCCGTTAGCGAGATTGCCGGACCGCGGCGCACCGGCATTCGCATCTCGCCGGTGAGTCCGGCATCGGGTCTAACGGACAGCGACCCCAGTGCCGTGTTCTTCCCGCTCGTCGACGCGATCGATCGGGCCCAGTTAGCTTACGTCCATGTCGTCGAAGGCGCGACCGCCGGGCCACGTGATTTCGCGCCGTTCGACTACCACGCGCTGCGCAAGCGCTTCTCCGGCGCCTGGATGGTGAACAACGGTTATACGCGCGACATGGCGATCGAAGCACTCGCCAGCGGTTATGCCGATCTGGTCGCGTTCGGCCGGCCGTATATCGCAAACCCCGATCTCGTCGAACGGCTGCGCTCCAACGCACCGCTGAGCGACCTCGATCAAGAACATCTGTACGGCGGCGGTGAAGCGGGCTATACCGATTATCCGGTGCTCGCAGCCGCGACGCGCTAAGTCCGAACCGGCGGCCTTCACCGCCGCCGGTTTATAATTCACACAGGAGGCGGCGGCGTCTTCGCGATCCGGCCGTCGGCATTTCGGGCTTCGGCGACGCGAGCAACGAGCCGCGCCGGTTTTTTCTTCGTTCGCGCAGAACGCAGCATTCAATGCAGCAATCGTTAGCGATCGCCGCGGTTGCCATCGGCGGAGCGGCCGGTTCCGTCCTGCGGTTCCTCGTTTCGAGTTGGTTCAATCAACGGCTGGGGTCCGGCTTTCCGTGGGGCACCTTCATCATTAACGTGAGTGGATCGCTCGCCATCGGTATCGTGCTGCAGCTCGTCGTGTCGCGCGCGGGAATCAGTCCCTATTTTCGCTTATTTTTCGCTACCGGCATTCTGGGCGGCTATACGACGTTCTCAACCTACTCGTACGAGACATATGCACTAGCCGGCGCCGCACTGCCGATGCAGAGCATCGCCTATGCCTTGGGCAGCGTTGTTGCGGGCGTTGCAGCGGCGTACGCCGGAACACTCCTGGTTCGCGTGTGGATCCCGTAAGTATTCGCTACTACTTCCGAGCGCCGCGGGCCGATCAGCCGGACCGTAATTCCGCAATGCGCCGCAATCCCTCGGTAAATGCGTCGACCGGCGCTACAAAACTTAAGCGCAGCCAGCCTTCGAGCGAGGAACCAAAAATGCGTCCGGGGATCGTCACCACGCCGTGCCGTTCGACGAGCGTTAGTGCCGCAGTGAGTGAGTCGCCACCATCGGCAAGCCGCACGCACGCATAGAAGGCGCCGTCCGGCTCGATGAACTCGAAGCCCGACGCGTGCAACGCGGCGACCACACCGGCGCGCGTTTGCGCATACCACGCGGCCTGCTCCACCAGCGCGCCGCTTTCTCCGAATATTTCGTACGCTACGCGCTGCGCGAAGGCGCTGGCCGTTGACGTTATCCAAGCATGGGTTTGCACGATTGCTTCAATGGCCGGTGACGGCGCGAAGACCCAGCCGATGCGTAATCCGGTAAGTGCGTTCGATTTCGAGAGCGAGTTAGCGACGACGGTGTACGGATAAACGCTAGCTAGATAACCCGCATCTTCGACATACGTGAGTTCGCGGTAAATTTCATCGTGCAAGATCCAGATCGGTGGACCATCGCGCGTACCTAAAGCGTGGGCTAACTGCTGGGCCGCCGCGCGCGTGATGACCCGGCCGGTCGGATTTGCCGGCGAACCGATGACGATGAGCCGCGTTTGCGGCCCGATCGCTTCGACAATAGCCTCAACGTCATAGGCAAAACCGGTGTGAGGGCTCATCGCGACACTGCGCGCCGGTATGCCTTCGAGCTGCGCCATCTTAAGATATGCCGGAAACGCCGGTTCAACCACGAGCAATTCATCAACCGACGGATCGAGCAGCGCCTTGATCGTGGCGTAGACAGCCTCTTGCGAGCCCGTCGTCATACACACGTTGTGCGCGGCGCTCATGCCGGGGTAGGCGTAATGCGCAGCGATACGCGCGCGCGTCTCAAAGTCGCCGGCGTTGACCGTATACTTCAAACCAAACTCGGCTGCCCAGCGCGTTGCGGCTTCAAGGAAGCGACTCTGCGGTAGGAGCGTCGGCTCGCCTAAGCCGAGATCGATCGAGCCGGGTGTTTTCTTAGCGGCAATCGCGCGGATGAGCGACGGTTCGATCGACGCCAGGCGGGGGTTCATCGGGCCTATACCGCGACATCGAATTCGCGCAGTACGGCGTTGAGCGACGTCTTGCGGTCGGTCGACTCCGTTCGCGAGCCGATGACGAGCGCGCACGGCACGTTGTACTCGCCGGCGGGAAAGCGTTTGGGCAGAGTGCCGGGAATCACGACACTGCGCGCCGCGATGCGGCCTTTGCTCACGATCGGCTCGATCCCGCGAACGTCGACGACCGGTGTCGAGGCCGTCAGCACCACACCGGCTCCGAGCACCGCTTCACGCTCGATCACGACACCTTCGACTACGATACAGCGCGAACCGATGAAGGCACCGTCTTCAATGACAACCGGTTGGGCCTGCGCCGGTTCGAGCACGCCGCCGATCCCCACACCGCCGGATAGGTGGACGTTTTTGCCGATCTGCGCGCACGACCCGACCGTCGCCCACGTATCGACCATCGAGCCGTCATCGACGTACGCACCAATATTGACAAAACCCGGCATTAAAATCGTGCCGCGGCCGAGAAAAGAACCAAATCGAGCGATGCCGCCGGGAACGCAGCGCGCGCCCAGGGCCCGGTAATTCCGCTTTGTCGGGAGTTTATCGTAGTAACTTGGACCGTCCGTACGATGCTTACCAGGGTTCACCGTCACCGTATCGAGCCGTTGAAAGTACATCAAGATCGCACGCTTGATCCAAGCATGCGTCACCCAGAGGCCATCACGGGGTTCGCAAACGCGGAGTTGTCCGCTATCGAGTAGCGCGATCACCCGATCGATGACCCGGCCACGCTTCTTTCGAATGTCGGCAGGCCGCTCGCCGAGTGCTTCGATTGCCGACTCGAGCTCCGAAACATTCATTTCGCGTCACCTTCACCGTTTCCGGGCGAGCACCCGTGGGCGTAAACGGGTATGAGAAGGATGACGTGTTGCGGGGCGAACCTTGCAAACCGCACGCAACGTTGGCGGCGTAACACTTTTCAGCCACTTACGGGAGTTGTATGGCAAACTCAGCAGTAGACGAGACGCGCATCAATGCAATACGTTTTCTGGCGGTGGACGGCGTTCAGAAGGCCAATTCCGGCCACCCCGGATTACCGCTTGGCGCCGCCGCGATGTCGTACACGCTATGGGAACGCCGGCTGCGCTTCAACCCGGCCGATCCGCAATGGTTTAACCGCGACCGCTTCATCTTGAGCGCCGGGCACGGTTCGATGCTGCTGTATGCGCTCTTACATCTTTTCGGTTACGACCTTTCGCTCGACGATCTCAAGTCGTTCCGTCAGCTGGGCAGCAAGACGCCGGGCCATCCCGAATACCATCATACCGAGGGCGTCGAGGTAACCACGGGGCCGCTGGGTCAAGGCTTCGCTAACGCCGTCGGAGTAGCGATCGCCGAGGCTCACTTGGCCGCAACGTACAATAAGGCGCAGACCATCGTCGACCATTATACCTACGTTCTGGTGGGCGACGGCGATTTAATGGAAGGCGTATCGTCGGAAGCCGCTTCGCTCGCCGGCCATCTCGGCCTGGGTAAGTTGATCGCGCTCTACGATGATAATAAGATATCGCTGGCCGGTAACACGGAGATCACGTTTACGGAAAACGTGCAGCAGCGTTTCGAGGCCGCCGGTTGGCACACGCAGTTCGTCGGAACCGAATTCGCAAACGACGTCGCGACGATCGACAACGCGCTCGCCGCCGCTCAAGCCGTCACCGATAAGCCATCGCTCATCCTGGTTCGGACGACGATCGGGTACGGCTCGCCCAAAGCCAACACTTTTGGCGCTCACGGCGAACCGCTGGGTCCCGACAACGTCGCGAAAACCAAAGAGGCGCTCGGCTGGCCGACCGAGCCGACGTTCCTGGTGCCGCCCGATGCTGCGTCGATTGCGACCGACGCCAAGCAACGCGGCGCGAACCTGCAAGCGGCGTGGAATGAGACGTACCGCAGTTGGAGCACGGCAAATCCGGAGTTGGCCGCGCAATTCGAGCGGGCGCGTGATGGAAAGCTTCCCGCCGGCATCGCTTGGCCGACGTTTACCGCCGAGAACGGCAGCGTCGCATCGCGCGAAGCGGGCGGCACGGTGATGAACGCAATCGCCGCGAGTTTGCCCGAGCTCGTAGGCGGTTCGGCCGACCTCGACCCGTCGACCAAGACCTATCTCAAAGGCGCGGGCGACTTTCAGCCGGAGTCCTTCGGCGGTCGCAACATCCACTTCGGCGTGCGCGAACATGCGATGGCGGGCATCACGAACGGCGTTGCGCTCCATGGGGGGTTGCTCCCGTTCTGCGCGACGTTTTTTAATTTTGTCGACTACCTCAAGCCGTCGTTGCGGCTCGGCTGTATCAACAAAATCCGCTCGATTTACATCTTCACCCACGATTCTGTTTTTCTGGGCGAAGACGGGCCGACGCATCAGCCGGTCGAGCAGCTGGCGATGTTGCGCGCGACGCCGAACTGCCAAGTGGTGCGGCCGGCCGACGCGCTCGAAACGCTCGAAGCGTGGAAGCTCGCGATCGAGCCGGGCACCGGTCCCTGGGCGCTCATTCTATCGCGGCAGAAGCTGCCGTTTCTCGGCGCGCGGACGGCCGCGGTCGACAAGGGTGGCTACGTGCTCGTCGATACCGCCGGCACGCCGGACGTCATTCTCATCGCGACCGGTTCGGAAGTGTCGTTGGCCGTCGATGCGGCAAAGCTGCTGACCGCCAAAGGCACCAAGACGCGTGTTGTCTCGCTGCCGTGCTGGTCGCTGTTCGAGGCTCAAGACCAAAGCTACCGTGACAGCGTGCTGCCGCCCGACGTCAAGGCGCGCGTCTCGATTGAAGCCGGCGCGACGATGGGCTGGTCGCACTACGTCGGCGATCGCGGCATCGCGATCGGCATCGATCACTTCGGAACGTCCGCCCCCGCTCCGGTCATCGCCAAAGAATACGGGTTTACTCCCGACCACATTGCCGGCGTTGCCGCCGGCTTACTTTCAAGCGTTTAAAGCTTAAAGATAGGACGCGCATCATGGCTACGCAGATGCAACAACTCACGCAGTACGGCCAAAGTATTTGGCTCGATAACATCCGCCGCTCGATGTTCAAATCGGGTGAACTAAGCGCCTTGATCGATCAAGGTCTGCGCGGGATGACCTCCAACCCGACGATCTTTGAAAAAGCGATCGGGCATGGCGACAACTACGACGATCAGCTGCGCTCGTTGATCGGTAAGGTCTCCGATCCGACTGATTTGTTTGAAGCGCTCGCAATTCAGGATATCCGCAGCGCTTGCGATGCGTTTCGGCCGCTTTTCGATTCGACGCACGGCGCCGACGGCTTCGTGTCGCTCGAAGTGTCGCCGGCGCTCGCGCTCGATACGCAGGGTACGATCGAGGCCGCCGCGCGTCTGTGGAAAGACGTCGACCGGCCGAACGTCATGATCAAAATTCCGGGAACGGCTGCGTGTGTACCGGCGATTCGCGCCACGATTGCGGCCGGTATCAACGTCAACGTGACGTTGTTGTTCTCCGTCGACCGGTATCAAGCGGCCGCACAGGCGTACATCGACGGCATAAACGACCGCATCAAAGCCGGCCAGCCGGTCGATAAAATTGCTTCCGTTGCGTCGGTCTTCGTATCGCGGATCGATTCAGCCGTCGACAAATTGCTCGATGCTAAAATCGCGGCGGGCGAGTCGGCCTTGAGCACGTATTTGGGCAAGGCGGCGATTGCGAACAGTAAGCTTATTTACGGCCGTTTCCGCCAACTGTTCGACGGGCCGGCGTTTGCCGCGGCGAAGGCAAAGGGAGCGCACGTGCAGCGGCCGCTGTGGGCTTCGACGGGAACCAAGAATCCGGTGTTCAGCGACGTCATGTACATCGAAGGTTTGGTCGCCAAAGACACGGTGAATACGGTGCCGCCGCAAACACTCGATGCGTTGCTCGATCATGCCAAGGTGCAGCCCGATACCATTCTGGCCGGCCTCGACGACGCGCGGGCAACGCTTGCCGCACTAGAACAGCACCAGATATCGCTGCATGACATCACCGAAAAATTAGTCGACGACGGCGTTAAGTCGTTTGCCGACTCGTTTAACGATATGCTCGAGGCGATCGCCAAGAAACAGCACGAGCTCGAGGGCTCGCTGACGGCTCGCGCCTAACGGCGGCGCGGCGCTGCCACAAGCGTATCCGACCGACGACCGGCCAATATCGGAGCCCGCTGGCCGGGGCTCTACAATGTGCGGGGCGCGCAGCAATTAACGGCGCCGAAGGACAGGCTATTTCGTGCAAATCGGAATGATCGGACTCGGGCGCATGGGCGCGAACATGGCAGCACGACTATTGCGCGGTGGCGATAGCGGTAACAAACACGAGGTTGTCGTGTACGACCGGAGTGCCGAAGCGATCACCGCGTCCGTCGCCGAAGGCGCAACGGGATCAACGAGCTTGGCCGACCTCGTCGGCAAGCTCGCAGCTCCGCGGACCGTGTGGATCATGGTGCCGGCCGGAGCCGCCACCGAGTCGACCATCGACGAGCTGTTGACGCTGTTGGCGCCGGGCGACGCGATCGTCGACGGTGGTAACTCCAACTTTCGCGACTCGCAGGCACGGTCGAAAAAGTGTGGAGCGAAGAACGTTGCATTCATCGACGCCGGAACCTCGGGCGGCGTCTGGGGGCTGGCCAACGGGTATTGCTTGATGGTCGGCGGTGATGAAGCCGCGGTCAAGCGCGTCGAGCCGGTCTTCCTGACGCTGGCACCGAAAGACGGTTACGCGTACGTCGGCGCTAGTGGAGCCGGTCACTTTTCAAAGATGGTCCACAACGGTATCGAATACGGGATGCTAGCTGCTTACGGCGAGGGTTTCGAGATACTCGAGAAGTCGGAGTTCTCGTACGACCTGCACAAGCTTTCGGAGCTGTGGCTGCACGGTTCGGTGGTGCGCTCGTGGCTACTGGAGCTGGCCGAACTCGCGTTCCGCTCCGATCCGGAACTGACGACGATTCGCGGCTACGTCGACGATTCGGGCGAGGGTCGATGGACGGTTCAAGCCGCTATCGATGAAAACGTTCCGGCGCCGGTCATCACGATGTCGTTGCTGTCGCGCTTCGTCTCGCGCCAAGACGAATCGTTTAGCGCCAAGGTGATCGCCGCGTTGCGGAATCAATTTGGCGGCCACGCCATCAAGCCGGAGGCTGCCGGTGTCCGATAGCTCGGCTGCGACCTTAGTTCGTCCCCCTTCGCCGGCCGCCCGCGTGCGGCCCAATCCGCTGCGCGCCGGCATCGACTCAAACCGCATCCAAGATCCGTGCAACGTCATCTTCTTCGGCGCCAGCGGCGACCTGATGAAGCGCATGCTCATGCCGGCAATCTATAATCTACGGCTTGAAGACATGTTGCCGAGCGATTTCGGCATTGTCGGCTTTTCGCGCAGCAGCTTCAGCGACGAAGAATTTCGCGCTGAAATGAAAAAATCGATCGACGAGTTTTCGCGCAGTGGGCCGGCCAAAGACCCGATGTGGAGCGATTTCGAGAAGCGCTTATCGTATATCAGCGGCGACTTCGACGACGTCGCTCACTTTCACGCCTTGCGCGAACATCTTGAAAATAACGACAAGACGCTGGGCACGAAATCAAACCGGCTGTTCTATTTGTCGACGCCACCCTCGTTATTCTCACCGATCATCGATCTGATCGAACAATCGGGACTGGGGCCGCGCGGCAATCGTGACGGTTGGACGCGCATCATCATCGAGAAGCCGTTCGGCATCGATCTGGAATCCGCGCGCGCTCTGCAGAGCGAGGTCGAAAAGGTTTTCACCGAACGTCAAGTCTACCGGATCGACCACTATCTCGGCAAAGAACCGGTGCAAGACATCATGGCCTTGCGCTTCGCCAACGTTATTTTCGAGCCGATCTGGAATCGCCGTTACGTCGACTCCGTGCAGATTACCGCCGCGGAAACCGTCGGCGTCGAGCAGCGGGGCGGCTATTACGATAACGCCGGCGCGTTGCGCGACATGATCCAAAATCACGTCTTGAATTTGATGACGCTCGTTGCCATGGAGCCGCCCGCCCAGTCGGATTTTGAGGCCATCCGCGACGAGAAGTTCAAAGTGCTGACCGCGCTGCGGCCGATCGAACGCAATCGGGTATTCATCGATACCGCCCGCGGTCAGTATGACGCGGGCTCGATCGCCGGCAAGCCGGTTGCCGCCTACCGCGAGGAACCCGACGTCGCGCCCGACTCGAACACCGACACCTACGCGGCGGTCAAATTCTACATCGACAATTGGCGCTGGGCCGACGTCCCGTTCTATTTGCGATCGGGTAAGCGTTTGGCGCGCAAGGGATCGGAGATTGCGGTGCGCTTTAAGTCGATTCCGCATCGGCTTTTCGGCGAACTCGGCGATACGATCGACAACAACGTGCTGGTAATGAAGATTCAGCCCGAGGAAGGCATCTCGCTGCGCTTTTCGGCCAAAGTGCCCGGTCCACGAATGCACATTCGGGCAGTCTCGATGGACTTTAATTATGGCACCGGCTTCGGCGTCGTTTCGCCGCCCGCGTACGAGCGCCTCATCGGTGATGCCATGCGCGGAGACGCAACACTGTTCACGCGTTGGGACGCGGTTGAAGCGGCCTGGGGCGCGGTCATGCCGGTGCTCGAGCGGTGGTCGGAGGTCGATGACGAGACATTCCCCAACTACGCCGCCGGTGGCCAAGGGCCGGCTTCAGCCGAGCGTTTGCTCGCAGCCGACGGACGTGAGTGGAGAAAAATATGACCGCGCCAAGTATTGCAAGCGACTTTGACAACGTGCGTGCGGAGCTGGCGAAGACGAGCGTATCAGCGACGACGATGAACTTCATCGTCTGGATCGACGACGTAACGTTTCGTAATTGGGTGCTCGAACGCACCGCCAAGATTCTTGAAAAGCATCCGGCCCGGGCGATCTTGCTCGATGCGTGCGCCGACAGCGTGCCCGGCGCCAAGCTCGTGCGGTCGGAAAGCGACGATGCTGATAGCGCGCATATTACCGTCCATGGTGAGCGTGTCGAGATCGGCGTTGCCGGAATGTCGACCCAAGAGATCGGCGAGTTGACCTCGTCCTTGATGATGCACGAACTGCCGACGCTGCTTTGGTGGACGGGCGAAGGTATTGCCGGCCAGCCGGCCTTTACCGCGCTCGTCGAACTGGCCGACTCGTTGGTAGTCGATTCTTCCGGCACCCGAAACGATAGCGCAACGGTCGTGGCGCTCGAACGTTTTCTTTCCAGCCGGCCGACGGTTGGTTTGCGTGACCTCGCCTGGATGCGACTGCGGCCGTGGCAAGATATGATCGCGCGTTTCTTCGACGATCCAACGTTAAGGGAAGAACTTTATTCCGTTACGGCGGTCCGCATCATCTCCGGTTCGGACGCGGAAGCGCTGTACCTTAGCGGTTGGCTCGGCAGTCGCCTCGGCTGGACCGCCTCCGGACACGACCAATTTAGCGACCAGAACGGCGGTCACATTCCGGTTTCGTACGAACGAGCCGGCCGCATCCGGCGGGTGCGAACGGTGGAATTAACGACGACTACCTCGACCTACACGGCAACCGTTTCCGATGACGACCCGACGCTCGTGGTCGTCGGAGCGAGTGGAAAGAACGCGTCGCCCGGACGCTTCGTTCCGCTGCAAGCCGTTGACAGTCCGTCGTTGCTCGAGCGCGCGATTCTCGCCCCGGCAAGCGACGAAGTCTTCGAGACGGCGTTGCGCATGGTCGGCGCGCTAACGTCGTAATCGTACGGTGTCAGATCCAGTTGTGACCGTCGTGCGCGACGGCGCGGAGCTTGCCGAGCGGGCTGCCGATCGCTTCATTTCTCTGGCCGCCGAAGCCATTCGCGCTCGCGGCTCGGCCAGCTTCGCCCTTGCCGGCGGCTCGACGCCGCGCGCGATGAACGCGCTGCTCGCCGCGCCGGCGCGGCGCGAGCTGGTCGATTGGAGCAAGCTGCGCTTCTTCTTTGGCGATGAGCGCTGTGTGCCGCCCGATCATCCCGACTCGAATTACCGCATGACGCGCGAGACGCTGTTCGATCCGCTGCACATCGCCGATCGCCAGATCGCGCGTATCCGGGGCGAAGATGAACCGCATGCCGCGGCCGCCGCATATCACGAGCTGCTCGCGGCAGCGCTTGGAACACCGCCGGTGTTCGACGTCGCCTTTCTTGGCATGGGTCCGGACGGTCACACCGCGTCGCTCTTTCCCGGAACGATCGCTACAATCGACGACGGCCGCATCGCCGTCGCAAACTTCGTTGCGAAGTTCGCCGGCTACCGCATCACGCTCACCCCGCACGTCCTCAACGCCGCGCGGCGCGTCGTTATCACGGCCGGGGGCGCCGAAAAAGCAGCGGCGCTGGCCGCTGTTTTGCGCGGGCCGCGCGAGCCCGACCGCTACCCCGCGCAACTCGTCACGGGCACCGGCGACAACGTGGAGTGGTACGTCGATGCGGCAGCCGCGGCCGCATTGGGTCCGTCCGTGTCCGCGTCGAACTAAGGCTTGCCGGCCGGCGGTAACAGCGTTTTGGTGGGTGTTGCTTCGTCGAGCGTCTGTGCGCCGAGCGCCGACGCGTCGATATGATAGGTTGAGAAGATCGTGCCGCCGACGCGATTGAGTTCGACCACCGCGTTGTTGAGATCGGTTTGCGCCTGCAGTTCCCGGCCGCGATTATTCGCAACGGAGAGTTGACGCTGCAGGACCAGAAACGTCGTCGAACTGCCGACGTTGAACCGGCGCTGTTCGGCGAGTAACACCCGTTCGGACGCCGATCGGGCTTGGCTTGCCGCGACGAGACGATACTGCGTTTCACGGAAATCTTGGATCGCGTTGACCGCCTCAGCCCGCAACCGTTCGAGCAACGCGATCTCTTGAATGCCGACCTGCTTTGCCTGCTCGCGTGAAATTTGATAGTCGGCTTTGGCGGTGTGATTGCCGATCGGATACGTGAACGTGACGCCGATGGTGTACGTTGGGAAACGATTATCGAGAGTGTTCTTCCAAGATTGTCCGAAGCCGCCGACTTGATTGGCCGGATTCGTTCCGAAGCCGACCGGCAGCGGCGGTAACGGATTTCCCGCCAGCGCCAGCAGCGAATTGATTGCCGCCGTCTCCTCGCCGAGCAATCCGAAAATCGGGTTAGCCGCCGGGTTGGTCGAAAAACCCGCGAAACCGTTGGTCGCGTAGCCTAAATTAAGATCGATTTGCGGCTTGAGCTCATCGGCGGCAAAGGCCAAATTCGTCGCCGCGACATCGCGTTGCGCGCGCAACTGAGCAACCTCCGGCCGATTTTTGAGTGCCGAGACGATCAAATCGTTGAGTTGCGGCTCGGCCGGTAAGGTGATGACCGGCGAGGTGGGGACGAGATTAGCCACCCAAACGGGATCGGCCGGATTTGCCAGCGTGAGCTCTTTGAGTTGGGTCTGCAAACGCTGTACGCTAGCCAGAGCCGAGAATACATTGTCTTGAAAAACATTGACTTGGGTTTGCGATTCAACGATCTCTACCGGTGCGACGGCACCGCGTGCCGACAGCCGCGCGTTCGACTGCGCCTGAGCCTGCGCTTGACGCAGCCCTTCTTCCTGTATCCCTACGTTGCGCCACGCGGCAACCAAATTCCAGTACGTGTTGGATACGTTGCTGATTGTTTGCGAGACGGTCGTGAGTATTTGCGCGCGATTCGTTTGGGCGCCCGCCAGCGCCAGCGTAATTTGACGCCGCGTGTCGTCGGTTGCCGCGCCGCGGCCGAGCGGCTGGGTAAAATTGAAGCGCAGCGCCGTTTGATAGTACGGGTTGTAGCTATTGACCGTCGTATTGGAATTCACGTAATTTTGGTCGGCGCTCACATTGAACCGCGAACCGTTGCGCAATTCGCCGTTGAAGCCGGCCGTCGCTCCGGCCCGGTCTTCAGTGATCGGTCCGCCGCCGGGGCCGGATTCGAACGAGCTAACCGCTGCCGTCGAGCTGTGTTTGTATTGCGGCGCCAACTGGAACCGCACGTCGTAAGCACCGCGCGCGGCGATGATTTGGTAGTTACTGATACGCTGATTGGATTGCGCGAGCGCAAGATCGGTGTTGCGGCCCAGCGCCATGCCGATCGCATCGTCGAGCGTGATGCCGACGAACGGTTCGGCGGCGACGCCCACGAGTGAACCCGACGGCAAGACGCCGTTATCGGGCGCGGCGTATCCCGGCGCAACGACCGGTACGGGCGGTAAGACCGGCGGTTGCGGCGGCGTTGGCAGCCCGGCCGCCGAGGTGGAAGCGGCCGGAGCCGGAGCCATCTGTGGCGTCGCGGCGGGTATGGGTTGCGCGGACGCCGGCGCTTGCGGCTGATCGGCGCCGGCCGGCCCGGCGAGCGTCACGGCGCCGACCGCCGAACACAACGCGAGGCGAAGAAAACGGGAATGCACGCAATGCTCCTGTGGGTGACGCGGTCGAGCGTCGCTTAACGCGAATGAATGTCGACGCTGGTTTCGACGGACATTCCGACGCGCAGCGGCTTGTCGGCCGGCGGATCTACGACGATAATCCGAATCGGAAGGCGCTGCGTCACCTTGACGAAGTTTCCGGTAGCGTTCTGCGCCGGAACCAGGCTGAAGGTGTTCTGCGAAGCCGGCGCGATGGTTTGCACTTTGCCGCGGAAGAGCGTCCCCTTATAGGCGTCAACGTTGACATCGACGGCTTGCCCAACGCGAATTTTGCCTAATTGCGTTTCTTTGTAATTTGCCGTGATGTACGTACCGTAACTCGGAATAATGTCGAGCAACGACTGACCGGGCGCCACGGTCGCTCCGATTTCAATATTCTTCGCTCCGACAAAACCGTCGATGGGCGACCGAATCACGGTGTAGCTCAACTGCTCCTGCGCGCTACGCACCTGAGCGTCGAGCGATGCCACTTGCGCTTGCGCGGCCACGTATGTTGCTTCCTGCGCCGAAACCCGGTATGGCGTGCTCGACTCGTTCAAGCGTCCCTGAGCGGTCGTAAGCTGTCCGCGCTGCGAACCGATACCGGCTTGAGCTGCGTTTGCCGCCGAAATTGCGGCCGTGAACTTCGCTTGCGCTCCGGTAACGGCGGTTTGAGCCGCGGCGACATTATCGAGCGCCGACCGGTATTGCGCTTGGGCTTGGGCTTGCGCCGCGCGATCGGCGTCGAGCGTTTGAGCGGCCAGATCGCCGGTCCGAACGAGTGCCGCCGTGCGGCTCAAATCGGCGTTCGCGCGCGCCAGCGCTTCGCGAGCGCTCGGCACATCCGATTGCGCAACGCGCAATTGCGCTTGGGCTTGGCCGACCGCCGCCTTTGCGGCCGCAGCCTGCTCTTGGGCCGACGATGCCGATGCGGCGGCGTTGAGGATCGCAGCTTGCGCTGAAGCGATGGCGCCGTTATTCTGCTCGATCTCCGCCGTCTGCGTCGCACTGGTCAGCGCCACGTTGGTTTGCGCGGCATGCGCTTGAGCCAACTGCGCGGCGCGGTTCGCCTGGGCCGTTGCCAGCCGCGTCTGCTCGTCGACGGCATCGAGCCGAATGAGCACTTGACCCTTGCGAACGCGCTGATTCGTATCGACGAGTACCCGGTCGACGCGTTCGCCGATTTTACTCGTCACCGCAACGGTGTCCGCATCGACCCGCGCATCATCGGTTGTTTCGTGTCCGCTTGCGTAGATGAGGAACCGGATCCCGTAAATGAGAGCCGCGATCAGCAAAATGCCGACGATCACAAAAATGAGGATCGGCGGCCGCTTCCGCGGCGCAGCTTGATGCTCGCCGTCATCAGGTTGCGACGCGGGCGCGCGACTTTCCGGCGGCTCCGACTTGGCCGGCGCTTCGGTACGGGACTCCACTACTTCACTCCGTTCAGGAAAATGCCGACCATCGCGTTCACGTCATCAGCTTTGATAACGTAAGAATCCCAGATTTTTCGGGCGATGACGTACGCGAAACAAATACTCAAAAAATATGCTGCAAGCAAGCGCCCATCGCCGCGCACTTCGCCGGCGCTGATGCGGTCGTTGAAAAACAGCTCTAACCGTTGCATGATGTCCATTGGCCCTCGCCACTCGGGAACGCTTCGGCTTCGCTCCACCTGAACTTCTTCCGCCAGCGAAATACACATCAAAGCACGCTGTTCGTGCATCCGCGCCACGAGCGATGCCGCGATCGCCCCGAGATCCGTCTGTAGATCACCGGTGAGCGAAGCCAGCACCGACTCAAAAACGGCGACCGTGCAAGCGCCCTCGCGCATAGCGTCCAATAGCGCCTGCTTATTGCCGAAATGCCGAAACAGCGTGGCTTCATTCACACCGGCCCGCTCGGCGACCTCACGCGTGGTCGTCCCGCGCGTTCCATTTTGCTCATAGATACATTTTGCGGCAGCGATGATCCGTGCACGCGTCTCTTCCGCCGGCGACCCCGGACGCGTCGTGATATGCATCAGTACTTCTTCGTAAACACAGAGTCGGCGATCGCGACGTTCGTGCGATAATCGGTATAGGTACCGTTGGCAACGGCGCGAACGTGCGGAATTTTTATTTCCGCCGTCTGCGCACTGAGCATCGTATACCCGTCGACCAGCGCGAAATGCTGGGTCATCGTGACGACGCCGCCGTTATAGTAATCGTAGCGGATGCGATCGATCGTCCAGGCGTTGGGATCGATGAGCACCGTCTCGTGATCGATCATTCCGCGCACGCGCTGGACCATATGCAACTCGATGTCGGAACGATTTTCGAAGCTGCTCTGACCGGCGTAGGTAATGACGAAGCGCTGCTCCCAGTTGGCCGGATCACCGACGTCGCTGTATAATTTCTCAAAGCCTTTGGCGTAGGCCGGCACCCGATCGAACACGACTTCATAGTTCGCCGGCCGCTTGAAATACGTGGCGCCGTCGAGGTGCTGCCCGATATACGGAAACGAGATCAGCCGCAAATCCACGTGCAATCGCGATTGGTAGGACGACAGCTTGGGATTGCGTTCCATCACATGCGCGAGGATCGCCGCCGGGTCCGTGACGGTGTCGGCAGTGGCCGATTCGTCGTTCGGCTGACCTTGCGCTTGGGTTTGGCCGCGGCCTTGCGCCTGCGCCGGTGTCAGCGCCGGAACCGTGACGAGGAACGCTAACGCCGCCGCCGCGGCTCGGAACGCCTTATCGATTCCGCCACGCTTGCGTGGCCGGTCTGCCCGGCGCCGTTCGGTTTCATCGGCAGCGAGTGGAAAAGCAAACACCTGCTCGAGGCCGTTGAGCCGGATGATCGCCGCAACGACATCCCGCTCGGCTCGCAGCTCGATGGCGCCGCCACGCTCACGCAGTTTGCGCAATGCGGAAATCAAGGCGGAGATCGTCGGCGCCGGCAAGGTCGTGCCCGCGGCAACGATGCGCAGACGCGGATTCTCACGCTTGCTCGCAAGCAATACATCGGCGGCCTCGGCGATGAGCCGTTGCGCTTCTCGATCGTCGTCACCGAACCGGACCGTCGGAATTGCTTCTTCAAACGACATGTTTGCCACATTTCCCACGTTGCGTGTAAGTGCTTGCATTTCGGTCATTGTAGCGGGCCGACGGTAAAAATGCAAGTACTCGCACGCACGCCGGGAGCAACGGCGCCCGCGCCCGCTGATGGCGCTACGCTCAAGGCCAATGGCCAAATAGCGGCAGAGGAGTTCGGCTGCGAGCCTAACAAATGCGGGGCGCTCGGCCGATAGGCAAAGACGAGCGGGTAGACGTGAGGCCCGCGCGGCCGAAGAAAGTGTCGAACGAGTGCGTTGGATGGCTCTGCTCCTGAGCAGCCTCATGGCCCTAACCGGTTGCGGCGCGCACCGCGATGGACCACTTCTGCCCGCGGCGGCAGCAACGTTGACGGCGGCCGAGGGCGGCTCCGGCGAAGCCTTCGGCGGAACGTTCGGCGCGGCGGCCGACGCGGCGGTGACGACCATCGAACGGCGCTTCTATCACCCACCCGGCCGCTGGAATCTGTGCGTTCCGGGCGGCTGTGGAACGGCGGCGCGCGATTGGGGCGCCGACGCGCTGGCGTACACGCTGTTCCTGCGCTGGCAATCGGCGCACGACACCAGCATCATCCCGATCATGACGGCGCTTACCGCAACGGCGCCCAGCTATCGGCGCTGCGTTCGTGACGCGTGCACGATGTGGAGCGACGTGCCGATGTGGGATGCCGTCGCCGCTGCGCGCGCCTTCGAGGTCACCGGAAATCGACTTGCGCTCGATAAAGCGCGGCGCGCGTTCGGCGCCGTCGATCGCTCCGATGCGTTCGCGATCGGCGCCTGTCCGTCGATCGATTATCAGCGACCCGGCGGCGGTACGAGTTTGCTCAAGACCCTCGAAACGGATTCCAACTACATCAAAGCAGCGCTTTTACTCAATCACTGGACCGGCGATCCCGCGTACCTGATGCGAGCGAAAGCCAAGTATGCCGCGGTACGGCGTTACTTTCTGGATTCGGCCGTGCCGCTTTACAGCGTTTATGTCTTTGACGATGGTTTGACGTGCAAGCAGCTGCCGAAACGGTTCTTCGCCTCGGTCAACGGCAACATGATCTACAATGGGCTGGCGTTGGCCGCCCAAACCGGCGACTCTGCATATCGGCGCGAGGCGTTGGCAACGGCGCGCGCCGTAACGCAGTATCTCGGCGACTCGACCGGGGTCTATGCCAACCTGCAGGCCGATAATGACATCGCTGAACCGCTGGTGGAGGCGATGTACGACATCGCAACCGAGGAGCACGCGGCGTTCGCGCGCGATTGGATCGTGACTGCCGCTGCCGCGGCGCAGCCGGCGGCCACCGGCGGCTATGGCCGGTTCTTCGCCGGACCGCCGCCCGCCGGTCCGATTTCGGCGTGGTCGGCCAGTGGCGGCCTCGCGCTCGCGGTGGCCGCCGGAGCACTCGAACCCAACGGCGCGGCGTCCGACGGCGCGTTCTGGAGCCGCAAGCAATTCGTCGCCGACCCGATTACCTCAACCCGATCGACGATCGCCTTCACCGGCCGCGCGATCGCCCTCATCGGAACGATTGGTGATGTGTGCTGCGAAGCGGGCCACGTGCGCGTGTTCATCGACGGCAGCGAAACCTACAACAACACCGGCATTTGGCAAAACAAATCGCCCGCGGCGCGCAGCTTACCGGACTCCGTATTGTTGAGTTGGCGCTGGCCCCAAGCCGGCCGGCATACGATCGCGTTCGAGCCCGGCCGAGCCAATGCCAAAGAAGGCGGCTCGTTCATCCACGTCCAGGGGTATGAATTCGTTCCTTAGTTACCGTTCCACGCCGTGAACGGAGCGGGTTTGCGGTACGGTGGTCCGACCAGGATCGCGATATCGAGGTGCTGCGCGAATTCAATGGCGCGCGGATCGCCCGCGAACGGCTGGCCATCGACGAAGATCTTGAGCTTATCGCCGGGCGCGAGTTTCGCGCCGGCGACATCGCGTGCCGTTAACGGCTGGCCCCAAATCGCAAAGAACTGACCCAGCGTAAACTCACGCACGGCCGGCGACTCGATATGGATGATGCCGTCGGGCGTGTGCGTGTGCAGCCAATAGAAACACCGTGCCGCCAGCGGCCGCCCGACGTCTTCGGGAACGCGCAGGGGTTTGCCGTGATCGAGGATCGTTAGATGGGGGTGAATATGCATCGCGACGCCCTCCGCGGCATCGCATCGGATGCCGGCCACCGGCCCGCCGGTCGGAACGGTCGCCAGCGCGGCCGCCGACAGTGCAAGCCACAGCCCGAACGTTCGTATCACTTGACGGCACCCAAGGTCAGACCGCGGACGAGATAGCGTGAAACAAGCACCGCGAAGACGATGACCGGCAGCACGATGAGCGTGCCGGCCGCCATCAGATCGCCCCACGGAATGGCGTACCCGCCCAAGAACGAGAGCGCGGTTACGGGAGCCGTTCGCGATTCGTCATTGGGCGTCAAGATCGTCGCGTACAGTAACTCGTTCCAGGAGAAAATTAGCGATAGAATTCCCGCGACGGCGATTCCGGGGATGGCCAACGGCACCATGATACGGAAAAAGATCGTCAGCTCGCTAGCGCCGTCGATCTTGGCCGCTTCATCGAGCGCCTTGGGGACCGACGCGAACTGATCGGCCGTCAGCCACACGACGAGCGGTATGGCAAACGTTTGATAGGCCAGAATCAACATGAGCGGTGAGTTGATGGCTTGCAGTTGGCGCGCGATGAGGAAATATGGAATGATCAAGATGACGGGGATCATCATATAATTGCTGATGAACCAAAACCACACGTCACGCCGGCCGCGGAACCGAAAGCGTGCGATGGCGTAACCGGCCGGAACGCCGAGAACGATCGCCAGTACGGTCGTGGCGATGCCGACGGCCGCCGAGTGCAGCAGTGCCGACGCCATGCCGAGATCGGCGAGCACGTGCCGGTAATGTTCGAACGTCGGACGGAACAGCCACACCGGTGGTACGGCAAAAATTTGGTTGTCCGTCTTCAACGACGCCGCCATCATCCAATAAATCGGTCCGAGCGCGACGAGCACCAGCAGTGCGCCGATGGCAACGGTAACGATCGGAGCGAGTGTCCCGCGCGCGTTCATGCTTCCGCCTCTTGGTAGAAAAATCGAATGTAGAGCTGTGACAAAACAATGGTGAGAACGAGGAGGATCACCGATTGTGCGGCTGCCGTTCCGATGTCGAATGCGCGAAACGCATTGCGTTCGATGTACAAACTGACCAATTCCGTCGACACGCCCGGGCCGCCACCGGTTAGCGTGATCACCATGTCGTAGAGTTTGACGATGTACGCCGTTTGGAAAATAAGTGCGGCCGTGATTCCGGGCAATAAATACGGCAGTTGCACGTAGCGCAGCCGGTTGAATAGGCTGTTGGTTTCCAGCAGCAGCGCTTCTTCGATCTCGGGCGGCACCGTGGCTAAACTCGCGACGAGGATCAGCGTTACGAACGGCGTCCACTGCCAGATTTGCAGCAGCAGCGTCGCTAGAAACGCCATCTGCGAACTGCCCAGCCAATCGACCGGCGCGACTCGCACGATACCCAAGAGGTAGTTGACGAGCCCGAATTGATTGTTGAGCAGCAACGAACCGATCAGTCCGACGACGACGGGCGTCATCGCCATCGGAATGACTAGTACGACGCGCACCACGTTGCGCACGCGCGGTAAGATCGTGCCGTGCAGATACAGCGCGATCGCAAGTCCGAGCACGAGCTCGAGCGGGAGCGAAAGAGCTAAAAATAGCAGCGAGCGGCCGACCGCGCCGGTGAAGAGCGGATTCGTAAAGGCCGAGATATAGTTCTGAACGCCGGCAAACGGCGTGCCCGCGGCCAAGTCGACCAGGTCGACGTGGTGCAGCGAGGCCCACAAGGCATAGACGACGGGATAAATGCCGACCGCCAGCAGCATCACGATCGCCGGCAAGAGAAACAGCCACGGCGTCGTTTGCCGGCGACGTCTTCGCTTGGGCCTTGCACGGGGCGGTGCCGGCCCAGCCGGCACCATGGCTTGTTGCGCGAGCACGGATGCCTTTCGCGGTTACTTCAGATATCCGCCGGAGGTCAGGATGCCTTTGATCTCGCTATTTATTTTGTCGAGACCAGGCTTAATACCAAGCGAACCTTGCTGAATTTGCGAACCGTAGTTCGCGACGACTTCGGACATCTGCGGATACTGCGGGATACGCGGCCGCCAATCGTAATTCGAATGGGCCCACTGCGTCACCATTGGGTCGAGGTATGGATATTGCTTCTGCAGTGCGGGGTCCGTATCGGCGCTTTTGCGCGCGACGACCGCGCCTTTATGGATGAGCTGCGGGGCCACCGACTTCGACGTGAGCCACTGCACGAACAGATACGTCGCCTCTTGCTTCGCTTTGGGCGACTGCGAGCTGACCATGTAGGCGAAACCGCCAAACGCCGGGTCCGCTGCCGCCGGGCCGGCCGGCTCCTTCGTTACCGCCAGACACGAACCGATCTTCGATGTGGCGGGGTCGTTGAGCGTCGTGTAAAACGACGACCACTCGGTAATCATCGCGACTTTACCCTGCGCCATCAATTGCACGACCTGAGCGTGATCGTCGCTGACGATGCCGGGCGGCATGATCGCGGCTAACGACTGGCGGAACTGCATGCCTTTTTGCGCACCGGCCGAATCGAGCTGCGGCGCATAGGTTTTCGCATCGTACCAACTGCCGCCGAAGTCCCACAAAAAGCGGCTGAACGAATCGGCGGTTTGCGTTTCACCGCGCAGCGACTGCAGCGCATACGCGTACGTACCGGCACCTTTATTGGTCAGCTTGGGCCCGTAGGTGTCGCGGAGTTGCGTCCACGTCGTGGGCGGCTTGCTGAAGCCGGCCTTCTTGAGCATACACGAATTGTAGTACAGCAATCCCGAGTACGAGTCGAACGGAATTCCATACTGCACGTTGTTCCACTTGAACGCGTCGAGCCAAACCGGAAAAAAGTCTTTGAGATCGAGCGTCGGGTCGGCGAGTTTTGTATTCGTGGTAAACGTTGTCATCGGCACGACCCACTTGGAGTTGGCAAACGTTCCGACCCAGATGACGTCACTGAGAATACCGTCGTACTGATTGCTATTGGAGACGAAATTAAGCGTTTCGGCTTTAAGCGTGCTCTCATACGGATACGTGGTCGTCTTGACGTTGATACCGGTCTCTTGTTCGAATTGCGGAATGAGCTGTTTTTCGGCGACATAACTCGGGCGGTCGAGCACCACGACGTTGATCGTCATGCCCTTATACGGTGCTGCCGCGTCCTTGAGGCTCCAACCCGCTGCCGAACCGGCCGGCGAGCCGACTGCCGCTAGACCCAGCAGCAGCGCAGCCGTCGCGGCCGAAGCACCGACTCGACTCCAACGTTGGTTCACTGTACGAATTTTCAAACGAACGCTACTCCTGGCGAAGAAATGTGTGCGCAACCGCCTATAGAGGCAGGCCGGTTTGGCTGGCAATACCATGCACCGCGGTTTGTCGCCTGTTGGGTAAAGCATTACCGGAAACGGATCGCTCTCCGCCCGATTCGGTCCGTAAACGTTCGGCAAACGATTACCCGTACCGGGCCGCGATGCGCCGCGCGATATCGCGGGCTGCGGCACGCGCCGACTCGGGAGCGATGATCTCGGCCTCAGCGCCCCACCCCAGCGACCAGCGGACGATTTCGAGTGGATCGCTGACCCGATAGATGATGTCGATCCCACCGTCATCGCGGCGTGCGAGTCGTTTTTCTCGAGCCACGTTTGCCGCCGCAGCGGCTTTCGCCACGACCGGCGAAAAGCGCACCGTCACGTCGGTCAGCGTATCGCCGTGCCACACCCCGCTCACCGAATTAGCGCCATATGCGTCGAGATTAAAGTCGGCCGGTCGCTCGAAGGTTTGCGGCAGAATGTCGGGCTCGGCGATATTGTCGACGGCAAAAACGCGCATGTCGTTGCGCGTATGGTCGAAGCCGACCAGATAAATGCGACCCGATGCGACGATGAAACCATAGGGGTCGACGCGACGCAAGGTCCGGGCGCTGCGCTTATCGACGTACGCGAACGTCAGGCGGCGCCGTGCCTGTTCCGCCCGCTGAAGCGTTTCGAACACGCGCTCGACGTCGGGCGTGAGCGCGACCGCGTCGAGCCGGATCGTGAACGACGTCGTATCGATCGCGTTGGCGGAACGCCGGTCGCTCGAGGCCAGCAGTTTGGTGGTCGTCTCATCGATATAACTGGCCAACGTGCCGCCCAGCGATGAACCCAGCCGCTTGAGCGTGACCAGGCCAAGCAGTTCGCGCTGCGTCAGGTTGAGCCGGCGCAGACTGTAACCGTCGGCGAACCGATACGTTCCGCTGGCGCGGTCGAAGAACCACGGGAAGCCGGCTTCGGCGAGCAGCGCTAAATAGCGGCGCAAGCTGCGCGTGCCGGGCGGTTTGCCGTCTCCGATGCGATCCTTGAGATCCTCAAACGAATAGCGGGCTTCATCGATCGCGTTGAGCAGCCGCACGAGCAAGACGACTTTCGGCTCCGACCGCTCATCGTTCATCGCACCGCACCTTCGGCGCGGGCCGGCGTGGTCTCTGCGACGACTCGGCGGCCAAACTGGTTCCGCGACAAAGGGGGTCCTGCTTCGTTTCGGCGGCGTAGTATGATCAGCCCATGGAACATGTCGTTGCGGCGCGCGCGCAAATGGGTTCATCGCTCGCGTTTCACATTGTTTTCGCGGCGCTGGGAGTCGGCCTACCGCTCTTGGTTTTTGCCGCCGAGGGCCTGTGGCTACGGACCAAGGATCGAGCCTATTTGGACTTGGCCCGGACGTGGGCCAAAGGCATGGCGATTCTGTTTGCCGTCGGCGCCGTTTCAGGAACCATTCTATCGTTCGAACTTGGCCTGTTGTGGCCCGAATTCATGAAATATGCGGGCGGCATCATCGGCCTGCCGTTTTCACTCGAAGGCTTCGCGTTCTTCATCGAAGCGATCTTCATCGGTCTCTATTTGTACGGTTGGGAAAAGCTGTCGCCGCGCGTTCACTGGCTCAGTGCGCTGCCGATCGTCATCAGCGGTCCGCTGTCGGCCGCGTTTATCACGATGGCCAACGCCTGGATGCAAATGCCGACCGGCTTTCGCATCGTGAACGGACACGTCGCCGACGTTCAACCGCTCGTGGCGATGTTTGCCAAACCGTGGGCGACGGAGGTCGTTCACGCGACGTTAGCGGCGTATGTCTTTACGAGCTTCGCGGTGGCCGCCGTATGCGCCGTTGCCTGGCTGCGCGGCGACCGGCGGCGCCAGATAACGCACGGCATCACGGTGGCGATGACGCTGGCCGCCGTTGCGTTGCCGCTGCAAATGGTGGTCGGCGATGTCGCCGCGCGCTTCGTCGCGGCAAATGAACCGGCCAAGTTCGCAGCGATGGAAGTCGTCTATCATACCGAGCGCGACGCTCCAATCACCATCGGCGGCATCCCGAGCGCCGACCACATCACCGGCGCCCTCGAGATCCCCGAACTCTTGAGCGTTCTGGTGGCGTTCGATCCACATGCGAAAGTGATCGGCTTGGACCAAGTCAAAGCCGACGATCGGCCGCCGCTCGCGCCGACGCATTTGTCATTTGACGCCATGGTCGGCAGCGCATCGGCGCTGCTGCTCGTCGTCTGCGGCTGGTTGTTCTTCGTCGCGCGGCGGCTGCCGCTGACCAAGCCGTTGGGAATGGCGCTCGTGCTGGGCGCGCCACTAGCGTTGACCGCGATCGAAGCCGGCTGGTTTGTCACCGAATTCGGTCGCCAGCCGTGGATCGCGCGCGGCCTTTTGCGCACCAGCGATGCGGTCACGATCGCGCCCGGCGTCGACCTGCAGTTCTATGGTTTCACGCTGATCTACATCGTGCTGGCCGTAATGACATGGTGGCTGATGCGCCGCGTCGATCACGATAGCGTGCAAGCGAAACGATCCGCAACCGCGGGACCGGTTCCGGCGGCGTCGTGACGCCGGTGGTGCTGGCCGCACTTGTCGGCCTGGCCGCCCTCGTACTCTATGCCGTCTTCGGCGGCGCGGACTTCGGCGGCGGCGTATGGGATCTGCTGGCTTCGGGCCCGCGCCGCGCCGCGCAACGGGCCGCGATCACCGATGCCATCGGGCCCGTCTGGGAATCAAATCACGTGTGGCTCATTTTTGCCATCGTCGTTCTCTTCACGTGTTTCCCGCCGGCGTTCGCCGATATGGCGACCGGACTCAACGCACCGCTCAGCTTTGCGCTCGTGGGCATCGTCATGCGCGGTGCGGCTTTCGTTTTTCGCAACTATGCGACCGATTCACCGGCGCTCGTCGTCATTTGGACCGTGATCTTCGGCATCGCTTCGCTCATCACGCCGTTTTGGTTCGGTGATGCCATTGGTGCGCTGGCCACCGGCACGTACGCCTGGCTCTCTCCATTCGCGCTGTCAACCGGCGTCTTCGCGGTCGCGGTGTGCGCGCAAATAGCGGCGATTTTCTTAGTAAACGAAACCGGCGAGCCCGCGTTGCGCGAAGATTTTCGCAAGCGTGGAATCTATGCGACGCTAGCGGTGTGGGCGGTCGGACTCGTCCCGACTGCGCTTGCGTTCGTACAAGATCAGCGGTTGTTCACGGCATTTTTAGCGCCCGCGGCGCTGGTGTCGATGGGCTGCGCGCTGGCACTTGGGCTCATCGTCATGATCGCCCTCGCGCGCCGCCGGCCGCACGTCGCGCGCGTGGCCGTGGGTGCCGAAGCGTTGGCCATTCTCGTCGGCTGGTTCGGCGCTCAAGCGCCGGCGCTCATTCCGGGGCGCTACACCTATCTCGCGGCCGCATCGAGCGACGCCATGATCGTCGCGTTCCTCGTCGCGGCCGCCATCGGCGCGCTTCTGCTCGTTCCATCGCTCTTTTTTCTCTTCGCCGTGTTCAAAGGACCGCGCCGCGATGAGGCCGCCGATTAAAGCCTTACTTACCGGCTAAGTCGCGCGCAAAGTGGAACGCCGAGATTCCGAACCGCGCGTTCATATAAAACCGGTGTGCCGGCTGCCGCGCGACGCCCGAATTTAATTGCACGCTCGCGCAACCCGCGCCGCGAGCATCTTCTACCACCCAGTCCATGAGCGCTTGGGCATGGCCGTCTTTGCGCGCTTCGGGTAGCGCGATAACGTCTTCGACGTAACAATAATGTCCCGCGGCGAGCGAATCTTGATGCCGGAAGCCGATGACGGCCACAGCGTCGCTGGTTCCGTCGACGAAACTCGCCGCGATGCGATAGCCTTGCGGACGCTGCACGTCGTCGATCCAGGCATCAAAGGCCGCCGGCGAGGCGAAGGCGGCGCAGTCGGGGCGCAGTTCGCGCAGCGCGCGCGCGGCTAGCGCGGCTTCGCCGCGCCCCAGTTCGCGTATCATCGATTCAAGCTCCTTACTCTATTTTTGATGCGCACCAAAAGGCACGCAATGGTTTTACGCGGGTGCGCCGACCGGCGCCGGCGTGGCTTGCAGCGCTGCGACGGCCCGGCCGGCAGCGGCTTTTTGCGTCGCTTCATCGAGAAGTTTGGTCAACGCGTAAACGTGGCGTGTTGCCGGCACCGGAATGCCCAGCCGGTCGCCCAGTTCGACGACCGCGCCGACGATGCAATCAATTTCGAGCGCCCGGCCCGCTTCAATATCTTGCAGCGTCGAGGTTTTATGCGGTCCGACGCGGCGTGCGCCGTCGATGCGCTTATCGATTGAAATCTGCAGCGAAATACCGAGCGCGTTGGCAATCGCCAGCGATTCGGCCATCATCTCGCGCAACAGTGGTTCGACCAACTCGTGAGTGGCCATATCAACCAGCGTTGCGCGGGTAAGCGCGCTGATCGGATTCAAACAGACGTTGCCCAAGAGCTTGGTCCACACGTCGCGCCGCAAATTCGCCTCGACCGGCGCTTTGAGACCACCGGCGACGAACGCCTGCGCGATGGCTTCGATCGCGGGAGTAATGGTGCCGTTGGGGTGGCCCAGCGAATACCGCGTACCCTCGACATGTTTGATGATGCCCGGCCCGACGATCTCGGTCGACGAATAGACCGCGCAACCGATGACGCGATCGGGATCGAAGGTTCGCGCCAACAGACCGCCCGGATCAACGCGTTCGAGAACCAACCCTTCGAGCTCGCCGCCGTGATGCTGGAAATACCACCACGGGATGCCGTTCTGCATCGCGATGACCTGCGTCTCGGGGCCGAACAGCGGCGCCATCGGTTCGAGCATCGCCGCGATTTGATGCGCCTTGAGCGCGATGATGACGCAGTCGACGGTTCCGATCGAATCGCAACGATCGGTGGCCGCCGGACGGACGTGGAAATCGCCGCGTTCGCTCTGCACCGTGACACCGTGCTCCTGCATGGCGCGCAGATGCGCACCCCGGGCAACGAGCGTGACATCGACGCCGGCTTTCGCCAGCGACGCTCCGACGTACGCGCCGATCGCGCCGGCACCAATGATCGCAAAACGCACGAAGAGCACCTCCAGAGTTGCAGTTGGGGGTCGCGGCGAGCCGATGCCGTGGTACATCGCCATGATACCACCCGGGCGTCGATCAAAGGGCAGGCTAGTGCAGCGCCGAAGGCGGGCGCTTTACGGTATCTTTATCCGCACTTCCTACCGACGAGGGCCGTTCAAGACATGATAACGCTGCCGACCGACTTCCTGCGCGGATCGTACGTGCCGCTCGTGACGCCTTTTCGCAACGGCGAAGTCGACTACGCCGCCTTCGCCGCTCTGGTCGCGAATCAAGTCGAACATGGCTCGCACGGCGTCGTGGTCGCCGGCACCACCGGCGAAGCCAACGCGTTGACGTCCGCCGAACGCACGCGGCTACTCGAAGTGGCCGTCGAGGTGGCGAAACGCCGCGTGACGATCGTCGCCGCGACCGGCACCGATTCGCTGACCGAAACCCTGGGGCTGTCGCGGGCGGCCGAGCGCATCGGCGCCGATGCGCTGCTCATCGTTCCGCCGCCGTATATGAAACCGCCGCAACGGGGCCTGGCCGAATATTTTATCCGGATCGGTAATTCGACCGGCTTGCCGTTCATGATCAATAATAATCCGGGCCGCACCGCGGTGCATTTGGCGCTCGAGACGCTTGAAACGATCGCCGGCGGAACGGCGAACCTAGTCGGCATCGATCATGCCGTTGCCGATTTCGGTTTCGTAGCGCAAGTGCTGCAGCGCTTAGGACCGGCGTTTCGCATCTTCGCCGGCTTTGAAGATATGGATTTTCCAATGCTCGCAATCGGCGCTTCGGGCGTTATGAACGCCGTCGGGAATTTGGCGCCGCGCCGGATCGAACGCCTCTATGCTTTGACCACCGACGGGCGGCTGAGCGAAGCACGCGCGCTGTACCACGAGATCGCCGAACTCAACGCGGCGATCTACTATGACACCAACCCCATCCCAATCAAATATATGATGCACAAAGTCGGCTTGCTGACGCACAACGAGCACCGGCTGCCGATGGTCCCGGCCACGGCCGAGCTCGGCGAGCGGCTCGACGGCGTCCTGGAACGCGCCGGCCTCATCGATCAGGTGTACACCTAAGCGCGCTCGACTTGCCCGCTTCGTCACGCCCGGGATTCGGCCACCGTACCCGACCGGCAGCTAGAGTCGAAAGCCAAGTTTGGGTGGCTTGGTCGCTTTAGGGTCGGCCGAGCGGGATCCGGGGACGACGAGCGGTAGTGGGTGGATTGTAATTCGGCGGAGCTTTGGTAGCTTTGCGCTCGCCAAGTCGGGCTTCCGAACGCCGCGTAGCTTAGGCTGGCCGTCAACTTACCCGGCCTCCCTGGCCGGGAAGTTAAACACTGGACCGCCCGGCGGACGAACGATCAGGTAGAGCCTTCGCTTGCGAGGGCTGGACCGATCGCGGCGCTCCAGCGCTTCCGGCCCAATACTTCCCCGCCCGGTCGACGTTTACTACGAAGCGAGAACTGTCAGCACACGGAGTGCCGGCATTCTCGTTCCGTCGCTGCAGATGCTTATCGCTCCCGGCTCAGCGGTGCCGGCTCAGCGGTGCGGCTCACCCGATCCGGCCGGTCGTGCCGGCTCATCAAAATGCGGGCTCATCGGTGCCGGCTCAGCGGTAGGGCTCAGCGATGCGGCTTGGCTTGCCGGCAAGCCGGCTCATCGGTGCCGCTCAGCAATGCCGGCTCATCGGTGCGGGCTTACCAATGCCGGCTCACCAAATGCCGGCTCATCAAATGCCCGCTCAGGCGGTGCCAGTCCATCGCTGCTGGATCAGCGGTCGACTCATCGTGGTGGCTCATCGCCAATCTCGTTCCGTCCCTGGAGCCGGCTCAGCGGTACGGCTGGCCGCGACTCCGCGCTTGGTCTACCAAGGGGATTTGAAGAAATTTTTCACCGCCGAGGCTTTACAATGACGAAAGTCTGAACTATTGTAATGCAACGGACATCTGGTATGCCATATACCAGCCGCTCAGAAGTCGCTCGAAACGGCAGCGTTCCCGCTTAGCATGTTGAGTTAACCAATGTCCGGCACGATTCAAGGCCGGCCGTTCGTTGGCGTACATCGGAGACCAGATGATCTTGCCGACCGCAATGGACAGCGTCCCCGGCGGGCCTCCCGGCGCACAACGGCGGGCGACTCCCGATCGGCGAAATGCGCGCCTCGCCGGCATACACCGCAGCGCACACTCTTTGATTGGTTGCAAGCAGCATGCAAACGCGAACGATCGCCGGCCGGCCGTAGTGGAAGCTCTGACCTTCGCGATCGACCCGATCGACGCCAACCATACATTCCGCACCAAAGCCTACGACGCGCTGCGCACCGCGATCGCGGCGATGAACATTTATGATTCCGCCGACGAGATTCGGCTCGACGAACGCCGGCTAGTCGCTGAACTCGGCGTCAGCCGGACACCGATCCGCGAGGCACTCGTGCTACTGGAAAAAGACGGCATCGTCCGAAACATTCCACGGCGTGGTGTTTTTGTCGTACGCAAAACGAAGCGCGAGATCGTCGAGATCATCAACGTTTGGGCGGCGCTCGAAAGCTTCGCTGCACGGCTCGTCGCAACCAACGCCACCGACGCCGAACTGGCGTCGTTGCGGCATCATTTCGATACTTTCGATGAGGCCGCGCTCGCGACGCACATCGACGAATATTCCGACGCGAATCTCGCGTTTCACCAGCGCATCCTCGAACTGTCGCACTGTCAAACGCTGTTCGATACGGCGGCGACACTGTTCGTTCACATGCGAGCCATTCGCCAGAAGACAATTTCGGAAAATCGACGCTTCGAGCGCTCGATCAAGAATCACGCGTGCATCATCGAGGCACTCGAGGCACGCGACGCCGATTTAGCCGAACGGCTCGTCCGCGAGCACGCGCTTGATCTCGCCGTGCACGTGCAACGGGATGCGAACTACCTCGCGTAACAAGCGACGCACCAAAATAACGTTCGGGCAGCCCACACGTAACTGACGTTAACGATGTTCAACACGCTAGGAGTTTCCTAAATGGCCCAAACCATTTCGCCGACCACGACTCGAGTCGAAACGTTCGACGCACCGGCCTCGGCCGAAATATCGGGAGGCCACCTCGTCGCCAAGGCCCTCAAGAGCGAAGGGGTCGACACCATCTTCACGCTCTGCGGCGGCCACATCATCGATATTTATGACGGCTGTCTCGACGAAGGTATCCGTATCGTCGACGTGCGCCACGAGCAAGTTGCCGCGCACGCCGCCGACGGGTACGCCCGCATGACCGGCGGCCTCGGCTGCGCCGTCGTCACCGCCGGCCCGGGTACGACCAATGCGACCACCGGTGTCGCCAACGCCTTCCGCGCCGAGAGTCCGATGCTCTTGATCGGCGGCCAAACGTCCACGGCTCAACACCACATGCGCGGTTTGCAAGATCTTCCGCATGTTGAGATCATGCGCCCGATCACCAAATTCGCGTCGACCGTGCCGACGACGGAACGGGTGGCCGACTTTGTCGCAATGGCCGCCCGTGAATCGTTCAGCGGAAATTTCGGGCCGTCGTTTCTCGAAATTCCACGCGACGTACTCGATGCCAAAGTCGCGTTGAGCAAGGCGGTGATTCCGCAAGCGGGCTTCTACCGCGCATCGACCAAAAGCGTCGGTGATCCGAACGACGTTCAACGCGTCGCCGACTTGTTGGTCAAGGCCAAAAAGCCGTGTATTTTGTTCGGGCAGCAGGTATGGACGTGCCGGGCATCCGCGACGGCGCGCGAGTTCGCCGAGCAACTCAACATTCCGGCGTACATGAATGGTGCCGGCCGCGGGACGCTCGCTCCCGATCATCCGCTTCACTTCCAATTGACCCGGCGCGACGCGTTCGCCGATTCGGATTTGATCATCATCGCCGGCACGCCGTTCGATTTCCGCCTGCGGTACGGCAAGAGCCTCAAGTCGGCGACGGTCGTGCAGATCGACATGGGCTATACCACCGTCGGGCGCAACCGCGACGTTTCACTTGGGCTCGTCGGCGATATCGGCGTTATCTTGGCCGCCATTTTGCAAGCGACATCCGCCCACCACGATAACGGCGCGACTTCGCATGCACCATGGATCGAAGAACTGCGGCATAAAGAACAAGCCGCTGTCGACGCCCGCATGCCGCGCCTCATGAATACCGCCAAACTCATTCATCCATATCGCCTGGCGTATGAAATCGATAATTTTCTAACCGACAATTCGATCTTCATCGGCGACGGCGGCGATGTGGTGACATTCGCCGGCAATGTCGTGCGGCCCAAAGGCCCCGGCTTATGGCTCGACCCGGGACCGCTGGGAACACTGGGCGTCGGCACCGGTTTCGCGCTGGCGGCAAAGATGGTCGCACCGCAACGCGAGGTCGTCGCGCTTTTCGGTGACGGTTCGTTCGCGATGACCGGTTTCGATATGCAGACCTCGATTCGCGATAAGGCACCGTATATCGCGATCGTCGGCAACAACTCGTACATGAATCAAATCCGGTTCGGCCAAATTCAAAAATACGGCAAGGAACGCGGCAACGTCGGAAATTACTTGGGCGACGTGCACTTCGAGAAATTCGCCGAAATGCTCGGCGTCTACGGGGAAGCGGTTCACGACCCGGAGCAGATCGCGCCGGCCTTGCAGCGCGCGCGCGAATCGGGAACCTGCGCGGTCATCAACGTTTGGCTCGATCCCGATGCGTACGCGCCGGGAACCGAAAACCAAACGATGTACAAGTAACGCACGGCTACGACGGTAATAAACGTATGAACGACAACGCTACCAACGGCAAACCCGTTCGTCCCGCACTCGAAGGCGTCCGTATTCTCGATATGACGCACGTTCAGGCCGGCCCGTCCTGCACGCAAATATTGGGCTGGCTGGGCGCCGATGTCATCAAGGTCGAATTGCCCGGCCGGGGCGATATCACGCGCGGTCAATTGCGCGACAAACCTGACGTCGACAGCCTCTATTTCACGATGCTCAATTGTAATAAGCGCAGCATCACGCTCAATACCAAGTCTGAAGAAGGCAAGGAGATCTTCCGCAAGCTCATCCGCCACTGCGATGTACTGGTGGAAAACTTTGGACCGGGAGCTTTGGACCGTCAGGGCTTCACTTGGGAAGCGATCCACGCGCTCAACCCGCGCATCATCTACGCATCGATCAAAGGCTTCGGCCCAGGCGAATATGTCGACTTCAAAGCGTACGAGACGGTCGCGCAAGCGATGGGTGGCTCGATGAGCACGACCGGCTGGGAAGACGGTCCGCCCACGAGCACGGGCTCGCAAATCGGCGACTCCGGCAGCGGCATCCATATGGTGGCGGGTATCCTTGCGGCGTTATATCAGCGCACGCACAGCGGCCGCGGGCAACGGGTCGAAGTTGCGATGCAAGACGCGGTGCTCAATTTATGCCGGGTGAAGATTCGCGATCAGCAGCGGCTCGCGGCCGGACCACTGGCCGAATATCCCAACGCCACTTTTCCCGACTTTGTCCCACGTTCGGGCAACGCTTCGGGCGGCGGACAACCGGGCGCCGCGCTCAAATGTAAGGGCGGCGCGGCAAACGATTACGTGTACGTCATCATTCAGCCGCCGGTGTGGGCGCCGCTGGCAACCATGATCGGCCGCCCGGAGCTCGCCACCGATCCGGCGTTCAAATCGCCTGAAGCCCGCTTGACGCACCTGGCCGAGGTGTTCGGTATCGTCGAGCAATGGACGCTGCAGTATACCAAATTCGAAGTACTGGAAAAATTAAACTCGATCGACGTACCGTGCGGACCGATCTTGAGCACCAAAGACCTCATCGAGAACGCGTCGCTCAATGCCAGCGGAATGATCGCAACGGTCGACCACGTGCAACGCGGACCATTTAAAACCGTCGGCTGTCCGCTCGTTCTCTCCGATACTCCGGTGTCCATCGTCGCCTCGCCGTTGCTCGGTGAACATACCGATGACATTCTGCGCGAGATCGGTCACGATGGCCGCAGCGTATCCGAACTTCAAACTGCCGGAGTTGTGTAGGAGCACCGTATGTTATTAGAGCGCACCGCCCGCGACCACGCGGCGGTCAAGGAAATCCTCGCGCACGCCAAAGCGGACGGCCGGACGTCGCTGGCGGCGCCCGAGGCCAAACTCGTGGCCGATGCCTACGGCATCCCCGTGCCGCAAGAAGGCCTAGCCGAGACAGCCGACGCTGCGGTGGCGTTGGCCGAAAAAATGGGCTTTCCGCTCGTATTGAAGATCGTATCGCCGGACATCTTGCACAAGACCGAAGCCGGTGGTGTCATCGTCGGCGTCGCCGATACGGCGGCGGTGCGGACCGGCTTCGATCAGATCGTTCGCAACGCGAAAGCGTATAAGAGCGATGCTCACATTAGCGGCGTGCAAGTGCAGCAAATGCTGCCCAGCGGCGCCCAAGAAGTCATCGTCGGTGCCGTGACCGACCCGAGCTTCGGCAAACTCGTCGCGTTCGGACTAGGCGGCGTTCTCGTCGAGGTCCTCAAAGACGTGACGTTCCGGCTGGCGCCGGCAACGCGCGACGACGCGCTCTCGATGCTCGACGGAATTGCGGCGGCCGAGATGTTGCGCGGCGTTCGCGGCTCGGAGCCGGTCGATCGCGACGCGCTCGCGTCGATCATCGAAAATGTATCGGCGCTCATCTCCGATTTCCCGGAAATTAGCGAAGTCGATTTGAATCCGGTCTTCGCGACGAGTCGGGGAGCGACGGCTGTGGACGTACGGATCGTGCTGGATTTCAATCCGCCGCCGCCGCGCGTTCAACGCACCACCGAAGAGATTTTAGCGAAAATGAACCGCATCATGCGACCGGATAGTGTCGCGGTCGTCGGTGCGTCGGCCGAAGCCGGTAAGATCGGCAATTCGGTCATGAAGAATCTCATCAACGGCGGATACGCCGGCAAAATCTACCCGATCAATCCGAAAGCCGATGAGATCCTAGGCCACAAAGCGTACGCCAGCGTCAAAGATATTCCGGGTGAT
Source organism: Candidatus Velthaea sp. (assembly GCA_965214335.1). GTDB lineage: Bacteria > Vulcanimicrobiota > Vulcanimicrobiia > Vulcanimicrobiales > Vulcanimicrobiaceae > Velthaea. The sequence goes on along the minus strand of CBDCBO010000005.1, from coordinate 1,044,523 downwards.
GTCGACGTCGCGGTGTTCGCGATTCCGGCGAAGTTCGTCGCGGCGGCGTTGACCGAAGTCGGGGAAAAGAACATTCCGGGTGCGGTGTTGATTCCGTCGGGCTTTACTGAAACCGGCAACGTAGCGGGTCAAGACGAAATCGTCGCGATCGGCCAGAAGTACGGCGTTCGGCTCATGGGGCCGAACATCTACGGCTTCTATTACACGCCTAAGAAGCTGTGCGCCACGTTCTGCACCGCCTACGACGTCCAAGGCAGCGTCGCGCTGTCATCGCAAAGCGGCGGCGTCGGCATGGCGATCATCGGCTTTAGCCGGTCGGCAAAAATGGGCGTGTCGGCGATTGTCGGGCTGGGCAATAAATCCGACATCGCCGAACACGACCTGCTGACGTTTTTCGAGCAAGACGACGCCACCAAGGCGATCGCGATGCACATGGAAGATCTCAAAGACGGGCGTGCTTTTTCGCAGATCGCCAAGCGCGTATCAAAGACGAAGCCGATCATGGTCGTTAAGGCCGGCCGGACCGATTTAGGCGCCCGCGCGGCAAGTTCACACACCGGCGCACTGGCCGGCAACGATGCGGTCTACGACAGCGTGTTGCGCCAAAGCGGCGTCATCCGGGCGCGCGGGTTAAATGAGCTGTTGCAGTTCGCCCGCGCCGTCCCGATCATGCCCACGCCCAAAGGTGAAAATGTCGTCATCATTACCGGCGCCGGCGGCTCAGGGGTGTTACTTTCGGATTCGTGCGTCGACAACGGTCTTTCGCTCATGAAGTTTCCGCTCGACCTCGACGAAGCGTTCAAGAAGTTCATTCCGCCGTTCGGCGCTTCGGGAAATCCGGTCGACATCACCGGCGGCGAACCACCGTTGACCTACCAGAATACCATCCGTTTGGGCCTAGAAGATGACCGCATCCATGCGCTAATCTTAGGCTACTGGCATACGATCGTCACGCCGCCGATGGTATTCGCCAAACTCGTCGCTGAAGTCGTTGCAGAGTTTCGCGCGCGTGGTATCGACAAACCCGTCGTCGCGTCACTCGCGGGTGACGTCGAAGTCGAAGAAGCCAGCGAGTACCTTTTCGACCACGGCGTGCCGGCGTATCCCTACGATACGGAAACGCCGGTCGCCGCCCTCGGAGCGAAGTTCCGCTGGGCACGTGGAGCTGGCCTCATATGAGGCCGGCTTCGCGCTGTACTAGAAAGAAAGTTCTCCTCTCGCGAAGCGCAACCGGCGCAGATCGCATCCACGTTTGCTCGAACCGGCCCGGCCTCGGGTCAAAGGAACTGGTGTAAATGTCTACGATCGTCACCCGGGGGGCCGGCTCGCAAACCGCGGGTTCCGGCCTGCGCAACCCGTGGGTTCAACTCATCGCCGGTGTCGTCTGCATGGCGATGATCGCGAACTTGCAGTACGGCTGGACCGTCTTCGTCGATCCAATTGGAGCCAAGCATGGCTGGGGTCGGGCCGCGATTCAGGTTTCTTTCGCGGTGTTCGTCATCGTCGAAACATGGCTGGTTCCGTTCGAGGCGGCGCTTGTCGATAAATATGGACCACGCGTCATGGTCGCCATCGGCGGCGTGCTCGCCGGCCTGGCCTGGGTCATCGACTCCAAAGCGGATTCGCTTGCCATGCTCTATACCGGCGGTGTGATCGCCGGGATCGGCGCCGGCATCGTGTACGGGACGTGCATCGGCAATGCGCTCAAGTGGTTTGGCGGCCGGCGCGGTTTGGCAGCCGGATTGACGTCCGCGGGTTTCGGCGCCGGCGCCGCCGTCAGCGTCATTCCCTTGACGCTCATGATCAAGGACAGCGGCTACGAACACACGTTTTTCACCTTCGGCCTCATCCAAGGCGGCGTCATCTTGGTCGCATCGATGCTGCTGATCAAGCCGCCGGCGTCCAAGCCGGCCGAGGTCGCGAAGCCCAACGTTTTGCAGGGTACGCGCGAATACACACCGCCCGAAGTTCTGCGTTCACCCGTCTTCTGGGTCATGTACGTTATGTTCGTGCTGGTCGCATCGGGCGGCTTGACGGCGGTCGCGCAACTCAGTTCGATTGCCAAAGATTACTATATCGACAATATCCCCGTCACGATCTTCGGCATAACGGCCGTCGCCCTAACGTATGCGCTGTCGCTCAACAACATCATGAACGGCATAACACGGCCGCTGCTGGGCTTCATCTCCGACCGGATCGGCCGTGAAAAGACGATGTTCGGCGCATTCTTACTCGAAGGGATCGGCATCTTCGCGCTCATGAAATTCGGCACGACTCCGATTTCATTCGTGCTGCTCTCCGGTGTCGTGTTCTTCGCGTGGGGTGAAATTTACAGCATCTTTCCGGCCACGACGCGCGACCACTTCGGCCAAAAATTCGCGACCACGAACTACGGTATGTTATACACGGCAAAAGGTACGGCGGCGCTCTTGGTCCCGCTCGCCAGCGTGATCACGGCGGCCACCGGCAGTTGGAGCATGACCCTCATGATCGCAGCGGTATTCAATATTATCGCCGCAATTATGGCAATCGCCGTCTTACGCCCGTTGCGCCAACGCGAAATTGGTGCGGTAAACCCCGGCAGCAAGCCGATTTCTTCGTCACGGACGGCGACCACATAACGTGCAGCGGACGCTGTGCGGCTCACGAGCGGAAGCGATCCGCCGACCGCTCTTGATAACACCGGAGCGAAGCGGAGTGCCAACTTTTCTCACTGAGAACACCACATTAGGAAAGATAAATCGATGCGCAAACTTGCGTTAAAATTAGCTGGAATCGGCGCTTTGGCTGTAGTGGCTTCATCCGTCATGCCGGGCACCGGCGCAGCCGACACCGAAGTCATCGCCCTCGTTGCCTCGAACGCGCAGGGTGCGTTCACCGAAATCATCAAAGAGTTTCAGACCAAGCACGCCGGGGTGACGGTGAAACCGCAATATCTTGGCGGAACGGACATCGGCAACATGGTCGACACGCAGGCCCGCGCCGACGTCATTCTGGTCGGCAGCGGCACCACGGATAAAGAAGCCAATTTGCTCAACGCGCCCGAACCCGTTTTGCGCAACCGTGAAGTTATCTTAGTGCCTAAAGGCAACCCGGGAAATATCAAGACGCTCAAGGACATCGGCAATGCGGGCGTAAAAATCGCCATTGGGACACCGGCTTCGGCTGTCGGCAAATTAGCCAGCCAAGTCATCCAGAACGCCGCCGGCGACCTGGGCTTTGATTTCGTGCAGAAAATACGTGGAAACATCGCCGTCCAGGCCGATAAGGGTAGCGATATCGTTGCGGCGGTCGTCAGCGGAAAAGCCAATGCGGCGATTGCCTTTCAATCCGACAAAGACGATGCCAAGTTCACCGTGGTTCCGATCGAAGATAAGTACAACGTTGTGTCCACCTACAACATGGCGGTGCCCAAGAATGCGAAGAACACGGCACTGGCGCAAGACCTCATCAAGCTCGTGGCCGGGTCCGACGGCCAAGCGGTCTTACGCAAATATAATTATATGGCGCCAAAATAAGATAAGCCGCGGCGCGTTACGCCGCCCATGTCACGGACTTCACGATGAACCGGCGGATCGATGAAACGCATCAGTACGCCGGGGCCAAGAACGAAACTTCACTGCCTCACTGGCGCGGTTATCGACCGCGGCAGAGGTGCATACCCGCCGAACACCGCGTGCGGTTAGGACGGAGCTACTACTATGAAGCGTTTCTTCGCGTTTGTTTTCGTGCTGATGCTCTCGAGCACGAGCTTCGCGTATGCTGACCCGACGGCAGCAACCACCGATCAACTCAAAGCACTGCAACAGCAAGTCGATGCGCTCAAAGCGCAACTCGACGAGCTAAAGGCGCAAAAGGCGGGACCGGGGCCGGCGCCCGCGCAGGCCGCACCCGAGATTCAGCCCCCGGCGCAAGGCCAACCGGGCGCCGGACAATCGGTACAAGGTCAACCCACCACGGATATTTTCGGGCGACCCGTCGACGCCCAGGGCCGAACCGTCGACTTCGCGCCGAAGCCGGCCGCAACGCCGGTCTTCGTGCAACTCAAAAAAGGCGACGCGCTGACGTTCCTCATCGGCGGCAGCAAAGATGAAGTGACACTGTACGGCAATTTGGATCTGTCGTTCGACGACACCACCAAGGGCCTTAAGAATTTCTACCCCACCTCAGGCGATGCGCCGCTCGGGCACGTTGGTTTCCTGACCGGTATTTCAACGAACCTCTCGTATCTGGGTATTCGCGGGCAGCACGTGCTCGAGCAGAATCATACGGGACTCGTGTACCAGCTAGAAACCCAAATCGACGTCTCGTCGACGTCCGGAACGGTTAACACGAACAGCAATAGTGACTCGATCGTCAAAGGCGGACTTACCTCGCGCAACAGCTTCATCGGCATTGCCAACAAGTACGTCGGTGCGTTCAAGATCGGTAAGACCGATGCGCCGTATAAGACGTCGACGGCGCGCATGAATCCGTTCTCCGGTGAACTCGGCGATTATTCGGTGGTCATGGCCAACACGGGCGGCGACAACCGCGTTGAATTCGCGACCCGGCTCGATCATGCATTATGGTACGAGTCTCCGGTACTGGGCGGCGTAACCTTCAACGCGCTCGTCGCACCGGGCCAGAACCGCGACTATGAAGATGCGAACATCCCTTCGGGCGAATCCAGTTGCGCCGGCGGCAACGTCCCCGGCAGTGGTGCGACTCCGCCGTTTTGTAATGACGGCTCGTACGGCACAGCCTACAGTGCCAGCTTGGGCTACACGACCGGAAAGCTCTACTTGACCGGAGCCTACGAATTTCACAACAAAGTAAATCGGGTCAGCGACTTAGCGAATCTCAATCCGCTCGACGTGGCAAACGAAGCTGCGCAGAAGGTCGGCTTTCAGTATTCGCCGACGAAGAAAACGGTCGTTAGCGGAATCTATGAGTACATGCAGCGCGATGTTCCTGATTCGCTACAGTTTCAGAACGAGCGTACCCGGCACGGCACATGGTTGGCGCTCACCCAGAATCTTGATGCGCTAAGCAGCATCAATTTTGGCTGGGCCTACGCCGGCCGCACCCCGGGCGACCCGGGCCAGCACAATACCGTTGGTGCGGCCGGAGCCGACAATCAAGCTAATCTCTATACGTTCGCCTATAAACACTCATTCGACAAGCACGTATCGATCTACGCCGATTACGCGATGACGGCGAACCATCCGTACGCGCACTACGATCTCGGCGCCGGCGGCCGCGGCCTCACCACCGACTGCCACGACGCCACACAGGAGGCGGCCTTCGATCCGACCGCGACCACACTAACGAGCGGTGGCGGACCGCATTGCTACGCCGGCGGCCGACTGCAAGGCCTGTCGGCGGGACTCGACTTCAAGTTCTGACCCAACGGAATCGATAAGCGCAGCAGCTCGCCCGACGCGCGCCGGCCAACCCGGTGCGCGCCGGCAGACTCCACGGCGCAAGTTCGCGAGCGACGACGCGCCACGCTATGAAATCGACCATCGGGAATGGGTCGGCTAAACGGACACTCGGTGGACGACTGAGGCAACGCAGCCTCACCGGCAACCGCTTCGCACGCTCCGCGATAAGTTGGCCAACCGGCGATGGGTGACGCACGTGTCACGATCGCCGGTTTTTTTTTGTGCCGGCGCGGGCGCCGGCCCGGGTGCGGCCCGCGAAACATGTGACCGCTTCCGACCGTACACTTATTTAAATAGTTGACGGCCGGGCGTTCCGGGTGCTAGCGTGTGGGAATGGCCCGGAAGAAGTCGCCTAGCCTTACCGAGGCGGAGTATCGGCTGATGGATATTCTTTGGACCCGCGGCACGGCGACGGTTGCCGACGTCACCCAAGCGCTGGGCAATCCGCCTTTAGCCTACAACACGGTCCTGACCACGATGCGCATACTCGAGCAAAAAGGCTACGTCCATCACAAAGCCGACGGCCGCGCCTTTGTGTATCGTCCGGCAGTGAATCGTGAAGACGCGCAAAGCATCGTCGTCGCGCACGTCGTCTCGCGGTTCTTCAACAATTCGCGGCGCGAACTGGTGCTGAATTTGCTCGAATCCGAAGACGTCGACGAGGCCGAACTGCAGCGTTTGCACGACCTTATCGAACGCAAACGGCAGGGCTTATGATCCAGGCGTGCGTGACTGCCGCATTGCACGCCGTTATTGCCGGCGTCGTGTTCGGTGGTTTGCTCGTTGCCGTTGTCGCGGTTGTGATTCGCCTCGTTCCGCTCGATGCCGGCCTGCGCTGCGGTCTATGGACGTTCGCCCTGTGTGCGCTGGCTATCATGCCGCTGGCCACACTTGGGGTGTCGGCGGTTCGAGCGACCGGCGTGCAGGCGTCGAGCGCACCGGCCGATTTTCCGCCATCGCGCGTGTCGCCGGCGATGATGCTCTCAGCGGCGGCCCGGCACGTCGTCCCCGCTGCTTCGGTCCGCACGACGATCGGCCGGCTCTATCGCGGCGTGCTGCCGTGGTGGGCCCCGCGACCCAGCCGCGCGGCGGCGTTCGCGTTGGCCGGCACGTGGGTCGCCGGCACGAGCGCGGGCCTGATCGGTCTTCTGCTCGGGTTGCTTCGCGTTGATCAGTTGAAGCGGCGTTCGCGCCCGCTCGATGCCCAGTTCGCCGCGGAGTTGCCGTGGTTAACGCAAAACACGCAACACGAGCGTGAAATCTATCTGCGTTTGAGCGATGAAACTGAAACGCCGATGGCGGTCGGCTTTCGACGTCCGATCGTTCTCATTCCAACGGAATTGGCGATGGCGGGTGGGTTGAGCGCAATCGAAGGACTGATCGTGCACGAACACGCGCATCTGCGGCGCTACGACGATTGGATCAATCTCGGTCAACGCTGTGTTGAGCGCGTGTTTTGGTTCAATCCGCTGATCTGGCTCGTCGGCCGGCGCATCGCGCTCGAGCGTGAGATTGCCGCCGATGACGCCGTTGTCGCGGCGACGGGTGAACCAGCGGCTTACGCGAGCGCGCTGTGGCAGATGGCCCGCGAGATGCGCATGCCGGCGCACGCGTCCGTCGCGCCGGGTGCGCTCTTCACCCGCCGCCAAATTAGCGTGCGCATCGAAGCGCTGCTGGAACGGCGTCCCGTACAGGCCCGCTGGCGGCAGGCGGCGGCGCTCACCGTTGGTCTCATCGCGGTCGGCTGCACCATTGCAGCCGCTGCAACGGCTCCGCGACTCCTCCGTTCGCCCGCCGACGGAGTCGCGCAACGTGCCAGCGGCCAGCAGTATGACACGGGCATTGCGGCTTCGCACGACGCCGTAGCCGCGAGCCAACTCACGTCTCTCGCGGGAGCGTTGCACACCGCAGCGTCAGCCGTCGCACTTTCCGTTGAGCGGCCGGCGCAAGCGGTAGCAATCGGCGCGGAAGCCGGCGCCGGTACTTCGGCGGGCAGCGACTTACGTGGACAGAATCTGCGCGGGATTGATTGGCGCGGCCGACGACTAACAACGGTCGATTTGCAAGGCGCCGATTTGCGTGGCGCGCGGCTCGACCGTGCGGTGCTCGAAAACGTCGATCTTTCCGGCGCCCGACTCGACGGCGCCTCGCTCGTCGATGCGACCTTCACGAACACCAATATTGAAGGCGCGTCGTTTCACGCGGCGCACACACGCGGGCTGCGCGTCGCGGGATCGTCGTTGGCGGGCACCGATTTACGCGGCCTCGACGTTCGCGCTTTGCTCGGGGCGTGCGGCGGTTGCGATCTGTCCGGAGCCGATCTGCGTAACAACGATCTGCACGGAATCAACTTAGCGAGCATGAACCTGAGCGGAGCCGATCTGCGCGGAGCGGATCTGCACGCAACGGTCTTTACGGCGGATGATCTCGAAGGCGCCGACTTCGTCGCGGCTAACCTTCGCGCCGCGCAATTCGTAGGCTGCGACATGCAGGGCGCAGCCCTCGATACGACCGCTGCGCACGACGCGCGGTTCGTGGCGTCCGACCGCTAATCCCGACTTGCACACAGCCGACTTGCCAGGCCGCTCCGGCGGCCAATCACTACGCGATCCGGCGCCGACCGATGTGCGCCGTCGCTTGCATGTATGACGCAGAAAGATGTACCGCATTCTCATGCCGCTTGGTCTTAAAGAAATAGTTACAACCGGCTCGCGATATGTTGCCGGACTCGTGTGCCTGAGCGGCATCGTATGCGCGCCGATCGCAGCGTGCGCTGCGCCGGCCAACGATACGACGGGCGATATGCTGAATGTAACGAACGTCGCGGCGGCCGCGACCTTCGATGCGGAAACGGGCTGGGCCACCGCATCAGGTGTTACGTTGGGTTGGGATTTCACGAATGGGAAACCAGCGCGCGAAACCACGCACGTCGCGATCGTGACCGACGCGACGCAGATTCATCTGCGCTTCGACGTCGTCCAACACGAGCCGATCGTCGCCACGCAGCACGTGAACGACACCGGCGATGGAACCGATGATGAAGTGAGCGTGTATCTTTGGCCTAGCGGACGCAACGGCTTTCGCTATCAGTTCAGCGCAACGCCCAACGGCACGCACTATCAATACTCTACGGAAAACGCAATCTACGCGCCCACCTGGACCTCGACCGGCGTGGCCACCGCCAACGGCTATGTCGTGATGATGACAATTCCATTATCCGCGATCCGCACGGATGGCCGGCCGGTGTGGCTCGGACAATTCACGCGCTTCTCGCAGCGCGCCGGCGAAACCGACGAATGGACGCATGGCGGCGGTCAATCGCAGCCCGCAAGTTCGGTCTTCGCCGGTCAGCTCAGCGGCTTCGCTATCGCCCACGGCAGCGCGCGCACGAAGCCTCGGGTGGGTCTCTATACGCTGGGCGAACTGGCCGGAAGCAGCGTCGGCGGCTCAACCTCGCGGGCCGGCGCCGACGTCGCCATTCCGATTACCGCAACGTCGTCGTTTGTCGCGACCATTCACCCCGACTTCTCCAATGTCGAAGTCGATCAGCAAACGATCGCTCCAACGGCGTTCGCTCGTCACTTTAACGAGATTCGGCCGTTCTTTAGTCAGAGCGCGGCGAACATATTCTCCGGCAATTGTTCGGGTTGTCCGTATCTGCTCGAATTATATACGCCGGCAATTCCGACACCGCGCGACGGATACGCGCTCGAGGGTACGCAGGGACCGTTTACCTTCGGCAGTTTCGACGCCGTCGGCGACGGCCGTAACGATAGCGCGGAGACCGTTGAGTATACGACGCCCAATCGTCGTTTTACAACGTGGGAAACGCGTGTTACCGCCGATCTGCCGGGCGTTCACGACGATACGAACCTTATTGTCGCATCGTACGATACGAACACGCACTATAACGCCTACTTCGATTACGGATCGGATTCCGGCACTCGCGTCCTCGATACGGCCAACGCCCAGCGGTACGACGGCGGCCTTGCATACTACGGTAAAGACGACTATACGTCGTTCACCCTGCGCAAGATCGGCCAATATTACAATCCCTATGACGGCTTGATCTCGCTTACCGATATCGCCGGATACAGCGCGCAAATCAATCACACGTTTCAGTTTGGCCCGACTGCCCGCTACCAAACATTTGCCATGAATGCCTTTCTGGACCGGTACGCGGGAACGACGGGCGGAACGGACTTAACGGACGGCACGCTCAGCGGAACCGTCGCCACCAAGACGAAATTTAGTTTGACCGCGACGACCGGTTTTTCGTACGTGCGCTTACCGGGCGATCTGCTGCGGCCGGCCAATCAGCAGGGCATCACGCTCCAGTATCAGGCCGGCACCGCGCTGCAAGATCAGTGGGTGCAGAACTTCGGCCGCTTCGGCGATGGGCGCTTGACGACGACGGACCGCGACATCGCCTTCCGCCTCGCCCGCCGGGCAACGTTATCTTTGAACCTCGACCAGACCGCTTGGCACGGCGATTCGGGTGAGCGCGAGACGCAATGGCTGGAACGTGCCGGGCTTAGTTTCGATTTGGGCCGGCGCTCATCGCTCAGTTTCGGGGCGCGCAAGATCGTCGGCACGCCACCGCCGTTCGGCGCGCTACCGAGCTTCGCTTACGGGACGAATCTGTCGTTCGGCTACAGTCTGCGCCGGCCCCATGACGAGCTGTACTTCGTGTATGGTGACGCCAGTCAATTCATAACCCGGCCCGCCATCACGCTCAAAGTCATTCACTACTTCGGCGCCGAAAAAGGGACCTGACGTCGCGACGATACCTGATGTCGGGACGCGCTCCCGTCTCGCTCAACCGCGGAGACCTGCTACATGACCTCGCTGCCGCCCGGGCACATTCGCTTTGCGCTTACGCCGGTCGAACGGGACGATCTGGAAAAGCTTTTTCCCGCTCGACAATCGCCGGTCATCTCGTTTATAAACGTAGCGATATCCGGCCTCGTGATCATCGTCGCCGCGCTCGACGCGCATCATTCGGTTCGGTCGATCGCTGAAGTGGCGCTCGGCGCCGCCGGCATGGTGTGCTGCGCCGGCGTGGGCATCTCGGCTCTGCGGCAGCGTCGCGTCGCGGCAACCGGATCGCTTGACGTCACGCGAACGGGGTATTCGCCGGTATGCTCGACGGTACGCCGGTCGAACGCTGGACATCGTCGCATTGGCGAAACGCGATATCGCGGGACGTCCCGCTCGACGTCGCCAACCCCCATCTGGACGCGATTGTGTTCCGGCCTCGCCGGAGCGTACTCCGGCGCCGGACATCGGCGGTCATCGCGCGAAGGCGTGCCGAAACGCGATATTGACGACGCTTTGCGCATTGAAAGCGCGCGCAAGCCGCAAGTCGCGCTGAGCGAGGGACGTTCCTCGCGGCGCCGGCTCATCGACGTTTCAAAGCGCGAGTATCCGGCGTCATCCGCGCGCGGCACCGCGAAAAGCGGGATCGCTGCTGCGTGGCCCGCGGTTTGTCGACTCAGCGTCGCGATATTACGCCTTTCGCTCGCGGTATCGGCTCGCGGCCGTGACTCGGCGCCAAGCCGTCATCCCGAGTACGCTAGACGTTGCGCAAGCGTGGGACATCACCAAACTCGTGGCGATTCGCTGCTTGTCATTATGGTCGTCTTGGACCAGCCGATGCGAACGGCTTCTCGCGGAAACGATTGCAGTACGGGAGAACATCGCGGCACCGAGATGACCGCGCAACTTGTCGCGCGACTCGCGGTGCGAAGATCGCACAGCCGGCCCCACGTGAGCCCCGTACTCCGAAGCGCAATTTAGATGAAGTATGCGTGACTTCCCCGATCGATTCGGCTGCTTCGAACACGCCCTGGGTCACACGCGCGTTCATGCCTATTACAACAACGAACATCGACACTCTGGAATCGCGATGTTGACGCCGCGGAAGTTCATGCTGGGACCGGCACCGACCGACTTGCTCAACGACACGCTATTATGTGCGCCGCCTTTGAGTCTCATCCCGAGCGCAATGGTCAGCCCAAGCGCCAGTCGCTACGGAGGCGGTCTGGATTAATCACCGTCGGACGAACGCGCGGCATAGCGTAACTAACTCGATGGTCTCAAATAGCTTGACAGATCGAACTCAGCATATTAGCCTCTCGCTCTGCGGTCGATCGCGGCGATGCTCAGCCGTATCCGGCTAGATACGTTGCGCAAGCACAATGTCGCGCGCGAATTAACTCTCCAACGAACGGCTTTACACGGGAGAACAGCTTGGCGGCGGCCCGGAACGTGATTTCACGGAGCGCACCTAAGACGCAGATCGTCCCAGCCGCCGCGACATTGCGGGCTTTAGTCGCTACGTTGGAGCCTGCCAGAGTGCATTCACGATAACCGGGGAACATCGCCACAAATGCGTCAGCGAATATCGTCCGGTTCTTCGTTCGAACGCGACATCGGGTATTCGCGCGCCGTTATTGACGGCAATGACATCTTCGTCTCGGGAACCACGGGTTTCGATTACGCGACGATGACCATCTCCAGCAACCTTATCGATCAGGTTGAACAAGCGTGCGCGAACGTCGGCGCTGCGTTGGCACAGGCGGACGCAACCTTCGCCGACATCGTGCGCGTCCGCTACATCCTGCCGCGGGTCGAAGATTTTCCGCCGTGCTGGCCCACGTTGCGACGGACCATTGGAGAAGCAGCACCAGCCGCCACGATGATCTGCGCCGGCCTATCCGACCAGCGGATGCGAATCGAGATTGAAGTTACGGCGCGGCGCCAGGCACGCTAGTGCTCTACGCCACCTCAAGGGTTTCGAGTGAGTCTCGCTGACCCTAAGCACCCGCTCGGCCTTACACTCAACGATGGCGCTCGGTGGTCGACGTTCCATCGGCTTGGGCTACTCGATATCTTGGGTACCGACGGCCAGCGCCGGTGAGTCAAACAGAAAACGAACATCGTCGACGTTTCTTCGAACGGAACGCGCGTGTCGACGACAGCCGAGGGCCGTAGCCGCCCACGCTCGGGATTTGCACATAGAGTTTAGCACCGAAGACAATACGACGACGTTAGCATGCTTGGCTGAGCTACACCACATTACCGCGAAGCTAGCAACACGGAGGTAAGGCAGATGGACGATCAATTTTACCTAATGCGTTTCGTGGCTCACCGGCCGACCTTTGCCGCGGACATGACCGACGAGGAACGCGCGGTAATGCGGCAGCATGTTACTTACTGGACCGCGGAAGTTCGTGCGGGCAGCATGTTACGGTTCGGGCCGGTTATCGATCCGCGCGAATCATGGGGCTTCGGCGTGTTACGCGTGGGCTCGGAAGCTGCCGCTCTTGCGCTTACGGAAAAGGATCCCGCGACAGCACTAGGCCGTCACGAAGTCTTGCGCGTTCCGTTCTTGGTGCGCTGACCGCAGAGTCGCAATGGCAGCGTGCGGACGCGTCACGGATACCCAAGACGTTCGACGTCATCGGCGTAATAGCGCGCGATGAGATCGGAATCAAGCGCGACGCCGATTTCTTTGGCAAGCAGTTGCGAGATGTCATCGTCGGTGCGGCCGGCCGCACGCAGCTGTTCGATTTCTTCTGAGATCATCCCGACAAACTGTTCGGCTGAAAACTGTTGCGGCGCAAGACCCAGAGCTGCGCGCAAAGCCGTATTGGCTGCGGCCGCCTGCTCGGCGGTAAACGAATGAAGATTCTTCAAGTGAGCGACCCTTCAAGCACGTGACGTCCGTTCACATACCGCCTCCGAATCGTCCATGTTTCACAGCGGCGGTGCGCCGGTTTCTTGTTAAGCGCGGACTCGCCGAGCGCAAATCTCTAAGCGCGTCCCGCACGGGTCTTCAAAAAATAGCGCCGGGTAGCCGGGGTCGATCGACCATTCAACCGCCCGCGCGCCGGCTTTACGAACGAGCGCTTCGATCGCGGGCAGATTGGCTTCGCCATCGAGCGCGAAGGCAATTCGTGTTTGAGTAGGGATCATCAGCGGATCCTCGATGAAGCCGATGAACCAGCCCAGCGTTCCCGGCAAGTTCTGCGTATGATATTCGACCGTATTACGCGGGTGCGCGGCATCGACGTCATACCATTCGCCATCACTTCCGACATGCGAGAACGATTTGCGTGACAGGCCGACTAGCGGCAGAAACGCATCGTAGAACGGTTCCACGGCTTCGAGTAAGGGTACGCGAATATCGGCATGATCGACGCCCGTGATTTCCATGTTTATACCCGTTCTGCGAAATAGTAGTGCTGCGGCGCTTCCAAGCAGCGTTATAGCAGGCTACTGGACAGGATCGTCGAGCGTGGAATCTGACACGATCGTAGTGCGATACGCCGCTCGGGTGCTTGGCGATCAGTTCGAGGCGGTCGAGTCGGGCACCCGATCGCCATTGGCCTGTAGCACCGCAGGCTTTGCAAACGGCGCGAGATCGAGCGTTTCGCCGTGGCTGATCACGCGAATGCGGTCCCTCGAACCATCCGCGTCGATTGCATTTAAGAAGTCGCGCAGCGACGAACTAAATAGGCTCCAATCGTCGTTGTGAATCGGTACGAGCATGCGTGGAGCCAGGATGCGAAGCATGTCGATCCCGCCGTTCGCATCGAGCGTTACGAGAATGCCGAACTTGCGATGCGGGATACGCGTACCGCCGAGATGCACGAAGGCGACATCGATGCGCGGATACCGTTTCGCGATCGCGTGGATACCTTTAAAAACGAGCGTGTCGCCACTAATATAAACGCGTAGCGTTCGGCCATCGGGCAACGTCGTATCAAGCAGGTGGCCGTGCGTTTCGGGCAGGAGACGGCTGAGCAGCGGCGGACCGTGACGTGCCGGTACGGCCGTGATATCAACGCTTGCGCCGTTCAAACCCGCTAAGCGTTTCGTTGTCCACGTTTTTAACGGCACGGTTCGCTCGAATCCACGCTTCTTCAGCACACTTGCCGCCTGAGGCGTCGTAAGTATCGAGGTTCTTCGATCGATCGCACGCTCCGCGGCGCGATCCCAATGATCGGCGTGTAGATGAGATAGGAGAATCGCATCGAGCGGTGGGAGTTGCGCGAATTGCAGTGCCGGATCGAGGAGACGCTTCGCGAAGACGCCGTAACCTACATGCACGTGTTCGCCCGCGTGCAAGAACGATGGGTCCGTTAGGATCGTCAGGCCGCCGACGCGCAGAACGAGCGTCGCGTTGCCGACAAACGTGGCGCTCGTCGGCGCTCCGGCGTCATCCGACACGAGCGATTACTCGTTCGTCGCGTCCATTACTTCTGCGACGTTCGAATAGTCGTGATCCGGCAGCCGGCCGAGTGCATCGAGCACGTCTTTCGGTGCGCCGTTGCTCTTTGCGTTCTTAACAATATCGGCGGCCTTCGCGGGAAAGTCCATCCCCTTCATCGCCGACGCCATCTCATGTTGGTGCCGGAAGGCGGTGTTCTCAGCCATAGTTCACTCCTTATCGCAGTTACGGTACGAATACCGAACGGACGCAGCCGTCGGCCTTTGTCTTGAAGAGTTCGTACCCGCGTGGGGATTCTTCGAGCGTGAAACGGTGCGTCGCGAGCGGCGTCGCATCGAGTTCGCCGCGCACGGCGTAATCGAGCAGACGGTTTACGTAGCGTTGCCCGTGCTGCTGTGCGGTCTTGAGCGTGAGGCCTTTGTTCATGATCACGCCGAGTGGAAACTTATCCATGAGCCCATACACGCCGAGCATCGAGAGCGTGCCGCCCTTGCGGCATGCCACGATCGCTTGGCGGAGCGCCGAGCCGCGATCCGTTTCCAAGAAAAGCGCTTGCTTCACGCGGTCGTAGGCGTAACCAATACCGGTGCCATGACCTTCCATGCCGACCGCCTCGATGCAGCGGTCGGGCCCGCGACCGCCGGTCATGTCGTGGAGCAGTTGCGCGACTTCACGATGCTGCGTATAGTCGATCGTCTCGGATCCCGCGAACGTGCGAGCCAGTTCGAGGCGTTCCGGAAAGCGATCGATGCCGATGACGCGCTCCGCACCGAGCAGCCACGCCGCCTTTTGTGCCATGAGCCCGACGCCGCCACAGCCCCATACGGCTACGACATCGCCCGGCTCAATACCGCAGAGATCGGCACCCATGAAGCCGGTCGGCCCCGCGTCGGAAAGGAACACGACTTGCTCGTCCGTGAGACCGTCCGGCACGACGAAACAATCGGTATCGGCGAAGGGGACGCGAACGTATTCGGCATGTGCGCCTGCGTAACCACCGAACGCCTGCGTATAGCCGTAAATGCCCGCCGTCGTATCGCCGAAGAGCGGTTCTTGCATCGCCGCATGCGGATTCGTGTTATCGCACAGCGACCACAAATCGCTCTTGCAGTAATAGCATTCGCCGCAGCAGATGAACGATGGCACGACCACCCGATCGCGCTTCTTAATTTTCCGCACGTCGGGACCGACCTCGACCACTTCGCCCATGAACTCGTGGCCGATGACGTCGCCCGGCAACATCGTCGGCAGATAGCCGTCGAGAAAGTGCAAATCCGATCCGCACGTCGTCGACATCGTCACACGCAAAATAACATCTTTTGGATTGACGATTTTTGGATCGGGCACCGTGTCGACGCGCAGATCGTTCGTCCCGTGAAAACAGAGGGCGCGCACGCTACGACCGGCCTGACGGATTCGATTCAAGCGTCGGAGCTTCGCCCGATTCGACGAGACTCTTAAAGCGCCGCAACACCGTCCCGACGATCGGACGCGATACCGGTCCCGTCAGTGACAGCGTGACTTCGGTTCCGCGATTGCCGGGTGCCGGACGCACACCGAATGTGCCTTCGAACGGTCCGGGCGCTCCGCGTGCGACCCACCGCATACCGCCGTCGACCAGATCCTCCACCGTTTGCGTCTGCCACGACACGGAGAGCGGCGGCGGCAGTTGCCAGCGCGTGATACCGTTCGACTCCGGCTTTACGTCGGCGAAATCTGCAAAGGCGCGGGCATACAGCGTTCGCCATGCAGCGAATGTTTGCGCGACGTCACGACCGACGGTGATCGTTCGAGTCGACGTCGCATGGGCGGTCCGGTCGCCGGCCGTCTTCACGGCCGTGGCTGCAACGCCGGCGAGCGTCACGCCGGCGGCGATCATCGCGATGCGCTTCGTGCCGTCAGTCATTTATGTGATCTTACCGATCCGCGGCTTTACTAATCACGCTTAGTCGGCGGCGACAACTCTAATTACGGATCCAGAAAGGCCGTGCGGCTATCGACGGTCTCGAGGCGACGTTGGGCCGGGTGCGACGATGCCCGGTATTCGCCGCCGGAGCGTGAGCCTCGCTGCCGCGCTTGCTGACTACGACGAACGCAAATTGCGCCCGATATCGCGCAACCACCGTCGGCGCCGGCTCTCACGCCTATCGAGCGCGCCGCATGACAGGTAACCGCGAACCGCGAGCCTTCAAGAGCCCCGCGGTTCACCGCAATCGCTACGACATGCTTACTTCCTACGCGTGATAGCGGGTGCATCACACACGCCGGCCAGGCAACGCGCGAGCCGCGCAATCGAAGCGGTAAGCCAGCCACAAACGTTCCTTCCGTTACGCCGGTCACGACCGCGCGTGGCGGGTCGTCTTGTGCAACGGGCGTAGCGCCGGCGAGAGGTGCACGCCGCTAGAAACCCTCCGCAGTCCGCCGCGCAGGCAGCGCGAAAATCCAGCCATACCATACGCCTTGCGCCACGAGCATTACCATGAGCGCGTGAGGGGTGAGCGCCCCGCCGCTCGTCGCCAGCAGCGCGAGGGTTAGCGCCGCCGCGCCGAAGCCCACGTTGCCGGCTACCCGGCTTTCGCCGCCTTCTCGGACAAGGTCGAGCGACCACGCCACCATCGCCGCCGCCAGAGCAACAACACCAAACGTGGCGAACACGTTCACCGCGATCCCGCACGCGCCCAGCGTCGTCATCGCAGCCCGTTGGACCGCCGGTTGCGCGCCGGCAAAGCGCGCGACCAGATCGGGTAACAGAAAACCGTCGATTAGTCCGGCGACGATCAAGCCGCCGATCCCGACGCTGAAACCCACGAGTCCGGCAACAACGGTTCCGCGCCTAAGTCCGCGCCACAGCGCGTAGTTGACCAACCCGGCGAGCAGTGCGCCGAGCAGCAAGAGCAGCGTTCCGTGCACGAGCCGATCGCGCAGGCTCAGCGACGCCAACTCGTGGAGTTCCGCCGCTGCATCAGTCTGGCCCCGAACGTGAGGGTGCAGCGCCAAGGCCAGCATCGCCAGCAGCACACCGCCCGCGATCGGGGCGGCGGCAAGTAGCGTAGCGCGTCGTTGAGCGGTCATGCGCTACACCTACCACGATCGCGGTCAACACCGCCGGCGTGCGCAAGGGATGCTGTCCGGAAGCAGACAACGCGACCGTGATGTCCGCCAAAGCGCTCCACCGTACCCATTCCCAAAGCGCCGACCGGCGGGTCGGCAAGACGCGCGCGGCGTTGCTCGCATCGTTCGACCGGCTCGTCCTCGTGCGTGGCTATGATAACCTGAGCGTCCGCGAACTGACGGCGTGCGCCGATATCGGGCGCTCGACGTTCTACGAGCACTTTGAAACCAAAGACGACCTGCTCGAGCAGAGCATCGCCCCACTTGTCGCGATCTTCGGCGATGCAGCCGCGACCGCGGCGCCTTCGAACGCGCTCCGCGAGGTGTTGCGCCATCTCCTCGAACATCGGGCGCTGGGCGCCCGGCTCTTGCAAGGCGCCACGCGCGACATCCTGATTCGCGTTTTGGCTCGCTCACTCGAACGGCATTTAGCGGCCGTCATACGCCGCTACAATGCGCCGCCGATCGCTCCGCTGCCGTTTCTGGCCGTATCGCTGGCGCACGCGCAACTCGGAACCATCGACGCTTGGCTCGCGACCGACGGCCGGTGCGACGTCGCGACGGCGGCGCGCGTATTGCACGCAACAACGCGAGCCGGCGTTGTCGCCATGTGCATCCCGAGCCGCTAGCTCAGCAATCCGTCAACGCTCGTGAGCCGGTTGACGCTACGTCGCTCGCACCGGCACGTCGCGCTATTCCGGATCGGCGAACAGCAACTCGAGATCGTCCCGCGTCAATGATTTGGCTACGGCGCTATCAGCTTTGATGACTGCCTTCGAGAGCGCGTTCTTGCGTTCGGCTAAAGCGCGAATCTTTTCCTCGACCGACCCGACGGTCACCATGCGATACGCCGTCACCGGCCGCGTTTGGCCGATGCGGTGCGTCCGGTCGATGGCCTGCCGTTCGACCGCCGGATTCCACCACGGGTCGTACAGCACCACGTAATCGGCCGCCGTCAGCGTCAAGCCGACGCCACCGGCTTTGAGCGAGCACAAAAACACCGGCGGCCCGTCGGGGTGCATGAACTTCTCGACTTCGGCCTGCCGGTCGCGGTCCTTAGTTGCACCGTCGAGATAGCCGTACACGATATGACGCTTGTCCATCGCGGCGCGCATGATCTTGAGCATCGAAGCAAAGGCGCTGAAAACCAGTACGCGATGGCCACCCGACAGCACTTCTTCGACGGTCTCGACGAAGGCATCGAACTTCCCGCTCGCTTCAGGTTCGTCGATGTACGACGGCACGATGAGGCCGGGATGGGCACACACTTGACGTAACCGCGTCAAGGCCGCCAGGACGTGGACGCTCGCTCCTTCGATCGCGCCGTCCTCATCGAGCTTGGCGAGAACATCGCGTCGCGCGGCCTCGGCGATGCCGCGATACAGCCGGCGCTGCAAGGGCGATAGCTCGCACTCGATAATTTGCTCGGTGCGTTCGGGCAGTTCGCGCGCGACGTCTTCTTTGGTCCGCCGCAGCACGAACGGTTCGAGTCGCGAGCGCAGCGCCGCGGCGGCTTTTTCATCGCCCTCGCCGATCGGATTCTCGAACCGGCGCCGGAACGATGACTCCGAGCCGAGCAGCCCCGGTTCGACGAAAGCAAAAATCGCCCACAGATCGCGAAGCGAGTTTTCAACCGGCGTACCGGTCAGCGCCAACCGGTGATCGGCGTTGAGATTGCGTACGACTTTGGCAATCTGCGAGCTCGGGTTTTTCGCGTTCTGGGCCTCGTCGAGAATGAGCGTGCGAAACGTGTAGCGTTCGAGTTGCGCGGCGTCGAGCCGGGCCAATGCATAGGAGGTAATCACCACGTCGTAGTTGTCGATTTCCTCGAACCGCTGGGCGCGTTCGGCACCCGACTGTAATCGTAAGATCGTCAGCTCGGGTGCGAAGCGCTTAATCTCACTTTCCCAGGTGTGGGTAACGGACGTCGGCGCGATCACCAGCGACGGTGCGGCGCCTTCGTCGAGCTTCCTCTTGAGCAGGTAGGTGACGACCTGCAGCGTTTTACCCAAGCCCATTTCGTCAGCTAGAATACCGCCGAATTGAAACGAACTCAGGTACGAGAGAAAGTCTAATCCACGGCGCTGGTAACCGCGCAGCGTATCCTTGAGTGCCTCGGGCGGTTCGACTTCTTCGATTCCGTTGAAGTCGCGCAGCCGATCGCGCAACCGCTCGACTTCCTCGGGTAAGGTGACATTGGCGAAGCTCTCGTGCAGTTCGTCACGCAGTGCCACGAGCGCAGCGAGACCGTTGCGTTTGCGGTCGGTGATATCCGAGAGTAGATTGCCCTGGCTACGTAATTTCGCGACGTCGAAGAGTTTGCCGCGCACTTCGGCATAGCGACCGCTCGAGGCGAGGAGCGCCGCTAATTCTTTGGGCGTGAGCGGTTCGCCGCCGCCGATAAAGACGTCGACATTGAGCTCGAACCAATCATTGCTCTCACCTTCGGCCGTCGAGGGTCGCGCCGACACCGCGATGTCGATGGCATCCAGACCGCCCGACAATGCGCTTAAACTTTCGTCCAACCGGACTTCGACATCATCCCACACCGGTAGAACTTCGCGCACCAGGGTGGCCGCGCGCTCGGCGTCGTGTAAGGCGAAGCCGTCGCCGCCGCGCGGCACGAATCCGGCATCGATGAAGCGCTTCGCGAACGCTTGCGCGGTCGTCGGCGCGAACCGGATGAATCGGCCGTCGGTTGAGGCAATGCCGCCGTGCATCGAGAATGGGGCGCGGCCACCGGTGTTCTTGTCGATGAATGCCAGCCGCGCGAAGAGCGCGCCGTCGCGCCACGCCATGCGCGCGGCAAGTTCGGGCGCGCCGGCATCGATGACGCCCAGCGACGCCCGGTCGTCGGCGGTCAGAAATGCGGCAACGCGGGCAATCGACGCCGTCGACGGCGCGTGGTGCACGACGCCGTTTTCGGCCGGCACCGCTTCTGCCGCCACGATCGCACGCCGCGCGTCGAACGAGCCGTCGAGCAGATAAGCGACGCGATCGGCGATGAGCCAGCGCGGTGGTCCGTCGAGCACCAACGCGCCGGCCGGCGAGAACCGCGAACCGTCGCTGCGCTCGAGCATCGGCACGAAGCCGTCACTCTTGCGGGCCGCCCGTAAACGGACGCCACGCAGGTCGATCGAAAAGGCGTGCAGTTCGGCCGGATGCCGATTTTCGCCCGGGCGCTCGTCGAACCGCAGTCGCGGATGGCGCGTCATGCGGAACATTGCCCGAGCCAGCGCTTTCATGGATAATCGCGCGCCGAACGCTTCTTGCACCGCCTCATCGCGGATTAACTCGCGGTCCGCATCATCCCAGTCGTCCGGCGGCGTCGACTCCATCATCGACAAGATCGATTCGGCGTCGCGAATGACGCCGCGCAGCCGCGGCGTATCTAAATAGAGCGCGCCCGTGATCGTCTTTCCGTCGGAGCAACCGAGAACGGGCCATACGCTACGGGCTCGCGGCCGGCTCGATTCGGCTTCGACTTCGGGCAGCCAGGCGTAGTCCTCGTCGTTATCGGGAATACCGCCGGCGATCGCGGGCAACGGCGCCGAACTCGTGGTGCGCACCGTTTCGAGCGTCGCCACGACGTGTTCGCAGACGCCCGTCAAGCCGCACGTGCACACGCTGCGCAAGGCTTGCGGGCCCGTGCCCGTCGCCCACTCAACGCCGACGATCACACCGCCGCGATCCTTGACGGCGGCTTCAATCTTGAGGTCTTCGACGGCGCGCAACACAACGCGATTCGCATCGACGAGTGCCAGCGCCGTCCGGGTCAGATCGCGCGCGAACCAATTCCCGATCTGCGCCGGTAGACGCGATCGCCATGTAGCAAACGGACTCACGCTAATAGGCCGTGCGCGCCCTTCAGAATCCTCATCTCGTACTACTTCTCGCACGTGGGTCCGAAAGACTTCAGGTACGCGCAGAGTGGGCGTGGGTGAAACGCAAACGGCCCGCCGATAAACCGGCGGGCCGTATTGAGCTCTTAGACTTGCTGCACTTCGGAAGGTACCGCCACGGGTGGCTCCACCGTTGGAATCTTCGAGAAGATCAACTTGTCGGGATTGTCCGGATTGACTTCCGCTAAGATACGGTCGCCCGAACCGAAGCGGCCACGCAACATTTCTTCAGCGAGTTCGTCCTCGACTTCACGCTGAATCGCGCGTCGCAGCGGACGTGCGCCAAACTGCGGATCCCAACCCTTTTTCGCCAGTAACGCTTTGGCATCTTCGGTTACTTCGAGATGCATTTCTTGTGCCTTGACTTCGCGAATGACCTTGTTGAGTTCCAGGCCGACGATCTCTTCAATTTCGGCCCGCGTGAGTTGGTGGAAGACGACGATTTCATCGACACGATTGATGAACTCGGGCCGGAAGGTGTGCTTGACCTCCTCGAGCACTTTGTTCTTCATCTTCTCGTAGTTTTTCTCAGTCGTATCGCCGCTGTCTTTTTGCGGCCGGAATCCGATGTCGATCGACGACGTCATGCCGGTCGCGCCGACATTCGAGGTCATGATGATGACCGCGTTTTTGAAGTCGACGACTCGGCCTTGGGAATCGGTCAGGCGGCCGTCTTCGAGCACTTGCAACAACAAGTTGAAGACATCGGGATGCGCCTTCTCGATTTCGTCGAGCAGCACGACGCAGTACGGTCGCCGCCGAACGGCTTCGGTCAGCTGGCCGCCCTCTTCGTAACCGACGTAGCCGGGCGGTGCGCCGACGAGCCGAGAGACGGCGTACTTCTCCATGTACTCCGACATATCGATGCGGATCATCGATTCGGAATCATCGAATAAGAACTCGGCCACGCTGCGCGCGACTTCCGTCTTGCCGACGCCGGTCGGGCCCAGGAAGATGAACGAACCGATCGGCCGTTTGGGATTTTTGAGGCCGGCTCGCGAGCGCCGAATCGCGCGCGTGACGACTTCGATCGCTTGATTCTGACCGACGACGCGTTTGTGCAGCTGATCCATCATGCCCAGCAGCTTGGCGGTTTCCGCTTGAGCAAGTTTCGCGACCGGGATCTTCGTCCAGGCGCTAACGATGTAGGCAACGTCTTCTTCGGTGACTTTAATCGTCTTATCGGCGACCGCTTTTTTGTCGGCCCACTCCGCTTCGAGCCGCTGCTTTTCGAGTCGCAGCTTCTCTTCGCGATCGCGAATCGAGGCCGCTTTCTCAAACTCTTGCGACTTCACGACCGACTCTTTCTCGGTCTTGACCTTACGAATCTCGTTTTCGATGTCGCGAATCGCCTGCGGCGGCAGGGTCGCTTGTAATCGCACGCGCGATGCCGCTTCATCGATCAGATCGACGGCCTTATCAGGTAAGAACCGGTCGCTGATGTACCGATCGCCGAGCTTGGCCGCGGCCACGAGTGCTTCGTCGGTAATGACGACCTTGTGGTGCGCTTCGTAGCGGTCGCGCAAGCCCTTGAGAATTTCGACGGTCTCATCGACGGACGGTTCACCGACCATGACCGGCTGAAAACGCCGTTCGAGCGCCGAGTCTTTTTCGATGTGTTTGCGAAACTCGTTGAGGGTCGTTGCGCCGATGCACTGCAGCTCGCCCCGCGCCAGCGCCGGTTTGATGATGTTCGACGCATCGATCGCGCCTTCGGCGGCACCCGCGCCGACAAGCGTGTGCAATTCGTCGATGAACAGGATGATCTCACCGGCCGCGCCGCGGATCTCGTCCATCACCCGCTTCATGCGTTCCTCGAACTCACCACGATATTTGGTGCCGGCGACCAGGCCCGCGAGATCGAGGGTGATCACACGCCGATCGCGCAGAGGTTCGGGCACTTCGCCCTTGATGACGCGCTGCGCCAAGCCTTCGGCAATGGCGGTTTTGCCGACGCCGGGCTCACCGATGAGGGCCGGATTATTTTTCGTGCGGCGCGACAGAATCTGAATCACGCGTTCGATCTCACTCGCGCGCCCGATTACCGGGTCGAGTTTGTTCTCGCGTGCCAGCGTGGTGAGGTCGCGACCGTACGCATCGAGCGTCGGCGTCTTGGATTTGCCCTTGGGCGCCGGCGGCTGCCCTTCGGCACCCAGCAGCGAGGTCGTTTGCACGCGGACTTTGGCCGGATCGACACCGAGATTGGTAAGCACCCGCGCGGCCACACCTTCACCCTCGCGGATGAGGCCGAGCAGCAAGTGTTCCGTCCCGATATAGTTGTGGTTGAGTTGCCGCGCTTCTTCAAACGCTAATTCGATCACGCGCTTCGCGCGTGGCGTGAAAACCATCTCTTGCTGGACGGTCTGCCCGCCGCGGCCAACGATCGCTTCGACTTCTTGGCGAACTTTGGCGAGATTGACGCCGAGGGTTTCGAGCACTTTGGCGGCCAGGCTCTCACCCTCGGAAATGATGCCGAGCAAAATATGCTCGGTGCCGATGTAATTGTTGCCCAGACGCTGAGCTTCTTCTTGCGCCAACACGATGGAGCGTCGCGCGCGTTCGGTAAACGGTTCCCACATTGACATGACGGTTTGACTCCCCGAGCGACCAGTCGCTCCTGCCGCCGATTCCGGCGTACGGATTCGGTTGTCCATATAACCATCGGCGAATACGCCTAGTTTCAGAGCGGACTTGCGTCAATTCGTGGAGCCTCCTGCGGCCTCGTGCACGAAGGGGTTCGACGGACGTAGCGGCCGGCGTGAAAAAGGGTTGGGTTGTATGGGCTGAGCAAACGACGCGCATTGGACTTCAAGCTGACGGCTCGGTTACTTCCTTATGCGGTTCACGCCTGAAGTTAACGTCGCGGTTGTGACCGCGGAGGATTATGCTCGATGATTCATGTGGTCGCATTGGCCCGAGCGAAACCCGGCTCCGCGGAGCGTGTCCGAGCCGGCTTGGAGGCGCTCATCGCGCCGACGCGCGCCGAGTCGACAAACCATCTCTACGTTCTGCACGCGAGCGCCGACGATCCTAATTTATTCGTTTTCTATGAAACGTGGGACTCGCGCGAGGCGCTCGACGCGCACATGCAGACCCCGCACCTCAAGGCTTTCGGCGCGCAAACCGGCGACGCACTGGCCGCTCCGCTCGAGGTTCATGTGTTACATGAAATCGGGGCCGGCGCGCCGCCGGCCTAACCGGCCGGGTCGCAGGGTTGCCCGGCTTTGCCCGTAATCACAGATTGCGATGGTAACCGAAGAACGCGTGCGTGAAGCACTGACCGAAGTGCAGGATCCGGAACTGCACATGGGCATCCTCGAGCTCGGGCTCGTGTACGACGTAAACGTCGATGGACCGCAAGGCGAAGATGTCAATGTCGTCATGACGCTGACCTCGCCGATGTGTCCGGTCGGTCCGATGTTCAAGCAATCCGTTCAGTCGAAAGTCGAGTCGATCGAGGGCGTGAAGAACGTCAAGGTCGACATCACGTTTACGCCGCCGTGGGATCCGAAAACAATGGCGTCCGACGACGTGAAGGTCGCACTCGGCATCTGGTAGCGAGACAGCGGCCGGCACCTCACCGGCCGGCTACCCACAACGTCGCCGGCTTTGGCTTGGCTCTGGTAGCGACGCTCGCGGTACCGCTAAGCGCGTTCGCCCAAGCAACCTCCGCGCCGGCCGCTCCGGCGCTCGATGCAACGGCCATTTACGATCGTACGCGGGCAGCCATCGCCGCGCGAGCCGTTCCGCCGTTCATCGCCTACGCGCAATACGCGGCGTTCGAGCGCCGCGGCAAAGTTCAGGCCGAACGGTCGCAGATCATCGTGCGCATGGCCGACGGCAAGGTCAATAGTACGCGGGTTCCGGCCTCGCCGGACGACCGCGTCGACACCCAACCAGCGGTTAAGGACCGGCCGCTGGTCTATCCGACCACGAGTTTCGGCCTGGTGAAGCGGCGCGGCGGGGAAAGCGCATCGGCGTACGAGAGCGCGTCATCGCCGGCGCCCGAGCCGGCCGGCGGCCCGGCGGTCATCGGCCGCGTCGCTGCGATGTCACGCGACTACGATCCGACGCTCGTCGGCACGGAGCGCCTCGACGGCGCTGCGGTCTACCACCTCAAGCTCGTGCCGCGCTTCGACCCCGCGCACCACCCGATTCGCGATGTGTGGATCGACACCGGCAGCTTCAATCCACGCCGCATCGCAATCGAAGTGTGGGCCGCGGCGGGACCGGTGCGTTCGCGACCGACCGTCACGGTCGACTTCGCGCCGGTCGACGGGACCTGGCTGATCGCGCACGCCGGCATGGACTTCGCGCTGCGCTTCGGCTTTTTGAGCTATAGCGGCAGCGCCGAATTGCAGATTAGCGACGTCCGCTTTCCGGCCGCCGAACCGGACTGGATGTTCGACCCGCAGTTGCTGGCAGCACATCTGCGCGCAGCGCGCGACACCGCGCCGCCCGCATCGCCTGCGCCGCCGTAGGCAACGCGGCGGGCTCGCCGCGAACGCAACGCGAACCGGCTCCAGCGATGCCCTCTCACGATAAGGCCTACGCGCGTTTGCAAACGCTGCGCGATGAAGCATTGGCGCCGGCCGGTGCGGCGGCCGTCGAAAAGCAACATGCGCGCGGCAAGCGCACCGCGCGCGAACGAATCGAAGCGCTCGTCGATCCCGATTCGTTCGTCGAGCTCGACCGCTTCGCCGTCCATCGGACGACCGCGTTCGGCCTCGATGAACGGTTGTTTTTAGGCGACGGCGTGTACACCGGCCATGCGACCATTGACGGCCGCCAAGTCTTCTTATTTTCGCAAGATTTCAGCGTGCTCGGCGGCAGCTTGGGCGAAGTATTCGCTGAAAAAATTTGCAAGGTGATGGATCTGGCGGTGCGTACCGGCTCGCCGATGATCGGCATCAACGATTCGGGCGGCGCGCGCATTCAAGAAGGCGTCGTAAGCCTGGGCGGCTACGCTGAAATCTTTTGGCGCAACGTGCAAGCCTCGGGCGTGATTCCGCAAATTAGTCTCATCGCCGGTCCGTGCGCGGGCGGAGCCGTGTACTCGCCGGCCATCACCGATTTTACGATCATGGTCGAAGGCATCTCGCAGATGTTCATCACCGGTCCCGAGATCATCAAGACGGTGACCGGCGAAGATGTCTCGTTCGAAGAACTCGGCGGCGCCACCACGCACGCGACCCGCTCGGGTGTCGCGAGCCTCACGGCCGTCGACGAAGATGAGATGAACGAACACACGCGACGGCTGTTGTCGTTCATCCCGGGCAATAATCTCGACGACCCGCCGCTGGTGCCCAGCGACGACGATCCGCTGCGCTTGGTCCCCGAACTCGACGCGCTCATTCCGGATGCCCCGAACAAGCCGTACGACATTCTCGATGCCGTGCAACCGGTGCTCGACGACGGCGACTTCTTCGAGATCAGCCCGCTGTTCGCACCCAACATCGTCGTTGGGTTCGGCCGCATCGGCGGCCGCTCGGTGGGCGTCGTGGCCAACCAGCCCAAAGTTCTCGCAGGCGTCCTCGATATCGACTCGTCCGTCAAGGCCGCCCGTTTCGTGCGTTTTTGCGACGCCTTCAACATCCCGCTGCTGACGTTCGTCGACGTGCCCGGGTTTTTGCCCGGAACGGCTCAAGAATACGGCGGGATCATCAAACATGGCGCGAAGCTGCTATACGCCTTTGCCGAAGCCACCGTGCCGAAGATTACCATTATCACGCGCAAAGCGTACGGCGGCGCATACGATGTCATGGCCTCGAAGCACATCCGGGCCGACATCAATCTGGCCTGGCCGACGGCGGAGATCGCGGTGATGGGGTCAGCCGGCGCCGTCAAAACCATTTTCCGGCGCGAGATCGCCGAAGCCGCCGACCCCCAGGCCCGAACCAGCGAGCTGATCGCCGAATATAGCGAGCGCTTCGCCAACCCGTTCATCGCTGCCCAGCGTGGTTACGTCGACGACGTGATCGAGGCTGCGACGACCCGCCGGGCGATCTCGCGCGCGCTGGACATGCTCGCCGGCAAGCGTGTCGAACGGCCGGCGCGTAAGCACGGCAACATTCCGTTGTAGCCGCGTTTGGCGAGCGGCCATCGATTGTGAGAAAAATTCGGGTCGCGCTGCAACCTCGCCCGAGCACGAAGTTTTGTTTCGGCAGGGGGCCGGTTTTCTCGGAAACGAATAGACTCAAACGGCCTTACTCGTTATTTTGAGAGGAAGTTTTTTCATGACAGACCTGCAACGCGAAGCTTGGGACACCCCGCAGATCGAAGAAATCGGTCTCGGATTCGAGATTACCGCCTACGTCAACGACAGCGAATTCAGCCGCTAAGATCCGTAGAACTCGCGCCCGGTCGCGCCGCTGTGGCGGCATGACCGGGCGCCGTTCCCTATGATCGCAACCGAACCGGCCGCCGACCTCGTAACGCGCCTGCGCGCCGTCGGCGCAGAACGCTACCATGATAAGCATCCCTTCCATCGCCGGCTCGTCGCGGGGACGCTGACGCCCGACCAGGTCCGGTCGTGGGTCGCGAATAGGTATTATTATCAAAAGGCCATCCCGGTCAAGGATGCCTTCGTTCTCGCGAATTTGCCCAGCCGCGAACATCGGCGCGCCTGGATCAAACGCATTACCGACCACGACGGCAGCGTCGACGACCAAGGCGGCACCCATTCGTGGTTGGCCTTGTGTCGCGCCGTGGGCTTGGACGATAACGACGTGCTGTCCGAGCGCGGCGTCGCTCCCGGAACGCGTTTCGCCGTCGACGCCTACGTCGATTTCGCGCGCCGCAAGCCGTGGCTCGAGTCGGTCGCTTCCTCGCTGACCGAACTATTTGGACCGCCGGTGATGGCCGCCCGGGTGGCCGCCATCGTCGCGCAATATCCGTGGATCGACCGGGCCGGTCTACGCTATTTCGAGACTCGCATTCCGCTTGCCCAAGAGGACGCTGCTCTGGCGTTGGGCTGGGTGCACGAGCATGCGCTCGACGCGGCGGCGCAGGACCGGTGTGTTGCCGCCCTGCGCTTTAAATGCGACGTGCTGTGGACGATCTTTGATGCGACCGCATTGAGTTGCGGCGTGTTCGGGTGAGCCCCGCCAGCCGGCCGGCGTTCGAACGCGGCGTGCGCCTGCGCACCGAAGACGACGGCAGCGCGATGCTGCTGATCCCCGAAGGGGCGATCAAGCTCAACGCGAGCGCCGCCGCCGCGCTGGCCCTCGTAGACGGAGAACGGACCCTCGATGACATCGTCGCCCAAATTTGCCAACGTTTCGACGTTGCCGACGACCGCGCGCGTGACGACGTGACGGCGCTCTTCGATCGTTTGCGGCTGCGCCGCATGCTGGTGCTGGCATGACCGCGATTCGCCCGCTGTCGCTTTTGTGCGAACTTACGTATCGCTGTAACCTGCAATGTCCGTACTGCTACAACCCGCTCGACCTCGACGGCTACCGCGACGAAATCGACACGGCGACCTGGCAGCGCGTGATCGGCGAAGCGGCCGACATGGGCATCGTGCAGCTCGGGTTTTCCGGTGGCGAACCGACCCTGCGGCGTGATCTTGCGACTCTGATCGAAACGGCGTCGAAGCGCGGGTTGTACACCAACCTCATCACCCAAGGCACGTTCCTCGATCCGGCCCGGATCGCCGAACTCGCGGCGGCCGGCCTCGATCACATCCAGATCAGTCTGCAAGCCCCCGAGCGCGAATTAGCCGACGCGATCGCCGGCACGGTGGTTCACGAACGCAAGCTCGGGGCGATCGCGCGGGTGCAAGAAAGCGGCATGGCCTTAACGCTGAATTGCGTTTTGCATCGGAACAATCACGACTCGATTTTGGCGGTCATCGACTTGGCCGCTTCGTTCGGTGTGCGCAAGCTCGAACTTGCGAACGTCCAGTTTTATGGCTGGGCCTATCGCAACCGCGGCGGATTGATGCCGACCCGCGAGCAAGTCGAACGCGGCTTGCAGATCGCCACCGACGCCAAGCGGCGGCTGGCGGGCCAGCTCGAAATCGTGTACGTGCTGCCCGACTATTTTGAGGATTTGCCCAAAGCGTGCATGCACGGCTGGGGCCGCGCGTTCATGACCGTTGCACCGAACGGCCGGGCCATGCCCTGCCCGGGCGCCGCCGCTATCAGCAGTCTCAACTTCGATAACGTGCGCGACCGCGGCCTTGCCGATATCTGGCATGCATCCTCGGCCTTCACGACGTTTCGCGGCACCGACTGGATGCCCGACCCGTGCCGCTCGTGCGACCGCCGTGAAATCGATTGGGGCGGTTGCCGCTGCCAAGCTTTCGCGCTGACCGGGAATGCCGCGGCCGTCGATCCGGCGTGCGCGCTGAGCCCCGATCACAACATCATCGTCGATCTCCGGGCCACCGGCGATCGGCACCCGACGCTGGTGCCGCGCCGGATGCGCGAGGCCGTCGCACCTTTGTGATCGTCCGCGTGCTCGGCTCGGCGGCCGGCGGCGGCGTCCCCCAATGGAATTGCCGTTGCGTGAATTGCGCCGCCGCGAGGCGCGGCGAGCAGCCGCACCGGCTGCAATCGTCGCTGGCCGTTTCGGCTGATGGCGAGCGTTGGGTGCTGCTCAACGTTTCACCCGACATCGGCGCCCAAATCGAAGCTTATCCGCCGCTGCAGCCGCGCGGAGTTCGCGGCACACCGATCGCAAGCATTGTGCTGACCGATGCCAACGTCGATCATTTAGGTGGTCTGGTGACGTTGCGCCAGGCCGGCGAGCATCGCTTCCATCTGCGTTCGAGCGCGGTCGTGCGCGACATCGCCACCGCGCAGCCGGCGTTCGCGCAGTTCGCCGATCCGCCCCACCGCTGGTCGGCGGCCGATGACGGCCCGCTCGCAGCCTTCGACGGCGATCCGATCGGCAGCGAACTCATCGTGCGGGCCGTGCCCGTTCCGGGCTTGACGCCCGGCTTCGCCGGCCGGCGCGCCGTCCGCGGTGCGGTAACCGCCTACGTCGTCAACACCCGCGGCGGACGCAGCCTGCTCTTCGCACCGGTGTTCGCGCGCGTCGACGCGACCTTGGCCGCCGAGATTCGCGCCGCCGACGTCACGTTCATCGACGGCTCGTTTTTCAGCGACGGTGAAATGCTCGAAACCGGCGTCGGCGACAAGTTGGCCACCGCACTCGGTCACGCGCCGCTCGACGGCGACACCGGTACCTTGGCGGCGATCGGCACCGACCATGGACGCTGCTTCGTCACGCACGTCAACAACACCAACCCGGTGCTCGACCCCAGCTCCGCGGCGTTCGCGACACTGCGCCGGCACGGCGTCGAAGTCGCCGCTGACGGCCTAACGTTAGAGCTGTAATTCGATTTGGTTGCGCCGCTGCGTGGAGCGGACATTCCGGCGTCGGACGGTAATTGCAGCGTTCGTGAAGTTGCTCGAAGGAAAAAGAATTCTGGTCACCGGCGTTACGAACCGGTGGTCGATCGCGACGGGCATCGCGACGGCACTATACGCGCACGGAGCGACAATCGCCTTAACGTATCAAGGCGAACGCGTTCGGGCTGAAGTTGCAAAACTGGCGCTCGAACTCGGCGGCGCGAACATTTATGAGTGCGATGTCGCCGCGGATGCGACCCTGTCGGCGCTGGCCGAACACGCCGGCCCGCTCGATGGACTCGTGCATTCGATCGCGTTCGTCAACAAAGAAGATTTGGCCGGCAAGGTCTACGAAACGTCGCGCCGCGGCTTCGCGCTGGCGCTCGATATTTCGTCGTATTCGCTCATTGCGCTCGTTTCGGCGTTACGCGCGAATCTGACCGACGGCGCGAGCATCATGGCGCTCACCTATTACGGCGCGACGGCGATCGTGCCGAATTATAATATCGCCGGTATCGCGAAAGCCGCACTCGAATCCATCGTGCGCTATTTGGCCTTCGATCTCGGCGAACGCGGCATTCGCGTCAACGCCATTTCCGCCGGACCGATCAAAACCGCCAGCTCGCGCCAAGTCGCCGGCTTTTCCTCGATGCTCGCAAAGGTCAGCGCCGCGGCACCGCTGCGGCGCAACATTACAGCGACGGATGTCGGCGATTGCGCCGTGTATCTCGCATCCGACCTCTCGAGGGCAATCACGGCCGACGTTCACTTCGTGGACGCCGGCTATCATGTCATGGGCATGTATCCGGATCCCGTCGCGACCAAGGCCGAACGCGAACTCACATGATGGCCCAAACGGTCGCCGATCTGCGCTTCGGATATGCGCCGCTGCCCGCTGCGACACCCGGCTATTATCCGGCCGGCGACGCGGCGGCACTGCTGCTGCCCGGGCTGCCGACACCCGCGACGCGGCCGGTTCCCGGCGTTCAATATACGGGTTCGTACGCGGCCGGTCAGCGTTACGTCATTCGCGTGCCGGATGACTGGAACGGTTCACTCGTCGCCGCCGGAACGCCCGCCACGCGCAACGAGTTTAGCAACGATCTGGTCTGGGGCGAGTGCGCGCTGGCCCGCGGATACGCCTTCGCTTCGAGCAATAAGGGGATCGCCGTCAACGCCACGCTCGAAGTCGCCGCCGGCGTTACCGACCGGCGCGCGACGTATCCGATTCCGTTCGACTCCGGCGGTCTACTGGCTCAGGGATTAGCGCTGCGCTTCGGTATGCTTTCGCCGGCGCCGATTCCGATCGATCGCTGGAACGCCGACTACGCCGCGCTCATCACGTTCGCGCGCGACTGGCTGAGCGAGCGGCACGCGCCGCCGCAACGGACGTTTGCCGTCGGACTCTCGAACGGCGGCGGGCAAGTCCGCAGCTTGCTCGAGCAGCGGCCCGAACTCGTCGACGGCGGCGTTGAATGGGCCGGCGTGTATTGGTCGGCCGAACGCAGCCTGCTCGACGAACTGCCCGTCTTCTTACGCGAAATGCCGGCCTACATCGCCGGCGGTTTTACCGACGCCGCGGTCGTGCAGCGCTTGGTGCGCTTCGGCTTTCCGCCCGATGTCGTGCAAGCCGACGCCGCGCACCCCTCGCTGTACGCCGAATACTATTCGAACGTCGCTCCGTTCTACGCCGACATCACGCTCTTCGCGTATGCGCTGCTGATCGACCCCGAAGCCGACTCCTGGTATGACGCGCCGGCTTGCATCGCTGATCCCGTCGACGCGGCCCGGCTGCCGGCGACGTGCAACGGAACGGGGCTTGCCGTTCCCGCGAACCGCGCCGCGTACGCACCGTCGGCGGCGGCGCGGACCGCAATCCGCGCGTTCGCGCACACCGGGAGAATTGAAAAACCGCTCGTCTCCATCGCCGGGACGCACGACGTTTTCGTCACGCCCGAACATCACGCGCTCGGCTACGCACGCGCCGTTGCGCGCGCGCAGCGCTCCGCGTTGCATCAACTCTATCTCGTCACGGGCGGGACGCACGTCGACGCGTTCGCGGCGTTCGGTTACGGCCTGCAAGCCCAAGCCCCGTTCGCCTGGGCCGCGTTCGACCGGCTCGTCCGGACCGTCGAGCAGGGCGCCGATGGTGACGGTCGGCTGCGCACGGTTACCACGCCGGCGGACATCGGATGACGGCCGCTGCGCTAGCCGCGGTGTTCGCCGCGGCCCGGCTGCTGCTCGAACGCGACACCCCGCCGCAGGAGCCTGTCGGGCTGCGCTGGAGTTTCGCCGGCCGTTTAGGCACGCGCGATCCGGCGGCAGCCCGCGGCGGCCGCTGCCGCTCGCGCTGGGCCGCGCGCGGGCGTAGCCGATGACCGCGCCGCCGTTTGCGAAAATCCTCGTCGCCAATCGCGGCGAGATCGCGATCCGGATCATTCGTAGCGCTAAGGAACTGGGCTGTCGCACGGTCGCGGTCTATTCCGACGCCGACCGCGCTGCGCTGCACGTGCGCATGGCCGACGAAGCCTACCATCTCGGACCGGCCGCGCCACGGCTAAGTTATCTCAACGCCGAAAAGCTCGTCGACGTCGCCCGGCGCAGCGGCGCCGACGCCGTCCATCCAGGTTACGGATTTTTTGCCGAAAACGCCGGCTTCGCGCAGGCGGTCATCGCCGCCGGCTTGACGTGGATCGGACCGCATCCGGGCGCGATCGACGCGATGGGCGATAAAGTTCGGGCGCGCGTCGCGATGGTCGCTGCCGGCGTTCCGGTTGTACCCGGCGGTACCGCAGCCATCGCCGATCCGGCCGCCGCCCGGCTAGCCGCCGAACGTTACGGCTTGCCCTTGGCACTCAAAGCGTCGGGCGGCGGCGGCGGCAAAGGGTTGAAGATCGCGCGCACGCTCGACGACGTTGCGAGCGCGTTCACCAATGCCCAACGCGAAGCACAAGCCTATTTCAATAATCCGACCATTTACGCCGAGCGCTATTTAGAGAATCCCAAGCACGTCGAGTTACAGATCGTGGCCGACAAACACGGCCACGTCGTGCATATCGGCGAACGCGATTGTTCGCTACAGCGCCGCCATCAAAAAGTATGGGAAGAAGCCCCGGCCCGCATCGCGGCGCACGTGCGCGACCGCTTGCGCGAAGCCGGTATCACCGCCGCGCGCGCGATCGGCTACGATAGCGTCGGCACGATCGAGTGCCTCGTCGCGGGCGACGACTTCTTCTTTCTGGAAATGAACACGCGGATCCAAGTCGAGCACACCGTATCCGAAGCGATCTCCGGCATCGATCTGGTGCGCGAACAGATTTTGGTGGCCGCCGGCCGGCCGCTCTCGTTCTCCCAGGCTGATGTGGCGTTGCGCGGACATGCCATCGAAGTGCGCATCAACGCCGAAGACCCGGCGCTCGACTTCCGCCCCGCACCCGGCACCATTGCGACGTACCGCGAGCCCGGCGGCTTCGGCGTACGAGTTGACTCAGCGGCCTTTGCCGGCAGTACGATCGCCCCCGATTACGATTCGATGATCGCCAAACTCATCGTCTGGGGCCGCGATCGCGACGAAACGCTGCAGCGGCTCGGCCGCGCGCTCGACGAATTTCACATTTCCGGCGTACCGACGACGATACCGCTGCTGCGCGCGCTCATCGGCTTCGATCCGGTGCGGAGCGCGAGCTACGGCACGGCGACGCTCGAGCCGTTCGCGGCGCAGTGGCGAGACCCGGAGCCGACCGAGCCGGAAGCGCCGGCCGGGACGCCGCCGACCGACAACGACGACACGCTGCGCGTCGAGGTCGACGGCAAACTTTTCCGAGTCCGGTTCGTCGATCTTCCGGCCGGCATGCGCGGCCGGACGGCCGCGGCGAACGGTGCCGGCGCGGCACCCAAAAAGATCCGGCCGCGCTCGAACGGGGCGGCTGCCGGAAATGACATCGTTGCACCGATGCACGGCGTGGTCGTTGAGATTGCGGTGCGCCCCGGCGACACCGTCGTTCAAGGGGCCGTGGTGATGATCGTCGAGGCGATGAAGATGATGAACGAGATTCGCGCCCCGCGAGCCGGTACGGTCGTGACCGTGCATACGGCAACCGGAGCCACCGTAGAGGCGCGGGCGCCGCTCATCACGCTCGCGTAACTCCCCGGCAGGAGCACGCGCCCGTGCGACACTACCGAAGAGCGTGAAGATCATGATCGCAACTCCGCTCGAAGCCGAGTTGGTCGACCGTATCGCCGCCGTGCGGCCCGACATCACGGTCGATTTCGCGCCCGAACTGTTACCCCCGGCCCGCTATCCGTCGGACCACCGCGGCGCCCTCGACTTCGAGCGCGACCCGGCCGGCGAGGCGCGCTGGCAGGCGATGCTCCGCAGAGCCGAGATTGTCTTCGGTGTCCCGGGCGATAGCGGTGCGGGCCTCGCGGCGGCCGTGCCCAACGCGCCGGCCCTGCGGTGGGTCGCCGGCACGTCGGCGGGAGCGGGCGAACAAGTGCGTGCGGCGCACCTGGCCGACGTCGATCTCGCGCGCATCGTCTTCACGTCGGCGGCCGGCGTGCACGGCGGCATGCTGGCCGAGTTCGCCTTTTATGGTCTGCTCGCGTTACGCAAAGATGCGCGCCGGCTCGAGCGCATTCGTGCCGCCCGCGGCTGGGATCATTATGCGATGGACGAGTTGGCCGGTTCCACCATCACCGTTATCGGTCTCGGTGGTATCGGACAAGCCGTCGCCGCACGGGCACGCGCGTTCGGCATGCACGTCATCGGCGTTGCGCGCACGCCAGCGGCGCATACCGGCAGCGCTGACGAAGTCGTCGGATTCGATCGGCTCGATAACGCCTGCCGGCGCGCTCAAACGATCGTGGCAACATTACCCGGAACCGACGCGACGCGCGGTCTGATCGGGCAAGCGATGATCGGCGCTTGGAGCAGATCGACGATCTTCATCAACTTGGGCCGCGGTGCGCTCGTCGATCAATCGGCGCTCATCGACGCCTTGACCAGCGGCGCGATTTTCGGCGCGGTGCTCGACGTCTTCACCCCCGAACCGCTACCGCCCGATAATCCGCTCTGGACGTTACCGAACGTTATTTTCAGTCCTCACACAGCGGCGCTTTCGGTGCGTGAAAACGAACGCATCGTCAATCTCTTTTGCGACAATATCGGACGCTTCACCGCCGGCGAACCGTTGCGCAACACGGTTAACGTTACGGAGTTCTATTAATTACCATTGCCGTTAGCGCAACGACCGCGGGAGCTCGTTCGGACAGCGGAGGTAACCGAGCGGGCGTGCCCTGCGAGCACGCAAAAGCAAATGGACGAGCAGACTTGTTTTTTACCGTCGGGTCTGATAGCGTCCTACCTATACCGATAGTTAAGCACGGGAATAGCCGACCGGTACTCCCGCTAACGCTTAGCCGTCGCCGCCTCTAATTTGGCAGCGGAGCTACGAAGATTGTCTCCATAGACGATGACACGAGGACGCCGGCCATCGCGCTTGCCAAGCCGCAACGAGTAACGCCGTTACGTGCCGATGAGCCGGTCGCAACCGATCAAACCCAACTGCTCTCGACGATGCTCATCGACAGTCTCACCGATTACGCCGTGTTCGCTGTTTCGCGCGCCGGGTCGATCGATAGTTGGAACCGCGGCGCACAACGCATCTTCGGCTATACGCAAGCTGAAATACTAGGCCGCGACGTGGCGCTTCTGTTCACCGTCGAGGATTGTGCGCTCGACGCACCGGCGCGTGAAATTGAATACACACTCGGCGGTCAAGGTGCAGCCCACGACCGCTGGTACGTACGGCGCGACGGGTCGCGGTTTTGGGGCACGAGCAGCGCGCAACCGTACTTCGATACCGCCGGCGTCGCTCTCGGGTGCACCAAGCTCGTGCGGGATACGACGGAAAACCACGTTGCGTTGCAACAACTGCGCGACAGCGAAGAACGCTTGCGGATGCTCATCGAAAGCGTCCAACATTACGCGATCTTCTGTACCGCGCTCGACGGCCGGATCACGAGTTGGAACAGCGGTGCGCAGCAAACATTCGGCTTCTCGCAAAGCGAAGTACTGGGTTGCGAACTTAGCGTTCTCTTCTTAGCCGCCGACATCGCTGCCGGTAGCCCGGATATAGAGTTACGTACCGCCGCCGCCGCCGGATACGCCGCCGCGGAGCGCCGGCTCATTCGAAAAAATAAATCGCTCTTCTACGCCAGCGTCAAACTAAGCCGGCTCAAACCGGATATCGACGGTGAGTCGCGCGGCTTCGTCGTCGTCGCCCACGACATCAGTGAGCTACACGAGCGCAGCAACGACATGCGCCGCCGCGCGTCGACCGACGATTTGACGAAGCTAGCGAATCGCGCCGCGTTCTACGAACACTTGAACCGTGCGCTGGCTTCACGTAAGCGCCACGCAAACGTGTTTGCGGTGCTCTTCATCGATCTTGACCGCTTCAAATGCGTCAATGACACGTTCGGACATCTCGTCGGCGACCGGCTCCTCGAAGCGATCGCGCGACGGCTCGAAAGCTGTGCTCGTTCAGAAGATATCGTTGCGCGCATCGGCGGCGACGAATTCGCAATTTTGCTCGACGGCATCAACGGCAGCATCGATGCAAGCGATGCCGCCGAGCGGATCGGCGTTCAAATGTCGAATCCGTTCTCGATCGGCGGCTATACGATCGATGTCACCGCGAGCGTCGGCGTTGCGCTGGCCGGTCCGCGACATGTCACGCCCAGCGATCTGCTGCGCGATGCGGACGCCGCCATGTATATGGCAAAATCGCGCGGCCGCGCGCGAGCCGTCATGTTCGACGCCGAGCGTGGGTCGTCGGCAGCCGGCGGACCCGACCTGACCGCCGACTTACGGCACGCGGTCGAACGCGGCGAACTGCGGATCGCCTTTCAGCCGTTGCATGCCTTGCGCTCGGGCCGGCTCACCGGCTTCGAGGCGCTCGCGCGCTGGCAGCACCCGCGCCACGGCCTGCTGCTGCCCGTCGACTTCATCGACCACGCCGAAGGCAGCGGCGCGATCATTGCCATCGATCGCTGGATTTTGCGCCAAGCCGTCGCGCACCGTCAGGCTTGGGAAGCGCGCTGCGGCAATGGCCTGTCGCTTACGATGAGCGTCAATCTTTCGAGCAAGCAGTTCGCTTGTCCGGACCTCGTCGCCGATCTTCGCGCGGCGTTCGCGCAAGCCGAGATCGACCCGCGCTGCGTCCATCTCGAAATTACGGAAACGGCGGCGCTCGAGCAATCGGAATCCACCCGGGCCGTCATGGCGCAATTGCACGACCTCGGCGTAAAGCTGCATCTCGACGACTTTGGAACCGGCTATTCCACCCTGGCGTCGTTAGCGCACCTGCCGGTCGATGCACTCAAGATCGACCGATCGTTCGTGACCGAGATGCACGCGCCGCGCGGGGCGGAACTCGTTCGGACGATCGTGACGCTGGCGCACAATTTTGGAATCGTTGCCATCGCCGAAGGCGTGGAATCCGTCGAACAACTCGCGGCGTTGAACGTTCTCGGTTGCGAATCCGGTCAAGGTGCCTACTTCTCGCCACCGCTAACCGCCGCGGACGCCGGCGCGTACGCGTTGGCGGCGCAAGAAACGGCAGCCGCGTCGTTGCGGGTATAGGTCCGCAATGAACATTACGACGGTCCTGCTCGATATCGACGGCACACTCGTCGACTCGAACGACGCACATGCCGCGGCTTGGCAGCAAGCCTTCGCCGCCAGCGGCCGGGACGTCACGTTCGATCGTATCCGGCCGCTGCTCGGCATGGGCGGCGACATGCTTTTGCCGGCGATCGACCCGGCACTCTCGAGCACAGACGGGCCGGGCAAGACGATTTCGGCCAAGCGCAAAGAGATTTTCCTCAACGATTTTGCATCCAAGCTGCGGGCGACCCCCGGGGCGCGCGACCTGCTTGCCGCTTTTCGGCAGCGCAACATTACCTGTCAACTCGCAACATCGGCAAGCCAAGAAGAACTCACTCGGCTCGTGCAAATCGCCGGCATCGAAGATTTGATTGACGGGGCAACCACAAGCGAAGACGCGCCGCGCTCGAAACCCGATCCGGGCATCGTTCGCGCGGCCCTCGACCGGGTCGATATTCCGGCCGCCGCGGCGGTCATGCTGGGCGACACGCGCTTCGATATCGAAGCGGCCGCGAAAGCCGAGGTACCGACGATTGCGCTGCGGACCGGCGGCGCCAGCGACGCCGACCTCGCCGGTGCATGTGCAATTTTCGACGATCCCGCCGACTTGTTAGCGGCCCTTTCCACCCTGACACTCGACAGCATCGTGGCCGGCGCGAAATAGCGCCGGTCGCGCAAGGCGCCCCGGCCGGTTGCCAGAAGCAGCAGGCCGTGGCACGCGAACGCAACGCGAGTGGAATTCCGCTCCAACCCGTCTATGCAGCGCACGCGGAAGCAGCGCCGGCTCCGCCCGGCAGCTTCCCGTATACGCGCGGCATTCGCCCCGATATGTACCGCGCGCGGCTTTGGACGATGCGCCAATACGCCGGCTTTGCCACGGCAACGGAGTCGAATGCACGATATCGTTATTTGCTGGCCCAAGGCACGACGGGCTTATCGGTCGCGTTCGATCTGGTGACGCAACTGGGTTACGATTCCGATGCGCCGCAAGCGCGCGGGGAAGTCGGGAAAGTCGGCGTGGCCATCGACTGCATTGCCGATGTCGAAACGCTGTTCGCCGATATTCCGCTCGACTCGGTCACCGTATCGATGACGATCAACGCACCGGCGGCAATTTTACTGGCATTCGTGCTGGCGGTCGCGCGGCGGCGCGGTATCCCCTTTAGCACACTAGGCGGAACGATTCAGAATGACATACTCAAAGAATATGTCGCGCGCGGCACCTACATTTTTCCGCCGCTGCCGTCGATGCGGCTGGTCACCGATGTGATGGCGTATTGCGCCGAACACGTTCCGCAATGGAACACGATTTCGATTTCGGGCTACCATATTCGCGAAGCCGGCTCGACGGCGCTCCAAGAGATCGCATTTACGCTTGCTAACGGTAAAGCGTATT
This sequence comes from Candidatus Velthaea sp., assembly GCA_965214335.1. Lineage (GTDB taxonomy): Bacteria > Vulcanimicrobiota > Vulcanimicrobiia > Vulcanimicrobiales > Vulcanimicrobiaceae > Velthaea. Next base: position 1,004,419 of record CBDCBO010000005.1, on the reverse strand, counting down.
TGCAAGCCGCGATCGGGGCCGGTCTCGCTGTCGATGCCGTCGCACCGCGCATCTCATTCTTTTGGAACGCGCATAACGATTTTTTCGAAGAGGTCGCGAAATTTCGCGCGGCGCGCGCCATCTGGGCGCAGATCGTGCGCGACGAATTCGGCTCGCACGATCCGCGTTCGCAGATGCTGCGTTTTCACACCCAGACCGGCGGTTCGACCTTGACGGCGCAAGAACCGGAGAACAACGTGGTGCGCGTGACGCTCCAGGCGCTAGCCGCGGTCTTGGGTGGAACGCAGTCGCTGCATACGAACGGCGCCGACGAAGCGCTCGGCTTACCGACCGCCGATGCCGCGCGGGTGGCCCTGCGGACGCAACAGATCATTGCCTACGAAAGCGGCGTCACCGATGTCACCGATCCGCTCGCCGGCTCGTTTTATGTCGAAACGTTGACGCGCGCGATGATCTCTCGCGCGCGCGAGATCATCGCCCAAATCGATGCGCTGGGCGGGGCGGTGGCGGCGGTCGAAAACGGTTGGATGCAAGATCAGATCGGCGAGTCGGCCTACCGCGCGCAGCAAGCGATCGAACGCGGTGAAACCGTGGTGGTCGGCGTGAATCGCTTCAACGACGTCGATCCCGGCCGGGTCCCCATTCCGATTGCGCGCATCGCCGCCGGCGTCGAACGCGAGCAGGTCGCGCGGCTGCGCGCCTTTCGCGCGGCGCGCGCGAACGACATCGTGCAAGCGCGCTTGGCCGATCTTCACACCGCCGCGCAGGGCAGCGCCAATCTGATGCCGCTGTTCATCGAAGCCGTCGATTGCGGTGCGACGCTGGGCGAAATTTGCGACGTCTTACGAGCGGTATTCGGAACCCACACGGCGCGCGAGCGGATCGCATGATCGACGCTCCGATCGACCATATTGCTATCGTGGTCGCCGATCTGGCCGCGACCATCACCCTCTATACCGAAACACTCGGCTTTAGTCTGGTATACCGCGAGACCGTGGCCGACCAAGGCGTCGAGGCAGTCGGCTTACGCAGCGGTGCGGCGATCATCGAATTGCTGCGCCCGCTCGATGAAGCATCGCCGATCGCCGCTTTTCGCGGTGCTGCGGCAACGAAATTGCACCACACCGCCTATCGCGTCGACGACCTTCACGCCGAGCTCGCGCGCCTGCGCGCGGCCGGTGTGCGTTTGATCGACGACACGCCGCGGCGCGGCGCGCACGGCAACACCATAGCGTTCCTTCATCCGAAATCAACCGGCGGGGTGCTCATCGAATTATGCCAGCCACCGGCGGGCCGGACGGCGCCGTGAAAGCGTCCTTTACGACCGCCGCCGTTTTTGCCGCCACGCTCATCGCCGCGGTTCCGCGTTGCGCCGGTGCCGACGCCGGACCGGCCGGCGATCCGGATGCGATCTTCCGCGCGGCCCGCAAAGCTTGGTCGTTCATCAACTATCCGCGCTATGCGACATACACGATCGTCGCCGCATTTCGCAACGGCACGACGAATGTGACGCGCCACTACGACGTCATTGCAGACATGCGTCGCAACATCGTCTTCGCGCGCACGTTCAGCCGCGAAGAAATCGCCAACCCCAGTTTGCCGCACGGCTTCGACGTCAAGGTCGGCAGCATCAATTACCAAGGCGGCATCAAGACCAACGCAGAGCGCAATACCGACCGCATCGGGCCACTCGCGCTATCGGTCAATTACGATTTCGGCGTATCGCTACTGCCCCAAACGGCGAACGTCGTAAGCTCGGGCAAAGACATCGAGTTTCCGCCGAACCTGCCGATCATCGGCACGACCGGCGCTTCGACCCACGATTATACGGTGCGCATCATCGAGTCGCTCGGCGGCGGTACGACGTATCATCTCGGGTTGCGGCCGACCCACGATGCGGGCCGGCTGCGCCTGCGCGAGATGTGGATCGATGCGCGAACCTTTCGCACCGAGCGTGTCCTCATCGCGGGGAACTTCAACTCCGGACCGTACACGGCCGTGCCCTGGCTCATCGAGTTCAACCAGATCGGCGGTGCGAATTACATCCGCCGTGAAACGGCGGAGGCACCGCTGGATTTCGATGACGACGTGACGCTGCCCAACGTCACCATCGCCTTCGAAGAACTCAAACTGCTGACGGCGTTGCCGCAATACGGAGCCGTAGGCGCGAACGATAGCTCGAAGGCGGTCGCCGAGCCCTAAGGTTATGCCCACGCCGTCGGTCGGGAACCCCGCTAGCGCGCCGGTGCGTTACCGGGGCGTCATGCGCACCCTCGCGTTCGCCGTCACCGCCGTCCTTGCCATGGCCGCCGGAGTCTCGAGCGGCGCACGGGCGGACGACCCGACCGACCCGCAAGCGCTGTTTGCAGCGGCGCGTTCGGCGTGGGCGTTCACGTCGTATCCGCGCTACGCCAACTACTCGGTCGGCGTGCAATATCGCAACGGCGGCACGCTGGTCAAACGGCATTACGCGACCTTACAGGATTTGCGGCGCGACATCGTATTCGCTCAAACGTTCAGCCAGGAAGAGAACGCCAATCCGAGTTTTCCAGCCCGCGGGGTCAACGTCGGCGTGCTGGGCATGACGCTCAACGCCGCGCAATCCGACGATCCCATCGGTCCGCTGGCACTCGCGATCACGTACGACTTTGGCATTTCGCTGTCGCAACGCCCGACGCACGTCGCGCAATTGGGCTCGGAAGTGACGGCGCCGCAGCGTTTACAAGTCATCGGCCGGACCGGCACCACCGCGCGCATCTACACGGTCCGGCTCATCGAACTGCTCGACGGCGGCCAAACGTATCATTTAGGGCTCACCCCGCTGACCGATCCCAAACGCTATCGGCTGCGCGAAATGTGGGTCAGCGCGCGCACGTTCATCACCCAAAAGGTTCTGTTGTCGGCCAACTTCTCGCGCGCTCCGTACACCGATGTACCGTGGGTCGTCACGTTCAAGCAAATCGACGGTGGGCCGTATATCGCGACCGAACGCGCGCAGAGCGCGCTCGATTTCGGCGACGCCGGTTCGCTCGACGATGTCACCATCACCTTCGACGGCCTGCAGGCGGCCTCGGCGTTTCCGGCCTACGGCAGCGTCGGAATCAACGGCGGCCCGGACGCGTTCGTCACCGAGCCGTGAACGTGCGCCGGATTGAGACGCACATCGAGTTCGGCCTCGAACGTCCGATCCCACGGTAGCGTGATTTGTAATCCGCCGTCAGAATATTGCGGATAAATCGCCGCCAGCAGGGCGACGGTGCGCGGCCATAAGTCGGCCCGATTGGCCCAACTCGTCTGCTCGGCGACGATCGGCACGAGGTAGGTGTGGTCGGGAATGCCGCGGGCGGTCAACCCCGCGTTGAGCGCCGGCCGGGTAAAGTCGTGGAAGGCGTAATCATCGGCGTAGCGGTCGAGCATGAACTGGGCGTGCGCGCGGGCGTCGTAGGTGCCCATGCGTTTGCCGGCGGCGACCGCGATCGCTTCGGGAATTGCGGTGCCGACGGTATTGGCCGTCGTGTTCCACGATGCGAACGCGGCCAGCGAACCGGCAACGTGGCGCGCCAGCAACGCTTCAACGAGGCCGCGCTGCTGCGCCAGATCGTGCGCGGCCAAGAACGTGAGATCGGCCACCGCCGCTAACCCGCCGCCGTTTGCGACGCTCGCAATGGCATCGCTGAACGTGCTTTGGGCGGCGGCCGGCGTGTCGGGAACGCGTACGAAAAGCGTGATATCGGCGTCCGAGCCGGCGGAGCGGATGCCGCCCGACGCGCTGATGAGGGCGTCGACGGTCGCATCAATCGGGGAGAATTCCAAGGGGTCGTTGAGCGCCCCACCGTCGGGCCGCGAGTAGACCACGCGAATGCGCGGCACGAACGCGGCTTGCCGGGCCAGCGCCGCCCCGACGAGCACCATCGCGAGTTCGTCGGCACCCGGTTCGATCGACGCTCGACCGGCCAGGCCCCACCGCTCGACGTAGTCGCGCAGCGCCCGCAGATCGCGCAGATGCAAGCCCACCGGGCCGGCATCATCCTGACCCAGAACGAGCCGATCGAAGCCGCCTTCGGCTAGCTCTTGCAAGGCGAACAGATCGACGGCCCGGTTCCGCGCGCGGGCGGCGAGATATTGGTCCAGCGCCGCGCCGGCTCGCACCCGCAAGCGGAGTGCCAGGGCCCGCTCGGCCGGCGTTTGTGGCGGATCGGGAAGATTTGCATACTGCTGGATGAGCGGCCAAACGGGCGCCGCGGCAAAGAATCCGGCGGCTTCGCCGAGATCGGGCACGCCGGTCGGCGCCAGCCGCATCACGGTCCCGAACGCCGCAAACCAAGCTCCGGGCCGGGTCGCTCGAAACGCGGCTAGCGCGCGCAACCGTGACAGGGCGAGGAATTCGGGTGTAGCGGGGGTGCGCGACGCGATCAGTCCGCCGTAGACCAGCATATCGGTCGACACGATATACGCCGCGGCATCGGCCGGCGCGTCCGCGCGCAGCCACCGCGCCAGCGCGTCGGGATCGCCGAAGCGCAGGTAGCGGCCGAGCAGCGCGCGCGGCGGACTCGCCACCGTAACGCCGGCGATCGCTCCGAGCATGCGCGGCAACGCCAAGGTCACCGGCCGATCGTCGAGCGGCACGACGACGAGGATTGCCGCGCAGAATGCCGCCAGCGCCGCCATGCTCACCGGCGTTCAACTTCCCGCTCGGCGCCGCGTCGAACTGCCGGCCCGCTGGTGCGGTAAAGCCGCGGCCGGGGGCGAAAGAGCCGCCTGTGACCGTACCAGTCGAGTGCCGCAGCATGGCCGGCCCCGAACGCGTTGATGCCTTCGCGCTCTACCGCCAATTTCGCCCCGACGAGCAACGCCTGGGAGCGGCGCTGGCGCTGTTCGCCGAGCGCGAAGACTACGGTTTCGTCTGGCTGGCGTACGGCGAGGACGCCCCCGTCGGGTGCTGCTCGGTGGGGTATACCATCTCGACGCTGGCCGGCGGCGTCACGGCGCTCGTGCGCGATCTGTACGTCGTGCCGGCGGCACGCCGCCGGGGGGTCGCCACGGCGCTGCTGGCTACCCTCACCGCACGCCTGGCCGCCGTTTCGATCGTGCGGATGGAGATCGCGGCCGGCGGCGACGCGAGTTTGCTGGCGTTTCTGGCCGCGCGCGGCGGATCGGTCACCGCCGGTATCTTCACGGCGGGCCAATAACCGCCGCCAACCGGCCACCCACCGCGGCCAGCCGGGCTTCAGCGGCGGGCCGGTCGCAGCCGAGTCGCGCCATGACCGCGGCGGTCTTCACCCGGCCGCCGGCCGCCGCGAGGAGCGCGCCGGCATCGACGCCGGCGCCGCCGAGCTCGGCCACGAGCAGCAGCGCCCGGCGTCGCAATTTGGCGTTGGTGGCCACGACGTCGACCATCCGGTTGCCGTACGTTTTGCCCAGCCGGATCATCGCGCCGGTCGAAATCGTGTTGAGCGCGATCTTCTGCGCCGTGCCGGCGATCAGCCGGGTCGAGCCCGCGATCGGTTCAGCGCCCGTCGCCAAGGTGACGCCGATTGCCGCTCGCTCGAGGAGCGGCGCGCCGGGGACATTGGCGATGCCGATGGTCGTCGCTCCGCGCGCCTGGGCCGCCGCCAGCGCCGCCACCACATAGGGCGCGCCGCCCGAGGCGGACACGCCGACGAGCACGTCGCCGGCCCGCGCTTCGCTGCCCGCCGCCGTGCCCGCCGCGGCATCGTCTTCGGCACCCTCGACCGCCGCGCGCAGCGCGCGGTCGCCGCCGGCGATCTGGGCCACCACCCAGCCGGGATCGACGCCGAAGGTCGGCGGCAATTCAGCCGCGTCGAGAACCGCTAGCCGGCCGCTCGTCCCGGCGCCGACGACAAATACCCGGCCCCCGGCGGCGAGCGCCGCCGCGACCGCGTCGATCGCGCGCCCCAGATCCGCCGCCGCCGCGGTCGCCGCCGTAAGGGCCGCAGCGTGGGCGGCGATGAGCGTGCGCGCCAGATCGTCCGTTGCCAGCGTATCGATACCGGCGGTAGCGGGATCGATCGCCTCCGTCGCGGGTACGGGTTGCGTCATGCGGGCGCGACAGCTCGCTCGGCCAAGCGCAGGGCGCCCGCAACCGGCTCGGCCGGACCCCGCACGATCGCCGAGCCGGTGAAATCGCCGTTGATCCGGGTTTCGAGTAAGAATGTCAACAAGCTATTCTCGCGTAGCAATCCGCCGGTAAGCGCGATTGGCGGCGACGCTTCGAGTAAGCCCGCGCCACGTGCGGCCGAGCGCAACAGATCGCCCAGATCCTTGGCCGCCTCCTGAACGATCTTCGTCGACGCCCGGTTCCCCTTACCGGCGAAGGCCACGATGCTCGGCGCCAAAGCCGCGATGCGCGCCGGTTCGAGCGGCCCGGTATACACCGCGGCATGCAGTGCGGCGCGGTCCGGGGCATGCAGCGCCCGCTCCACCAAGTCGGTCGTCTCGTCGCGGGCCGCGCGGCCGTCGCGCACGCGCGCGGCCAGACGCAACGCCGCCATGCCGAGCGCGAAGGCCGAACCCTCGTCGCCCAGCAGCCAGCCGTGGCCGCCGACGAGCGCCGAGACGTCGCCGTGCTCGGCATAGGCCACCGAGCCGGTCCCCGCGACGAGCACGACGCCCGCACCGTCGGCGATCAGACTGCGCAGCGCGATCGTCGCATCGTGCCCGACGGTCACCCGGGCCAGCGGAAATACCGCGCCGACGAGCGCCGCCAGCGCCCGGGCAAGGTCCGGCCGGCCGGCTCCGGCCGCCCCGATGTGAATGCTATCGGGCTGGTCGCCGGCCAGCGCGGCGCGGATGGTCGTGACGATGATTGCGCCGGCGGCGGCGACCCCCGCCGTCGTTAGATTGGCGCCCGGGCCGGTGGCCGCTGCCCCCCGCCGGCCGGAGCGCGCCGCGGCCGCGATCGTCGTCGTCCCGCCGGCATCGACGCCCACTGCAATCACGATTCCTCCTCGCGGCGAACCGCCGCCGTCAGCCGGTCCAAGTTATACGGGGCCAACGCGCCGAGCAGCCGCGGGCCGCGGGCTCCGGTAACCTTCGGCACGTTCGCCGGACGTCCGCGCACCAGTTCGTACGCCAGCAGCGCGAACAGCACTGCTTCTTTGGCGTCTGGTTCGAGACCCCAGTCGCTCGCGGGCGCGACCGTGAGGTGCGGCAATTCACGCTGCAACCCGGTCATCAGTGCAACATTATGCACGCCGCCGCCGCTGACCACGACGGCCGCTCCCGGCGCGCCATAGCGCCGAATCGCATCCGCCGCCGTGACGACGGACAGCGCCGTCAATGTCGCCACCGCGTCGGCCGGTGCTAACGCATCCAAACGCTGCCGGTGCGCGGCCACGAACGGCGCGCCGAACTGTTCGCGCCCGGCCGATTTGGGCGGCGCCGCGGTAAAGTAGGGATCGGCTAGCCAGATCGCGAGCAACGCGCGATCGACCGTCCCGCGCAGCGCCAGCGCCCCATCCCGGTCGCAGCGGCCGTCGCTCAACCCGCGGGCCGCAACGTACGTATCGATCGGCAGATTCGCCGGACCGCTATCGAACGCCACCGCCTCGCCGGGGTCGGCACCCGCGCGCAGCACGCACAGGTTGGCGATGCCGCCGAGATTCAAGGTGACCCAGTCGCCGGCAGCGCCGGCCGCGAGTAGCCCGTCGAGATACGGGACCAGCGGCGCGCCGTGCCCACCGGCCGCACAATCGGCCGATCGAAAATCGTAGGCGACGGTGGTTTGGGTCCACTCGCGAATACGAAACGGATCGCCGATCTGCAAGCTGCGCCGCGCCGCGCCATCATGCGCCAGCGTGACGCCGTGGCTGCCGACGAGCGCGAGCTCGAATCCGGCACCAACGTGCGCGACCGCTTGCCCGAAGGCCGTTCCGATGTCGGCGTGCAGGGCGCAAAACGTCAGCGCGTCGAGCGGCGCCGGCGGATACGCAGCCAGAATCCGCGCCCGCATTTCGGGCGCGAAAGGGACCGTTGCAAAAGCCAACACCCGCCGCCGGCCGGGACCGATGTCGGCGATGCCCACGTCGATCCCGTCGAGTGACGTTCCCGACAGCACACCGGCGACGATCATGCCGCATCGACCGCCGCGACGGCGGCATCGCATACCGCCGCGCGGATCGCCCGAATGTCGGTGCGCCCGTAATGGACGGCGTTGGTCAACAGAATCACGGCCAGGTCGCGTTCGGGGTCAACCCACAGCGAGGTTCCGGTGAAACCGGTATGACCGAACGTGGCGTGCGACATACGACCGCCGCACGAATTGTCGGCGCTGGTCTTGAGCGCCCAGCCCAAGCCGCGGCGCAGCACCGGATCGGGCGCCGCTTCGGCCACGGCCACGCGCGCCAAGCCCCGGTCGAGCGGTGTCGGGCGGCCGCGCAGCGCCGCCAGATACCATTCGCCGAGACGCGCCACGCCGGCCGCATCGGCGAACAGTCCGGCGTGCCCGGCCACGCCGTTCATTAGATACGCTTTTTCGTCATGCACGACGCCTTGGACCAACCCGCGCCAGGGCTCGCGCTCGGTCGCGGCGACCCGGTCGCGCTCGCGCGCCGGAATCGCGTACGCCACACCCCGGGCGCCGTACGCCGCGAGCGTCGCTTCGATGGTGCGCGCCAAGCTGCGGCCGCCGACCCGGGCGAGCAGAACGCCGAGTGCGATGAAGCCCAGGTCGCTGTAGATGACGGCGCCGCCCGGAACGCCCGTCAGCGGCTCGCTCAGCGCGAAGGTTTCCACGTTACCGTCGAGCAGCGTGCGATAGTCGGCTCCCGAACGAAACCCGGCGTGGTGCGCGAGAATCATCCGGACGGTGATCGAGGCGTGCGCCGTGGAGCGCCATTCCGGCAACGGAACCGTCAGCGCGGCATCGAGCGCTAAACGGCCGTCCGCGACGAGCCCGATCGCGACGGTCGAAACGAACACTTTGGTCAGCGACGCCACATCGAAGCGCGTGTCGCACGCCACCGGCGCGGCGTGCGCGGCAGCCGAGACCGTGCCGTACGCGCGGCAAAAGCGCGGCTTGCCGCCGGCATCGATGCGCACGACGGCCGCGCTGTAGCGCGTACCTAGCCCCGCTCGCACGACCGCGTCGAGCTCAGCGAACGGCGGCGCGATCGATCCGTACCGGCAGCCGGCCGGCGGCGGCGACACGTCCGCACAACACGTCGGCGCAGCCTTCAAGTGAAATCGCTTCATCGCCGTAGATGCAACCCAGGTTGCGCGCCGTGGCGAACATTCCGGCGTCGAACGGCTCACGCGCCGAAATCACGATGGCCTGCGGAACGCGCTGCACGATCGCTTCGACCGCGCTCCGCTGGGCCGGGTGCAGGTGCGCGCGGCGGGTGAGTACGACAAAGTTGCGATCGCCGAGTGACGTCAGGTGGGCCAGCAGCAAGTCGATGTCGCCGGGATCGGGCTCGGCGCTCACCCGCATCACTTCACTCTTGAGCCGCCGGGCGCGCAGCGCCGCGCTCAGCGACGGAACGACCGTCCGCGCTGCCGCTGCGCCGTCACCGGCGTTGCCTTCGAACGAGATCACCGTCACCGCTTTTCCGGGCTGCAAACGCAGGTCCCCGCGCAGTTGGGTCACCGCGCGCTGCGCCACATCGAGCGCCACGCCGGGGGCGAGGTCACCGGAATATGGCGCGGGGACGGCATAGCGTTCGCGCAAGGCCCGGACGCGCGCGGCGGCGGCCGCTAAGCGGGACTCGGCCAGTTTCCCCGCGCCGATCGCGGCGACGATGGCGTCGGCGGCCGAATCGGCGACGGCCAACTGATGGCTCACGAGCAGCAGATCGGCTCCGGCGGCGAGTGCCGCGACGGCGCCGGCCGCCGTTCCGATCGTCGCCGCGATGGCATCCATCTGCAGACAATCGGTTGCGATAACGCCGCGAAAGCCGAGCTCGGTCCGCAAAAAATCGGTGAGCACCCGGGCCGAGATGGTCGCCGGTAGCTGGGCGTCGAGCGCGTCGACGATGATATGCGCCGGCATGACGATCGACGCCGCCGCGCTCGCTAGCACGGCTGCGAACGGCACCAGATCGCGCGTCCGCAGCGTCGCCGCGTCGACGTCGATACGCGGTAAGGCGAGATGGGAGTCGATCGCGGTCGCCCCGTGCCCCGGAAAATGCTTCACGGCCGCCGCCACGCCGCCTCGTTCTAAACCACGGGCGAAGGATGCGACGAGTTGGGCCACCGCAGGCGGCAGGTCGCCGAAGCTGCGATTACCGATCACGGTGTTGCGGGGGTCGAGCGCCAAGTCGGCGCAGGGGGCGAAATTTACGCTGATGCCGAGCCGGGCAAGGTCGCGTCCAACGCGTATTCCGGCCTGCTCGCAGGCGGCGGGATCGTCGGCCGCGCCGAAAGCCAGTGCGCACGGGAGCTGGGCGACGAGGCGGTCGTCGCGGATCCGTGCGACTCGACCGCCTTCCTGGTCGATCGCAATGAGCGGCGGCGGGTCGCCGCAGGTCCGCAGCGCGGCAATCGACGCCCGTAGCTCGGCGTCCGAACCGACGTTGCGCCCGAACACGAGGATGGCGCCCGGCCCGAATGCGTGCAGCGCGGCCAGCGGCAAATCGGCAACGGTGGTTCCGGTATAGCCGACGCAAAACACACTGCGCGCGAGCGCTGCCAGATCAGCCGGCACGGTGGCCCAAGGCATCGTACGTCCAGACGCGCGTGTAGTCGAACTCCAGCGCCACGGGCGTGTCGCGAGCCGCCGGCGCCGGCGCGACCGCGACGACGGTGGTGGCGCCGGCCGCGACAGTCAGATACGTCCGGCCGCCGATCGTTTCGCTTAGCCGCACGCGCCCCGTTACGCCGCCGTGCGCGGTCACCCGCACGCGCTCGGGTGCGACGGCGATCGCGCACGTCCCGGGCGCGACACCGGAACAGGCGATGGCGGGATGCGCGCGGGCGGTGAAGCGCCCCGCTTCGACCGTGCCCTCGAAGACGTTGGCCGGCGGACGGCCCAGAAAGCGCGCGACGAACAGGGTCGGCGGGTATTCCAGCAGCGCCTGCGGCGTGTCGAGTGCGACGATGCGGCCACCGTCCATGATCAGCACCCGGTCGCCCAGTGCCAGCGCTTCGTCCTGGTCGTGCGTCACGAAGATCGCCGGCAGCCGGGTCTGGGCCCGCAGTTCGGCAAGCTCGACGCGCAGCAGCGCCCGCAGCGGTGCATCGAGGCTCGCGAACGGCTCGTCGAAGAGGAGCGCCGCAGGTGACGTGGCGAGCGCTCGCGCGACGGCCACCCGCTGCCGTTCGCCGCCCGACAAACGCGCCGGAAAGCGTTCGAGCACGTGCGCGATGCGCATCCGCTGCGCCATTTCCGCAACCCGCGCCGGCCGATCGTGACGCACGCCGAAGCCGATGTTCGCGCGCACCCGAAGATGCGGAAATAAGGCGAAGTCGGCAAACACCAGCGCGATGTTGCGCTCGCGCGGCGCGGCGCGCGTGATGTCGCGGTCGCCCAATCGAATCCGGCCGCCGTCGGCGCGATCGAGCCCGGCGATGATCCGCAGGACCGTCGTCTTGCCGCAGCCCGATGGGCCGAGCATCGCGAGTGTTTCACCGTCGTCAACGGAAAAGCTCGCATCAGGAATCGCGAAAGCCGGTCCCCAGCGTTTCGTCACGCGCTCGAGCGCGAGACGCGGCATTATTTTAGCGTGATGATTTGGGCGATGTACTTGCCGTCGATCTGACTCGTGTAGACCTCGACCGGCATACCCGGTCGTAAATCGGTGATCGCATGATAACTGGGGTCGTTGCCTTGAATTTGCGTCGACGGCATCACGATGATGAGCGTCTTGTTCACCGTGATGATGTTGTGTTGCAGATCGACGTTGGTGATTTTTCCGGCGATGATTCCGCCGTCTCGGGGATGTTCGGCGGCCGGCGGAGCCGGGGTCGGCGTTGCGGAATCGGCTGCGGCCGCCAGCGCTACAGCCGGAGCGTTGACCAACGAAAAAACCAAAACAGCCGTACCGAAAAGACGCCCTACCATACCGGGTTGCTAACGAGTGGCGCGCTTAAAACGTCGCAAGGTAGGCCGTTCGCGCCGCGGCCGCCAGCGCCGCCGGGTCGTCGCGCAAGCCCGCCAGGTCGTCGAGGCTAGCCCCGGATTGGGCAAAAACCGCGCTGTGGGTAGCGCGCTCGGAACCCCGCGCCAGGCGCGCCAGCCCCCGTAAGCGGCGGACCGCCGCGTCTTCCGGCGCGCGGCCGGCGATGACCAAACGCAACGCGATGAGCGCTTCGTCGGCGGCACGCTCGCCGACGGCTTCGAACGCCCGGTAGAACGGCAAAGCCCGTTCGTCGGCGACCCGAGTACGCAACGCCGCGGCGATCGCTTCCGCTTTTGACGGACGGCCGTCCAGAAGATAGCCGTCAATGGCATGGAATGGCATACGATGGGAAGTGCGTCCCGGCGGGCGGCGGTCCCCCTGATCGTTATCCTCGCGCTAACGGCAGGGCTCGCCGACCCGGCGACGGTGAATCCGGCCGCGGCGATCGCGGCCCGCGCCGGACATCCGGCCGGCCGGCACCTGCTCGCGCACCGCGACGCGGCCGGCCCGCCGCGGCGAACGGCCACGCTCGAAGTGGACCGCGACCGCCGCTTGACGCGCGAGTGCAGCGCCGGCGTGTGCGCCGGCACCTGGTTCGACGGGCGGCGCCGGGCCGCGTTCGGCATCAACGGAACTCCGCTGCCTGACGGCTCCGCGGACGACGCCGCCGAACGTACCTTCACGGCGATCGTCACGACCGCGTTCGGTGAAGCGGCGTTTGTGGCCGCCGGCGGTACGGTTGACCTGCTGCCGGCCGGCGGCGACGGACAACTCCGCTACCGCGTCCAGATTCGCGATGGCGCGCCGCTCGTCGCCGTGGCCGACCGCGCGACGCAACACCTGACGGCGGTGGAACGGCCCGACGGGACACTGTTCCGGCCGCTCTATGCGACGGCCGCCGGGGCCACGGTGCTATACGCCGAGCAGCGCTACGATGCGGTGAACGGCGTTACCGAGCCGCTGGCTGAACCGGTTGGGCCGGCGGTGCGGCTCAATGGCGGTGCTGATATGCCGCTCGTGTCGGACGTGCTGCCGATCGTGCCGTGCCGGTTGGCCGGACGCAGCGCCAGCTGCTTACTCGATACGGGCACCAACCCCAGTTCGATGACGTTGAGCTTCGCCGAACAACTCGCGCTCGAACCCCATGGAACACTCGAGATCGCGGGGCTGACGCCGTATCTCACCGGCATCGTCGATGCCGGGCCGCTTACGTTCGGCGGTGCGACGTTCGACACACTGCACTTCGCGATCGTGCCGCGTGCGCGTGGCGCAGCCTTCGACGTGGTGCTCGGCAGCGACGTGCTCGCGCGCGTACGGCTCGAACTCGACCCCCACGACCGGCGGGCCAAGCTCGGTGCGCGCGCCGCGGAACCATCGAGTACCAGTATCGGCGTTGCCTTTCGCGGCGGCGTACCGTATGTCGCCGTGCGCCTCAACCACGCCGATGCGACCCAATCGATGCTCCTGGACACCGGCGATTCGGGTTTCGTGTCGTTGGGCTACGACCAGTACCGCACCGATCCGACGCTTTTCGCGGTTCAGGCGGCAACGTCGGCCAGCGGTTTCGGCGGCGGCTCCATGGATGCGCTGTCCGGTGAAGTCGCACGGGCCGAGGTGGGTACCGAAATCGCCGACCGCGTGCCGGCGTTAGCCGTACGCGGCCAGCATGTGGGCCATATCGGCTACCGCTTTGTCGCCTGGTGTGGGCGGATGAGTGTCGATTTGAGCCAGAACCGCGTCGAGTGCGCGAAGCAGCCGGGATTGTAACCCATCTACGGCGTGACGGTACACGTAAGAGTAGCGCTCGTCGAACTCCCCATCAGAGGAGAACTTCGATCAAGCTCCGCACGGAACAAGGTTATGCAAGCTGTCTCACCGACCCGCGACCCCTATGCGCTTCGAACGGGAATTGGTTTAGCCGCCGTTCACGTCGGCGCGCTCGCCGTGTTTCTCCCTAATACGTTTTCGTGGAGTGCGGTCGCCGTCGGAGTGACGCTGTACTATCTCACCGGCGCTTTCGGGATAACGCTCGGGTTTCATCGATTACTCACCCACCGCAGTCTCAAACTCGTCAAACCGCTGGAGTATGCCGTCGCCATTCTGGGCACGTTGGCCCTGCAGGGCGGTCCGATCGAGTGGATTTCCACGCATCGCGCGCATCACGCGCATACCGACCGTGAAGGCGATCCGCACGATGTCAATCGCGGGCTGCGCTGGGCCCACATGCAATGGCTCTATCGCTTTAACGACGCCCGCTTGACCAAAGCCGAACAATTACGCCTGGCACCCGATCTTGCAAACGACAAATTTTACGTATTCCTGGAAAATACGTACGTGCTGTGGCAGGTGGGTTTAGCCATCGCGCTGTTCGCGTTGGGCGGTTGGTCGTGGGTCATTTATGGAGTCTTCGTGCGCTGCGTGGCGACGTACCACATCACCTGGCTGGTCAATAGCGCCGCGCATCATGATGGTTACCAAACGTATCGCACCGGTGATAAATCGACCAATAATTGGTGGGTCGCGCTCCTGGCCTGGGGCGAAGGCTGGCACAATAACCACCACGCCTTTCCGTTCTCGGCGCGACACGGATTGCGCTGGTTCGAATTCGATGCGACGTGGCTAACGATTCGCGTGCTGGCCGCATTGCGACTCGCGCGCGACATCAAATTACCGACGGCGGCGATGCTCGACCGGCTTTCGCTCAAGCCGAACACCGCCCACACGCCGTAACCGGCTTACTCCAGGTCGGCTTCGAGCGCTTCCGCGGTCCGCTGCATTACTTTGGCCAGCAGCGCGATCGCGCCGGCTCGATTGGTATTGAGCAGCATATACTGCATCCGGTCGTTCGGATGCAGTACCACAAAAATACCCTTGCTGCCGGTGGTAACCGATTCCATGATGCGTTCGACGAACGCCCGGTCGTCGTCATCGAGCTGAACGTGGGGAGCCGGTTCTTCTTCGACGTTTCTTTGTAACAGATCGGTAAGAAAAGCGTCGAGGTTTTCTGGGGTTTCCATGAAGCAATTACTCTCTTCCTTGAGATTGCGGGACGCCGTCGCATACGCGTTGCAGTAAATATCGGCGAACCGCTCCGGAATTGTAGACACGGCCGGTCGTCCGTTCCATCGGAGCCTCGACTGTGTCGGTTGGCGCCGGCCGTTCAACGGCTCGTGCGCCGGACGATGAGTGCCAGTCGGCTCCGCGAACCCGACCGTTGCGCCTCTTGTACCGCGTTCGGACCTTTCAATCATCGGACGAAACGATGGACACGCCCATACGAGCCGCGTTTCTTAGCACGTACCGTGCAAAGCCCGCAGTGACGAAGCGTTAAATATTTTGATGTAATTTAGATTAAACATTGCCGCGTAGCGCAAATCGACCAGGCCTTACTTTGATTTGCTGCTAAGATGAACGGCATCATGCCGACCATCGATAAAATCGCACGCGAAATTCGCGCCTTCGAAGGATTCAACGTGCGAATCCGCCACGCTACCGGCCAGTCCGCCGTTCGCAGTGAGACAACGAACATGCCGGGTTATAAACGCCGTTACAATCGTATCGCGTGGAACACGTTTACCGTCAATGACTGGCGCCGCCGGCGCTTCGACGGAGATTATCCGGATTACGTCGTCGAGGTGCTCAAGCCCGACGGCAGTGTCGCGACCGGCAAAACCGCACTCGCGAAGGTACGCGCCCTGTACCAACGCGAAAACTAAAAAAGAGGGCGGCAGCGCCCTCTTTTTTTTTGCCGCGGTGTGGGCCTAAAGCGCGGCGAATGCTCCGTCGTAATTGGGCTCCGACGCGACTTCAGGCACGATCTCGACATACTTGAGCTTTCCGTCTTTGTCGATCACGATAACGGCCCGCGCGAGCAGGTCGATCTCTTTGATCAGCAGCCCGTACGCGAGGCCGAACGAGTGATCGCGGTAATCCGATAGATAGGTCAGGCCGGCGGCCTCATTCGCTTCGGCCCAGCGTTTCTGCGCAAACGGCAAATCAACGCTAACGACGAAAGCGGCGGCATCGGGCGGCACCTCGACCAACCGCTTATGAAACGTCGAGGTTTCGACCGAGCATGTCGGCGTGTCGAGCGACGGAACGACAATGAGCAGCGCCGAGCGCGTTCCGCCGGCGGTAGCATCTTGTAGCGTAAAGGGTGAAAGGTCGGCTGAGCTCAACGAAAAGTTCGGCGCCGCCGCACCCACGTGTAGCGCCGGGCCCACGAGCGTCATCGGACTTCCGCGAAACGTAATAACGCCGGTTTGTTCAGTTGCAGTTTGCGTTGTCATACAGGTTCCTTACGATTGAAGCTTGGGTGCCCCTTTGCCCCATCAGCGGTCATCCGCTCGGGCCACGGACTGGCGCCCGGATAGTCCGGCAACATAGCGTTGGTGGTGCGCGAGCGACGCCGACCCGCGCAGCGACATCCATTCCTGCGCCGGTACGCCGGCCGACGCCGGACCATCGATTTCGTACGAGAGCGAATCGGCCTGACCGGGATTCTTTTGCAGCGGAATGTTGCTCGCCACGGTCGCGTATGAAGCCGCCGTGGGCCGGCCGGCGAAGATGTCCACGATCGGCGTCGCGGCGGCGTCGTAAATGTTGAGCGGATCGAGCCCGAACAGCAACTCGACCGTCCGCAGGATCGAGGTCTGACTGTAACGCGTGTGGCTGACAAAACCGCGGCGCACGTACGGTCCGATCGCGAGCGCCGGCATCCGATGCGAATCAACGTGATCGCCGGTCCCCTGGGCGTCGTCGCAGGTAACAAAGACAACGGTGTCGCGCCATTCCGGCCGCTTCGCTAAACCTGCGACGATCGCGCCTAACGCGACATCGTTGCTGGCAACGTAAGAAGCCGGCGTGTAGAAGCCGGCTTTTGAACCCGCCGTGTGATCCGTCGGCAGCGTTAGGTACGAATAGCGCGCCAGACCGTGTGCGCGCACGTCGTCGAGAAAGAGTTGCGCCCGGTCGGTATCGAGTATGCCGAAGTCAATGTGGTCGCCGGGATACGCGCGGTCGGCATGATCGGCTAAGCCGGGCGCGATCCGGCCATCCGGCAGCATCGTCATTTGCTCGCCGAACACGCGAAACGGGACGCGCTTGCGCGCCAGCGCGTCGATGAGTTCGCCGCGCGGGCCAAAGATCGCGCTGACATTCATGCGCGGACCGTTCGGCAAATCCGCTAAATCGCGAAACCAATCAAAATTCATCGCGGCGGCCGACACGGTGTCTTCGCCGCGCATCGCGTAGGGCCAGATCGACCACGCAACGCGCGCATCGATATCGGGCAAAGATTCGTCGCGTGTGTGCGCGTTACGCTCGTGGTAATCGTTGGCCATGCCTTGGGTGGTCCAAGCGTGGCCGTAGATACTGGCTTCGCCGTCGGTCATAAAATTATCGAACAGCGTGAACGCTTCGGCGAGTTTGTGCGCATTGGGTGTGAAGCGGCGGCCGTACAGCGTCAGCTGCGGATCGCCGTCGACCCCCGGTTCATCGCCGAATTCTTCATCGAAGTGCTTGTTTTCGCGCACGATGAAGACGACGTGCCGGATCGGCGGCAGCGCGCTTGGCGCCGGCGCCGGAAACGTGAACCGATCGTTGCGGGCGACGGTCGCCGACCATTGTGCCAAGCGACTTGGCTCGACGACGAGGTGCTGCACGAGTCCGGTATACGTGCCGTCCCACTCGCCGGCCGGATCCGGTTGCGAGCCTAACCCCTGCGCGCCGGCAATCCAAAGCTGCGCTTTCATCCGCGCGTCTTTTTTGCCGACGGTCGGGCGGCCGACGAAGACAACGTCGGTCGGATACCACGCGGCGGGAATCCGTCCGCGCAACCGGCCCGAAGCGAGATCGACCACCGCGACGTCGTTGAAGCCCGACTCCGCGACATACAGTGTCGCTCCGTCGTCGGCAACGGCCATTCCGGCCGGCGTTTGACCGGGCGGGGCGTTCGGGCTAAGAGCGAGATCGAAATGCCGGGTCACCGCAAGTGAGGCGGCATCGATCGCCACCACGTCATGTCCGTCCGCGTTCGCCACGAAGGCTTGATCGTTTACAATGAGGAGTTGCGTCGGATGCGGACCGGTGGGAATGTCGATGGCATTCGCCGCACCGGCGCGCCAGGCGGCGACATGATCGGAATTATAGAGGGTCGCGACGATCGCCGAACCGAGAAAGCCGACCCGGTACGGCTGCCCGTCAGTCGCGTAGCGAGCCACGACGCTGCCGGTTCGATCGTCGAGGATGATCACTTCCTGTTTTGCCGTGCGCGCCACGGCAAGCCGGTGAGTCGCGGGGTCTTCGGCAATACCATTGATCAAGCCGATATCGACCTGAATATCGACGAGCTTGACGAACGCCGGCGCATTTTTCGACGCTGCCGGATCGTAGGCGTAGCGCGTGACGGTTCCCGTATAGCCCCGGCTAATAAAGAGGCCGTCGGTGGTCCAGGTTAAGCCGCTGGCCGACGGTACCGCCAGCCGCTCACGCACCATCGATGACGTGGTCGACACTACGTCGATGGCACCACCGTCCTGAGCCAGAACCGCCAGCCAGCGGCCATCGGGCGACAGCGCCTCGGCCACCGCAAAACCTTCGACCGGGATGGTGAACCCAACCGGGCTGATCGACCGCCCGTCGGGTAATAGCGTGGCGGCGTTGCCGGCTGTAAATAAAAAAGCGCAGCACGCAATACCGCCGAGCGTAGCGCCGATGAAGCGTTTCACTCAGTAAGGTTACCGCTGCCGGGTGAACGTTTGATTAACAGCCCCTGCGCCTACACTTCAGAGCCGGCTCCACCTCCGGCTCTCCTGTGCGGACAACTACGTTACGTCGCGCTACCTTGCCCCGCAAGCGCAACCGGTTCGCTCCGACCGGCTGCAGCTCTTTAGTTGCGCTGTTGCCACGCCTGGTGCGTGGTTTGAGCCGAAACTTCCGCCGCTGACACGCTCACATTTTCGCCGTCGTCGCGGAGTTCTTGCAGAACTACCGCCGGGATGGCCGTGCTTATCCGCATGATGATCGGGGTGATCGCTTCGAGATGCCGCTGCGCCAAAGCCGCCACGGCGTTATTGCCTAAACCCAGCGCCGTCGCGTGCAACATCGTATAACTGATCGACGTTAGCCCAAGCGCGGTGTAATCGTCGCGCAAGCTCTTTGAAACTTTCGTTTTCCGGACGCTGTTGATCGCCGCTGCGCCGGCCCCGAGGAGCGAGGACCAGGCCGACTTGATGCCCGACGCCCCGTGACCTCCCAGCGTCGCCAACATTTCCTCGAGCGCGGCCGCTTGAGTTGTCGTAACCGTCTTGATATCGCGAATGATCGTAACAGCTTCGGCGTAGTTCGTCGTATCATCCATCTGGAGTTGACGATCGATTGGAACGCCGATGTGCTGGATGAGCGCGAGCAGATCGCTCACATACGTCTGCAGGGAATGGCGATCGTTTTGATCCGACGTCGCCGGGTCTGTATTCGTTGTGTCGTTCATAGCTGGCAAGTTACCCATCGTGCTTGCGACTTAATCCGCTCGACACCGGTCGATTATCGGACCGGAATCGAGCAAGGAGGCGGTTGAAAGGTCACGGGCAACCTAGCGATTTGGGTGGCAGCTAAGCGCTGCTACAGGCGCCGGTGCCGTGAAACCGAAGCAGCATGCGCCTGCGCCGGAATGACGCGACGTCCCTTAGGATCGTCGCCCTATTCCGGCGCTTGGAGTTTTGATGAGTCTCGAACCATTTTTCACTGCCGTGAGTCGCCGGCCGTCAACGTTCCGCAAGCGCGCCCGCTTACCACTGCCCTCGACGGTTTGCTCGCGGTCGTAACGCTCCCGTGCAGCACGTGAACGGCGTCGCAATGACTCGCTCCCGCAGCGCATTTGTGCTGACTGTCGGTTTTCTCGTGCTGCTGTCGTCGGCGCTGTGGCTCGGCTGGACGGTCAAGCGAGCAACGTCGTTTCAACGGAACGTCCGGCTCGCTCAATCGGCTCGCGACGCGGTCTTTCGCGGCATGCTCGATCTTGAAACGAGCATGCGCGGCTTCACGAGCACGCGCAAAATCGACTTTTTGGTTCCGTACGGCCAAGCCCAAGCCACGATCGAGGGTCAGTTTGCCGTGTTGCAGACGCGCTTGAACGACCTCGGAACGCCGCAGTTGCAACACTACGTCGAGGACGAGATCCGCGTGTACCGGCGTTGGCACGACCGCATCGCAGCACCCTTGCTGGCAGCACCGCGGACCGATGCCGTCAAGCTGCAGTTCGACGGCAAAGCGCTCGTCGATCGGTTCCGGCATGACGATGAGATGCTTAACGACGGAATCGACCGCGCCGCGACAAGTGCCGACCGGGCAGTCGACGGCGCCGTCGTTCGCATTGCGCTCGTCACCGGGTTATTCGGTGCAACATTTGCGCTCGCATACCGGTATTTCGCGATTCAGCGATCGAGTATCTTAGCTGAGACGGGTCGTCAGCGCATGCTGTATGAGAACGAAAAGCGTATCGCGGACGCGCTGCAAGCCGCCTTCGTCCAGAAGGACTTGCCGGTCATTCCGAATCTCGGCTTTCACGCAAGCTACGTTCCGGCCGGCGCGCAAGCGCAAGTCGGCGGCGATTGGTACGACGCCTTTAAATTACCTGATGGCCGCATTTTATTTTCAATCGGTGATGTCGCCGGGCACGGGCTTGAGGCGGCCGTGATCATGAGTCGCGCGCGCCAAGCGATCATTGCCGGCGCGCTGCATGAATTCAATCCGGCGGCAGTCTTGAGCAAAGCGAATGAAACGCTCATGTTGCAGGAAGCAAAAATGGTCACCGCCATCTGCGGCTATATCAATCCGCAAACGCTCGAGATCCATTACGCCACTGCCGGACATCCGCCACCGGTGCTCGCCTTTCGCGATCGCGAACCCTATTTTTTAGAACACGACGGCATGCCGCTGGGAATTCTGCCCAACGTCACCTACGAAGCATTCACCGTCCGCGCCAGCGCGGGGGCCTTGCTCATTCTTTACACCGACGGCGTCATCGAACATAAGCGCGATCTCATCGACGGTGAACGGCGCTTACTCGAAGCCGCTCGCGCGGCGGCTCGTGACGGTGCGAGCGATCCGGCGCTATCCGTACGTCGCGCAATCTTTGCCGATAAGGCTCCCGACGATGACGTTGCCATTATGACGGTAACGTTCGCCGGCAACGACCGGGCCGGCAGCGCGACCATCAATAGCTTTGCCGGCAACCGGATAACCGTCCCGGCGCCGGCCGTGACGTAGGGTCCGGTTCGACTAGCTGTCCGCCAAATCTACGGTAATGGTGAGATGTGCTGCGCGGCGTTCACATGAGAGGATGACGGATGCGGTGTCAAGCCCGATTCACCATCACCTTCAACGCGCGCTCGGTAACGAACGCGCGGTCGGTCGCATTAGCCCATTTCCAACAGGTACTCGACGATCTGCGCATCGAGGGCGTCGATCATCCTTGCAACTTTTCGCTTGATTCCTTGTCCGCCGATGGTTTCGATGTCTCAATTGCCGCACAAAGCGAGGATATCTAGTCGCGTCCGGGATGTACGTTATTTTGCGTTAAAATATGAAAGCGATCGAGTCGGCTGCCGGACAAGAAAAAACCCCTACATCCCGTAAGGGCTTGAAATGGCTCCCGAATCTGGACTCGAACCAGAGACCCGCTGATTAACAGTCAGCTGCTCTACCAACTGAGCTATTCGGGACCGCATCGACCGCGCCGGGCCCGATGGTGGTGACCCGCAGCGATCCGTAATTCGGGAGTGCGCGTCGAGCCCCTCCGGACGTTCATCGGAGTCGCTCGGAGGCCATGCCAGGAACCGGCCGAGCCGGCACCGTAGCCGATACCCACGATGCTCTAACTCGCGGCGTTCCGTCCCGCGCCCAACTGGGGCGCTTTCGCACCGAACGGATGTTGAGATAGGTTTCGTCATGGATTCCCCGCGCCGCGGCGGCGCTTTCGCGTCGCCCGCCTTTACCCGATTTTATCTTGGTCAGGCCTTGAGCTACCTTGGGGACGGGCTGCGCATGATTGCGATCCCGTTGCTGGTGTTCAAGCTGACCGGCTCGGCGGTTTCGGTCGGCGTGACCTTCGCTCTCGAAACGGCTCCCTTCGCCGTCTTTAGCCTCATCGGTGGTTCGCTCGCCGACCGGCTCGAACGCCGGCGGGTCATGATCGCGTGCGATGCGATTCGCTTCCTCATCGTCGCACTGTTCGGTATCGCCTATAGCCTGCACGCGCTGACGTTATCGTTCATCTATACCGGCGTTGGGCTATTGGCGATTTGCGGTGCGGTTTTTCTGGGTTGCCAAGCACCAAGTATCCCATTTCTGCTGGGCAAGCACGGCGCGAAATCCGCCGTGGCCGCGCTCTTCGCAACCGAGCAAGGTGTGAATCTGATCGCACCGCCGATCGGCGGCGCACTGTTCAATCTCGTTGGACCACTTCCGGCCTTGGCCCTCAACGCGCTAACCTATCTGACGTCGCAAGCATCGATTGCTTCGGTGCGCGATTTTGGACCGCAGCGGCCAAGCGGTCTGCCCACGCTGCGCGAGATCGGCACCGACATCGCGATCGGCTGGCGCTTCGTCATGCGCGACCAAGCCCTGCGCGCGCTCACGCTCGCGCAATTACTCATGAATGTTTTCGCCAGCATGGGATTCGTCGTCATCATACCGTATTTGAAGCGCGAGTTCGGCGCGAGCGATCAACTCGTCGGGTTGGCTTTCGGTGCTATTTCCATCGGTACCGTAATTGGCTCGCTCGTGAGCGGGCGCACGCATTGGCCGTTCGGCCGCGCGTTGACGCTGGCGTTTCTCTTGGACGCGCTGTGCTGGGCACCGACGATTTGGACGCGCTCGCTGACGGTCGCGATTGTGGCGATGACGTTAGCGAGCGCATGCGGTATCTATGCCGTCACGTCGCTTGTCGCGTGGCGCATGCGGATCATCCCCCAAGATTTGGTCGGACGTGTTTTCGGCGTCATCCGATTGCTTGTCGTTATCGGTATGCTGCCGGGTTCGATTGCCGCCGGTATCGTCGGCGATCGCTACGGGACGCGAACCGCCATGCTGATCTCCACCGCCGGCTACGCCGCACTCGCGATCGGCTTATCTGGAATCAAAGCCTTACGCGAAGATAAGCGTTAGTCTGCGCTGTTGAAGCCGGGGTCGGTATCTAGCCGCCGGTTGGGACGAAGACGAGCGATGTCGGCGAATAGATGCCGTCGCGCTGCGTCAGTAGCGGGGTTGCGATTTCGCCCGCATCGATCGTCCCGATAAAGCTCTGCACGGGAATTCCGGCCGGACCTTCACCGAAAACGGTTCCCGCCGGATACGCCGCGGCGATCGTGTAAATTGCGTTTTGAGTGGTATCGGCGATCCAGAGCGTGCCGCTCGTTCCCGTCGTCCAGGCGACATCGTCGAATTGCGTGCCGAAGCCGTAGCGCGCCACCTTTTGGCTACCGATCTGACCGGGATTTTTGATCACGATCAGCTCCTGATCGTTGTCACCGACAAGGACCAGGTCGTTGTGCGAGTCGACTGCCAGCGAGTCGGGGTCCGTTACGTTGAGCGGCCCGAATGTTTTTGAGTTTTCGTTATAACCGTTCGCGTTTCCGAACAGGATCGGCGCGATCTTCACTTTACCGGCGGGCGTCAAGCTGGCCGCCACGACGATCGGCTTGTCGTTGATGCCTTGCGCGTTGAGCGTTGGGCTCGACGCCGATAGGAACGCTTGCCCGTTGATAAACGCTATGTCGTCGTAGCCGCCGCCGTGCGGTTGAATCGGCGGAAACAGATACAGATTGGTTGTCAGCGTTTTGGCGTCGAGGGTGTACAGCAGCGGCTGACGCTTGGGGCTGCCGTTTTGACCATCGTTGTTGAAGAGCGCCCAAAGTTGATTGGTAGCCGGGTTGAGCCGCAGTCCGTCGCATCGCCCATTGATTGCCACCGATCCTAACTGTTTGCCGCTCCGGTCGTACTTGACGATCGTGCTCGGACCCGGCAGATGGTCGGATTGCCCCTGCCACGCGACATACACGTTGGTTGGCGTTACGACGAGTCCGTCCGGATTATAGAGTGTTTTCGAGCCGCGGATAAACAGTTTGGGCAAGTCTAATTGTGCGGTCGGAGTTACCGCCGCCGTTCCGGTGTGATGCGTTGTCGCTAGTGCCGGGATATTCGCTGCCCAGATCGCGCAGACGACGGTTGCAGCCGTAACGACTGCCGGAAAACGTTGAAGGTTGTCGTTCACGTTCGTTCCTTACTGCTGGCGAAGGTTGACGCACACGGCGCCGCAACGACTGTAAACGATGCCGGGTTAACATGCGCTTAAAATCCACACAGCGCGTGAAACGGTCTTGCGTGGCGTTGGGGGAATGCAGCGGCAAAGCCGTGGAATACACCGGCTTGAGCTTCGATGGACGCCCGACGAGGTGCATGATGCGACGGCTTACCCGCTCCGTAACGGTTAAAGCGCCGGCCAGCTTCGCTCGCGCATTCATGAATACGTATTTTTTGGATCGCGGAGCGCAGCCGAGCAGCGCCGATCTCGCGTTGCGTTTTCCACTGCCCGCATTCATTGTCGAAGGCTTGACCGTTGAAAAGCGCGTGCGGGTGAAGGTTGCATACGCCGCATACGCCGGTGACGGCCGTCCGATGATGCTGTCGTGGGAGCCGCTTGGTAACCGCGCGTTACCAAGCTTCAGCGGAACCCTCATGGCGACGCCGCAGACGGAAATGACGTGCTCGCTCGAAATCGCGGGCAGTTACGCTCCGCCGGGCGGTATCGCCGGTATCGCCTTCGATCAGATCGTCGGCGTCCGCATCGCACGCGCGACCGTTGACGCGCTGCTCGAGGAGTTCGAGCACAAAATCGCCGCCGATTACGCGCTGCGCCTGGTGCCCTAAAACCGTGTGAAGAACGCGTGAAGATGTGGCGTCACAATCTTCATCGCTCGAGCTGCCGCACGTGCTAAACTGCGAGCATGAAATCGTCCGACGACGCGCCGCTGCCGGCGACGCTCGGCTTCGTCTTTTCTATCGGCGGGTTCATTCTCGCGGGCTGGATCGCGATGTTCTTCTTACTGCGAGCACGCTGGTAGCATGCACATTCACCGCTACGAACGCATTTGGATCGGCGCGGGCATCGTCATGCTCGCATTCTTTTTAGCCGTCGTCGCGACCTCAGCTGTCGTCGATGGTTTCGTTCCGCCGAGTCGCGTCCAAACGATCGATCCGACCAAGGTTGCGCAGACGCCGCCGTTCGATCGCCCCGGACTGCGCAAAGTCGGCGAACTGACCTACGAAGCGTACTACGTCGCGCAGATCTTTTCATTTACACCGGCGACCATAACGGTGCCGGCCGGCTCGCGCATTACGTTTTACGTCACGAGCAGCGATGTCGAGCACGGTTTTAGCATTCCGGAGACCGGCGTCAATACGATGGTAACGCCCGGTTGGGTCAGTTCGGTGGCGCATACGTTTAACCGGGCCGGGACGTATTTGCTCGTGTGTAACGAGTATTGCGGTTCGAGTCATGCGCTCATGGCGGCCAAGGTCATCGTCAAGTGACGACGGCAACGGCACCCCGTCCGCCGCTTCCGATCCAAGCCGATCGCGCGTTGTCCGACGCGGCGGGCCACCTGCTGGTACTGACCTATATCTATACCGCAACGCTGGTGCTCGGCGTGGGCGCGCTCTTCGGATTGCTCCAAGGGTTCTCGCGCGCTAACTGGATCGTCATGCCGGCGTCGTTCGATTACTACCGCATGCTCACCGCGCACGGCGTGCTCATGGCGCTGGTGTTCACCACGTTTTTCATCCTCGGTTTGTTCACGTATTGCACCTATACATCGATTCCGCGCTTTCGTTCCGTGCGGCTCAATTGGATCGGCTATTGCATCATGCTGGTGGGAACCGTCATGACGACGATTGCGATCGTCGACGGCAGCGCAAGCGTTCTGTATACCTTCTACGCACCGCTCAAAGCAAGCCCGGTCTTCTACTTCGGCGCAACGCTGCTCATCGCGGGCACCTGGTTCGTCGCCGCCGATATCATGCTCAACGTCGCTTGGTTCAAGCGCCACAACCCCGCGCAGCGCATTCCGTTACCGGCATTCATGGCGGTCACGACGATGATCATGTGGATCATCGCAACGCTTGGTGTCGTGGCCGAGATGGGTATTCTCATACCGTGGTCGCTGGGCTGGACTCACGGCGTCGATGTCTCGCTGACGCGGATGCTGTTTTGGTATTTCGGCCACCCGCTGGTCTATTTTTGGATCATGGGCGCGTATACGATTTGGTACTCGATCGTGCCGACGACGTATCGCGGAACCGTGTTTAGTGACGCACTCACGCGGGTTGCGTTCATCTCGTTGCTGGTGCTTTCGACGCCGGTCGGCCTGCACCATCAGTACCTCGATCCGGGCATATCGGCGGGCTGGAAGTTTTTGCACACCGTGCTGACCTACGGTGTGGTGATTCCATCATTCATGACCGCCTTCGCGATCTTCGCCTCATTCGAGATTGCCGCGCGCCGCGCCGGCGTTAGCGGCTTTGGCCGGATCGTGCGCTGGCTGCCCTGGAAAGATCCGGCGTTTGCGGGACCGGCCTTCGGCATGATCATGTTTATCTTCGGCGGCTTCGGCGGCGTGGTCAACAACTCGTACGCGATGGATGTGCTCGTCCACAATACGATGTGGATCGTAGGGCATTTCCACATCACCGTCGGCGGTCCGGTCGCACTCACGTTCATCGGTGCGTCGTACCGTTTGGTGCCCGCGTTGAGCGGCCGCAAACTCTTCGCGCCGCGCATCGCGCTCGCTTCGGTATACACGTGGTTCGTGGGTATGGCGATCATGTCGACGGCGATGCACTGGGCCGGTTTACTGGGAGCGCCGCGCCGGACATCCGACGTGACCTACATGGGAGCCGCCGGCGCGCAATCGTGGCATCCCGAAATGGTTGCCGCCGCGCTCGGAGGCACGCTCGTCGCGCTCGCCATTCTCATGTTCATCATCGTCGCCACCGGCACGTATTTCAACGATACGGTGGAGACGCAGCCGGTGCCCGTCACGTTTGCGCCGATCGACGAGAATGCCGGCCCGACTCCGGCGGTGTTGGATAACCTCGGACGCTGGGCGACGATCGCGGTCGTCGTTGCGTTGCTGGCCTACGCCGGACCGATCGCGCAACAGCTGGCCGTGCACCCGTATCTGGCGCCCGGACTACGCACGTGGTGAAGCGGCTAGCCGCGCTACCGGCACTCGTTACGCTACTCGCCGGCGCGACCTGCGGGGCCGCGGCGGCCGCGCCGGCCCCGGCGCCGTTTATTCCGTTGCTCGAAGCCGGCGACGGCGTGCCGCCGATTCCGCTGATCGCTCAAGATGGCCACACTTTCAGTCTGGCCGATTTTCACGGCCAAGCGCTGCTCGTGTCGTTCATCTATACGCGCTGCGCCGACGCGCGCATGTGCCCACTGGTCAGCGCCAAATTTTCGACCTTACAACATGCACTGGGCAGCGCGCCGATCCACCTCGTTTGCATCACGCTCGATCCGCGCTTCGATACGGCTGCCGTGCTACGCCGTTACGGCCGCGCATTCGGACAAGATGCGCGACGCTGGACTTTGGCTACGAGTTCAACCGCGCGTGTGTACGAATTGGCAAGCCGGCTCGGCATCGCGACCGCGACAACGGCTCCGGGCCGCATCGTGCATGCCGAGGCGGCGATCGTCATCGCGCCGGACGGACGCATCGCTCGCACGATCGACGGCAACGCGTGGTCCGCTTCCGACCTGCTTGCCGCGGCGCAAGCAACGCTTCCGGGCGGCAACGGCGGCTTCATCGGGATACGGACCTGGCTCGCGGCCGCAGTCGAGCGTTGCGGCGGCGGCGGCGTCGCGCTCAGCGGCGCGGCGATGCTCGGTATTTTCGGGGTGCTCTTCGCGTCGCTCGGCGGCGCGATCGGCCGTGCGTTTCGTTAAGCGCGCGGCCCCTCCGAACGGCGCCCGAAACTCCGGCACTGCAACTTGCAACTCCCTCCGCCTTGAAAGCAGCACTTCGATGACGACACTATCAGAACGCGCGCTCGTTCACTGTAGCGTGAACCAGGCGGCACGTCGCCTGACACACTATTTTCGCGCGCGCGGTAACAGCGACGGCGACACGGCCCGCTTGAACTTACGCGCCGACGTAGCTTTGCCCGGCAGTCGTGACGGCGTGCGGCTCGAACGCACGGCGATCGCAACCATCGTTCCGATACACCGCCCCGGTCAAATCATGCCGCACTACGGCGTAACCTGGGCACCCGAGCGCAACGGTCCCTATCCGACGTTGCACGGTGACCTCGCGATCGAGAATGCCGACGACTACAATGCGTTTTACTTGGTCCTAACGGGTACGTACGAGCCGCCACTCGGTGTCGTGGGCGCCGCCTTCGATGCCGCGATCGGACATCGCATCGCGGCCGCGACGGCGCGCAATCTGCTCGCGACCATCGCCGACTCGATCGAAGCCGATTTCACGGCCGCCGAAACATCCAAATCCGAAGCCCGGAATCACGCTCGGGACACCATCACCTAACTTGCCACATCAGCCGCGACCGGCTGTCTTTGGAGTGACCGCATGGCCAGCACCCTCGCGCAAATTCCGCAATCAGCAACCGAACTTGAACTCGTGGACGCCTATTGGCGGGCGGCAAATTATCTTTCCGTCGGGCAAATCTACTTGCTCGACAACCCGCTCCTACGGGAGCCGTTGACACCGGCCCATATCAAGCCGCGATTACTCGGACATTGGGGCACCACACCGGGCCTCAATTTCGTGTATGCCCACCTCAACCGCGCGATCAAGCGTGACGCACTCAACGCGATTTTCATTGCCGGCCCCGGTCACGGCGGCCCAGGTGTGGTTGCGAACACCTATCTGGAAGGCACGTATAGCGAAATCTATCCGCAGGTATCGCGCGACGAGGCGGGCCTGCGCCGCTTGTTTCGGCAGTTTTCGTTTCCCGGCGGCATCCCTAGCCACGCGGCGCCCGAAACGCCCGGTTCGATCAACGAAGGCGGCGAGTTGGGATATTCGCTCCTGCACGCCTTCGGTGCCGTCTTCGATAATCCCGACGTGTTGGCGGCGTGCGTGATCGGTGACGGAGAAGCTGAGACCGGCGCACTAGCAACGAGTTGGCACTCCAACAAATTCCTCAATCCGCAGCGCGACGGCGCGGTACTCCCGATTCTCCATCTCAACGGCTACAAAATCGCCGGACCGACCGTCTTAGCGCGTATACCGAAGGCCGAATTGCAAGCGTTACTCACCGGTTACGGATACGCGGTGCACTTTGTCGAAGGCGACGATCCGGCAACGATGCACGCCGACATGGCGCGTACGCTCGACACGGTAATCGCAACGATCCGTGACATCCAAACGCAAGCGCGCAGCGGCGGCGTTCTCAGACGCCCGCAGTGGCCGATGATCGTGCTGCGCAGTCCCAAAGGCTGGACCGGACCTAAGTTCGTCGACGGCGTAGCGATCGAAGGTACGTTTCGCGCGCATCAGGTTCCGCTCGACGGGGTGCGCACGAACGCCGGTCACCTGCAGCAGCTCGAAGCTTGGCTGCGCAGCTATCGGCCCGAAACGTTGTTTGATGAACGTGGAACGCTCGTCGCGCCGCTCGCGGCGCTGGCGCCGACGGGCGCGGCGCGCATGAGCGCGAACCCGCACGCCAACGGCGGTCTGCTGCTGCGCGACCTGCGGTTGCCCGATTTCCGGAATTACGCGCTGGACGTTCCGGTTCCGGGTGGCATCAGCGGCGAGGCCACTCGCGTTACGGGCGAGTTTTTACGCGACATCATGCGTGACAATCCGGCCATATTCCGCGTGGTCGGACCGGATGAGACCGCCTCGAATCGGCTGGGCGCACTGTTCGAGGCGACGAATCGCACGTCGCTAGCGGAGATACTGCCGTCCGACGATCACGTGGCGCCCGACGGCCGGGTCATGGAAGTGCTCAGCGAGCACATGTGTCAGGGTTGGCTCGAGGGCTATCTCTTGACCGGCCGGCACGGCTTCTTCTCGTGTTACGAAGCCTTCATTCACATCATCGACTCGATGTTCAACCAACATGCCAAGTGGCTCAAAGTAACGCGCGGAATCGAGTGGCGACGCCCGATCGCATCGCTCAATTACTTGCTTACCTCGCATGTTTGGCGTCAAGACCATAACGGCTTTAGCCATCAAGATCCGGGGTTCATCGACCACGTCGCCAATAAGAAGGCCGATGTCGTGCGCATCTACTTGCCGCCCGACGCGAATACGCTGCTCTCGGTCACCGATCACTGCTTGCGCAGTCGCAATTATGTGAACGTGATCGTCGCCGGAAAGCAGCCCTCACCGCAGTGGCTCGCCATGGACGCGGCAGTCGCGCACTGTACGCAAGGGCTGGGCATTTGGCGCTGGGCCAGCAACGATGAGGGCAGCGAACCCGACGTCGTTATGGCATGTGCGGGTGACGTTCCGACACTCGAAACACTGGCTGCCGTCGACATCCTGCGGTCTACTGTCCCGAGCCTGAAAATTCGCGTGGTCAACGTCGTCGACCTGATGGCGCTGACCCCGCATACCGAGCATCCGCACGGCATTGCGGATGCGGAATTCGATCGCATCTTTACCGCCGACCGGCCCGTCGTGTTCGCGTTCCACGCCTATCCATGGCTCATTCATCGCTTAACCTACAAGCGCACCAACCACGATAACTTCCACGTCCACGGCTACAAGGAAGAGGGCACCACCACAACGCCGTTCGACATGACGGTTCAGAATGAGATCGACCGGTTCCATCTCGCGCTCGATGCGATCGATCGCGTACCGCGGCTTGGTTCGAGCGCCGACCACGTTGCGCAACGCCTGCGCGACAAGTTGCTCGAGCACCGGCAGTATATTCGCGAGCACGGTGAAGACATGCCCGAGATCCGCGATTGGAAGTGGACCGCGCGTCCGGCATGAACGTATTGGTCATCAACGCCGGATCGAGCAGCTTGAAAGTCGCCTATTTTTCGGGCGACTTCGGCGCAACGCTCGAAACACAACCGGCGTGGTCGGCCGAAGTTCGCTGGCAGCGCTTGCCGGCCCGAGCCGTGCTGGCCTGGAAAACGGCGGCCGGCGGGGGCACGCGTGACGTCGACGTTGACGAACATGGCGGCGCGGCGACGGCCGCCTTGCAGGTCGCGATGGAAACGTTCGGCATCGCTCCCGACGCCGTCGGCCATCGCGTTGTGCACGGTCTGCATGAAGTCGATTGCACGATTGTCGACGCGCGGGTGCGGAGTGTGATCGAGGCGGCCGCCGAACTCGCGCCGTTGCACAATGGAGCGGCGCTAGCGGCCATCGACGCGGTTGCGCGTTTCTTTCCGGCAGCCCCGCAGGCGGCCGACTTCGATACGGCATTTCACGCGACGCTGCCCGCGGCGGCGGCAGCGTACGCCTTGCCGTACGACTGGTTCGCGCAACGCGGTTGGCGCCGCTACGGTTTTCACGGCATCAGTCACCGCTATTGCGCCCAACGCACCGCGGAGGTGCTCGGCGCCGACGCACGGACCTTGCGCCTGGTCAGCGCGCATCTGGGCAATGGCTGTTCGCTCGCGGCGATCGTCGGCGGGCGCAGCGTCGATACAACGATGGGCTTTACACCCAACGAAGGTCTGATGATGGGCTCACGCTCGGGCAGTGTCGATCCGGGCCTCGTCTTATATTTGTTGCGCAGCAATGCGTTTAGCATCAACGATCTGGATCGCATTCTCAATAGCGATTCAGGCCTAGCGGGCGTTTCGCAAGTGTCCGAGGATATTCGCGCCGTCATCACGGCGGCGGCTGACGGGGCGGTGCCGGCCCAACTCGCCCTCGATATGTACGTGCACCGGCTCAGCGGCGGTATCGCCGCGATGGCCGCATCGATGGCCGGCCTCGATGCGCTGGCGTTCACCGGCGGCGTGGGTGAGCATTCGGCCTACGTGCGTAGGCGCGTGTGCGAGCGACTCGCATTTCTGGGCATTGCGCTTCACGATCAGAGCGAAGCTGCCGCGGAAGATCGGGAGATTTCCGCTCCCCGTGCGACGGTTCGCGTTGCCGTCGTTGCCGCGCGCGAGGAGTATGCCATCGCTCGCGATGTCGCACGGCTTCTCACCCGGGCGCGGGCGACTTCGCCGCATTAGCCGCTGTTCGTGTGCTTGTTACCACCGTGTAATTCCGCATGAATTTTAGCCGCGTCGGACATAAACCCACCGGCGTGCTGCAGGTGGGCTTGGGCCAGCAACGCATAGTGCGCCGCTTGCCGATGATCGCCGTGCGTGTACTGCTCGGCGGCGAGCTCGTGGTATTCGGCGGCCGAGCGATGATGGGCTGCTGCCGCAATGTGCTGCTGAACTGCTTGGTGGGTAGCGATGAGACACTCCTTACGCCGCGCCGGCTCGGCGGCTAGAACGCGGCTCTTTGCATTGTTCTCAAGCTACGCCTTTACGCTACCATGCCGATGCTCTTGCGCGCTTGGAATCGGCACCACAATCTCGCAGTTTTCCACGATATCTGGCCGCGCGACGATGCGCTATGCTGAGGGCAGGTTCTGTCTCTTGAAGGTTCGGTCGCATGCTGTTCGGTTTTCTGGGCCCGGTATTCATCGCGTTGGCCTTGCTCGTGATCGCCGGCGGTGCCGTCAAAGTGCTGCGCGAGTACGAACGTGCCGTCGTGTTCACGCTCGGCCGGTTCACTCGCGTAAAGGGTCCGGGACTGGTTTTGCTGCTGCCCTTCGTCCAGCAAATCGTGCGCGTCGATTTGCGGACCGTCGTGATGGAGGTTCCCAGCCAAGACCTCATTTCGCGTGATAACGTGTCGGTTAAAGTTGACGCCGTACTCTACTTTCGGGTGATCGATCCAGCCAAGTCCGTCATTGCCGTAGAACAGTTCGTCGCCGCTACCAACTTACTCGCCCAAACGACGCTGCGCTCCGTTCTCGGCCAGCACGACCTCGATGAAATGCTATCAGAACGGGCGAAACTCAATACTGACATTCAAGATATCCTTGATGCCCGCACCGCCGCCTGGGGCATCGAGGTAACCGCGGTCGAGATTCGTGACGTCGCACTGACGGAAAACATGGTCAAGGCGATCGCTAAACAAGCTGAGGCCGAACGTGACCGGCGCGCGAAAGTCATTCACGCGGAGGCCGAATTCCAAGCCGCGCAAGTGCTCGTGAATGCGGCGAACATTCTGGGGTCGGTGCCCGCGGCCATGCAGTTGCGGTATTTGCAAACGCTCAGCGAAGTCGGCGGCGAAAGTAACTCGACGATAATTTTCCCGATGCCGATCGATGTCGTTCGGCCGTTTCTCGACATCCTCGATAAAAAGGCGGCGCCGGTGGCGAGCGTGGTGCTACCCGTTAATGGCAGCAAAGGCGTGTCCGCCTGACGTCGTTACCATCTACGGTCGGGAGCAGCGCTGTAGCGCGCGACGGCGCACCACGCAAGTCACATTCGGTTGGGTCTAACGATATGCCGGCGCGTAAAAGGTTGACATGACGACGTTAAATGCCCAGCCCAGCACGGCGCACAAAACAACCGTTGCACTGATGACGATTGAAAGAACGCGGCGGCCTCGCTCTTGTACGAACGAGCCGCCCAGCGCGGCGCCGATCATGATCGCGATGACCGCGCCGACGCCGAACCACAGCGGATGCACGTCATGGCCTTCGCCGTTCATGGCAGTGGAATGCGCTCGACCGCAATATCCGCAAACGAAACGAAAGCCGGAAACGCACTCCGTACGCCCTCGGGTGTATCGACGGGGCGCGCCAGGCAGGCGACCTGCCAGCCGGCGGCAGCCGCCGCCTCTAGTTCAGCTTCGCGGTCCGAAAGAAATAACACGTCGGAGGCCGGCACGTTGATCGCTTGGGCGATTCGGCGATACGAATCGGCATCTGTTTTGGGACCGATCGTCGTATCGAAATAGGCACCGAAGAGCGCGGCTAAATTGCCCGCCGAGCTATGCCCGAAGAGCAGCTTTTGCGCCGCGATCGATCCCGACGAATAGACAAATAACGGCATTCCCGCCGCATGCCAGCCGCGCAACTCGGTTGCCGCATCAGCATAAACATGGCCCTCGAGTTCGCCGCGCGCATAGCCCTGCGCCCAGATGAGCCCCTGTAGCGTTTTGAGCGGCGTAACTTTGCGGTCCTCGTCCATCCAGGCGCCCAACAACCCGACGATCCGGGCCTCATCGGCCGCCGGTTCGTGAGCCAGCAGCGCAGTTTCGCGCATCAGCCGTAGAACCTCGGGATCGTCGCGCCGCTCGGCGACGAACGCCGGCAAATGCGTTTGGGCGTACGGAAAGAGAACGTCGCGCACGAACGCAATCGAGCCGGTCGTCCCCTCGATGTCGGTGACGATCGCGGCGCACCGGAACGGCGCCGCGGTCAGCTCACTCGTAACGCGGAAAGCGGGCCGCGATCGTATCGCCGGTAAATTGCGGCACCCAGCCTTCCTGATTGTTGAACCAGCGGATCGCGGTAAACTCGGGATCCGGCCCCATGTCGAACCAGTGGCGCGTCCCGGCCGGGACGCTGATCAGATCGCCGCGCACGCAGATCGCCTGATACACCCGATCGTTCAAGCGCAGATAAAATGAACCCGAACCGGCGACGAAAAAGCGGACTTCATCTTCGGTATGCGCGTGCTCGTCAAGGAATTTACGCCGGATCGGCCCCGTGTCGGGCGTACCCTTGGCCAAGTGCAGCACGTCGACGGTTTGATAGCCGCCGCCGCGTTGAATGCGTTCGACCGACGACCGATAAGCGGCGAGAATTTCGGCCTGATCGAACTCCGGCGGCAGTGGACGGTCGACGGTCCAGCGTTCGAACCGCACACCGACGGCAGCGAGTTCACGCGCGATTTCTTCGCCGTCGGTCACTTCGCGCGCGAGGGCACCCTCACGTTCGTCGAAAATCCGTAAAACCGAGCGCAGTTCCATCGTGACACTCATCGTTGCAATCTCCGTTCTTCGAGCGTACAAGCCAACAAAAACTCGATGCCTTCGAGATGCCGCCGCGCTTCGTCCATCGTGCGGCCCCAGGCGTAGATGCCGTGCCCGGCGAGCAGATAGGCGGGCACCGCCGGCTTGGCGCCCAGCCCCGCTTCGACCGTTGCCGCGAGCGCTACGGTATCTTGAGCGTTCGCAAAAATCGGCACGAGAACCTCGGATTCGTGCGTCGTGAAGCCGTTGAGCGCTTTTTGCATCTCGAAGCCCGCCGTGCGCACCGCGCCGGCGTCAGCATCAAGCCGCGACAGCACGGTCGCCGCGACCGTATGCACGTGAACGACCGCGCCGATGCTCGGGTCGGTGCGGTAACGGGCCAAGTGCAGCGGCGTTTCGGCCGACATGCCGGCCGGAATCGGGCCGTCCACCGCGAGCGCCGCAATCTGACTGGCGCCGAGATTCCCCTTATCGACGCCCGAACGCGTGACGGCGACCGTATCGGCATCGATGCGACAAGAAAAATTGCCACTCGTCGCCGGCACCCAGCCGCGCATCGATGCGAAGCGGCCCATCGCGGCGATCGACGCAACAACGGCCGGTGGAACGGCCACGTCCAGCTTCATCATCGGTCGCACGACCCTTCCAGGGCATCGACGGTTGCGCGCGAACCGCGTGGCCATGCTCGTGAAGACGTCCTATGTCGACGTGCCGGCCGATGGGACGCCGATGCGGCTGCTCGTTGCGGAGCCGGCGGCGACCGGCGGCCGGTATCCCGGGCTGCTGCTGTATGCCGATATTTTTGGGCTGACCGAGCCGACCGTCCGGGCAGCGATCCGCTTCGCAAGTTACGGTTTCGTCGTTGCGGCACCCGAGTTTTATCATCGCACCGAAACGCCCGGCACCGTCATCCCGTTCGCCGATCGCGATCATGCTTTTGAGGCATCCGCGGCGACCCGGGCGCCGCACTTTGACGCCGATGCGCGCACGACACTCGACTACTTAGGTAGCCATCCGCGCGTGCGCACCGGAGCGCTGGGCGTCACCGGCTTCTGCATCGGCGGTCACCTGACCGTGCGCACCGCGTTGCAGCCCGACGTGCGGGCCGGTGTCGCATTTTATCCGACCGGATTGCACGCCGATACGCTGGGCGGCAGCACGGGGGTCGATACCCTCGCGCAGGTTGAAGCGGGCGGAATCGCCGGACGCATATCGCTCGTCTTCGGCGCCAAAGATCCGCACATTCCGCTCGACGCCATAACGCGCGTCCAAACGGCATTCGCCGCGAGCGGCACCGACTATCAAATAACGATGTATGCCGGCGAGCACGCGTTCATGCGCGATGAAGGTCCGCGTTGGAATCCCAGCGAGACGGACCGCGCGTACGCCGACGCGGTCGGCTTTTTGCGTGAATCGCTCGGACCGATCGGCTGACGGCGGCGGCCTCGCATGCCCGACGATGACCGGCGTTTGGTCTATTCCACCGACGGTTCGATGCCGCTGCCCAAAGCCGCCAAACGTAAGCCCGCGGCCCCGGCTGCAAAAGCGCTGCCCGCCGACGGCGTCGTGCGGGTGTCGCGCGAGAAGCGCCGCGCCAGCGCCGTGACGATCGTGCACGGCCTCGACGCGCGCGAGATCGAACCACTGGGCAAGGAGTTGCGCTCCATGTGCGGCACCGGCGGGACCTCGAAAAACGGCGTGGTTGAACTCCAGGGCGATCACCGCGATACGATCGTTGCTTATTTTACCGAACGCGGGCGGCGCGTGAAGCGCGCCGGCGGTTAGCTGGAGAATTGAAATGGACGAAACGATCGACGTGCGCGGTCAAGCCGCAATCATCACCGGAGCGGCGACCGGAATCGGCCGCGCGATCGCGCTGCGGCTGGCCGCCGACGGCATGCACGTGACGGTTGCCGATCTCAACGAAGCGGGCGCCGCCGATGTCGCGCGAGCGGCCGCCGAGCACGGCGTAAAAACGCTCGCACTGCGCATCGACATCACGCAACCCGCCGACCGGGCGGCGATGCTGGCCCAAACGCAAGCCGCGTTCGGACGCTTCGACGTTCTCGTCAACAACGCCGGAATCCAGATTTTGGCCGATCCGCTGTCGGTGGACGAGTCGCATTGGGACACGATGATGAACGTCAACGCCAAGAGCACCTGGTTCGCGTGCCAATCCGCGATCGCACTCATGCTCGAAGCGCAAACGCGGGGCCGGATCGTGAACGTCGCATCGATCGCCGGCAAGATGGCAAGCACCGTTCTTCATCCGGTCTATAATGTGAGCAAAGCGGCGGTGCTGGCGATGACGAAAACGTTCGCTGCCGCATACGCCGCGCGCGGCATCCGAATCAACGCGGTGTGTCCGGGAGTGATCGGGACCGGGATGCAAGACGCAGTCGACCTCCAGATGGCAAAACTGAGTGACCGCACACCGGAAGCCGTGCACGCGGAGCGCATAAGCCGCATTCCGCTGGGTTACACGGGCGACCCGAGCGTTGTTGCCGGCGCGGTCTCGTTTTTAGCCGGCAACGACGGGCGCTATTTCACCGGTCAAGCGCTCAACGTCGACGGCGGAATTTTGACCTACTGACGTGGTGCTCGATGATTTCCGGCTCGACGGCCGAGTGGCGACGATAACGGGCGCGAATCGCGGCTTGGGCTTGGGCATCGCTGCCGCGCTGGCGCAAGCCGGAGCCGACGTGGTGTCCGTTCAACGCAGTTCCGATTCGGCCCAAACGCGACAGGTGGTCGAAGCCGCCGGCCGACGCTTTCTACCCGTGATCATCGACGCCGGCGCGCCCGACGCGGCGACCGTCGCGCTGACCGCCACGCTCGCCGCGTTCGGCGGCGCCGATATCTTAATAAATAACGCCGGCGTGCAGCGCCGTTCGAAAGCCGAAGATTTTCCGGCGGCTGACTGGGACTTGGTGCTCAACGTCAATCTCAATGCGGTCTTTCGCTTCGCTCAAGCCTACGGCCGTCATATGCTCGCGCACGGCGGCGGCAAGATTATCAATATCGCTTCGGTCATTTCACTGCAAGGCGGCTATACGATCGCAGCCTATTCCGCGGCCAAACACGGTGTTGCCGGCATCACGCAGTCGCTGTGCAACGAGTGGGCCGGCCGCGGCATCAACGTGAACGCCATCGCGCCGGGTTATATGGCGACCGAGATGAACACGGCGCTCATCGCCGACCCCGAGCGCAGCGCCCAGATCGGCGCGCGCATACCGGCCGGACGCTGGGGCCAACCCGCCGACATCGGCGGTGCGGCGGTCTTCCTAGCTTCGCGCGCAGCGGATTACATTCACGGCCAGATGCTGGCCATCGACGGCGGCTGGCTGGCGCGTTAATCGCGGCGGCATAGCCGGCTCACACGCAACGAAGCACCGGCCGCTCGCGAGCCTCGGTGAAAGCGGGTATAACCACGCTATGGCCGACGCACCGACGGAAACACTTCTCGAACACGGCGAGCATTGCACGCTGCGCGTCTGGCGCGAAGAAGAACCAAACGCCGATAAGCCGGCCGAAACGTGTGAATACGAGACGCTGGGATATGTCGTCAAAGGCGTCGTTGAACTTACGCTCGATGGCCATACGCGTTGGTTGCGCGCCGGCGACACGTACATCGTACCGAAACACGCATTACACCGCTATGTCGTTCGCGAGCGTTTGACCGCGATCGAAGCGCTCGCGCCGAAGCTCGCTACCTAACGGAGCGCCGCGCAAGCGGTTTTTGACAAGCGGACGCTTGGCAAGGACTTGAAGAATGTCACGCCGCACATCCGGAAAGAACCATTTTCCAGCGCAGTTCGGCTCGCGCAGAAGGTGCGGCGCATCCGGTTATCGTGATCATCGACCGAGCTTCTCCACTTCTCGACATCGTCGGACTCTCGAAACGACTGGGCGGGACGCAAGCCTTAAATAGCGTCGATTTTGACGTGCGCCGCGGTGAGATTCACGCGTTACTGGGCGGCAACGGCGCGGGTAAATCGACGCTGATCAAGACGCTCGCGGGCGTGCATCGGCCCGACGCGGGGGTCATCACGCTCGCGGGCCGGGTCATCGATACCAGCATCGACCAGCCGGAAATCAGCTTCATCCATCAGGATCTCGGCCTGATCGATGCGATGACGATTGCCGAGAACATCGGGCTCGTGCGCGGCTATCCGCGCCGGAGCGGAATTATCGATTGGGCCGCCCTGCGCGAGCGCGCCAAAAAAGCGCTCGAACTCGTCGGCAGCTCACTCGATCCCGAACTTCCCGTGGCGCAGTTGCGCGCGACCGATAAATCGATGGTCGCGATCGCGCGGGCACTCGCCGGCGACGCCCAATTACTGGTTTTAGACGAGCCGACGGCCAGTTTGCCGGAGGCCGACGTCGCGCGGCTATTCGGCGTGCTCGCCCGGCTGCGTGAACGCGGGGTCGGCATGATTTACGTCAGTCACCGGCTCGACGAAGTTTTCCGGATTGCCGATCGCGTTACGGTACTGCGGGACGGAAAAAAAGTCGCAACGTGCGGGCTCGATGCGACGACACCGGGCGAGTTGGTTCTCATGATCGTAGGCCGTCCACCGGCCGACGTGTTCGTCAAGCCGCTCCATCCCGAGGCCCAAGCCGTGCTTGAAATCGAAAACTTGACGGTTCCCGGTGCCGGCCCCGTTTCGATCGCCGTGCGTGCCGGAGAGATGGTCGGACTCACCGGATTGCGCGGTGCGGGGCAAGATGAAATCGGCCGCGCAATCGCCGGTATCTTGCCGATTTCGAGCGGCACCATCCGGCTTCACGGCAGCGTTATCGCCCCCACTTCGCCCGCCGCCGCGATTGCCTACGGTATCGGTTTCATCTCCAGCAAACGTCAGGAAGAGAGCCTCGCCGTCGGGTTGTGCGTGCAAGAGAATCTGTTTCTCAATCCGGCGGCCCGCGGGCGCCATATCACCACGTTGCAGTCGTGGAAACAAGAGCGTGAAGTCGCGGCGGAGATTGTCGAGCGCTACGACGTGCGGCCGCGCGATCCCGAGCGCGTCGTAAGCACGCTCTCCGGTGGCAACCAACAGAAAGTCGTCGTTGCGCGCACGGTTGCCATCGGTCATGCCCTACTCGTGCTCGAAGAACCGACGCAAGGCGTCGACGTCGGCGCGAAAGCCGAAATCTACGCCACGTTAGCCGCCGCCCTCACACGTGAATCAGGCTTAGGCGTGATCTTGGTTTCCAGCGACCTTGAAGAGATTGCCGGTGTTTGCAATCGCGCGCTGATCTTCCGCTACGGTCAGATTGTCGATGAGGTGGGCGGCAACGCGATGAACCTGCGGACGTTGACGGCACTCGTCACCGGCGCCGGACGCGTCGCATGAACCGCACCGGCTCGACCGTTTCCAAGCTGATCGCAAACCAAGGCCTATTACTGATCACCGTCGTCCTGGTGATCGTTTTTTCGGCCGTGCTGCCCAACACGTTTCCAACCCTGCTGACCGCACAATCAATCCTGTCCGACCGGTCGACCATCGCATTTTTGGCACTAGCCGAAATGATCGTTATTTCCGCCGGGCAATTCGATCTTTCGATCGGCTACGGCATCGGCTTGGCGCACATTCTCGCCGTCGGCCTGCAAGTGAAATCGGGCGTACCTTGGCCGCTCGCCATCGCGATCGTCATTGCGCTCGGCGCAGGCATCGGACTCGTCAACGGCCTGCTCGTGCGCCGCGCGAAAATCGACTCGTTCATCGCGACGCTCGGTGTCGGGACGATTCTGTACGCTATTTCCGAATGGTACACCGGCGGTCAGCAAATTAGCGGCGCTTTGCCGGCGCCGTTCGTCGCCATCAACGGCGCGGCGCCGCTCGCGATTCCAATTCCGGCGCTGTACGTTCTGGCACTGGCCGTCCTGCTGTGGATCGCCTTCGAGTATCTGCCGATCGGACGCTATTTGTATGCGATCGGCTCCAACGAACGGGCGGCGGAGTTGATCGGCATTCCCATCGACCGTTACGTTATCGGCGCCTTCGTGTCGTCGGGCGTCGTCACCGCGATTGCCGGCATCGTGCTCGCCGCAAAATTGCAAGTCGGTCAGAGCAACATTGGTCCGGAGTATCTCTTACCGGCATTTGTCGGCGCGCTGCTCGGTTCGACTTCGGTGCGGCCGGGACGCGTGAACGTGTGGGGCACGCTCATCGCGGTTTTAATTCTCGCCGTCGGAATCTCCGGCATCCAACAAATGGGCGCGTCATTCTTCGTCGAGCCACTCTTCAACGGACTCACCCTCATCGTCGCCGTCGGCCTCGCGGGTTACTTCGCGCGCCGCCGTCTACGCGTCGCCGTCGCCGGCCCGCCGGCCCCGATTCCATCAGCGGGCGACACGCCAAGTGCGCCCACCGCACCACAAGGAGCATCCACATGAGATCCATCGCGCGCAGCGTCGCTATTTTGCTCGCCGCCGTCAGCTTCGTGCTGTGCGGTTTCGCCGGCTCGCGAGCAGCGTCTAGCTGGGATGGTCCAACGACCGGCCCGAAAGCGCAGACCGGCAAATTCATCATTTACTTATCGACCGACCAAAAGAACGGCGGATCGCTGGGTGCCGGAAACGGTGTCATCGAGGCGGCGAAGGCTATCGGATGGCGCGCGCAGATCATCGACGGTCAAGGTACCGTTTCGGGCCAAGTAACGGCCTTGGGTCAAGCAATCGCGCTCAAGCCCGACGGCATCATTCTCGGCGGCGTCGACGCCGTAAGTCAAAAGACGGCGCTCGACCGCGCCAACTCACTCGGCATCAAAGTCGTCGGCATCCGGGCCGGTCCCAAACCCGGCCCGATCGCCGATCCCAAAGTGTTCACCAACGTTGAAACGAATCCCGACGACGTCGCTCAGACGACCGCGAAATATGTCATCGACCAAACGCACGGCGCCGCCAACGTCGTGATCTTCACCGATTCGCAGTACGCGCTGGCCGTACGCAAAGCCAAAGTCATGCAGCAAACAATTCAAGCCTGTAAAGGCTGCAGCGTGCTCGAATACGTTGATTCGCCAATTGCCGAAGCGTCGCAACGTATGCCCCAACTTGCCGTTTCGCTCAAGCAACGGTACGGTGCAAAGTTGAATTGGATGCTAGCCATCAACGACTTGTACTTCGACTTTGCCGCGCCGGCGCTGCGTTCGGCCGGTGTGCCGGCCGATGGTCCGCCGAAATTCGCGTCGGCCGGCGACGGCAGCGTTTCCGCCTACAG
The DNA here is from genome assembly GCA_965214335.1 of Candidatus Velthaea sp. GTDB lineage: Bacteria > Vulcanimicrobiota > Vulcanimicrobiia > Vulcanimicrobiales > Vulcanimicrobiaceae > Velthaea. Next base: position 962,080 of record CBDCBO010000005.1, on the reverse strand, counting down.
CCGAATTCGCGACGGCCAGTATCAGTTCGCAACCGTGCCCGAGCCGCTCAATCTGCAGGGCTGGCAAGCCGTTGACGAACTCAATCGCGCGTTAGCGGGCGCGCCGCCGAGCGGCTTTGTGACCAAAGCGCATGTGGTGGCCAAAGCCAACATCGGCGAAGAGGGCGGCCCGGACAACATCTACGATCCAAGCAACGGCTACCGCGACCATTACAAGTCCATTTGGGGTGCGAAGTAACACCCACGTAACGCTGCCCATTTCATTCGCTGTCCGCCGGATGGTTGTGAGCGACCATTCCGGCGGGCCGGCTCGAACGTCGAATGTCGGTTCGTTGCCCGAAAGCCCACCACTTCAGGGGCGGGACGCTCCACGCGCATGAACGTACAACGCATACACCGACGTACCGGCTGCCATAAACAGCCGGTTCTTCCGCTGGCCGCCGAAGCACACGTTGGCGCAGCCTTCGGGCAAGTGAATCTTACCGACCAGCTCGCCAGTGGGCAGATAGCAACGCACGCCGTCTTCGCGCGCGTCGCCCCAGCCCATGCTGGCCCACACATTGCCCTCGACGTCGACCCGGATGCCGTCGGTCAAGCCGGGCGCGAAATCCTCGGCGAAGATCGTTCCGTTGCGTAGCGCGGACCCCTCGACATCGAACACGCGAATATGTGCCGGCCCGCCATGCGTGATCCCGCTGTCAACGATATAGAGCTTGCGTTCATCAGGTGAAAACGCCAATCCGTTGGGCCGCACGAAGTCATCGGCGACGACGCTGTGCGCACCGCTGACCGGATCGACCCGATAGACGCGCACCGGTAGTTCAAATTCGCTTTGCGCGCCTTCGTAGTCGGTCAGAATACCGTATCCGGGATCGGTGAACCAAATGGCACCGTCCGCCGCGACGACCACGTCGTTCGGTGCATTGAGCGGCTTGCCGTCGACCATCGCGAGAATGACGGTGATCGAGCCATCATGTTCGGTGCGCGTAACGCGCCGCGCGCCGTGCTCGCACGTAACGAGGCGACCTTGACGATCGCGCGTATTGCCGTTGGCATGGTGCGAGGGCGACCGAAAAACGCTGACGTGGCCATCGTCTTCAAGCCAACGCATGATGCGGTTATTCGGAATGTCGCTCCACAGAAGATAACGGCCGTCCGGGAAATACACCGGCCCCTCGGCCCAACGAAAGCCGGTCGCGATGCGCTCGATTGCGGCATTGCCGATCTTGTGTTTGAAGCGTTTGTCGAGCACTTCGATGCGCGGGTCGGGATAGCGCGTGTCAGGCAAATTGCCCAGCGGCAGGCGCGCGCTCTGGCTCATACGGCGTTGCGCCCGTGACGCGTTAAGCAAAATGTCGCGGACAAAACTGCCATGTTTCGGGCCTCCGGTCTGTGCGGCGCTAGATAACGCCGTTTGTGTCGCTCGGCAGTTTTTCCCGCTGACTAACGCTCGTTGCAAGGCGGTCTGCGCGCCGTGCTCCGCCGCCAAGCGTGCCGATGATGCGCACAAAACACACACCGCGCCGCCGAATCTGCCGAATGCGAACGGCTCCGCGGACGCGGTGCCGCGCACGGGCGACGCCGCCGCGGCGCTCGTCAGATCGGGCTGACGGTTGCGGCGGGTTCTGCTGCGGGCGTACCGATGAAGCGTTTGAGCGCTGCGAATGTGGCGGCGTTCGCTGCGTAGAGATCGCCGTGGATCGCCATGAGTTCGCGGTAGCGCCGCGCGCGCCCGGCATCCGGCTCGACGCGCTGGGTTCGGCCGCTCATCGCGGCGGCGGCTTGTGCGATGTTCGCGTACCAGCCCGCGCCGTACGCGGCGAGCATCGCCGCGCCGAGTGCCGATGCTTCGACGGTCTCGCAAATCAGGACGGGCCGATTCGTCGCGTCGGCGACGAGTTGCACCCACAGCCGGCTCTTTGCCCCGCCGCCGATCGTCACGAACTCATCGATCGCGATGCCGGTCGCTTCGATCGCGACCGCGGCGCGCGCGCTTTCCAGGGTGAGTCCCTCAAGGATCGCGCGGTAGAAGTGATACCGGCCGTGTGACGCGTTGACGCCGATGAAACAGCCGCGTGCGTCGGGATCCCAATGCGGGTTCATGCAGCCCGAAAGATACGGCAGCACCAACAACCCGTCGGCGCCGATCGGCACGCGCGACGCGCCGCGTTCGAGATCGGCGAACACGTCGGCGCCGACATCGGCGGAACCGAAGGTCGAGGTGAACCAGTTGATCAGAAATGCGCCGCTGCGCTGTACGGTTTCAAGGATGTAGCCGTCGGCGCTGGCCGACAGCAGCGTGCGCCAATCACGCGCCCACTCGTACGTTTGCGACCACACGCCTGATACGATCGCGGTGCCTAAATTTAAATACGCCCGGCCCGGCGACACGCAGTTGGTCGCGAGCCCGCCGCACTGACCGTCGCCGGCCGCGGCGATGACGGGCGTCCCCGCCGCAAGGCCGCACGCTTGCGCGACATCGGCGCGGACCGAACCCACGCGCGTACCCGGCGCGACGACGGGCGGCAGCCGCAGCGGCGTCAGGTTCAAGTAGTCCAGGATCGGTTCGGACCAGCGACGCGTTTGCACGTCGAACAGACCCGACGGATCGGCACTCGCCCAGCTCGTCACAATCGTGCCCGTGAGGCGTTCGATGAGGTACGCTTGTACGTCGGAGAACACGGCGGTACGGGCGTAGGTCTGCGGTTCGTGACTGCGCAGCCACGCGATCCGTCCGAGTGCCGGCGTCAGGTCGAGCGGCTTGCCGGTGATGCGGTGGATCGTCTCGGCGCCGAGCGCGGCGGCGAGCAGCGGCAGCTCTTCACGCGCGCGCTCGTCGAGCCACACCAGCGCGCGCCGGACCGGCCGTCCGTCGGCGCCGAGGCACACCGTCGTTTCCCGCTGGTTCGCAATGGCGAGTGCAGCGATGCGATTCGCGTCGACGCTGCGCAGCACGTCAGCCAGCGCGGCGCACAGTGACGTCCACCAGTCGGCCGCGTCTTGCTCGTAACACCCCGGCGCGGGCGAAAACAGCGGGATCGGCGCGCTGCCCGATGCAACGACGGTGCCGCGCGCGTCAAAGGCGATCGCCTTGGTGCTCTGGGTGGAGCTATCGATGCCGATCACGAGATCTTTGGCGCTCGGCGCGCTCACTGCTGCTCCAACAGCGCGTCCACGATTGCGAGAAAACCGTCGCCGCCGCGCGCTTCGGCGACGAAGCGCGGCAGGTGCGTCATGCGGCCGGCGTAGTAGCGCACGTTGCCCACGCCGCACGCGTTGCGAAAATAGGCGAACATCGGCGCGTCGTTCGGACTGTCGCCAACGAAGATGAAACGTTCGTTATCGGCATCGAGGTCGGCGTGCAGCACCTCGCGCGCGAAGCGCCGCGTCATCGCCGACTTATCGTAGCTGCCGAACCAGCCGTTCACGTGAATCGACGAGACCTTCGCCGTGGCCCCGGCGGCGGCGAAGGCGGCCACGATCGCATCGATACTGCTTTGCGGAAGCGGCCCGACGTCCTCGGCGAAATCGATCGCCAGATCGGACTCGCGATAGCCTTGATCCGCGGCGATCGCGCAACCCGGAATCTCGGCCGTGATCTGCGCGCCGAGCGCATGCAGGCGTCCGCGATCCCGTTCGCGTGCGGCGGAATCGACGGCGTACCGCCGCACCATCCGCCGCGCTTCGCGGTCGTAGCGAAAGTAGAACGCGCCGTTTTCACCGACCACGCCGTCGACGGGCCAGAAGCGCGCGATCATGTCGCACCAACCCGCCGGACGTCCGGTGACCGGGATGACCCAGATGCCGGCGGTCTGCAGTCGCTCGAGCGCGGCGTATACGGCGGCGGGCAGATAGCCGTCGGTCGTCAGCGTGTCGTCGATATCGGTGAACACGCCCAGCGGACGGCCCGGAATCGCGGCGCGCAGCTTGTCCAACGGCAGCATTACGTTTCGCGTTCGACGAGCGCGTCGAGCTGACCCGAGTCGGCCAGGAGGTCGAGGACCGAATACCGGTTGCGCATCTCGCGGGCGTGGCGCACCGCTTCGCGATACAACGCGGGATCCAAGCCGAGGTCTACGGCCGTGACGGCGCCACCCGCGCGCGCGAGCGCATCGTACATCGTGTCGACGGGCAGCATGAAGGCCCGGCACTCGGCGCGCAGTTCCGGCCACAGGCGAGCCAACTTGGCATTGAGCGCGGCGGCGCCGTCCGCGTCGAGCGCTTTGAGCGACCATTCCGCGATGCACTTGTCGGCGTTCTCGGCGCCCAGCCGCGCGACGAGTTCGGCGCGATCGATGCGCGTGGGGCGGACCCGCGGCGGTTCGTCGCGGTCGAAGAGCGCGTGCCCCAGACGCGCCATCGTGAGCGACGCGACTCCAACCTGCTGGCCGTGGGTCGTGCCTGGATGACGCGCGCCGGCGAACGAGTCGATATAGTGCGATATCTGATGTTCGCCCATCGAGCCGGGGTGCGTGGCACCCACGAACGAGACGCCGAAGCCCACCAGGATCAAGATGCGGTGCAGATAGCCGACCGCCGCAATATCGGTGCCGGCCAAGCCCGGCGCATGCGCGAGCATCGGCGGTTCGTCACGTGCTTGCAACCGGAACGGCAGCGAGGAGTACGGCGTGTCGAACAGGCGGTGCGACAGCCACCAATCGACTTGCGCGGTCGGCCGGCACAGCGAATCGCCCAGGCCCGCGGATTTGAGCCGCACGGGAGCCGCCGCATTGACGCGCAGGTCGACGAAAACGCCGCGCGGCGCGTGCGCGCCGAACGACACTTTGAAGCCCGACTCGAGCGTGATCGACGCGGTGGTCGACGTGTAGCCGTTCATTGACGATGCCGTCGCGAATACGCAATATTTCTTACCGTCGAGGAACGTGGCGTATTTGCTGACGTCGTTGATCGTGCCCGAGCCGACCGCGACGACGGCATCGACGCCGGCGATGCGCGAGCGCAGCAGCGCCACGGTCGCGGCATCGGCGTGCGGCCGTTCGAGCACGATCGCGGTACACTCGGCGATCGGCGCGAGTGCCGCCTCGACGCGCCGGCCCAGCACCTCGTAGGTATTCTTGTCGCAAACCACTGCCAGCCGGCGGCCCAGATTGAGCGCCCCGACAAGCTCGGCTTCGCGACCCGCGAGCGTATCTTCGATGACGATCGACTCGTATGGAACGCGTTCGTTCTTTCCCGTCTCGGGGTCGATCCAATTGCCGGCGACGACCTCGTCGATGAAGTGCGTCCAATGGCCGGGTCCGGCGGCCGGCGAGGCGGCGCCGTTCATCGCAGCATCGCCGCGACGTTCCCGCCGTCCACCGTGGTCACGTTGCCGGTGGTTTTCTCCAGCAGGGCCGATGTGACGAACGCCTGCGCGACGTCGTCTGCGAGCACCTCGCGTTCCAATAAATTGCCGCCCATGTACTGGCTTTCACTGACACCGCGCGCCCGCGCGCGCTCGGCGATGAACGCGTCGGTGAGCAGTCCCGAGCGGATCCGGTCGGCGTTCACGGCGTTACTGCGGATGCCGTCGGCGCCGTACTCGAGCGCATACTGGCGGACGAGCGCGAGCAGCGCGGCTTTCGACGTGCCGTACGCGCCGAAATTGGGTCCCGGATTCACCGCCTGCTTCGAGACGTTGAAGAGCAGCACGCCGCCCAGCCGCTGACGACGCATGATGCGCACGGCCGCGGCCGCGACATATTGGTGCGCGAAGAAGTTTAAATTGAAACTGCGCCGCAGCGTCGCATCATCGATATCGGCCATCATTCCCGTCCACGCGGCGCCGGCGTTGGAAACCACGATGTCGACGCCGCCGAAGCGCGCGGCGACGGCGTCGAACGTCGCCCGGACGGCGGCCGGATCGGTGACGTCGCAGCCGCACGGCATGGCCTGCGGGATAGCGCCCGCGACGCTGCCGGCCGCCGCCGCATCGAGATCGACCACCGCGACGACTGCGCCCTGGGCGGCAAAGGCGCGCGCGGTGGCCGCGCCGATACCGCTTCCGCCGCCGGTCACGACGACGACGCGGCCGGCGAGAGGTTGGCGCGGCGTCTTACCGAGCTTGACCTGTTCGAGCGACCAGTACTCCATGTCGAAATGGCGCTCGGCATCGATCGAGGCGTACCGCCCGATCGCTTCCGCGTCGGTGATCGCGGCGATCCACGCCTCGGCGACGTCGGCCGAGATCGCCGCCTCGGCCGCATCGCGGCCCGCCCCGACGATGACGCCTAGCCCGGGCAAGGCGATTACGCGCGGCAGCGGGTCGAGCTCGCGCCGGTTCCCGCCGACGCGTGCGTTGTTCTGTGCGAAATAGCCGTGATAGTCGGCGATGTACCGTTCGAGCGCCGCCGCGCTTCGCTCGGGCCACGCATCAGCGTCAGCGGCGGAATCGCTGAGAATCAGCGGCAGCCGCTTCATGCGTATCACGTGCTCGGGCGTCGCAACGCCGCGCATCGCATAGTCGCGCAGCCCGGCGCCGTTGACGAAGCTTGCGATGCGGTCGTCGGTGCGCGCATCGAACAACCAATAGCGCATGCCGGCCGGGGCGGCCGCGCCGAAGGCGCCACGCAGCGGCGGCAACAGATCGGCGAGCGAAGCATGCGCCGTCGCCGGTGCCGCGGCGGCAAATGCGGGTGAGCGTCGCCCCTGGCCGGCGATGTATTCTTCGGCCAACGTGACGAACTCGATCATCAGCTCGTACGATGCTTTTGCGGTCGCGGCGTAGGTGAAGATACCGTGATTGGCGAGCAGCATGCCTTCGGCATGAGGATAGCGCTCGAAGATCTCGGCCGTTGCGATCGAGAGATCGAAGCCCGGCATCACGTACGGCATCGCGACGACGCGCTCGCCGTAGATCGCGCGGCAGATCGTTGCCGGATCGGGCTGACTGCCGATCGCCGTCGCGACGACGGCATGTGTATGGTCGACGAACTTGTGCGGAGCGTAGGCGTGCGTGAGCGTTTCAATCGACGGATTCGGCGCCGCGGTGTTCAGCAGATTCTGGCGGAAGTAATTAACGAGTTCTTCATCACTCAGCTTGGCGTGCCGCAAAGCGAACAGCGGGGCCAGCCGCAACGCGGAGTGCCCTTCGGGCTCGATACGCGCGAGATCCCAGCCGCTGCCTTTCACGCACAGCGCCTCGACCGGATTGCCCAGCGTATCAGTGAGCGTGGTCTTGACCGACGTATTGCCGCCGCCGTGGAGCACCAGCGCGGGGTCGCTGCCGAGCAGGCGCGATGAATACGTGCGCAGCGCCAGGTCGGCGTTGACGCCCCGCGCGGCGTAGCGATCGATGAAGGTTTGAGCGTCGGCGTCGGACCAGCGGCTCTTCATGCGGCGCGCCGGACGATCGTGCAGTTTGTCATTTGTCAGTCACCGTTCTTTTTTGACACTTTCACGCCTTTCGTGCTCTCGGCTTGGCGACGAGCGCGCGGGCGGTCCGTTCGTCGGTTACCAGCGTCGTCACGTATCCGCCGACGAGCGCGGCACGCAGCACGGCGATCTTCTGCGGTCCGCCCGCGACGCATAAGCGTTCGGGGATTTGCTTGAGTTCGCGTAAGCCGATCCCGATGAGGCGTTCGTCGAGTTTGCCGTCGACGGGCTCGCCGCGCGCATCGATGAACCGTCCCGCAACGACGCCGACGGCTTTGCGCCGCACGTACGGTTTGATCTCTTCGGGCGTCACCAAGCCGGTGTGCATGACGGTACTGCCGCGCTCGACGCCCGCAACACTAAAAACGACCCGCGTGCACCCGTGAATCAGGCGCAACTGTTCGACGATGGCCGGCTCGTGCAAGATGAGTTCACGGACGTGCGGACTCGAGATGAGCGCCGGTGCGTGCAGATTGACGCAGCGGGCGCCGATGCGCGCGGCGATGTTCGACGTACACAATTCGGGTGACAATTCGTAGGTCGCCAGCATGCTGCCGACGATCTGCACGACCGACAGATTGCGTACGGCGCTCGTCTCGGGAATCGTTTGCGACAGCGCCAACACGGTGCGCCCCCAGGCGACCCCGATGACGTCGCCCGCAACGAGCGTGGTGCTCAGCACGCGGCCGCCGGCCGAACCGATGCGCCACGACGGATCGGTTCGGCCGCCGTCGTCGGGGATCACGAGACAACTGCGCAGGCCGAACTGCGCTTTGACCGTGAACGCGAGATCGATCGGTGCTTCTTGTTCGGGTGCCAGCACGACGCGCACGATGCCGCGATCGCGCGCCTCCTGCAGATAATTGACGACCGACGCCCGCGATACGCCGATGATCTCGGCGACATCGGACTGATTGAGCCGGTCATGATAGTACAGCCAGGCCGCCGCCATGACCGCATCGAGCCCGAGTTCGAGCGGCGCGGGCTGCTGCCGCGCTTTCGTGGTGCGAGCGGCCGAGGCGGCACGTTTCATACGCGCGAGCAGAGCGGGCCGCTTAAAATTCTTGCCGCGTCGGGGTGATGCACATCTCTTGGATCAGTACGTTCTGCGGCAGCCGGTACGCGAAGAGCATCGACTGGGCGACGTGATCGGCGGAGATGCCGCCGCCGATGCGGACTTTGTTCTCGCGGTATGCGCGTAGCGTATTGGGGTCGGTCACGTGGTCGAGCACTTCGGTCTCGACGATGCCGGGCGAAATCACGATAACCCGCACGTCGTACGGCGCGAGCTTGCTGCGAATGCTCTCGGAGACGGCGTGCACGAAATACTTCGTGCCGCAATAGACGGTGTGATCGGGATAGACTTTGCGGCCCGCGATCGAACTCATATTGATGATCGTCCCGCGCCGGCGTTCCGACATGCCTTTCATTACGGCATGCAGGACGTTCATGACGCCCGTGGCGTTGATCGCGATCATGCTGTCCCACTCCAGCGGATCTTGTTCGAGAATGTCGGCCAGATGCGCGACGCCGGCATTGTTGATGACGCAGTCGACGGGACCAAACCGCTCTTCCGCCTCGGCCACCGCGGCCGCGATCGCCGCACGATCCTGCACGTCGACGGCGCGGCACAGCGTGTTCGGAAGCGCGAGCGCTTCCATCCGGTCGAGCCGCCGCGCCAGCAGCAGCAGCGGATAGCCGGCGGCGCTGAATGCACGCGCGGCGGATTCTCCGATGCCGGAGCTGGCTCCGGTGATGAGCGTCAGTGGTGCTGACATCGACGGCCTCCTTGTGGCAACGAGCACGAATCGGATGGCATGACGCCGGAGGAAATTGCCATGACCTTTGCCAACGGATAGCGACAGAAGACAATGCATTTCCTTCGCCGTAAACTCCGCGCCAACATCATTTGCGGCGGCACATACCGGCTTCGCGCTTAGGGAGAACCACCATGAGCAAATCGAGCCTATTCCGGCGCGTCGGCGCCGCTATAGCCGCGGGCGTCCTCGTTGCGAGCACCGCGACACTTGCGATGCAGCGCACCGCACTCGGCGCCGCGACGGATAACGACGCCGCCGAAACCGCGATCACCAACTCGCTCAAAGGCTACGCCAAAGAAGGCGAATTCAGCGGCGTGACACTGCGGTTCGCGACCCGCCATCTGCCGCCGATGGATTTCGTCGTCAAGCACATCCCGGCGTTCGAGAAATATACCGGCGCTAAAGTCCAAGTCACCGAGTACGGTGAAAATGAACTGCGCGACAAGATCGTCGCCGATGCCAGCACGCACGCGGGCCAATTCGATCTCTACAATCTCGACGGCAACTATACACCGCTGTTCGCATCGAATAAGTGGATTCAGGAGATTAACGATTTGCCGTCGGCGTATAACGTCGGCGACATCTTGCCGTTCGCGCGCGGACTCTATACCTACGGCGGCAAGCTGTACGGCGCGCCGATCTATCTCGAAACGACGATCCTGTATTACCGCAAGGATCTGTTCGCCGCGGCCGGGATTTCGGGCCCGCCCAAAACGATGGACGAGTTCGCCGCCGATGCAGCGAAGCTGATGGCGCCGCCGCGCACGTACGGCCTCGCGCTGCGTGGCCTGCGCGGTGAAGGGATGAACGTCTACATTTGGAGCGAGTGGCTGCACTCGTACGGCGGCGATTTCTTCAAAGGCGGCAAGCTCGTTCCCGGCTTCGACTCCACGCAAGCCGCCAACGGGACCGCGCACTACGCGTCGCTGATCAACAAGTACGGTCCGCCGAACAGCGCCACGTGGGGCTGGCCCGAAGTGCTCTCGGCGTACTCGTCAGGCCGCATCGGCATGACGATCGAGTCGACCGCGTTCTATCCGATCTTCTCGGATCCCAAGCAGTCCAGCGTGGTCGGGAAAGTCGGCTTCGCGCCGGTTCCCGCCGGCCCGTCGGGACGCTGGCCGGCGAACTACACCACCGGGATCGCGGTCGCCGCGACCGTCACGGACAAGAAGCAACTCGCGGCGGCCAAGGCGCTTTTGGCGTTCGGCACGTCCAAGGAAATGGAAGAAGGCGGACTCGCCGAGGAGTCGATCGCGAACGTCGCGCGCACGTCGCTGCTCCATTCCTCGCTCTACAACGAGAAGATCACCAAGGTCAGCCCCGACTATGCGGCGGCGGTCGCCGAAGACTATCGCATCACGAGCGTCAATTACCGGCCGCTGATCCCGCAGTGGAAGGCGATGGGCGATTCGATCGGTACGGCGATCGAAGGCGCGTTCACCGGTCAAACGCAGCCGGCGGCAGCGCTCAAGAACGCCGCGGGTGAAGTCACCACGCTGCTCAAGACGCAGCGTGTCTACGGCAACCCGTACGCACCCAAAAAGGGTGATGCGGCGATGAAGCCGGCGGGCGCGAAGCGCTCGTGAAGGCAGCAGGCCGGCCGGCATCCGTGTCGACGCCGGCCGCTGCGCGCGATGCCGGCCGTAGCGGCCGGCGTCGTGCGATCGACGAACGGCGTTGGATCGTCCCGATGCCCGGCTTCATCCTGCTCGCGCTCGCGACGTTCCCGCCGTTCTTCTACGCGATTTTTCTCTCGCTGTTCAACTACGAGAATCAGGCCAAGCTCGCGACGCAATTCGTCGGCATCAACAACTACATCACGATTCTGACTAGCGGCCGCAGCCTGCACGCGTTCGGCGAGACGCTCGTCATTTCGTTCCAAAGTACGTTGCTCTCGGTATTCTTCGGCTTCGTGATCGCGCTGCTGATCCAGCGCTACGCGCAGCGGCTCGATACCTGGCTGCTGATCCTGTTCTTGCTCCCGATGATCATTTCACCGGTGGTCGCGGCACTCAATTTTTCACTACTGCTCAACACGCTCTACGGGCCGATCGATCAGGTGCTGTATCTCTTCACGCACACGGTCGTCGCGTGGACCGACACGCCGGTGCTCGCGACCGAAGTCATCGTCATGAATCAGGTCTGGCAGTGGACGCCCTTCGCCATACTGCTGTTCTACTCGGGCTTGCAGTCGCTGCCGAACGAAGCGCTCGAAGCGGCGCGCGTCGACGGCGCATCCGGTTTGCGCTTTCTGTGGTTCATCACGCTGCCGCTGATGCGCAGCATCGTCGTCGTGACGGTGCTCTTCGAGTTTCTACTCGCGTCGATGCAGTTCACGGCCACTCAGCTGCTGACCAGCGGCGGACCGGGCAATGCCACGGAGTCAATCGCACTTTACATCTATCGCGTCGGCATCGCCGAGACGGGCTCCGTATCGCTGGCGGCCGCCGCCGGCGTGCTGGCCTTAGCGGTGACCGTCGTGATCGCAACGATCTGGGTCCGCACGACGCGCGCGAAAGATCTCTATGGCATCGAGCGCGGCGCGGTATGGGGAGCCGCCGAGGGATGAACCTGCGTAGACTGACCGGCACGCTGGCGGGGCGCGCGGCGTTGGGCGCCCTGCTGATCCTCTGGCTTTTCCCGGTGTACTGGCTGGTGTTGACGGCCTTCAAACTCAAGGTCGACATTCAATCGAGCGAACCGGTGTGGATCGTCGCACCCGTTCTCGATAATTTCATCTGGCTGCAGCAGAACTTTAATTTCGATCCGCTCTTTCATAGCTTGATCGCGGTCTTTTGCTCGGTCGGCATCGCCGTCGTCCTGGGTGCGCCCATGGCCTACGCGTTGGCGCGCTTTCCGTTCAAGCGGCGTGACGACGTCGAGTTTTGGATAATCAGCACGCGCATGCTTCCGCCCGAAGCGCTGATCATTCCGTACTATGTCATCATGATCAACATTCACCTGATCAACACGCTGCCCGGCCTCACGATCATCTATACCGCGATCAACTTGCCGGTGATCGTGTGGATTCTGCTCGCGTTCTACCGCATGATGCCCGCTGCGACGGAAGAGGCGGCACGCATGGACGGCTGTTCGCTGTGGTCGGCGTATTTTCGGATCGTGATTCCGATGAGCGTGTCGAGCATCGTCGCCGCGGCGCTGATCATTTGGATCATGACCTGGAATGAGTTCTTCTTTTCGTTCGTGCTGACGTCGTCGAACACGACGTTGCCGGTCGAAGTCGCTTCGTTTCTGGCCAACGGCTTCAATCCGCAGTACGGACCGATGGCCGCGGCCGGCCTCGTGCTCACGATCCCGCCGCTGCTGATCGCTTTCTTCGGGCGCCAGTATTTGATACGCGGCATTCAAGGGCTCGCCGGCGGCGAAGCGCGCTGATGCGCGACGTCCTCTTGGGGCGTCTCGACGACGCGTTCGACGTGCTGGTCATCGGCGGCGGCGCGACCGGCGTCGGCACCGCACTCGATGCGGTGACGCGCGGCTATCGCACGGCGCTCGTCGAGGCGTCCGACTTCGCCAAGGCGACTTCGAGCCGCTCGACCAAGCTCGTTCACGGCGGCGTCCGGTATCTGGAAAAAGGCGATATCGGCTTGGTGCGCGAGGCGCTGCGCGAACGCTCGAATCTGCGGCGCAACGCTCCGCATCTGGTCGATCAACTCGGCTTCATTTGTCCCGTGTATCGCTGGACCGATGGTCCGTATTACTTTGTCGGGCTCAAAGCATACGATGCGCTCGCGGGTGCGTCGACGTTCCCGGGCAGCAGCTATCTTGGACGTCAAGCGACGCTCGATCGCGTGCCGGACCTGCGTGCGGCGGGGCTGCACGGCAGCATCATGTATTACGACGGTCAGTTCGACGATGCGCGACTTGCGCTCGCGATCGCGCGCACGGCGCTCGACCATGGTGCGACGGTCCTCAACTACGTGCGCGCCGAGCAACTCACGTACGGAAACGGCCGGGTCCGCGGTGCGCTGGTGCGCGACGCAGAGACCGGCCGCGGCTACGAAATTCGCGCCAAGGCCGTCGTCAACGCGACCGGCATTTTCGTCGATGAATTGCGCTCGCTCGACGATCCGGCCAGCGTGCCGGTCCTCTCGCATAGCCGCGGCAGCCATCTCGTGTTTTCGCCCGACGTCTTTCGCGGCAATGACGCGCTGCTCGTGCCGAAGACGCGCGACGGCCGCGTGCTCTTCGCGGTCCCGTGGCAAGGCCACATCGTCGTTGGAACGACCGATATCCCGGTCGCGGCCGCGGCGCTGGACGTCTCGCCGACGCGCGACGAAGTCGACTTCATCATTGCCGAAGTCAACGCATACCTGGAGCGTCCGGTGACGCGCCGCGACGTGCTCGCGGCGTTTGCCGGACTGCGGCCGCTCGTGAGCGGCAAGGCGGCGACGACGGCCAAATTGTCGCGCGAGCATTTCGTCGAGGTCGCCAAAAGCGGTCTGGTCACGATCGCGGGCGGCAAGTGGACGACGTACCGCAAGATGGCGGCAGATACCGTCGACGCGGCGGCGACGGCAGCCGGCCTTACGGCGGCACCGTGCCGAACCGCGACGCTCCCGTTGCATGGAAGTCCGGGTGCCGCCGCGCAGCCGAGTGCCGGCCGGTATGCGGCGTACGGCACCGATCGCGATGCGCTCGCGGCGCTCGAACGCGCCGACGACAGTCTCGCCGAACGGCTCGATACGCGCTTGCCGTACACGCGCGCCGAGGTTGTGTTCGCCGCGCGCAATGAACTCGCGCGCACGGTCGAAGACGTGCTGGCGCGGCGCACGCGCGCCCTGTTTCTCAACAGTGAGGCGGCGCGTTCGGCGGCGCCGGCCGTGGCACGATTGCTCGCGCGTGAACTCGGTCGCGATAGCGCCTGGGAACGCGTCCAGCTCGCGGCGTTCGACAGTCGGGTCACGCTCGATGAGGCGCCGGTCGCCTAACCGGCGACGGGCGCGGCACAAGCGATGAGCGGGCCAAACGGCGCGCGCTGGCGGCATACGGCGGCCGCCCGACCGCGAGGTCGGCGCGATTCGATTCGAAAGCGCGCTGATCTTGGGTAAATACCGGTAATGCGGTCAGAATCCGAGACCTTTCCCGTCCGGCTGCGGGTGAACGGCGCGGAGCGCGCCGTCGCGATCGAGCCGCGTGCAACACTCCTCGATGTGCTACGCGAACGTCTCGACTTGCGCGGCGCGAAGAAGGGCTGCGATCACGGTCAGTGCGGCGCATGTACGGTGCACGTCGCAGGCCGTCGTGTGTTAGCCTGTTTGACCCTCGCGATCGCGACCGAGGGCCAGGAGATCGTGACGATCGAGGGTCTTGCCGACGGTGATGAACTGCATCCCGTTCAGCGTGCGTTTGTTGCCTGCGACGCGTTGCAGTGCGGCTATTGTACGCCTGGGCAAATCATGTCTGCCGTCGGCTGCATCGCCGAAGGCCGGGCGCGTGACGAGCGGTCGATCGCCGAAACGATGAGCGGTAATCTTTGCCGCTGCGGTGCCTATCCGATGATCAGAGAGGCGATCGCGCGTGCAGCCGTTTAGCTACCGTCGCGCCTCGAGCATCGCGGATGCGATCGATGCCGCCACCGGCGCCGGTGCGGCGTATTTCGCCGGCGGCACGACGCTGCTCGATCTGATGAAGCTCGACGTGCTGCGACCGAACGCGCTGGTGGATATCAACGCGCTGCCGCTCGCCGCGATCGAACTCGGCGTTGACGACGTTTTGCATCTCGGCGCGCTCGCACGGATGAGCGATGTCGCCGATGACGCGACCGTTCGCCGCGTCGCGCCGGCGCTCGCCGAGGCACTCGACGCCAGCGCGTCCGCGCAGTTGCGCAACATGGCGACGCTCGGCGGAAATCTGCTGCAACGCACGCGCTGCTTCTACTTTCGCGACACCGCGTCGGCATGTCACAAGCGCGAACCCGGCTCGGGTTGCGATGCGCTGCGTGGCGACAACGAAGAACACGCCGTCCTGGGGACGAGCGAGTCGTGCATCGCCGTGCACGCCTCTGATTTCAGTGTCGCGCTTGCGGCGTTCGACGCGACGTTACGCGTGCAGAAAGGTGAGCGCGTGCGCACGATACCGGCAGGGGCGTTTTGGGTTGAGCCGGGTGCGACGCCGTGGCGCGAGACGACGCTCGAACCGGGCGAACTCGTGCTGGGCATCGACATCGCGTGCCGTGCTGCAACAGCGCGATCAACGTACGTCAAGGTGCGCGAGCGTGCGTCGTACGCCTTTGCGCTTGCTTCCTGCGCCGCCGGCATCGAACTCGCGCCGGACGGCACCGTGGCCGACGTGCGCATCGCACTCGGCGGGGTCGGCACGATTCCCTGGCGAGCGCTGCCGTCCGAAGCGGCCCTGCGCGGTCAGCGTCCGACGCCCGCGTTGCTCATGACGGCCGCCAAAGCCGCCTTCACGGACGCGCGCCCGACACGCCAGAACGCATATAAAATCGACCTCGGCACGCGGACGATCGTGCGCGCGCTCGAAGCGGTGCTCGCATGACGACGGCTACCGGCAACGCGCGCATCCGCGTCGACGCCGATGCCAAGGTTCGCGGCGCGGCGCGCTACACGGCCGAGCACGATGTCGAGAAGCTCGTCTACGGCGTGCTGGCGTTGTCGCGCATCGCCAAAGGCCGGATCGCGGACATCGATACGTCGGCCGCCGCGGCGCTGCCGAACGTCATCGGTATCATGACGTATCGCAACGCGCCGCGTGTCAACGGCGGCGTTACCGGTAAACCCGGGATCGACAAGCATCTGTTGCTGATGCAGGACGATCGCATCGCCTTCGATCGGCAACCGGTCGCGGTAGCTATTGCGACAACGCTCGAGGCGGCTCTCGAAGCGGCCGCGCGGATCGAGGTTCGCTACGACGCCGAAGAGCCGGTCGCGTCGCTGGCCGATCCGCGCGGCATCTTAGTCGCGCCGAAGGAGACACCGCACGGCGAACCGGCGGATATGACGCGCGGCCACGCGGCGGCGGCACGCTCCGCGGCGGACGTCGTCGTCGGAGCGACCTACACGACGCCGATGGAGCATCATAACGCGCTTGAATTACACGCGACGATCGCAGCGTGGAACGGCGACCGGCTGACGATCTACGACGCGACGCAAGGCGTCTTCGAGGATCGCCGCAAGATTGCGGGCGTCTTCGGTATCGCGCCGGAAAACGTGCACGTGATTTCGCCGTTTACCGGCGGCGGTTTCGGCGGCAAAGGTTCGGTGTGGCACCATCAACCGCTTGCCGCGATGGCGGCGCGCTTTGTCGGCCGGCCGGTGAAGATTGAGCTGGCTCGCGACCACGTATTCGGCACGACGGGCCATCGGCCGGCGACGATTCAGCGCGTGGTGCTCGCGGCCCGTCGCGACGGAACGATCGTTTCGATGGAACACGACATCACGGCGTCAACGTCGACTTTCGACGACTGGATGGAGGCGTCGGGCGAATCGACGACGATGCTCTACGCGATCGCGAATGTCGACATTCGCCATCGAATGATCCGCACCAACCTCAACACACCGACGTTCATGCGCGCGCCCGGTGAAGCGACGGGCACCTACGTTCTCGAGGTCGCGATGGACGAACTCGCGGAGCGGTTGGATCTCGATCCCATCGAGTTGCGGTTGCGAAATTATGCGCAGACCGATCCGCATACGGGCAAGCCGTATTCGAGTAAAGGGTTGCGGGCGTGCTACGCACGCGGAGCGGAACTCTTTGGCTGGCGGCGCAGAGGCAAACCGCGCTCGGCACGGTCCGGTCGAGACCTCGTCGGCTACGGCATGGCGTCGGGCGCCTATCCGGCAAACATTTTCAAGGCTGCCGCGACCGTTCGGCTTGCCGCCGACGGCCGCGTGACCGTGCGTAGCGGCACGCACGAGATCGGCCAGGGTTCGTACACGGCGCTCGCCGACATCGCGGCAACCGAACTCGGCATCGCGGCCGAAAACGTGCGCATGGAACTCGGCGATACGCAATTTCCACAGGCGATGAACAGCGGCGGTTCGACCACGATCGCCTCGGTCGGCTCGGCGATCGCGCTCGCCTGTCGTCAGATTGCAACGGAACGGTCGCGCAATGCGGCCGGATCGAACGGCGACGGCTCGTTCGAGGCGACCGCCGAATTCGAAGGCACCGCAGACCGTGAACGGTTTACCTGTTACTCGTTCTGCGCGCAATTCGCCGAAGTACGCGTCGACCCGGATTTCGGCACGGTGCGGCTGCACGCCATGGTCGGCGTATTCGACGTCGGGCGGGTTATCAACGAACGGCTCGCCCACAGCCAGTTCGTCGGCGCCATGACGATGGGCGCGGGGATGGCGCTGTTCGAGCGCACGCGCGTCGATCCGCGAACGGCTCGCATTCTCAACGCAAATCTTGCCGAATATCTGATACCGACGAACGCCGACATCGGCACGATCGTCGCCGAGGCAGTCCCATCCGACGACACGATCGTGAACCCGATTGGAACGAAGGCCGTTGGCGAGATCGGCATTTGCGGCGCCGCGGCTGCCATCGCGAATGCCGTCTACAATGCGACCGGCGAACGGGTTCGCAATTTGCCGATTGGCCTTGTTCGCACGCTTTAAGAATCTTCGGGCGAAGGGCGTCGCAGCGCCCCGATACGACTACGCCTTCAAAGTGAACGGCAGCTGGTTAACTCGCTTGCAACAACCGTTCGTAGTTTCGCTGAAAAAGCGCCGTTGCGGAACGCGAGCCGATGCGCCCGATTTTCTCATGCACCCACCCGTGCTGATAAGGAAACGGCCGACATAAACCTTCGGCTACTAGAACGCGCCCGAGCTCCGGGTTTGTCGCGATATGGACCGAACCGTCGAGGTGGATATGGCCGAGTTCGTGTTCGCCGTAGTAAAAGTCGACGCCGTCGACGCGCGAACTGTCGAATAGATCCCAGTGCGCGGTGGTGATGATACCGGGCCACCCTGCGACTTGCGCAGCGACGGCCTCAAGCGGCTCCGCAAGTACCGGCGGCGGTGCGACCGGTCCCTTGTCGGCTCTCGCCATGGTGCCCGCCGCGGGCTCATTCATTTGCAGAAGCTTGCTATTATCGGTTCGCACACTTGCTAGATTCTCGCCGTTTTCCGTGTTATCCCGTACCCGCCAACAGTGTCGGAGGTCAGCATTCTACTTCACAGGACGAGTGCCGTAGCCGGCGCGACGCCGAAAGCGTTTGGTCCCAAGCACCATGCGTCAGATTTGGCCCTGTGTGATAGGCTTGTCATCATAAATCAGAGAAACCGCCGCGGATGCCCAGGCACGTCGAATCTACTCTTCCTGAGCAAGCGGAGATGACCGACTCGAACCGACTCATCACGGGAGCGGGGCAATGCATCGGCACCGTATCGGAGCGGGCCGTTAGCCGACGCGGTCGGATTTGTTGCCGCGAATGAGTAGCTTCGCCGACTGCGTAGCGGTGCGTGTCACGGAAACAAGTAAGGAGTCAACAAAGTAACCATGAGATCATTTTTTGCCGCCGGCCTCTTCGCTGCTCTACTGCTATCGACGATTACTACCGGCAGTGCGGATAGTATGCACGCTTCGATGATGATGCCGAAATGCGCTGCAGGCGACCCGGTCGTCGGTGTCAACACCGCAACGAAAATGTACATGACGCACGACCAGATGAAAGCCAAAATGGCCGGCATGTCCGATTCTGCGATGCACGCAATGATGATGAAAAATCATGTCGCGTTAATGTGCATGTCGAAAGCCAAGTCGATGGGCGCGTCCAAGATGATGCCGAAGATGTAACGGTTCGCAGGCCTCGGCGAGTCGGTGATCCGCGAGGCCGACTACAACGTCGCTGACTCGCGCTGGACCACGTCGGACCGTCGGTTGTCGCAACAAACGAACAGATGCATACCTTCTGCTCGATAAAACGACGGCCGGCGAATCGATCTGCGAACATTATACCGAATACCACGTTTAGACATTCGCCTGGTGTGGAGAGCGAAGTCATCCAGGGTCCGGGTTGCCGCTGCCGTTCCAGCGCCCTTTCGGCAGCGATTCGTACGAGCTGGTAAGCTCGATGCCCGTGCCCGAAACACAGCCGCCCGCTCAGGTCGGCTTTTCTTTTTAGAGGTGACTATTTTAAAAAGCGCTTTTCTACTGCGCCTCGGCGTGCTCGTTCTCTGCTTGATTGCGAATAGTGCCGGTCCGGCCGCGGCGCACGAAAAGTGGTTCATCGACGCCGGCCGTCATCCGCTCCGCTGGGATCTGTTTTTTCGTCCGCTACCTCTAGGCCTCACCGCTATTGTTCTCGCCCTTACCGTAGTGGCAGCAATCATTTGGCGTGCGCGTCACGCACGCAGCTTTCTGCCGGGGCCGGCGGCGTTCGGTGCGACATTCCGCGGTACGAGCATTCTTTACGGTCTGTTACCATTGATCATCGGCATCCACTTTGCCGTCCCGCTCTTGGTCGACGGAACGCACACGCAGCTCTTTTCACCGAACGAACGGCTGAGCGGCGCACCGTCGTTTATTATCGGTCTGTGCGAGACATTTATTGCACTCTCATTCTTCTACGGAGGCTTGACGCGCGTCAGCGCAGTTGTTCTCGCGGCGCTGTGGTTTGGAAGTTTTTGGGTCGTCGGTCCGGAAGCAACCTTTGAAAATTCCGTATATCTCGGTGTTGCCGTCTTCTTCTTTATGGCTGGGCGCGGACCGCTTGCCGTCGACCGGCTACTGTTACCGCGGCTCGAGCCCGTCGCATCACTTGCCCGGAACGCGATCGTCCCGCTGCGAATCGGGCTCGGCGCAAGCCTGACCGTTGTGGCCTTTACCGAAAAGCTCGCAAATCAGCCACTGGCGCTCGACTTCTTGAACGCTCATCCGTTGAATTTTACTTCGGCACTCGGCTTACCGATCTCAAACGAGCTTTTCGTGCTGGCCGCGGGCAGCGTCGAGCTGCTCATCGGCCTTTGGATTACTTTAGGATTATTCAACCGCGAAATCGTGATCGTCGCGCTCTTGCCGTTCAATCTGACGCTAAGCGTATTCAACGCAACGGAACTCGTCGGCCATTTGCCGTTCTACGGGATCCTCGCGGCGTTGCTTGTTTGGGACGCCGGGAGCGCCAATCGCCGCGAATGGTTAAGTGGGCTTTCCGGGGGAGCGTACACGGAACACGACGCGGTAACCGCGCCTTAGCATTGCGGCGTCGATCGGCCGGCCCAATAACGTCCGGTGCTCCGGCCACAGCGTCTTCGGAATGGTGCCGCTGGGCTGTTGCCGGCGCGAGCGCGACGGTCCGCGCGAACGCGCCGCGGCGGTCGCGCTGCTTCGAAGCGCCGCGGCGAGCGTCTTGGGCCGCCCGATTACTCTCTCGACCGCGCAGGTCCGCGAGGCGAAAGATGCTCGCACGGAGTTGTATCGTTCGCGCTCCCCTGTGCTAAGCTGCAACTACGATGGACTCAGCGCTCCCGCCTGAATGCACTGGTGCCGGAAGGGCGGATCGCCTCTCGTCATTCGTACGTGCAGCAGGTTTCGATCCCGTGCAGATCGTCAACATTTACTCGTTCGGCAACACACCCGAAATTGTCGACCGGCTTGCTGAACTCGTCGTAAGTGGTCCAAAGCGTGCGACGACATCGCTGCTGCGCTGGTACGGTCCCGGCGGTGAGCGCATACCGGTAACCGGAGATCTGTTGCTTATCGTCGGTAGCGGATGCGTGCCGCGCGCGATCGCCCGCGTTACGCGAATCGACGTGAAACCGTTTCAAGCGATCGACTCAGACGATGCCTGGGACGAGGGCGAAGGCGATCGTAGTTTGGCATATTGGCGTGCCGCGCACCGCGAGTACTTCGAGGCCGAAGCGACCCGCGCAGCGTTCACTTTTCGCGAAGATGACGCGGTTGTATTTTGCCGATTCGAATTACTCTGGCCGCGCGTTGCCGGTTGACTCACGATCGCAATTCGTGAGTCAAAGCTGCATGCGGGCGAGCTGACCACATTAAGCTCATCGCCGGCGCGGACGAGCCGTAACTTCACGAGCGTCCCCGCAGATCCATCGGACATATGACGGATTGCCGTCGGTTTAGGGACGTTCTTGAATCCGGGAAGCGTATCGCATCGGTTCGTTCAGGGTTTGATCACGGTAATTCGAAACGGTCCGCCGTGTGCGGCCGCGTATTCAACGGCCTGGTTCGATTGATCGAGATCGAATTCGGTTACGTTGAAGTGCTCGAGGGACAGCAGGCCCGACTTTACGAGCCCGATAAGACGTGCGCACGCATACCGAGGGAACATCCACTGTCCGCGAATGGTGATGTTGTTCCGCATGATCCACGGATAGGGAAGCGCTAAATCGTCGCCGCCGAGCATTCCGACGCCGCCCATAAGGACGACGCGCCCATATTCGCGCACCGTCATCGCGGCAGCGCGGACCGGCTTAACGCCGGCCGATGGTGGCAACAGATCGAGGACCACATCGATTTTCTCTGATGTTGCGGTAGCCATCAGCTTTCGGTCCTCGCCTTCGTTACCGGTAAGGACGACGGGCTTGACCCGAGGTCCAAATCGCCGTCCGAGGTCCGCGAGGATCTGCTCGTTTCTGCCCGGCGCGACCACGCAACGAGCACCCATCGCGAGCGCCACGGCGACGCAGGAGCTCCCGAAATGTCCGGTGGCTCCGCTTATGAGGAGCGTCTCACCGGCCTGGAAATTTGCAGCTAGCAGCCCACCGTACGGCACCAGCAACGTTTGAAGCGCGCACCAGCGGCCGGCGTCGGATGCCTCAATCTCGCCGAGCGTGATCGCATTTTCTGTTGGTAAGCGCATCTGCTGCGCGTATGAACCATCATGGTAATATTCTTGCAAGAGCATTCCGCCCGGCCCTCGGGCGCTAAGGCCTTGAAGCGTGATGTCGGGCGTCGTGGCATCGTCGCGCGAACGAACGGTTGGATCGCACAGAACCCAATCACCGACTGCCAATCGCGTCGCATCCGGGCCGATTGCCCGAACACGACCGACTGCCCCCGCGCCGAGGACGATCGGCAATGCCAGCATGTATCGTCGCTCGTTGCTGATGATTTCATTGGTGTACGGCAAGACGCCGGCTGCGACAACGTCCACGAGGACTTCACCCGTACCAAGCACGGGATCTGGCACGCTGCCGACAACGAGCGGTTCTCCAAACGCTTTTAAGATTGCAGCCTTCACGCTGGAAGCTTCTCACGCTGCAACGATTGGCGTCCAGGCATGGGACGGTCCTAGGACTGCGGAAGCCTTGACATCCCGATGTCCAATCAAGGAAACGGACAAGATTTTTGAACGCGAAGCACAGTGAACTTGGCGACTTTCTTCGATCGCGCCGCAAAAAAATAGACCCGAGAACATTGCAGCTAGGCTCGAAGCACCGGCGCACTCCCGGCCTGCGACGCGAGGAAGTTGCCGAACTCGCGGGCATCGGCATCGACTGGTATATTCGCCTCGAACAGGGTCGTGCGGTTAATCCGTCAGCTACAACGGTCGAAGCATTATCGCGCGCCCTTGATCTAAATAGCGCCGAACGAGCCCACTTCGAGTCACTCGCGCGTAACGGCGGTCGCAGCAGGTTTTCGCAAGAGATTGTTCCCGACCCCGTTCTGCGGCTCCTCAATAGACTTAACTGTCCGGCATACATTACCGGCCGACGTTGGGACGTACTCGCCTGGAACCAGGCCGCACGTGAGATGCTGACCGACTTCGATCGCGTCCCTGAAGCGGATCGCAACATCCTGATCTGGATGCTAACGACGCGAGATGCGCGGCGCATCTTCGGCGATGGTTGGAGCGATGAAGCGAAACGTATGCTCGCCGTTTTCCGTGCCACGCACGACCTTTGGGCGGGCGATCCCGCCTTTGTCGCGCTTCTGAATCGCTTACGCGGAGGGAGCCCCGAGTTCGTCGAGTGGTGGGATTCGCATGATATCCGCAACGCGACCGCAGGCCGCAAGACGTTACACCACCCTACGAAGGGCGCTCAGCTATTCGAATACGTGTCCTTTCAGTCGAACGACGACCCATCTCTCAAGCTATCGTTCTACACGCGGTTGCAACTGATCTGAACGCCTTTCGTGCCGCGCGCGGTAGCGCGCGTTACGCGAATCGACGCAAAACCGTTTTAAGCGATCGACGCAGACGATGCGTGGAACGAGGGCAAAGGCGATCGAAGTTTGCCATATTGGTGTGCCGCGAACCGTCAACACCACGAGGCGGAAGGCACGCGCAGCGTTCACTTTTCGGGAAGATAACGTGGTTATATTCTGCCGATTCGAATACTCCGGCCGCGCGTTGCCGGTTGATCCGCGATCGCAATGCGCGAGTCAAAGCTGCAGGGGGCGAGCTGACCACATGAAGCCGTCGGTGCCTCTCGACCGCTAAGCCTAGTGCCGGCGCGGGCAAGCATCAACTGCACGGATACCAGCCATGGCGGGAAGATTCGCCCGTTACCACGCAACTTTACTCGAGGATAGTGCCGCGGGCGCCGATGACCTAGGCAGATGACCGTTTCCCGCACCGCTTGGCGCGTCATCGCGCTAGCAACCGCCGGCGTCTTGTTCGCACTCGCGTTGCGCGTCGACGTCTACAATGCCACCTCTCCGCGCGGTCTCTCCAGCATCCTGTTCGGACCCGACGTCGTTACCTTCGCGCACCCGTGGTGGCTGTCGCTGCATATCTGGGTGCGAAAAGCGTACAGTGTCGTTGCGTTCGCAGCCGTCGGCTTTACCGCCGATCGCGCGTTGGGACCGAGTCGCCGGCGACTGCTGCGAGCAGCGCTGCTTGTCGCCGGCTACTCACTAGCAATCGAAGTAGCGCAGCGCATATTCGTTGCGCGGGAACCCAACCTCGAAAGCCTGCTCGACGTGGTTTGCGGTGCTGCGGGCGGCGCGTTGGCCATCCGCATCGAGACGGCGGTTGGACTATGGCGATGACTCGACCGACACCCGGGACTGGAGCCGTTCGCGTAGCCGGTCGGCCAAACGTAATGCTAAAGCGACGAGCGTAAAAGTGGGATTCGCGTAGCCGCCGGTACTGAAGACCGAACTGCCCGCGATGTAAACATTATCGAGAGAGTGCACGCGGCAATCTTCGTCTACCACGCCCGTACGCGGATCGGCCGACATGCGCGTCGTTCCCATATGATGCGGACCACCGATGATGTGGCGCTGCCAATCGTCGGCCGCGGCGATGACGGTGCCAAGCCCGCGCTCCGCAATATCGCGGCCGAACACCTTGAGCCAACCGGTTACCGCCGCCAGATCGGCCGGTTCGATCCGCCAGTCTAGAGACGATTGCGGCACACCGAAGGCGTCACGCTCTTTCGAAAGCAGCACCCGGCTCGCGCGGTTCGGAATTTGTTCGGATCGAAAGTACAAGGAGTACATCCGGCCCGGGCCGAGGGCCGGCGTTGCGCCGGCCGCGCGCGCGGCGTTCCACGTCTGAATGCGCCGGGGAATGCCCGAGAGGCGCTCGGAACCGCTTTTTACGCCCTCCGCCACGACCCCGAGTCGGCTCGAGCGAAAGCGCCGGTATGCGCGAACGGCGCTGAATGTAAGCGACGGGGCCCAGCCGATAAACGGTGTTCCATACGAATAACTCGCCGGCTCGATGGCAATCGAAGTCGCCGGCAGGTGGTGCTGCGCCTGGGCGGCGGCGGTCGGTGTGATAACTCCGCGAATCTTGATGCCGCCGTACATCGCTTTGCGGTAGAAGCTGCGACCGGCACCGGGTGCGGCAAGTAAATGGCCGGCCGGCACGTGCAAATGCTCCATGAAAAAACGGCCGACGAGGTCGTGTTCGTTGCCTAAGCCTGACGTCCGCTCGGCGTTTGAAGCCAGCAAAAGCCGCGCGTTTTCGATCCCACCGGCAGCGAGCACGACGGCCTTGGATTGCACCGTGAACGGCTGTCGGCCGAGTGCCGCGACGCGCAAGCGCGCAACCCGCGCGGTGCCGGGCTCGAGTTCCATCCGCGTCAAATTTGCGTGGATGATCAGCGTGAGGTTCGCGGAGCGCGACAGTGCATCGCGATAGGCTTGGCCGAAGTTCGTCTCCGGACTGTAATGAAAAACGACACTCTCGAAGTTCGAGCCGTCGAGTGCGAGCGGCGCCGGTAATCGCGAACGCCACACCGCGGCATCGAATCGCGAATCGGCAAGCTCGAAGAGCTTCGCTGTGTCCGGGTAGTACGGTTCGAGCGTCTGTGCCGTGATCGGCCAACCGCTCCACGGAAGCCAACTGCGGCGCTCGAAATCGACCGCTTCGAGCGGCCGGCACCAGCCGCCCCAGCGATTGGTACTACCGCCCAAGAGCCGGAAACGGCAGGCGTCGAGCCGGTAATAGGGCCGGCCGGTAATGTCGCCGCGGAACAACGCTTGACTGGCTAGTTCCGGATCGAAGCCGCCGCTTTCGAGTAAGAGAACCGTCAAGCCCGAATCGCGCAGCCGGTGCGCAATCGCGATCCCGGCGGGGCCGCCGCCAACAATGCAGATATCGCAGGCGAATTGGGTGTCAGGGGCAACGAAACGCGCGTCAGCAATCATCGGACATGCCCGCGCATGGCCGTCGCCTTGCAGAGCAGAGCAGGGCATAGCAAGATAGCATGTAGATTGTCACCCGGCCAGAAATATCCGCGCCGAATGCTTTGGGCGGCGTGATCTTCGGACTTCCCGCACCGACCGGGTCGTTTGCCGTCGGCACGCGTTCGGTCCAACTGCCCGACGGACGCTTCGCGCAATATTGGTATCCGCGGCTCTGGCCGGCCGGCGAAAGCCGCGCGCCGTATCGCCGCGGCGAACGCGGTACGGCTGCGCGTCGCCTGCTGCGCTCGGCAATGCGTACCAACAGCTCCGCCGGCGGCGAACCGGCAGCGGGCCCGCATGCACTGATCGTCTACGTCCCATCGTGGGGCGGTCAGCGCGGTGAAAATACCGCACTCATGCAAGAGTTGGCAAGCCACGGCTATGTCGTCGTTGCGGCGGACGATGTTGAAATAGGGCCACCGCTCGACTTTTCGACGAGCGCTGCGCTGATTCGAACGCGCCTGCACGCCGATGTGCGCGTTCGGCGGGCGGCGGCGCGTACCACCGAACTGGTGACGAGCGGCTCTCAAGCGCACGCGGGGTCCGCGTTCGGCCTGTTCGGGGCGCAGGTTGACCCGAGCGCAATAGGCGTTTTGGGCTACTCATTCGGCGGTGCCGTCGCCGGGCAGCTCGCGCGGACGGACACGCGCGTTTGCGCGGCGGTGAATCTCGACGGCTGGATGTTCGGCGACGCCGCGAGCGAGGGTGTTCCCCAGCCGTTCCTGATCGTCGGCACGGGCGCACCCGACCGAGCCGGCAGCGAGCCGCTCACCGGGGTCACCGCCCGGGACAGTACGTACACGTCCATCTTTGACGCGCTTAATGACCGCCAGATCATACGCGGCCTCGAACGCCATGGCGGCTATTATATCGCGCTCAATGGTTCGCGGCACGCCGCGTTTTGCGATGACGCACTGTGGCCGGCGCTTCACGCATCCGCTCGTCCCGGCCCGCTCGGCGGCCGGCGCGTGCACCGAATCGTCGGAACGTATGTAACGGCTTTCTTCAACCGCTATTTGCGCGCCCGGACATCGTGCATCTTTCCAGCTTCGACGCTGTACACCACGGCCGCTGTGCCCCGGCCACTCGACCCGGCAATCCGGATTCGTTTCTGGGCGGCGCCGGAACGATACCGTTAGGGGGAAGAGCCGGCTTAGCGGAGCAACGTCGGACGGCAACGCGCCACGCGACACTGTTAGGCGGTCCACCGGTCCGCTAACCATGAGGACTATCGCAATGCAGCTGCAGGACGGCCCGGCGTGTGTCTCGTTCGAGGGACAAGCGGTTGTGCCGGCATACGACCGTGAGCCATTCGGCTTCACCCATACGTTGAGCGGTCTCGATGTGTTTACGCCCGAGGCCTTAGCCCGGCTCACATCGTTGTACACCGAGCGCGATTACTTCGTCGCCTCGGGCGCTCCAACGGCCGCAACGAACTTCTATGGCGTGCCGCACAGCGATCGGACGCCGCGCGAAGCGTTCGACCGGCTCGAAGCGGGAAACCAGCGCATCCTGCTCAAGCGTCCGGAGACCTACGACGCCGGCTTCCGTGACCTGTTGCAGGCGCTCTCGGCGCAACTGCTCGCGCCGAGCGCACGATCCGGTAGGCTCGTGCGGCTCGATTCGTCGATTCTCATCAGCTCCGCAACAACGATAACGCCGTTTCACTTCGATCCCGAAATTTCGTTTTTCTTCCAGATCGCCGGCGATAAAACGTACCATATCTATTCACCGGCCAGCCTGGACGAATCGGAACTTGAAGCATTCTACGTCAAAGGCATTACCAATATCGCTCAAGTCCCGCTGGCCGGAAAAAACGCAGCGCACGAATATGTTTTCGCGCTCGGGCCGGGTTTGGGCATGCATCAGCCGCGTAACGCGCCGCACTGGGTCCAAACGAGCGGATCGATCTCGGTCTCGTACACGATCTCGTATGAGACCGACGTAACGCGCGCACTCGGACAAACGCGTGCTTTTAATTTTTACCAACGGTCGCTGGGCTTACGGCCGGGTCAGCCCGGCCGGCGAGTTCGGCTGGACCGGTTAAAGGCGGCCGCGATGGATGGGCTGATTCCGGCCCGGAAAGCCGTCACAGCAGCGTTGCGCCGGGCCCGCGGTGCCGGCTAACAAGAAGCAGGCACCAGCGGGCACCTGCTCTTGCGTGGACGGCGAAGCGTGGACGGCGTTGTGTCTTAGGCGGTTAGCGGAGCGAGTTCGCGATCGATGGCGCCTTTGAGGCCACCGGCCGAACGCAGCGCTTCGGCTTTATCGGTTTTTTCCCACGGCAGATCGAGTTCGGGCCGGCCGAAATGTCCGTACGCCGCCGTCTGCTGATAAATTGGCCGGCGCAGATTGAGATTGTGGATGATCGCCGCGGGCCGCAGATCGAAGTATTCGCGTACCAAGTCGGCAATGCGCGTTTCTTCGATCTTATTGGTCCCGAAGGTCTCGACAAAGACCGACACGGGATGGGCGACGCCGATTGCATACGCCACTTGCACTTCACAGCGGTCGGCTAATCCGGCCGCGACGACGTTCTTTGCGACATAGCGAGCGGCATACGCCGCCGAACGGTCGACCTTCGTCGGATCCTTGCCCGAGAACGCGCCGCCGCCGTGCCGCGCCATGCCGCCGTACGTATCGGCGATAATTTTGCGTCCGGTTAGCCCGGCGTCACCTTTGGGGCCGCCGATAACGAAGCGCCCGGTCGGGTTGACGAAGATCCGCAACTTCGTATCGCGCAAACCTTTGGGCACCACGGCATCAATGATGCCTTCACTGACCTCGCGCCGAATCACTTCGAGCGGCACATCGGGATCGTGCTGCGTCGAAATTACCACGGTGTCGACCCGTACCGGCCGGTCGCCGTCGTACTCGATGGTCACTTGCGATTTGCCGTCCGGCCGTAAGTACTTAATGTCGCCGTTCTTGCGCGCCGATGCCAACAGCCGCGTGAGATCGTGCGCGAGCACGATCGGCAGCGGCATCAGCGACGTCGTTTCGCGGCACGCGTAGCCGAACATCATCCCTTGATCGCCGGCGCCCGTCAGCTCGAACTCGTCCGCGCCGCCGGTCGATTTCACTTCGAGCGACCGGTCGACGCCCATCGCGATATCGGGCGACTGTTCGTCGATCGAGACGCTGACGCCGCACGTGTCGGCGTCGAAACCGACCGACGATTTCGTGTAGCCGATGTCGGCGATCGTTTTGCGCACGATCTTGGGAATGTCGATATACGTTGTCGTCGTCACTTCGCCGGCGATGTGAATTTGACCGGTGATCGCAAACGTTTCGACGGCTACGCGGCCAGCCGGATCGTCTTTGAGGATGGCGTCGAGAACGGCGTCAGAAATCTGGTCGGCAACCTTATCGGGGTGGCCTTCGGTGACCGATTCCGACGTAAATAAACGCCGCTGGGCCAACTACGTGCCCTCCGACCAGGAAACCATATACTTTTCTTGTTCGGGCGTGAGCGTGTCGATCCCAATTTTCATCGCGGCGAGTTTGAGCGATGCGACTTCTTGATCGATGTCATCCGGAACCGAGTACACTTTTTTATCGAGCGTTTTATAATTCTGGGCCAGATACGCCGCCGCCATCGCTTGATTCGCAAACGACATATCCATGACCGCCGCCGGATGCCCCTCACCGGCGGCCAGGTTGATGAGCCGGCCTTCGCCGAGCACACGAATCGAGCGGCCGTCGCCAAGTTTGTACGAATCGACGAAGTTGCGCGGCTGCGTTTTAGCGGTTTTCATCGCTTCGAGCGCGTCGAGATCGAGCTCGTCATTGAAGTGACCGGAGTTCGCGACGATCGCGCCATCTTTCATGACCTCGAAGTGCTCCTTCCGGATCACATGAAGGTTGCCCGTAACGGTAATGAAGATATCGCCCAGTTTCGCGGCATCGGCCATCGGCATGACCATGAATCCATCCATTGCCGCTTCGAGTGCCTTGCGCGGATCGATTTCGGTGACGATAACGTGCGCGCCGAGGCCCTTGGCTCGCGACGCGACACCACGACCGCACCAGCCGTAGCCGACCACGACAACGGTATGACCGGCGATGAGCACGTTCGTCGCGCGAATGACGCCGTCGATGGTCGACTGGCCGGTTCCGTACCGGTTGTCAAACATGTGCTTGGTCAGCGCGTCGTTGACGGCGATGACCGGAAACGGCAGCACGCCGTCCTTTTCCATCGCGTGGAGGCGGATGACGCCGGTCGTCGTTTCTTCGCAGCCGCCGATCATATCGGCCAGCAAATGATTGTGCTTGGAGTAAATCGTGGTGACGAGGTCGCAGCCGTCGTCCATCGACATATGCGGCTTGGTCGCGATGACCGACTCAATGTGTTTGTAATACGTGGCGTTGTCTTCGCCTTTGATCGCGTGGGTCGGAATCTCGAAATGCGTGCTGAGCGCGGCGGCGACATCATCCTGGGTCGACAGCGGATTGCTGGCGCACAACGTTATTTCCGCGCCGCCGGCTTTGAGCGCCAGCATGAGATTCGCCGTTTCGGTGGTAACGTGCAGGCAAGCCCCGATTCGCACGCCGGCCAGCGGCCGGGTTTGCGCGAAACGATCGCGGATCTGCGCTAATACCGGCATGAACGAAGCGGCCCACTCGATGCGTGAACGGCCGTAGTCCGCCAGCGCGACGTCTTTGACGTCGCCTAGAGATTGTTCGATTACGGGCACAAAATGCTCCTAGGAGAGAGGGGATGAGCGACCGCTGATCTTTGAAACAATCTATAAACGGACCGACGTTGTTTCGACGTACGCCAACCCGGCCCCGTTTCGCAGGCGCCAACTTGACTGTCGAGCGCGGGGCGCTGCAAGGCTGCGCCGGCCACATTCGCGTAGCCCGCACGGTGCTTGATTTCAAAGCCTATCTTAACCGGCTGGCGTCGGCCGAGCCGACTCCCGGCGGCGGCAGCGCGGCAGCCCTCGTCGGCGCACTTGGAGCGGCACTGGTGGCGATGGTCGCGCGGATCACGCTGGGCAGCCCAAAACACGCAGCCGTCCATGCCGACGCGCTGCTGCTCGTCGAGTCGGCTGACGCGTTACGTTCGGCATTCATCGCAGCGCGCAGCGACGACGAAACGGCGTATGCCGGCGTTGTCGCGGCGCAGGCGCTGCCACGCGACACCGCGGCTCACAAGGCGGAACGTCGAGCGACGCTGCAACACGCACTCGCCGGAGCGGCTGAAGCGCCGTTGCAAGTCGCAACGCTTGCAGCAGCGCTCGTTGCGGATGCGGAGCGTGCCGCGACGCTGGGCAACGATCAGCTCATGAGCGACGTCGAGTGCGCGCTTGCGTTCGGGCGCGCGGCACTCGACGCCGCGGCCGCCAACGTGCGCATCAACCATCGATACATGGATGATGCGAGCATTGTCGCGGCCCAAGCAGAGCGTTTGGATGCGAGCCTTAATGCGGCTCGGACCGCGGCCTCGCGCGCCGTTGCGATACTGCTTCCGCGCGGCTAACCACGCAAGGCATCGGGCGTCGCACCCGAGCCGGAATGCTGCGTACGCGTGATGTTTTACCCAGCGTTACGGGTATGGGCCGACATGCCGCACTAGCGGCCGGCGAGGAAGGGGCACCGGTTGGCAACACTGCTGGGTCGCGTAAAACCAATGCAGACCATCCTAGACCAAAGCGCCGGCGCACAGAGCGGCAAGGTTCTCAAGAAAACGCTGGGTGTCTGGGGGCTAACGGCACTGGGCATCGGCGCGATCATCGGCACCGGTATCTTCGTGCTCACCGGTAAAGCTGCCGCGTTGAGCGCCGGACCGGCCATCGTCTTGTCGTTCGTCGTCGCCGGCATCGTCAGCGCGCTCGCCGCGCTGTGTTATGCCGAACTCGCTTCGAGCGTTCCCGTCTCCGGTAGCGCGTATACGTATGTGTATGCGACCCTGGGCGAGGTCCTCGCCTGGATCATCGGGTGGGGACTTATTTTAGAATACGCGCTGGGAGCAGCGACGGTGGCGATCGGCTGGTCAGGTTATTTTTCCGATTTCTTGGCCGCGACGTTCAATCTCAAGATCCCAAAGGCGTTGGCGGCAAATCCATTCGACGGCGGAGTCGTCAACCTGCCGGCCGCGCTCATCATTCTGATTCTCACAGCCCTGCTCATTCGCGGCACGAGCGAAAGTGTCACCGTCAATAAAATCATCGTGGCAGTTAAACTCAGCGTCGTCCTATTTTTTATTGTCATCGGCGTTGCCCACGTGCATCCGGCCAACTGGCACCCGTTCGCTCCGTTTGGCTTCAACGGCATCATCAACGGCGCGGGGCTGGTGTTCTTCGCGTATATCGGCTTCGACGCCGTTTCGACCTCGGCCGAGGAAGTCATCAACCCCGAGCGCGATCTGCCGCGCGGAATCATCGGCAGTCTGGCCGTCTGTACGCTCCTCTATATCATCGTTTCCGGCGTGCTGACCGGCATCATCTCCTATACACGGTTAAATGTGCCTTCGCCGGTTTCGTTTTCGCTCATCGCCATTGGTCTGGGCTGGGCCGGTGCCGTTGTCGCCGTCGGCGCCATCGCCGGCTTGACCACCGTTCTGCTCGTGATGTTGTACGGACAGAGCCGGATCTTCTTCGCGATGTCGCGCGACGGCTTGCTGCCCGGCATCTTTTCGCAGGTCCACCCGACGTTTCGCACGCCGTATATATCGTCGCTCCTGATCGGCATCGTCGTCGCGGCGGTGGCGGCGGTCGCGCAACTCGACGTGGTGGCCAATTTAGTCAACATTGGAACGCTCGTCGCGTTCGCGATGGTCTCGGTCGGCGTCATTATCTTACGCCGGCGCCAACCACAGCTCAAGCGCAGCTTTCGCGTGCCGTTCAGTCCGGTCGTGCCGGCCCTGTCGGCGGCCGGCGCCATCTATCTCATCGTGCGGGGGCTACCGCTCATGACGATCGTGAGTTACCTTACCTGGCTCATTATTGGATTAGCGGTCTATGTCGGCTACAGCCGCCGGCGCAGCAAAGTCGCCAACGCGCATTAGTCTCGCCGTGCGCCGGGTTCATCCGATACACGACGCCGAACGGGTCGAGCACAGCCCAACGTAACACGTGCACGAAGTCAAGCTCCTAGCCGCGGCGCGTTCGGCGTACCATCACGTGCCGAGGTAGCGCTTGAACCATGCCAGCGTGCGGTGCGTGATGTCGGCGCGATTCGCGGGTTTGCGAATCCCATGACCTTCACCGGCATAGATAACGAGCGAACTTGGAACGCCCAGTGTGGTGAGCGCGTGCCAAAATTCGAGCGACTGCGGCGCCGGGCATTCGACATCGCGTTCGCCGACGACAACGAGTGTCGGCGTCTTGACCTGCTTGATGAACGTGATCGGCGAACTCTTTGCATAGACCGCCGGATCGGCATATACGGTCGCGCCGAAGAACGGCGTCATCCAGCGATCGATGCCGTTCTGACCGTAATAGCTCTGCCAGTTCGCGATTCCCGCGCCGGCGACCGCGGCGCGAAAGCGGTGCGTCTGGGTGACGGCCCACATCGTCATATAGCCGCCGTAACTCCAGCCCATGATCCCTAACCGGCGGTCGTCGACGGGCGCGCTGCGTTCGACGGCACCGACGCCGGCCAACACGTCGCGCAAATCGCCATAACCAAAATCACGGACGTTGGCGGCGGTGAAGCGCTCGCCCTGACCGTAGCTCCCGCGCGGATTCGGTAGAAACACAAAGTAGCCGCGATCGATCAAATCCTTGATGTCGCCCCGGCCGGTGTACCGCGGACGCGCGGCGGCCGACGGTCCGCCGTGGATCTGCACGACCATCGGATGCACTTTGCCCGGGCGTAGCCGGCGCGGCTCCAGAAGCCAGCCGCTGATGGTGAACCCCTCGTTCGACCAACTGATGCTGCGCGCCCGAACGGCCGGCGTCAGCGCCGCGTTTTCGTGCGTGAGCGTCGTCCAAGCGCCGATCGGCCCGGTTGCAATTTCGGGCGGCCGCTCGAAGCTTTGACGCACGACGGCGGTCGTATCCGCGCTGCGGGAAAACGCAACGTCGAGCCGGCCGTCGGCGGCAATCGCGTCTTGACCGCTCCAGCGATCGACGATCGCCTTGCTGACGACGTCGACGGCCGCGATGACGGCCGCTGCCCCGCGTAGTCCGGTAAACGTGATCCGGCGGTTACTGCCGTTCCAATCGAGGGCGTCGGCCGACGCGCGCATACCGGGGGTGATGTCCGTAGCCGTGCCGCCCGCGACCGGCATGACATAGACATCACCGCCGACCGAGCCGAAATCGCTCATCAGCCCGCTAATGAACGCGACCGTCGCACCGTCGGGCGACACGCGCGGCGCATTGATTTGCAACGCGGGCGTGTAGAGCACGGCGGCGCTGCGGCGGGCGCCGTCGATCCGGTAGAGCTTCGCGATCCACCAATTGTCATCGCCGTTACCGTGCGCCGCGGTCGCGACGAAGTTGCGGCCGCGCGGCAGCCAATCGTATTCATAGACGAACAGGTCGGCCGGTGACGCGAAGCGCAACGACGTCGCACCCGTCTCGAGCACCGCAATGCGCTGGACATCTTGCGCGAGCGTCGCTGAAATCTCGCCTGTCAACGCGGCGCCGGCCTGCGTTGCGCCGATCTCTTTATGCGCCCCGGCCGTGACCAAGAGCGCGAGCGCACGACCGTCGGCCGACCAGCGTGGCGCGGCGAGGATGCCGGCGAACGGTTGCAGCCACGGCCGCGGGCGACGTCCGTCCGCGCCGACGAGCCAGACGGCGGACGTTGCGGCCTTTGAATTGCGAACGATATACGCTAAGCGTGAGCCATCGGGCGACCATACCGGTGAACTCGGGTTACACGCGCCCGGCAGCGGACAGCGCAGCGTAACGCTTCGCCCACCGGCGATGGTGCGTATGACGATGCGCCGGGTCGCAGCCGCGACGGCGAGCGCACCCGGATCGGTCGACTCCACGGCGACGACGCGCTTCGCGTCGGGCGAAATTGCGACACTTTCGAAGGAGTGCAGACGCGTCTCGGCGCCCGCCAGTGCCGGAACGAGAACCAGGCCTAATATGCAGACGGCGACACGATCGAAGCGCATTGCGCGAGCGCTTCGCTACCGTGGACCGTAACCTTGCGCGAAGCGCCCAGCGGCGAACGCTTCGCGCGTGCAATCGGCCCCGCGATTACTCGACGGCGGCCGGATCGTCCGAGGCGTCTTCAATATCGGTGATCTGCGCCGAGCCATGAATGACTTCTTGCACCGGAGCACCGCCGGCTTGCACCGGATCGGAAACAACGGCGTAGTGGACGTGGCCGTGCCCGTGACTATCATCGGAATGCAGCGTTCCAGCGAGCATACGCGTGTCGGCCAGCGTGATGCGGACCGGCTTACCGACGAACGGCGCAACTTCTTGATCGGTCATGCTGAGTTTTCTCCTACGTATAATGAAGCGTGTGTCGTTATGCCATGACGAGTTCGAGGAACGGTCGTAAATCGTCCTCGTCAACGTCCATTCCCACGCCACGCACGTTCCAGCGCGGATCGTGAAAGTCTGAACCCGCGGTCATCACGAGCCCCAGCCGCGCCGCGCCGGCGCGATAATGCGCGACCTGGCTCGGCGAATGCGACGAGTAAAAAACTTCGAGGCCGACGAGTTCGCCGGCCAGCTCGTCGATGATCGATTCGTCTTTCAATCGCGACGGATGCGCGAGTACCGGGACGCCGCCACTGCGGCGAATGACATCGATTGCTTCGTGCGGCGTGATGTGCAGCGACGGCACGTAGCCCGGGCCGCTCGACCCCAGTAACGTGCGGAAGGCGGTGTTGACATCGGCGACCAAACCGGCGCGCACCAACGCCTTCGCGACGTGCGGACGTCCGATCGTGTGCCCGCCGCCGACTTCGGTCAGCACGTCAGCCTCGGTAATATCGAAGCCGGCCGCGCGCAGTTGCCCGACCATGCGGCTCATCCGCTCCTGGCGCGCGGAGCGGTTGAACGCCAACGTCGCGACGAGCGGTGATGGTCCCAGCGGCAAGCCGTACCCCAAAATATGAACGTCGTTGCCGCGCCACGTCGTATTGATCTCGATGCCCGGCACGAGCCGCGCGCCGCGAACCTCCAATCCGTCGTAGGCCCGCAACGTATCGTGATCGGTAATGGAGAAGATGCTGACCCCGCGTTTGGCCATCGCTTCAACGAGTGCGGCTGGTTCGAGTGCGCCGTCGCTGGCCGTCGTGTGACTATGAAAGTCGACGATCAACGTGTATCGATAGCCGAGCCGGCCGGCGGCGGCCGTTTCATTCAGGCGAGCCCGCGCAACTGAATGCGCTTGATATCGATCGCCCGGCCGGTCGTTCGATCGAGCGTGGCGACGGCAGCGCAAAATTGGCGCGCGCCGGTTTTCTGGACGCTGAAGCGTTCGCTTACGGCGCTCGTGAAACGCTCGATAACCGCTTTTTGGTCCATGCCGATCACGCCGTCGGACGGACCCGTCATACCGACGTCGGTCAGATAACCGGTTCCGCCCGTTAGTATTTGCTCGTCGGCCGTCTGCACGTGTGTGTGCGTACCGTAAAGCAACGAAATCTCGCCATCGAAGAATCGCGCCAGCGCCATTTTTTCCGACGTTGCTTCGGCGTGGACGTCGACGATGATGAGGTTGGTTTGGTAATGCAAATCGGCAATGAGTTCTTTGCCGACCCGAAACGGATCGTCGACCGCCGGCATGAACACGCGGCCCATCAAATTGACGACCCCAATCTTTATACCGTCGACGGTCAGTAAGCCGCTACCGCGGCCCGGCGAGCCGGGCGGATAATTCGCCGGCCGTACAACGCGGTCGGTTTCATCTAAATAACCGCGAAATTCGCGCTTGTCCCAGATGTGGTTGCCGCTGGTGATGAAGTCGACGCCCGACGCAAACATCTCGGCGGCCGTCTGCTCGGTCAGTCCGAATCCGCCGGCGGCGTTTTCACCGTTGGCGATGACGGCATCGACGTGGTGCTGCTCGCGAATGAATGGCAAATGCTTTTGCAGCGTCTCGCGTCCCGGCGAGCCCATGACATCGCCGATCACGAGGACGCTAACAGTCGATTTTACGATCGTGCCCTAGCCTTTGCGGTTTTACCGGAGTGGACGAAATACACCAATACCCGCTTTTCTTCACGAAAGCCGACGAGCCGCTTGCGTTGGGCCGGATCGCGCATGGCATCGAGTGCGGCTTCGACGAGTTCGTCACGGTCGGCGGGCTCGTCGTCAAGGACATCATCGGACGCCGGATTCTTGAGCAGCGCGGAGCCGAAACGGTCCCCGAAGAGCGCTATTTGCAATTCGAGTTCAGCGCGGGTGAATGTTGCGAAGTCGCGCGACACGTGCAAGAACGTAAGGTTTGCGTCGCGTTCGCCGGTGATCGTCATCTTGGCCGGGGCTTCGCCGCGCAATGCCAGAATCGCGTTCACGTGTTCGCCCAGAAAATCACCGAACGCTCGAATCGCAGCGGGGTCCAACCGTTCGCCGACAGCATACGAAAGGGTAAGCGACTCGTCCGTCGGGCTCGAACGAATGCTGTGAATTTCGGGAAAACGGACCAGCAGCGAGACCACGCGGTTCACCGTGTCGTTGGACTCAAAGGCGGAGCGTGGGGTTTGCACCAGGGTTCTCTCTCTCGAGACGGGCGGCGGGGCCGAACACTTCGGACCCGATCTTCGGGCCCCCCTTCGTAACCGGGGCAACTTGGCCCAACTCTCATCCCCCAGAGTTTTGGCGACGGCAAGCAGGAGAAACCTTATGGCCGCCTGGCGGTATATGGAGTACACGCATGGGTTCGAAAAAGAAGGTTAGCCCTCCGAGCGGAGCCGGTCAGCGCCTCGCCGCCGGCCTCGCCGCGGTGACCGTGCGCCGCTATGGCCGCACGATCATCTTGGAACCGCAGTCGCCGCGGGCCGGCGGGTCGGTTTCGGTTCGGCCGTCGATCTGGTCCGAACTCGCTGCCGCCGTCGACGCCTTGCGGCGCCGGACGTCGGTTGCGACACGCGGCGAAGCGGCGCTCGCGATGGTCCGCGCCGGCATTCCGCTCGAGGAAGCCATTGAACCGGCGCTCGGGGCCTCGCGACTGGTTCAGCGGCAACTCGACTTGGCGCGGGGTTTGGCAGTCGACCCAGCCGGCATTGTGTTACGCGGCTTCTTCGACCGGCTGAGCACTCGCGCCGCAACTGCGTTCATGCAAGTGTTGTGCGAGGTCGCTCGTCGGGGCGTCTCGTGCTATATCGTGGCCGGCAGCGTTCGTGAAGCGGAACTCGCGGCGACCGCGTTGCGGCTGGTCTTCGGCCCGACGCCGCTCGTGAGCCGGGGCGGCTTCCGATTCGGTTTCGCCTAGCCGCGCTAGGCGCCGCCGGCCGGGCCGTGTCAGCCGGCTTGACCGGCGATCGTCAAGATACCGTACCACAGCCCGAGCCCGATGCAGACCACCGATATTCCGACCGCGATGACATTCCCGAGCAACGAATTCACGCGCTTGCCGAGAATTTTCTTATCATTCGATAGCACGAGCAAGAAGCCTAAAACAATCGGCAACACCAGCGCGTTGAAAGCTTCCACGTAGACCGTGATCTTGACCAGCGGCAGGTGCGGCACGAGCACGATTCCGGCGGCCACGATCACCATCGTTGCGTACAGTCCATAAAAGCGCTTGGCCTCGGTGCAATTATAATTAAGCGAACACGGCCACGCGAACGCCTCGCCGAAGGCCCAAGCGCTGGCTAGTGAAACCACCAGGGCACCGAGCATCGCCGCCCCGAGCAGTCCGGCACCGAACGCGATTCCGGCAATTCTCGAGCCGGTTAGCGGCACCAGCGCCAGCGCGGCATGCGCCGCGTCATCGACTTTCTGACCGTGGATGAACAGCGTCGAAGCCGCCGTGACGATGATGGCGATCATGATGATCTGCGTGAGCACGGAACCGATCGCCGTATCGACCCGCGCAAACGGAAGATTGTCGACCTTCAAGCCTTTGTCGACGGTGGCCGACTGCTGGTAAAAAATCATCCACGGCATGATGACGGCGCCGATGTTGCTCGCGATCAGTAAGAGATAACTGCGATCGCCCAGCGGCTGCGAGCCGAATAGACCGTCGCGGACAACCGACGCCGCGCTCGGATGGGCGGCGAAGGCCGCCGGAATGAACAGCAATTCGAGCAGACACAGGGCCAGCGCCGCGTATTCGGCGCGCCGGTATTTGCCGCTGAAAACAACGCCGATGAGCAGTCCGGCGGCCGCCACCACCAGTGGGACCGTGGGCACGCCGAAGACGAGCGCCGCACCGGCGATCCCGATAAACTCCGTTACGAGCGCGG
This sequence comes from Candidatus Velthaea sp., assembly GCA_965214335.1. Taxonomy (GTDB): domain Bacteria; phylum Vulcanimicrobiota; class Vulcanimicrobiia; order Vulcanimicrobiales; family Vulcanimicrobiaceae; genus Velthaea. Next base: position 922,948 of record CBDCBO010000005.1, on the reverse strand, counting down.
CGAGATTCGTAACGAGCATGGTGCCGAGCGAGACCCAGGCCCAGCCCAAACCATAGCGCTCGCGAATGAGCTGAGCGTGGCCTTTGCCGGAAACGGTGCCCAGTCGCACCGTCATCTCCTGAACCACGAAGAGCGGAACGATGAGCAGCAGTTGCAGCAAAACGAGCTTCATGCCAAATTGCGCACCCGACGTCGCGGCCGTCGTAACGCTGCCGGCCTCCGTGTCGGCGAAAGCAACGATCAACCCGGGTCCGGCTGCTGCCAGATATTTCCAAAGCACACTCCGCCGAGCCGGCGGCGGTGACGTGCGAACGGGTTCGATGTGTACGGCGGCCAAGGAAACTCCTAAGAGATGCAACGTCGGAAAGTCGGTAGGGCTCATCTTGCCGACGCTCGACGAACCAGTTCGGCAGCGCACCCACGAGCGTTCGTCGTTCGGTTGTGGCCGAGCGAACACGCGTCCACACTCTTTGGACTTCCTAGCGAGTATAGTAGGTCCGCCTAACTTGGCCCTGCCGGCGACCGGCGGCGGCCGGCCAAGGCCGCGTCAATCGACTCCCCGAAGGTCGGATACCCGATGGGGGTTCCGCGCAAGCCGGTTGACCCGCCCTCTGTTGAAGCCGCGGCGTTTCTCGAACGTGCGATGCAACAGTACGGCAAGGCCACCTACAATTTCGCTTACCGGCTCACCGGCAATGAAGCCGACGCGCGCGACCTGACGCAGGACGCGTTTATTCGCGTCTACCGCGCATGGCGCTCGTTTGTCCCGGGCACCTCATTTCTATCTTGGATTTACCGAATCGTCACGAATTTGTACCGGGATGAACTTCGGCGCAAGAAAGGGCGTTTCCAAGAAGAGATACCTGAGGACAATGCACCGCAAGATTTCGGCGGAGCGAAACCGCTCGCGGTCAACCCGATCGAAGACTACATGGCCGGGCAACTCGGCGAGCCGATGGCTCGGTCGCTCGCCCAACTCTCAACCGAACAGCGCCAAGTCATCGTCCTCGCCGATATCGAAGAATATAGTTACCAAGAGATCGCGGATATCATGGGTTGCTCGATTGGAACGGTTCGTTCGCGCTTGCACCGCGCGCGCGCTCTGCTCCGGCGGCTCGTGACTCGGGCATCGCAACAAGAAACTGAACGATGAAGCATTATTCTGACGACGACCTCATCGACTATCTTCACGGCGAACTCACCGACGCCGTTGATGTGCGCGTGCACGCGCACTTGCTGGAGTGCTCGGATTGCCGGACCCGGTATGATGCCGAAGCTCGGCTGACCGAACTGCTGCAGGCGTCGCCGCTGGCCGCGGAACGCGAACTGCCGGCGTTGATTCGCGCCCAGGTCTGGGCGGCGATTCGCGAGGCCGAGCCGACCCTGCTCGATCGGATTCGGGTCTTCGTCCGGCCGGTCGTCGCCGTGCCGCTGGCGGCGATGGTGGCGCTTTCGCTGTACGTCGGGATTCCCGGCCTCCACGGCGACCGCGCGGCAAATGCACCGACCGTCGCGGCGGCATACTATTTTGAAGAACACGCCGCCGAAGGTCAGGAAAATCCGCTTGCCGATCACGTCAACACGAGCGCGCCATTGGCGCTCGAGCATAACGCCGCGGTGGGTGCCGCCGGCGTGCCGCTCATTGCTGCGGCCGACGCAGCGACGCTCGACGACGTTGTTGCAACGCGCGAGTAACGCCGGGCTTGCCGCATGTGCGCTCTTTGCGCTAACCGCCGCGCAGCCGGCGCCGGACGCCGATGCGTTGGTGCGGGCCGCGTCGGAAGCGCCCAAGCACGTCTCGTATGTCGGCGAAGTTCAGTCGACGCGATGGGGCCCGAGGCAGGCGCTGGCGACAATCGTCCGGGTCGAACACAAGGCGCCCGATAGCACGCGCCGGACATACCTCGCACCGCAGGCGGTGTACGGCGAATATACTGTAACGCGAGCGGCCAAAACGTACGACTTCGACGTTCATCAACAAACCGTCACGACGAGCGAGAATTTCGCCGGCGACAACGCCGTCGCGTACAACAATAACATCGCGCTGGTGTTTGCCAACTACACTGCCGTCGACGGCCCGCAAGAGGCGGTCGCCGGACGCCCGGCTCAAACCGTGTCGCTGATCAATCGCCACACCGGCGAACGGATGATGCGGCTCTGGATCGACGCTCAAACCAAGATCGTGCTGGCGAAGGAAAATTATCACAGCGACGGATCGCTGGCGACGCGGACGCGGTTTGACGAGATCCGCTTTACGGGCGACATTCCCGACGGCATTTTCGTAACCGATATCCCGTCGGGTTTCCGCGCGTTGACCGGGCGGCGGTACGCCCCGCCTTCAACCGATGTCGGCGCGGCGGTACGCAACGCCGGTTTCGCGCCGGTCGGACCACGCTACTTGCCCGAAGGCTTCTCGATCATCAGCGCCGACAGCAGCGAAATCAAGGGTGTGAAAAGCCTGCACCTGCTCTACTCCGACGGCCTGCGCAACGTATCACTCTTTCAGAATGCCAGCGACGCGGCGGCCGACTTCGGCAATGTACGTCCCTCGCCGATTTCGTTCGAGGGACACGACGCACAATACGTCAAGGACGGACCGACGACGCTCCTTGCCTGGCGCGAACATAAACTCGCGTTCGCCCTCGTCGGCGATCTCGACGTCAAAGAACTCGTCGAGATCGCAATTAGCGTCGTTCCTTAACGTCCGCGGGCGATGAACCGGCGCTCGAACCGGACAACGGTGTCGCTGCTTCGACCTCGCTAGAGGCCGGAGCGAGGCACCGATTTTCACACCTGCGGCACACCGCACAGGCGTGCGTTAAGGGGTCGCTGCGGGCAGCGGCGCGTCGTTGGTCGTACGCGCAGCCGCCGGTTTTTCGTATTGCTGGAGTTGCGTCGCCTGATCGCGCGTAAGCACGCCCATGACCTGTTGGTGCAGCTTGGCGGCGTTGGCGCGTTTCGTCGCCGGATCGGCGTTCGCGTCGGCTTGCTTTTGCGCGGCGCGAAAGCCGGCGACTTGCTGTTTCTGGGCGTCGCTCAAATTCAGCTTCGCCAGTGCGTGCATGAGCGAATGATGGTGTGAACGGCGATGATGGGAATGGTGGCTACCCGCCATGGCCGAGCCCGACGCCGTCGGCACGGGAGCCGATGTCGCGGTTTGGGCGCTCGCGGACAAGGGGCTCAGCGTGATAGCCAAGGCAAGAATCGCAACGAAACGGTGCGTGAACAAGCGAACTCCTAAACCGCCCAGTTTGGGGTCGGCGGGATACCGGCGCTGACGGCTCGCGCAGAGCCGCGGACGCCGCGATGATGACGGTCCTTCCACCATACGCGGCGTGTCGTTACCGCCGCGTGAACGGCCGGTTAAAGTGCGGCCTTGATCGCCGTTTCCAGCGTGGATTGGGCCAGCTCGCCGTCGCCGATGTAACCGATCGTCTTGTCCGCCTTGATCACGACGATAGTCGGAAAGCCGGACTGCATGTAGCTTCCGGCGACTTTAAGATCCGGATCGAACGCGATCGGATAGGCGACGCCGTACTTCTGGGCAAACGCGATGACATCGGCTTGTGAGGCCGGCGTGCTATTGTCGATACCGACGTTGCTGCCGGACACCGCCACGATGCTGATCTGTTTGCCGTACTTTTTGTAAAGGTTGTCGATGATTTTGGTTTCGCGCTGACAGTGGGGGCACCAGGTCGCGAAGACTTCGAGCATGACCGGCGTCTTGGTCGTTGCGAGATCGAACGGGCCGGCCGTCGTCGACACGGCGAACGGCGGCGCGGTATCGCCGACTTTGATCGTCGCCTGGGTGTGGGTCTCCGTTGCGGACTGCGGGACCACGGATGGATTGCGCGACAGCACAGCGACCGTCACGATCAACGCCAAAGCGATCACCGCCAGGGTGGCGTACAAAATCGGCTTGCGGCGGTCGACCGCTGACCGGCGCGTCGTTATGTTGGCTTTCATTTCACGTTTCCGATTCGGCGGTCGAGGGCCATCATCCCAGGCGCGCGCCACGCCACGAACGCGGCGACTCCGGCAAAAGCGAGATCGCGCACCACTTCGGGCCACGACGTGCGGGTGGCGTCGCCCGGACCGAAGCAGCCGCAGGATAGGGACAAGCCGCGCGCTACCGCCGACCCGATCGCGACGGCGAAAACGGCTAGCTGAACGACCGCCACGATCGCCGCGGTTCGCGTGAACAAGCCCACGACCAGATAGCCGCCCAGCAATACCTCGAAGAACGGTAACAGCAGCGCCAGCGGCGCGATGAGCAATCGCGGAACCAAACCGAATGCCGCAATTTGCGCCGCGAACACATCGGCATGACCGATTTTCGAGCCGCCCGCCACGATGAACAGCCCGCCGACGGCGACGCGCAGGAGCAGGACCGCCAGACTCAAACCGGAGCGCCTTCGAGTTCGTTCACGATGACCGCTTGACGGTCGGGAATCGATGCGTCGTCGGTGCGGTCGACCGCGGCGGCTTCCTCGAATCCGGCGATCGTATCGACCACGCAGGTTGCGAGCATTACCGGATCGTAGCCGCCTTCGAGCACGAACACCACTCGGCCGTCACAGTACTCGGTTGCGATCTCATGCACGATGCGACCGATCTGACGCGCCGCCGACGTCGCAACGCCGAGGTCGCCGACCGGGTCACCCGCGACGAAATCATAGCCGGCGCTCACCACGAGCAGTCCCGGCCGCAGGCGCGCCGCGAGCGCGCGCAGCGTGCGCGTCCAAATTGCGACGAACGCCTCGGTGGTAATGCCGGTTGCCGGCAGCGGCACATTGATGAGTGAACCGTCTCCGCCCAGCCGATTGTCGCGCGGATGGCCGGTGCCGGGATAGGCGGGACTGGCGTGCGTCGAGAGGTACGACAACCCGCTGCCGACCAGCGCCTGGGTGCCGTTTCCGTGGTGATAGTCGATATCCGCGACGAGCGCGTCTCGGCCGGTTTCCAGCGCGTAGGAACGCGCCGCGAGTGCCGCGTTGTTAAAGACGCAAAACCCCATGCCGCGCGCGGGTTCGGCATGATGGCCCGGCGGCCGAACGAGCGCGAATGCCGAACGGTTGTCGCGGCAGACACGGTCCAGTGCGGCCAGCGTACCGCCGGCCGCCCGGGCGGCGGATTCATAGCTGCCGGCGTCGATGACGGTATCACCGGTCGAGAGCATCCCGGCTTGCGTCGATTCCAGCCGCGCGCATTCGCGGCGCACTAGCTCAATATAGCGCGGCGGGTGAACGCGAGCCAATTCGTCGGGCTCGGCAAGGCGCGTATCGATCCGGTCGGCCAGCATGCCGCGCCGGGCGAGTTCGCGGGCAACGACGGCAACCCGATCGGGGCGTTCGGGATGCCCCACTCCGGCCAAATGCTGAGTCAGCCGATCGTCGTACGCGACGAGCACGTTACGGTTTCGCCGGCGCCTTGGTCGCGCTGGGCTTCGGCTTCGCGCTAGCCTTGGGTTCGGGTTTCCTGGTATCCATCTGACTGATCAAGTCTTTAACCTCGGACTGCGCCTGCGAACCGGGCTTCGTATACGCTAAGAAGCGCGTGTAGGCATCCTTGGCGTTCTTCTTGTCGCCCGTTTTCTGATAGCTTTGACCGAGCACGTACAACACTTGCGGATTTTGCTTCGTGAAGTTCGGCGCGTTCTTGTCGAGCGCGGCGAAAATCAAAATCGTTTCGCGGTAATTCTTGGTCGCGAAGTCGGATTGCGCCAAACCGACGAGCGCTTCGGCCGAGCGGCCCAGCGCATACGAGTGCCGGAACGAATCGCGCGCCTTGTCGTACTGCTTACTTTGCGCGTAGGCGGCGGCCAGCAGCAACCAGGTGCGCGGGTCGGAACCCGCGGTGTCGGTCAAGCGCTTGTAATTGTCGATCGCGCGGTTCAGGTCGCCCGTTTGCTTGTAATAATCGCCTAAGCGCGAGAGCGCGTCGGCGTTGTCGCGATTGGGCCCGGCGGCCGCCGTCCACTCGCGCACCGCACCCGGCATGTCCTTGGTAAACGCTAAGTAATCGCCGTAATTGAGGTGCGTCGCGGGGACTTTCGGATACGTCGTGATAGCGTTCCGGTAAGCCGTGTCGGCTTGCGAATTCATCTTTTCGACGGCGTATAATTTTGCCGTTTGATCCACGACCGCGGCTTTTTCTTCGTCGGTGGTGGCCATCGCGAGGAGCTTATTGAAGGTGTCGATCGCAACGGGAACATTATGCTGAACGCCCGCAATCTGGGCCTTGCCGGCCAATGCTTCAGCGCTCTTGGGATCGAGGGCGACGGCCCGATCGTAGACTTGGGCGGCGAGCGCGATGGCGTTCTGCGAGGCATACGTTTGGGCTTCGAGCACGACGGGGTGGGCATCGGCCGGCGCGATTTTCGCCGCGGCCTCGAACTGCGTGCGGGCGTCGTCGTACTTCTGCTCGTTGGCCAACACTTGGCCGTAGGTCAGTAGCGCGTTCTCATCACCTTTATTGAAGGTGATCGCGCGCTTGGCGACCCGTTCGGCGTCGGCCGGCCGATTGGCGCGCAAGTATAACGTCGTCAACGTGCCCAGAACGGCGGCGTTCGTCGGTTCGAGATTCGACGCGTTTTCGAGATCGCTGACCGACTCTTTCTCGTGACCGAGCGCGGCATTCGAGATCCCGTCGACGTAGTAGACTTGGGCGGTCTTGCTGCCGCCGGCGATCAATTTTTGGGTCAAACCCAGCGCTAAGTCTGGCCGGTTGACACTGTAGTAATCCTGCGCCAACTGCGTCATCGTCGTTTTGTCGTTGGGGTCCGTTTTGAGCTTCGCCTCGAGCCGCGGAACCTGGATGTCGAGCGGTTCGGGCGTAGCCGTCGGCGACGGAGCCGGCGAGGGCGAGCCGGACGCGCTAGGCGAGGCGGACGGATCGGGGGTCGGCTTGGCTTTGGCCGACGACAAGCCCGGGGCGCAAATGATGACGAGCGCGGCCACGGCAGCGGCTACGGACAGGTGCTTGGAACGAATCACGAACTCGACTTTCTAGGAGAACTCCGGGCCCCGGGCGCATGGCCGGCCGCGGACAGGGCAGCGGCAACACGGTATCAACGTGTGCAACGGCCCAGTTCGTTACGCGTGGACGGCCTTCGCGTCCCGAACTTGCTTGGCGAGTTCGGGAACGATGCTGAACGCATCGCCGACCACCAGCAGATCGGCGAACTCACCGATCGGAACGCCGGCGTCTTTGTTGATCGCAACGATCGTTTGAGCGGTGCGCATCCCCACCTTGTGCTGGATGGCGCCCGAGATCCCGACCGCGATGTATAGCTCGGGGCTGACGGTTTTGCCGGTCTGCCCAACTTGATGAGCATGCGAGATCCAACCTGCATCGACCGCCGCCCGGGAGGCACCGACGGCACCACCCAACGCATCGGCCAGATCCTTGAGGATCGTCTTGAAGGGTTCGGGCCCACCTAAGCCGCGACCACCGCTCACGACGACGGACGCTTCATCGACGCCGAGTTCCGCTGCGACTTCTTCGACTTCTTCGTCGAGCACGACAGCGTTGCGCTTACCCGAAGGCGCCAGCGCGACGATTTCCGCCCGCCCGGGCGCGGCTTTGGCGGTGAAGACGTTAGGCCGGATCGCGACCACACCGAAATCGCTTTTGAACGCGCAAGTGGTGATCGTTAGACCGCCCAGCTTGGGCGAGACGCACGCGACACGACCGTCGATCACGGACAGGCCGATCGCATCGGCGTTCATGCCGGCGTCGAGCCGGGCGGCGACGCGGCTACCGACATCGCGGCCGACCATCGTGTTGCCGAAGACCAAGAGCGCCGGACCAGCCGACTCGGCGACAGCGGCGACGGCGTCAACCGCCGGATCGATAAGACCGTCGGTCGCCGGATCGGTCGAGACGTGAATGCGGTCGACCGGGTAGGCGCTCAATTGTTCGGCCACCGATGCCGCGGCGCTGCCGACGACAACCGCGTGGACGAGGCCGCCGAGTCGATCGGCGATGAGGCGTGCGGCCGTGACGGCTTCGTACGCCACGCGACGGGGTGTGCCGTGCTTGTGTTCGATGAAGGCGATGACGTCTTTCACGTTAGAGCAACTTTCGCGCTTGCAGAAATTCGAGGATCTGGCGTGCGCCGTCAACCGCATCGGCGGCCGTCACGGAGCGGCCGGCGGCGCGCGCGGACGGCGCGGTCAGTTCGACCAGCTCGACTTTGGCCCCATCGGCACCCACCGCTTTGGTCAACTCGAGGTCCGCGACGCTGAGCCGGGCGATGTCCTTTTTCTTGGCTCCCATAATGCCTTTGAGCGAGGCATAGCGCGGCTCGGCCGCTGATTTGCTGATGCTGACCAAGGCCGGCAACGGCGCGCTCACGCGCTGGTAGCCCGTCTCCGTTTCCCGCTCGGCGCGAATCCGGCCGTCGGCATAGGTGATCTTTCGCGCATACGTGAGGCCGGGCACACCGAGATACTCGGCGAGGGCGCCGGGCAGTTCGCCCGTATTGGCGTCGGTCGACTGCGTCCCGGTCAGCACGAGATCGAAACCGCCTTTGCGGATCGCGGCGGCAAGCGCGTAGGCCGTGCCCCACACATCCGAGCCGGCGAAACCCGGATCGCTGAGCATCACCGCGTTGTCGGCGCCCATCGCCAACGCCTTACGGACGATTTCGCGTCCGCTTTCGGGCGCCATCGATACGATCGTCACGGTCGAACCATCGTTGAGCTGCTCCTTGAGTTGGAGCGCCGCTTCGATCGCGTACTCGTCAAACGGATTGATCACCGTCTCGACGCCGCTGCGCACGAGCCGTTTGGTTGCCGGATCGATGCGCTTATCGGCATTCGTATCGGGAACCAGCTTCACGGTAACGACGATTTTCAAAACTGCGTATCACCTTCGGGACAAACGAAACCCGGCCGAAGCCGGGTATCGACGAACCGCGCAGCTTTCGGAAAAGAGTTGCAGCGACCCTCCACTACCGGCGGCTCGACGCGGCGACGGTGGCTATACGCTTTGGAGATTAACGCTCGGCGTGACGGCAGGCCGATCGCGACGCGGTGTGGAGCACCACCGAACCCGAGGCCGAAGCCGCGAGCACGGCTCGATCTACTCTGCAACTTGCCGGGTAAGCGTTCGTTTTTGGGACGACCGAGGCTCGAACTCGGATGCCCTCGCGGGCGGCAGATTTTCGTACCACTCCGGCTTTCGCCGGCGCCGCGAACGGCGGGCGTGGTCTGGACTGTGCCTTGACCGTTTGTCGACGAACGACAGGTAGGCCGCGCCCGTCCAGTCTCTACACCTTCGCGTTGCACGGGGTGCAACGCGCTTGGCTCGGCGTCGTCATGCCCGCTTTGGCGCGAGCGAAGAGTTCACCGACTTTGAGCGCATCCCGATCGTCGTTTCCGGCCGATCGGCTCAATCTGCTTTAAGTCTGCTGTGTCTGCCAATTCCACCATCATCCCATGCGCGCAAGTGTTAAACTCCAAGCGCGGCCGATCATCTTTGGGCCGGCGTTTCGCGCGGCAGTATCGCCGCCCGATAGGCCGGCGAACGCAGGTATCCAGCGAGCAGATCGGCATGACTGACCTGCAACGCATCGACGTTCAGAAGTTCGCACGCGACGTCGACGACAATCAGCCCGGCCGGCAAAATATCCGCCCGTTGCGGACGAATATGCGCCAAATCGCGGCGAGCGGTCAATGTCCGCGCGAGCAACGTATCGATGATCCGCCGGCGCGCGGCACGGTCGATCCGCACACCGTCGCGCAGCGGGTCGCCGGCGATCATGGCGGCGGCGGTGAAGACGGTGCCGCCGACCGCCAGCAGCGTCTCGAAGCCGGTAAAGCCGGCCAGCGGCGCTAAAACCGCGTGCGCATCGGCGCGTGCCGCAGCAACCTGCACCGCTCGCGCCGGGGCATCGAGCGCGCGTTCGCCCAACAGCGCCGGCCAGCGTTCCGACAACCGGACGGCGCCGATTTCGAGTGAGATCGTGCGCTCGATTGCGCTACGCGTCCCAATCGCAAGCTCGGTTGAGCCGCCACCGACATCGAGCACCCCGACGCGCCGATCGGTTTGGTCGCCGAACACCGCGCCGGCAAACGAGTACGCGGCTTCTTCATCGCCGCTGATGACATGCGGCTCGACTCCGACGAGTGCCTCGACGGCGGCGCCGAACGCGGCCGCATCGGTCGCGCGCCGCAAGGCGCTCGTTGCGATGACGTCGATTGCGGCACGCCGCCTTCGGACGTCGGCAACGTAATCGCCGATGGTCGCAAGCGTGCGTTGGCGCGCATCCGGGTCGAGCCGGCCATCGCTGCCGAGTCCGCGTCCGAGTCGCGTGCCGACCGACTGAGCCGACACCACGCTATCCCCGTCGAGAATCAACAGCCGCGTCGAATTCGTTCCGATCGAAATGAGCGCTCGAAACGAACCAGGCGCGCTAATACCGCTTGTTCGCCGTGGCCTCGCGCGTACGGCGAATCATCTCGACGGAATTGTCGTAACCGGAGAGCGCGACGCCGACGTAGAGCGTATCGATGATGGTCAACTGCGCGATCCGGCTCGAACTAGCGTCGCTGCGAAACGCGGTTTGTTTAGCGGCCGTGAACAGCTTGATATCGGCGACTTTGGTGATCGGCGATGTCGAGCGATGCGTGATGCAGACCGTCGTCGCGCCGTTGCGTTGCGCGTTGGAGAGCGCGTCGGTGACGTCGCGCGATGCACCGGTATGCGAGATACCCAGCGCCACGTCACCTTTTTGCAGCAACGAGGACGACATCGCCATCATATCGCCGTCCGATAACGCAACGACGGAAATGCCGAGCTTGAGAAACTTATGATACGCGTCGATCGCCAGCGGGTTCGATCCGCCCACGCCGTAAATCTCCACCCGCCGGGCGGTGGCGAGGGCTTTGACGGCAAGCTCGAGCTCGGCATCGGTCAGCACTTCGATCGTATCGCGCAACGCCTGCGCGTTGGCTTGAAACACCTTGGTCTTGATCGTATGCAGCGAATCGCCCGGCTCGATCGCGGCGTAAATCGCGTCGGTCGGCTCGACCAGATCGCGCGCCAGCATGATCTTAAATTCTTGATAGCCTTTGTAGCCGATCTTCTGGCACAGCCGCACGACGGTCGATTCGCTCGTATTCGTCTTTTCGGCCAGCTCCGTTACGGTAAGATAGATCAGCTCGTCGGGGTGTTTGAGTATGAAATCAGCGACGCGCTGCTCCGCGGTACGAAGCGAGGAATACGTTCCCTGAATACGCACGAAGCTGCCCGGGACTTTGACAGGTTCGACTCTTCCATCCGTCATTTAGCGGGCACGTTCGCCAGGCAAGGGAGTGTCGCCTCGGAACATCTTTGCGCGTTGTTTTTTGCGAAAGAGATGCCGCTCGAAGGGTTGCGGCCGGTCGGGCGGCGCCCACTGTTCGGTCGACTTCAGATAGTCGTTTATTTGCGCCTCGAAGTCCGGATCGTTGAGCACCGGTGCCGGCGCGGTCGGAACGATCGGTTCGTCGGCGCGCGTTTTTGCCAACACCAGCGACCGGCCGAGCAGATCGAACGGCAAGGTCGTGGTGCGGGCTTCGAGCGCGCGCGTGTACGCCGCTCGATTGGCGTTGACGTCGGCGATCGGAGCGGCGACGAGCCGGCCATCCTCGAGCCGCACCGTCGCACCGAGAGCATGGACGTTGATGACGGTTCCGCGGACGCGCTTAGGGTCCGTCGCCATGTTTCTTAAAGTAAATGATTGCTTCATCATCGCGTACGAGATGCAGCTTGTCGTGAATCTCCGGAATTGCACCGGCCGGATCGGAGAGCCGTCGAATCGTCCGTTCCTGCGCGGCGCGTTTTGCTTCGAGCATCCGCACGTCGCTTTGCGCGGCGGCCAGCTGATCCGCCATCGCCGCATTTTTGCCGATGATGCGCGCGTACTGCAGCCCGACCACGAATAGGAAAGACGCCGCGACCGCGACGACGGCCAACCGCCCGAACAGCCGCAACGCGTAGTGCGCCCGGCTCACATCGCACCAACCCGCCGAAACTTGGCATAGCGGCGATCGAGCAACGCCGCAAGCGGCGTCTGCGCCAGCATGTCGATCGCACTAACAACCGCGTCGAACACGTTGGCGATCGTGCCGGCAACGTCACGATGAGCGCCGCCGATCGGCTCCGGAATGACTTGATCGATGATCCCGAACTCATATAAGTCGTCACTGGTCAAGCGCAGGCGCGACGCGGCCTCATCCGCCTTGGAAGCGTCGCCCCAAAGAATCGCTGCCGCGCCTTCAGGCGAAGCGACGGAATACACGCTGTGCTGGAGCATGATGACATGATCGGCGAGCGCCAAGGCAAGCGCGCCGCCGCTCCCGCCTTCACCGATGATCGTCGCGACGACAGGAGTCGGCACGTCGGCGAGCGTCATCAGCGCCGAGGCGATGGCTTCGGACTGCGCGCGCTCTTCGGAGCCGATGCCGGGGTCGGCGCCCGAGGTATCGACGAAGGTGACCACCGGCAGCTTTAAGTGTCCGGCCAGTGTCACGAGCCGCTTCACTTTTCTATACCCCTCGGGCGCCGCCGAACCGAAGTTGCGGCGCACTTTGTCTTTGAAATCGCGACCCTTTTCTTGCGCGATGACCATGACGCGCCGGCCGCGCAACTTCGCCGGACCGGCAATGATGGCAAGGTCGTCGCGAAAGTGCCGGTCGCCGTGCAGTTCGTCGAAGGCGTCGAGTGCCGCGATATAGTCGCTGCCGATCGGACGCTTGGGGTGGCGCGCCATATTGACCCGCTGCCACGGTGTCAGCGAGCCGAAAATATCGCGCTGCAGTTGGGCGTATTTCTCTTCGAGCAAGGCGATCTCGTTCGATAGATCGATCGGCTGATCGGCGCTATATTTACGCAGATCGGCGATCCGCTGCTCGAGCTCGAGCAGCCCCTTCTCCCGCTCGACGATCACGTTCACGCCGGCGCCTCGGCCGGTGCTCCGCGCAGCTCAACGAGCTTGCCGTTGGTTGCGGCATGCGCGACAGCCTTTTCACCCAAGGCGTAATCGAGCAGACGAACGAGAGTCGCGCGCAGCTCCGGCCGCTTGACGACCATATCGATTGCGCCCTTTTCGAGCAAAAACTCCGCGGTTTGAAAATTGTCCGGCAACTTCTGGCGGATGGTTTGCTCGATGACGCGCCGGCCGGCAAACCCGATCGACGCCTTCGCTTCCGCAACGATGATGTCGGCTTCGAAAGCGAACGAGGCCGACACGCCGCCCGTCGTCGGATCGGTCAACACGCTAATATAGAAATTACCGGCTCCGACGAATCGTTTCACGGCGAGCGTCGTCTTTGCCATCTGCATGAGCGCGAGCATGCCTTCTTCCATGCGCGCGCCGCCCGAGGCGGTGCAAACGATGCACGGCACCTTGCGCTCGCGCGCCTGTTCGAAGAGCAACGTGATCCGTTCGCCGACAACCGTGCCCATCGTGCCGCCGCGAAAATTGAAATCCATGACGCCCAAAGCTACCGGCATGCCGCCGATCGTGCCGAATCCGCAGACGATGCCTTCGGAAAGGTGCGATTTTTCGCGATCGCGTTCGAGCTTCTGCGGATACGGAACCTTATCGACCCACTGCAGTGGATCGCCCGGCACGAGCTCACTGCCGATCTCGACGAAGTCAGAATCGATGAGCATGCTGATGCGGTCGTACGCGTGCATGCGGAAGTGCTGACCGCAATTTTTGCAGACGTAGAGCGCCGCGGCCAGATCGGGCCGGTACAGCATCTCACCGCATTTCGGACACTTGGTCCACTGCGCGGCATCTTCGCCTAGCGGAACGTCGCCACGCCGGATGCGCAGCCATTCCGGCATCGGCATTAGCCGCGTCCGATCAGGCGGCCACGATAAATTCGCACGAGTTGCCGCAAATAGTTTACGATCTCGTTGCCGTTGAGTTTCGATGTGCCCGCGACGCGGTCGGTAAAGACATACGGCACTTCGAGCGCCCGCGCATAGCGCGCCTTGGCAATAACTTCGAGGCCGATTTTAAACCCGATCGGATCCAGTGGCACGCCTTCAACGGCGCTGCGGCGCACCAAAAAATACCCCGACGTTATATCGCGCACCGGCGTCAGCGGCTTGGCCAGCGCGATTGCGACGAGCGAAGTGAGTTTGCGCTGCAGCGGCCAATCTTCGATACCGCCGCCCTTGACATAGCGCGAACCGATGGCCAGATCGTAACCATTACTCAACGCGTCGACCATGGCCGGAATGATCGTGGCATCGTGGGAAAAATCGGCATCCATCGCGCCGAGCAAGGCCGACTGCGGACGCGCGAATTTCCAGCCGTCGATCACGCCGCTCGACAATCCCATCTTCGCCGGCCGATGCAGACAGCGCACCGGAAAACCGGCGGCGCCGAGCCGCTCGACGATGTCGCCGGTGCCGTCGGGCGAATTATCGTCAACGACGATGATTTCGCCATCCAGACCACTACGCTTAAATACCTCGTCGAGCATCACGATGAGCCGCTCGATACCGCCGGCCTCATTATACGTCGGAACGACGATCGAGAATTTCAGCAGAGCCGAGGCCGCGATTGCTGGCACCGTCACGTCAGGAGATGCACGGTCGGAAAGCGCGTGACATCGAACGCCGCAAGTTCAGCGTAACTATTCGGATCTGAAGCACTCAACCGCACGACGCCGCCGTCGAGATTTGCCACTTCCGTCGCCGGAATCGCGATGTCCTCATTGCGCGCGGTCCAACGCACCACGAGCAACTCGACTTGACGCGAGTTTCCTTCGGTGTACATTGCACGCAGGTCGCCAACGTGCAGGTCGCCGACGTAGACCGGCGTCCCCGGCTCGAGTGTTTCTAACGTATGTGCCATTGAAGATCGGAGGGTTTACGCCTCAACATAGCGGCTTTCCCGTGCTTACGTCGCGGTTTCCCGCTAATTACACTTCGCCGCGGGCGTACAGCAACGCTGCGAGGACAACGAGCGCAGCTGTTTCCGTGCGTAGAATCCGCGGTCCGAGCGAAACGGGTTCCGCTCCGGCCGCGCGCGCACGCTCGATCTCGCCGGCGGCAAAACCGCCCTCGGGCCCGATGACGATGAGGACCGAACCCGCGACGCCGCCGTCCGGCTCGAAGTGCGTCCGCAGCGCAACGGCTGGGGCCTCTTCCCATGGCACGAACACGCGGCCATACGTCGGAAACGTTGCGAGCAGTCCGTCCCAGCCGGTTTCGGCTTCGATCGCGGGAATGCGCGCCCGGCCCGACTGCGCCGCGGCGGACGTCGCCAGCCGCTGCCAACGCTCGTGCTTCTGGGCGCCGGTGCGTTCGCCGATTACGCGCAGGCTGCGCAATGGAACGATCGACGACACGCCGAGTTCGGTCGCCTTCTCGACGATGAAGTCCATTTTCTGGCCTTTGGGAATGGCTTGAGCCAGAACGATTCGGGATGCGGTCTCGGTTGCGGCGGCCGGCGCCGCTACTTCGAGCGTGGCATGCACCGTTCGGTCGGCTATTTCGAGCGTGGCCGCGAATGCGACGCCGCCGGCATCCACGATTTCGATGCGATCGCCCGTCGTGCGCCGTAAGACGAGCATGAGTTTACGCGCGTCCGCGGGCGCCAGCCTGACTCGCTCTCCGGGCGTGCGTCGTCCGGCGATAAAAAACCGCTCGCTCGGCATCGTACGGACTACCGCGCGAGGCGCCGGACTACCCGCCCGCGCGTCGAAAGAACGCTCGTGCTTGTCTCCGTAATCGTATTGGCGGTCGCCCTGCCGCTGCTCGCGCCGTCGCCCTCGCCGACGCCCGCGCTACCCGAGATCGGCCGAGTGCGCTCGAACGCGATGTGCACCACGTTGCGTCAAAATATTGCGCCGACGGTGATGGGTCTGATGAAAAACGATGAGATCATCGGCGCGGGCCACCGGGCGTTCGCGAAGATGGCACGCGACCAGGCCGGCAGCTCGGCCGGGGCGATCGAAATCGACAAGCTGTACTTGCAGCAAGTCGAGTCGCGCCTGGTGCACAATCTGCAAGTCGTCGATAAGATGCTCGGCGATCAACAACGTTTTCCGGCCAACCCGCTTACCGCCGACGAGCGCGATACCGTCATGATGAAAACGCAGTTGCAAGCCGTCGCCGACGTCCAGCGCAAAGCGCTCGACATCGTATCGGGCACTCTGGCGACCGAGTCGCTCGGGCAGATGCAGCACGAATTCAACACCGGGATGCAAAGCGCGATCGGGACGCCTGGGCCGCCGGTCGTTCCGACCGACGATCCGGTTTCGTTCATCGGGGCGGCCGGACTGCCCGACGAATCACCCAATGCCGGCCTGCCGACAACGGCCGCCAAGACGTCCTCGCTCGGCGGCCACACGGTGTACGACGGCATGGCCGCGGTGATCGAAAGCCAGCAGGGCACCATCGCCCGCCGGGAACGGGTTGCCACCGCCTCGATTCTTACCGCGGTCGACGACTGTCGAGCCGGTACCGCCCCCGCGCCCGCTGCAACGTCAAGCCCAGCGCCGTAACCGCGATTGGACGGCTCGACACTTGCCGGACGTTAGTCGGCTTTAAACGCCTCTTTAAAGCGTTCGAAGAACGAGCGCTCCTCGACATGATCGCCATTTTCTTTGGCAAAGGCCTCGAGTAGTTCGCGTTCGCGCCGGTTGAGTTTCGTCGGCACCACCACATGCACCGTAACGAGCTGATCGCCACGCGAAGCGCCGCGGACGCTGGGCATCCCGCGGCCGCGCAGCCGGTAGGTCGAGCCGGATTGCGTGCCGGCCTGCAAGGTCATCGGTGTCGGGCCGTCCATCGACGGAACCTCAATCTCGCCGCCCAGCGCCGCTTGCGGATACGAGATCGGCACGTCGATATACAGATCCATCGCGTCGCGCCGGTAACGCTCGTGGCGCTTGACGGCGAAATAGACGTACAAGTCGCCGTCGCCGCCGCCGCGCGACCCGGCTTCACCGCTGCCGGTGATCCGGATGCGTGAACCGTCATCGACGCCGGCCGGCACTTTGACCGTCAGCGATTTTTCCGATTCGATCCGGCCCCGGCCGCGACAAACTTGGCACGGCGTGGGAATCATCTGCCCGTCGCCGCCACATTTCGAGCATGTCGTCTGGGTGACGAATTGGCCGAGCGGTGTTTGGCGCACTTGACGCATGACGCCCGTGCCCGAGCAGCGGTCGCACGCGCTGATGAGCGTGCCGGGTTCGGCACCCGAGCCTTTGCACGTTTGGCACGCCGAAAGGTGGCTAAACGAAATGTCGCGTTGCGTTCCGGCAAACGCTTCTTCGAGCGTGATCTCGACGTCGTAGCGCAAATCGCTGCCGCGTGCCGGCCCGTTGCGGCGCGGCGCTTGCGCCGTACCGCCGCGCGCCGCGCCGAAGAACATATCGAAGATATCGCCGAAGCCCTCGGCGCCCGACGCCGCGCCGAATCCGCCATCCGCTCCGGCGTGGCCGAAGCGATCGTAATTGGCCCGCTTTTGCGGGTCGCTCAAGACTTCGTAAGCTTCGTTGATTTCTTTGAAGCGGTGCTCGGCGGCAACTTTATCTTCGTTGACATCGGGATGATGTTTACGCGCCAGCTGCCGATAGGCGCGCTTGATATCCGTCTCGTCCGCTCCGCGAGCGACACCGAGCGTTTCGTAGTAATCGGTTGCCATAGTGTTTCTTAACGCAACTCCACGTCGTCGAGATAGGCGCCCAAGGAGTCGGCCGTTCCGGAGGCAAGCGCCATTAGGCGCGCGTACGGCATGCGGCGCGGTCCTAAGATCGCGATCATGCCGATTCCGCGGTCGCCGAAACGATACGGTACGGTGACGATACTGCACTCGGCCATGGCATCTGCTCCTAACTCGCGTCCGATCTTCACCATCGGCGTCGTGACGTCGGCGTCCGGCTTGATCGATTGAGCGACCAAATCGTATAACGTCTTTTGTTCTTCAACGATGCGCAGAATGGCCCGCAGTTTACGCAGATCGTGAAATTCCGGTTGATCGAGCAAGTTCTGCGTGCCCGAGGCGGCCAGCTGCGGCTCGGCTGATTGCCGCGCGTTGGCAAAGGCCGACCTCACCGCGCGGCCCAGTTCCTCGCTAATTTGCAACTCGGCGGCAACAAGCGCCAGATCGGCGCTCACGATGTCTTCCATGATTCGGCCCGACAGCCGCGCGTTGAGCGCGTTCGACAGGCGGGTCAAGTCGTCGGCCGGCACGTCGATCTTCCATTCAACGGCCGTCTGTGAGGCGACGCCCATCGAGGTGACCACGATCGCGAGTGCCGTTCGGGGCGACAGCCAGATCAGCTGAATATTCTTGAAGGCATGCGTATCACGCGAGGGTGCGACGGCGAAGACCAAGTTTTTCGACAGGCCCGAGAGCATCCGCGTCGTCTGCTCGATGACGTCGGACAGCTCTCGGCTGGCGGCGCGAAATTGGTCGCGAATCCGGCGCGCATCGTCCGAGGGCAGAGACTCGGCCGGCATCAGCCGGTCGACGTAGGTGCGATAGCCGGCATCCGAGGGCACCCGGCCGGCCGACGTGTGCGGCTGCACGAGGTAGCCCAACGCCTCGAGTTCGGCCATCTCGTTGCGGATTGTGGCCGACGAAACACCCAAATTGTACTTACTGGTGAGCGTGTTTGAGCCAACCGGCTCGGCGGTCGCGATATATTCGTACACGACCGTAGCTAGGATGAAGGCCTTGCGTTTATCGAGCTCGTGCTTGTCGTTCATCTATCCCGCTAGCAGTCATGGCGCCCGACTGCCAAATTACTCCTAAGACTAACATCATGCCGGTTCGGGGTCAAGTTGCGTCGCCGTCGGGTGGTCGCTGAAGGGCTCGTCGACGGTGCAAGAAACGTTCGTGTATGAGCAACTTGACCGAACGCCCCGGTACGGATGTGCACGCCTACGATGGCCGGACGTTTGCGCCGCCGCTCGAATTGGCCCGCGAGGCAAACGCCCAGCCGGATATCTATGCCACGGCCGAAGCGGATCCGTTGGCCTTTTGGCGGTCTTGGGCCGAGCAGCTCGAGTGGAGCAAGCCACCCACCAAGACGCTGGAATGGACCGAACCCGTTGCGCGCTGGTTCGGCGACGGTGAACTCAACGCGTCGGTGAACGCGCTCGACCGGCACGTCAACGCCGGTAAAGCGGCCAAAGTCGCGTATTTCTTCGAAGGCGAGCCCGGCGATCGCCGGACGGTGACCTACGGCGAACTGCTCGACGAGGTGTGCCGGCTGGCCAACGGCCTGCGCGGATTGGGTATCACCAAAGGCGATCGGGTCGCGATCTACTTGCCGATGATCGTTGAGTTGCCGGTCGCGATGCTGGCCTGCGCCCGGATCGGCGCGGCGCATTCGGTCATCTTCGGCGGCTTTTCGCCGGACTCGATCGTCGACCGGGTGAACGACTCGGCCTGCGTGGCGCTCATCACCGCCGACGGCGGCTGGCGGCGGGGCAAGCCGGTGCCGCTCAAAGCGAACTGCGATGAAGCCTTTCGGAAAGGCATGCCGTCGCTCAAGCACGTCGTCGTCGCTAAGCGCGTCAATACCCCGATCGAAATGGTCGCCGGACGCGATCACTTCTGGGACGACCTCGTACGCGACATGCCCTCGACCTGCGACCCCGAGCCGATGAACGCCGAAGCGCTGCTGTTCCTGCTCTATACATCGGGCACCACGGCGAAGCCCAAGGGCGTGATGCACACCACCGGCGGCTACCTTACCGGTACCACCGCCACGCATAAGCTGGTTTTCGATCTCAAGCCCGACGCGGACGTCTATTGGTGCACGGCCGACATCGGCTGGGTAACCGGGCACTCGTACATTGTCTACGGGCCGCTGTGCAACGGCGCGACCAGCGTTTTGTTTGAAGGAACGCCCGACTACCCGGCCTTCGATCGATTTTGGGACGTCGTCGAGCGATATAAGGTGACGATCCTGTATACCGCCCCGACGGCGATTCGTACATTCATGAAGTGGGGTCGCGAGTGGCCGCAAAAACACGACCTCACATCGCTGCGACTGCTGGGTTCCGTCGGAGAACCGATCAACCCCGAAGCCTGGCTGTGGTACCGCGACGTCATCGGCGGGGGCCGCTGTCCGGTGGTCGATACCTGGTGGCAAACCGAAACCGGTGCGATCATGATCGCGCCGTTGCCCGGCGTCACCACGCTCAAGCCCGGGTCGGCCAGCAAGCCGTTTCCGGGAATCAGCGTCGACATCGTCGACGAATCCGGCACGTCGCTGCCCTTAGGCCAAAGCGGCTATATCGTCGTCACCCAGCCCTGGCCGTCGATGCTGCGCGGCATTTACGGCGATCCCGACCGCTACCGCGCGACGTATTGGGAGAAGTTCGCGCACCGCTATCTCGCCGGCGACGGCTGCACGCGCGATACCGACGGCGACTATTGGTTCATGGGCCGCATCGACGACGTCATGAACATCAGCGGCCACCGCATTTCGACCGCCGAAGTCGAAGCGGCGCTGGCCGAACACGCCGCGGTGGCGGAAGCGGCCGTGGTCGGGAAAGCCGACGACATGACCGGCCAAGCCATTTGCGCTTTTGTCTCCTTGCGCCACAACCGCACCGGCAACGACGCGCTAGCCAAAGAATTGCGCGCGCACGTCGGCGCGAAATTAGGCAAATTTACGACGCCGAAATACCTCACGTTCACGCAAGAACTGCCCAAGACGCGGAGCGGAAAGATCATGCGCCGGCTGTTGCGCGACATCGCCGAGGGGCGGATGCTGGGCGATACGACGACGCTGGCCGATTCCAGTGTTGTTGCCGAACTCCAAGCGCGCGCGCAGTCCGAGGCCCATAAGGAAGAGTAAATTGCGCGCGTTGCATCAGCCGGGTGGATACTCTTCGTCCGCCCGGCGGCGCGCCGCCGTGTACAGCCCATCGAGTTGCTTCTCGAGCGCAACCACGCCGTGGATCTCGTTGGCAAGTGCGACGACTTGGAAATAGTAGTTGCCGTTTGGAGCCGGAGCCGGCATGAGCAACGCGTCGCCGAAGCGCTGCTCGGTCGCATAATAAACGCTCTGCACCTGATAGATCCACGCCAGATCGTAGCGTTCCTCGTAGGGCAACAGCGCAAGTCCGGCGTTATTTTGGGCGATCTGCCACGCGATACCCAGCGGAATGTTTTCGCTATACTTTACGCCGGCGGCGGCCTTTTGGACTTGTGCGCGCGATAGCGACGCACTCTTCGTGGCTTCGGCAACGAGCGCGGTCAGGCCGGCGGCGATTTTCGTGTGCTGCGCGAGGACTGCGTGCATCCCGGTCTGGTTGGAGCGCAACTCAGCTGCGATATTATTTACCGTTTCGCGCAGCAGCGTGCGCTGATGCAGCCGCTCGTTCCAGGCCGTTACGGCCGAGCCGAGCACGACGCCCAGTGCGACGGCGAAAATTTGAACGAGCACATCGCCGAAGTCGATGCGCACCGGCCGCAACCGAAAGAAGCCGCGCTGCGCGGTGCGCGTGCCTGGCGTTGCAGCCGACAGCCGGTTCCGCTCTTCGATTTCCAAGCGCCGCTTACAGCCAGCCGCGCTCGCGCGCGATGCGCGCCGCCTCGATGCGGTTCGTGCCGCCGACTTTGCCGATCGCTTCAGACAAGTAATTGCGCACGGTGCCGTCGGACAGATGTAACTGCTGGGCGATCGCCGCCGCCGTGGCACCCTCACCGGCCAGCCGGAGCACGGTCCGTTCGCGCTCGCTGAGCGGATCGCGTTCGGTCCATGAATCCAAGGCCAAGGTCGGATCGATGACTCGACCGCCGGCGTGTACGGTACGGACCGCCGCCGCGAGTTCCGTCGACGGCCGGTCCTTGAGAAAATAGCCGGCAACTCCGGCGTCGAGCGCGCGCCGCAAGTATCCGCTGCGCGCAAAGGTCGTAACGATGATCGTGCGCGTCGCGACACGGCGTACTTGCAGCTCGGCCGCGAGCTCCAGTCCGGTGCGCTTCGGCATCTCGATATCGGTAACCAGCACGCTGGGTCGCAGGCCCAGGACCAACTGAAGCGCTTCTTCGCCGTCGGCGGCTTGCGCGACAACATCGATGTCGCCTTCGAGTCCGAGCAACGCCGCGAGCGCACCGCGCACGAGCCCTTGATCTTCGGCTAAGATGACGCGAATGGGCGACGCCGGCGTCATGCCGGCAGCGTGACGATTAACCGCGTTCCGTCGGCAACTTCGCGCACGAGCGTTCCGCCGAGCGCTTCCACCCGTTCACGCATGCCGGCCAAGCCGAACCCCTCGTGCCCGAGACTTCCGGCACCATCGTCGGCGATTTCCAAGCGTACGGAATTCTGCGCGCGCGCCAAGCGCAGCCGGCACGAACCCGCGCGCGCATGCCGGATAATATTCGTTACGCCCTCGCGAATCGCGAGCACGAGCACACCTTCTTGCGTTGCGGTCAACGGAACGCGCTCGCTTTCGCAAGCAACTTCGACGCCCGCGACGCCAAGCACCGAACGTGCGTGGGCGAATTCCGCATCGATGCCGGCCGACCGGTAGCCGGCCACGGCTTCGCGCAATTCGCCCAGCGTGTCGCGCGCGATTTGCTCGACTTCGCGAATCTCTTGCGCCGCCCGCGCCATATCGCGATCCGCTAACTTCGACGCTAATTCTGATTTGAGGACGATGACCGATAACGTGTGCCCGAGCACGTCATGCAGATCGCGCGCGATGCGCTCGCGCTCGGCAACCTTGGCCATCCGTTCGACTTCCTCGTGCGCGAGCCGTAATTTCGCATTGATGCAGCTGCGCTCGTACATGCGTGCCACCGCCGCGCCGGAGATGGCGGACAGGACGACGGCGTACCCGGCGGTGTCCAGCGGCAGCCGCAGCACGGCGCACATCAGGGCGACGATCGCAACATAGATACCGAGGTTGCGATAGGCGTAACGGAGGCTGATACCGCAGACGCTGCAGGCGCCGAAGATAAAATATGTTGCGGCACCGCCGTTGCCGGGCGTGAAGATCGCGCCCAAGGCGAGCATGCCGGCGACGATCGCGAGTTGTTCGCGGCCCGAAACCCAATACGCGCGGAAATACAGCGCCAAAAACACCAGCATGCCGGCAACCGTCGCGGTCCATTGTGCCGCCGACAGATGCTGGTAGAAGCCGTTGAGCGGAACGAACAACAGATACACGAGCCAGGCGTAGGCCATCCATCCCAGCTCGCGATCGGGTGGCAAAAGCCGGAAGCGCGCCCGGTGCGGCGCGCTCAGCTTCGTCATGCCGGTGTCCCCGGATCACCCATACAGCTTGCCTTCGTCGCGCCGGAAGCCGAACGCTGCCGCCGCAATGCCGATCGACGCAAAGGCCAAGAGTGCCACGACGTGGACCCAGGCGGCGCCGCCGTCACCGGCACCGAGCGTACCCAGCGCAAGTTGTCCGAGGTGGTACGCCGGTAGCCACGGCGCAATATGCTGCACGGGCGCCGGAAGCATGGAGATCGGAATCCACAGCCCGGATAAGAACGACATCGGCAAGTACACCATATTGACGATGCCCGGCGCGGAGTTTGGCCCCGCGAGCGATCCGATGGCCAAGCCCAGCGCGCACATCGGCAACGCGCCCAATACCAGCGCACCGCCCAGCTCGAGCCAGACGTGCGGCGCCAGCCGCACGCCGCCGAAGGCCGCACCGAGCGCGAACAGCAGTACGACGACGGTCGCCGCAAAAGCGACGCTCGTCGCGATCTTGGCAAAAAAGTAGGCGAACGGCGGCATCGGACTCGCGCGCTTCACTAACAGCCAACCTTGTCCGCGCTCGATCGCGACGCTCACACCGAAGCCGAACAAGGTCGCGGCCATGACGCCGAACGTGCCGTACGTAGCGAGCAGATACGTCGACTGCGTTACGTGCCCGATGCGCTCGTGGCCGAACATCAGGCCGAAAAAGGTGTAGAACATCAGCGGGATCGCGAGGGTTGATAAGACGTAGGTCGGCAGCCGCACGAGTTTGGTGAACTCGAACCGCGACTCAAGCAGGTACGTGCGAGCGATGCTCATGCGATGACTTCCTTGCGCGCGGCGGCGCCGGTCAGAGCGAGATAAGCGGTTTCAAGATCGGTGGTGCCGGCGCGCGCTTTAATGGCCTCCGGCGTTCCTTGGGCGATGATGCTGCCGTTGGTGATCAGCGCGATCCGGTTCGCCAGCGCATCGGCTTCGCCCAAATAGTGCGTCGTTAGCAACACGCTGCGGCCACGGTCGACGTAGGCGCGTATTTGGGCCCACAGGAGTTGGCGCGTCTCGATGTCGAGTCCGACCGTGGGTTCATCCAGGAACAAGATGTCGGGATCACCACAGATCGCCAAGGCGAAGAATAAGCGCTGCTTCTGGCCGCCGGAAAGATCGCCGAAGCGCCGATGTTCGAGGCCAGCGAGCGACGCCAGCCGGATCGTTTCGGCTCGCGGTAACGGTTGCGGGTAGTAGCTCGAAAATAAAGTTACGTGTTCGGCCACGGTCAGCGTCGCGGGAATATTGGCGACTTGCAGCATCGCGCCCGAGCGTACCCGGTTGCGCGGTGCGCACGGATCGTTGCCGAACACGCGGGCGGTTCCGTTGGTCGGGCGTTGCAAGCCGAGCAGCAGCCGGATCGCGGTCGTCTTCCCCGCCCCGTTGGGTCCGAGTAACGCCAGCGTTTCCCCAGGCTGGACGGTCAGGGTCACATCGCGCAGCGCCGCGATTGGGCCATAAACTTTGTCGACGTGGTCGAGTTGGGCGGGAATCGAGTGAGCGGTCATGTCGTACCTCCGCCCACAGTATCGCGTTTCAGCCGCGCCCGGCGTCAGTCGAGTTTGTCAGCGATCCGGCATGACGCTTGTCATGTGCGGCCCATTGCCGCGTGACATGTGTCATCTGGTGACGTCGTCAGTCGCTTAACGCGCACGCGGCGCCCGCGCAGATCGCATGACAGGCGCCCGTCATCGTTCGCGATACCGTTAGCGGTAAGAAAAGAACATCACGCAACTGCAGCCGTTTTAGCTGCGCCCATTTCGCTGCATCGGCGTTACCGGAGTTTGGAACAGGTCGCCCAGCGCCGCGAGCGTGTGAATCCGGGTGGCCGGCGGCAGCGCGTCGATGATCGTCGCGCCGTAGCGCATGCCACTCGCGCGCCCGTCCAGCAATGCCACGAATCCCCGATCCGTCTTCGAGCGAATCAGTCGCCCGAAGCCTTGTTTGAGCCGCACGATGGCGCTTGGAATCATAAATTCTTCGAATGACGATTTGCCCCGCGCTTCGATCGCCGCGAGGCGCGCCGCAACGAGTGGTTCGTTGGGCGACGGAAAGGGCAGCCGATCGATGATCACGCACGAGAGCTGATCGCCGACGACGTCGATGCCTTCCCAAAAGGTCGCTGTCGCGAACAGCACGGCACCCGGTGTCGAGCGAAACCAGGCCAATAACGCGCTGCGCGGCAAATCGCCCTGGACCTTGACCGGAAACACAAGCCGATCGTGCAGCAATGCGTACACTTCGCGCAGCCGTGCGTACGACGTGAATAACACGAACGCGCGGCCGCCGCTGCGGTCTAAACATTCTTCGATGATCGGTGCGGCGCGCACGGCGAAGTCACGCGCCTTGGGATTGAGTTGCGGTCCGGCGATGAACAAGCGGGCTTGACGCGGATAATCAAATGGCGAGGGCGCGACAAGCTCTTGCGCGTCTTCAACGCCTAACGTTTCTTTGATGAACGCAAACGAGCTGCCCTGAGCGATGGTCGCACTGGTCAGCACCACGCTGCGCGTTCGCGCAAACAACGCGGCGCGCAAGAACGACGCAACCTCGAACGGCGCGGCGTTAATTTCGTAGCGCGCCTCGCCTTCGCCGCGCTCGACCCACGCCACGGCGTCAATATCGTCGCTCGCGACGGTGCCGCTGGCGGCCTCCTGGGCGGCGCGCTCGATCCGCTCGACCGTTGCGATATGCGCCGTAATTGCGCGCAACGCAAGATCGCGCCGGCGCTCGACTTCAGCCTCGTTTTCCGTTGGATTCGTCAGCGCGGTTTGCCAATTGGCATGGACGAAGTTTTCGAGCCGGTATAACGCCTCGCGTACGCTTTCCAAAACGTTACCCACGCCGTCGTTGGCGCCGATCGGATAGCGTTCGCCGGGCACGCTGGCAAGCGTCGACTGCAGCCGCCGCATCGATTCGTCGATCTCGGCGTCGTAATGTCCGGGTAAGCGATAATTGCGGTGCATGCGCCGCATCATCCGGCCGACACCCGCCGGCGACAGCGTCGCGGTGAGCGCACCGGTCGCATAGCGCTCGCATTGATGCGCTTCGTCGAGCACGACGTAATCGTACTGCGGCAACAAGCCGCCGCCCATAACGAGATCGAGAAAAAATAAAGCATGGTTGACGACGACGATATCGGCGAAGCGCGCCGCATCGCGGCGTTTGAAAAAGAAGCACTCGGCAAAGCGCGAGCAGAATTCGCCGACGCAATCATCGGCGTCGGCGTCGAGCGCTTCCCAATCGTCGGACCGGATGGCGAAGTCCAGTTCCGCCCGGTCGCCGGTCTCCGTGCGATCGGCCCAGGCCCAAACCTTCTCCATCACGATGCTCGGCGCGACGAGCCGCTCGCCGCTCATGCGTTCGTATTTCGCCCGGCACAAGTAATGACTGCGCCCCTTGAGCAACTCGACGCGCGCCGGAATATTGAGCGCTGCCAGCACCACCGGGATGTCCTTGTTTACGAGCTGTTCTTGCAGCGCGATCGTGCCGGTCGAAATGACGACCCGCTTGCCGCTGCGCAGCGCCGGCACCAAATACGCCAGCGACTTGCCGACGCCGGTTCCGGCCTCGACGATCGTATGGACGTTTTCGAGAAAGCCGCGTTCGATGAGCTTCGCCATCTGAACCTGACCGGGCCGGCCTTCGAAGCCGCCGAGCGCCGCAGCGATGGGTCCAGCGGCGCCAAACGTTTCGTCAATGAGCATCCGGCGGACCGTTATACGTGCGGATCGTGCGACGGCGCGATATTCCGCGGCGGCGGTTCGTCGGCCGTCGCGACATATTCCGGTGCTTCGTAGATCGCGCCGTCGGCGACGGCTACCGGTGCTGCGGCTCGCGCGGCCGCGAGATGGCGCGGCATCCGAAATAGCGCGAAGCCGAACAGGAGGCCCGCGATGAGTCCGCCGATATGCGCCGCATTCGACACGAAGCGAAAGACGGTGAAGCCGAGGATTAAATTAAGGATGATGATGCCGGCCGACTGCTGCACCAGATCGCGACCGGTTTTGCCAAGCCGTAACCCGGCGGCTGTAAGTGCACCAAAGAGGCCAAAGATCGCACCGCTCGCACCGACGGTGGGTGCATCAAAACTAAACCAGTACACGGCGATACCCGAACCAACGATCGCGAGCACGTAAATGATCGCCATGCGCACGCGCCCGTAGAGCAACTCGACGAACGTGCCGACTTGATAGAGCGCGAACATGTTCGTTGCGATGTGCAACCAGCCGGCGTGCAAGAATGCCGCCGTGAACAGTCGCCACCACTGTCCGTCCGCGACGTATGGACCGAACAGTCCGCCGTCGCGGACCAGCACGCGGCCGTCGCCGGTGTCGCCGGTGGTCAATTCCCATAAAAAGACGAGGACATTCGCCCCGATGAGCAAGCGCGTTAACATGAAACGCTCAGGCGGTTTGCAGCTTCGCAGTCGCCTCGGGCACGACCGTGATGAGCCGCGCAAGTTCGATGGAGATCGCGTGGCGGCCGCGCGCATTCGCGATCGTCACGGGTCCACCGAGCGGCCCGCGCTCAACGACATCGATTTCGGCGCCCGGCCGCAACCCAATCGAATCCAAGTAACGCAGCATCTCCGGCACATCTTCGATCACGTCGATCACGCGCGCAGCGGCGCCCGGCAAGAGATCGGCGAGTTTCACCCCCGGCCGATACGGATCGCTCAGGTCGGCCGGCGGAATTGGATGACCGTGCGGGCAGACGGTGGGATTTCCCAGCACCGCGACGAGCCGTTCCTCAACGGCAGCCGAAATCGCGTGCTCGAGCCGGCACGCCTCATCGTGAACCTTATCCCACGGCATACCCAACAGCTCGGTCAGCAGCAACTCCGCTAACCGATGGCGGCGCATGACGCGCACACCGACCGCCAATCCGCGCTCGGTAAGCTTGGCTTCGCCGCGCGCCCGGTATTCGAGGTAGCCGCCTTCGGCCAATTTCTTGAGCATGCCTGAAACTGACGCGGGGGCAACGCCCAGCTCCGCGGCGAGTCCCGACGTGGTCACGCCGGGTCCTTCACGCTCGAGCCGGTAGACGGCCTCGAGATATTCCTCGAGTGACTCGTCGAAATGGGTGTGACCCGCCATGCTTGGCTATACTTCGACAGCGCCTCGGGAGTTCCGCGACGCGGCGAGCTCGGCGTGCAGCTGCGCCTTGCGCTCGGGCGAGACGAACGCCGCGTTGACGGCGTTGGCGGCAAAACGCATGACGGCGTTCGCGCCCAGGGCCCGCGCGACTTCGGCGTATTCGTCCACCAGCGTGGTGCCGAAGAGCGCCGGATCGTCGGCGTCGATCGTAATGACGACGCCGGCTGCATCCAGCGCCCCCATCGGATGCGCCAAGTAAGCCGGGGCGGCCCCGGTGAGCCGGTTCGAGGTCGGGCAGACTTCGAGCGGAACGCCGCGGCGCACCAGCAGCTCGACCACCGCGGGATCCTCGATCGCGCGCACGCCATGGCCGATCCGTTCGGCGCCGAGGAGCTCGATCGCATCGCGCACGCTGTGAGCGCCGGCGGCTTCGCCGGCGTGGGCGACGGTGCGCAGCCCGTGCGTGCGAGCATAGCGGAAAGCGTCGGCAAACAGTCCGGCCGGCCACTTTGCCTCATCACCGCCCAACCCGACGCCGATCACACCATACGGCATCATGGAGACGGCCAGCCGGGCCGTCTCCAGGGCTCGCTCGGCGCCGAAGTTCCGCGTCAAATCGCAAATGAACGCGACTTCAATGCCGAGTGCGGCTTCAGCTTCGTCGAGCGCCGATCGCATAGCGGCAAACGTCGCCGGGACGTCGATACCGTGATGAAACCATGTCCAGACCGACGGCGAGACGAAGATCTCGGCGTAGCGCACGTTCTGGGCCGCGGCGTCGGCGGCGTAGTCGGCGGCGAGCGTGGCGAAGTCTTCGGGCGTGCGCAACACCGATGCGACGTCGCGGAACAGCAGCAAAAACTCGCCGAAATCGGCAAAGGCGTACGTTTGGTCCAAGGCTGAAGAGGCGCGCCGGCCGATGTCGACGCGATGGTGCTCGGCCAGCTCGCGAAAGCGCTGCGGCCGCAACGTTCCCTCGAGGTGGCAGTGGAGTTGAACCTTGGGCAAGCGAACGATCTCGGCCAGTGTCATTGACAATCGTTTCGCCGGCGTCGTATACTTGCCATCGCTGCCGCGGGGTGGAGCAGTCCGGTAGCTCGTCGGGCTCATAACCCGAAGGTCACAGGTTCAAATCCTGTCCCCGCAACCATTGGTATGTCCAAAAAGCTCGCTACGGCGGGCTTTTTTCATTGTGCTAATTTCCTGGCACAACCCGCGTGCCTCATTCGTGGCTCATGCGGTTTTTCGGCACAGCCGTGGCTCATCCGATCTTCTCCGCTCGGCGGGCGCGTCGAAATAACCGGCGATCGACTTCGCCAATTCCCTGAATCTTCGTCGAAGCAACCCGCATGCTCGATCACCTCGCGTCCCGCCTCATCGTCGCAGACTCTCGGCAGCGGCATTGGATTCCCGTCGTTCTTCTCATGGCCGGTGTTCTGCTGTCGGCTCCAGCGCGCGCGAACGGGCGCTCGATCCAGACCGAAGCGGCGGGATTCACCAACGTCTGCACGCAGCGGGCGCCGCCTAACAGCGCACCATCGGGCGGCGGTGTGCCCTTCGCACCGCTCGTCGTCGGCTCGGCCAGCCGGATCGTGGTCATAGAGTACGAAGCCTGGTTTGGACCGCGCACCGGTGTGTATCCTCAACCCGGCCTGACGACGTGTTTGCAGAGCACCGACATGCAGAGCGGCGGCGGCGGATACGACAGTAGCACCGCGCCGGTGATCGCGCAGCACGTCGCATGGTTCGAACAGATGGGGGTCGACGCGGTGACGGTCGATCTGACCAATAATGTCAGCTGCATTTATGACGGTGACAATCCGGCCATCGTCCAGCACGTTTGCCCCAGCCCCGGCTTTCGCGCGCAGAATCTGCGCATTCGCGACAACAGTGTTCAACTCTACACTGCATGGAGCCACTTGCCGACGCGCTTGAAAATTATTCCGTTGCTCGGCGGATTCGATCCCGACGCGCTGACGCCCGATAAAGACGACGCACACAAACGAACCGCGCTTGAAAAGGAGGCGGACGATTTCGGCGCTCACATTGCGGCGTTTCCGAACTTGAGCGTACGGTATGGCGGCAAGCCTCTGATGCTGATCTATCTTGGGACGCCCGTCGATGTGGCGCGCGTTTCAGCGATTCGTACCATGCTGCGAACATCGGGCCTAGAGCGCCGCTTTACGTTCGAACTCATCGCGGGCTACCTCGACAGTCAGCCGGCGTTTTGGGCACGCCCCGAACAAATTCCCGATGGTCCGATTCGTATCGCGCCGCGCTACGGCTTTTGGAGCGTCGTCGACCGGCTGAACTTCTGGAACGCGCCCCCGGCGCCCTACTATCCGACGTATACCATGCAGGGAACCCGTGTCGAGAACATGACCGCCTCACTGGCGACTGCGGGGCAATCTGGTTGGTTCTGCCAAGTCGGCGGCAAAAAGACCTATTGCCCCGACGCTGCCTTGCGCTACTGCGGCGCCGGGTACGCGAACGGCTGCGAGCCCGGCGTCTATGAAACGTTCGGCGAGTTCATGCACTACGCCCGAGCGCTCGACCCCATCTTTCTCATTATCGATCAGTTCAACGAGTTTGCGACGCCCGACGAAGGTCCCAACGCCAACACGAATGACGATGCTGAGCCGACAACCGAGTGGGGTTACTCGGCCGTGCGCGCCATCATCGACGCGGTACGCAACTACCGCGAAAGTCGATAGCGCGACCACATCTCCATGTCTGCATCGCGTCGACTCGTTCACGCTAAACGATCCGAGAAGTCAGCGCTTATCCGCGAAGGACGCTGCCGCGCCGCTGGAATTGTGCCGCCGGAGCCTGGACGAACGGCACGGGCGTTCGGTTCTGGTACCGGTTGGTGGCGTAAAATAGTGTGCGGTGTTCATCCCGCGGCGTTGATGTCGGACGACTCGTTCATCCAAACGGCATTCGGAAGGACGGCGTCTAGGTTCGCCGGCGATGAAATCGATCGGGGTTTGCGGCGTAGGCGGCAGGCATGGTCATGGAGCGGGCTTCGAGCCGTCGTTCCGCGGCCTGAGTGGACCGTCGACGGCGTCGGCATCGATATTCCCGAATTACACGAAGCCGCGAATGCGGCGCTACGGATGCAGAACGGCATCCCAGGTCGTCGGGCAGTCCACGGGTGGCGAACCCCACGTCGTAACACGCGCGACATCCGTGTCGGCGTATGGGTCGAGCATGACGACATAGCCGGCGCCGGCCGCGTGCATCGCCTCGCATTTTGTCAGCACGCCACCACGTTTCTAGCCGAAGCCCTGGCTCCTGGAAACGATCTCGACCGCCACGTGCGGCACCAATTTGATGGTTTCATCTTGTTCTTCTGCCGCGAGCGCCGCGAACCGGTCGCTACGCAGCAAAATCTCGTCAGGCGTAACTTTGAGGCCGCCGAAATGGATCAGCGTGCTCGATCCAAACGAGTCGTAGCGGTGCGCTCTCGCCCAGGCAGCAGTACCAACGTCAAGGCGCTGCTGCGCTTGCCGGAATGAACCGACGTCGGTGAGACCGTGGTCTCTCCGTTGGTATTCGAAGCGAACGCCCGGATTGTCCAGCGACCATCGGACGATCTGCTCGTCGGTCGGCGGCGCGTGGCGCAGGCTGATCATTGTCCGTCATTTCGCGTTGGACGATGGCCCGTCCCATCGTCGCTTTTGCTGCGAATGCGGGAAACAAATCCGTCGCAGCGGCGGCCGGTGCGCGGGGAACGACGGCGTTGAAGATGGTCTCGCCTTCGGAAAATAAGTGTGGTGAGATTACGGAACCGCGTACTCGGCCACAAACGACGTGGAGACGTCGGATCGGCCGGTCGCGCCGGCGGTCGGCGGTGTTTGCGCGGAGCTGTTGGCGAGTTCGAGTGCCGGATAGTCGAAACCGGCGGCGTACACATCGACAACGTCACCGGACGAGAACGTCGGCGCTGCCGCGCCGGTCGTCGGATCGATGCCGAGGTTTGCGGGGACCGTAAGTCTTGCACTTGTCGTAAAGGCAAACGAGTAGAATGACGGCGCGCTGGTCGACGATAGATGAATGACCGCCACGTAGGCGATTGCTTCCGTCATCCCGCCGCCGGGAAACGTCACCGTTAACGCAGCGGTGCCGTTCGCGTTCGGACTGAACGTCGGCTCCGGCATCGCCGGCAGCAGCGCAACCGAGCCGAGTTCCGCGCTTGCCGTTAACGTAGCGAGCCCGCCGACGTTGAGGCTCAAGCTGTAGCGGCCCACGACCGGCGTAAGGTCGCTAAAGGTACTAAATGGAGTCGCAAAGCCCAAAAAGCCCGGCACACCGCGAGCCGCCGGCAGCGTAAACGCGGGCGGCCCGCCGATGAAGGGAATGCAAATCTGCGACGACCCGGACGCCGAACCATAGATCGGGTACATATACGCACCGGAAATACCGCCCGCGCCGTGTACGGCGGTGGCAACCGTACCGGTCGCCGGACCGTCATTGACCGCGTCGATATAGAGCGCGTTGTTCGCTGCGGAACCCGCGTTGAATTGCGGATAGCGCGCGTTGCCGGCGGTGGTCGAGTTCGCCGGCGCGAAGCCGGTTGCAAATATTCCTCCGCTTTGACCGAAAGTACTATTTGTCGGTCCGGCATTCGTTTGCGGTAAGCCTGAGATCGCGTTCGTTCCGGCGTCAACGCCGGCGACCGCGACCGGGGCGGTATTGTTGAACGGTAACTGGATGACCGGCGTATCGACCAAAAACGCGCTCAGACCGGTGCTTTGCCGGAGCGTCGTTACGACATTGAGGCCGCTGCTGTGCGTACCGCCGGGACCGCCGATATTCGCCGTCCCAACCGCGAATTGCAGCTGGCCCGACGTCGCCGGGTCGACGCTTGTCGTTGCGGGTTGAAACGAATTTTGCCCGGACGTACAGCCGCCGGCGAGGATGGCCAAGGCGCCCCCGATGACGAGCCGCAGCCCAACGTGCGTCATGGCACAAACCTTACAACTTGAGCACATAATAAAAGCGGACTTCACGCGGGGTAAGGTTGGGATTGATCAGGTACGCACTCGTGCCGAATCGCTCCGCTGAGTAATTGGCGAAACCGGACGTCGGAAACAGCACGGCCCCGGTCGTCTGACCGCTCAGCGGTCCCGATAGTCCCGTGGCCAGCGGCTGATACCGCGGATTGACCGCCGGAAGGTTATAGACGTTGTTGAATAGGTTCGTGACGAGTACACCGAACGTACTGCGCGATTTGGCCGGTGCATACTCGAGTGACAGATTAGCTGTGAGGCTTTGCGGTGAAAGAAAGCCGCCGGGGCTGGATTTTTCAGGCGTCCCGCGCGTCGCTGCAACGTTCGGATGCAAAATCGAACCCGGGTTTTGCGGATCGACATACGTTGTCGCGCCGGCCGAACCGCTGAGCTGACCCGAATTCGTGATGTTGGTGCTGGGCACGTTGACCGCGCTCCCGTACAGAAACGTCTGGGCGACGTTTCCCGTGCCTAACGGGTAACCGATATTGTATTGCAAGATCGGATTGATGCGAAGACCGCCATGCGACTTATACTGCGGCGACATATTTACTTGAAACGGTGACAAAAAGCCAACACGGTAGACGTTTCCGAGCGCCAGCGACGCGAGCGAAACGGTCGGGAAGAAGTCTTCGCTCGATTGCGTCGGTAGAATGTTCGTCAGCTCGTTGATATACGTTGCGGTCAGCTGCCCCGACAGGCCGAACGGGGCGTCTTTGGTGACCAACATCTCGACGCCCGTCGTCCGGTTGATGCCCAAGTTCGTGGTAACCGACGGATTCAGAATCGGTGCCCCGTTCGAATCCAGCACGGGCGACCCGGCCGCCGTGAGCTTCGGCGATGCAACGAGCACCGGAGCGTCATAGCCGCGACGATAGAACGGTGTCACCTTCAGCGCGATCGCGGCCGGGAACAAATGCGAGTACGAAAAATCGAAGTTGGAAAAGGTCGCCGGTTTTGTCGGCTGGATGGGAACGCCGGCGAAATTGTTCTGGTTTTCCCAAAAGAGTTGATCGGCGTAATCGCGACACCGGCGGTCGCCGGTCGGCCCGCAAATAAAAACCGGCCCGGGTCCGCTAAACGAGTTGTACGCCGGGATGCCCGTAAATTGTTGATAGTCACGGCGATCGGTTGATAAATCGACAAACGCCAGCGCGGCGAACTGGACGCTGCGCCCGTACGAAGCGCGCACGGCATTGGCCGAACCGAGCTGATACGATGCCGCTAAGCGCGGTTCGAGGACTTTGGCGTGGCGGGTCTGACCGTCGTAGTTGAAGCGGTCTTTGGATGGGTCGGGAAGTCCGCTGACATCGGCCCCGTCCACGATCGTGCCGGGCGCATACACGCCCGTTGACGTCGGCAGATAGAGTCCCGAATAACCAGCGCCCGCGGCCGGCAGATAGCTTTCGCTATTGTAGCCCGGTAGTTGATAGTTGGCCATGTCCAGCCGCAACCCGGCGTTCATCCGCAGTTTGCTGTTGGGGCTCCAGGTGTCGTCGACGTAGGCCGCAGTGTCTTGCCGATTCGTGCTCGTCACCTCGTTGAGTAGCGGGATGCGCGTTCCCGCCGGAATCCCGTTTGCCGCTAGGTAGCCGCACGACGCCGGGCAGTTTGGACCGGCCGGGACGAAGTCGTAGACCTCGCTGCCCAGCGTCCCAGCGGTTAAATCGAAGAACGAGGCAAGGTTGTCTTGCTGCGAAAACACCGGGTGAATGAACTCGAATTTGCCGCCGATTCCCAAGAGATGCTTGGCCGACAGCTGCTTTGTGACGTCGAGCGCGGTGCCGGTTCGCAGGCCGCCTTGCAATGACAGGAAACTGCTGTTGAAGAAATTGTTCGAGGCACTAAAGACGTCATCGAATTGTCCGGTCGCATTGACGCGATAATACTTTGCGGTAACATAGGTGGAAGGATCGGGATTGATACCGTATTGCAGCTTTATCGTTTCGTTCGGCTGCACTTGCCCGTTCGGCCGATTGAGCCGTTGGTCGACCGACGTTTGAAATTGATAGAGCGGCACGATCTGTTGGATTTGCGCTTTGTTCAACCCGCTGAACGCCTCGGCCTGACTCAACCAGTACGGATCGTTCGTTTTAAAAGAGAACTGCTCGAAGCCGCCGTTGCTGAGATAGAAATTGACGGCTTCATTCTGATAGACGAACTGCAGCGACTGATCGTTATCGCGACCGAATTTGTAGACCAGATTATCGACAAAATCGTTGGCGGCATAGAGCGTCGTTCCGGTGAACGGTGCGCCGGTTGAAACATCAAAGACGTTGCTGCCGGGGTAACCGTACTGTCCCGCATTGCGCTCCCCAACGAAGGACACATAGTTGGAGAGCCGGCCGCCCGGTGACGCGATACCGTACTCAAACCGCAGGTAATGCGCATACGTCGGCGTGCGCGCGTCGACTTCGATCTGGCCGCCCGGCGGGTAGGTGCCCCGCTTGAGCGTAAGGTTCAACGTACCGGTTCCGCTATTGCCACTCGACGCGTCTCCGGCACCCGGCGTCAGCTGCAGCGTCGAGATTCCGTTGAGCCGCAGGTTGTTGACGAATTGACTGGTCAGCGCGTCGGTATAGTCGATGCCTTCAAATTGAAAGCCTTCTTCGTTCTCACGTCCGCCGCGAATGACCGGAAAGCCGCTGCTGTCGAAAGTCGCACCCGGAAGCTGGCCGACCACTTGCGCTTCGGACGTGCCGCCCTGGCGTCCCAACAAGTTCGTAATTTGGCTTTGGCTCACCGTATAGGTGTCGGTGACTTGCTGTGGCTGATAGGCGCTGCCGACAGACCGCGCGGAGCTGCGTCCAATGGTGCGCAGCGCACGAAGCAGTGACAGATTCGCAACGCTGGTTTGATCCGGAACGACCGTAATTCCGCGCACGATTGCCGGCTGAAAGCCTTGAACGTCGACGCTGATGTCGTACGTATCGGGCGTAACGCCCGTTAAGGAGAAAAACCCCTTGCCATCGGTAACGGTCGTGTAGCGCGCACTGGGCGACACCGCCGCGACACGCAGGCCCGCACCCGGGACGCGATCGGTCTCAGATGTAACCACCCCCGTGATATTGCCCGTGGTTGCCGCGTTAGCAACATCGGCGTCACTCACCGTCAGGATGACCGCCGACGCGGCGGCGAGCGATATGCGCAACAGACGCGGCCACCAGTGGAAACGATGAACAACACGCATCGACCGACTCTCCGAGCAGCGAGTAGTATAGATATCCGTTGGCGACGAGCGACTCGCCGGTAACCGCAACGTCGTGCGCCGCGACCGGCCACATCGCATCGAGCCTAAAACTTAGATTTTAACTCGGGCCTCGAGGTAGACACTGAACGGGAAGCTGATGTATTCGGGAACGTACGGCGCGGCGCCGAACGGTTGAAGCGGTCCACCCGGATTGTACACATTGCCGGTCGGACCAACAGCTCCGCAGACGAGACACTGGGTCGTGTATCCTTGCGCGCCCTTCACTTGCCAACCCGGTTTAGAACCGCCGAAATAGTCCGTGTACACATTGGCGAATGTACCGACGATGGTCACGCGCTTGGTAAGATCGTAGGCGAGTTGCACGTTGGCCTGAAGTGATGATGGTTGAATGAACCCGCCCAAGCCGTCGAAGCGGTTGGTGTAAAGATCGGGGATCGGAATGGTCGCGAGCGCCGTTGTGGCGTTATACGGCGACCCGTTCGGTCCGGGAGATCCAAAATTCGCGTACCGCGGATCGGTGGCCGTCGATCCGGCCAGCACGCCGGTGATCTGGTCGGGGGCGATGCCGGGCGTATTCTCCGGAATCCCGTACCGTTGCCCCCCGACATACTGCAAGGACGGCGTGACGGCCAGCGGCCCATGCTTATACTGCAGCAGTAGCGTCCCGACATACGGCGGTGCGATGGTATTCACCGTCGAGCCGATGCCGCCCGGAAAGGTCGAGAACGTCTGGTAGTCGGCGCTGGGATCGAGCCGGCTCTGCAGCGGCGCATTGTAGTATGGATTTGCGACGAACCCGGCCCCACCGGTATGCGATCCCACACCCGCCGCACCGGTCGTCGCATCGGCCAACGAGTAATAGGGGAAACCGCCGCCGGCTTTCGTGTACGCATTGAACTGCGCGATCGCGGCGTTGATCGGATCGACCACCGACGTGCCGCTCGGCGTCCGATTGTAGCGAATATAGCTGTTCGTGTACGCGAATGACGCCTTGGCGGCAAAGCCGTTGCGACCGAAATCACCCTTGTCGACTTCGAGTTCGATCCCTTCGGACGTTTGGTTTCCGACGTTGAGACCCG
The DNA here is from genome assembly GCA_965214335.1 of Candidatus Velthaea sp. GTDB lineage: Bacteria > Vulcanimicrobiota > Vulcanimicrobiia > Vulcanimicrobiales > Vulcanimicrobiaceae > Velthaea. The sequence continues at coordinate 885,298 of CBDCBO010000005.1, read as the reverse complement.
AGGTAAATCCCGTTTTCTGATCGAGAAAGAAGTTTTGAATTTGGTCTTGCGTCTTACGTAGGAACGGCGTCAGCTTGAGTGCGGTATTGCCGGCGAATTGCCGCTCGATCGAGAAATCGTAGTTGTTTGAAACCGGCGGCCGCACGTCGTGATTGGGCGTCGTCGGAAGTCCATTCTTACCGAAGTTGATGAGATTCGGCAAATCGTTTGGTTGCAAGTAATTATACTGTTCGTACGCCGTAATCGGTGCCTGCGCGTAGCGCCCATAGCTGGCACGAACGACCGTTGCGGGGTCAAAGGCGTACGTCGCTCCAAGTCGCGGTTCAAAAACGGGGTAGCTGTTCTGACTCGGTGTTCCGGCCGGATCGAAGGCAAGCACCGGATCGTTGTTCGCGGCCGCCTGGCTATTATACGCGTTATAGAAAAACGTTCGCGCGCCGGAATTGAACGTATTCGCGCCGGTGTACGCAAACAGGTCGTACTTCATGCCGATATTGATATCGATTTTACTCGTCGGGCGAAAATCATCCGTGACCGACACGTTGGTAAATTTCGGTTGCACTTGATTGTACGATGCCGAAGGGCCGCCCGCAACGATCTCGTACCGGCACGGACCGCCGCCACAGGTGACGCCGTTTGCCGGAACAACCGCCGTGCCGGCGAGAATCTGGCCCACGGTCAAGGTCTGGAACGGCAGACCGGACGCATTATAGAGCGCTCCCGGAACAGCGCCCCCGGCGGCGGTGTACGCGACACCATCGTACGGATCGTTGCCGTTTACCAGATAGCCGACCGTCGTGTCGGGGCCTTTGCCGATGCCCGAGTTATTGTACCGGGTCGACGTCGCCGTGGTGTACGAGCCTTGGACCGAAATCAGATTCTTATCGTTGATCTGATCGGCGAAAGACGCGCTGACACCCCGAGCATGGCTACTGAGTTCGTAATCGGAGGAATCGTACGCATTGTAGAACGTGTTAAAGCTATTGGGACCGTTGTTGAGCCAATCGGAGTAATAGGTGTAGCCATACACGCGCAGATAGGCGTTACTGCCGAAATTATGCTGGTACTGCAGCTTAAAGATATTTTGATTATTGTTGAATCCGTCGCGGTCATTCGACCCGATCAAGGCTCCGAAGGGACGATTGAGGCCCGTATTTGGGAAAAGATAAGGTGCGACGACACCTCCGCCGCCGCTGTAGCCGGCCGGAAGCAGCGAGCCGTACGGAACGGCGGCTTGGTAGCCATCGGCATACGCCGGTTGCGGGTAACCGATCTTCGTGAGATAGGTACCGCCGCCGAGGTCGGCCGGCGAAATATAGCCGTAGCTTTCCAAGTGATTGATATCCATGAGGACTTGAACGTCGTCTTTGTTTCCGTCTTTGCGCGGGATGCCAAAGTGCAGATTTACGACGCTATCGCGCGACACGGCGCTGGATTGCTGAAAAAGGTTGGATCCGCCCAGCACATAGGGGTTCGCGGAAGCGTTATACGGCGTTCCCTTCGCGGCGAAGCACGTGGGAACGATCGCCGCAGTGAAGTTCGCCTGCGGCACTGCGGAGCATGGCTCGAGCGGTTGTCCAAAGAGGTTCGACGCGCTCGCGGTGTTATACTGATCGCCGTAGCGATAGTCCTGACTGTATCCGCCGAGCCCGACGTAGTACGAAAAGGTGTGCGCTGCGTTTGCTCCGCCCGCCTCGAGCGCTAATTTGTGATAAAATGCGGGATCGCCGTCAGCGACCGTGAGGGTTTGAGAACCGGGTGCGGAGCCTGTCTTAATGACTTGATTGATATAGCCCGAGAGGCCTGATGCCTCGGCGCTCGCCGGCGCGGCGCCCGTGTAGACTTGGACCTCTTGCTGTCCCAGCGACGACAGCTGCGACGACGGATAATTGTCGAACGAACGATTGACGGGAATACCGTCGAATTCATAACCGATTTGATCGTAGTCGCCGCCCCGGATGCTTAGCGACGGAAACGCTGCGCTGCCCACGCCGATGTAGCCATTCTGGTTGGGCGCCACAAAAACGCCGGGAACCGTTGAAAGAGCCGACCACGCCGAGTTGAGCGTGCCGCCGCCGCCGACTTGCGATGCCTTGTCCTGCTGCACGGCACTAATCGAATAGACGTCGGCGGTCGTGCCCGGTTTGACCAGTGACGACGCCGCGCGCGACACGACTTTACCGATCGTCTTGAGCTTCTCCGTTTGGGTCAAGGTTTGATTCAATACCTGATCGGCTTGAACCGTGACGCCTGGCACGCTTGAAGCGCCATACGCATCACTGACCGCAACGGAGAACGAGTACGTGTCCGGGGCCAACGACAGAAAAGCGAAGTGCCCGGATGCATCCGTCGTCGTCGTTACGGTCTGAGACGGGCTCGTCGCCGTCACCTTTGCGCTCGCGATCGGCCGCTGCGACGTTGCGTCGATGACCAGTCCGGTGACTCTTCCGGTCGTGCCCGCCAGACCGCCGGTCGCTACGCCAAAGACAAGCGTCAGAGTGAAAACTAGGCCGAGCACGCACCGTCCGTTGGCAAAAGGGAAATTCACGGCACAAGCCTTTCAGCGGAGAGAGAACGGAAGAACGTGCAACTGCCGCGCTTCGCATCGAAGCGCGCACGCGAACGAACGCGTTGCGGCAAGCAACGTAAGCTAACGGCTATCGATCACGGTATTGCGCCCGGTAACGATTGGTCCGCGAACCGTTCATCGATAGTATGCCGAAGGCCCAACGCGCGAATAGGGGCAGCTATCATGCAATTCAGCGTGCCGCGCATTACAGCGGTATGTGCGTTAGGCGTTTGTCCCCACCGCCTCGTTACAGATAGGCGATTGTCCCGACCCGCGACGCCGACTACGCTGCTTCAAGCAATCCGGCTTATCAGCGGCGTCGAGCGCCGGCTGCTTTACGGGTGTTCGACCAAAAAGAAGATTAGCGCGCGAAGAGCTTTCGCAACTTCGCATCGCGCAAGATAGCGACGAGGAGTTGGCTTTGACCGGCTACCTCGAAGAGGGCGTAAACGCGCACGAGGTGATTGCGAACCGTCTTTTGCTCGAGCCCAAGATCCTCGGCAATCTCAGCAATCGTTCGGCCGCACACCAACTGCCGGATGATCCGGTCTTGCTGCGCCGTTACCGTTACCGTCCGAGCCGAAACACGTTCGACGCCCGCGGGGCGATCGTCAACGAGCAGTTCCGCATCGCCATTTCCATCGCCGCTCTCCGCGCCGCCGCCGATGTCGTACGCGCGATGGGTGAGCGCACGAATATCGTCCCGGGCTTCGTCGGACCGGCTACGATATTTAACCCGCCGCCAGTCATTGGCAATATCGGCCAATAACGGAACGGCATCGACAACGCCCAATGCGCCATGAACGAGGGCTTCAGCGTGCCGTTCGAACAGTTGCAAACGGCTATCGAAATTAAGCGCGGACAGGGGCGGCAGCCGTGCACCACGCCGCTCGGGTCCGTAATAGAGGTCCAGATAGCGGCGAGCATGAGCGCCGTCTCCGGTCCGCGCCGTCGATGCGGCAAGATGGAGCAACGCAAGCCGAGCTTCGCCGGATACGTCATCCCAGCAGAGGTCGTCCGCAATCCGGCCGCACATCCGAAGATACGCCCGCGCGCTCACGCGTTCACCGAGCCGGTGCAGCAAATTCGCAGCCTCGACGAAACCAAGGATGGCCCAAGGCGAATCGCGTTGCACGGATGCGGCATCAATGAACCGGCTGAGCGCGGCATCGGGCTGATTCGTCCGCGCGTACGCAAGTCCGATATGGCGCAGGGTCTGCGCATGCTCGGGGACCAGCGATTGCGTCCACTCGAATTCACGCGTGAGCTGGTCGAGCCGAGCCGGATCTCGAACTTCAACTTCGGCCTCGCCGATTGACAGCACGTGAAGCAGCGTTGCTTCGAGATGTCGGTCGCGTGCGCGACAGCCGATGAGCGACTGCAGCGCCGCCTTGAAATGGCGGTGTGCTTCGGCGAAGTTCTGCTCCGAAATATCGATGAATCCGAGGAGCTGCAGCGCGCGAGCCGTTACAATATCTTGCTCGGAACGAATCGCCGGTTGCAATACGGCGCGCGCCGCCGCGTAATTGCGGGCCTGCCAAAGACTCAGCGCGTGGTAATACGCCGTTTCCGTGACGATCGTCGGATGCGGCGCACCATGGCGTACCGACTCGAAGAGCCCCGCCGCGTCGTCGAAGGCTTGAAGCTGCGAAAGCGCGCTGCCTAACAGCATCGCATGCGTGGCAATCGCATCGTCGCCGACATGCCGCGACTCCATCATCGTCAGCCATTTTTTCGCGTCGTCCGCGCGTTGCAGCCGGAGTAGCGCGCGGGCGCGGAGCAGGATGCTCTCCGACGTGTGCCGGCCGATCCCGATCTCGTCAAGATCGAGCAAACATCCGTGAAAATCTCCGCTGCTCCACTTGACCGACGCTCGAGCAAGGAGCGCGCGCTCGGAACCTGCCGGAGCGGAATCAGACTCCTTTTGGACCGATGCGTTCGGTTCCGACGAGCGCGGCCCGGATGTCATTTTCGACGCGACGCCGCTCGGCACCGGGCGACTATCACAGCGCTTTCTGCCGTTCGCAGCGCACAGATGTTCACGTCGCTAGGTCTTGATGGTACCGACTGGGCCGCTGCCGGACTGCGTCCGCAGCCGAGGCAGGTCCGGCCCGGCAGAGTGTGATGAAGCGGATTGAACCCGCTCGCCGGCCGCTGTCCCATGGTAGCCGAACAAGCTTGCCAACGCCACGAGCATCGAGAGCAATATCCACATGCAGGTTTCTCCCGTCGAAATCCCGGTACCACTGTAGTCTATCGCTCCGGCGGCCGTAGCGCCAGCTGGCCAGGCACAAAGAGCGCTCATCAACGAGCGTGACGAGTCGCAGCCGCGATCAGTGGCTGGGTTTGGCGGAAGCGGCCGGCTTCTGTCTGCGCAGCAGCAGGACGAAGGGTAAGAGCGCAAAGGTAATGCCGGCGGCATAGCGATTCGTATCGGCGTAGCCCAAGATTTGGGCTTGTCCGGCAACGAGCCGCGCCAGTTGCGCTCGACCTCGTTCGGAACCCGGTCCGCCGTTGGCACCGAGGTAGCTCTGAATCGGCGCGCGGTCGAGTGTCACCGCTGCCGCAAGACGCGTTTGATGAGCGGCCGACGAGCGATCGAGTAAGGTGATGAGTAATGCCGTGGCGAGGCTGCCGCCGAGTTGCCGGCTCAAATTAAACATTGCCGATGCCTTTGGTACCTCAGGCGGCGGTACGCTGCCAAAGACAACGATGGAGAGCGGGACGAAAACTTGCGAGAGGCCAAGACCGCCGATGATCAACGCCACAACGAATGTTCCGAAGTTCGAGCCCGATGTCGTCACGCCGGCGATCAGAAGATTCGATATCCCAATCATGGCAAAGCCGATGCCGATCTGAATCCGCGGGTCGATCCAACCGCTCCCTGACAAGCGCGCAGCGAGCGGAGCGAAGATTAAGACGGGCAGCGCGCGCACGGAAAGCAATTGGCCCGAAAGCGTGGCGGTGAAGCCGAGCGGACCCTGAGCGTATTGAGGCAACGTCACAAGCGTGCCCAACAGTGTTATTCCCAGCGCGATGGCCAGGACACAGCCGGCAGCTACGGTTCGATAGCGGAAAATGCGCAAATCGACGATTGGGCTCTTCGCCCCGAATAACTCCCAGAGCATAAACGCCGCCAGGCACAGTACGGCGGTCGCGGTGAGCGCGACGATCAACTGATCGCCGAACCAATCCTTTTCCTGGCCCTGATCGAGCACGTACTGCATCGAACCAAGGCCGATTGCCAGCAGCGCGAGGCCGACGCCGTCGACCGGTAAGACTTTGGGCGGCTGCGGATTACGCAAGTACAAAAGCGTCAACGTCGCAGCCACGATCCCGAGCGGAATGTTGACGAAGAAACACCATTCCCACGAGGCATAATCGGTGATCACGCCGCCCAGCAACGGACCGACCGTTGGACCCATGATGGCGCCGAGCGCAAAAATACCTTGCGCCAGACCCTGCTGTTCGACCGGAAACGTTTCGCGAATGATCGCTTGCGCTTGCGAGAGTAGGCCGCCACCACCCGCGCCTTGGACGACACGCCAGACGACGAGTGCAACCAGATCGTGCGACAAGCCGCACATCAACGACGCAAACGTGAAGATGGCGATCGACGCAAAAAAATACTGCTTGCGTCCGAAACGCTGCTGTAGCCACGGCGAGAGCGGAATGACGACGACGTTGGCGACGATGTACCCGGTAATGATGAAGGTACCTTCGTCTTGCGATGCGCCGACGTTGCCCTGAATGTCGGGCAATGCCACGTTCACGATCGTCGTATCGATAATCTCGAGCAGCGCCGCCAAGATGACAGCGGCGGTAACGAAGACGCGCCGCATCCCGTACTCGACGACGTCGGCTCGTCCGGTGTCCTCAGCCATCTTGCACGCAACGGCCTAACGCCAACATGTGCGCGGGGTCCTTTCCCGCACGGCGGGAGCGACTGTCGCAAACGTGATCCGTCGACATTTCGTGAATAAGATACAGCCCTCTGTCGCCGACATTCGTCCACTGTCCGTAAAGCGACAGTACACTTGAGTCAAGCCGAAACTTCGACCGAGCAGCGTTCAAGCACTTTCGTTAGCGGCAAGACCGCGCAAAGCTCGATGCAAGCGACTTGCGGCCGACAAGCACCGCGACGGAATGCGGTGCCGCGGCGGACCGGCGCGAGGTCGCCTCCTTCCCTGCCGGCTGCGCAAACGGCGAGCACGCCCTGAGTGAACGCAAGGGGCGCGGCGAACGAAAGGCGCGCTCAAGCGCAGTTCTTAATGCTACGCCGAATCTCACCGGGACCGAAAGTGTACGAACATGCACGGTATTGATCGATTCTCGCTGCGCGGCTTCCCGCTGCAGTTGCCGGCGACTTTCCCCGTGCCGGCGGCAAGACATAGTTCATTCGCTTGGTAGAACACCCATGCGCGAATCGGCTTGGCGGCGTCCCGCTTGCGCCGCTGAACGCACCGGCATCAGAGTTTTGGGTTTTGTTCGTCGCGATCGTCGGTTCGAGCATGACGTTCATCGACTCGAGCGCGGTCAACGTCGCGCTACCGTCGATCCAGCGCGATCTGCAAACGGACGCCACAAATTTGCAATGGGTGGTCGAAGGCTATTCGCTCTTTCTTTCGGCGCTGATCCTCATTGGCGGATCGCTGGGCGACGTCTTCGGCCGTCGCCGTATCTTTATCGCCGGCATTGCCCTTTTCGCCTTAGCATCGCTGGCATGCGCCGGAGCCCAGACTATTCTCGCGCTCAACATCGCGCGCTGCGTTCAGGGCATCGGCGGCGCGCTGGCAACGCCGGGAAGTTTGGCGCTCATCAGCGCCAATGTTGGCCCAGCCAATCGCGGGCGCGCTATCGGAACATGGTCCGGCTTCGCAAGCATCACCGCCGCGATCGGTCCACTCCTGGGAGGGTGGCTGGCTCAGAACGCGTCGTGGCGCTATGTGTTCATCATCAACGTTCCGTTAGCGGTGTTCGTCATTCTCGCGGCCCTATGGCGCGTTCCGGAAAGCCGCGATTCGAACAGCCGCCGAATCGACGGCCTCGGCGCGACCCTCGCCACGCTGTCACTGGGCCTGTTGACGTTCGGCCTCATTACGTTGCAAAAGGGTCGGCCCTATACGCTTTCATTCATGACCATCGGCTGCGGTGTTGCGTTATTGGCTGCGTTCATCGCTTGGCAGATGCGGGCTCACTCGCCGATGATTCCGTTGACGATCTTCGGCAATCGTACGTTTAGCGGCGCAAATATGTACACGTTCCTGTTGTATGCCGCCCTGGGCGGCGGCCTATTTTTTGTACCGATCGATCTGCAGAACGTTCAAGGCTATTCACCGACAGCGGCCGGTGCCGCGATGTTGCCGTTCATCGCGATCATGTTTGTTTCGTCGCGCTGGTCGGGCGGACTGGTCGCAACGATCGGCGCGCGGATTCCGCTCGTGGCGGGCGCGCTCTTAGCTGGGTTCGGGTGCCTGATTTACTCGCGAATCGGAATCGGCGGTTCGTATCTTACGACGTTTTTACCGGCCGCGGTCGTTCTGGGTCTCGGCGGTGCGCTCTTCGTTGCCCCGCTTACGACAACGGTTATGACGGCCATCGATTCCGATCGAGCGGGGATCGCGTCCGGAATTAATAATGCCGTTTCGCGGATGGCTGGGCTGTTGGCGATCGCGGCTTTGGGCGTCGTCTTTCTTAGTATTTTTTATCCGACGTTCGAGCGCAGCACGAGCCGTCTTACCCTCGCGGCTCAGACCCGCCGGATGTTAACGCGCGACCGGGCGACCCTCGCTACCGGCATCACGCCACCGACGGTAACCGGGACCGACCGCGGGCTGATTATCAAAGCCGTCGAGGAAGCATACACGGCCGGTTTTTCGCGCATTATGCTGCTCTGTGCGGGCCTTGCTTGGATCGCGGCGGCGATCGCCGTCTTCGCCATTCCTGGTCGCGCAACGGCCGTTAGCGGCGCACGGCATGAGGCAGCCCGCCGGAGTTAGCCGTTCGCGGCCCGCCAAACCGCACAGAATCCATTTCGCGCAAAGTCGCCGGCCACGCCGCCACCCAAGCGAAGCACCGCCTCGCTGACGCTCGCGCTGCCCTACAGCGTTGGACGGGCCGTGCCGATACGGAAGTGGTGGCACGTCAACGTCGGCCCTCCCGCTCGTGACAAGGTGTGAGCCGCAAGTACGCCCGGCCGCCGGGTGCCGGCTCGTAGCAGGAAGCACCGAGTGAACCGGGCGCATCTCATAAGCCGGGCGGCCTACGCGGGACTGGTCGCACTGCTCGGCGTCCTGGTGGCCTTTGCCGTCACTTCGGCGTTCGTTACCAAGAGCGCGGCGCGCGACGCCGCCACGGCGGTAGCGCGCAGCGACGTCTTTTCGAGCGTGCGCTTCGACGTTGGGGCCGAACAATCGCTCCATCGGGAATACGAACTCGAACCGAGCGCGGAGACCCTGCGCCGTCATACCCAAGCAGCGCGGCAACTCGTCGAGAAGCTGCTGACGGTCAAGGTCGAATCGCACCGCGCGTCCGTCGCGCTGGTCGATGCGTTGCTGCTCGCGCATCGTCGTTATTTGACCGCGACGCACCTCTTGTTTGCCGCGGTCGATGCGCACCATACCGTGCGGGTCCGCGCGATCGACCATCTTATCGTCGACCGGGCTTTCGGCGGGTTTCAAGCACGGGTCGACCAGGAAGCGCGCACGTCGACTCGACTGGCCGATTCCGCGCTTAGGCAATTGCGCCATACCGAAGATCTCGGCATCGTTTTGACCATCATCGTATCGTTCATCACGATGATCGTCCTAGGCATCATCCTCATGGTGCTGCGGCACTATAAACAGCAGGTCGATGCGGCCATCGAAAATGAGATGGATGCACTCAAACGGGCCGCGCTCACCGACTACCTCACGGGGCTCGGCAATCACCGCGCATATCAGGAAGACCTGCATACCGTCGCCGAGACTTGGCACGACGGGCGCGGCTTGACGATCGCGCTCATCGACGTTGACGAATTCAAGGCGCTCAACGACCGGCAAGGGCACGTCACCGGCGACAATCTCCTAACGTCACTTGCAAAAGTGCTACGCGCCGGTGATCTTACATCGATGCCATACCGGCTGGGCGGCGACGAATTCGCGCTGACGTTCTGCGGGATGCCACTCGAAGCGGCTCGCGAACGGATGGAGCATGTCCGGCGAGTCGTCGAATCCGACCTCGGCGGAACCACGGTAAGTATCGGGCTTGCAAGTTCGCGTGACGCCGAAACCGATCTACTCTTACTGCGCGAGCAAGCCGATGCGGCATTATACGAAGCTAAACGGCGAGGCCGCAATTCGGTCGTAACGTTCGACGACATCCGCGATGAAGCGGCGATCTTTCTGCCGGCCCGCGTTTCGGAAGTGCGCGATCTCATCGCCGGCGGAACGATGGGAGTCGCCTTTCAGCCGATTTGGGATAGCGGCACGGCCCGGGTAATCGGCTATGAGGCGCTGGCGCGGCCGGCCGGCACGAACCCGATCAACCCGCAAGACGCTTTCGATATTGCCGAGCGCATTGGTAAAGCGCACGACCTCGACCGCATCTGCCGCATGGCCGTCATCGAACGCGCCCGCGCGTTGCCCGGCGACGGGCTCTTGTTTATCAACGTCAACCCGCAATCACTCGATCATGAAGAATTCTCCGGAAGTGCGCTCATCGCGGCCTTCGCCGCGATCGGCTTCGCGCCCAACCGCGTCGTATTGGAGATCACCGAACGATCCATCGCTCGACTTTCGGTTGTCGTCCGCGAAGCTAAGCGCCTGCGGTCGCTGGGATTTGCGCTCGCCCTCGACGACGCCGGCTCGGGCAACTCCGGCCTCGAGATGCTTAGCCAGATGGCTGTCGATTTCGTGAAGATCGACCGTGAAGTCATCGTTCAGGCGCAGTCCGGCAGCGGAGGGCGTGCGGTCTTGGCCGGGATCATTGCAATCGCTCAGGAGATGCAAGCGCAAGTCATCGCTGAAGGCATCGAAGACGCCGCGATGCTTGCCCTCGTGAAGAGGGCGACGCGCTGGTCGACGATCTCGTGCGCGGTCCAGGGTTACTACTTCGGCCGGCCGGCCGCGGGTTTCGTTGACGAGCCACAGTTGAGTCTCATTCGCGGGCGCTTACTGCGCGAAGCCAACGTTGATGCGGTCGCCGAAATTGCCGGCAAGACCTAGCGATCGCGCCTTCGACTATTTCTTGTTGACGGCCATGACTTTGCCGTCTGCCAACGTCACGTCGACATCGTCGTTTGCTCTTACTTTGTCGCTGAAGTTCAAATTTGGCCGGCCCGATGTCAAGAACACTTTCAACGTTCCTTGCATCGTCACAGCGATGCGTTGGGCGTTGATAACCCGGTCGACGTGAGCCGGATAGGTTCCGTCCGGAATCAACGTCGGATCGATGGAATCGTCAGCATTGACGGCCTGTAAGGGCAACAGTACGCTCAACACAGCCGCCGCCGTCAGGCGGACGCGGTTCTCCCGTGTCACATTATCGCTTTCGATTGCGAACATGCGCCGCCGCCCGAGCGTGCGCAGGCGCGCGACGCTCGATTCAAGCGTGCCGGTATCGCACCGTGATCCATACTCGACGTTTCGGCTCGTCTCCGCGGTCGCAGTAGCCGTAGGTTCGGAATGCGCGTAATCTTGCCGTTCGCCGCGCTCATTAAGATATAGCGGCTCTGCTCAACATCGCACACCCGCCATCCGATGGCCTATCTAACGACGCGCGAGCGTGCGAATTCAAGATCGATTGAAGGAACCAGCGATGACGATTCAATCGCCTCGGCAATCCGTCGCGTTCGGAATGCTGTGCTGCGGCCTGGCCCTTGTACCTGCGACGCGCGCCGTGGCGCAACAGATCCTCGCGCCCGCCGCGACGCCCGCGGCGGCGATCCGCGGCTCGATCGTGAACGCACGAAACTTGCCGATCGTCGGGGCGGTCATTACCGCTCGTGGCAGCGCCGTCGGTTGGACGGCCACCCGATCCGACGGTTCCTTCGCCTTGATCGTGCCGCCCGGCACGTACGACATTCTGGTGCGTAAAGGCGGCTACACGCCCACAACGACCGCCGTCGTCATGACGACGGCGCCGATTTCGCTGCGGCTGACCTTAGCCGACGCAAACCTCAACTCGGTCAACGTCGGCAACGCGAAGACCACTTCACCGGTTCCGTTCAATACCGGCGTATCGGCCGGCGCGACGCTCGCGCCTACGGCGCTGGCCGACCGTCCTCAGGTCAGCTTACGCGACGTGACCCTGGAGCTTCCCGGCCTAACACTCGCGCATCCGCAAGCCGGCGTGCCGGACACCAGCTTTGTCGTGCGCGGCGGTACCATCGAGACGCGCGTACAAATAGATGGTCATGCCGTGAGCGCGGGTGCGACGGGCCGTTGGAATAGTTCGTATGCCTCCGAGCCCCTCTTCGACAGCGTCGAGGTGGTAAAAGGCGCCGGTTTGAGCGGAGCCAACGCCGGCGAGTCGGCGTTTGGAACGGTGAACTTGCGGACCCGTGACTTCACCGGTGGCCGTCAAGCCGGTCTGGTCGTCGGAGCGGACGGCTTCGGCGGCGGATATACGACCATCGCACTTTCCGGCAGCCTGCTCGCGACAGACCGGCTCAATTATGTTTTCGAGCATACGGTCTACGGATACAATGGACCGGACAGCGGCAAGATTGTCAACGACGTGGTCGCCGAACCCAACGGCACCGCGCTGTTGGCGAGCAGATACGCCTTAACGTCACCGCTGATGCTCGGTAGCGATCTCGTTAAGTTACGTTGGCACTTCAGCGGCGAGACATCGCTGACGCTGGGCTATGTCGGCATCCATGGGGACTATAGCAGCACGGGCGGCGCCTACGGAACCGATTTTGGTAGCCGCACGATCGTGCCGTCCGCACCGAACGGGAACGGTGGCCTCCAATATAGCTCGCCGCTGTATCCGACCCTCATCGGAACGACGGCGCCGGGGTACACATTCGCGCACAATTCCTCGGTGCAGATAAATCAGCCGCTATTCGAGGCCGAAGTGCGCACGGCGATTCACAATGACACCTTGCTTGTTCGACCGTACGCCGGTACCATCTTCACCGTACTCGACGGCACCGGGCGCGGTAGCGGGCCCGATCCGAGCAACGGCAATGCCTGGAAACAGGTGACGAGCGGCGCCGGCTGCAGCTCGCAGCAGCCCTGCTACACCACTCTTCCCGAATACGCACCGTTCCGTCAACAGGAAGGCGATCGGCTGCAGGGCACAACTTTCACGCTGCTCCACCCCGCCGGCGAAGGTACGTTCAATCTCAGTTACGACTACCGCTCCGACCGAACGACGGCCGCACTCGGCAATCCGTTCGTTCACTTCGCCGGAACACAGGACACCACGTCAGCATACTTGACTTCAATTCCCGCAACGCTCGCGCGCAATGACGATTGGTCGCTCACCTATTCCGTCCCGATATCAAGCCGGCTGCATGCCTATGCCGGTGAATACTACACGAGCTGGAAGCTTCATTACGGAACGATCGACGAACGCGTCAACTTTAGCGCGAACACGACGGCGTTGACCACCAGCTTTGCATGGCGCGACTACGAGCACAACGATCCGCATATTGGATTTACTTGGCAGCCGGAACAAGACACAGCGTTCCGCCTAACGGCCGGTTCGGCGATCACCGTTCCGTACGCCAATTTAGTTGCGGGCGGCGCCACCTATAACGACCCCTTTACCGGCACCGGAACGTTCATCCTAAGGAATCCAGCGCTGCAGCCGGAATCGACGATCGCCTACGATCTTGGCGTCGACCATCGCTTTGGCCACGAGACCGTCGCCGCGGCAGACCTTTTTTGTAATACGATTCATAACGTCTTCGCGACCCAAGTATCACCGTTCAACGGCGCCATTCTCGGCATTCCACCCGGTTCGCCCTACAACGCCTTGTTCGCGACGACGACCATTCCGCTCAACGCCCCGCTCGAGCGCAACTACGGGATCGAGCTGTCCTTGACGCACGCACCGGTCAAGGGCTTAGGCTACTACCTTGCCACGACCGAGCAGCGCGCTTATCTCGCTGAGTTGCCGGCATCGTTCTTCTCGGCCCGAAGTTCGCTCGTGAACGGCAAGCAACTCGACGGCTCGACATCGATTCCGTTCACCCACGCCTATGCATCGCTAACGTACCGCAATACGGCCGGCATCGGCGCGTCACTGGGCGCCGACTATACCGGAACGAATAACTGGACGAACGGTCCGGCTTTCGTCGTTTGGTCATCGATGTTACGCTACGATTTGCGCGGTGGCTACCGAGCTCAATTCTCGATCGAGAATCTCTTTGACGCGAGTACCGGAACGCAATTCGCGAGCGGCATCGCCGGCGCCGGGTTTGCCGATGTGAGTTACGGTTCGCCGTTGCCCGGAAGTCCGGCATCCTACGGTACCACGCCGACGACACGCTTCGCTATCCCGCCACGCACGTTGCGTTTTCAGATCGAAGCACACGTCGGGCGGTAGCGCCGGATCGTTATAGCGAGGTAAGAAAGCGTTTTGTCCGGCCGCGAGGATACGAAGCCGGCAACCGGCAACGAATCAACGCGCCCGTAAGCCAGAACGCAACCGCTAGTCGATATGTTGTAAACGGCGTGCTCGGCGCTTCCTCTACTGGGTGGTACTTTGCGAAAGAATCTATCAGGTGTCGGTCCCAAACACGCGCAGGTCGTGGTCTTGTTCGGTGCGACGGGTGACTTAGCTCGGCGCAAGCTGCTGTCGGGGCTCTTTTACCTTTCCGCAAACGGCCTTATTCCGGGCTGCCGGATTATCGGCGTTTCACTCGACGATCTCGATGCGGAACAGTTTCGCACGTTCACACGCGAGGCACTCGAGCAATTCTCGACCCGCAAGTTTGCTGAAGCGGACTGGACGGCCTTCGCAAAGATACTCGATTACGTACCGCTGTCGGCGGGAGCCCAGGCGCTACGCGCCGCGGTGAACGCGGCGGAAGAAACGCTCGGAAATGACAGCCGCCGCCTGCACTACTTGAGCGTCCCGCCAAACGCAGCACTATCGGCGGTCCGGTTACTCGAAGATGCCGACCTCGTGGCGCGCTCGCAGATCATCATGGAAAAGCCGTTCGGTACGGACCTCGCCAGCGCGGTCACGCTCAACAGCCAATTACACGAAGTCTTCGATGAGAGTCAGATCTTTCGTATCGATCACTTCTTAGGCAAGGAGCCGGCGCAGAACATTTTGGCATTCCGTTTTGCGAACGGTCTGTTCGAACCGATCTGGAATCGCAATTTCATCGACCACGTCCAAATCGACGTGCCCGAGACGTTGGGCCTCGGTAAGCGTGCCGGATTCTACGAGGCGACCGGAGCCTACCGCGATATGGTCGTTACGCATCTCTTCCAAATCGTCGCGTTCATGGCTATGGAGCCACCGACGGCGTTAGAGCCCGGGCCGATTAGCGAAGAGAAAAATAAAGTATTTCGCAGCATGGTGCCGATCGATCCCAAAGATGTCGTGCGCGGACAATATACCGGTTACCGCACCGAAGACGGTGTCGACCCCGAATCCGATACCGAAACATTCGTCGCGTTGAAGTGTGCGATCGATAATTGGCGCTGGGCCGGCGTCCCGTTCTTCTTACGAACCGGAAAGCGACTCGCTGAAGGTCAGCGGATCATTTCCATCGCTTTTCGTGAACCGCCGAAAAGCATGTTTCCATCAGGTTCGGGCGTTGGGGCGGAGGGTCCCGATCACCTGACCTTCGATCTCGCCGACGCTTCCAAGATGTCGCTGTCTTTTTACGGTAAGCGACCCGGACCCGGCATGAAGCTCGATAAATTAAGCTTGCAATTCGCAATGCGTGAAACGGCGCTCATCGGCGATGTCCTCGAAGCCTACGAGCGTCTCATTCTCGATGCGATGCGCGGCGACCACACGCTCTTCACCACCGCTGAAGGAATCGAACGGTTGTGGGAAGTTTCTAAACCACTGTTGGCTGAGCCACCGCCCGTGCGCCTGTACCCGCCCGGCTCGTGGGGACCGAAATCCGTTCACCAACTGGTCGCGCCGCACGCATGGCGGCTACCCTTCGAGCGCGCCTGGCGCGATCCAAACCCGGTGGGCAGCTAAGAACTGTTGCATCGTACCAGGGTAGCGATGGCGGCTTTACGGCAAGCCGCTACAAAAAAATCTAAAGATACGTGGAGTTGCCGCCGCCAGGCGTTATCTCGGCGTTTTCGACTACCGTCAACTCTTCGTGTTTGAGTTCGACGGCGACGGGCACCGTTTCGACGATCCGCCGCTTCGATAAAACGACTTCCTCGACCACGCGGACGTGTTTAACGATTTCAACCTCCTGGGCGTGTAGCCGGACCACAATGGTCTCGGGCTCGCGGCCCAACATTTCTTGGCCGCTACCTCCGACATATTCGATCTGCAGCTCTTCATGCAAGAGATCGACTTCGATCGTCTTGCGGGTCGAGACCACGCGGCGCGTGATCAGGGCGCGCCGTCCCTCGACGACGCGCTTGCCGATATTTGGCCGTTCTTCGTGCAGCAGTATGCGCTCGCCGGCCACGATCTCCGGATTGTGGAACACCGTCTCGTCGTAGAAGCTGGCCGATTCGATTGACTTATCCACTGCGAGGTCTCCGTAATCCAGCGCCGGCGTTACGCAATTCATCGCCGAGTGTCTTGTCCTTGGGATGCAGACCGAACAGCAGATCGACGGCGTGCTCGATGATCGCGCTGCAGCTGACATGTTCGCGATACGCAATTCGTGCCAGCCGCACGATGAGTTCCGTGCGGAGGTTGTGCGTTACGGCCCGATGGGTTGCCGGCATTTGTTGCGTAACCCGTTTTCAAAGACAGGTACTGTCGCACAGCACGACAGTACCGATGAGATCGGCGCTGCGAGGCCTCGCCTCGCCCGCGCTCGATGAAGTGAGTCACTGGGCGCTTCACCGAATCGCCAGGCATCTCACAGAAATGCTTCGATCGAACCGCTAACGCGGGAGGTTCGTTTTGGTCAAATCCGCATCGTTCACGATCAGCTCTTCGTGACGCACGGTATCGGAAACGTGCTCGGTATTCGTCACCGCGCGCTTGCCGACTTCGACCTCTTCGGTGACGAACGTGTCTTTGCTGACATTGACTTGTTCGCGTGAAAGCGGAATCGTGATAGTCTTTTCATCGCCGATCGTGCCCCCGACGGTCCCGCCGGTTACCGGATGGCGTTCGATAACAAGTTCCTCGTGCGAAACAGCAACGTCGATGTCTTGCTTTTGCGCGATGACTTCTTTCCGAATGCGGACGGCGCCGCTTGCGACCCGAACTTTGTCGATCGCGAGCCGCTCGGCGCGCAATTGAATCGTTTGGTCGGTATCGATCGTGTCGGCGACCCCTGTTCCCGTCGTCGCCGTAACCGCTGTCGCGGCCGCAACCGGCGCGGTCGAAGCCGCCCGGCCTTGCGAACCCAGATCGGCGCCGTTACGCTGCAAGATTGCGACCGCTTCGGAAGCGCGATCGTCAGCCTTGACGGTAACGAGCGCGCCGCCCCGTGCGACGCCATCCTCGAAATAATGCGCATCTTCGCTCGACATGCCGAGATGCTTTAGATTGTCGCGAAACTCCGAAGCGGTGGTGGTATGATCCTTGAAAAAATCAGTAACCGGATTACCGAGCTTCGTCGGTGTGACCGCTGTCGACGTCTCGTCGGCAACTTCGCTGATCTGGGCGCTAGGAAAATTCGCGCTCTGTAATTCAGCAAGCGCTTTTTCCCCGCGTGCCTGGCTCTTGAACAGACCGCCGATGGTTTGTGCGGGCATAATATTCCTTTAATCTGGTGCTCGTACGGCGAGCTTGCCGCGAAACGGGCCTTGGCTCCGGCGGCTCAGGAACGTCCGAGCCTCATGCGAGTGCACCATTGATTCCCATTCACTTCGTCCGTAAACCGCTTCGGAAAATATAAATACTTTCTAGTTTCTAACGCACCGGTCAGGGCAAGTTTTTTAATGCTTACCGCTTTTCCGGAGAACGTTTATGCCGTTTGAGTTCGAGCCAAACTATCAATTCGCTCGTGGCCGTGGTCACCTGCGCCGAACAACAATCGCAATCACGCTCGCGCTGATCGCTCCTACCGCGCCGCTCACGGCGTTGGCAGATACGAGCGCCGCTCCGCCGATAATCGTAAACGGAGCCGCAGCAGTAACACGCGCAGTCGAAAAAAATAACAGTACGTTCGTTCCAACCCGTGGCATGTGGGACAAGCTCGGCGCGGTCGTCACCTTCAGAGCACCGTCTTCGATCGTTGCAACCAAGGACGGCGCCGAACTCGCGCGCATGACCGTCGGCAGTCGTCAGGCAACGATCAACGGCAGCGCCGTGCAGCTTCCGGTCGCGCCATTCATCGCGGGCGGCCAAGCTATGGTACCGCTGCGCGCGCTTAGTGAAGCGGCCGGCGCCGGCGTGGGCTACACGACGAGCCCGCGAGCCGTGCACATCACCCGCGCAAATGCGGTCGCTGCCGGCGCGGCGGCCGCTAAACCGGCTGACGCGGCAGCGGCCGGCTCAGCCGTGGCCGGCACCGCAGCTACCACCGACGCTGCCGCGACGGCGGCCGCCCCAGCCGCCGATGCGCAAGCGAACCAGGCCGGCATCCCTTGGTGGGTCTGGCTGCTCGCGGCCTTGCTTGTGGCGGCACTGGTGCTGGCGTTCCTGCGGCGCAAGAAAGAACCACTCATCACGACCAGCGGCGTCGCACCCGGCAACGAGCCGGTTATTCGGACCCGCAACTAGGAATGCACCGTGCAAAGCGCCGTCCGGGTCGCACGCGCGAAGCTTGCCGTCCGCGCGCTTTTGAAATTGCTGCAGATAGTGTATAAGATACCCGTCGCCGAAACTCGGCTAGTTTCCGAGGCAGCGGCCGGTTCGCGGTAGCTGCCACGTGGGCATATCAGAACATCCCTTTGAATGGAGATCGATCCGATGAATTCCGATGTCAGCGAGACACCCTCAGACGTCGCGCGAACCATAACGGCGGCACGCTCCACCGGGCAACGATTCTTGGGCCGCCAAGTGGATCAGCGCAGCACCCTGCTCGGCCAGCAGATCTCCGATACCGCCGCCACCATCCTTGAAATCGGCGACGAGATGCAGAAGCGTGGCCGTGGTGAGTGGGTCAACAATATGTGTGAATACGTCGCGGCATACATCGATCGCGTCGGAAGCTACCTCAAGAATTCCGACGGTGACGCGCTCGGTCGCGACTTCGAAACCTACGCCCAAAAGCAGCCGCTCGTCGTCGGAACGGCGGCAATCCTCTCCGGTTTCGCCGTCTCCCGTATTCTGCGGGTCTCAGCGTTAAGCCGGACACCCGAGTAATGCCCCAGCGTACGGTATGATCGCCACTGAAACGAAAGTGACGACTTCGGCCGAGCCCCGGTCGTTGCATTCGCAATCGATCGCGAATCTTTTCGGATTGCTCAGCGCTCAGGCAGCGCGCCTCTTCGGCCTTGAAATCGAAAGCGCGAAGCGCGAGATGATCGTCAAGGTCAAGGCTGCGGGAATTGGGGCGGTGCTGCTGGTTCTCGCGCTGGTCCTCGTCGTGCTGGCGGTGTTCTCGCTGACCGTCTGCGCGATATTCGCCCTGAGCCTGGTGGTCGCGGCGTGGCTGGCCGCGCTGATCGTTACCGCGCTCTGGGTTGTCGTCGCGTTGGTTCTCGCGGCGATTGGAATTCAAGCCTTACGCAAAGCACTGCCACCTGTTCCAAGTAGCACCGTTCAATCAATGAAAGAGGACATCCAATGGGCGAAAACTCGGGCGACATCCGTAAAAACGTAGAGCAAACCCGCGATCAGATGGGCAATACGCTCGATGCGTTGACCTCGAAACTCAACGTTCCGACCCGCGTCAAAGATACGCTGGACGATACGGCCGATAACGTCAAGCGCCGCTTGCAAGACGGCGCGGCGTCGATTCGCGGATCGGTCGACGATGTGTCCAATCGTTTGCCGGATCCCGAAACGGTCAAGAGCGGGCTCAAGAACCCAATCGCCCTGAGCGCCGGGCTCGTTGCCGTCGGGGTTCTCGTCGGGCTCGTGGTCCCGCTTAGCGATCTAGAGAAACGGCGACTTCGTCCGCTTGGTGCCGATATCGCCCGGCGCGCGGTGGAAGCACGCGACGAAATCATCGATCAAAGCAAACTCGTGGTTTCCGAGACCGTTTCGGCCGCCCAGGAGTCGGTCCAGAAGCATGGTCAGGAAATGGCTACGAATCTCGGCGTTACAACGCCGAGTTAAGGCTGCGCGGCCCGGCCGGAACACCGCACGCAGCGCATCCCCAACGCTAACGCCCGTGGTAGAGCGTGCGGCCGACGCTTCGCGGTCCGCACGCTCTTGTATTTCCGGCATGTCCGCCGGCGCGGCGGATGCGCTCCGCTCTCATCGGTAGGAGCTGCGTAGCTACGGGTCGCCGTTGGCCGGGCTGATTTTCGCCTTGCGTTATGTGACCGTTTCTTCTGCTCGCGTGTCGGGTAAGGGAGAAAGGAGCAAGCTAGCCCAACGCTTGCCGCAGCCGTGTTTCAATCGGCACGTCTAGGGAGCGGCGTTGAACGACGAGGACTTGGTGGCCCAAGTTCGAGCTGGCGACTTACAAGCAGCTGATGCTCTCCTTTCACGCTACCAAGACGTCGCATATACGACTGCGCTGCGCCTGGTGGGCCAGCGCGCCGACGCCGAAGACGTCGCTCAGGAGACGCTGGTCCGCGCTTACACGCATCTTGCGGACCTTGAAAGCGGCGCCAGCTTTGCCCCTTGGCTGCGTCGAATCGCCGTTACGCTCAGCCTCAACGTCTTACGGCGTCGCGGGCTGCTTACATTCGATTCCCTCGACGCAGAGCCCGCGCGCGACGGCATCTCGGCCCGCGACGTTCCGGATGCAACACCGGGGCCGGAGGCCGAGGCACTCGATCTGCTATTCCGCGACGAGGTCGAGAAACTGATTCAACAATTGCCCGCCGAACAGCGGGTTGCCGTCGTATTACGCGACATTTACGGGTATGACGTAGCTGAAATCGCGGAGCTGCGGCGTTGCGGTCTATCGGCGGCAAAAATGCGCATCGTCCGTGGACGGGCACTCTTGCGCACACTTCTGACGCAGGCGCACGTGCTCAGCGCCGGCGCTCGCTGATGGCGCGCCGGCCCCGCTCGCCTCATCTCAGTGACGACGAACTCCTGTTACTCGTGGAAGAGAACGCGCCGGCTGCGCCGGCCCTCGCTCATGTCGCCGCTTGTACGGAGTGCGCGGCACGGGTGTCCGAACTGCGGGCGAACCGAGCGCTCCTGGCGAGCATCGCCGGCCGGCGACTCGTGCCGCAACATGACGTTGCTCGCGGCGCGATGCTCCGGCTTCGCGCCCGGCATGGCGTGATCGGCAATATGAACGAAGTGTTGGCGGCTTTCCGCGCGATCGTGCGCGGGATGACGGAGTTGCTCGGCGGCGCGGCCGCCGGTCACCCGCCCGATCCGTCGCCTCAAGATGAAGGACAACCGCATGGATGACGCTCGCCGCAATGTACTGCTCGACGTTTCGGCAATGCTTGGCTATTTGCCGCATTTCGTGGGAGCGCTGGTGATTCTGCTGATCGGCGGATTCATTGCGTGGCTCTTTGGCCGGCTTGTCACGGCGTTACTCGCGCGGTTGGGACTCGATGCGCTAGGACATCGCAAAGGACTAACCGACGACCTCTTGTCCGTCGGTATTACCGCTCCGCCGTCGCAACTCATCGGTCAACTCATCTTTGTCATTTTTTTAATCGCGTCGATCAATCAGGCTGTCGATACGCTCGGATTGGCGCCGCTGGCCGACGCGCTGCACGGGTTGCTCAACTACATGCCGCACGTCGTCATCGCCGCTGTTGTCATTTTATTCGGCGTGATCGTCGGCGACACGCTGGCGCGCGGCACAGCCGGTGCGATGTCACGCGCCGGAGTGCTCTATCACGGCCTGGCCGGTTCGCTGTTGCGCAACGTCATCATTGTCTTGGCGGTGCTCATGGCGCTGCAGCAGCTCACCATCGACTCAGGTTTTCTGCTGTACGTCTTTCTCGTTATTTTGGCCGGCGGAGCGTTGGCGGTCGGGATCGCCGGCGGCTGGGGTGCGCGTACGTTATCGGAAAACCTCGTTGCCGGCCGCTACGTCGAACGCGAGTTCGCGGTCGGCGATCACATCCGTATCCAAGACACCGCCGGTACGATCGAGCGTTTGGGACCGACGAGTCTCACGCTGCGCACGAATGACGATCGACGAATTACCGTGCCGAACGGTTTGTTGACCCGAACGATGGTCGAGTCGCGAGCCGCAAATCTACCGCCCGCGATGTGACCGATGCGTATGCTCGCGTGTCTTATTAGTGTCAGCACGACGTAGCTGCGGGAAAACGGCTTTTTAGAGCCGCTACGGCCGATCGCAATCCTAATCGGGTAGCAGCGGTAAACGTCGGTCGATCCGCCGCGGCGGATCGGCAGTTTTCTCGTGCCCGCCGGCACTTTATCCGCGAGCTACGATCTTTCGTAGCGAGCAATTCGCTATGTTAGGTAGACTTCGATGGATAATCTCGTACAATGCGTCTGCGGCCATTCGATTCTCGAGCATTGGGCTGACGTAACTCGCCGATCGCCGTGCTTTGGCGACGGCCGCGGCTGTGTATGTTCGCTGGGCCGGGATGCGGTTCTCGATATGGCGATCGAAAACGCCCAAAACGAAACGGTTTTTACGCGGCCGCAGAATTTGTTTCGGGAGAAATACCGGCGCCGCGCATAGCCTTGCCGTAACCGTCGAAAAGGGTCTTTCGCCGCACCGCGAAATTTCTCGCTACCGTCGAAGGCCGACGCTTTAAATACGGCGACACCCTGCTTGCGTGATGCAGCCGGGTGCCATTCACAAGCCCAAGCACGGAGTTGCCGGATGGACGAGCGATGCTGCAGGTAGATGCCACCCCCGCGAACGCCGTCGCGGCGTCCGAGGATCAAACGTACCGGAAAGTATTCTTCCGTATCGTTCCGTTCCTGATGGTTTGCTACGTTGTCGCCTATTTGGACCGCGTAAATGTCGGCTTCGCGAAGCTGCAGATGGCAACCGATCTCCAGTTGTCCGATGCGGCCTACGGCTTGGGCGCGGGCATCTTCTTCTTCGGATATTTCTTATTCGAGGTTCCCAGCAACATCATCATGCACCGGGTCGGCGCGCGGTTGTGGATTGCGCGCATCATGATCACGTGGGGCCTCGTATCGGCCGCGTTTATGTTCGCATCGTCTCAAACGATGTTTTATGCGTTACGCTTGTTGCTCGGGATTGCCGAAGCCGGATTTTTTCCCGGTATTATTTTGTATCTCACCAATTGGTATCCAGCGCAGCGGCGCGCAAAGATCATCACCACCTTCATGGCGGCAATCCCGATCGCATCGATCTTTGGTAATCCGCTCTCAGGTTTTTTGATGCAAACGTTACAGGGCGCGGGCGGCCTCGCAGGCTGGAAGTGGCTGTTTCTGGTCGAGGCGATTCCCGCGATACTGCTGGGTATCGCGACGCTATTTTACCTCGACGACAAGATCGATTCGGCGAAGTGGCTGGGCGGCGCAGAAAAGACGATGCTCGCAGCCAACATTACGGCCGAAGCGAAACAAAAAACGGCCAGTCCGGCCGGCATCGGCGCGGTGTTCGCCGACGGCCGGGTGTGGCTGATGTGTTTGATCTATTTTTGCGTCGTGCTCGGCCAGTACGGTCTTAATTTCTGGCTGCCGACGATCGTGAAAGCTTCGGGCGTCAACGGCACGATCGCAATCGGGTTCATTTCGGCCATCCCGTATGTCTGCACGTTCATCGCGATGATTCTCTTGGGCCGATCGTCGGACCATTTCCGCGAGCGCCGCTGGCACATGATCGTTCCGGCACTCGTTGCCGCGGCCGGCTTTGCAACGGTAACGGCGGCCCCGAACACGACCGTCGCGGTCATCGCGCTGTCGGTTGCGGCGGCCGGGTGCCTCAGTTGCGCGCCGCTGTTTTGGGCATTGCCGACGTCATTCTTAAGTGGTGCCGGCGCCGCCGCCGGCATCGCCTGGATTAATTCGGTCGGCAATTTATCGGGCTTCTTGGGACCGTTCATGGTCGGTTATCTCAAAGGGGTCACCGGAACCAATAGCGCCGGCATGTATTTTCTAGCCGGCGCGCTCGTCGTCGCCGCAATTGCGGTTTTCGTCGTTCCGGCAAAGTCGGTGAACCGCTGATGCGGCGACCCGTGCAAGAACCAACGCGCGTGGCGATCGTCGGCCTGGGATCGATGGGCCTGGGCATGGCGCGCTCGCTCAAACGAGCCGGGCTCGACGTCGTGGGCTTCGACGTTGTCGCGGACGCGGTGCAACGCTTCGTTGCCGAAGACGGCGGCCGGGGTGCCGATACTCCCGCCGCCGCAGCGGTCGATGCGGACATCGTTGTCTCCGTTGTCGTCAACGCGGCGCAAACCGAGGCCGTCCTGTTCGGACCCGACGGCGTCGCCGGCACGCTCCAACCGGGTGCGGTATTCGTGTCGTCGGCAACGATGGATCCGGCCGTCGCGCGGCGATTGGCCGAGCGCTTAGAATCATCGGGCCGGCTGTATTTGGATGCACCAATGTCCGGCGGCGCGGCGCGTGCGGCATCCGGCGAGTTGACGATCATGGCTTCCGGCTCAGCGCAAGCCTTCGAGCGGGCGCGACCGGCGCTCGACGCCATGGCCGCCAAAGTTTACGAATTGGGCGACGCGCCGGGAGTCGGCGCTGCCTTTAAAATGATCAATCAACTTTTGGCGGGCGTGCACATTGCAGCGGCCAGCGAAGCGATCACCTTTGCGGCAAAGCAGGGTCTCGATCTAGCGAAAGTTTATGAGGTCATCACGGCCTCGGCCGGCAATTCATGGATGTTCGAGAATCGCGTTCCGCACGTGCTGGCGGGTGATTACACGCCGATGAGCGCCGTCGAAATCTTCGTCAAGGATTTGGGCATCGTCCAGGACATGGCGCGCGCCCAACGCTACCCGGTACCGCTCGCTGCGGCGGCGTTGCAGATGTATCTCGCGGCGGCCGGTGCGGGGATGGGCCGCGACGATGATGCGTCGCTGGCGCGCGTATACGCGCAGTTATCGGGTACGACGCTTCCCGTCAAAACGCCGTAACCCGGCGGTTCGCGCAGCACTCGCATGGCATACATTCTCGGTTCGATCGCCGACGACTATACGGGCGCGTCGGATCTCGCCAATACGCTTTCGCAGAATGGTCTGCGCACGGTGCAGACCATCGGTATTCCGGCCGCTTCACTCGTCGTACCGGATGTCGACGCGGTGGTCGTCTCGCTCAAGATCCGCTCGGTGCCGGCGCCCGAAGCGGTCGCTGCGGCTATCGCCGCCGACCGTTGGTTGCGCGAACGCGGCGCGCGGCACGTCCTCTATAAGATCTGTTCGACCTTCGATTCGACCGACGACGGCAACATTGGGCCGGTTACCGACGCTCTGCGTGCGGCGTCCGGCGCCGGTGTTGCAATCGTCACACCGGCCTTTCCGCAGACCGGCCGGACCGTCTACCTGGGCCGCCTGTTCGTCGGAAATATGTTGCTCAACGAAAGCCCGCTCAAAGACCACCCGCTCAACCCGATGCACGACGCGAATCTCGTTACCGTGCTCGAACGGCAATCGCGCGCGCCCGTCGGCCTGCTCGACATCGTCACCGTCGCCGGTGGGCCCGACGCAATCCGGGCTCGGCTGGGCGTGCTGGCGGCGGCCGGCAACGGCGCGGCGATCGCGGATGCGGTGTTCGAGCGCGATCTCGAGGCGCTCGGCACGGTCGCGCTCGAGGCGCCGCTATCAACCGGAGCCTCAGGCTTGGGACTGGGCCTAGCTCGGGCCGTTGTCCGGCAGCGCGGTGGACGCGCGCACACCGGCGCCGACGCGACGCAACCCGTGGGCGGCTATGCGGCGATCGTCGCCGGCAGCTGCTCGCAGGCGACGCTCGAACAGATCGCCGTCGCCGAAGCGGCGATGCCCGTCCGGCGGCTCGATCCCGAGCGGTTGCTCAGCGGATCGGACGAGGTCGAAGCGGCGGTTGCCTGGGCGGCCGAACGTCTCGAGCGTGGCCCGGTGCTCGTAGCCGCCGGAGCTCCACCGGCTCAGGTCGCGCAATTGCAAGCTAAATACGGTCGGGAGGTCGCGGGGCGGGCGATCGAAGCCGCTACATCGACAATCGTTGCCGAACTCGTGCGCCGGGGCGTGAAGCGGCTGATCGTCGCGGGAGGCGAGACGTCGGGCGCGGCGGTTGACCGGCTGGGCATCCCGGCGTTTCTCGTCGGCCCCGAAATCGCGCCCGGCGTACCCGTTCTGCGTACGCTCGGAAACGCCGACGGCGAACTGCTCGTCGCGCTCAAGTCCGGCAACTTCGGCGGTCGGGACTTCTTCGCGGCGGCGCTGGCGATGATGCGCTAACGCGCCGCCCTCACCAGGCCGGTGCCGGTTCGCTGCTCTGGTGAAACTGAGCGTTGATCCGCGGCACTTTAGGGTCGATCGTCAACCCATAGAGATTACCGCCTTGATCCATAACGTAGACCCACAGACCGTCCACGACGGGCGGCATACGCATGAGATTGGCGGTGGTCAGCAGCGGTGCGCCGCCGTTGAGAACGTTGCCGTCGGTCGCATCGACGGCCCACAACTGACTGGTGCCGCCGGCCGTCGGCGATGCGACGAAAATAACATTTCCGGCGGTGACCGTCGGCGCCGAACGCGGCTGGCCGTCATGCGAACCGATAGTATACGAGTCGGCGCCAAACTGCGAATGCCACACGATTCCGGGCGTCGTGCAACCGGTGATGCCGAATCCGACCATACCCGGCGGCTCGATCGAACCACCGCTGGCAGTCGGGACGTTCGAGTAATACAAGCCAGTCAACGGCGAATAAGCGCCGTTGCCGATGAATGAAACATCATCGACGGATTGCGAGAACGTAAAGCTCGCAAGCGGACCGCTCGTGAGGTTGGCCGCACTATAGAAATTGAGCCGGCCGGCTTTGCCTTGGATGGCCAGAATCGAGGGACAGTGCACCGGATCGAACAATGTCGGCGAGCCCGATAGATCGAGATTGCGCGACGTCCCGTTGAATGTGTACGGCACGGCGTGGCTAGCGAGCACGGTCGATAAGTCGCTCGACATTTTTAGTACGTGTTCGCCGTAGCCGGCTTGTTCGTTCGTCGTGGTGACGAACGGCGATTTGGGCCCGATCGCGCCGGCATTGATATCGGCGTTGCCGGCCCCGAAATACACGCCGCCGCTCAGGTCGACCGCGACGCCGCCCCAGCCCCAGACGCCACCGCCGCTATAGGCCGCGCCCTGATTGTAGGTCGGATAAAAGGTATTGCCGAGCGTCATCGAGCCGACGTTCACCGCGGCCATGCGGCCGCGCCACGACGATAGGTCGCAGGTCGACCCGGTGCCCACATACAGTGTGCCGTTGTTGAGCGTGAGACCGGTATGCGCGAAGTCGATTTCGCCGGGCAAATTGCTGGGCGTGATATTGACCGATCCCAGCGTGTTGCCCGTCGCCGGATCGAGTTTGTAAATCGTGATCGTCTGCGGCGCGTTGGGCGCCGCGTTCGTGCCGTCGACGACGTAAACGACCTTGGCCACCGGATCGTATACCGACGTTGCCTGAATGCCCAGCGTCAAGAGCGGACCGTGATTGACGCACTGCATCTGTTCCGTGCCGAGCGACCGGCTCCAGACTTTAGCTCCGCTTAGCGCATCGTAGGCGTATTGAATGCCGTTCCGCCCGCCGACGAACAGTACGCCCGCGTGCGAGCCGATCCCGGTAGCGAGAATGGGTTGCGTTTGGGTGCCGCTCTCGGCGAGTTTGACCTGCCAGCCCAGATGCAGCTTGGGAATGCTCGCCGTGGTGAACATTTGCGTATTGGGATTGAAGCCGTTATGCGCGTTGTTGTAGCCGTACGTCGGCCAGGTGTTGAACGTGGTTTGCCCGGCCGCCGCAACCGATAACGTTGCGTCCCCGAGCGCCGAACCCGCCGGAATTGCGGCCGCGCCGCCGGTCGGCAGCGAACTGCCGGCGCCGCCGCCGCTACAGCCGGCAGCGAGTGCGCTCAGCAGCGTCGGCACCAACGCCGACCGCAGGAAGAAATTCGAACGGCTCAATTTAACAAGCATTAGCCCTGCTTGGTTTGCCGATTGAGGGTTATCGGCCCTTATCTGAATTGATGATATAGGCCGCGGATTGGCGCTACGAGCGCCGAGCCGCCGCTACACCGGCGATGCCGACCGCGCATCCGGTCACGCCGGCGCAGGCGCCGATAACGGCGACCGGCGCGGCGGTTATCCCGGCCGGGTCGAGAAACGGAACGTGGTTGACCGCGCCCGCGTACCAGACGAGCAACGCCGTGCCCTCGAACAAGAGCGCCGAGCGGGTCAATGTTCCGGCCGCGACGGCAACCGCCGCGACGCTGAATGCCAACGCCGGCACCGCGATTCCGGCCGGTCCGGCCCGCAGCATCACGGCCGCGAGCGGTAACGCCATGAGCAAAAAGCAACTCGTGCTCCGCGCGAGTGCCCGGCGCCACCCCGGCGTGGGCGTCGCGCGCAAAACGTCATCGCAGCCGGCGCGCGCATCCATGACCGTAGCGAACGCCACCGGACCGATCGGCCAAATCCAGCTCAGCGGGACGACGGCCCGGGCCAACAGGTCGGCGGGTGCCCCCAGGGCGAGCACGGCAAGTACCGCCGCGCCGGCGCACCAGAGCATTCCGGCATGCCCGATCGCCGCCCCGAATTGCGCTCGCACCAGCGGCGGCAGCGGCAGGCGGGCGGCCAGCGTAGCCGGCACGTCTTCGAACCGCCCGCGCGAACGCTTCGCGCCCGGAACGAGCGCGAACGACGACGCCGCAGCGACGATGAGCACGGCGGCCGCGGTCCAAGCCGCGCGTTGCAGGCCAACGGCAGCCGTCCACACGGGTTGAGTGAACACGAACGTGTGAAGCGCCGGCTCCGAAATCCCGATGCTCAAGTCGGAGCGGCTCTGGCCGGCGACGAGGGCTCCCGGCGCGTGCAGCAGCGCGTGGGTGAGCACCGTTACCCCAAGCGGATCGAACGCGGCGGCGCTGGGACCCGCGCTACTGAGCGGGACGACGATCAATGCCGACCAGACGAAGAACCACACGACGCCGCCCGCAAAGCCGCGCAGCCCCGGGAGCGCCGCGATCACCAATGCCAGACTCGCGCCGACCGCGCACGCCGGCAACGTGACGAGTGCGAACGGAACGGCATAGGCGGCGAGCTCGATGTGCGCGTCCTCGCCTCGCACGAGTTGCATGACGAGCGCCGCGACGGCGAGCAAGCCGGCAACCGCCCCGAGGACGGCAACATTGCTCAACCATTTTCCAAGCACGACGAAGACGCGCGCCAGCGGGGCGCTGACGATCAGGTCGTACGTTCCCAATAGCGCGTCGCGCGACTGCGCCGGACGGATCAAAAAGAAGCCGAGCAGCGGCAGCAACGACGCGGTCAGCAACGCGGTGCTGACTCCCATCCAGGCGCTATTGTAGATGCCGCGCCAACCGCCCAGATCGACCGTTGCGTACGAGGCGCCGCGATCCGGTACGCACAGATAGCCGAGTTCGAGCACCACGGCGAGCACCGTAAGCGTGGCAAACGTGCGGCTGCGTTCGAGCAAGTCGGCGCGCGCGACGGCCAGCACGGCGCTCACGCGGCGGGCCGGATGTAGCTGAGAAACGCTGCTTCGAGCGAGCGATGTCCGGCGACGACATGCTCGCGCGTGCCGTCGGCGACGACGCGGCCCCCGGCGAGGATGATGATGCGATCAGCGCACGTTTCAAGGTCCGCGACGATATGCGTGGACAACAACACGATCCGGTCGCGACCGAGTTGAACCAACAGTTCGCGAAAACGAATGCGCTGTTCGGGATCCAACCCGACGGTGGGCTCATCGACGATGAGCAGTTGCGGGTCGCCCAGCAGCGCTGCGGCAATGGCGACGCGCTGTCGATTTCCGCCCGATAGCGTGCCCAGCGGACGCTGCGCCACCGCGCTTAGATCCAGCGACGCCAAAAGCGTTTCGATCTGCGGACGCGCGAGTCGCGACGCGAGCTTCTTGAGCGCCGCGATGTAGGTTAAATATTCACGCGCGTCCAGATGTGGATAGACTCCCGCATCCTGCGGCAAATAGCCGAGCACGCGGCGCAGCGGCGTCGGATTGCGTACGATATCGGTACCGTCCCAACGCAGCGTACCACTCGTCGGCTTGGCAACCGTCGCCAGGATGCGCATGAGTGACGACTTGCCGGCCCCGTTGGGACCGATCAAGCCGACGATGCCGGCGTGCAACGTCAACGATACGGGCTGCAGGGCCACCATTGCCCGGTACGCTTTGGTCACCCCGTCGATCTCAAAAGTGTGCATCGCCCGCATGTACGGCGCGCGGTAGCGCGGGTTTCAGTGACCGGCCGACACGTTCTCGGTCGAAGCGTTTGGTCGCGACGAGCCACACGGCGAGCGCGACAAACGGCGCGGCGCCGCACAGCCCGACCGGCGCGCGCAGCAGCGAGTCGGCCGGAGTCAAGAAAATTAGGCCGAAACCGGCTTGCGCATTGAGCGCCGCATGCGCCAGGACGCAGGGCCAAACGGAACCCGACGCATAGCGCAGCCAGCCTTGCAGCAAGCCGAATGCCGTCGCGAACAGCACCATGGTCGCGACGCCGGCCAGCGGATGACCCGGGTAATTGAAGCCGTATAGCGCGATCAGTGGCGCATGCCACAGCCCCCACACGCAGCCGGCGAGCGCGGCGCCGCGCGCCCGGCCCAGCGCAGCGAAGCGCGGCAGCAAGTAGCCGCGCCAGCCAAACTCTTCGCCGAACGCGAACACCATATTGATCGGCAACGCCACGCTGAGCGCGGCCGCAGCCATCAGACCGCCGGCGGCGGCCGGAATACGTTTGGTGACGCCGTCAAGAACGAACTGCGGGGGATAGACCCAGTGCTGCACGCCACTCACGAGCGCGACGCCCAATCCCGCGAAGACGAGCAGCGGAACGGCGACATACGCGGCGACATACACGCGCCACGACTGGCGCCAGCGAATCGCGAGCCCGGCATCGGCGAAGCCTTCGTGACCGAGCGGTCCGCGCATCAACCAGGCGGCGGCGGCCGGCACGAACATCGCGAGCAACGCGCAGATTGCCAACCGCTCCGCGGCCGGCAGCGGTGCGAAGAAACAGCCGATTTCGAGCGCCCAACTCGCGCCGAAGGTGAGCCCCAAGAACGTCGCGACACCGCGCCGTGGATCGACGGAGTTAGCAACCATCGACAGCATCCTTCTTTGCCGGCCGGTGGGTCGGCATCACGATCGTCGAAAGCGTCCGGCGCGTACGGTCGGCTCGCGGTGGGCGGCCGAGAAACGGCGCCACGGCCGCGTTCAAGGCGCCCGTGAAGCTCGCGAATTCGTCGTCGGAAAGTTCGAGTGACGCTTGACGGTAGCCGACGCCGTCACGTACCAGATCGATGTTCGCGCGCTCGAGATAGCGGCCGTAATCGGTTAACACCGTCGCGACGAAGGTCGTAAAGTAACGCAGGTGATCGGCCGGCGTCGCGGTGGCCAGATCGCCCGGGCCAATGTCGGCACCGCGTTCGGCAATGCGGTAGACCCGTTCGGTCGCGCCGCGAATTTGGCGTTCGGCAACCGCCGCCAGCACATCGCCGCGCACCAACGTATTTACGTGCCGGTATAAACTCGCTTGCGGAATGTCGTCCAAGCTCGCCCCGATTTCTCCAATGGTGAGGCAGCGATCCGGCACGAGCGCTTGGATGATTCGCAAGCGCACCGGATGGATCAACAGGTCAATCTTCATTATTGTTATTAATAACGATAATGGTCAGCCGGCGTTTGTCAACGGCGGCGCCGAACGAGTTGCCGGTTCACCACGGGTAGTGTGTCGCGGGTCATAAACTTGCGCGCCGATGCCGCCGATGATACGGGGTGATGGAGCAATCACGCGGCGCCGATGTCGAGCCCGGCTCGCTCTGCTGCACGTTGTTGGATCGCCGGTCGAGCGTACCGCTCAGCGGCGCCCGCATCACGTGCGTGGGGCGCGACAATCGCGTCATGCGCTTCGATGCCGACCGTTCGGGGCGCTTTACGACCAAGTTACCGCAAGGGGTCTACGATTTGGTCATCTCGGCCCGTGGCTACCTCTCGCTCCTCGTTCGCGGCGTCGGCGTGTTGGCCGGTCATCACCAACTGGTGACCCGGGCC
This sequence comes from Candidatus Velthaea sp., assembly GCA_965214335.1. GTDB lineage: Bacteria > Vulcanimicrobiota > Vulcanimicrobiia > Vulcanimicrobiales > Vulcanimicrobiaceae > Velthaea. The sequence continues at coordinate 853,349 of CBDCBO010000005.1, read as the reverse complement.
CTCATTCCGGGCGAAGGTGACGATCCCGACGTCGAGCCCGCAACCGCCATCGGCGGGTTTATTACCAACCGTCTCGGCCGCGGCGTGGGCAATGTGACGATCCAGATCAATTCCGAGCGCGGCACGGTTGCGTATACGACTCGCACCGATCGCGCCGGTGCCTATCTGCTCAACGGCGTGGTGCCCGACATGTACGATCTCACCGTTCATGCGATGGAGCGGCGGCTGGCCAAGCAACTCTTGCCGGTCGCCAGCGCCAAGGATTTCGTCCGATTCGACTTGCGTCTCGTGCAGGTATGATCGTCGAGCCGGCTATTAACCGAAGCGGCCGGTGATGTAGTCTTCGGTTCGCTTTTCGCGCGGGCGCGTGAAGATGTTCGTGGTGGTCCCGATTTCGACGATTTCGCCGAGATGGAAGAAAGCCGTGAATTCCGAGATGCGCGCGGCTTGCTGCATCGAGTGCGTCACGATGACGACGGTATAGTCTTTTTTAAGTTCGCCGATGAGATCTTCGATCTTCGAGGTCGCGATCGGATCGAGCGCCGACGCCGGCTCGTCCATCAAAAGAACTTCAGGATGCACGGCCAACACGCGGGCGATGCACATGCGCTGTTGTTGGCCGCCGGAAAGATCGAGCGCCGAACGGTTTAGCCGATCTTTGACCTCGTCCCAAAGCGCCGCTTGACGCAACGAACTTTCGACGATCGCGTCCAACGTCGCGCGATTTCGTTCACCGTGTATTTTCGGGCCATAGCAGACATTCTCGTAGATCGTTTTGGGGAACGGATTCGGGCGCTGAAAAACCATGCCGATGCGGTGCCGAATGACGACCGGATCGGCGTCGGCGGCATAAATGTCGTGGCCGTCGAGCATGACCGTGCCGGTGACTCGCGCGCCCGGAGTCAAATCGTGCATGCGATTGAGCGCACGTAAAAATGTCGACTTTCCGCATCCCGACGGCCCGATCAACGCCGTCACGGTTTGCGCGGCCATTTTGAGCGACGCGTGCTTGATTGCTTGAAATGTCCCGTAGAACACGTCGACGTCGGCGGCGGTAAGCTTATTTTGCGTCTCGACCGACGCGGGTGAGGCGTCGATCACGACGATCTCCCGGTATAGCGTTTGGTAAGTGCGCCGCCGATGACGCGCGCGGCGATATTGAAAGCCAGCACCATGATCAAGAGCACGAGCGCCGATCCGTTGCCGACGCGGTCGACATCCGGAATGACCGATTCCGAATGCGTGTACCACAAGTGGATGGCCAGCGTCTCGGCCGAGCGGAACGGGTTGAGTTCATAGGGATGATTCGCGCTCACCGACAAGCCCGCGGTGAAAATGAGCGCCGCGGTCTCGCCGAAGATTCGGCCGGCGATGAGGACGATCCCGGTGGTAAGCCGTCCGATCGCACTGGGCAACACCGTGCGGACGATCGTCTGCCATTTGGTGGCGCCCAGGCCCATCGACGCTTCGCGCAGACTGTCGGGCACCGATGCCAGCGCTTCTTGAGTGACGCGCATGAGCGCCGGCAAGTTTAAAAGCGTCAAGGTGAGCGCGCCGCCGAGAGCGGTAAAGCCCCAGTGGAAGTAAAACACGAAAATCAACAGACCGAAGAGGCCCATGACGATCGACGGCACCGTGGCAAGCGACTCTGCGCTAAATTGCACGATCGATCGGAACAGACCCGGCCGCGCGTATTCTTGTAAGTACATTCCCGCCGCGAGTGCGATTGGGACGGTAAAGATCAGCGTGAGCACCAAGATGTAAAATGAATTATAGATCTCCGGCCCGATGCCGCCGCCGGCCGTTTGCGTCGGCACGCCGGTGATAAATTGCCAACTCAACGAGCGGAAACCAAGATAAAATAAATAGCCGATAAACGCCGCCAGCATGACGATGATGCTTGTCGCCATGAGCCACAAGACGACCGTCGCCGAAACGTCGGCGAACCGCCGCAGACGGACCCCGTTGCCGGCGACCAAACGATCGCGCTTGGCCGGCGATGCGATCGTGGCCATATCAGCTCCGCCGGCGCAACGTAAAGCGAACGATCAAAATGAGCGCCATCGCGATGAGCAGCAGTAAGAATGCCATCGAGAACAACACGTGCTCTTGAAACGAGCCCTGCGTCGCACCGCCCATATCCATCACGATTTCGGTCGTGAGCGAGGCCGTCGGCGCAAATATTCCTTTCGGAAATTGGGTGGCGTTACCGATCACCATCTGCACGGCAAGAGCTTCGCCGATCGCCCGCGCGATGCCTAAGATGAGTGCCACGGTCAAGCCGCTTGAAGCGCTGGGCAGCAGAACGCCCGTAATCATCTGCCAACGGGTTGAGCCGAGCGCCATCGAGCCTTCGCGCAGCGACAGCGGCAGCGAGCGAAATGCATCTTCCGACAACGAGATCACGGTCGGCAGAATCATGATCGACAGCACGATACCGGCCGCGGCCAGACCGAAGCCGCTCAGCGATGAGGTATGCGTGCGCAAGAACGGTACGAGCAACGTCAGCCCCAGCCAACCGTAAACCACCGACGGGATGCCGACGAGTAACTCGATTGCCGGTTTGAGGACTTGCGCCATACGCGGCGGTGCGATCTCGCTTAAGAAAACGCCGACCGCGATACCGAACGGACCACCGACGACGATCGCGAAGCCGGTCACGAGTAATGTGCCGGCGATGAACACCGCCGAGCCGCCGCGATTGTTGAGCGGATCGTAATCGCTCGAGAAGAGAAATTGCCAGACCGGCAGCTTGTCGACGAAAAAGGTTCTCGAGCCCTCGAAGCTGAGGTACACGAGCAACAGGGCGATAGCGAGAATAACGAATATCGCGGCTGAACGCAGGACGACGACGGCGATGCGCTCGTTGCGGTGAGATTGTTTGGCTTGCAGCGCGATCACGCCGACATCACTTTCTGCATCGATTCGTTCTGATCGTGCCCGTAGCTTCGTCCGGTACACCGTGCAACGGCCGACTGGCCGAACGCACACGTTTCGCGAATGTGGCGTTCGCTCAGGGCGACTACTTTAGCCGCCCCGCAGAAGCCTTGTCGGCGGGCCTTAGCGCGCGGCGGTTCGCGCGCCGGGGCTTAACGATCGGTTTCTTTGACCTTCATAGCGGCGAGGCTGATAAACCCATTCTTCTTCGCCAAGTCGCCGCTCTTTTGAACGAAGGTGATGAACTTGGCGACTTCACCCGCAGGCGCACCGTTGGTGAACATATGTTCGTATGACCAGATCGGATATTTCCCAACCACGATGTTGTCGTCGGTGGGTGCGGTGCCGTCAATCGACACTTCGGTGAGTCCCGAACCGCGCGTACCCGAGAAGGCGGCATAGCTAACCGCCCCCGGGGTTTGCTTGACGACACTGACCACGGTGCCGGTCGCATCTTCGGTGAGGCCTGATTCGTTGACCGGCGTCGTGCCCATCACCGTCTTCGTGAAGACGAAGCGCGTCCCGGACGAGCGCGGACGATTGATTACGACAATTTTGAGATCGGGACCGCCGACGTCTTTCCAATTCGTCGTCGTGCCGCCGAAAATGTCTTGCACTTGTTTCTTGCTCAAGCTCTTGATCGACACACCGGGATTCGTCACGACGGCGAAGCCGATGACGGCCACTTTACTGTCGACGAGTTCGGGATGGGCCGGCGCCAGAATGTCGGAGTCGCCGATATCGACGGCCTTACCGGCGACCTGTGAAATTCCGGTACCCGAACCGCCGCCTGAAACGCTTATTTTGACGTCTTTATTCTGCTCTTGGTACACGCGCGCGGCATCGAGTGCCAGCGGCAAGAGTGCCGTCGAACCGGCGATGCCGATCGACGTATCGGCAAAGGCTCGACTCGCCGGCAACGCAACGGCGATGCCGAAAGCAACGAGCGCCAGTACTTTAGACCTAACCACAAAAACCTCCCAGAGAAATGTATCGCTATAAAGACAGTCGAGCAACGAACGAGTCGCACCGCATCGTCGCAATTCGAGCGTAAGGCTACCTTAAATCAAGCTTAAGACCGGTTAATGTTGGGGTTCGCTCGAGGCAGCCGGCAAGTAAACGTTGCCCCCCGACCCAGCATTGATTCGGCGGTCAACGTACCGCCGTGCGTCTCGACCAAGTTGCGGGCGATCGATAAACCGAGGCCGGTACCGCTCTGGCCGCGCGACCGCGAGCGGTCGGCTACATAGAATCGGTCGAAGATGAGTCCCAGATCGGCAAACGCAATGCCGGCGCCGGTATCGCGCACGCGCAGCAGCGCCCAATCCGGCTCGTGCCCGACCTCGACAGCGACGACGCCGCCCGCCGGCGTGTGGCGAAGCGCATTATCGACTAAGTTGACGGCAACCTGAACGAGCCGGTTGCGGTCCGCCTCGACATAAACGGGCTCGGGAGCTTCAAGGTCGAGGTTGATTCCGATCGTTGCCGCGCGATGCGAAAACGTGTCGACGACGGACGCCGCAACATCCGTTAGATCGAACCGTTCGCGGCGCATGATGATGCGGCCGGACTCCGAACGCGCTAGGCTCAACAGGTCTTCAACGAGGTTGACCATGCGCTCGACTTCCGCCGCAACGCGCGGCATGAACTGCGTGCGCGCGTCGACGTCATCGTCGGCGGCGATCATCGTTTCCACCATCAGCTTGATGGCCGCAAGCGGCGTGCGCAATTCGTGCGAAACGTTGGAAACAAAGTCGCGGCGAATGCGTTCCAAGCTCACGAGTTCGGTGCGGTCGACGGCAATGGCGATAACGCCGTCGTTCTCGATCGGCTTGACGGTGATGCCGAGGATGCGTTCGCCGTCGCGCTCGATGATGCGCACGTCGCGCGTCGACCAGCCACCGGCCAGCGCATCCTTCACCTGACGCTCGAATTCAACCGACGGAACGACCTCGATGAGCACCCGCCGCAGCGAGCGTTCCGCGGTGATGCCGAACAGCGATTCGGCGGCGGCGTTGAGATACGTCACTCGGCCGTTGCCGTCGAAGATAAAGGCGGCGAACGGCAGCGCCCGCAGTACGCGCTGCGCCGCATCCGAATCCGCAACGGCGGCTGCGATCGTGTGCGGTGCGTCGGGCGTGGACGCCGGCGGCCTGCGCCACAGAACGAAAACGCCGAATCCGCCGGCGATCGTCCCGCCGAGTGCTGCGGCGATTTCCGCCAGCAACGGCGTTATTCGCGGAACATATAGCCGCGACTGCGAACGGTCGCAATGTGCCGCGGATTATTGGGGTCGATCTCGATCTTTTCGCGCAACCAGCGAACGTGGACGCTAATTGTTTGATGCTCGCCCTCGAAATCGTAGCCCCACACTTTCTCAAGTAAAATCTGGCGCGTTACGATGCGACCGCGATTTTCCATGAGCAGGTGCAGCAGGCGAAATTCTTTGGGCGCCAGTGCGACATCGACGCCGCGCACCACGAGCCGCTGGCGCGCCGGATCGATCGTGATATCGCCGATCGAGATGGCTTCATTCTTCTGCTGCTCGAAGATAACGTCTTGGCGCCGCAAGCGCGCCTTGATGCGCGCCATGATCTCGCCGAGCGAAAACGGCTTGGTGACGTAATCATCGGCGCCCAATTCGAGCGCGAGCACCTTATCGAACTCTTGGTCTTTGGCCGTCAGCATGATGATCGGAACGGCGCTGACTTTGCGAATCTCTTTGCAGGCCTCCACACCGTCGAGCAGCGGCAGCATGATATCGAGGACGACGAGATCGGGACTTTCGCTCGCGGCCAGCATGACCGCGGTGCGTCCGTCGCCGGCGGTCAACACGGCGTAGCCGTTCTTCTCCAAATTGTAGCGCAGCGATTGGACGATCGCGGCCTCGTCGTCAACGAGCAAAATCTTTTTGCGGGCCGCCGGTGCCGCGAGGACGGCCGCGTTCACGCCCGGCTCTCCACGAGCTGCGCGTCGATGACGATTCGGATGCCGAAGGCCCGCTCGAACAGATCCGCTTTGACCATCGCGGCTTCGAGTTCGCCCGAGATATCAGCTTCGGCCTGCGCGACAACGACGATCCGGCCGTTTTCACGACGCACGGTAACATCGTTGACGAGGCCCAAGTGCCGCACGTCGAGGCCATCGGCAATGCGCAGCAGCGCCGCCAACTGCTCGATCCGCTCGCGGGCCGCCGGCAGCAGGGCGGCATATTCAGGATGGCTGAGCTTGGGCATCGACTTGCGGTAATAGCGCGCCACCAGCGCGATCCGGGCCCGTTCCTCATCGCGCCAGCCCGGCAGCGGGGACGCCCGGACGATGTATGCGGTATGTTTGTGACAGCCGCTCGTGGCGATGAAACGTCCGACACCATGGAGCATCGCGGCGGCATAGAGCACGTCGCGATCGGCCGGCGCGAGACCGTGAATGTCGGTCGTTTTCTCGAACAGCCGCAATGCCAGCCGAGCGACGTGCCGTTCGTGCGCGCCCAGGTGGCCGTATTTCTGCCCGAGCGCCTCTATGACTTCGAATCGCTCGCGCAGGGTATCGCCCATGCGTTGCGTGAGCGCACGGTCGCGGGCGATGAGATCGACGATGATGCCGTCGCGCAACGCGCGTTCGCAGACCACGATCTTGTCGATGCCCAACTGGCTGAGCGCGCTCACCAAAACCGCATTGCCGGCAACGATGATGTCCGCCCGGCGCGGATTCATCCCCGGCAGCTTGCGGCGCTCGGCTTCGGTCAGCGCCAGCATCCGGCGCTGCAAGACCTCGAGCCGGCCACGTTCGAGCGTGTACCCGTGGACGCGGCGCAGCACGATTCCGCGTTCGGCCGCATCGACGGCGGCCAGACCCATGATCGTTCCCGACGTCCCGATCGCCACGTCGATACGATAGCGGCGAACGCGTTCGACGACCGGCGCGAGCGCATCACGCACGTAGAGATTGAGTCCGCGTGCCGCCCGCGCCGGGTCGAGCGCATCGCGCAGAAACGCATCGTAGAGCCGCAGACTTCCCAGCTTGACGGAATCGAGCAGATGCGGCCGTTCCCCGTCGGCAACGATGAACTCCGTCGAGCCGCCGCCGATGTCGATAATACACGCCGTGCGGTCGTACATCGGAAAGCCGCTGGCCACCCCGAGGTGGATGAGCCGCGCTTCTTCGGCCGCGTCGAGTATCTCGAGTGTCACGCCACTCTGCGCTTCGACCTGCGCGCGGAATTCTAAGCCGTTGGCGGCTTCGCGGACCGCCGATGTCGCGACAGCCCGGATGCGTTCGGCGCCGCGCTCGCGCGCCGCCACCACGAAACGCGCGATCGCTTCAACGCCGCGGGCCATCGCTTTGGGCGCGAGCCGGCCGCGCTCGAGCGCGTCGTTGCTCCCCAGCCGCACCATCTCGCGTGCCTTGTAAATGACGCGCGAGGTATCGTAGATTGAATCGCATTCGACGACAATGAGGTGAATCGAGTTTGTTCCAACGTCGATTGCGCCGAAAAGCATGCCCGCCGTTACGAGGGCAGACGCGCTTCTACCCCCAAGCCGAGTAGGTATGCAAGCGATAACCGCGTTCGTCCGACTTTCGCGGTTGAATTTTTTGCTCGGCGGGCTGGCCGGTTTCGCACTCGGGGCCGCGGTCGCGGCGTTCGCGGGCGCACATTTAACCTTCGCCGGCTATGCGGCCGGCCAAGCCATGGTTACCGCATTTCACCTCATGACCCATTACGCGAACGACTACTTCGACCGGCATACGGATGTTCGGGCCCAATTCACCGAATTTTCCGGCGGCAGCGGCGTCCTCGTCGACGGCGCGCTCGTGCCCGGCGTCGCCCTCGCCGCGGCCTTATTTTGTGCAGGTACGGGCGCGCTCATCGCGCTAGGTTTTGCGGTGACGAGCGGACCGGCCGTTGCGCTTATCGGTGTTACGATCGGTTGCCTCGCCTGGTCGTATTCGGCGCCGCCGTTTCGGCTTGCGGCGCGCGGCTGGGGTGAACTCGATGCCGTCCTGGTGGTGGGCATACTCGTACCGTTGTGCGGCTACGCCGTCTTCACGGGATCGCTCGGTTCGCTGGCCGTAACAGCCACGGTGGCGCCCGCTTGCGCGATGTTCGCGCTGATGATCGCGGTGGAATGGCCCGATCGGGCGGCCGACGCCGCCGGCGGTAAGCGCAATCTCGTCGTGCGGTTCGGGTCGCGCACGGGCGCGCGGCTGGGCGCCATCGGCGCTGCGGCGGTCGTGCCGGCGCTCTTGCTCTCGCTGGCGTTCGGCGCGCCGGTTAGCCTTGCGCCGATGAGCGTATTACTCGTTGGACCGGTATGGAACTTTGCTCGCGCCCTGCGCTTCGAGCACACCCCGGCGGCTGAAATTGCGGCTCGCGGAGTCGCGCTGTTTTTGCTGACGGTGATGTTTGCGCTGTTCGCGTACTTGGCGGTGTTGCGTTGACGTTGCGGCCCCGGCCGACTTGGTGCTTGATGCGGGAATAGCAGCGCGAAGAACGTGACTGACTCGGTCGGCCGGAGCATGCGCTACCAGCTAAATTCTTCGAGCCGGAATAGCGGAATCGGTTTGCTGAACCGCCCTCGTTCCACCGCGTTCACGGCCGAATAAACAGCCTCAAGCTGTTGCCGTAAAGACGTGGCAAACTTGTAAATTTGACATCTTTTACAACCCTTGACATCATACCTGAGGTGACCCGTCATAACCCATTTCAGCCTGCTCCAGGCGCCTCGCCGCCCGAACTCGTCGGCCGCGCAGGCGAACTCGCTTCGATCGACGACGCTGCGCAAAGGATCAAATCTGGAAGCGCCCCGACGAGGCCGCAGGCGCAATCGGCAAATTTCTCCTTGTTACGATCGATGAAATCCACGACGTCGACATTGCCTCGCTGCGCACGATAGCTGCGGCGGTCCACCAAAGCGCCGGGGTCGGTAAGCCGATCCTCTTCGCTTGCGCGGGGCTACCGCAAACTGCGGAGGTTATTAAGCGATTGCGTACCTACGCGCACCGCTGGGACCAGTACGAACTGGACTTCCTGCGGCGTGCCGAAGTCGCGCAAGCGATTCGACTCCCGATCGAACGAGCCGGATCGACGATCACTCCCGAAGCCCTCGATCTCCGCGTTGAAAGCAGCGCCGGCTACCCATACTTTGTGCAAAAGTACGCGAGCGCAGCCTGGGGCGCTCATCATCATCGCCGGATCACGGCCCAGGACGTCGAGTCGATCGTCCCCGGGGTGCGCGACGGCATCGAGAAACAATTTTATCGACGGTCGCTAGAAAGCCTCAGCCCGCGCGAGCGCATGGTCGTCATCGCGCTGGCCGAACTTCGGCGCCGGCGCGCACGAGTTGCGCACGGTGGCCGAGTCACTCGGCGTCACCTCAACGGCGCTGCTGGGCTCCGTTCGGACGCAGCTCATCAAGAAGGGCCTCATCTTCTCACCTCGGGCCGGAACAGTCCAGTTCCGCATTCCATTGGCAGAGCGCTACATCATCGACCATCGCGACGAATACGAAACGCAAGACGTGATTGTATATCGCAGTAAGTTCAGCCCAGCGCTCTAAGACAGGATTCGCCGACCACTGCAGACGGCGCTGTTCGCTTAGCAGCTAATCCGGGAGCATCGTCGATCGTAGCGGACGCTGAAGAGATCGTAAATCGTTTCTGCACAGAAAGCAGGCGACATGGCAGAACTTGATTGGTCCAGCTGCCCTGCCGTTGAAAGCGTGCCGGGGCGACTAAGCGGCGCATGGGTTCGTGATACGCGCATGCCCGTCTCGGCCGTATTCGAGAACATAAGAGCCGGCGCGTCGATCGACGATATCCTGGAGCAATTCGACGTGACACGCGAACGAATTATTATCGTCCTCGATTTCACCGATCGCAGCCTTGCTCCGGCTCCTTGCGGGCCGCAAAATCCTCTCGGCAGATACCCATCCTGCTTGACCATTTCCAAATTCCGCCGATTTTGCGCTGCGACGCCTAACTCACAGCCGTGCTCGGGGTGCCACCGTCGTCGTTGCGTGCCGGTGCTTGGGATGGCACACTGATGACGTGGTGGCCGTAGAACACGATCATGGCCGGTAACGCGACGCTGCACGAACGGGTCGATGCCGCGCTGGACCGGATCCGACCGGGCATTCACGCCGACGGCGGCGATGTGTGGTTGATGCGCATCGACGACGGCATCGCCTACGTGCAGATGATCGGCGCCTGCGGCGGCTGTGCGGCGGCGGTGATGACGCTCAAGCTGGGGATCGAACGCGTGGTCTGCGAGGACGTGCCGGAAATCCGGGCGGTCGAACAGTTATAGCCGCATTCCGGTTCAGGCAGATCGCGCGAGCAACGCTCGCGGTGCTGTTCCCCCTCAGCGCGGCCCTGCTGGTATGCGGGATCGCGCCGGGGGATCGGTTTTTGGTGGCGGCCGCGCTGCGGGCGACCGGTCTTGAGTCGGCAGCACCACAGCCGGCGATCGTGGACGAACACGGTGCGCCGGCGAAAATCGACGAGATCGAAAACCGGGTGCTCGTCGTTCGGTCCGTTGACGGCTCCGCGGAAAACCCGCAGCACACGATCATTTTGGAGCTCGAAGGAACATACCGAGTCTATCGCGCGACGGTTCCAGTAACGCAGCCGGGCATACTTGGGCTGGCTGCGATCGCAGGCGACGCGGAATCCGTGCGGCTTGAGGCGCGTTATGCGGGACGCGATGTCTGGACCGTCGGGGAATTGCAAGCGATTTGTGCGAGTGGCTCGGCCGACCCGATGCTCGTGGTCGCTGCCGATGTTCCGGCCCACATCGAGCACATCGTTCGACTGACTGACTTTACCACAACGTTCGCCGACGTCGGGGCGCTCGGCGGCTCTAACGGCTTTACCTATTCCAGCTCGAACCCGATTGTCGTGCAATTCCGTTTGCCGGCGAAGGTCGTGCGGGCGCACGACAAGTCGTGCGACGAATTTACGGCGCGTTTCGCCGGAACGTGGGATTTAGAACGGCACTTCTCCCTAGGATCACAACACGAACGGCATCCCGAATGGACCGCCGCGGTCTACGATGAGATTCGTTCGCAACGCATTCTAACCGACATGACCCGCGACGAAGTTGTTGCGATGTTCGGGTATCCCTCGCTGCCGGGTACCCTCGATCAACTCGCCAAACTCGATCGTTGGCATTACGACCATGACGGCGTGTTCGGCTGGACCGTTTGGTTCCGCGGCGATCGCGTATGGGCGTACGATCCGCCGCACCAATTACCCTAAACGCGCACGTCACACTGGTGCTTACCGTAACGCCGGCTCCAGCGCACGACGCACGACCGCTATGGCTTCCGTTCCGTTGAAAACCAAGCCGGGGCTATGCGGCGAGCTGATGTAGTCGCCGCTTGGAAGCGTGACCGCCCACACCGGCTTCCCGCCAAGACTCGCTAGCGTGAAGGTTGCGATAACGACTCCGGCTGGAGTTTGCAACTGCAATACTCCATCAGACGTTAAGCCGATGATCGCAGTAGCATTCGGTGTCAACAGCATCTGGGCTATGGCGAGTGACGGATACGCCGGCCCCGAACGACCGGTGCGCGTATCGTACATCGTCGTCGCGGTCTTCGATACGACCGCCAGTTTCGAACCATCGGCGGACAGCGCGAATGTATCGCCCGCCGGGGCCGTTAGCCGCGTCTTGCCCGACGAGTCGAGCACCAGAACGCCGGTGCGCGAGCGAATGGCGAGAATCGAGGCGTGCGCGGCAAAGTAGCCTCCCAGCTGCGGGCCCGAGAATACTCCGGCGACGCTTGCGACGCGCTTCCGCGACCGGGCGTCGAACAGCTCGAGTCGCAACGCGTCGTCCGTCGACGACAAGCGAGAAAAACGCAGAATTCGGCTGCCGTCGGGTGAGCGAATGTCTTCGTTCTGGGGCGGCGGCCCGGGAACACCCACGCGCACGCAACCCTGTACGACAAGCCGTCCACCATTCCCGTACGACCGTACGCCCAAGCGACCCGCCGCATCGAAGACGGGATCGCGCGCTTCTCCGTCGAGTGTGGTCGCGCAGCTTGCGGCGGGATCGGCCAGATCCCAAACGACGACGTTTGCGCCTGAAACCGCGGCTAATTTTCCGTCGATTGAAAGGGCGGCGTCGGTGATGGTCAACGCTTTAGCAAACCGGGCCACGTCGTGCAGCTCTCCGGCGCGAAGCTCCAGCCAGCGGTCATCGTTCAGCAACTCAATCTTGGCGTCACTGCGCACGACCGTCCCTCCGGCGATCAGCGTCGTAACACCGGCGCCGGCGAGATCGGTAACAACCGTGGTGGTTTGACGAGCGGTAACAATCACGTGGCTGTCATCAACGAAGGCGAACGATCCGCCGGTCTCATTGTACGATTGATTTGAGTCGCCCATAAACGCGATGCGTCGCGGGCCGCTGCTGTCGCCCGTATTCCAGACGTTGAGATCGAGCTGCGGATACTCGGAGGCATTCAACGCGAACGAACCGTCGCTATGGGGCGGTGTGCGTGGTTTATTGGCGACCGTTAGAATGTGCCGGCCGTCCGGCGAGAATACCGGCGGCCCGAAAACGCCGGAGCTTCCACGGCGTCGCTGCAAAAATCGGCCGCTGCGGGCATCCCAGAGCAGCAAAGCGCGGCGCTGTGGTTCCAGCGTCGCGAGCGTTTGTCCGTCGGGCGAAAACGCCGCGCCGCCGTCGACGCCGCGTAACGTATACAGCGTCGCTCCGGTGCGCGCGTCGGCAACGGAGATTGCCGGTGCGTCGGCGTTGGAATGGTCGACGGCAACGAGCGCATCATCGGGGGATACGGCAAGTGCGGATTGCGCTTCGTTGCCGCCGGGAATGCGCGTGACGATCGAACCGTCATCGACCCGCTTGATCGTAAGTTCGTTCGAACGCCGGGGTTGCGTAACGATCAAACGCCCATCGGGCGAAAGCATTCCGATGCCGACATCCGCGAAGGTCCGCAGCAATCGGTGTGTCGTTGTATCCCAAATTCGAGCCCGGCCATCGCCGATTTGGAGCAGGCGCGGCCCACTCGCAGCACCGCTCCAGCTTGGGCCGGCTTGGACAGTCGCAATGCCGGCCGGCGGTTGCGTCGACGTAATTCCCAGTAGAAGCGTGCCAAAGAGCGCCGAGACGACCCTACTTCGCACAAAAACCGCGCAGCGCGGCGATCGCGCGAGGATCTTCGATTCGATCTTTGGGCCGCGGATATTCCAGCAGAAACGCGTGGCGCGTACCGCTTATGGCCAGCACGTTGGCGATGGAGTCGCCGCCGTCACGCGGGCGAACGATCGCCGTTATGAGAACACCGCGCGTTTGATCGCATAGGTCGATTGATTCAGTTGTCCGGGCGGCGGACCGATTGTGCCCCGGACAGATCGGCAAACGCAAGCTCCCCCAACGCATCCCCGGCCGGCCGTATCGGGTGCGACATCTTCTCCATCGGTAGTCGCCTGCCGGCGAATCTGCGCCATGTCGAGATGCGTCGGGTAGACCGTTAACGTACCCCCCACCCGCGACCACGCGACATCGTCTTCGGGGTATCCGCCACCGACAGCGCCGACCACGGCGCGTGGATCTCGTACTGATAATCGTCGTGGTCATTGGCACGCGCCGGCGCCCAGCAACAGGCGCAAAACAGCACCGTTACCCATAGGTTCCGATGCAGCAGAAGTAGGTGCGGTAGTCCGCGCCGCCGGGCGTTAGAGAATCCGTGCCGATCCGTTCGCCGGCTCGGGCGCCGATAGCGCCGCCGACGCCGTCTGGCCGGCTCCCAAGCGACTGCGCTCGCCTTCGATGTGCGCTTTGGCTTTGGCGACTTCGCCGTTGAGCGAGTTGACCGTCTGTTCCATCGACGAAAGTGCCTTGACCTTAAACTGCGAGATATCGTCCATCGCCGAGATCACCGTCGCGAACGCCGTCTTGAGCGTTTCGACGTCGATCGTTGACGTCGTCGCTTGTTCGTAGACGCGTGTCGCATTGGCTTTGAGCATCTTCGCATTGCCCGCGATGAGATTCGTCGTCGTCGAATTTAACGCTGAAATCTGATCGAGCACGAGCTTTTGGCTCGCGATGGCCTGAGCGACGACAACCGCGGTGCGGAGCGCTGAAACCGTCGTGGTGGTCGCCCGCTGGATGCCTTTCTGCAGTTCGGTATTATTTTTCTTGATCAAATCCAAGGCCATGTAGCCTTGGACGTTGACCGCCATCTGCGTCGCGATATCTTGTTGCTTCTGACGTGCGTAGAACAGCACGTCTTCCTTGAGGATACGCGCGCGTTCAGGGTCGGTGGCTTCGATCCGGTCGATCTGCGCGCTGACCGAGTCCGCGACACGCTGCGCGAGATAGGCATATTGCTCGAGCGTGCCCATGAGTTTCCACATGTTGGCTTTTTCTTGCTCGATCGAGGCATTGTCGCGCATGAGCCCGTCGCGCGAACGATACAACGCTTCGATGATCGCATTGAGATGGCTCTGCGACGACTCGTAACCGCGGAAGTACGTCTGAACTTTATTACCCATCGGGATCATACCGAGCAATTTGCGCGGCGCCGAAAACAGGTCGCCCTGACGCGACGGGTCGAGCTTTTCGATGGTCTGCCGTAAGTCGAGCATCTGTTTCGAGACGTCGGAATCTTTGCCCAGCGCACCGGCTGAAAGCGCACGCGCCGGCCGATCGAGCAAGGCATTCGAAACGTTGGCCGACGCGACGATCTCCTTATTTCCCATCGCGCTGAGCGCTTCGACGGCGCGCTTGAATTCATCGCCGTCGATCGGCAACTCGACGAGCGTCCGCGCGACATTCTGTACTTGCGAATCCAATCCGGCGCGTTCGGCATCGGCGATCGGAACGCGCCCGACGGCCTTTGCCAACGGCACCGGTCCGACCGGGTGGGGAGCCGCGAGCTGCTGATCGGGCGGCGTCAGCGGCGCATCGAGTAGATCATCGTTCACGCAAGCATACCTCGTTGTGTGAAAAGAAACTTAACGGTCGTTGATATGAAGTGTCCGCGGGCCGCCGCACAAGTAGCGTTCGTAGACGATCGGCGCGTCGCCACGTTCGCCCCGCGAATCGCGCGAGAACATTTCACCGATCCCCTCCGCGCCGTCGGTGACGGCCTCGACGCCGAGCATGTCGCCGAGCATTTCGCCTAAACCACCGAACAAGTCACCGAAATTATCCATCGTGGCAGATCAGTCGTTGAGGCCGATTTGAAATTGGGGTTTAACGCCTTTGGACTCGGCGCGCTTGACGATCGACGTGCCGATGGCCATGAATTCGATGATGTGCGGTTGCCAAATATGGTTTTTCTCCACGATCTGCATGCCGACGACACCTTCAGCGCCGTGCGCCTCGGCCTCGGCTTGCATGCGTGACATCGCGAGTTCGCGCGCGTCGTAGATCGCGGCCGTATAGTTCGGGAGTTCGATATTGTTGCCCAAGGTCCGCATGGTTTGCATGAAGCCGGCATGCGCGATGTGATACACGCAGGTGCCCATGACCAATTCGGCCGGAATGTAGCCGACTTCGTGGAGCCGGTAGAAGTCTTGCACCGACAGGTCGCTGGTGAACGGTTTGCCGTGCATCGTGCGGTAATCACTGCCGGCGGGAGCCTTGACCGCGGTGCCGATGGCGGTGAATTCGAGCGCACTTTCTGCCCAGGCATAACTCCCCACCTCGAGCTTGACCCCCACGATCCCGTCGGCACTGAGCGCCGCTGCTTCTTCTTCCATCCGGGCCATCGCCAATTCGCGCGCGTGATACATCGCCTGGGTCAACACGCCCAGCTCTTCGTTATTGAAATAGTTCGCGTATTGCAGCCCGACGTGGTAAATCGAACTCCCCAGAACGAGCCCGACCGGCTCCATATTGAGTTCTTTGAGCAGCACGAACTCGGAGACCGAGAGGTCGCTGGTGAAGAGCGGCTTGCCGCCTTCGCCGCGCATCCGGCGCAAGCGCGCGATCGCATCGAGCGGGACGCCGCCTTGCGTCATGCTGACGTCGGATTGCTGATTGCCGCGATTTCCGATTCCAAAAAAACTCATGGCCAAGCATTACCCCGCAAGAAATGTAGTGAGAAGTTCGCGCGCCGACCGGTCGTGCTCGACGTAAGCACTCATATCCTCGAGTAACGCCTGCATCCACTGGCCTAACTCCGTGCGTTCGGTCCGCAGCGCTACACCGCGCACGAGTTTCGTACAGGACGCCGCGATGCCGCCGCGTTCGGCCTCGAGGCTGTAGCGCAAGATATCCGCGCCGCGCGGAACGTCGAGCGCGACGCTCTTCACCGGACCGCCGAAGAGCCCGCGCCGCACCGTCGTAAGATCCGGAAAAATTGCACCGAAGCGCTGGCCCGCGAGTTGCAGAAAGCCGGCCGGATCGGCGCGCCCGGGTCGCTCGAGTTCGGAAAATAAGCGGGCGACGAGTGCCCGTGGCGGAGCGGTCGCCGGTGCTGCCGTCGCCGGCTGACCGGAAGACACGACGCTGGGCAAACTCTCGACCGGGCCAAAACGCTCGGCTAGAAACGCTCCGTTGGCCGCGAGATCCGACCGGCCGCGTGCGCTCAGTGCCGTTACCCGCTGAGCCGTCGCACGCTCCAGCAATTCTAATTGGTCGACCAGCAGCGCGTCGGCGACCGCGTCGCGCCCGCTCGGCGGCAGGTTGAGGTAGGCGCCCAGCGTGTCGGGCAAATAGCGGCGCTCCGTTTCGCTGACCGAAAACACGTTCTCGTCGCTGGCGCCGGTGCGTTCGATGAGCCGCTTCGCTTCATCGAGCAATGCTTCGATACGCGCGACAGCGAGCGACGCGGCGGCGGGTAATCCTGACATCGTCACGTGGCGCTACCGGATGCGCCAGGCGAAGTTTCGGCGCATGAGCGTCGGCGCCGTTGCGCAAACTGTCCGGCTTGATGGTACGTCACGACCTGCGCCGGCTGGGACCCTACTTCGTGGCGTTTCTGAGCGCCGATGTGGCGACTGCCGTCGCGGGCATCGCGGTTGCCTGGCATGTATTCACGCTCCATCATCGCGCATTCGATCTCGGGCTCGTCGGCCTCACGCTGTTCCTCCCCGCCATACTCCTCGTCCTCGTTACCGGACTCTTCGCCGACCGGCACGACCGGAAAACGATCGTGATCGCGGCCGCGGGATTGGAAATGGCGGCCACGCTCGCCTTTCTGACCCTCGTTACGACCCATGCCGGCCGGCTGGCACCATATTTGGCGGTTGTTTTCGCGATCGGCACGGCTCGCGCGTTTAGTGCTCCGGCCGAACGTGGAATGTTGTTGCGCATCGTTCCACAAGCGGAATACCTGCGCGTGTCGGCGGCGTACGCCGCGATTCGCGAACTGGTGGCTGTCGGCGGCCCGGCGCTCGGCGGCGCGCTCGTCGCGCTGGGCACCCCGGTCGCGCTCGTCACGAGTTGCGGATTGCTCGCGCTGGGCGTCGTGGCGCTGGCAGCAGTCCGGCTGGACCCGCGCGCGATCGTCGCCCGCGAGCGCCCACTTTCGTTCCATGACGCCCTCGGCGGATTGCGCTTCATTCGCGCTCAGCCGGTGATTCTGGCGGCCATGTCGCTCGATCTCTTCGCCGTGCTTTTCGGTGGAGCGACGGCGTTACTGCCGGCCTTCTCAGACACGATCTTACACACCGGGCCGATCGGCTTAGGATTCTTGCGCAGCGCGCCGGCACTAGGCGCCGCGGCCACGGCGGTGTACTTGGCGCGCCGGCCGCTGCGGACCAACGTCGGCCGGACCTTGTTGCTGGCGGTGGCCGTCTTCGGCCTGGCAACGATGCTCTTCGGCGGCTCGCGCACGTTCGGTCTCTCGCTCGCGGCACTGGTTCTGGCCGGCGCAGCCGACATGGTCAGCGTGGTGATTCGAACCGGCATCGTACAACTCGCCACTCCCGATGCGATGCGCGGGCGCGTCAACGCGGTCGAGAACGTGTTTATCGGCGGCTCGAACGAACTCGGGGCGTTCGAGTCGGGCACGGCGGCCGCGCTCATTGGACTCGTGCCTGCGGTGATCGCGGGCGGCGTCGCAACGCTGGCCGTGGTGGCCGTGTGCGCCGTGTGTTTCCCCCAGCTGCGGCGCTTTGACCGATTTGCCACCGCCGCTGCTTAACGACGTTGGCTCAACCCGGGAGCGGAACGAAGAGTAAAGACGGGTTTGCGTTGGGAATGAGGGTCGGCGTACGGACGCCGGACGTTGCGTGCCCAGCGCCGCAAAAGGAGTTTTGACGTGGGACCGATCGCCATTTTTCGTTCGTTGACGCGCGACCAACGCAACGCGTTTTTGGGCAGCTTCCTGGGCTGGACGCTCGATGCGTTCGATTTTTTTCTCGTCGTCTTCTTATTCGCGCGCATCGCGGCGGAATTCAATGTCCCGCTGCCGGCCGTTATTTTCGCGAACACGATCACCCTGATGCTGCGGCCGCTCGGCGCGCTCGTCTTCGGAATCATCGCCGATCGATTCGGCCGGCGCGGCCCGTTGATGCTCAACATCGGCTTCTACTCGCTCATGGAAGTGCTGACCGCGTTCGCGCCGAATTTTACCATCTTTGTTTTGCTGCGCGCGCTGTACGGCATCGGCATGGGCGGCGAATGGGGCGTCGGTGCGGCGCTCGCACTCGAATCGCTACCGACCCAAGCCCGCGGCTTAGCGTCCGGCGTTCTGCAACAAGGCTACGCGACCGGATTTCTGCTCGCCGCTTTAGCCTTCTGGATTTTCTCTTCGTATTTCGGCGAGCATGCTTGGCGCCCGCTCTTCATCGTCGGCGTGTTGCCGGCGCTGCTGGTGTTCTACATCCGCGCGTTCGTCAAAGAATCGCCGACGTTCGTGGCCGGTCGATCCAAGCCGCTCGCTGCGCGCGGCGGCCTATGGAAAGCCTTCCTGCAAAAACCGTGGATCTTCATCTCGGCCATCCTCCTCATGACGGCATTTAACTACATGTCGCACGGAACCCAAGATCTGTATCCGACCTTTTTAGAAAAGCAGCGCGGCTTTTCGTCGGCGCTGCGCTCGCAAGTCACGATCTTCGTACAGATCGGCGCTATTTTGGGCGGTACCCTCTTTGGCTTCTTGTCGCAACGCTTCGGACGCAAACGCATGATCGTTACGGCAGCTGCCTGCGGCATGCTGGCGATTCCGCTCTGGGCGTTCGCGCCGAACGTCGCGCTGCTCGCGATCGGCGGATTCGTCATGCAGTTCTTCGTGCAGGGTGCCTGGGGTGTTATTCCCGTGCATCTCAACGAGCTGTCGCCGGGCGACGTCCGCGGCACATTTCCCGGGTTTACCTACCAATTGGGCAATCTCACCTCGGCGCCGGCCGCGCAAATCGAAGCCGCGTTCGCAACCCACTTCGTAACCCCGGCCGGCGGAGCGAACTACGCCGAAGCGTTAGCGATTATCATGGTCGTCGTCTTCGCGGCTGTGATTGTCTTTACACTGTTGGCCGGTGAGCGCCGCGCGATCGACTTCACCCGGGCAACGTAACGCAAAGCGCGCTCGATCTACCCGCAACCCATTTCCATACGATACGTTTCTCGGGCTATAGTCTTACTCGAGACGTGTTACCGACGACGCGAATTCGGCCAAGAGGATATGTATGCAACTTGCCGCCACCATTGCCCGTTATCTGCTCGGCGTCATGTTCACCGTCTTTGGTGCCAACGGCTTCCTTCATTTTTTGAAGCAACCGCCACCGTCATCGGCATTCGCCATGCAGTTTCTTACGGCCGTTTCCGGCTCCGGCTTTATGATATTGATTTTCGCACTGCAACTCGTCGCCGGGTTGCTGCTGCTGGCCGACCGTTTCGTTCCACTGGCGCTCGTGGTGCTGGCCGCAATTCTCATCAACATCTTGAACTTCCACCTCACGATGGATCCCGGCGGCATTGCGCCGGGCCTCGTTGCAACCGTGCTGTGGTTCATCGTGGCGTTCGGCTTTCGTGCGAACTTCCGCGCTTTGTTGACACCCAACGCGGAGCGCACGAACGGCTTACGATAAGCCGCTCGCGCCGGGTCCACGCATGTCGCTTCGTCGAGCGTCGCCTGCCGAGTCAGTCAGCTTGAACGACGGTATTTCCTAATTTTCTGATCGCACGAGCGCCGAAAACTTCGCGTGCAACTGCTCGACTTTGGGTTTGTCGTTGTAAACGATATACGGATAGCTTGGATTGCGATCGTAGAAGTGCTGATGATACGCTTCGGCCGGATAGAAGCCGCGCAACCCTTCGACCTTGGTTACGATCGGCGCTGCAAATGTGTGCGCCGCGCTCAATGCCGCGATCGTCTTTTGGGCTACCCGCTTTTGCTGGGGACTCGTGTAGAAAATTTCTGACCGGTATTGCGTTCCCTCATCCGGACCCTGCCGGTCGAGTTCCGTCGGATCGGTCGCAACCGCGAAGTACACGTTGAGCAACATGGCGTACGAAATGCGCGCCGGATCGTACGTAATTTGTACCGACTCGGCGTGTCCGGTCGTGCCGGTGCTCACCGTTTCGTAATGCGCCGTGGCGGCTTCCCCGCCCGAATAACCGGACACCACATTCGAGACGCCGTTGAGCCGCTCGAACACCGCTTCAAGTCCCCAGAAACAACCGCCGGCCAACACCGCCGTCTCGAGGTGCGCGGCTCCCGTTTTGGGTTGGGCTTGCGCGGTGCCCGGCACGGCGAGCAGCAGCGCCAGCCCGGCGGCGGCCATCCCTGCCGAAAACGTGCGGCCTGCGATTCCAGTCTTCATCATACTCCTAACGCTACTCGACTGGGTTTAGACGGCGCTGCAAGCCGGCTTACAAAGAACGTAGCCCGGCGGTTACCCGCCGAGCACACCGGAGCCGCAGCCAACGGATCGCCCGCCGGCACCCGACGTAAGAGTTCATCACCATTGTGTCCCCACCACGCGTATGGTGACATTTGTGGGAGCCGCAGCACAGAAGCCCGCGCTTAGCGCACAAACCCTCATGTTTACCGTACGTTCGGCCGTTCTGAACCTTGATTCAACCCCGGTCATGTGCGAAGGATTTCAGAAATGCCGTCAGCTGTGCGTGCGCTCGTTGCCTCTATTGCGATTGTTACGAGTCTTGCTGCTTGCGGCGGCGCCGCTTCGAACGCCCTCCCTTCGGCGCGATCGACGGATGGGTTGGATTCGGCGGCGGCGACCAACGAGCGTGTCGGTCGGAGCACCGCGGCATCGGTGAAGCCCGGCCTCAAGGCGCTGGTGCTCGAACCGCCGGCCGGCAGCATTTATCTTGGTGCGCAAGTCGATCCGGCGCCGCAATTACATCAAACGGGAGCCCAGCGGGTCGCGGCCCTCGAAGCGCAGATCGGCCGCACGCTGGCGCTCGACGATCACTACTACGGATGGAACACTCACTTCCCAGCCGCGCAAGAAGCCGACGATGCGGCGCACAATCGTATTCCCGTCGTTGCCTGGAACTGCGCGTACTCGAATGCGTCGGTCGCCGCCGGAACGCATGACTCCGACATCATCGCGACGGCCACGGCGATCAAGGCGTACGGCCATCCGCTCTTCCTACGCTGGTTTTGGGAGATGGATTTGCCGGTTACGGCGAACTCGCGCACGGCGTGCTGGGACGCCGCGACCGATCTGCCGGGCGGCTATTTCGACCCCACGCATTTTGTCGCAGCGTGGCAGCACATTCGCGCGGTATTCGCAGCGCAAAGCGTAACGAACGTGGTTTGGCTATGGACGCCCAGCACGCGCTACGCGCATCAAGCGGCAACGCTCGCGCCGTATTTCCCCGGTGACGCTGCCGTCGATTGGGTCGGCTCCGACATCTATGCGCCCACTGCCGGGGAAACGTTTACGCAAACGTACGCGGCGATGTATGCAACGTTGACATCGCTGTCGGCAAAACCGATCCTCGCCGCCGAAACGGCGACCATCGCGACGAATCAGGCGACCTGGTTCAGCGGCGCCGATGCGATCCTCGCCGCTACGTTTCCCAACATCAAAGGCATCATGTATTTCGATGCCCAGGGCGGCCGCGGCTGGACCCTGACACCGACCGGATTAAACCAGTTCAAGACCTTTGCCCACAGTGCTTACCTGGCGGCGGTTCCGAAGCTGTAGCGATTTTCCGTGCCGGCCGGCTTAGAGCGAGATTGCCCCCGCATAGCCGGTAAGCTCGACGTAGCCGACTCCGAGCGGCCGCTGCGTCGCCGCATCGAGCGCATCGACCGCGCCCTCCCAATACGATACTCCGCCGGTGGTATTGGCGAGTTCCTGATCGGCAACCGTCGGCTGCAGCACGATGTCGACATGGGCCTTGGGAATGCGCACCCGCCAGCGGCTGGGATAGACACCGCCCGTATGCGGTGACTTCCAATTCGCACTGGCCTCGGTTGTGAAATCGCGCAACGCCAGATGCGTCACCCGGCCGTCGGCATCGATGAGCGACCCGCTCGATTGCGGTGTGATCGAACCATCTTTCTGCCGCAGCCGGTAGAGCATGAGCTCGCGCCGGTCGTCGAGCTGCACCGCGAACCAATCCCAGCCCGCTTGACTCGTCTGTAATTCATCGGAACCGAATTCATGATCCATCCAGGACAGGCCGTCGACGCTCAAACGCTGTCCGCCGTAAACGAGCGTTCCGCTGGTCCGCAACCGCGTCATCGAATAATAATGCGAAGCGCACGTAGCGCACGCGGCCTTGACCGAGATCCCGTCGTGACCGTGTATGGCCGGTGGTTTCTGCGCCAGTTGCTCGAACCGGATCGCGTCTCCGCCGGCCTGCGCGTACATACGAAATGGTTCGCTGCCGCGCAACGTCCAGTCATCGACGTGCACGTCGAGCGTACGGTCCGACGCCGACCCAGCGCCGAGCGCCTCGCGCGCCAGCCGCTCGAAATGAACGAATTGTCCGCCGTGCTCGTCCGTTAGCGCAAAGTGCGCCGGGTAAAGTTGATTGCCGCGCCAGGCGCTCTGCCCGCTCGGCGGGCGCGGATCACCAGGCCGTAAACCAACGCGAAAAAAGGTCAACTCGTAGCCGAAGCGCCGCCCATCGCGAGCCCGAACGTGTCCGGTATAGTACCACCATTCCGACTGGTAGCCGAAGTGCGCCGCATGATCGCGCGGAAAGACGAAACGATACGGATGATTCGCCGTCTCGAATGCGGGTTGACCGGTGAGGCGCGCCGGTAAACCGGGCGGCGCCGCGGCGCTGCGATTGTGCACCCCGGCGAGCCCGAACAACATCGTAAGGGTCAGCACGAACGCGGACGCCGCGCCGGCTCGTCGACGGCTGAATCTGCGCATCATTCGGCTCGCACCGCTTCCGCGGTCCGGATGCGCGCCGCGACTCCGGCCGGATAAATCCCCGCGATCACCGCCGCAACGACGACGAGCGCGATCGCTTCGAGCAAGAAGTCATAGGGCATCGTAAGCTCGATCAACCAGCCAAAAGCCTGGCGATTGATCACAAAAATAAGTAACAGTGACAGCAAGACGCCGACGATAACCCCCAGAACGCCGCCCAAAAAGCCGATGAACGCGGCCTCATAATACACCATGCTGCGCACGTCGCGCGTGCGTAAACCTAGGTAACGCATAAGTCCGATCTCGCGCCGCCGTTCGAGCACTAGCGCAAATAGCGTCGAAACCACACCCAGCACCGCGATCGTAATCGAAATAACGTACAGCGCATAAGTAATGGCAAACGTGCGATTGAAGATGGTGACGACGAGTTTACGCAGTTCGCGTGTCGTCTGCGCATCGACGTGCAGCGGCAAAACGCTGCGCACGACCGCGCTGCGCAGCTTAACCAGATCGATCCCGGGTTGGGCATAAATGGCAATCGAGTTCACCGAGTCATCGTGGTACAGCCGGCCAAACGTCCGGGCGTCCATGAGCATCACGCCGGCGTCGCTCGAGTAGTCGTTGTAAATCGCGGCGACGGTAAAGGTCGTGGGACCGGCCGGCGTGTCGAGTTGAAACGTATCGCCGCGCCCGATATGGAACTTGGTTGAAAATGGATCGCTTACGAGCACCTGCGTCGTTCCCGGCAGCGAGCGCGCCAGTGCGCGCGTGTCGGCGACCCCGATAAACCGCAGTTTGTTGCGTTCGGCGATGGTGGAAAAGTCGGCCGCTCCCAGCGTCGTGATCCGGCCCCGAAACGGAATCGCGATGCCACGAAACGTGTCGACCGCGGCAACGCCCGGAAGCCGTGCGATCGTTTTTGCGATACTGGGCGAAAAGCGCGCATCGAACGATGCATCTTGCAGGCCGAGTGGGCGCACGAACAGATCGGCTTTGAGCGTGTCGTCGGCCCAAGCTACGACTGTCGTGCGGAACGAACCGATCAAGATCGCGATCGAAACCATCATCGCGATCGCGATCATCAACGACGCCACCGCGACGCTATTGCGCACCGGCGACGCGCCGAGATTCGCGGCCGCGAGTTGACCCGGCGCCGAGCGGCGTCGAAAGAACGCGATACCGGCCCGCGAAACGCCGCCGATGCACAGCGGCGTGAATAGCGAACCACCGAAGATGATCAGTAGTCCGGACGCATAGCCGAAGAGCGGAATATCGTCGATCGCCGGGGCGAACGTGAACGCATAGGCAATCGCTAACAAGGCGCCGCCGATGAGCGCCAAGCGGGCCGCAAGCCCTTTGGTTCGCCGCTCGTAGCCGGCCGACCGCATGGCGACCGCCGGTGGCGTGCCGGCTGCTTCCAGCGCCGGAACGAAGGCTGAGGCCGTGGCGAGCACGACGCCGACAACGAACGCTTTGAGCAGTACCAGCGGAGCGTACACCACATGATCGGCGTGGCTGGCCACGTAGAGCGTATCGACGGTTCGCGAAACAGCGCCGATCGAGAGTTGTGCCAAAACGGCGCCCAGCCCAAGTCCCGCGATCGATCCGCCGACGCCGAAGAGCGCGCCTTCGGCGAGAAACGCGGCAAAGATTCCGCGTTTGGTCGCGCCGAGTGCGCGCAGCGTTCCGATCTCGGGCCGCCGCGCCACAACGGAGATCGCCACGGTGTTGTAGATGAGATACATCCCGACGAGCAGCGCGATATAGGAAAGCGCCGCCAAGTTCAGCTGAAAACTGCTGAGCATGCGCTGAATTTCGCCGGTGCGCACTTTGGGCTCGATGGCGCGTGTGCCCGGCGGTATGACCTTTCCGACGGCGCGCGCGACGCCGGCGAGGTGCGCCGGATCGACGATGAGGTCGATTCGATCCAACCGCCCCAGCTTTTCAAAAATTTCTTGGGCGGTCGCGATGTCGACGAACACGACGCTCGAGTCGACACCGGCAATGCTCGGGATAACGGCGGCGACGCGCAGGGCCACCGGCCGGTCGCCGGCCAGCGCCCGGATCACCGATCCGTGCGCCCAGCCGTACTTGGCGGCGACGCGCTCGCTGATGAACGCACCGTGACCGTTGACTAACAGATACGGGTCGGGTGCACCGGACGTCTGGGCCAGCGCTCCCGGATTGGCCGACGCCGCTTCCTGTTCGCCGGGTAAGGGACGCAGCAGATCGACGCCCAGCACCCGTAACACCTCGCCCGAAAACGCGTCGCCCGGCTTAGCGCCCACCACGAGCGAATCCTCGATCGTCGGGCTCGCATACGTCACCCCGGCGACGCCCTCGACCCGTACCAACGCGCGGTCGCTGAAGCCCCGACCGACGCCCAACACCTGCAGGTTCACGTGATTTGAAATGACGTTGACGCTCGACGCAAACGAGGCCACGGCCGTCGCGTTGGCAAGGTCGATCGCGAGCGCAATGGCGACGCCCAACGCCACGGCGACAACCGTCACGGCGGTGCGCAGCGTATTGGTGCGGATGTGCCCGAGCACCAACGCTCGAAACAGCGCGGTCATACCGGAGCGTGCGAAGCGTGCATCTACGCCCTTCGACGCCCGTGATCGAACGTAAGTTGCCCGGCGGGCGCGACGGCGCCGCGCCGCGCCGCCGGTTATTCTTTAGAACAAGTCAACCTCAACGCGAGGCTTGCGGCCGAGCAGCCGGCGCACGTATTGCGCTTCGCCCGGACCAACGCGTTCGCCGGCGAGCCGGGGCAGAGACTGAACGCGGACCTCGCCCGTCGCAACGAAGAACAACAACCGGCGCGGAAGCCGACCGCCCAGATCCGCCGCCGCGATTGCAATCCCTTCGGTCCGCAGATAGGCCGTGACGAAATCGGCATTCATGCGGCCGATTCCGGTATCGCGCAACGTTGCAACGGCGGCGCCGCCGAAAACTTTGGCGCAAAGATCGGCGCGTTGCGAGCCGCGTTTTACGAACTCGTTGATCAGCTGCTCCATCGCGAATCCGCCGTAACGCAGTGAATCAGCGTTACCGTCGAGCAAACGCGAGCCGGGCGCGGGCAGCGGCAGCATGAAGTGATTCATGCCGCCTCCGCCACGGACGTTGTCGCGCAGACAAACCGCGACACACGACCCCAGCACCGTTGCGATGACGACCGGCCGGAGCGTCGCGAAGAACTCTCCGGCTACGATCGAAACGATCTCCGAAGCGCAACGCGGATCGTAGTAATGGCCCAACTACAGAGCCGCGGCGGTTTTAGAACGAGTGCGATTCAGCGTCGTTCGCAGCGGACGGTGCCCGGGCGGGGGTGATGACCGCCGGCCGGCGGTGGCGTTTCGTTTCGCGGTTAGGCGTCGAGCGCGGCAACGGCAGCGTCCGTGAGTTGCATCTCGGGGCTCGCGAGCAGATGCTCGATGTCGAGCAAGATCACCATTTGGTCATCGAGTCGAGCCAAACCCAAGATGTATTTGGTGTCGAGTTGCGTGCTGAACTCCGGCACGGGACGGATCTGTTCGCTCGTAAACGTGACGACGTCGGATACGGCGTCGACCACGATGCCGATGACCCGATCGCGAACGTTGAGAATGATGACGACGGTAAAGGCGTCGCACGCCGCATCGGGCAGCGCGAATTTCAGTCGCATATCGACGATCGGGACGATCACGCCGCGAAGATCGATGACACCGCGAATGAATTCCGGCATTCCCGCGAT
The DNA here is from genome assembly GCA_965214335.1 of Candidatus Velthaea sp. Classification (GTDB taxonomy): domain Bacteria; phylum Vulcanimicrobiota; class Vulcanimicrobiia; order Vulcanimicrobiales; family Vulcanimicrobiaceae; genus Velthaea. Next base: position 826,393 of record CBDCBO010000005.1, on the reverse strand, counting down.
CGGCGTTACCGGGTCGCAGCCGCGGATCTCCTGAACCTTGAGAATATTGATGCCGTACGCTTCACTGCCTAAACGGAAGGTCAGCATCTCGCGCGTTTGAGTTGCGTCGAGTGTATCGAGTTGGGTCATGACAATTCGCTCCTAGGCCACCGCGCGTACGCCGGCGTGACGAACGAACGAAGCAACGTCGACGATGAGTGCGACCCGGCCATTGCCCATGACCGTCGCGCCGGCAATCCCGCGGACGTGCCGGAAGTTGGTTTCGAGACTCTTGATGACGACTTGATACTGGCCTTCGAGGTCGTCGACGAGCAGTGCGACGCGGCCGTTTCCGGCCTCGAGCAATACCAGAATGCCGCCGTCGGCACGCGGCGCGGCAACGCCGCGCGGCGGCATCACGTCGCTCAAGGTGATCACCGGAAAGTATTCATCACGAATGTGGATGATGCGGCCGCCGCCGGCGATCTGACGGATCGCGCCGGGCTCCGGGCGCAACGATTCGATGATGTTCGTCAGCGGTATGATGTACATTTCACCACCCACGACGACGGACAACCCGTCCAGAATCGCCAGCGTTAACGGCAGCCGGATGGTGATGTGCGTGCCATGCCCGGCTTCTGAACTAATTTCGACATGACCGCCGATGCGCGTGATATTCGACTTCACGACGTCCATGCCGACGCCGCGGCCGGAGACATCGGTGATCGCGTCGGCGGTCGAAAAGCCGGGCGCGAAAATAAGTTGCCACACGTCGCGCGGCGGCATGTCCGGCGCGCAGGGCAAGCCGGCTTCGCTTGCTTTCTGCAAGATCTTTTCGCGATTGAGTCCGCCGCCGTCGTCACCGATCTCGATGATGACTTCGCCGCCTTGGTGCCAGGCGCGCAGCGTCAGCGTACCTTCGGCGGGCTTGCCCGCCGCCAGGCGCGCCTCGGGTGATTCGATGCCGTGGTCGAGTCCGTTGCGAATGAGGTGGGTGAGCGGATCGGAAAGTTGTTCGATCAGTACCTTGTCGAGCACGGTCTCTTCGCCCGATGTTTGCAGACGCACCGTTTTGCCCAGCTTCGTTGCCAGTTCGCGGACCATCCGCGGGAAGCGATCGAACACGGATTTCAACGGCAGCATGCGAATCGACATCACGCCTTGTTGCAGGTCGCGCATGTTGTGCTGCATTTGCATCACCGCGGCTTGCAAATCGTGGAACGCCGCGTGATCCAAACCGTCGGCGATGCGTTCCAGCCGCGACTGCGCGATGACCATTTCACCGACGAGATTGATGAGTTGGTCGACTTTGGTCAAGCTGACCCGGATGGTGGAATCGGCGTCTTTGCTCGGGGCCGGGCTCGGCTTGGGCACTTTAGCGGCGCCCGGCGCACGGTTTGCCGCGCCCGCGGTGGCCGTTGCTTGGGCTGCCGGAGCACCCGGGCCATCGGCGAAAAAGCCGAATGCGGCGTCGGCTTCTTCGGGCGCACCCGGGCTATCGGTAAAGAAGCCGAAGCCGTCGGGTTCAGGCGCCGTTTCGGCGACCGCGCCGGCCGTTATCGTCGCATCGGCCGGATCGTCGATGATGAAGCCGAGCAGCTCGTTCAAGCTGTCGTCGCCCACGCTGCTGCGCAAGGTGAAGGTCCACGGCTCGTTTTCCGCGCACTGCTCGGGCGCCGTCGTCAACGGCCCGAGTTCGGCCAGTGCCGCATGCAATGCCGCGTAGTTCGCGGCTCGATCTTCGGCCGTGCCGCTGGGGCATAAGACGATCGTAAAACTACGCTGCGGTGCCAGTGTGGGGCCGACCGCCGCCGCTGTGTCGGCCGGCGCGGCTTGCAAAAGCTGCAGCTCCGCGGCCGATTCGGTGGTCGACACATCACCGATCGGCGTACCGCCGCGATAGGCCGCGAGCTGCGCCCGCAGGACGTCGCACGCGCGCAGAAAGACGTCGACCATGGCGAACGTTAGGCGAATTTCCGCGTGGCGCAGCCGGTCGAGTACCGACTCTAAAATATGGGTGAAGTGCGCCATCTCGGTGAAGCCGAACGTGCCGCTACCGCCCTTGATCGAATGCGCGGCGCGAAAAACGCCGTCGAAATCGGCGTTCGCGGGCTCGTTCACACCGAGGCCCATGAGCTCCGATTCGATCTTTTCGATATGCTCCTCGACCTCGTCGAAGAAGCCCTGGTGAAAGCGCGAGAGATCGATCGACACGCCGCCTTACCCGAGGACCTTTTTCACGACATTGAGCAGCGTTACCGGATCGAACGGTTTTACGATCCAGCCGGTGGCGCCGGCCGCTTTGCCTTTGGCTTTCATGTCGTCGCCGGCTTCGGTGGTGAGCACCAGAATCGGCGTCCGGGCGTACTTCGGGAGCTTGCGCAGTCCGCGAATGAGCGTCAGGCCATCGGCGTTGGGCATGTTCTGATCGGTCAAAACGAGATCGGCGCTCGTCGCGTTGGCCTTGGCTAACCCGTCGACGCCGTCGACCGCCTGAACGACGGTATAGCCCGCGCCGGCTAACGTAAAGGCCACCATTTGGCGAATCGACGGTGAGTCGTCAACCGTTAAGATCGTCTTCACAGTCGCCCGTTTGCCGCGACGATACCGAACGCACCGGGAACGCCGCCCGCCCCCTCGAGTATACACCGTGTTCTATCCACGCAGAGTATTTCGGCCCGAGCCCCGCCGTTTATGAGAACCGTGCGCGTATCTACACGATGCGGCCGTCCTGCATGTAGATGGTGCGATCGCAAATCGCCGCGGCTTCGGTGCTATGTGTGGCCATCAGCAAGGCTTGGCCGCCATCGGCGAGCGCGCGCAGCAACCGCAGCACGTTCCGTCCGTTGGCGGTGTCGAGGTTGCCCGTCGGCTCGTCGGCGAGAATAATCGCCGGTGCATGAACGATGGCCCGGGCGATCGCCGCGCGCTGCATCTGGCCCCCTGAAATTTGAGCCGGATAGGCGTGTCGCTTCTCGCTGATCCCGACGTCGGCCATGGCGCGGTCGACCTTGAGCGCAATCTGCGCGCGCGGCAAACGGCGCAGCACCAGCGGCAAGCCGATGTTGTCGAACACCGTCAACGCCGGCAGCAGATTGAAGAATTGGAAGATCGTGCCGACGCGGTCGCGCCGCAGCACCGTCAACGCATCGTCACCGAGGTCACCGGTCACACAGCCGTCCACGATGATGCGGCCCGAGGTCGGCACGTCGACACAGCCGACCAAATTCAAGAGCGTGCTTTTACCGCAGCCGCTCGGTCCGACGAGCGCGACCATTTCGCCGGCTTGCACTTCGAGCGAGACTCCGGCTAGAGCGCTGACCGTATCGCCGCTGCCGGCGTATGATTTGTAAACATCTTGCACGACCACCGGCGGCAGACGCATTTTACTCGATGCGACGGAAGACGAGAGCTGCATTGATTCCACCGAATCCGGCGCTGTTGCTCAGAATGACCCGGGGAGCGGACGCGACCGCTTCTCGAACGATCGCGAGCGGACACTCCGGATCGAGGTCGATGGTATTGACGGTTCCGGGTACGATTCCGTGCGTTAAGGTCAACACCGACAAGGCCGCCTCCCACGCGCCGGAAGCGCCGAGCGCGTGCCCGTGCTGGCCTTTGGTAGCGGTCACTGCGACGTCGCGGCCGGCGAATGCCCGGCCGATCGCCACGGCTTCGCTGCGGTCACCCAGCAGCGTGCCCGATCCGTGCGCGTTGACGACGTCGACGTCGTCCGGGTCGACTGCGGCATCGAGCAGCGCGCGTTGCATCGCTGAAGCGCTTTGCGCTCCGTCCGGGAGCGGCGCCGACATGTGATAGGCATCGTTGGAAGAGCCGTACCCGGCAACTTCGCCGTAGATGAAAGCTTCGCGCGCGCGGGCATCGTCGTAGCGCTCCAAAAACAACACACCGGCACCTTCGGCCATGACGAATCCGTCGCGTTCGCGGTCGAACGGCCGGCTCGCGCCCGGCGGATCGGCGTTGCGCGTCGACATGGCGCGAATGACGGTGAAGGCCCCGAAAATGAGCGGCGACAACGGCGCTTCGACGCCACCGGCGAGCGCCGCGCGCACGTCACCGCGCGCGATGGCGCGGAAGGCATCACCGATGGCGACGGCTCCCGAGGCGCACGAATTGGCGTTGGCAACGGTCGGTCCGGTCAAGCCGAACTCGATCGCGACGTTACACGTCGATGCTCCGCCGAAGACGGAAATTGCCAGCAGCGGCCGCACCCCTTCCAAACCCTTGGCGCGAAACACATCGTGCTGTTCGTCGGCATACCCGAGGCCGGCGAGCGCCGATCCGATATACACGCCGATGTCGCTGGTGTCGCCCTGGGGCATGAAACCGGCGTCATCGAGCGCGAGCCGGGCGGCGGCAACTGAGAATTGCGAAAAACGGTCGGTCCAGCGGCGGCGCTTCTCGCTCAGAAAATCAGCCGGCTCGAAGTCGTCTATGGCGGCCGCCAGCCGCGAGCGGTAACCGTCGGTCGCAAAGCGCGTCAGCGGCTTCACCGCCACCGCGCGCGACAGCACGTTGCGCCAAAACAGGTCTTTGCCGATGCCCAGCGGCGTGACCACGCCGATCCCGGTGACGACGACCCGGTGGTCGCCCGTCATCCGGCCGGAGCTGCTTCGGCGACCCGTTTCATGCATGCGAGGGTGCGTTTGGCGACCCCGGTGATGAAGTATTCGCCGACGACGTAGCGGCCCAGGAATGCCGCGAGCACCGGGAACGCGAATTCCAACCGATGCACGATCGTTACGCGCGTCGACGCGCCGGCCGGCTCGAACAGCCACTCGACTTCCATGCCGCGCGTCGGTCCGGCGATGTGGCGGAAGGCGAGGTGCGGCCGGTCGGCATCGTCGGTCTGCTCGGCGACCCAGCGTAACGGAAACACATGCCGCCAGGCAGCCATTTCCAGAACCTGCCGCGACCCGCTGCGCGCGTGGACGCGCACGTAGCGATAGTGGGGCAAGATCAGCGGCCAGCGTGCCGTCGCGGCGGCCAAGGCGAATACCGTGCCGACCGGAGCCGCGATATCGATGCTCGTCGACGTCACGGTCATAGCAACAGCCGGCCGAGGAACGCCGGCGCGAGCGCGGCGCTCGGCGCGCTTGCGCCGGCCAGCGCGTTCATGAGCGTGACGCGCGCGGCGGGATCGCGATGCAGACGCCGCGCGACCCGGCGCGCCAGCGGCGCGACATCGACGAGCATGGTAACGAGGCTGCACAGCGCGCTACGAGTGAAATAGTCGCGCCGGCGCGCGGCCGCGTACCGTTCGAACGCCGTCGCTTCGGCGGCGCGCTCGCGCAGCGCGGTCAGGATCGCGGCGCTGGCCAGGCGCGCCCCGGCCAGCGCCAAATAAACGCCTTGACCGGTGAACGGATTGAGAAAACCGGCAGCGTCACCCACGAGTAACGCACCCGGCGCGATCGGCGCGCGGACCCGATGGGCGAGCGGACCGACGGCGACGCGGGCACCGATTCGCTCGACGCCCGCAAACGACCGGCGGCCGCCGCCGAGTTCCGCCGCTTTGCCGCGCACGCCGCCGTCCACGTCGGCCGACCAGCGTTCGAGCGCCGCATGCGGCACCACGACCATGACGTTGGCGCGCGTTGGGTCGAGCGGGTTGATCGCGAAATACGCGCCGCCGCCGACATACATTTCGACAAACGCGTCAAGGTCGCCGAAACCACCGTAATGGCCGCCGATCGCGAACCGCCCGGCCTGCGCGCGCGCGCGTGTCAAACCGAGTTTGCGGGCGACGACCGAGCCGGCGCCGTCGGCGCCGGCCACGAAGCGTGCCGATAGACGTTGGGTTTGGCCGGCCGCATCGCGATAGACGACTCCGTTCACGCGCGAGCCCTCGAAGAGAAGTGCTTCGACCCGGCCCGTGATTACGCGCACCCCCGCATCGGCCGCCGCCGTCAGCAGCAGCGCGTCGAGCGATGCGCGGTCGCAGGCGAGCGCCGGACGCGGAAAACACAGTTCGACCGGAGCCGCGTGCTGCGGCACGAGCCGGATACCACGGAGTGGACGGCTGATCTGTTGCACCGCTTCAAGGACGCCTAAACGATCCAGTTCGTTCACGGCACCGCTATTTTGATACTCGCCGCAAACTTTGCGCCGTGGAAAGGTGGCACGCTCGATGAGCGTCACGGCTATTCCGGCCCGGGCCAGCGTCAGCGCGGTGGCGCTCCCCGCCGGGCCGCCGCCGACAACCACAACCTCGCTCAGCGCAGCCGCTCCGCGCGTGCGGGCGTCGATCCGTCCGACAGCGTCATTCGAAAGAACGCCTCGCGCCGAACCTGCGGCGCCGGCCAGCCGGCCGCCGCCGCTAACCGCTGCGCTTCATCCGGCGTGTAGGCGCGGCGCACCGAAAGCGGAGCGTCGTTGCGTGTGAGCCGATTGCCTGACGTGCGCGACCAGCCCAGCGCTGCGGCGTAGGCCAGGCGCGATCGGCGCAGGTCGCTGACAACTGGGACGATCCGCGCGACGCGCCGGATCTCGCGCAGCAGCCGGCGCGCGGCGTCCGGCTCGAAATGATGCAAGGCTAAACTGCAACTGACCACATCGAAACTGGCGTCGCCGAACGGGAGCGCCGCCGCGTCGCCGGCAGTGAAAATAAGTCCGGGTTCGGCGCACGCTCGGCGGCGAGCAATCGCGAGCATCGCTTCGCTGCAGTCGAGCACGGTTACGGCGAGCGCTACACCCCGGCGGCGAGCGTCGCGTACCACCGCGAGCGGAATGTCGGCACTACCGCAACAAACATCGAGCAGCGTTCGCGCTCCGGACTGCCGTACGGCGCGCCGGACCGGCCCGATACCGCCAAACATCCGATTCGCGAACGCGATGTCGCGTAAGTTGCCTTCGAGTTCAGCGATTGAATCAACCGGATCGTCCATCAACTCGCGCGCGACGATACGCTTCACGCGCGCATCACCGGCCGGCGCTGATCGTTATTTTTTATAGAAATCCGCGTTGACTTCGATAAAACTCTTCCACTTGTCGGGAACGTCGGAATCGGCATAAATAGCTTCAACCGGGCAAGCCGAAACGCAAGCGCCGCAATCGATGCACACTTCGGGATCGATGAACAGCTGCGTATCGTCGTCCGAACCATGAATACAGTCGACCGGGCATACGTCGACGCACGATTTGTCTTTCGTGCCGATGCAAGGTTCAGTGATGATGTACGCCATGAAACGGTCGGTGTGCCTCTCTGTTCGTTGGGGTGAGACGTCCCCTTAGCCGCGTTGCCCCGAGGTCCTTCGCGGGGGCGCGAGTCGGGTAACCAACGGCGGCGCCGAGGCGGGCCGGCTTACGCTTCGTTCGCTGCGCGCGCCGGTCGCGGCGCAGCCCACGCAAGCCCGCTAAGGGCAACGCGCACCGACCGTAACGGTTGGTGCGCGTTTGACGCCGGGCGAAGCGGTAAGCGACGCTAAACGGCGCGCCGGCCGCTGAGCGCTCGCAGGATGAAAAGCAGAACGACGGCGCCGATGAAAGCGACGAAAATGCTGTAGACATCGAGACCGTTGACGCCCACGTGGCCGAACATGTTGAAGACGAATCCACCGACGAACGCGCCGATGACGCCGATGATGATGTCGCCGATGATACCGCCGGGGCCCTCACCGGGGACGACATATTTTGCCAAGAAGCCGGCGACCAAGCCGACGATGATCCAACTGAGAATACCCACGATGCTTTCCTCCAGGTCAGAAGTGCCGGCAGGAGACGCCTGCATGAAAACACTGTTCCCAGCCGGAGGGTGCCGCGAAACGCATCGGGAGAATTTTCGCTTGCTCGTTTAGCTAGCCGACCGCCCGCGCCACCGAGGCGCGCGCCGGTGCCGACGAATACGAGCTTCTTCGCGTTGAGAAAAGCATGCGCTCACGCCGCCCGTTTCTCATTGCCGCGCTTACGGTCGCATTGCTCGGTGCACCGCGCGTCGCCGACGCGGTCGAAGATGTACCGCAGGCGACGCTGACGGTTACGGGTCAAGGCGTCGTCAAACGCGCGCCCGACCTTGCGACGGTCGCCGTGACGATCGTAACAAACGATCCCAATGCCGGTCGAGCCCTGTCGGAAAATAACCGGCGGTACGCGGCGCTGATCGCCAAACTTGCGGTCGCCGGCATTAACGCTAGCGCTATCGAATCAACCTCGCTGCAATCGTATTTCAATCCGCGACCCGGCGGTGCGGCGGGTAACGAGGCGGGTCAGCAGTACGGCTTCATCGTCAACCGGTCTGTCGGCATTACTGTCGGTGACCTCGGCCGGACGGGCGCCGTCATCGATGATGCGACTGCCGCGGGTGCGACGCAAATTAACGGCGTCGCCTACGGCTTTCACGACCGGCGCGCGGTCGAGCGAGCCGCGCTCGCCGCCGCGGTTGGCGACGCGGCAGCCCAAGCGCAAGCGATGGCCGGCGCGGCGCGCGTGCAGATCGTGCGCATTTTACGCATCGGCAATGAGCTTGCGCCGGCGCGTGAGCTACCGATGGCGATGAGCATGGCCCGGGCGGCCGAATCGGTGCCGACGACCATAACGCCAAGCGACCTGGAAGTTGCCCGTTCGGTCACGATTACATATCTCATCCGTTAGCAGTATCGAGTGAGCATCTAGCGAGCGCGGCCGCCAGTCGACTGATTCGCGCGGCAAACGAAACCAGTCCGTGTCGGTGCGGGTAGCCAAGAACGTATGGTCGAGACCTGTGAAGTTTGCCGCGAGCGTCCCGCGAGCGTTCGCGACTACACGTTGCGCGCCGGAAAGTGGATCGATGCGGCGGTCTGCGACGACTGCGCACGCCGCCGCCGGCGGGCGTTGCTGCCCTACGTCGGAGCGGCCGTTTCGGCAGCGACCCTGTTCGCGGGCGCGGCACTGGCGATCGAACGTTTCGGCCGGCGCGACGGCGAACATCCGGCGCCCAATCCGACCGGCGAACAGATCGGGCGGTTCCTGCGCGGCGCAACCACGACGACGTTGGGACAGTATTCGCGCGATCTTACGGCCGCTGCCAAAGCGGGTGAACTCGATCCGGTGATCGGGCGCGAACCCGAAGTCGAACGCGTTGTATCGATTTTGGCGCGGCGCAGTAAAAATAATCCGGTGCTCATCGGCGAGCCGGGGGTCGGCAAGACGGCCATCGTCGAGGGCCTCGCGCAGCGCATCGCCAGCGGCGACGTTCCGGCGGCGCTGCGTGATAAACGCGTGCTCGCTCTGTCGCTCGGACCGCTCGTCGCCGGCACAAAATATCGCGGCGAATTCGAGGGTCGCGTGAAACGCATTCTCGATGAAGTCAAGCGCGCGGCGCGCGACATTATTCTATTCATCGACGAATTGCACACGCTCGTCGGTGCCGGTGCCGCCGAAGGTTCGCTCGACCTTTCTTCGATGATCAAACCCGAACTTGCGCGTGGCGAATTGCAGTGCATCGGCGCCACGACCTTTGACGAATACCGCAAATACATCGAAGCCGACGCCGCGCTCGAACGCCGCTTTCAGCCGGTCAGCGTGGCCGAACCGACAGTCGACCAAACCATAGAAATTTTGCGCGGCTTGCGAGCTAAATACGCAGCGCATCATAAAGTCGTTATCGGTGACGATGCGATCGAAGCCGCGGCGACGCTCGCCGCGCGCTACATCGCCGATCGCTACTTGCCCGACAAAGCAATCGATGTGATGGACGAAGCCGCCGCTACCGCGTCGATGCAGGCCGGAGCGGTCGTCGATGCCCAACGCATTTCGGCCGTCGTCTCGCGCTGGACAGGTATTCCGCAGGGCACGCTCAGCGACGTTCAGCGGGCCGGTCTGCTGGCGCTTGAAGTTCAACTTGAAGAACGCGTCGTGGGGCAAGCGGCGGCGGTGGCGACGGTATCGGAAGCGGTTCGGCGTGCTCGGGCCGGCCTCAAAGATCCACGCAAGCCGGTCGGCGGCTTTCTGTTCATCGGACCCAGCGGCGTCGGTAAGACTGAGCTTGCCCGGGCTCTAGCGCACGCGCTGTTCGGCACCGACGACGCGCTGATCCGCCTCGATCTGTCCGAATATACCGAAGCCCACACGGTGTCGCGCTTGCTGGGCGCGCCGCCCGGCTATTCCGGTCACGATGAGCCCGGCCAACTTACCGAAGCCGTGCGCCGCCGTCCGTATTCGGTCGTGCTGTTTGACGAAATCGAAAAAGCACACCCCGACGTCGCGGCGATACTGTTGCAGATTCTCGATGACGGTCGGGTGACGGACGCCAAGGGCCGCAACATCGATTTTCGGCACGCACTCATCGTGCTCACCAGTAATCTCGAGCGCGACGAAGTCGAAAGCAATTTACGCGCGGAGCTCATCGATCGCATCGATGACATCGTCGTGTTCGCCCAACTTGGGTCGGTCGAGATCGAAAAGATCGTCGAATTGCAACTCAAAGCGTTAGCCGATCGGCTCGGCGCGCGTTCCGTTACGCTCGTACTCACGCAAGAAGCTCGCCGCTATTTGGCCCGACAAAGCGCCGATGCGGGCAATGGGGCGCGGTTCGTGGCCCGGTCGATCGCGCGGTACGTGACGACGCCGCTGTCGAGCGCGATATTAAGCGGCCGCATCGTCAACGGTCAAACCGCCCACGTCGACTTCGACGGCACGGCGATTACGGTTCGCGCCGCATGAAAGCGGCGATGTTCGTAGCGCTGCTCGCCGCGTGCGGTACACCGGCCATGGCGCAGGTGCGCTCGGTGACGGCACCGGTCCCGATCGTCTTACCGCGTCCGCCGGCCGCCGTGAACGGCACCGCCACTGCGCTGCTCGATGCGATGCTCGCGATCGGGCGAGCCCAACAGAATAATCCGCAGGCGGCACAAACCGCGGCGTTTCAATACGTGCAAGCCGTACAACAGTATCGGATCGGGAACATTGCCGGTGCGAACGCGAGCGCGCTCCAGGCGCTCTCGATCGCGGGTGCCGCTGCGGTGCCGCGCGTCGCGCCCGCGGCGCCGGCGACGCCCAACGCCGGCGAGGCAGCGGCCCAGCTTCCCGGAACGGCCGGCGGGTTATACGGCGGCGACGCACCCGCGATCGACGCCGATTCGTTTCTAGCGCTGGCGCGCGGATTGCTCGGCGATTGCGCAGCGCGCCACGATCGCCGGCTGGCCGGCGCCCAACGGCACCTCGCGCAAGCGCAACAGGACTACACCGCGCGCGATTGGCAGGCAACCCGCCGCGACGCAAAAGCGGCGATCGACGCCTGCGCTGCAGCGCAGCCCGCTAACTCATCGCCGGCTCGCGGTCTTAAAGAATAGCCTTGATGGCAGCTTCGATTTCGTCCGGATACATTTCGCCCAAACGGTACGTTTTCACCAGTCCGTCGCGGCCGATGAAGATGTGGACCGGCAGAGCGATCGCACCGTAATCCTTACCCGTCTTGCCATCAGCATCGACAACGGCGGTATACGCCAGATGATGGGAGGTAAGAAACTCTTTGGCTTTTTGGGCGCTCTCCAATTCGTCGACGCCGAGCACCGTAAAACCGCGCGATTTGTACTTCTCACTTAATTTTCCGATTGACGGCGCTTCCTCGTTGCACGATCCGCACCACGACGCGTAAAAATTTAAGTATACCGCCTTCCCGGCTAGCGACGCTAAGCTCAGTGACTTTCCGTCAACGGTCGGTAGCGCGAACGCCGGGGCGGGCTGGCCGGCTTTGGGAACGGCGAGTGCGATGTTGGGGAAAACGCACGCGAGCACGAAGGCTACGGAAGCGGCGACACGATTCAACGGCGAACTCTTTCATGCGACATCAGCTAAACGAGGGAAAGCGAACCGTCGCAACGTCGGCTCGCATCTGGACGAGCAACGCATCGACGCTGTCGAACCGTTGCTGCGCTCGGACGAAACGAAAATCGCGCAGTGCGAGTTCCTCGCCGTAAATCGAGCCCGAGAAGTCGAGCAGCCAGGCTTCGACCGTGCGCTGCCGGCCGTCAAAGGTCGGGTTCGTCCCGATCGAAACCAATCCCCGACGATCGCGGCCGTCGATGCGGGCCGTGATTCCGTACACACCGTCCGGCGGCAGCATCTTATTGAGCGGCACGCGGACGTTGGCCGTGGGGAAGCCGAGCTCGTGTCCGCGCCCAAACCCCAGTTCCACCGGTCCGCGAATGGTATATGCGGCATCGAGCAAACGATCCGCCGTGACGAAGTCGCCGGCGCCGATCGCAGCGCGCACGCGCGTGCTCGAAACCCGTTCGCCGCCATCGCTCTCGTTGGCCACGGCGCTAAAACGCAGGCCTCGTTCGTGCAAGTACGTCCGCGCGAACGCGACATCGCCCCCGCGATTTACACCAAATCGAAAATTCTCACCCACGACCACAGCGCGCGCGCCGATCCGCGACACGAGCGTTTCGTCCAAAAAGGCATGTGGCGAAAGACCGGCGAGCGATAAATCGAAGCGGAGTACGAACGCTTCATCGACGCCCGCGCGCGCCAAACTATTGATCCGCTCTTCGAGCGTCATGATCATCGGCGGTTCTTGGCCCGGTCGCAATAACGCCGCGGGGTGATCGCGGAACGTCAGAATCGCGGTCCGTTCGCCGGGCCGGCGCAGGCGGAGCAGTTCGCGCACGATCGCCCGATGGCCGAGGTGAAAGCCGTCGAAAAACCCGATCGCAACGACGACGGGATGACGCGCAGCCGCTGCGCCGCCTGCGTCGCGGTCCGGCAACGCATGGTGGATGTTCACTCGAACACCCGCCGCGGTGCGAGCAAGGCCCCGACGGTTTCGCCGACACCGACGAGCGAGCGGGACGCGTCGCGAACGAACACGTGTTTTCCGGCCGGCAAATTGACGAGCGCGACGACCCGGCCGGCGCGGAAGTCGGTCGCTTTGCGGCCGTCGAGCACAACGGTCGGAATGGGAATCACGCGCTCGGGCGGAACGAGCGCGCCGGCCGGATCGGCTGCGACTTGGTCCAGCGTCAGGCTCTCATACAGCACGAACGGACCGCACGCTTCACGCAGCAACGCACCCATATGACCGACCGAACCGCATGCGACGGCGAGGTCTTCACATAACGTCCGAACGTAGGTGCCCTCACTGCAAGCGATGCGTAGCCGCGCCGTAACGCCGTCACGCCCAAGCACGGTCAACCCGTAGATCGTTACCGAACGCCGTGCGCGCTCGACCGTTTGCCCGGCCCGAGCCAACTCGTATAAACGCCGGCCGGCATGGTGCACCGCGGAATACATCGGCGGAATCTGTTGGATCGGTCCGGTGAACGCTCCGACCGCGCCGGCTAAGCGTTCATCGATGTCGGCCGGGATCGACGCTGTCTGCAGCGTCTCACCGGCGCCGTCGCCGGTTGTGGTGGAGCGGCCGAACACCAGCGTACACACATACGCTTTGCGCCGATCTTCGATAAGCGGGAGCAGCCGCGTGGCTTTCCCGAGCGCGACCGGTAAGACACCCGCGGCTTGCGGGTCGAGCGTGCCGAGATGGCCGACGGCGAGCTTCGCGCCATCGGGGCTCGGATACAGGTGTCGCATGCGCGCGCCGAACTGCGTAGACGTTGGGCCGGCGGGCTTGAAGAGATTAACGAAGCCGAGCATGCACGCAACGGCCGGGCTCACCGATCCGACCCGGCCCACGGCGCCGGCGGATTAGTAACCCACCATCGATTGATGGGTGCGCCGGCGTAGCCGGCTCACTATGACGGATAGCCTGGCCGCGGCAAAAGCGTAATTCGTTCGCGGCAGTACGCCCCTACAGCCCTTGCGCGTGAAGTGCTTCGTGAACGGCCACAACAGCTGCATCAAAGTCGCCGTTGAACGTGAGCCCGGCCGCCATGAAATGACCTCCGCCGCCCAGCGCCGATGCCGCGAGCTGCACGTTGACACGCCCGCTCGAGCGCAAACTCACGCGGATCGCGCCGTCGTAGTGCTTGAAGAGCGCGGCTGCTTCGACGCCTTCAACGGCCCGCAGGTGCTGCACGATCTCCTCGGTGTCCTCGCCATCGGCATCGCACGCCGCGAGCATCGCCTCATCGACACAGGTCCAACAATAGCGGCCGCCATCTTCGAGCCGCATGCTTTGCAGCGCCATACCCAAAAGCTTCGTTGCGGCAAATCGCTTATTGGCGAAAATTTCCTCAGTGATGAGCGGTTTGTCCGCGCCCGCTTCCATGAGCTCGGCTGAGACACGTAAGACGCTGCTGGTCGTATTGGTATGCATGAACGCGCCGGTATCGGTCATGATCGTCGTGAGCAGATTGGTCGCGACATCTTTTGTGATCGGCACATCGAGTGCGCGCAGCAAGTGCAGCACGCAGGTTCCCGTCGATGCTTCTTTCTCGAGGATGTAATTGAATTTAGCGAAGCGCGAATTGCCTAAGTGATGGTCGATGTTGAGCATGTTGTCGCGCTCGATCTTGGGCAGAAATTCGCCGGCCCGCGTCGAGTCACTCATATCGCAAAATACCCATAGCGTGTCGGGCGGCAGATCGGCCGGAACCGCCCGTGCTACCACACTCGAACCGGGCAGGAACCGCAGGTTGCGCGGAACCGGATCTTGCTGGAAGTAGCCGACTCGTTTGCCGAGCCCGGTTAGTGCAAGCCCCAGCGCGAGCCCGGCGCCGAGCGTGTCGCCGTCAGGTTTCACGTGCGAGACAAACATGAACGATGAGCGCGCGCGAAGTTCGGCGATGACCTCCTGAGTCGTCGCCGAAGGCGTCAGGGTACTACTCATCGATAACCTGCGCTTTCTCTAAGGTTTTGGAGAGCGCGATCGCGCGTTCCGTCGTCCGGTCCTCGACGAACGTCAATTCAGGCGTATGCCGCAGCGCGACTGCCGCACCAAGCTCGCCCCGAATAAATCCCGTCGCGCTCTTAAGCGCATCCATCGTTTGCCGGGCCGCATGCCGGTCACCAATCACTGAAACAAACACCTTACACGTCATCAAATCTTGTGTTACTTCGCAACGGGTAACCGTCGCGAAACCCATTCGCGGATCCTTAACATCGAGTGAAATTATTTTAGATAGTGCGCGCTGAATTTCGTGGTCGATCCGTCCCTGCCGCTCGCGCTTCACCGCGCACCTGCGATTGCCAACGGGGCTGCGCTTAGGCCGGCGGCGCTTTCGCGAACGAGACTCTTACGCACGCCGGATTCCGGGAAAGCATTCTTGCGGAGCGCGTTCTTCGAGGCAGCGCCGCGCAACTTCGACTCTCCAGCGGAGCAGCTACCGCACAGGGAACCGCTGCGGCATGCACGCGCTCCCAGCCGATCGTGCACCGCTGCACAATACTCACCGATCGCTGCAGTTGATGCGAACACGGACGTTGCGTTTGTCGGATCAACAAACCTAATCATGACGCAAATCTTTAACAAACACCGACAGCCATAAAAGCCACATGGCAGATATCACCGCCGCGATGACAGCGTGGAGCGGCAGTGCATCGATGCCGGCAGCCGAGGCGCGCGAACGCGGCCTCGCTGCAATTCAACCGTCATTTACGCCGGCTGCAATTCCGGCGCAACGAGTTCCGACGTCCACGCCTCAATGACATCGCCAGGCTTGAGGTCGGCGAAGCGTGCCACTTGGATGCCGCACTCGAAGTTTTCGGCCACTTCGCGAACGTCGTCCTTGAACCGCCGTAGCGACTCGATCTCACCGTCGAAGACAACCGCTGAATCACGCAGCACGCGAACCTTGGAATTGCGCGTGATCTTGCCCGACTGCACGTAGCATCCGGCGATCGCACCGACCTTGGATACCTTGAAGATCTCGCGAACTTCGGCGCGTCCAAGCACGATCTCCCGAAATTTCGGGGCCAGCAACCCGACCATCGCTTTTTTCAAGTCATTCTCGACATCATAGATGACTTGATAGAAGCGCAGATCGACCTGCTCGTTTTCGGCCAGGCGCTTGACCGTTTCATCGGGCCGGATATTGAAGCCGATGAGCACGGCATTCGACGCCGAAGCCAGGTTCACGTCGTTGGGCGTAATACCACCGACGCCGGCCAGGATAACGCGAATACCAACTTCGCCGTTGGAGAGCGATTCGACCCGCGAGCGCAGTGCTTCCACCGAACCTTGGCCGTCGGCCTTGATGACGAGGTTGAGCGTTTTTGAACCGCCGTCGGCCGGCATCTGCATGAACGTTTCGAGCGAAACGCGCGGACCCGAGGTGGCGGCGACGCGCACATCGCGCCGTTTGGTCGAACGCTTCGCCGCCGCTTCGCGCGCGGCACGCTCGTCGGAAACGACCATGAGCGTATCGCCCGCGGCCGGCACATCCGAGAGGCCCATGATCTCGACCGGAATCGACGGACCGGCCTTTTTTACTTGTTTGCCTTTGTCATCGACGAGCGCTCGGATTTTACCGTACGCCGCACCGACGACGACGACGTCGCCGACGCGCAACGTGCCGTTTTGCACCAACACGGTGGCCACGGCACCGCGGCCGCGATCGAGCGCGGACTCGATGACGACGCCGGTCGCGCGCCGGTTCTTATTCGCTTTGAGTTCCTTGAGATCGGCTTCAAGCAAGACCGTTTCCAACAGCTGATCGATGCCGTTGCCGTTACGCGCCGATACTTGCACCATCTCGATTTTGCCGCCCCACTCGACGGGCTGCAAACCTTCGTCGGTGAGTTGCTGCTTGACCCGATCGGGCTGCGCATCTTCTTTGTCCATCTTGTTGATGGCAACGACAATCGGCACACCGGCCGCCTTGATATGCGAGATCGCTTCGCGCGTTTGCGGCATGACGCCGTCGTCGGCCGCCACCACCAGGATCGCGACGTCGGTCACCTTGGCACCGCGCGCCCGCATCGCGGTGAACGCTTCGTGACCCGGCGTATCGATGAACGTGATCTTGCGGTCGTGCTGCTCGACGGTGTACGCACCAATCTTCTGCGTGATGCCGCCGGCTTCGCCAGCCGCAACCGAAGCGCTGCGAATGCGGTCGAGCAGCGACGTCTTGCCGTGATCGACATGACCCAGTACGGTGACGACCGGCGGACGCGTCGAAAGCAGCTCGGGCTTGTCTTCTTCTTGCTCGACGACGACTTCATCGCCGGCTTCTTTGACGATTGCATTAAAGCCGAACTTCTTCGCAACGGCCATGGCTTGATCGGACGATATGTTTTGGTTGATCGTCGCCATCGTGCCCATCTTGAAGAGCTCTTTAATGATGTCCGCCGCGGGCAGGATCATCGTGTTCGCGAGCTCTTGCACGGTGAGGACGTCGGGAATCTCGATGCTCTCGAGGTGAACCGCCGGGACCGCCGGCGATGCATCGAGCGGACCGCGTTTGCGCTGCCGCGCTTTTTCCAGCAGCAGATCTTTCTCGCGATCTTTCTTCGAATTATCGAAACCACGCTGACCGGGCCGGCCCCCCGGACGGCCGCCGCCGCCACCTGAACTGGGGGTCGGACCTTGCGCACCAGGAGCACCCGGCGCGGGCGGCGCACCGGGCGGGCGCGGAGTAAAGGGTCGCGGACCCGGCGGCGTGAGCGGCCGGAAGGGTCCATTGGACATCGGCCGCCGGCCGGCCGGCGGTGCGCCGGGAGCGACGGCTCCGTTGGTGGGCGCCGTCACGCCGGGTTGGCCCGGCCGCTGGCCATAGTTTTGCGCCGGCATACCAATACCAGGCCGTGGAACGACACCCGGTCGCCCGGGAATACCGTTAGCTGGTCCGGGCACGGCCGAATTCGGATTCGCTGCGGGCGACGGGTCGACCGGCAAGCGCGGCGGCACGACTGACGAGCGGCCGGCCGGAACCGGGCGTAAGGTTGGAATATTTGCCGTATCGAGCGGAGCTTGCGGCGGGCGCGGTCGCGGCGGCAGCGGCCGTAACGGACGCGGCGCGACCGGAGCACCGTTCGAGCCGGCCGGAGCGGCCGTGCCGTTGCCGGAAACGGGTTGCGCCGCTACGGTCGAAGCGGCACCGGGCTGCGCGGTCGCGGGCACCGCCGGCTCGGCAGCCGGCGCCGACGCGACGGGTGCGGCAGTTTGCGCTGCTGCGGCCGGAGCCGATTCGGGCTCCGGCGCATCGAGCATGGCAACCGGGCCGTCGGAAAGCGGACGATCGAGTTCGGCGGCCGGTTCGCTGGAAACCGCCGGCGCGACCGCCGACACCGGAGCGTCAGTGGGCGTCGACGCGACCGCTTCGGCGGTCTTCACCGCTGTTGCGGCGACGGTTGAAGGGGCGGCTGCCGGCGCAGGGGCCTTGCGCGAAACATTCGGAACGGGCTTCAGCGTCGAAACGGTCGGTGCTGTCGAGGGCGCACTGCGCTTGAGGCCGGCCGGAGCCGACGGCGCCGTCGCCGGCCCGCGCGCCGGACGAGCACCCGAAACAGCACCGTCAGCCGGAGCCGCCGGCTTCGCGCTCACCGGCTCAAGTGTCGCGGTAGCAGCGGTCGTCGCGGGCGGCGCGACGGTTGCCGGCGCCGAAGGCTGTGCGGCAGCAACCGGAGCTGCCTCGGCAGCCGGAGCGGATTTGGCCGCCTGATTTTTGGCGGCAGCAGCTTTCCCGAGTTGCACTCGCAGCAGGTCGGCCACCTTGGGCTCGACGACGCTGAGCTGATTTTTCGCTTCGAGGCCAAGCCGCCCAAACAGAGCGATCATGTCCTTCGACGACATGTTGAGCTCTTTTGCAAGCTCGAAAATTCTCACCTTACCGGTTGCCATTCAGATCCTTATCAAGGAACCAGCGTGTCGCCGGCCCCTCGTCGCTGCTTACTTCATTTTCGTTCCCCGTGGGCAGAGCAAAACTTGCATTCCGTCCACCCGTGCCGAGTCACCATTGTACCAGAGCCTCCCTACTTAACCCCGGGTACCGTTTATTCTTTGCAACGCGCTCGGCGCACTTCCGGGTGCAAAGGTATGCGCCCCGACCGGCCGAGCGCGGACCGCGATCCGCAGCCCAACCGTCGGGATGTTGGGTGAAGCGCCGCAGATCGGGTTGAGCAAAGCGCTCGCGGCAGCCGACGCACATGCGGCTCGGAATCAACAGCGCCGTCCCTAGTTTTCAAACATCTCGCGCTTGAACTCTTCGAGTTTGCGCAGCAGATCTTCATCGATATCGGGGACGGCAGCAAGCTCCGTTTCCGCAACGGCGATTCCTTCTTCCTCCGCTGTGGCCGCCGCTGGGTCACCGCTCCGGTCGGCTCGCTCGGCCAGATAGCGCTCGCGTGCCTCTTGCGCTTCGGCCTCGCTCGTAATGTCTAAGCGCCAACCGGTGAGTCGCGCGGCCAGCCGCACGTTCTGACCTTCACGCCCGATCGCGAGCGACAGCTGATAGTCCGGCACGGTGACGAGCGCGACGCCCTCATCCTCGAACAATTCGACGTTGAGCACCTTGGCCGGCTGAAGGGCGTTCATGATGAACTGCGCCGACTCCGGAGCCCATTTGATCACGTCGATCTTCTCGCCGCGCAATTCGTCTGAGACATTCGCGATGCGCGACGATTTGGGTCCCAGGCAAGCGCCGACGGCTTCCACTTCGGGTCGCCGCGAATGGACGGCCACCTTCGAGCGGGAGCCCGGCTCGCGGGCGATCGCCATGATTTCCACGATATCGTCGCGGATCTCAGGCACCTCGAACTCCAGCAGCCGTTGCACGAGACCCTCGGCTCCGCGCGAGAGCACGACGAGCGGGCCCTTATTCGTTTTGCGCACGTCCAGAACGTAGGCCCGGATGCGATCGTTGATGCGGTAATTTTCGCGCGGTACCTGTTCTGAGAACGGCAGCAGCGCTTCGTTCTTACTATCGAGCAACACGTACATGTTGCGCTGTTCGTACCGCTGCACGATACCGAGCACGATGTCGTGCAACTTCGCTGAATAGGTATTGAAGACCGTATCACGTTCGGCTTCGCGGATTCGTTGCACGATCACTTGCTTAGCGGTTTGAGCGGCGATGCGGCCGAAATCTTTGGGCGTGACTTCCTCGTCGTAGAAATCGCCCGGCTCGTAGCGCGCGCCGGCCTGCGCCTTTGCGACCTCGAGCTTGCCGTCCGTTACTTCGTCGACCACCGTCCGACGGTGATACACCTTGTATTCGCCGGTTTGCCGATCGATCGTGACGATGGCATTCGCTTCGCCGCCAAAATTTCGCTTATAGGCCGAGATTAACGCGGCTTCGAGCGCTTCGAGCAGCATCTCGAAGCTAATGTTGCGCTCGGTTTCAATTTCGCGAAGCGCTGCGATCATCTCTGCATTCATGTATTTTCTTTCCGATCGTGTTTGGCTCGTTTTGCACGTTGCAAATCGGTGCGGATGTCGAATTCGATATTCGCCGACTTTACGACGGCGAGCGGGATCGGTAACTCACCGACCGCGGTCTCTAAAATAACGTTGGTTCCGCGTACGCCGGCTAACCGCCCGCGATGGGTCTTGGCGTTGCGAATGGCAAGCGTGCTGATCACGCGTACGTTTTCGCCGCTGAAACGCTCGTAGTCGGACGGCTTGATCAGCGGCCGATTGAGTCCAGCCGATTCGACTTCGAGGGTGTAAGGCTCCGTGAAAGCCTCGAGTGCCAGGTTGACGCGTGCCGCCACCCGCTCGCAGGTCGCGATGTCGACCCCGGCTGATTTTTCGACGTTTGCTACCATCACGCCCAGCGCCCACCCGTCGCGGTTCCGCTGCGCGCGGGTCGTAACGATTTCTACCCCCGCGAATTCGCGTTGATGCGGCAGGCCGTGCACGATGCGCTCGAAGGCTTCCGTCAAAGCTGACGGCTCAGACGCTGATTGCACGTGACCCCCTTGTGCATAGACAACACAGAAGCGCGCCTCGACGGCGCGCTTCTACGGTTAACCAAACCTTACTATACGCGGTTTGCCCGCGAGGCGCAAGGGACGGCATCGCCACCGCGGTTGGATCGGCGACCCGAGCTGGCCTAGGGTGCCGGCGTTACGCTCGGACCCGGCGACGAGTGTGGCGTAACCGGCGGCAGATCGGGATGGCGCTGAACGGGTGCGCTCAACGAACCGCGCGCCACGGGCGTATACGATTTCACGGTACACGGAAATTGGACCGTATCGATCTGCGCGGCTCCGCCGTTGTCGTGCCGCACGTCCGGCGAATTCGCATTCGAGGCAACGGCCCCGCCGATGCCGCTGCTGTGCGTGGCCGCGCCGACTTCACGGATCGCTTGTTCGGGATGTTCGACAATCTTCCAAGCCTTGCACATCGTGATCGGACCGATCGAATAGCTGTCATAGACATAGGCGATCGAGTCGGGAGTGCCCGCCGTGCGGCGCTGGTAAATCAGGCCGAACGTGCGACGCAAGATGTCGAGCGGCGGCGCTAAACGTTGATCGTACGCCAGCATGGCGTCGTCGAGCACGCGCTGGGCGTCGCCGAGCGCGACCCGCTTGGGTGCGTAGTCAACGTTTCCGTTAGTACTGAGATTTTTGAGCCGGTCGTTGAGTGAGGTCGAAGCACCCGGCGCCGAAGCGGCGGCCGAGCCCGAGCCTCCCGGCGCCGTTTGCGGCGCGCCGGATTTTGGCGGCGCCCCCCGCGTAGCGCTCGCCGGCGGCGCTGCCGATGATGGTACCTGGCCGTGCGCGCCGGCCGGGCCGGCCGCCGTCGGGTGTTGCGAAGTCGCGCTGGATGCTGTTCCCGCAGCAGCGACCGCGGACCGGCCGGTTGCCTTCGGCTGCGCCGCCGGCCGCGATGTTGGTGCCGTCGCGGCATTCTGGGTCGGCGATGCCGACGGAAGCTGCGCCGCGGCCGCCGGGGAGCGGGTCGGCGGCTCAGACGGCGCGCGAGTCGGCGGTTGTGTCTCAAGTGGAGCAACCGACGCCGGCGCGTTCGTCGGAACGACCGCCGTTGGGGCGGCCGTCGGTAGCCGAATCGGTGCAGCTGTCGGCGCTTGGGTGGGGGCCATCGTCGGTGGCCGAGTGGGCGCGGCTGTCGGCGCTTGGGTAGGGGTCATCGTCGGTGGCCGAGTGGGTACAGCCGTTGGCGCGGCGGTGGGAGCCGTCGTCGGTGGCCGAGTCGGCGCCGCCGTCGGAGCTTCGGTGGGGGCTATCGTCGGTGGCCGCGTCGGCGCGGCTGTTGGCGTCTGGGTTGGAGCCTCAGTCGGCGCAGCGGTCGGTGCCGCAGTCGGCGCCGCGGTTGGCGCACGAGAAGCCGGCGGCGTCGCAGTCAGCGCAACACTAGCGAAGCTGGGAGCCGGCGACGGAGCCGTCGTCGAACCCTGGGCCGTCGCGGTGGGTTGCATGGCTGTGCTCGGCAGAGCCGTCGCTACGAGCGTGGCTAGCGCTGACGGCGCGGCCGTCGGAACCGGAGTCGGCTGAGGCGGCGCCGACCGCGGCGGTCGCAGCATGACCACCGGCGGCGGAGAAACCGGACGCCGAACCAGCTTCGGTTGGGGCTCGGCACCCGTCACGTTGCGGGCGAGTTCCGGCCGCTGCGCCGGCGTCGGCATGGCAGCCACTTGGGGCGGCCGGGAAGCGGCCACGCCGAAACTGCCGTTGCGGCGGGGAGTCGGCCGGCGCGGCGCTATCGCCGCTGCGGACGAAGCGGCAGCGCCCCCAACCGGTACCGGTGCATTGGGCTCAACCGGCACGGAGACGGGTGTCTGCTTCGGCGCTGCTTCTTCACGCACGATCGTTACGTCGGCGGGCGGCCGAGCCTCGATCGCGGTTTCATCGACGTCGATCGACAGCAAGACGACGAGCAATGCCGCCAGTCCGTGAACGACCAACGACAGCCCGTAACTAACCGCGAAGCGGCGACGTCGCTGGGAGTCAGGCGGCACCGGCGCTAGATACCATCAACGCCGGCACGTCCCCTTGGAAGCGTTCCGGGCACGACGGACCGCTCCGCTAGCGCGGCGCTGAAAGGCTCCGGTGCTGCGGCCGGCTCTTCCAAATCGTTCGGATCCGGGCGAAGACCCGGCGACCGACTGCGCTCCCGGCGAGCCGAGCGGCGAGCAGCGCAACGCCGGCCCGCAGCGTGAAACGCGACGCCAGGCTGGCGCGGAAGCTTGCGATGGCTTCGGGAAACGATCCCAGCCGGGCATGCGAAATGCCGACCCGATAGTGAAGCTCGAAGGCTCGGCCCAATATGAACCGCGCATCGGCCGGCGGATAACGGTCAGGCGCCGCGGCGACACACCGTTCGACGTCAAAGAGGCCGGCCGTGATTGCCACCCCTTGGGCCGTTGCTTGGTTCGCATGCCGGCGATACAGGACGAGCGGTTTTACGATGGCAACGGCGGGAACGCGTTTGAACAAGCGCAAGAAAAATTCATAATCTTCGCACAAGCGCAATCGCTCGTCATAGCCGCCGACGGCAAGTATATCGCTCTTCCGCGCGAGTACCGATGACGGCAAAATATAATTGTCCGTATACACTGGATGTTGTTCGCCCGAAGCGATCACGAACGTCGTGCGGCCATTCAGGCTCCCGACCGCGCGGCGGAACGCCGAATGCCGGCGCAGTTCGCTCGGCCGAACATGCACGCCGAAATCGTCGAAGAAACGGTAGTCGGTGAACGAAAATGCCGCTGCCGGATACGCGAGCAGCGCGCGCAATTGCGTTTCGAGTTTTTCGGGCGGCCACAGGTCGTCGGCATCCAAATAAGCGATGAACTCGCCGCGCGCGGCTTGCGTGCCGGCGTTCCGGGCCGCGGATGGTCCGCTATTCTCGCGCGCGATCACGCGTACGCCGAATGTGGTCGCGATCGCAACCGTGTCGTCGGAGGATCCGTCGTCAACGACGATGATTTCGCCCGGCGGCGCTGTTTGCGCGAGAACGCTGCGCAACGTCGCGCCTAAGTGCGCACCCGCGTTGTACGCCGGTATCACGACGGAGATGCGAGCGCTTTCAACGCGTGGATCTTCGCCGCTGGTTACCGTGGGAGCTAACTTAGTTCGCATCTTGCCTCGCTGACGATCTGGATGATGCATCGGTGATTCGCGTGTAAAGTTGAGCGAACGCTCCGTGGAACGTGACGGTCCGCAGCAAGCGATACCGGCGCGTCAAATAGTCGGCCAAATACCCGCAGTGATAGTCGTACAGTTCAGGCTGCACCGGACCGCATTCGCTGGCCGTTACCAGCCACAAGCGGCCGGAGTGCGCCCGCACCGGATCGAGCGCGCGTTCGACCTCTCCGGTGCTCGTCAACGTCATGGTCGCCACATACTTGGACGTGAATTCCATCGGCTTGGGGATAGAGATTATCGGCGCGTGCAAGTAGGTGCCGAGCGGAACGGCCACTTCTGCTGGAAAGACGGCGATTGGTGCCTCCGGATCGGCGGCGAGGGTCGCCGCGACGCGCGCCCAATCACCGGGCTTCATCAGCGGCGGGTGGTACTGCGTCCAAAACGTCGTAACCGTGAACGCGGCGAAAATCGAAAGCGCGGCACCTGACACAAGCGCTTGGCGGCGCGTCACTGACGCGACGAGGAGATAGCCCGCGAGCAACGCTGATGGGGCGACAACGATGATGTGCCGCTGCAGAAACGGCGGCATTCCGGCGACGCAAAACACGAGTGTGAAAATTGCGAGGCACGCGCCCAACGCGACCATCACGGCGCGATCTTCGCGACGCCCGATGACCGGCCGGCCGAACGCCGGAACCGCGACCACGAGCGCGGCGGCCAGCGCGAAGCCGGCCAGTTTGAGAACGCCATGCCACGCGATGTCATGCGGCAGCACGTAAACGAAGACGTCATTCACGATCTCATGGACGACATGCACGGCTCGGGGACGTGACACAAATCCGACGCTGTCATGCACTTGATTCAATGCCGTCCGGACAAACGGCACAAAGGCAACCGCGACCACCGCCATGGCCGCGATATAGGGCCGCAGCGCTTTGCGCCGCATGAACAGCAACGTCAACCCCTGCGCCGCCAGAAAGAATCCGATGTAGTACTGCGTGTACAGAGCGGCGACCGCGGTAAGGGCGTGGCATATTTGGGCCCGGCGCGAGCGCTCTTCAACGAGATATCCGACGTAGAACGTCCACAGCAGCACGGCCCCGATGAGCAGGACCAGCGCGTAGACCCGCATCTCGGTCGCGGCCCAAATGACGATCGGGTTCACGGCCGTCATGAGCGCGACAACCAACGGCGGTAGCCGCGGTACGATCCGCTGGGTAGCGGCAACAATTACCCCAACGGCGGCCGCCGCGAAGACCGTCGAAGGAAAGCGCGCAAAAGCGATCGAGCCCTCGTTTAAGGTCCGCCAGGCAGCTTCGAGAAGAAAATATAGCGGCGGCTGATCTTCGAAGACGAGCACTTCATGCCATGCGTACGCGAGACCGGCGCCGGTCGAGTGAAGCGTAAAGGCTTCATCGATCCAGATATTGAGCGCCGCCGACAACGGCAGCGATATCAGCATCACCAGAAGCGCGCCAAAGGCGGCGGCGTAGGCCGTCGCCCGCCGGTCGCGCGCGAGCAGCAATTTCAGGCGCATCATGGCGAAGGAGCGATCGAGCTAAGACGTGCGGCACCATCTGCGGCGCCTGAAGTCCGTGCCTTCATACACGCCGCGATTCGTCAGCCATTGCCATCGTCAGTTTTCGGCACGCCGGCAGTGCGGCTCCGTGCCGCACCGTGCTTTGCGCTTAGATAATCCGTTCGGCGCAGAGCGTCCGGAACGCGCTGGTTGCGAGTGCCGCCGTTCGCTCCAAATGATGGCGCCCACTTCCCATGTGCGCGGCGTTGACGATCGATAGACCGGAAACCGAACTGGTGAAGAGCGGCAGCCGATTTTCGGCAAAGGCGTGATGCATCCGCATGACGCGGGCGCCTTCGATGTGCGCCTTGCCGGGAACGGCCCGGGCGAAATCCTCGATGACGTGACGGTCGTCGAGGTCAAACCGCAGGTCGTGGCTGTCGAGCGGCCGGGACACATAGATTACGTGGCGCCCGTCATCGGGCCGGTGCAAAGCCGCTGGGTTGAGCACGGTGAACTGATCCGTACCGCGAACCACGCGCGAGATATACCGTTCGCGCGTTGCGCCCTGCAGCACGAACGAAACGGCCATGATCCCAACATAGGAAACATCGAGCAAAGCCAGCCGTTCGCGATCCGGCAGTGCCGGCATCAGCTGAGAAGCAACCGGCGACGGCACCGTTAGGACCACCTGATCGAACTCTACGGTGTCCGAATCCGTTCTCACCGTGAACCCGGTTCCGTCCGTGATGATCTCGCGGACGGGCGTCGCGAGCTGGACGTCAACGTCGAGAGCGCGGGCGCGGTCACGCAGGGTCTCAACGATTCGGGCCCGACCGCCGGCCAGGGCGCCGAAGCGCAATCCAAAGGAGGGCGACGGCTCCCAGCGGACGCTTCGCGCCAGATCCAGCTCGGTCAGCATAGTAACGAGGCTACGGTCGCGTGACGATACTGAAGCATGACCGCGGCGCTCGAGGCGCTCCGCGGCCTCGAACAAGGTGACACTTCGGCCGGCTTGGCGGTACCGGAGCGCCAGTGTCGTCCCGAGCATGCCGCCGCCGACGATCGCCACACGTGAACCATAGCGGGTCTCGAAAGAACGTGACCCGCCGATCGACTCAATCATCGAAGCCTTCCCCATGCCAATTAGTGTGCGCGATCTGCATCACACCGAACCCAGGCTCACGGGCGGCTCATGTAGGACTTGTGGCCCCACCCCTGCGCAACCGATTGTCACGAGTACAACCCAAACGCCCGGAAAAGAAAAGGATCGATGGCCACTGCAGCAGCTTCATTCGCCGCATCCCGAACGCACAGCCGCGTTTGGTCCGCGACCCTCGTCAGCACCGACCTCGTCTTCATAACGTTGGCGGCCGGAGTCGCGAGCCGGTTCCATACGCTTCCCGTGCCGGCCCTCGCCACTGCGGCGCTTGCTTCACTCATACTCCTCGCGGCCTCCGGAACATACCGCCGCTCCTTCAGCGGTCCGCTCCGCGATGAGTGGTACGCCGTCGGGGCAGCGTTGGCGGTAGTGACCGTCCCGCTTCTCTTGCTTACTCTGGTCGTACCCGCAATTGCCTCATCGCAGCTGGAAATCGGAACATTTGCCGGAATCGCACTGGTCGGAATCGCAGCGACACGGACGGTAGCACACCGCAGCCGGGTGCCGCGCCGGCTGGCACTCATCGGGGTGCCCGAACGCATTGATATGGCGCTCATGAATTTGCGGCCACGACGCGACGATGCACTGCTGCGCCTGCCGGTCGGCAACATTGAAGCGACGCTGGCCGACCAACACGCGTTACCGCCCTGGCTGCAGGGTGCGCTGGCCTGGGGTGCGACTCGCATCGTGCTCACCGAGGCACTACCGCCGGAGCGCTTGCTCACGATCATGCAGGCCGCCGCGAAACAAGGCGCCACCATCGCGATCGCACCGCCACGGCTGCGGCAACATGCGTACAAGATGCACTTGGAGCGTGAAGGCGGCTTGTCGCTGCTCTGTCTGCGACCGCTATCGATTTTGACACCCGCTGCTCGAATATATAAACGCAGTTTCGATTTACTGCTGAGCGTGCCGGCTCTCATCTTGATTTCACCTATTCTGCTCCTGTGTGCTTTGGCCGTTAAAATCGAGTCGCCTGGACCGGTGATCTTCCGTCAATCCCGCATCGGGAAGAACGGCCAATCGTTTGATATTCTGAAGTTTCGTTCGATGCCCAACGACGCTGAGGCGCAGACGGGTCCGGTTTGGGCAAATGTTTCGTCGCGCACCACGCGCGTTGGACAGTTCTTGCGGCGAACGAGTTTGGATGAGCTGCCGCAGTTCTTTAACGTATTGCGCGGCGAAATGTCGCTAGTTGGTCCACGCCCGGAACGAGCTCACTTTGTCGAGCGGTTCCGCTATCTGCCGCGGTATGAGGATCGCTTACTGGTGGCGCCCGGGATCACCGGCTGGTCACAGATCGGTATGTCGCGCCTACTGTCGACAGATAAAGTTGGACTACGTCTCGAAGGCGATCTGTTTTATCTCGAAGAGTGGTCGCCGCTGCTCGACGCCCAGATATTGGTCAAGACCGCTTTCGAGTTTTTGTTTCACTGGGTTCCTCAGTAAGAGTATCGGCACTGTTTGACGGAACACGACCGTCCGATACGATAAGAACCGCAACTCTTCCAGATCCAGCGTCAACAACAAATCACGCTAGCGGTGATACCACCGGCCGTGCAAAGCTTCTCCTCTCCGTACCCGTACGCCAAGCCTAGGATCGTATGAGCAACCCCCTCGTCCGCAACATCATACGCACGTTTTCCACGCAGGTCGGCTGCCAATTAATTGCAATTCTCTCCGGCATCGTCGTCGCCCGAGCGATCGGCCCTTCGAGTAAGGGTTTCGCCAGTTATGCAACGACCGCTGTGGCGCTCGTTACCGTTTTCTTCTACGGCTTCGCCGATGCCGTGCTCTACCAGTTCGGCAAACTTCAGTATTCCGCGCGAGCCGTGCACAACGCTTCGGTGCGCATCATCATCGTCGCGCTCGTTGTCATCGTTCCAATCTTCGTCGCCGTTGCGATCGCTTTTCCATCGCAACGCGCGTTGGCCGCAGCTGCCGCAGCGCTGCCGTTCGCGATCTACATGCAGGTTACGACGCCGTTCCTCATGGTGCGAGGGAACATGGCATTCGTCAACGCACGCGCGCTCATCCAAAGTTTTGGTACGGCATCCTTGACCGTCGGCTTACTATTGTTCGCCCATCTTGGCCTGGGCGCGGTAGTTGGCGCATGGGTCTTGTTTTATGCAGTCGGCGCGATTCAATCCGTCTACGCGATCCGATCGATTCTCAATACGCCGGGAACGGCCGAAACGGTGCCGACCATTGTCGGCGATCAGGCGAAATTCGGTTTTCGAGCGGCGGGGGTCGCACTCTCCGGGTTCTTAAATTCGCGCATCGACGTATTTGTGGTAAGCGTGATGCTGCCGTCAGCGGCCTTGGGATGGTATACGATCGCAATTGCAAGCGGCGAGATGTTATGGCAAGTGAGTCGCGCGTTCGTATGGTCGGCACTGGGCCGAATCGGTTCCGACCCAATGCCGATTGCGGCCGCGCTGGTGGCCCGCCTCACGCGCAATGTCCTTGCGATCGTCGGCAGCTTGGGCGTTGTGGCGTTCTTCGCGGGTCCGTGGCTCATCACGCACGTTTATGGAAGCGCATATTCACCCGCCGGCAGCGCGCTACAGTGGGCCTTACCCGGGCTTGTTGCCTATGCAGCGGAAGTCGCCTTGACGCAATTCATGGTTTTGCAGGCGGGCCGCCCGTTGCGAATGGTGTGGCTGCAGTTGAGCGCGGCGCTAGTGTGTGCCGCTATCACAGTCGCCACCGCCGGACATTACGGCATCGTGGCGGCGGCGGCAGCCACCTCCTTGACCAAGTTGCTAGTAACCGTGGTACTCATCACAATGTTTGCGCGTACAACCGGCATTGCGCCCCGCCGGTTGCTTTTTATTCAGCGTGAAGATCTGCTGCACTATGCCGGTGTTCTTGACTCAGCGTTGAGAACGTTGCGGCTTCGCTCGGCGTAGATTATGCACAGCCGGCTTTGCACGAGTATTCACAATCACTTCACTGAAGCCGTCCGTTGCGCCGCCGGCGAAATGGCTCGCTGCGACGCGGTGAAGGCCGGCGAACAAAAAGCCGACAAAGATAAAGATTTACTCATGCAAACTTGGTTTCGGAGCCAGCATCGAATCGGATCACGATGCTGACCGATTTGAAAGGCGCTTCATTTGAACTTGCGAGACACGACCGAGCACCGGTCGCGACCTCTATGATCCGCAGTACTCATCGGCTGCGCGGCGATCAGGCCTTTTGGCGCTACTTTCGCCTGCCGGGGGTCACAGGTTCGCGCGAACCGAGTGGAGACAGAAAGATTATGTTCAAATCGCCGGCTCTAAGAGCTGCAAGCTACAGTCGATATCAGACAGAGCATTTGTCGTTTGGCCGGCGACCGATTTCAGGCGTGGATGCCCTACGCCTACATTGCCGCGACTCCGAGCAAGCTGCTCAGACACGTGTCGCTATGTGCGGCATTGAACGATTGAAGATCGCGCGGTATTTTGCCGCTGCATCAAAATACGAACCTTTGGTGAACGAGCGTCCAAGGGCTCTCATTTCGAGACGCAATCCCACACGTGGGACGTTGCGAAGCCCTTCCTCGTTGGATGTAGCTTTATGACGCCCGTGACGCTGACGCTCCTCGCTCTGAGTTTCGCTCCACCGGCAATTTACTTTGCGCTGAGGAAGCCGCTCATCTTCCCGCTCGGACTCTACATCGTCTTGGTGCCCTTCGACAACATACTGGGCACGACGACGACATTGACCCGTGTCGTGGCAATTGTCACGGCGAGCGCGCTCATCTTCCGGATGATCGCGACACGAAGCGTCTTAGCACCGCCGAAGAGCTGGACGGGCTGGGCACTCTATATGTTACTTGCCTGCCTATCCGCACTGTGGACAATCGACGCGAACGGAACAATGTTTACGCTGGGGCAGATGGTGCAGCTCTTCCTCTTCTTTACAATCCTCGCAATCTACCCAGCCGAACGCGGCGACGTCCGCATTGTCGGCGCAATCATCGTCAGCTCAGGCGTTCTCCTGTCGCTCATTGGGCTCGGCGCATATGAAATGGGTTTCCGCTTCGAAAACCGTTTGACGCTTAGCATGAACGGTAACGTTCTCGATCCCAATCATCTCGCCGCGTCGCTGCTGTTGCCGATCGCGTTGTCACTGGGCGCCGTTCTTCAGTCGCGAGACGTACGGTTGCGTATTGTCGGAGGCCTCGCAACGATGCCGATGGTGTCAACGCTGTTTCTGACCGGCTCGCGGGGCGGTTTCATCGCCTTGGCGGTGATGCTCCTTTACCTGGCATGGAGGACACGGCTGCGATTTCAGATTCTGGGCCTCATGGCGCTCGGCGGACTGGCAAGTCTGTTTCAGCCGACGGTTTGGGATCGTTTCCAAGACAAAGGCTTACAAGGCGGCAGCGGCCGGCTCTTCATTTGGGATGTCGGAAAGCTTGCGTTCAAAGATCACTGGCTTACCGGCGCAGGCATTGGAGCCTTTCCGGCT
The DNA here is from genome assembly GCA_965214335.1 of Candidatus Velthaea sp. Taxonomy (GTDB): domain Bacteria; phylum Vulcanimicrobiota; class Vulcanimicrobiia; order Vulcanimicrobiales; family Vulcanimicrobiaceae; genus Velthaea. The sequence goes on along the minus strand of CBDCBO010000005.1, from coordinate 795,389 downwards.
GCCTATAACCACGAACTACAAGCAACCTATCAACCGATTTTCCAGGGCTGGTCGCGACCCGCTCACAATGCGCTTTTGAGTGCTGCGGTCGAACTCGGGATCTTCGGTGCGATTCTCCTAGTGAATGCTTGGACGAGATCGTGGGCCGACTCGCGTGGAAATGTCGTCATCGAATCAGCCCTCATTGGATTAGCGGTAGCCTCATGGTTTCTCGACGTCCTTTTCCTGAAGTACATCTGGCTTGCATTTGCGATGGCAGCCCTCGTGAAGAATGCCGCGGAACCGAAATTTCTGCGCGGTGCACGCCGTGATCAGACTATGCGGTCGGAACAAATTTCAGCGAAGCGCGCTTCGTGGCGCTTCCGTCGCATTCTGTTGCGTCAGCCCAAGCGAGAAAGTCCAGTTAGCTAGCACACGTAACCGTAACAACGCAGCATAGCGCTTCGTCGCGCATTATGGAAAAGGTAGCGCGGCTGATGTCGGGCGAGGCGTGTCGACGTACGCCGTATTTGTTCTCGCAAAGCGACTTGTTGACACGTCGACGTTACCGGCCACCAGCATTGAAGGGACGTTCGTAGGGAACAGCCAGGCACCTTAGGCCACAGGGTTACGGCGTAGCTCGCTCGCCTACGTGAGCCATGCAACACATGAGATGCTTGTTCAACCGCTCATTGCGCTTTCTATCCGGCGCGATCATCTTGCCGCTCATCGCCGCGCCCAGTTCCGCCACAAATATTGCCACGGAATCATCTCGCGCAGCCGCGCCGGTTCTCAAACAGCATCTGGCGGGCCTCCACATAACTCGAGAACGACGTGCAAGCACAGCCCTTGAAATCCCGACCTATGCCAAGCCACCGGGCTGCACCGCAAATGGACCATCGAGCTTTGTCGGCGAGAACGGCGGCGGCTCCAATTTTTCCGGCGGTACCCTGTACGGTGGCGTTCATGCTCGCTCCGCTGGTGTATTAGCCGGTGCGTGAAACAGAGCGTGTGATTCTGAAACCGGGGTCGTCGCGGATTTCATAACTTCATGAGTGGCGACAACTCGTCACCGAGATCGACGATATTTGGAGGCAACGAAAATGGCGTAGAGAGTGCCAACGATGCATTCATCGGCGCCGGTGCGCAGAATCTTCTTACTAGATCAACTCCTTACGCAACCAGCTCTGCTTCAGGTATCGCCAGCGGCTTTCAAAACACCATCACAGGTCCGTCGTCATTCATCGGATCGGGATACAACATTTGGATTATCGTTTCATCGGTGGCTGCAAACAAGCCAAGCGCGTTCATCGGCGCCGGAGGAAATAAGTGGGCTGCTTCCAATTTTACCGGCTGGGCGTAGTAAGCGGGCAATATAATACTGCCGGTGCTGACAATTCAATCGTCGCTGGCGGGTTTTCAAACCTTATCGGCGTGGTTGTGCCACAGCCAACAAACGGCGCAAGTGCGTTCATTGGCGCAGGATACAATAATGAGATTGCAGGAAAGTTTTCAAGCATCGTTGGCGGGCAGCTTAATGCCGTTCAGGCTGATAACTCTGTCGTCGTCGGCGGCGTGTCAATAATACTTACGCTCCAAGCAGTTTTATTGGTGGCGGCATGCAAAACTATATTAGATTCGCTTCGGCTCCTGGCCCGAACGACGACGAATTTAGCGTTATCGCGGGCGGATCCAATAACTCGGTTGTACCGCCTTCGGCAAACACCGCACAATTTCAAGCAATACAATAATACTGTAAACAGGAAGTTATTCTACGATCGGTGGCGGCTCCACGAACACTGCGAGCGGAGAAAACGGAACAGTTCCCGGAGGCTATTCGAATCTCGCCGGCGGCAGCAGGCTATTCGAATCAACAGCTTCGCTGCCGGAGTCGGACCGCCTCAAATCAATTCCTTGCGCGTGCATCGGGCGGCTTCTTTCTGTAATCGTCCGCAAATCATAGAGCCGGCGTAAAGCTCGCGCCGGGTTCGGGGTCATTGGTCATCACTGAGTGACCGCGCAGCAAAAACTGGCATCGCAAGCGTTGATGACGAACGGATACTCGCCAAGATCGCAACCTTGCCGGTGAGTGAGTGGAGCTATTCGGCGCAGGGGACTAGCATACGTCATCTCGGACCGATGGCGCAGGACTTTCGCGCAGCATTTGAGCTTGGTGAGGACGATCGGCATATTACTACTATTGATGAAGAAGGCGTTGCGCTTGCCGGCATCAAGGCTCTGCAAAGTGAACTGGTTAACAGAGATCGTCAGCTTAGCGCCCTCCGCAGCGCAGATGAAACAAAGCTTGCGCGTCTCGAAAAACGGATCGAAGCTCTTGAAGAAGATTTTAAAGCAGTGAAAGCGCGGCGCGGCTCGTAACATCGACATCCGACACTGTGCATGTGCGTCACTGATCCGTGTTCGATTGGCAACACGGGGTCAGTCGCAATACACCTTGGGAACGGTCTCATCTCGGCGTGCTCGCACCATCATGGTCGTGCAATCTGAAGTAATTCAAAATTGCTCGCTTGCAGTCGATTTAAACAACTGTGCCATGAACCATAACCACCGTCACCGCTCGCGTCAAGCTTTGACTGGATCGCCGGCCACGGGTCTAGCGCCCTATTCTGGGGAGACGCCGTATAAGACAGCTCATTCTGAGTATCAAGCTGCAGTCCGTTATTGCCTGTATCGGTGAGATATGCTCCGTACGTGGCAAGAGCTGTCAATATGACCTTACACGGGCTGCTGTAACTTGAACTGGCAATCTGTGAGCTGCTCCATAGCAGATGTACGAGATTCCCATAGTGTGGTGGAGTGGAACCGCCGCATGAATAATCCGTTCCCACACTTGTATCGGCCGGATATACAGCTGGACTATTTAAACAATGCGCGATAAAACCAAGTGCATGACCGATGTTGCCATCCGCAACCTCCGCTCCCACCGTGAAGACGGACGAGACCGCCATTCCAGCATGTATGCCCTCATTGCCGTTCTCAGAAACACCGCTGCCGGGAGTCTTGTAAATACCCGCCCACGAGCACTTCAACTGCGAACCCGTGATCACCGTCTGCCAGCAGTCAAGTTCGATTTGCCCCACGGAAGAGTTCTGGTCAACAATCGTAATGTGAGCATCAGAAGACTGCTGCGGCGTCGCGTAGGATGGAACATGTATCCGTACTCCCTTGGCGTTACAATTCGAGCCGTACATCGTACAGCTGGCCGTTAGCACCGGATCGGTCGACCTGCCGACATAAATCGGGATTCCTTCGGCGATCGGACTTCCGGCAACACCCTGCGCCCAAAGTGCTTGCATGTATGTTTGCGATACGACTTGGGCACCGTGTGACTTCAGCTGCGATACGGTTGTTGTGAACGGACCGCTGCTATTCCAAAGTTCTGCATAACGCCACGGGAGCGTCTCACTCGACTGCGTGATGGCTTGTTTAAGGATAGGGAGTGCCACGAACGCCACCGCAGGTGGCTGCTGCGGAGGGTCAGCACTTCGCGCGGCAGCGAGCGAAGCAGCTGGATTGTTGATTCCCACGCTCGCAACGTCGTTCCCGCCATTGCTGCATCCATATACGACAAGCACGAACGCAACGCCAATCATCTTAAATAGTCGTATGTACATTATTCTAAGCGCACTCCGGTGGGCGCCGTCATGAAGACAGCGTAGCGAAACTCATGGACATGCAGGGAATAAGCCTCGAGCATAATCGCCCGTGCAGCGTGAGTGAAATCACATCCATACATATTGCAGCATGGCTGATTTCTCAACCGGCGCTTTGCGGCGCCATTTCTCCTGACCTTACGGTAATGCAATGCTTTGGTAAAGTGATACAGAACCGACTTTTTGTTTCTACAGGCACCTCACGTCGCGCAGCAGTGCGTAATACATCTACATGGATGCGCTGTACTGCACCCTGCAGTACGGGTTCGTGTCGACGCGCTCGCACATATTTTTGGTGCAACAATATGTACCCAAAGGCGTTACCGGTCCGCTTGAAGGTTGGCGTGCATTGCGAGCCATTCAGAAACGAACCGATTTACAGTCATACGTGCCTACACTTCCCCTGTTGCACTCAGACAGTGAAGACCATCACAAAAATCGAGAAAGACATGTTTCTTTCGCGAATGTTGTTTGACAATCGATCGTTGTCTTAAGGTGGCTTGGGCGGCGCGAAGGACGTTGCTCTCCCGCATCTGATAAGCGCGGAGAACCAATTCATGAGGGCACGATGAGTGCCGTGCGCCAGACATGGCGGTCGCACACCAAAGATGCGTTCAAGAACGGGCGCCTTCGCTGTACACGGTCCATCAAAGTAAAGAAGCAACATCGAGTAGTGAAACACATCCACGCACTTGACTTAATGTCACTGCTAATGTGAATCGAAGGTGCCGACGATACCGCGCACCAGGTTTGGCGTCGCATCGTAAGTGTTTACTTCCCTTTTTTATCAAGTATCAAATTTACAAAGTACATTACTCCGATCGTGCGGCTATTCTCGGCTTCGTTGTAAGAACTTGGTGACCGCACATACGGAACGCGATTAAGGCTTGCCTATATTTACGACCATAGTGACACCTTGCTCAAGCAGCTTAGCATAGCAAACGGCACCGCCGTGATTCGTTGCACATCGGCACCGTTGATCGACCCTTTATTCTAAACATCTTATGTGAACGTGTCGATTATCAGCGTTAGGCAAGGATCGCCGGAAAGTTTGTGTTATGGATAAGCGCTGTTTACAGACATGCTTTAGTTTTCTATTTCTGCTTGCAATTACTGCGTGTAGCGGCGGCGGAGCAAGCGTGCCAAATTCGATGACCACCCGTTCAAGTTTTGGCGCAGTAACCTCGCGTATCGCGGCGCCAAGACGCCAACAAAGCGTAGCGCCGGGGAGCAATATTGCAATCGACGCCGGTTCAACGGCCGCTGTGGGGGCATTTTCAGCTGACACCGGTTATGCTGTCTCAGGCCAAAGCGGCGTCACGAGAGTCGGTTATACGATCGATACGAGCCAGATCTCGAATGCTGCACCCATGGCGGTGTATCAAACGGTACGCTACGCGACACAGCTGAAGTACACCGTCACTGGACTTTCCGCAAACAGCGCGTATAACGTCCGCCTACATTTTGTGGAATCTTATTTCAACACCGTACATGCGCGTGTTTTCGACGGCTTCGTGAATGGAAACCAAGTTTTTAGCAGCTTTGACATCTTTCAAAGTGCCGGAGGGTCTAATCGCGCTATTGCACGAGTAGTTCCAGCGATTTCGGACGCAACGGGAGCCATTACAATCGCACTCGTCGCTTCGGTTAATAATGCGGCGCTCGCCGCCATTGAAGTCTCGGCAGCGACGTCGTCGCCAACCGAGGTGATCGCGATCAATTCCGGCAGTACCAGTGCTCAAGGTAAGTGGCTGGCAGACGCCGATTACCAAACAGTCGGCTGGAGTGGGATCGCTGTGGTTAAGAACAGCATCGACACGAGTAAGGTATCTTCACCCGCCCCCCAGTCTGTGTACCAATCGCAGCGCTTTGCACACAGCTTAATATACACCATCCCGTCGCTCACTCCGGGCGCGGTGTATGATGTGCGACTGCACTTCGTAGAGTCGTTTTTTAGCAGTCCCGGGTTACGTCTCTTTAACATAACCGTGAATGGGACGCCAGTCGCATCCAATTACGACATACTCAAAGCGGCCGGCGGGCAGAATATCGCGCTGGCAAATGATTATGCCGCCACCGCAAATGCAAACGGGCAAGTTGTCGTTGAGCTTGCCGCGACTGTAAACAATGCATCGATTGCGGGACTCGAGGTATTCACCGGATCGCCGGGTGCTTCGCCAAGTCCAAGTCCAATCCCCAGTCCGTCAGCTTCACCGATCGGCGATGGCGCACTACCGAGCACACTTTATCAGGAATTTTCGGGCTCCAGCCCACTACTCACCCCAATCGTTAATCTACCGCATTCGACGTTATCAGCGAGCGTCGAGCAAGCTGCATTCAATATGGAAATTACTGGACCGGCGGGCGGCGCCTTCGGCCCAACTCAACCGTTCAATTATCAAGCGGGAGCACCTTATTATGTCAGTTCCGCGAGCGATGAAGTCGTTACAGTCTCTTGCAATAGTATTTGGTCTGGTTGTGATGCTGACGGGGTAAAAGTTCACGTTAACCCGCAAGATCTGGTTCAAAACGGATCGGACCAGCATCTGATGCTCCTGGACAAGGCCTACAACATCGAAGTCGACTGCTGGCTTGCGCTCGCCAATAACGGCACAGGTGGCACCGGCGCAGGTTCCGGGACGGGCGATTTGAGGCCGAACCTGACGGGCGGAATTCTGCGCTGCGGCTATGGTGGAGTCTACACGCTTGGAACTGCAGGCTTACTTGGAAACTTCGCCGGCGGGAGCTATGGATCGAGTGGTATCGCGTTCGGCCCGGCTGGTGGTGAAGGCGTACTTATGCCACAGGAGATGCTGAACGGCGTCATTCATCACGCGCTCTGGTTCATTATGGGCTGTGCAAACAATCCAATGATGTATCCGAGCAATACCTACGCTCAAACCGATAAATCCTGTGACGGCAGCACAAACCATCCCCACTATGGAGATATTTTTCAGCTCAATTGGTCTACATCTCGTATTGCGTCGTCATCCCACAGTGTCGAGTGCAAGGCAGTTCTTACAGCGCTGGCGACGTACGGTGGTTATGTTACCGACACGGGTGATATTGGAACAAAGATCGACACTGAGCAACCCTACGTCTATACGTCGGATCCCGGCGAAATGGAGGTAAATGGTGTCAATCCGTGGACAAAGATAGAATCGGATATGACTTCAGCAGGTGACGCCTCGAACGGTAATTGGAATTATTGCCTACAAGGATTGTCGGCGAGCGATTTCAATCTGGTGTCGTTAACATCACCGTAACGCTATGCTGCGCAGCTATAGGCTTAGCAAAACGTCTAGTGGTACTGCTCTTTGAGCGAGTGACAAGTACGGGCAGCTACCGCGCACGGCGCGAATGCGGATAGCTGCCGCGCAGTCACCATAGGGACTCGCGACCCAGCCCGGTGCTTGCTGTGTACTTTCGCGCCAAATCATTCTACGCGCACAGCACCACTGCATCGGCGGCTGTGAAGAAGCCAGCTAGAAAAACCCTGCGTTGCTAACAATGTGCCCCGATTGCTGAGAGCTAAAGAGCACGATACCGTCCGGGTTTTGTCGGCGCGCATACGCAAGAGCCGCTGCTTTATCGTCCACCGAACGGATGCCGAAGCCACCGAACGGACTGTGGATGATGCAGGCGCGATCTGCCAACCGCGAGTACGTTTCCAAATTAGGTTCAAACGGATTATTCGGAAACTGTAAAACCGACATGTACGACGCGTTAGCGTCTTCACAAGCATTAATTGTATCGATATCGGTTGCAATACCGAAGGCTCTGACTAGACCCGCCTCTTTGGATCGATTGAGAAACGCTAGCAACCGCTCATCCGCGAGATCGGATATACGGCACTCGTGAAGAAAGAATAAATCGACCTGACTTCTTTTCAGCAACTTTAAGCTGTTAGTCAAGCTGCGCTCGGCTTCTGCTACATCAAAATTGGTGACCTTCTTAAGGCTCGTGTGCACAGCGTCCCGCGCTCTTGCTCGCAATTGAGGCGACATTCGCAAAAGCGGGCGTCCCAGATCTTTTATTCGACGAAAGAGGAACGAATCTTGACAGGCCGAATTCGCGCCTGATCTTGACAGGCCGAATTTCGTAGCAACGGTAGCGTCCTTGCGAGCCTGCAGGAAGCGACCAAGCACTCCTTCCGCCTCTCCGTAACCATATAACGGCGCCGTATCGAAATGCCGGATTCCGCTTTCGTATGCAACTTCGAGTAGCCGGGTCGACTCCTTTTTTGATAGCCTGCCCAGAAGCGTTGAAGTGCCAAAACCTAAGGCTGTAGTCGTAATACCCGTGCCGCGAAGCGTTATCGTGCGCATCTCGTCCTATCTAAATCCAGGAGATGAAGCTGCCCGGCCGCATATTTGAAGCTCGACTTCATACGATTGGCCAACGCGGCTTACCATTGTGCGAGCGAACGCACGCCGTTACGCAACAAAATATCGCAACGTGGCACATTCATGTTCAACATGCCGATTCACGAACTCCCGCAAATCCGTACGTGCGGCCAGATGAAGAGGCGGCATAACTACGCCGCTCTGCTGCTGCTTCTTGGTCGATGCCGATCGAACACTGCGTGCGGTAACACGACAATGCGTGCGGTACATCAGCGACAATTGCCGGAACCTAACCAAATCAGCGACATCTGGGCAAAGGCCGCCTTACCGCCTTGCGGCCAAGTCGCCAACCCTCTATGACTCAGAAAGCGCCTGGGAAATCGAAAGTGGTCCTTTCGCGGCGTTCAAAGAGCCGGACGCCGGTGCTGAGAGAACGTTTACTGCTGTAGCCGTTCCGCGCTTCGCCGCCGCCGAGCACCGATTGATGCCGAACGTTTGCCAGGCGCTGACTTGCCGCGCGTTTACTAGGCTCACATACGTGCGCCGGCCACCCACCGGGACCCGCGAACGCTTCGTCTTCAACGCGCTTGAGCGACCCATAACAACGATTTTGCGCACCCCGGACGGTATCACTGGATGAAGTGTCTCCGCAGAAGCGCGAAATTGCCTCTACCCTCCACGGTCGATTGCACATTGCCGGCGATCCCGTTGGGCTCAACGCAGCGAGCCAAACGGACGACCCGTCTCGATACACGCTCTCGCTGCGTTTGTTCGACTTTGCTTGCTGACAGGCCGCTACGAACTTAGCAATGGCACCGCACCGCATCGCTTAAATTCGCCGCAGGCGGCCCATGGTCGTTGAGTCGGCTCATGGTAATGTCAACATCGCTTGCTACGAATGTGGATGTCTAGGCGTTCTTGTATTTGGGAACCGGCAGTAGCAAGCCGATGATGAGACCCGCTGCATTGAGCGAGTGCGCTGCAGGAAAGTACAGCACCGACGCCGCGGTAACGACGGGCCGTTGACCGGGCGGACGTAACCACACAATCGCAACTGCGTATGCGCAGATAAATGGAGTTAGCACGGCGCGCCACGGTGAACTCAGCAGAGCCAGGCCAACGACAAGAGCTATAGGCGGCACACAGTGACGCAAACCCAACCTGGCGGGATGTCGCTTGATCGTCTGCGCTCGCCAAAAACCATAACGCGCCCATTGCCGCAAAGTAGCCATCGGACCACGTTTTACGCGATAAAAACTCTTGATCGGTATCCACAGTATCTGGCCGCCGGCCTCGATTACACGAGCCATAAGTTCACTATCTTCGTTCGCGCGCCAGCGTTCGTCGAAAAACCCGATCCTTGGCACCACGCCGGCACGAAATGCACCAAGGTACACGTTGTCCACAAGTCTGGGCGTTCGTGCTACGCGATGCGGTGAAAAGCCGAGACCGACGGGATTACTCATAAATCCGACAACGAGAGCCCGTCCAAAGTCGGTCGCAACTTCCGGCGTCTGGGCGCCGCCGACACACCATACTGTCGGGGGGCCAGTTTCAAACGCATCAAGTATTGTTGGAAGGTAAAGCGGATCGTAGACGGTATGCGCGTCAAGACGAATAGCGATCCCTTTCGCCCCAACCCAACGAAACCCGGTATTCAATGCAGCGGGAATCGAGCGCACTGTCGACCGCAGCACGACGCCTTCGATCGGACCCTGGTCGATGAACGCCGATATGATGGCCGCGCCATTGTCCGTTGATCCGCTGTCCACAGCAACAAGAAACAGGCGCTCCGGCTCGATGCTCTGTCGGGCAATAGATTCAAGCATGTCGGGCAAAGCTGCAGCTTCGTTGAGAAACGGTACGATAAGATATGCTCGGTCGGCGTTTATGCTCACGTCGAGGATGCTCCCAGCGAAGGGCGAAAGAATTCCATACGGGCTTCGGTCCGCAATATGATGCTTAAATATTGTAGAACCCGATGAAGATCGCCTATATTACGACGTATTTTCCGTTCGGTCTGGCCGAAGCATTCTTCGAGCCGGAAGTTCGATCGCTCGCTGGCGAAATAGATGTTGTCGTTATTCCAACGAGGCCAATCACCCGTACGGTTACTTTCCCGAACTTAGGGGCTTCAGCGCATTTCTTGACGATAGCCGACCGCCGAACGTTTCGGCAGGCGTTGCGAGAATTTATCCGTTCGCCGCTCGCCGTGGGTCGAGCATTTGCGGCGACGTTCTTGCCAAAATACGGTCTTCGCTCGAAGATTGTAAACTTGGCCGTCTTTGCTGAAGGTCTTGCTTTGGCTGCGGATCTGCGTGGCATGGGCGACATCGACCACATCCACGCGAATTGGCTTACAACGCCCGGAACGATGGCCCTTGTAGCGTCATGGCTCACCGGCATCCCGCTAAGTTTCACTGCTCATCAACATGATATCTTCTACGACAATTTGACGCAGCAGAAAGTCGCGGCATCGGTCTTCACCCGCGTTATATCGGCACGTAATTGTCAAGCTTTGCAGCGCATCGTCGGCCCGCAATATGCCTCACGTTGCACGGTCGTCCACTTAGGCGTAGCGATTCCCCAGACAATTGCTCAGCCGCCTGCGCGCCACGAACTCAAGATCCTGTGTGCGGCACGAATGTGCCGCTGGAAAGGCCATCGCTTCTTGTTGCGCGCCCTTGCGCTGCTGCGAGATCGCGGAATCGCGTACCACTGCGACCTTGCGGGCGGTGGCGAAATTCGCGATGAGGTTGCCCGATTGATTGTGGATTTACGTTTGCAAGATTCGGTAACCATGACCGGTAATCTGGCCCATGCAACGTTACTTCGGCAGCTATCGGATGGCGACTACGACGTGTTCGCGCTCGCATCGACCGAACGGGAAGGCGAGCACGAAGGTATTTCAGTCGCTCTCATGGAGTCGATGGCGGCGGGCGTCCCTGTCGTCGCGACGAGAACCGGCAGCTTGAATGAACTGGTGAGTTCGGACACGGGCTTTTTGGTAGAACAGCAAAACCCGGAAGCAATGGCGGATGCATTGGCGACACTTGCGGCCGATCGTGAATTACGTCTTCGCTTGGGGGCCCGCGCGCGAGCCAGAGTCGAGCAAGCTTTCGAAACGAGCGTCACGACCAGCGAATTATTGCACTTACTCAATGGCCGATCGGGTCCGCCATTCGAGCCGGTCACATTGCCGGCTCCCCCAGACGACCCTCGACGAATGAACGCTTGATCGTAACGTGCGGCGACGTATTTTGAACGGCCGGCACCGGATTAACTAGTCCCGACTGGGTGGAACAAGCACGTGCAAATGACGTGCCAAATCAATTCCGCAGTGCTGCACCTTGTAATGCCAAGTAGCGCCGGGCCGAGTAGACTTGCCGATTTGCCCGGCGACTTGTGCCCAATAGCTTGTGATGCCATTGGGATTTCCGTCGTACGTGTCGTTGATGTCAGCCATGCGGTTAACGTAGATCGGAGCTTCAAACCACTTTGCCGACCCAATGTCGGCGACGTAGCCGCCGAATTCGTGTAATGCGCGAAGCTCAGCATACGCGATGATATCGCAAGCCGGAGTGCCGCGCTGCGAACGATCCGGAGTTACGTCAAGCCATAGATGTGCGCCATATTCCAGATTTACATTACTCGCAGAATTGGTAACATACTGCTGCTCATCGTCAGTATTGGCACTTGGATATCCGCAGAAGAATTGCTGGTCTGTGGCCACGTGGCTCGTCGTTCCAGGCACGACCGGATAGACGTACGTTCCATGGATGCCGTCTTCGGTCGTGTCGCATGTGACGCGCAGCGACAGCGCGTGCGGAATGCGACCCACTAAAACATCCTGCGGGCGCTCGCTCCAAGCTAGGCTGATATTGCCCGCTGCCCCGCCTATTCCAAGACCATCGGTCGTTTGATCGACTCTTAAAACATTAGCGGTTCCCTGAGGGCGATAATCGCCGCCCTTACCGGTCGGAATCGGCGCAACCCAAATCGACCAATCTTGATGTGTATCCGTATCACGAATGTAAAGATGATGATCGGTCGAGGGCTCGGGAACGGCTCCGACGGGAACATGCATTTTTCCCGTATCGCACGCCTTCGGATAGGTTACACATAACAAAACGGAATACAACGGATCGGCAGCCGTTGATTGGAAGAATGACGTTACGGTCGTATCCTGCCGCGCGTAGCGCTTTAAGTAGTCTGAAGTTCCGCCCAATGTCATCTGCATCGTATTGAAATTCGTAGGGTCTTTGCCCCACAGATTTGCGATGATGCCATCGCTGTTAACAGCTAAGCACGAGCCCTTGTAACCGCCCGGGATTCGGCAGACCGCTAGCGGGTGTGGGCCATACACCGACTCAACGCTCTCGACAAAGGGTCCTTTTGAAAACGGCAGCCAGCCCGCGTCCGGATAGAGACCCCCGATCTTTGGCATATGACTTGGCACCGGGGGCGCTGGACTTATGACGTCAGCTAAAGACGACGTAAGCCATTCAAAGTGCCGTGGATGAGCGCTAATACCAAGGCTGCCGAGCCCCGCAACGATAGCAATTATTACAGCCACGAGCAACATCGGGCGTGCTCCAAAGGATTGCTTTTTCAAAAACGCGTCTTCTCGTGATTCTTCGAGTCGGCTTGGCCGTCTTCGGTCGCGTTGCGGCCCCTTCCGACGTCGATTCACACCGTTAGTGGTGCCGGTGAAGAATCCCTCAACCCGGCGCGCGGACGGCAGCGTTAAGCGCCCCGCGAACTTCGGTCAACTCGCGGTACAATTGAGCGTGCAGCCGCACACCACGGTCTAGGTTGAATCGGTCGCTCGCCGCAAGCTTTGCCCGAACGGCAATCTGTTGCCGCGCGGTGGCGTCGGCTTGCGCTCGAGCCAAAGCCGACCGCAGGCCGTCAACACTGAAGTCGCTCGCAAGATAGCCCGTTTCTCCATCCACGATAAACGTATCTACACCCGTCCATGGCGTCGAAACGACCGGTACCCCCGACAGCATCGCCTCCCCGACCACTAGCGGCATCTTTTCCCATAGTGACGATAGTGCCAAAACGTCGCACGCGGCGGTGAGCCGCTGTGCGTCGCGCCGATATCCTAAGAAGCGGACGGTCGCGGTCATGCCGAGCTCGCTCACGAGCGTCTCGAGTGCACCGGCGTTCGGGCCTTCGCCAATAACGAAGAGCCGAACGCCGCACTTTAGCTCGGCCTGCAGTGCGGCAGCCGCCCGGATAAGAAGTTGGTGATTTTTTTGTTGGACAAGCCGCGCCGGAATAGCGATTGCAAAATCGTCTACGCTCACGCCTAGCTCGGCGCGGGTCGCAGCCGCATCGGTCGTCGCCGGCACCGCGATTCCATTTGGTATCACGGTCACCCGTGAAAGCGGCAGATGTTGCTCGGCGGCGTAGCGCCGGCGCTCATCGTCGGTAAACACGACGAATCGCGCAGTACGCGCATTCAACAGACGACTTACGCTCCAATGGATTATGCCGCTGGCATCATCGCCATGCTCGCTAAAAACGATATTCGGTACGCCGGCCGCGATCGCCGCGATCCGTCCGGCAAACTTGCCGCTGTGACTGTGCGCGTGCACGACATCGGGCCGCAGTCGCCGAAGCGTTCCAACCAATCGCGACGCAAATGTTACATCGACCCGCGACCGTCGCCCGACCTCGTGCAGCGGCACACCAAGTGAAGCGCGCTCGTCGGCGCTTAAGTTCGGGTCGTAAATCGATAGGAAATGCATGTCGAGATCGGGTTCCTTAGCAAGCTTCGGAACCAGCGTGCGCAGCAACGCTTCCGCACCGCCATCGCGCATTCTGCCAACGACATGAACAACATTGATCTTGTTACGATTCGGAGCATAGCTCATCATAAGGCTTCCTACAAACGTCCCAGCACACACGCAAATACCGGCTTATTATTACGTCAAAGCGTTCGACACCGCCCATCTTTCCCTTACGCTTGCAAATGCAGTCGTTAAGAGATCTTCACGACGGCTCGTACTCGGCGCTGCGTCCTTTACGCGCAAATCGCAGTAGCGCGTGCAATTGATGCCACGCTACGCGATCAGCGATCCGGGACGCTGCAACGTACATTAACGGTACGCGATACCGCAGCGAAACGGTGCTCGTAATGAGAAGCGGCAGTTGGTACTCCCAGGTACTCCCATCCCGTCTCCTTACCACGCTCCGCGAAGCAAGAGCGGAGAATGATTTGATCGATGAAAACCCGAACGGCGACGCCGTTTTGACCCGCTCTCCGCATACGGCTTCGCCGCACTTCTCGCACTGCCCACGCACCTGCGCCCGTCGCGAAGCGACGGTCGTCACGCCAAGCCCAGCACGCGGATCGCGACGAGGCGACGCCCGCCGATGATCGTTGATTTTCGGACCTTCCCGCACGACACCGTCATGCAAACGGATATTTGTGTGATCGGCGCTGGTCCGGCCGGGCTTGCGATCGCCCGCGAGTTCTTCGGCACGGCAACGAGCGTGACGCTGTTGGAGAGCGGCGGGCTCGGCTTCAATCCGGCGAGCGAGTCGCTCAATGCCGGCCAGAGTGTCGGCGTCCCGCATAACGGGCTGACCGACGGGCGCCGCCGGCAATTTGGCGGCGCGGCGAATATTTGGGGCGCGGTATGTGTCGAACTCGAGCCCTCGGATTTTGACGAGCGCCCCTGGATTCCGATCGCCGGCTGGCCGATCGGCGCGGCGGATGTCGCACCGTTTTACGCTCGTGCGCGCACCATGTTCGAGCTGCCGCGAACCGATTTCGGCGCGTCCGATTGGCGCGAATTCGGCATGCAAACGTCGGCCTTCGATCCGCATCAGTTGCGCTACTCGGTGGTGGCTTCAACGCCGATCTCGGACCTCGGAAAGGCGTACCGCCGCGAGTTCGCCGCGGCCCGCAACGTCAAGGTCGTGGTACACGCGACCGTGACGTCGCTCAAGACAAACGCCGACGGCACATCGATGGACGCCGTCGAAATTCAAACGCTCAACGGCCGGCGCGGTACGATTCGCGCCCGCGCCTTCGTGCTTGCCTGCGGCGGCATCGAGAACGCGCGACTGCTGCTCGTGTCGCGCGACACGCACCGCAACGGCTTGGGCAACGGCCACGACCTTGTGGGCCGCTATCTGGCCGATCATACGTTCAGCTTCAGCGCCCGGATCCAGCCGGCGCCGGAAAAGGCCTTGCAGCCGTTCTTCCGTGTCTTGCGGCGCAACGGTTCGAACTTGCGGCCGCGTTTATCACTGCCCGCCGAACGGCAAGCCGCGGGCGGCGTGCTCAACTGTATGGCTCAAGTCGTGTTCAAGCACCCGCCCGACAGCGGCTTCGCCGGCGCGCTCAATCTGCGCGAGGCGATCCGGTTCCGGCGCATGCCCCAAGACCTCACGGCCGATCTCAGCCGGATCGCGCGGCATCCGCGTGAGCTGGCGGCGATGGCCTTCGACCGGTACCTGCGCGGCGATCATCCGGCCGGCGATCGCGCCGAAGCGTGGTTACAGTGTATGTGCGAACAAGCGCCCGGACCCGATAGCCGGGTGATGCTTTCGAATCGGACCGACCGCTTCGGGCTCCCGCTGCCGATCGTCGATTGGCGTGTGGGCGAGATCGAGCGCAAAACCATCGCCTTCATGACCCACACCGTCGCGGCGGAATTTCAACGCTTGGGCCTGGGCGACGTTGTGCCTGAAGACTGGCTGACCGCCGACGCCGCCTCGGGCTGGCGCAGCCGGCTCGTCGAAGGCTACCATCATATGGGCACAACGCGGATGAGCGCGGACGCGCGCTCGGGCGTCGTCGATGCCGATGCCGCAGTTCACGGAGTTGCCGGGCTGTACGTCGCGGGGACGTCGATCTTTCCGGCTGCCGGCTACGCCAATCCAACGCTCGCGATCGTAGCCTTGGCGATCCGGCTGGCGGACCAGCTAAAGATCCACTTGCGGCCGGCGACGGTCGGAGCCGGCTCGCCCGCCGCCTAGACGGCGCGCAGCGCGGCGCACACCGCCGGCCCAGTGCCGCACGCGGCGCACATCGCGCCGCGCAGTAAAGAAGTTCGCTTGATTCGCCGAACGCCTAAACGGACGGAAGGTGTCCGCGAATCGAACTTCACCGGTGGCCGTTACGTTCCGGTTACGTTAGAACGCGTAGCCGATCGACTCCAAACCAGATGGCGCCGGCACACATTCAGGTGCATTCCGGCCGCCGGGCTTGACATTCGTTCCGGCGTTGGCCTATGACCTATCTTGGGACCCAAGTCCCCGCGAAGTAGGGCCAGTGGAGTCGTGATCACCGGTAACGCTTACGGTACGTCCTAACTGCCATCATTTCGTTCTTGCTAAGGAATAGCCGTGCTTCGATTGCTGTCGTACCCGCTCGCCGCTCTCATCATCGCCGCAACCGGCGCGCCGGCGCTGGCCGCCACGCCCGCGTCGCCGGCCGCAACCGCCGGTGGCGTTCCGTCCAGCGCGCGCTTCGACAGCGCGTACCTCATTCACGGCGGGGACGAGTTGAGCATCATCGTGTACGGCGAGAAGGACCTGACGCAAACCGTCACCGTTCTGCCCAGCGGCACGATCAGCTACCCGCTTATCGGCGAAATTCACGTAGCCGGTCAGACTCCCACCCAGGCCGCCGCCACGCTGTCGAACAGCCTCAAGCATTTTGTCCGGCAGCCGCAAGTGTCCGTCGTCGTGGCGAAAGAAGGCCCGCTCGAAGTCCTGGTGCTGGGCAACGTCATCAAACCCGGGAAGTACGAGTTGCCGTCGCGCAGCCGGCTGACCGACGCGATCGCGAGCGCCGGCGGTTTGGGCATCACGGACGGCGCCTTGCCCGATGCGCGGTTAGCCGACTCGCACGGCGACATCAAACAAGTCTCGCTGCAGAAGCTCCTGCACGACGGCGACACCGGACAAAATCTGCCGCTGGGTGACGAGATGACCGTCTACGTGCCGAGCCCACTGCTGCTGCAAGTCCAGGTCCTCGGCGCGGTCGAGAAGCCGGGCGATGTCGCGCTCCGCGAAGGCGACCGGCTGTCGATGGCGATCGCCCGCGCCGGTAACGGTCCCAGCGCGAATGCCGATCTCAATCACATCACCGTACGGCGGATCGACGCGTCCGGCGCTCCGCAAACCATGAACGTCAATCTTTACGAGGTGCTCAAGAGCGGCGACCTCAGTAAAGATGTGATCATGCAAAAGAACGACCTGGTATACGTCCCGCAGACCAAGGGGAATAACGATCGAACCTCTGGTCCGCTCGGCATTCTGGCGGGCATTGCCCGACTGTTCGTACCGTAACGCCACCGCATGCAACGCCATAGCCGTCGAGGGACCGTCAACACATGAAGCGCGCACTCACCCCTTATTCATCCGACGTCGCGGCGCTCGCCGTCGACCGTCCAACGCCGATCTTCGCATCGACGCCGCCCGGCGCCGGTGCCGGTGGCGACGTTGATGTTGCTCGCTGGCTGCGCGTCTTACAGCGCCGGCGCAAAACGATGGCCCTGGTCTTCGTCAGCGTCCTGTTGGTCGTCGCCGCGCTAACCTTCCTCAAGCACCGGTCGTACACGACGGAAGTCCGGCTCATCGCCGGCGGCGGCTCGGCCGTGCAAAGCGCCCCGACGAGCGACCAGAATTTGCCGGTCCTCAACGCACTGCTGACCGCCGGCGGCGCCCAATCGCCCGAAACCTACACCGAGTTGCTGCACGAATCGCCGGTCGCGCGTGAAGTCGTCAGCCGCTTGGGACTCAATATCTCCGGCGACGCTCTGTCTTCGCACGTTGCGATCAAGCCGGTCACCGGCACCTCGATCATTGGCCTAGCCGTAACCTGGCCCGACCGTCAAATGTCGGCCAGAATCGCCAACACCTACGCCAACGTCTTCGTCGACCGCGAGCGCAACCTCATCGCCCATCAGGCCGATAGCGCGATCACCTTTCTGCAGGCGCAATTGCCGATCGCGGAGCAGCGCTTGCGCACCGCGCAGGGAGCACTTTCGAGTTACCAGGCGCGCAACGGCATCGCCGATTTGACCCAGCAAACGCAGGCCCAATTAGCTCAGGTCGCGGCGCTCGACGCCAAGGGTTCGCAAGCCGAACTCGACGGCCGTCAAGCCGAAGCCCAGCTTTCGAGTGTCAATGCCCAGCTTGCCACCGTTCCGCAAACGATCGAAGGCGAGCGCAACACGAGCCAAAATCCCGTGGCCTCGACGCTCAACCAGCAGATTTCAAGCGTTCGGGCACAACTCGACTCGGCGCGCAAGCAGTACACCGACGAACACCCGACGGTCATCGCCCTCAAGGGGCAGTTGGCCAGCCTTGAAAAAGAAGCCGCGGGCCAATCGTCGACCGTTATCGCCGGCTCGATGCGGATTCCGAATCCGGTGTATCAGCAGTTACTGCAGCAAGCGGCGACGTTGCGCTCGCAGGTTTCGGCCGACGCATCGCAAGGTACGACGGCTCGCGGTCAGCGCCGAGCGATGGATTCCGTCGTCCGCGCCTTGCCCGAACGCACGCAGCGGGTCGCCGGGCTAACGCGCGAAGCAAAGGCCGCTGAAGACGTGTACAATACGCTCGAGAAAAAATACGACGACGCGATGCTGTCGCGGACGACCGCGCTGTCCGACGTGACGATCACGCAATCAGCCGATCCCGATAGCGCGCTCATCACCCCCAATTACGTGCTCAACATGGCCGTCGGCGTTATCGCCGGTATTCTCCTCGCGCTCGGTGCCGCGTTCGTCTTGGAGTTCTTCGACGACCGTTTCCGCAACGAGGACGACATCAAGGAACGCCTGGGCATCCCCGTGCTGGCCTCGATCCCGGCGCTCACGACGACGACCCACCCCGGCACCCGGACCGGTACCTGGATCGACGCCTTGGCCTACGAATCATATTTCGAGCTGGTCACGGCGCTGCGCTACTCATCGGCCGACGCACCGCGCTCGGTCGCGATCACATCGCCGCGTCAAGGCGACGGAAAATCGACGATCGCGCTCAATGTCGCGATCAGTATGGCGCAGTTGAACGCTCGCGTCTTGATCATCGATGCCGATCTGCGGCGCCCGACCCTGCACACCAAGCTCGGCTTCGCCAACGGCAAGGGTCTGTCGGACGTGCTTGTCGGCGTGTGTACGCTCGATGCGGCGGTTCGCGAAAGCGGCCACGACGGTGTACTGACCCTGACCAGCGGAACGCGCTCGCCGAACCCGGTCGCGCTACTGCAGGGCGATGCGTTCGACAAACTCCTGCTTGCTGCGCGCGAGAAATTCGACTTCGTCATCATCGACGCGCCGGCGCTCGGTCCGATCATCGACGGCGTCATTCTGGCGATGAAAGCCGATGGAGCCGTGCTCGTGGTGTCAGCGACGAATACCGACGGCCGCTCGGCCAATAGCGCGCTCGACAAACTTGCCGCAGTCGGAGCGGTGAATTTAATCGGCGTCGTGCTCAATCACACCAAACCCGAACGCCACCAGTACTCTGAGTACTATCTGTCGACGAATGGTGTGCCGACCAACGGTGCGGCAACGCCCAGCCTGCCCGAAGGCGGCGCGGCGCTCTCGTCATAAGCCCCTGCGCGACTCGCGGCTGCGCAAGCATCCGCGGCTCGAGTAAGCGAATCGCGGTGAAGACCGCGGTGTACCGGCACCGCGGTCTTTTTTTTACCGAACCTTCGCCAAAGGGAAGCGTCTGTCAAGGTGATTTCGACCACTTGACAGATGCGCTTCATCAGCCGAAATACCCAATTTTGGGAAGTTCATAAGCGGTTCGAAACCGAGATAATACTTGGAATGCAAACCGGCCGACCTGCTGTCGGCCGGTTCGATGTATCAAAGGAACAAACGCAACGATGGTCGTTCCAGACATAGTTCCGCTTCGTACGTTCGTGATCGAACGCCAAGCGCTCATTGCCAAGGCGCTGCATTCGTTCTTGAATCAAAATGCGATCATTCACGTTGTCGGCGACGCGCCGTCGGTCTGCATCGAAGACATGCAGCGTGCGCGTCCCGATCTCATCGTGTTCGGCCTCGACAACGCGACGCACGACGTCGCCGAAGCGCTCGCGCTTGCGCGCAGCGTTCTGCCCAACGTGCGCTTCTGCGTCCTGTCCAGTTACGCGAATCCCGATGTGATGCAGCGCAGCATCGCTTCGGGCGCCGACGGCTTCGTCGTCAAAGATGTCACGCCCGGCGAACTCGATTTAGCCTTCCGCGTTTTGGCCGCCGGAGCGTCGTACGTCGACCCGCGGGTCGCCGGCGGAATGCTCAAACGGCGCTACGTTGCAAACAACAGCAGCACGCCGACGGAAATTAGTGAATTAACCGCTCGCGAAGCCGATATTTTGCGGCTCATCGCCGGCGGTCTTTCCAACAAAGAAATTAGCACACAGCTCAAGTTGTCCGAGAAGACGATCAAGAATTACGTCAGCCGGATCTTTAGTAAACTCAACGTAACGGCCCGAACGCAAGCCGCCGTGTACGCCATCAAAGCCGGGTTCGCTTAAGCGCTCGTACAGCAGGCGCTTAAACACCAACGTCATCGAGACGGCCGGTGGCCGGAGTCGACCGTCATCGGAGCGCCGCGGGCCGGCCGCACAGTCGGTTTGCAGAGATGCGAAACGCTCGACGAATTCCTGCAAGTGGGTCGAGCCATCATCCGGCCTTACCGCGCATGGGACATTGTTCCAGGCGCAGGTCCCCGCCGAGCGTGCGCGACAAAGGTAGCAGACGTGACGCTGCTGCCAAAAAAAAGAACCAAAATTGTTGCGACATTGGGACCCGCATCGCGCGATCCGGTCATCATGCGGGAGTTGTTTCTCTCCGGCGTAAATGTCGTTCGGCTCAATTTTTCGCATGGAACGCACCCTGAACATCAGCTCGTCATTCACGACGTCCGCCGGGTGTCGGATGAACTCGGCATCCACGTTGCGATCTTGCAGGATTTACCCGGTCCTAAAGTTCGAACCGGACCGCTCGCGGACGGCATATCCGGGCTAACTTTACGCGAAGGCGAGCCGTTCACGTTAACGACCGATGCGGTCGACGGATTGCCGGGCCGGGTCTCGGTCTCGTACGCGAACTTACCGCGCGACGTCACGGTCGGCAAGCAAATTTATCTAGCCGACGGATCGATCGCGCTGCGGATTACGGCGGTCGCCGGCGCGGACGTGCAAACCGTTGTCGAAGTCGGCGGCACCTTGCGTTCCAAGCAAGGCATTAATTATCCCGACGGTTCGCTCAGCATCGAATCGGTCACCGATCGCGACCTCGAACATTTGGCGTTCGGCATCGAAAACAACGTCGATTGGGTCGCGGTCTCGTTCGTGCGAACGGCGTCCGATGTCGCCCGCGTGAAGACGTTCATCGCCGAACGCGGCAAGACGATTCCCGTTATCGCCAAAATCGAGAAACACGAAGCGCTCGAACATATTGCAGCGATCGTCGAGATTTCGGACGGCGTGATGGTGGCGCGCGGCGACTTGGGCATCGAGATGCCGATGCAAGAAGTGCCGATGATTCAGAAAGATTTGATCCGGCGCGCCAACCGCGCGAGTAAGCCGGTCATCACGGCAACCGAAATGCTCGAATCGATGATCGTGAACGCACGCCCGACCCGCGCCGAAGCCGCCGACGTTGCCAACGCTATCCTCGATGGCACCGACGCCGTGATGCTGTCCGGGGAAACCGCGCGCGGCGCTCACCCGCTCGAAGCCGTCCGCGCGATGGCCACGATCGCTCGCGAGATCGAAGCCCGCTATCCGTATCGCGAAGCCCGCAAGCGCCGCACCGCCGGCGCTGCCGTCGCGGGCAACGGCGTCGTCAACGATGACGACCGGATCGGCACCTCGATCGCGGAGTCGGCCGGACGGGCCGCCGAATTTCTCGGCCTCGATCTCGTCGTCACCGGCACGACGACCGGCAACACCGCGCGTCATATCTCATCGTTCCGGCCCAAGGCGCGCATCGTGGCGGTCACGCCACTGGTCGAAGTCGCCCGCCGGCTGGCTTTGGTCTGGGGCGTCGAATCACTCGTCGTGCAAGCCTATCGTTACATCGAGACACTCATCGAAATTGCCGAGCAGCGCGTCATCGCCGAAGGGCTGGCGGTTCCCGGCGAAACGGTCGCCATCACGAGCGGCATGCCGGTTGGCGCCGGCGGCACCAACGTGCTTAAAATCCACCGCTTGCCGTCGGCATGACGCCGGCCTGGCCGGCTGCGATGCGGGCGTAGTTTTCGAGCAGATTACCGCCCAGCGTCGCGGCCGAGAACGTCGCTGCCGTCAACGCGCGCTGTGCCTGAGCGGTCCCCCACGCCGTATCGATCTCCGACCAGGCCTCGCCGATGCCGGCCGCAAAACCCGGCGCATCGTCAGGCACGAGCCAGCTGCTGAACGGGGACAGCGTATCAGCAATGCCGCCGCTATCGGCACCGATGACCGGAACGCCGCCGACAAGCGCCTCCACCACCGCATACGGCAAGCCGTCGAAGGTCGTCGGCACCACCAGCATATCGATGCCGGCGAAGAGTTCGCCCATTGGAAGATCGTCGAAGAACGTCACCGCATCGGCGATGCCGGCCGTGCGAGCATGCGAACGGACCAAACCGGCGATCGGTCCGGTTCGGCCAAACCAGAGCCGCGCCTCGGGTAGTCGCTTGACGACCGCCGCGCCGGCGTCAACCACGATCTCCCAGGCGCGGTCCGACTCCAACCGGCCGGCGTAGCCGACGATCGGCCCGGGCCGGCCGGCCGGCCGCGCGACGTTCTCCGGCCCGCGAACCGAAACGCCGTACGGCACGACGCACACCTTGTGCGCCGGTACCGCGAGTGACTCGACGAGCACCCGGCGCAGCGTTTCGTAGGCGCACTCGACCATCCACGAACGCGCCAGCAGTTCGGGCAGCCGCTTCTCGATGAACGCTTTGGGCATCTCGTTTTTGCGGATCGGGTCTTGCAGCCGCACCAGAGTGCGGCTCGCGAAGCGCGCCGGCAGAGCGCCCAGCGCAACTGCCGCGGCCGTCCAGCCAAAGGCATGAATCGCGTCGGGCTCGTAGCGCTCGACCGCCCGCCGTAACACGTTGATCGCGCGTAAGACGTTGAAAAGCCCCGCCGGCCGCCACGACTCGGTCGGCACGTTGAGCTCGCGCAGGGCCTTGCTTTCCGCGGCCGGCGCCAGCATTCGCAGTTCGTGCAGCGGCGCAGCGGTGCTGATCGCCGCGGTCAGCGAGCGCCGCATCGCCGCGCCGCCGGCCGAAACGAGATAGAGGAGCTTCACGCCGACCGCGCGCCGGCGACGAGCGTTGCGGCGTGTTCGAGAGCCACCGGATTGGTGTCGCCGGACAACATGCGGGCGATCTCTTCGAGCCGGTCGTGCGGCGCCAGCAGCGTGTGCAACGCGATGATCGTCGCGCCGCGCACGTCGTCTTTACGCAACGCGTAGTGCGCGTCGGCCCAGGAAGCGATCTGGGCCAAGTGCGTCACGACGATCGCCTGCGTCCGGTCGGCGAGCCGGCCAATCCGGGCGCCCACCGCGACGGCCGTTGCGCCGCCGATGCCGGCATCGATTTCATCGAACACCAGCGCCGTCCGGTCGCGCCGGTCGGCGATCGCCACCATCAGCGCCAACAGCACGCGCGACAGTTCGCCACCGGAAGCACTTTTAGCGATCGGGCGCAGAGGCTCGCCTGCGTTCGGTGCCAAGTGCAGTTCCGCGCGCTCGGCCCCGGCCGCTCCGATGTGCGCGAGCGGCTCGAACACGACCGCGAAGCGCGCCGTCGGCATCGCCAAAGCGACAAGCTCGCGACCGACCAGCGTTTCGAGGCGGGCCGCGGCAGCCCGCCGGTGTGCCGTTAGCGCAGCGGCCTGCGCATCGAGCTGCTCCAAGACGGCGGCGAGTTCCGCCCGGCAGGCAGCGATCCGTTCGTCGCGCGTTTCGTCCCGTTCGATACGCGCGGCGAAATCATCGCGCGTCGCCCGCACGGCGGCCAGCGAACCACCGTACTTCCGCTTGAGCCGATCGAGCGATTCCAACCGGGCGACGATCGCTTCGAGTTCGGCCGGATCGGCCTCGACCCCGTCGCGCTCACGCGCGAGCCGAATCGCCGTATCGTTGGCCTCGCTCTGCAGCGCGCCCAGTGCCGCCGCAAGCTCCGCAAATGTCGCGCCGAAACGCGCGATCGCGCCCAACGCACCGGCGGCCGTGCCAAGCGCATCGACCACGCCGCCGTCGTCCGCGAGCGCCGCCTCCGCGGTGCGGAGGGCCGTCACGATCTTCTCCGCGTTCGCAAGCACCTCGCGGCGACCGCGCAAGCGATCGTCTTCCGCCTCTTCGATGGCCGCATCGTCGATTTCGGCCGCGGCAAATCGCGCAAACTCGGCTTGCGCCAGCGCCCGGCCGTCGTCGGCCTCGAGCGCAGTTTGCGCGGCGCGCAGCGCATGCGCCTGAGCGGCAAGCCGGCCGACTTCGGTCCGCACCACCAGCGAGTCGGGTCCGCCGAAACGATCGACGATATCGAGCGCAAAGCCGGGCCCCAGCAATCGCTGCGCATCGTGCTGACCGACGATGTCGACGAGCACCGCAACGAGC
Organism: Candidatus Velthaea sp.; assembly: GCA_965214335.1. Lineage (GTDB taxonomy): Bacteria > Vulcanimicrobiota > Vulcanimicrobiia > Vulcanimicrobiales > Vulcanimicrobiaceae > Velthaea. The sequence continues at coordinate 770,786 of CBDCBO010000005.1, read as the reverse complement.
GCTCGCAGCTGACTCGCACTGGCGGCCGTGCCGTTGATTCTGGCCTGAGACCGGCCCGTTGCAAGCAACTCGCGCGTGACGATCAGATCGTCATCGTCGGCCAGCGTGAAACCCGCCTCGGCCGCGCGTTCGCGCAACACTGCATCGGGTTCGATTTCGAGCACCACGCGCGCCCGCGCCGCGCCGCCGCGAATCATATCGGTTTCCATACGGTCGCCGAGGGCGAAACGCAACGCGCCCAGCAACATCGTCTTGCCCGAGCCGGTTTCGCCGCTGAAAATCGTTAAACCGCGGGAGAAGTCGACCGCGGCGTGGGCAATGAGCCCGAAGTCGTCGATCGTCAGCCGCAGCAGGCGCATGCGCTCAGCCGGCATCGCGCTTGATCGGGACACCCCATTGCAATTTTTCTTCCAAACGTGAAAAGAATCCATTCGAACGCGTGCGCGCGAATTTCACCGACCGGCTCGCCCGGCGCACGCTGATGATATCACCTGGAGCGAGGTCGCCGGCAAGGGTCCCATCGACATCTAAGCTCGCGTGCATCGATTCGGAGTCGATCGTGATGGTGATCGTTGACGTCGTCGGGACGATCAGCGGCCGCGCGAACAGCGTATGCGGCAAGAGCGCGGCGATGCCGAACGCATCGACGCCCGGTGAGATGATCGGACCGCCGGCCGAAAGGAAATACGCCGTTGAACCGGTGGGTGTCGCAACGATGATTCCGTCCGACGGCAAACGGGCGATCGGCTCGTTATCAAGTGATAGACCGAAGGGTGCCATGCGCGCATTCGATGCTCGCCGCACGACAACGTCGTTGAGCGCGAGGTGTGCGCCATAGCCATTCACGTCCGCTTCGAGCGCGACCCGTTCTTCGACATGAAACGCTCCGTCGAAGACGCCCGCGAGATCGGCCAAGACGTCATCGTGCTCGTCGATTTCGGTTAGAAAACCGAGCCGTCCGGTGTTAACGCCGAACAGCGGCAGATCGAGCGGCACGGCAAACCGCATCCCGCGCAACAACGTGCCGTCGCCACCGAACGTGACGACGAGATCGGCCTCGGCAAGATGCGTATGCGGCGTGCCGATATTGACAAGCTCCGCCTGTTCGTCGGACAGAGCGACCTTCAAACCCCGGCTTACGGCAAGTTTGGCGGCGCCCCGCGCTATTTCGAGCGCCCGCGGCCGGTGTAGATTAATATAGAACGCGACGGTCCGCACTACGCCTCCGTGCCGTGCGCCTGGCGCACGAGTTCGTCGATGCGGCGATCGTCGATTGCAACGCCGGCGGGTCGAATATGATAAAAGAATTCGACGTTGCCGGCCGGGCCGCGGAGCGGTGACAACGTCGCGGCGATCGCCGTCAGACCACCCGCCGCGAGCGCATCGCGCGTTTCACGCAAAATTGCACGATGCACGTTTGGATCGCGCACGACGCCGCCGCCGCCGAGCCGCTCGCGACCGGCTTCAAACTGCGGCTTGACCAGCGCGACGATCGATGCGGCGGGCCGCAGATAAGCGGCCGCCCGGGCTACGATCGTGCGCACCGAAATAAACGACGCATCGATGACGATCAGATCGAACCGCGCCGGAAACGCTTCATCGGCTAGCGTCCGGAAATTGGTTCGCTCGATGACGGTGACGCGTGCATCGGTGCGTAACTTCCAGGCTAATTGACCGTAGCCAACATCGAGCGCCGTAACGTGCTTCGCGCCACGCGCGAGTACGGCATCGGTGAAACCACCGGTCGACGCGCCCACATCGAGCACCTCGCAGCCGGCCGGGTCGACGCCGAACGCGTCCAACGCCGCAGCTAATTTATCACCGCCGCGGCTAACGTACGCCGGCGCTGGTGCAACTTCGAGCAGTGCACCGGTGCGCAGCAGCGTGCCCGCCTTATCGGCAGGCTGGCCATCGACGCGAACACGTCCGGCAAGAATCAACGCCCGCGCCTGCGAGCGCGTCAGGCCCTTTTGCGCGGCGACGGCCGAATCGAGCCGCTCGCGTTGGGCGAGGCGGCTGGCTGAGCCACCTGACCGCTCGAGACCGTATTTCGAGAACCGCACGAACTGCCAGCTTCGGCGTCGTTCGACGCGCTCATTTCGCCGACCGTGCGGTTTGGCCCGCGACCCGGTTCCGCCGTCGTACTTTTCGTCGGTTCGCTTCACGTCAAGTCGAGCGGCTACGTTCGAGATTCAGCGGCTTAGGAATCAACACGGCCGGCAACGGTCAACGGAAGCGTATGCGCGATCGCTTCGTTGTAGCTCATTGCCGCTCCGCGCTGCATCAATTGCGTAATCTCGTTTCGTTTGAGCGTTCGGGTCAGCGACGTCATCGCCCGATCGACGTCCCGTTGATCGGTTGGCCAGCGAAAGGCGCCTTGACCGGTCAGGCGCGCCTCAGCGTATCCGAAGAGCTGGGCGGCCAGCATTCGGCCTTTGCGCGCGTCAGCCGGATCGGCATGCGGACGCAGGGCCGCGATTGCCGCCAACCGTTGCATTGCGTGGAGCGCGCCGGCCGGCGCGTCGACGATGGTCTTGAGCGACACGGTCAGCGACTCGATCGCACGTCTTTGCGCTTCGTCATAGCACGAAAGCGCAATTAAAAAAGTAGCCTCGTTCGATAGGCTCTCGGCTAAGTCGGCGTGTCGCCACGCGCGAAGAACCGGTAGGGCGCGCTCCGAGTGCTCGAGCGCCGCGCTAGCATTGCCCAACCCGAACTCGTGAGCAGCCAGATTGACCTCGCAAACGGCAACGCGCAGCTCATCACCTTCCGCTCGCAGCAGCTGTACGGCTTCGGCACTGAGCGGGCGGCCTCCGCGATAGTCTCCGCGTGCAAGACGCACCGTCCCGAGCGTGTCTTTCGCTAAGCCTAAAAGTCGACGATTGCTCAGTGCGCGAGCTGAAGCGTCCGCGAGCTCGGCGGCCACCTCGGCTTCATCGATGCGTCCCATCCTCAGTAAGTTCATGGCCATATTCACTTGGTTGGCCACAATTTCACCTGGATCGTGAAGCTCGCACAGGATGGCACTTTCGCGCCTCCTTGCGGCCAACGCGCGGTCGAACTCGTGACGTTGCTCCAGATGCTCCGCGAACCGGCGCTCAAGCAAAGCTATCGTCGCCGGGGCAGTATCCGCATCACAAACATCTAAAGCGACTTGCACCCAGCGCAACGGTTCCGCGATGTGAGAATCCCAAATCTTCGCTGAGATGAGCCGCTGTCCGAGTGCAATGTCTCCGCGAGCGCCGAGCGACCAGACCACAGCAGCATTGAAATTCGGTTGCTCGCGCTCGACGGCATCAATTAAAGCGTCGACCCGGCGAAGGTCGCCGCAACGGTTAACCGATATGCGTAAGCTCTCGAAACGTCGCGCAAGCTCAAGATATTTCACAGCGTGCCGGCCGACGAACGTTTCCGTTTCACCGCGCCGGGTAAGTTTCGCGCGGCCATACTGACGAGAAGATTCCAACAGCCCGTAGCGCTTTTCATCGCGGACCTCTTCAGCTATGACCAGCGACTTATCCACAAGCGATGACACCAATTGCAGCACACCGGCTTCCTCAATGCCCTCGCCGGCGCAGACGGCATTGGCCATTTCCAGCGTACAGGCGCCGGCGAATACCGACAGCCGCTCGAACATGCGTTGCTCGGACGCAGAAAGCAACTCGTAGCTCCAAGAGAGGGTTGCCTCCATGGTCTGATGCCGCGACGGCGCCGTGCAATCGTCGCCGATGAGGATTTGGAACCGGTTATCGAGCCGTCGAGAAAGTTGTTGCGCCCCGAGGACTTTCACGCGCGCTGCGGCGAGTTCGATCGCCAAGGGAATACCGTCTAGTCTCCGGCAGATTTCCGTAACGTGCATCGCACTCGTATTGCTGAAATGAAACTCGTTATCAGACGCTTTGGCACGATCGACGAAAAGAGCCACGGCAGGATAGCGCGCTGCGACCGTTGCGTCCTCGATGGGATGCAACGGATAGGCGAGGGACGGTACCCGGTAAATCCGTTCACCGGCGATTTTTAAGGGCTGCTGACTCGTTGCGAGGACGTGCACGCCACGGCAGGCGTTCAGAATAGTGAAAACCGCACGACGAACTTCTTCGATCACATGCTCGCAGTTGTCCACGATGAGCAGTAACCGGCGCGTTTTGAGCGAGTCGACGATGGTTTGCAGCAGCTGTTGTTTTAAAGACTCTTGGACGCCGAGAGCCGCTGCAATCGTGCCGGCCACCAGCTTACCGTCGCCGACCGGGCTGAGGTCGACAAACTTTATGGCGTCCGTCCAGCTTGCCGTGAGATTCTCCGCCACTTGCAAGGCGACGCGCGTTTTGCCGATACCGCCGGTTCCCGCCAGCGTGATCAAACGGTGGGCGGTTACCAGCACCGTAACTTGCGCGACCACATCATCGGCACCCACGAAGCTTGAAAGTTGCGTCGGCAGGTTGTGCTGCGGTAACTGGATGCCGTAAAGCGCGGTGGCCGCATCATTTTCACTAAAGGCAGTGAGTGGTTGGGAGCTTCTCGCGGCAGTTGGCCGTTGCATGAAGCGCACTCGCTTCGGGCGCGCGGTAGCCGCCATGAGCTCCTCACGGTCGGCACCCGATAGCTGCAGTGCTTGAGTCAATAGCTGCAGGGTGTCGCGATGCGGAACCTGGCGCGTGCCGCGTTCGAGCGCACTCACCGTTGCGATGCTGATCCGCGCGCGCTCCGCTAAGACTTCCTGCGACAATCCGGCCATGAGCCGCAGGCGCCGGAGTATCGCCCCAAACGCCGGGCGGCCGGCGTCCTCAAACGACTTCACCTTGCCGCGCGTCAGCTCCGCGAAGCGCGGCTTCGCCTGACGCTGCACCGTTTCGCTTTGCCGTCCTTCACGAAAGTACGCGTAAAATGTACGGATCGTTCTGGTAGCCGGCTTCGCCGCATCGTAGGCTCATGGAGGGGAAACGTCCGCGAGGTATATGCCAACATCACTGATTTGTGCCTTTAGCGCAGTCGCAGCGATCGGTTCTAGCAAGCCGTTACGCGCGATAGCTCGCCTCGCACCCGTTTTCTGCCAGAACTAGCTGTGGTTTGTCGTTCGCCAGGGAGGCGGCAACTCCGGTGCACGATCGAGCCCGACGCGCGTCCCGCACGCTGCCGCCTTCCGAGGCAGAGCCCTTTAGACCGCGCTTTCAAACCATTTGGGGCGCGCCGCTTCCGACCCCGGCCCAGAGCGTTAAGTCAAAAAGCCGGTTCAAAGTAATAAACACAGGTGGACTCCCTTAGCCACCCAGGAGCACGTATTAACCATATTTCTCGCTTACCTGCGCTCTTAGCGCTGATCTCACTCGCCGTTTGCTCGGGCGGTCAGACGCCGGCGCACGCAGCCGTGCCGTTTATCACCGTGCAACAGCCCTCCCGATTCCCTGCAAATGTTCGCCCGTCGTGCGCTAGCGCTTTGCGGCCCGGAGAAGCGCATTGTCTTTCACTCTTGCGCACTGATGTCGGCGACGCGATGCGGGGCTGGGCCAAGAGGCCGACACCGATCGTCAGTGGCTATGGTCCGGCTGATTTACATGCGGCGTACAACATTCCAAACACCGGCGGTCCAGGGCACACCGTTGGGATCGTGGATGCGTACGACGATCCGACCGCCGAAGCGGATCTTGGCACATATCGCAAACAATTTGGTTTACCGCCCTGCACGACCGCTAATGGTTGTTTTCAAAAAGTCAATGAGCTCGGAATCGCCGGCAGTTATCCGATTGCCAACGTAGGCTGGGCGGCCGAAATCTCAATCGACCTCGATATGGTTTCCGCTACCTGCCCGGCGTGCAAGATCATCCTCGTCGAAGCGAACGATAATTATTTTTCTAATCTGGGACCGTCAGTCGATACCGCCGTCGCGCTTGGCGCAGATGCCGTAAGCAACAGCTACAGTGGAATAGAATTTAGCTTCGGTAATAAGCACTACGCGCACGCAGGGCACGTCATCGTCGCGGCGAGCGACGACACGGGGCTGGGGCCGGCGCAACCGTGTTCGTATGCGAATGTTGTATGCGTCGGCGGCACCAGTTTACTTAAGCGCCCTCACAACGCACGCGGCTGGTCCGAATGGGGCTGGGGCTTTGCCGGATCCGGCTGCAGTTTCGCCGTCGCAAAGCCTGTCTGGCAACACGATCAAGGCTGTCTAAACCGGACCGAAACGGACGTATCGGCGGTAGCCGATCCTTGGACCGGGATTGCCATGTACGACTCGTACGGCGCATGCTGCTGGTTCGTCTACGGCGGGACGAGCGTCGCGACGCCGATCATCGCCTCACTGTATGCGATGGCGGGGAACGCGGCCGCGCAAACCGGTGCGAAGTCATTGTGGGACAGCAACGGCGCGCATCTGTTCGACGTGACGAAAGGGCCGCGAACCGGGCCGTGCCAGCAGGCATATTTGTGCCAACCTGGCCCGGGCTACGATGGGCCGACCGGGTGGGGCACGCCCAATGGCCTTGATGCATTTTAAGCTCTTCACGACAAAGGCTCTGTAGCGGACAGCTACCCGTAAGTCGCGGCTGGCATCAAGTCGGCGTCAGCCGATTGCGATTGCGGCCCGGAGCGCGTGGCCAAATGCGACATAAAATATCTGCCGACGCTTCAATCGGCACGACTCGCTACTCTACGAAAGAATGTTCACATCATGCGCCTATCATACGTTCTCGTTTCCGGTATTTTATTTGCGGGTTGCGCGGGCGCCGGTGGCTCCTCGGCTTCCCCGGGCCTGACGAACACCGGCGCGATGAGCGGCAGTTCGGCGGCGACTTCACAACTTTTTGACTTCAGCGCACCGAGCGGCTATAAAGTGCTTCACAGCTTCAACGGATCGGAAGATGGCGCGTACCCCGAAGCGCCGCTGATCGATGCGAATGGCGAACTCTATGGCACGACGGTGCAGGGCGGCGCGAACAATAATGGCACGATCTTTGCAATCGATACGTCCGGCAAAGAACGCGTCGTTTATAGCTTCGGGGGACCGCCGGACGGCGCGAACGCATACGCGGGATTGCTGGCGCTAAACGGCGAGTTCTACAGCACGACGGGGCGTGGCGGCGCATTTGGAAACGGAACGGTGTTCGCCGTCGACACGTCGGGAAAAGAGCGCGTTGTCTATAGTTTCAAACGATCTCCCGACGGCGCGTTTCCAATAGCGAGCCTAACGCTTCTCGGTGGCGTTCTCTACGGTATGACCGATAGCGGGGGCAATTACAGCTATGGAAGTCTCTTTTCGGTAAGCACCGCTGGCATCGAACACGTGCTGTACAGCTTCGGACGATCCGTAACCGATGGGCAAAATCCGTACGGTGGTCTGACCGCGATGAACGGGATACTCTACGGCACGACGAATGTTGGGGGCAACTCCGCCAGCAATGGAACCGTTTTCTCAATGACCACGGCCGGTAAAGAACACATACTGCACAATTTTACGGGATCCCCGGACGGCGCAAACCCCGAAGCGCGACTGCTTCCCGTCAATGGCGCCTTTGTCGGGACAACAAATATCGGCGGAAGTGCGAACCTTGGGACCGTGTATACGATCAGTATCACTGGGAACGAACGCGTCATTCATAGCTTCGCAGGCGGATCCGACGGTGCCAACCCGATCGGTGGAGTCATTATGTTTAACGGCACGCTATACGGCACAACCTACAGTGGCGGCCTGATGAACAATGGAACCGTTTTTTCAGTGAGTATGACGGGCAAGGAACGTGTGCTCTACAGCTTCAAGAGCCCGCCCGATAGCGCGAATCCGAATGCCGAATTGCTCGCTTTAAACGGCGCTCTTTACAGTACCGCTCAGAACGCCGGCCAAGGCTTCTCCGGCAACGTCTTTAAAATCGCGCCGTAACGTACAACTATTTAATCCGAACGGCAGGCTGGCGGGCTTGCATCAACCCTCAATATGGTAACACGCCGTTCCAACTTCCACAAAAGTACGCGTAAAGTGTATGGATCGTTCCGGCCGCTGCACGGGCGAGTTTGTAGGATGAAGAAAAAGGGAGACTTCGCTCACATATGCGTAATCGATTGGTCTATGCCTTAAGCGCGGTCGCATCACTTGCGATCCTCGCGAGCTGCTCCGGGGCCAACTCGCCCGGCACCCAGCTGCCCGGAAATTCTCTTGATGGGCCGGTCCTGCTTCCGACCGCTGCAAGATTGGGTGCAATGTCGATTCTTCGTGCGACGGACCGCGTCACCGCGCAGTCGGTTCACTTCCCCAGCGGCTCGGTAAACACGTTGGATCAAAACGCGGCCAAGCTACCCGGTACTTTGGTGTATGTCGCAGATGAAGTACACTACTTGGTCACCGTGTTCAATCATAACGGTAAGAACTTAGGCAACATTAACAACATCGCATTTCCGCAAGGTATCGCTGTTGATGCGGCGCATAACCTCTGGGTCACTCAACCCTTTTGGCCCGACGATCACCGGTTCCCGCAAACGCATACGGTTCTCGAATTCGCGCGCGGTGAAACCCGGCCGAGCAAAACGTTGCTGGATCCCGCCGGTCTTCCTCTCGACGTTTCGGTGTGCCCAAACGGCACGGTTTACGTTGCAAACTCTCAAGGTGCTGACGGCGGAAACGGTAATATTCAGGTTTATTCTGCGGGCAGCACAACCGCCACCGGAACCTTAACCTATCCGGATGACGTGTATAACGGTAATCTTACGTGCGATGCCGCTGGAAATGTGTTCTCCGGCGTTTACCAAAAAGCGTATCCCTACGGAGGCGCTGTGGTGGAATTCCCCGGAGGTCGACAATCCGGAGCTACAAAAATCATTAGCAATGTCGTGCCGGGCGGTATCAAGTCGAATAAGGCCGGTAACCTCTTGATCGACGATCAGTTTCGAAACACCGTGTGCGAATACACGGAAGCGGGGCGACCGACAGGCAAGTGCGTAAGCACGGGCAACTACTGGGTTGATCTTGCTGTGAACGGAGCCGGCGATGTTGTTTTCGGCGCCAATTTTCAGACCTCGGACGTCACCTCGCTGCAATTTCCGAGTGGCAAACCTGGCGTGATCTACGCCGGCAACGCAAATCCAACGGGCGTCGCGTACGATCCAGGATAGGTTTCGCAAATTGGCGGCTTGTCGAGGACGCCGGGCTTATTTTAGAACGGCATCTCCAAGTCGACGCGTTCCGCATCCTGTCCAGAGCCGCGTCTACCGGGCGTCCCCGTTGATTCGGCGGCCACACCGGCAACCGCGGCGTCGACCGTTTCTTGCGCCGTCTTCAGCAGCGTTTCGCAGTGTCGCGCTAGCGCTCGTCCTTCTTGAAACAATTCGACGGAACGATCGAGCGACACCGCATCGCCCTCGAGTTGTTGCACGATTTCTTCGAGCCGCTTGAGCGACGCCTCGAAGTTCGCCGCTTTATTCTCCGCCATGGTTAGCCGTTGCTTCGACACGGGCCTGAAGTGTTCCGCGAGCGAGTTGCGCGGTGACGATCGTTCCAGGCGCAACCCCGGCGGCGTCGCGCAACGCGCGTCCGCCGGCGGTTACGATCGCATAGCCGCGCTCGAGAATTTTGGTTGGATCGCGTCCGTCGAGCATCGCTCCGATCAAGCGCAAGCGCGTTGCACGCCGGGCCACGCCGGCAACCGCGGCCGGTAACAGGCGCAGCGTGACGCCCGCTAGCCGGCGCTCGCGCCGCGCGAAGACTTCGCGCAGATGCGCATCGAGCCGATAGCGGGCAATCGTCAAACGTTCGCGGCGCAGACTTAACTGCACGCTCGGATTGCACGCTTCGAGCCGCGTTACAGCGATAGTGAGCGACGCGCTTTTGCGCCGCAGCCGCGCGTCGAAGGCGCGTTGCAAATCGGTCGCGCACACATCGATCGTCTGCCGGCGGCCGAGCAAAAAGCGCTCCGGCGCCCACAGCGGCGACCGGACTTCGATGCGTTCGAGCTCGCGCCGGACGCGTTCGGTGAGCCGGTTCATCGAGCGATCCAACGCCCGGGTATCAGCGAGCAATGCGCGCAGCAGATCGGTGCGGCGCGGCAACACCGTTTGCGCCGCCGTGGACGGCGTTGGTGCGCGATGATCGGCGACAAAATCGGTCAGCGGCGCATCCGCTTCATGGCCGATTGCCGAAACGGTCGGATGCGCGCAGCGTGCGAGCGCGCGGACCACGCGTTCGTCGTTGAACACGAACAAGTCCTCATACGATCCGCCGCCGCGGGCCAGCACCACCAAATCGACCGGCGCCCGCGACGCCCGGTTCAACGCCCGCACGATGTCCGGCGCCGCATTCTCGCCTTGCACGGCCGTCTCGAACACCTCGATAACGATATGCGGCGCGTGCGCTGCGGCTTGGGTTAAAAAATCGGCTGCGCCGTTGGCCGTCGGTGATGACACCAGAGCGACCCGAAACGGGTACTTGGGCAGCGCGCGCTTGCGGCTCGATGCGAATAGTCCTTCGGCTTCGAGCCGCTCCTTGAGCGCGGCGTACACGGCATGCAGCCGGCCGATCCCACCCTGCTCGACCTCCTGCACCACCAATTGATACGAGCTGCGTTTCGCGAACGTATCGACGCTGCCGACGGCGACGATCGCCTGACCGTTGGCCAGCGGCGGCAGTCGTGCGGCGTTGACGCTCCAGCTAACGCAATTGATGATCGCGTCGCGGTCCTTCAAATCAAAATAAACATTACCGTTTGGCAGAACGCGCAAGCCGGTAATTTCGCCCCGCACGCCCAGCCGGCGCAACTTGGGATCCTCGACGATTTTTCGCTTGAGGTAATTGGCCAGCCGGGCGACCGCGACAACCGGATAATCCGGCGCCGGTTCGGGCGCCTGCATCAGCGGGTCGCGGCGGCCGCCCGCGAACCGCGGCGCGGCGCCGGCGTCGCGCCGTCGCCGCACACGTGCGCGGGTTCCGTACCAGCGAGAAAAACTTCGGATTGACCGCTGCCGCATAGGGTCACGCGACGCACTTCACCCGCCGGTAGCGCAAAATCATGTTTGGGAACCTTCGCTAAGCCGGCCTTCATGAAGCGGGCCCAAATCCGCGCCGGAATATTGCCGCCGTAGCTTTCCGTCATGCGCCGATAATCGTCGTTGCCGACCCAGACCGCCGTGACGAGATCGGGGGTGAAGCCGACGAACCAGGCGTCGCGGAAATCCGACGTGGTACCGGTTTTGCCCGCCGCGGGCCGGCCGATATCCGCATTGGGATAACCCGTGCCGTGTTGGATCACGCCTTCGAGCATCGAGGTCATCACGTAGGCCGTGCCGGCGCTGATGACTTCGGTCTGCTGCGGATAGGTGTTGTCTAGGACCGGTGTGCCGAGCGAGTCGCGTACGACGCGCAGCGGCGATGGATCGATGTGAATGCCCGCATTGGCAATCGTGGCATACCCGCTGGCCATGTCGATTGGCGAAACGACACTGGAACCAAGTGCCAACGAGAGATCGGCTTCGAGCGGCGATTTCACACCCATCCGCTTGGCATACTCGATCACTTTATCGATGCCGATCTGTTGAGCTAATTTTACCGCAACGACATTGCGTGATTGCGCTAATGCATAGCGCATGGTAATGGCGCCAAAAAAACGGTTGTCGTCGTCATGCGGCTCCCAGCGCGTACCGTCGCCCATCGCATAACTGACCGGCGTATCTTCTAAGATCGTCGTCGGCGGCATGCCGCTATCCACCGCCGCGGTATACACGAACGTCTTGAACGACGAACCGGGTTGGCGGCGCGCCTGCCACGCCCGATTGAATTGATTCGTTAGCGAAAAACCGCCCGCGCCGCCGACCATTGCGACGATCTCGCCCGTAGACGGCCGAATCGAAACGAGCGCCGCTTGGTGCGCGCCGATCCCCTCGAGTCGCCCGCGGGTGATGCCCCAGTCGACGGCCTCTTGGGCTAATTTTTGTAGGCCCGGATCCATCGTCGTATAGACTTGCAGACCGGCTTCGTAGGCCGCCCGGGTACCGAATTGGGCTTCGATGGCGTGCGTAACGTAGGTCGTAAAATAGGGATACTTATACGATTGCAATCCGGTTGGCCGGTCGCCGATGAGGCCCAGCGGACGTGCATTTTCGGCGCGCTCTTGCTCGGGCGTGATGAAACCACTGGCGACCATACGTCCGAGCACGTGACGTTGGCGCTCCTTGGCGCGATCCAAGCTCACGTACGGCGAGTACGCCGACGGAGCGGCGGGCATACCGGCGAGCAGCGCTGCCTGGCCGATCGAGAGCCGGCCGACATCGGTGCCGAAATAGGTGTGAGCGGCGGCTTCTATGCCGTACGCGCCGGATCCGTAATAAATAATATTGAGATAGCGTTCGAGAATTTCGTTTTTCGTATAATAGCGCTCGATTTCAATTGCCAGCAGCGCTTCTTCGATCTTGCGCGAGATCGACACCTCATCGTTGAGGAACAATTTACGCGCGAGCTGCTGCGTGATGGTCGACGCGCCTTGGAATTGTTCGTGACGCCAGTCGGCATACGCGGCGCGCGCGATACCGCTCAGATCGACACCGTGATGGTTGTAGAAATTGCGATCTTCCGTCGCGATGAACGCGTTGCGTACGTAGACCGGAATCTTGTCGATCGAAACCCAGGTGCGGTTTTGCCGAAACAGGTTCGCTAACAGCGTGCCGTCGCGTGCGAACACGCGGGTCGAACGCGACGGCTGATAGTCGGCCATCCGGTTGATATCGGGTAATCCCTTGGAATACGAGGTGACGATGCCGGCAACGATGCCCGCCAGCAGCAAACCTGCGAAAACGACCAGCACGGCAAGCGAGCGCAGCACCGTCACCGCCACGTTTGCCGCGTTGGGCTTGGCGCGTTTGCGCGCGCCCGTCCGGACGCCGATCACGGCACGGCCCGCGCCAGCACGCCGTTGACGAACCGGCCCGAGTCTTCGGTTGAGAACTTCTTCGCCAATTCAACGGCTTCGTTGATCACGACCGGACGGGGTGTCGACAAATGCTGCATCTCGAACACGCCCATGCGCAACACGATCCGGTCGATCGTCGGCAGGCGATCGATGGTCCAGCCCTCCAGCAGCGGAGCGATGATGGCGTCGCTCAACTCGGAATGTTCAAGCGTGCCGAGCACCAGATCGCGCACGAAGACGCGCGTATCCGCCGCGGCCGACGTACCGACGGTCTCGTCGATCATCTCCGCTGCCGGACGGTGCCCGATCTCCGCTCCATAGAGCGCTTGCAGCGCAAGTTCGCGCGCATGGCGTCGCGAGGGCATCGCCGCTTACGCCGCGCCCACGCCGAGTTGAGCGCGGCGCGGGATGAAATCGTTTTTGAGCCACTCGACGCGTACGCCGCCGCGCCGGAAATCCTCGTCGCGCAGCACCGCCCGGCAGAAATCGACCGTCGTCTTCACGCCTTCGATACGCGTTTCGCCCAGCGCCCGTTCCATCCGCGCGATCGCCGCCGCGCGCGTCCGGCCGTGCGCGACGACCTTGGCAATCATCGAGTCGTAGTAGGGCGGAATCACCGCGCCCGGATACATGTGGGTATCGACCCGGATGCCCGGTCCGCCCGGAAACTCGAGCCGAGTCAAGGTGCCCGCCGCGGGCGCGAATCCGGCGTCGGCATCTTCGGCGTTTACCCGCACTTCAATCGCATGGCCGACGGGGTGCAGATCTCGTTGTTTGACGCTGAGCGGTTCTCCGGCGGCCACCCGAATCTGCTCCTGGACGATGTCGACGCCGTAAACCATCTCGGTCACCGGGTGCTCCACCTGGACGCGCGTGTTCATCTCCATGAAGTACACGTCGGTGCCGCTCACCAAAAATTCGAGCGTGCCGGCGCTGGTGTATTTGACCGCCCGTCCGGCAGCGACCGCCGTCGCATGTAATTTTTTGATTACACCGGCATCGAGCACCGGTGCGGGGGCTTCCTCGATCAGCTTTTGATGCGACGGCTTCTGAATCGAGCAATCGCGTTCGCCCAGATGAACGATCGTGCCGAAGTTGTCGCCCAGCAACTGAACTTCGATATGGCGCGGCGCGATGATCAACTTTTCGACATACAAGCGGCCGTCTTTGAAAGACGCTTCGGCTTCGGCCTGCGCCGCGGCGAAGGATGACGCGAAGTCACGCACGTCGCGGACTTCGCGCATGCCTTTGCCGCCGCCGCCGGCAGTGGCTTTGAGCAGCACCGGAAAGCCCATCCGCTCGGCGATCCGCTGTGCTTCATCGGCCGTTTCGACGATGTCGCTGCCCGGCGTGATGGCCACGCCGGCTTGCTTCATGATGCGTTTCGCGGTGGCTTTGTCGCCCATCTGGGCGATCACGTTCGGCGCCGGACCGATAAACGTCAACCCGTGGTCTTGGCAGATCTCCGCGAAGCGCGCGTTCTCGGCGAGAAAGCCATACCCGGGATGCACCGCGTCGGCGCCGCAAATGAGCGCCGTCGAGATGATATTCGGAATGTTGAGATACGAACGTCCGACGGCGCCCGGGCCGACGCAAAACGCCTCGTCGGCCAGCCGCACGTGCAGCGAACCGCGATCGGCGTCGGAAAAGATCGCCACCGTCCCGACGCCGAGTTCGCGGCACGCCCGAATGACGCGCACCGCGATCTCGCCGCGGTTGGCGATCAGGACTTTCTTAAACATTATGGAGTCAAGTTCCCAACCGCGGCGAGCCGTCGAAACGGCGCTCCGCCTGCGGCTGCGCGCCCCCCATACGCGAAGCGCATGGGGCCCCCTGCGGCGTTTTCTTCGTCAGGTAATGCGTGGACATACTATATCGTCCGACCGGCGTGCGTGGTAAGGATCCTGCGCCTCAGGAGTGTGAAACGGGGCGGATTGTGGCATGGGCGATTAGCGTTCGATGGCGAAGAGCGGTTGCCCGTATTCGACCGGCTGGCCATCGGTGACGAAGACGGCGGCGATGCGGCCGGCGCCGCGCGAGCGGACGGGGTTGCGGATGCCCAGCGCTTCGACGAACGCGAGTTCGCGATCGGTCTCGATACGGTTCCCTTCGGCGACTTGCGGGCGCGAGAACCGCAGGACGCCGACGAGGTCGCTGGTAACGACATCGGGCCGTTTGACGGGAGCCGCTTGCGCCTCGGCCGGCGCCGGCGGTGCGACCGGCTCGAGGGCGACGGCCGGCGGGCGCGAGCGACGGAATTCCAGCTCGAAATCGGCTTCTTTAATTGTAAGCCGGGCAAGCCCCGCGACCGCAAACGCTTCGGCGAGCGATCGAACCCGTTGCGGGACGGTGTCATCGGTCATCGGAGAACGTGGCTTCGCTTCAAGCCCGGGCGGTCCCGCCGCCCGCGCGCGCAGGCCGTCCGGCGGGGACTTCGTACATTGGGCGCATGAGCGAAATGAATGACGACCCCGGCTTAGCCGCCGATGACCCCTCGGTCGTGAAGAATTTGTCGAGCGAGCTGCGGGCCGGCTTGCGGGCGCTCGAAGACGGTGGCGACGGCGAACTCGACGCGCGGCTGCTGGTCGAAGCGGCCGCGATCGTCAATGCTTTTGCCGCGGCGGGCTTGCTCGAGTTTGCCTATATTCCACCCGAGGAGATCGGCGGCGAAGACGACGTCGCGGTCTTCGGCGTCAGCGAGGCGGCCGTGATCGAAGACGCGCCCGATGTGATTTCGCTCTTCGGCTACCTCGATCGCGCGACCGACCCGGTTCCGCTGCTGGCCTACGAAAAACACGAGATCGACGACGAGGAGCCGGCGGCGCGCTAACCGCCCGAACGGGTGATGCGCCGGGGCCGGGCCGCATGACATGCTCTAGCGCATGAACACCAGCGTCGGCGGCGCGCTCGCCGCACTCTCCAATGATATCGCCGGCACCGTCGAGACGGTCGCGGCGAACGTGGTCGCCGTCGAAGGCCGCGATCGAATCGGCTCGGCAGGCTTCTTCGTTCGGCCCAATACGATTCTCACCGCCGACCATGCTGTCGAAGCGGATGAAGTCGGCGTCGTCTACGCCGACGGGCGCGAGGAACGGGCTCGTGTTTCGGGTCGCGACCCGGCTACCGACATCGCGCTGCTGACCGTAGCCAGCGCCGGCCCAGCGGCGCTCGCGCACCTCCCCGATGCCGGCATTCGCGTCGGCACCGTCGCGATCGCGGTCGCCCGCGACGACGATGGCGACTTAGCCGCGACGATGGGTATCGTCGGTTCCGTCGGCGCCGCCTGGCGGACCTGGCGCGGCGGTGAGATCGACCGCTTCGTGCGAGCCGACGTGGCGCTCTACCCGCGATTTTCGGGCAGCCCGCTCGTCGACGCGAGTGGCGCGCTCATCGGCATGAATACCTGGGGCTTGTCGCGCCGCCAAGCGCTGGTGATTCCGGCCCGCACGCTGGCGCGCGTGCTCGACGCCCTCGGCACCCGTGGCCGCATCGCGCGGGGCTACCTGGGTCTTGCGATGCAAGGCATCGATTTGCCGAACGCGTTGGGCGGCGGCTCGGGCGTCATCGCGCTGGGCGTGGCCGCCGGCGGCCCGGCCGATTCCGGCGGACTCATCGTCGGCGACATCATCACGACGTTCGCCGGGCGGCGCATCAACGATAGCGACGACATCCAATCGGTGCTCGACGCCGCCGGAGTCGGCACGCGCACGAACATCGGCGTTCTGCGGGGCGGCAAACCGCTCGAACTCGGCGTGACCATCGGCGAAAGGCCACAGCATGACGACTGACCTGGAACGCGATTTCGCGGCACTGGCGGCGCGCCTTGGCGCGTCGACCGTCGGGATCCACTCGGCCGGCGGGCGCGGCTCGGGGAGCGGCGTCATCTGGTCCGCCGACGGGCGGATCGTCACCAACGCTCATGTCGCGCGCAGCCGGATCGTCGACGTTGAATTCGCCGACGGCCGGCGGATCGCGGGAACGGTCGAGCAACGCGACGAGCGGCGCGACCTCGCCGCAATCCGCGTCGCTACACACGGCTTGACGCCCGTCCTCCCGCGTGACCCGCATGACCTGCGAGTCGGCGAGATCGTGGTGGCGTTCGGACATCCCTTGGGCGTGCGCAACGTCCTGACCACGGGCATTCTGCACGCACCGCACCGGACCAGCGGCTTCGCGTTCGTGCGCGCCGACGTGCGCCTCGCGCCGGGCAATTCCGGCGGCGCGCTAGCCGACGCCCAGGGGCGCGTCATCGGCATCAACAGTATGGTCGCGGGCAGCTTGGCATTGGCGGTGCCGGCCGACGACGTGCGGCGCTTCATGGGCGAAGCGCTTCCCGACGGGCGGCTGGGGGTGCGGCTGGCGCCGGCGCAGACCGCCGACGGCCGGCCGGCCTACGCGGTTATCGCGGTCGAGCCCGAGAGTGCCGCCGAGCGCTCCGGCATTCTTATCGGCGACGTGCTCGAAATTCGCAACGCGAATCGGCTCGCCGGCGCCGCGCACGTCGACCTGCGGCGCGGCGGCGTCGCGGTGCGCGTGCCGATCCGGCGAGTGCCAAGCGAGTCCGGCGCTGCTGCGTGATTCGGCAACCGGCGTTGTCGTCGTCGATATCGCCGACGACGGCGCCCTGACGGCAGCGCTGGCCGAGCGGTTCGACGCCCGCCCAACCTTGCTCACCGTCAGCGATCCGGCGAGCGAATCAAGCTTGGCCCTCTTGCGGGCCGGAGCGCGCGGCGTGATCGCCCGCGATGCGTCACGGGCCGATCTCGACGCGGCGATCGCGGCGGTGGCGCGCGGTTACATCGTGCTGTCGAGTCCGCAAGCGGCGCTGCCGGCGGGCGACGCGCAAGCCACGCTGACCGCGCGCGAACGCGACGTGCTCGACCTGCTGGCACGCGGCCTGTCGAATAAGCGCATCGCTGCCGCCTTGTCGCTGGCCGAGAACACCGTCAAGTTTCACGTCGCCTCGATTCTCTCCAAACTCAACGCGACGACGCGCACCCAAGCGGTCACGATCGGCGTCCGGCGCGGCTGGATCATGCTCTAACGGCGACCCGCACGACGCCGGCCAGCGCGGTGGGACCGAGCGCGTCGCGCAGCGGCTCGAAGGCCGGATCGATTTCGGCCAGCGGCACGAGGGCGAAGGCGCGCTCGCGCAACCGGGCGTGCGGAATGGTCAGCGCCGGCTCGTCGAGGTGCAGATCGTCGTAGGCGAGGATGTCGAGATCGATCACCCGCGGGCCCCAGCGGTACGTCGGCCGGCGGCCGAGGGCGGCTTCGAGCGCCTGCAGTGCGCCGAGCAACTGGTGCGGCCCAAGCGGCGTTTCCAGCAACACCGCGGCGTTGATGAAATCGGGCTGGTCGCGCACACCCCAGGCCGGCGTGCGATACAGCGCCGACGCCGCGGCGACCCGGCCCAGCGCTCCTAGCTCGCCGATCGCCGTCCGGACCGTTTCGGCTGCGTCACCGAGGTTGGAGCCCAGGCCGATGCGAGCCAGTCCCATGCCGGCGCTAGCGCACCTGACGCAGCGTGACCGAAGGCGTGGCGCCGGCCAGCAACCGCGGTTTCGCGACGCGTACTTCGGCGCGCAGGACGCGGCCGTCGCGAAAGATGCAGTCGAGCACGTGTTGGGCCAGGCGCTCGAGCAAATCGCACGACGTTGTCGCGACGATGCGCACGATCGCGGCGTGCAGGGCCGCGTAGTCCAGCGTATCACCCAACGCGTCGCTGACCCGGGCCGACTGCAGATCGAGTTCGAGCGTGACATCGACATCGAATGGTTGCGGCACGTTTTTCTCGCCCCGATCGGCACCATGCCGGCCGAAAGCGCGGATGCCCGCCAGCGCGATCGTGTCGCTCATCCGGCGGCATTCCAACCCGCGGGGCGCCAGCCGCGGGCGACGGCATCGGCGACCTGTACCACGTCCCGCTGTTCGGCAACATCATGGACGCGCACGATATCGATGCCGGCCTGTGCGGCCAGCGCGACGGTCGCGGCGGTGCCGAAGGCTCGAGCCTCGACCGGCCGGCCGGTGAGCTTCCCCAGGGTCGACTTCCGCGACGTCCCGAGCAAGGTCGGAAACCCCAGCGCGACGAGCCGGTCGAGCGCCCCGAGGATACGCAGGTTGTGTTCGGCCGTTTTACCGAACCCGATGCCGGGGTCGACGATCACCGCGTCGGGCGGCATGCCGGCCGCCACCGCGCGGGTTGCCACGTCGAGTAAAAAGCGTAGCACTTCGTCGACGACGTCGCCATCGTACACCGCGACGGGTGCATTGTGCATCGCCACGATCGGCGATCCGGTCGCCAGCGCGGCTTCGATGACGGCCGGCCCGGCGCCCCAGATCGAGTTGAGGATATCGCCGCCCGCGGCGTGCGCCCGCCGGTAGATCTCGGGCTTATAGGTGTCGACCGACACGATCGTCTCGCGATCGGCGGCGCGGAAGCGTTCGAGCGCCGGGATCAGCCGCGCGACTTCCGTCTCCGGAGCGATCGGACGGTGTCCGGGCCGCGTCGATTCAGCGCCAAAATCCACGATGTCGGCACCGGCGGCGCGCTGGGCCAGCGCCTGCGCAACGGCCAACCCGGCATCGGCGGCGCCATCGCCCGAGAACGAATCGGGCGAGATGTTGACGATTCCCATGACGTACGTGCGCGCGCCCCACGGCAAGATCCGGCCTCGGACGCGCAGGGCGCCGCGATCACGAAACGCGGTTGGCAACGTGGGTCAACCACCAGTCGCGCAGGGTCGCGACCACGAACGTCGACCCGGTCACGACGACGATGTCTTGGGCATCGGCATTGCGCCGCGCGACCGAGAACGCATCGACCGGATCGGTGATCGCGCGGCCCCACACGCCGAGTTCGCTTGCGATGCTGGCCAGGCGCTGCGGTCGAATCGAGGTCCGGCCATCGGCTGCGAACGACGTGAACGTGAACGTGCCGGGCAAGTCGACGAACGGTTCGAGCACGTGTTCGGCATCTTTGGACTGCCCGACCGCCATGACGAAGGCGAAGCGCCGCCCGGGAAACATGTCGCGCAAGGCGGCGGCCAGATGGCCGGCCTTGTCCGGATTATGCGCGATGTCGAAAACCACCGCCGGATGCGACGGAAAGTATTCCATGCGGCCCGGGATCATCAAGCGTGAGAAGCCGGTTTGGATATCGGCGCGACTCGGCCGCAGCGCATCGGGCAGAAATTCTAAGGCGCGGATCGCGGTCGCCGCATTGCGTTGTTGAAACGCGCCCAGGACCGGCAGCGCCAGTTCGTAGGTTGCCAGCGGCGTCGTGACCGTAAACGACTGGCCGTAGCGTTCGCCGGGCCGCGCGTCGAGCGTGACCGTATCGCGGACCGAGACGAACGGCGCGCCGGCCGCCGCGCAGCCGGCTTCGATGACGGCTCGCGCCGCGACGTCGGCCACGTCGCTGATGAGCGGAACGCCGCGTTTGGCGATGCCGACCTTATCGGAGGCAATCTCGGCGGTTGTATCGCCGAGAATCTCGGTATGGTCGAGCGCCACGTTGGTGATCACCGAGACCAGCGGCTGCAGCACGTTGGTGCCGTCGAGTTTACCGCCGATGCCGACTTCGATGACCGCGATATCGACCTCGGCCGACGCGAAATACACGAACGCCAGGGCCAGCAACGTCTCATAGTACGAAGCGCGGCCGTGGTCGCGAGCGACCAGTTCGATGGCCGGCATCATCTCGCCCAACAGTTCGCCGAACCGTTCCTCGCTGACCGGCAGGCCGTCGATGCGGGCCCGTTCGGTCACCGACGACAGATGCGGCTTGACGTGCAAGCCGGTCCGCCGGCCGGCCGCGGTCAACGCGGCCGCCGCCATGATGGCCGTCGAGCCTTTACCGCTGGTGCCCCCGACGTGGACGGTCGGGTAGCGCCGGTGCGGGTTGCCGAGCGCGTCGAGGAGCGCCAGCATGCGATCGAGCCGGTTGGGCATCCGTCGCGACGCGGTCTCGTTGATGGTTCCTAAGAGATAGGCCTGGGCTTGAGCGAAGATCATGCGTCTCTATCAACGTACGAAATGGGCTAGCCGTCAACGGCCAAATCGGCCAGCAGATCGAGCGCGTGCGGGAGCGCCGGCAGCAGGATGCCCAGAGTTTCGCGCACGGCTTTCGGACTTCCCGGCAAATTGACGATGAGCGTCCGGTCGCGAACACCGGCAATCGCCCGGGAAAGCATCGCCGTGGCGACGATTTTCGCCGATTCGGCCCGCATCGCTTCGGCGATTCCCGGAACCTCGTAGTCGAGCACAGCCGCGGTAGCTTGCGGCGTGCGGTCGCGCGGTCCCAGCCCCGTCCCGCCGCTGGTCAAAATCAGCGGCATCCGGGCGTCGGCTAATTCGATGAGGACCGCCGCGAGCGCGGCCGGATCGTCGGGCAATATGCGCTCGTCGCGTACGTCGAACGCCTCGCCCAGTACCGCGCGGATCACCGGCAGGCAGCCGTCGGGCCGGGTGCCCGCCGCCGCGCGATCCGACAGAATGACAACGGCGGTACCATAGCCGCTCATACCGGCGGCTCGGGCGCCGGGCCGGCGCTCCAGTCACCGCTCTTGCCGCCGGTTTTGCGCACCAGCCGGACCGATTCGATGACGATCCCTTTTTCGAGCGCCTTGCACATGTCATACACCGTGAGCGCGGCCACGCTCGCGGCGACCAGTGCTTCCATCTCGACGCCGGTTTGGCCGGTCGTCGCGGCTTCCGCAACGATGCGCAGCGTGGCGGCGCCCGCCCAATCGAAGCGGACGTCGACCGCGGCGAGCGGCAGCGTGTGGGCCAGCGGAATCAAGCTGCCGGTGTTTTTGGCCGCCAGAATGCCGGCGATCTGGGCCGCCACGAGCGCATCGCCTTTGGGCAACGTCGCGGCCCGTAGCGCGGCCGCCGTCGCCGGCGCCATGCGAACCATCGCCTCGGCCTGGGCGCTGCGCCGGGTCACGGATTTCGCCCCGACGTCGACCATTCTTAACGATCCGTCGGAGTTGATATGTGAGGGTTTTAGCACGCGCGTCGAACTTCGGCGTCAACCTACGATGACTTTGTTTGCAACGACCGGCTCTGAAACACTCGACGCCGTCCGCGTGCTGAGCGCCGTCGGCGACACGTTCGGCGGTCACCCGGTCGGCTTTAGCCTGCGGGTCGCGCGTGTTGCCGCGCGTTTCGCCGCCTGGCGCGGCGGTGATTCCGAGGCTGTCGCCGTGGCGTTCTATGCCGGCGCGCTGCATCGCATCGGCGCCGTGCGCGTCGTCGTACCGCGCGACGCGACGCCGCGCGACGCGGAGATCTCGGGCTGGGACGATCCACCCGCGGGAGCTGCGATCGTACGAGCCGTCGGTGGTTTTCCGGCCGCGACCGCCGACACCATCCGCTGGCATCGCGAAGCCTTCGACGGTACCGGCTTTCCGGATCAGCTGCGCTGGAACGGCATCCCCGAAGCCGCCATGGCGATCAACATCGCCCGCGCGTTCGTCGCGGCGCTCCAAGCCCAAGGCGGCAGCGGATCGGCGGCCGACGCGATCTTTTTGCTGGTCGCTGAAAGTGGCTGCGTGTTCACCCTTTCGGCGATGCGGGCGTTCCGCGAATTTTTGGCCGCCGAACCCGATGCGTACGAAACGCACTTCGAGCCGGCCTGGGAGGTCGGCAGCGCCGATCCGCGCGCGATGCTCGTTGCGGTGTGCGCCCAGATCGACGCGCGCCAGAACCGCACGGCCGGTCGCGGTAACCGGCTCGAAAGCATCGTTCGCGCGATTCTCGCGCAGCTCGCCGACCCTGGGCTCGATCCCGAGCCGATCGTGTTCGCCGCTCGGCTGACGGCGCTGGCGCGAACCGGCCGCGACGGCAGCGCCGACGACGCCTTCACCTTGTCCCGACTCGGTCGTGATTCGCGCGCCGCGCAGGTTCGCCAAACGGCGCTCATTCTAGCGACGGCTCAGGCCTTCGCGCCGTTCGGCGCGATCATCGGTGCGACCGAGGAATGGTACGACGGCAGCGGCTTACCCGCCGGCCGAAGCGGCGACGCCATCGATCCGGTGGCCCGCGTGCTCGCCGTGGCGATCGCCGCCGAAGCGATCAGCGCCGGCGACGCGCGAGGACGCATTCGGGCCGCCGCCGGAAAACGGCTCGACCCGGCCGTCGTCAGCGCGTACCTTGCCGCGAAAGCCGACCGATGACCGAACTGCGCACGCGCACCCGCCGCATCGCCGGCTCGCGTTTGCTCGATCTCTTCAGCGAACGCGGCATACCCAGTGTCGTCGACCCGTTCATGGGGTTGCCGACGCATCTCAACTACCTCAAACGGCATGGCATTGTCGTGCACGGGGGCGACTTACTCGACTGGTTCGTGCGCGCGGGCGAAGGCCTGGTGGTCAACGACTTTACGATCCTGCGCGAAGACGAAGTCGCCGAGATCGTCGAGCGCACGCCCGGGCGCGTTTATCCGGCCACCATGTTCCGGGCCTGGGATGGCGTATTCTTTTCCGAGGAACAGTGCCACTACTTAGCGGTCTGGCACACCAACGTGCACAATTTGCGCAGCGACGGCCAAACCGGACTGGCTATCGTCGGGCTGTGGCACGTGCTGTGTTACTGGTTGCAGAAAGCCCAACATCCCGATGAGATGCCGGACATTCCGCCGAGTGAACTCGCCTGGCGGTATATGCGCGAAACGGAGCGCCTGGTCTGCGGGAACAACGCCAGAAATACCGTCCGGCGGGCTGATTTCGCCCAAACACTCGATGCGTCGGACGCGCAGTGCATGTATCTGGCCCCGCCCGGCCGCAACAGCGCCGCTGAGGTGGACGCGCGCATCTGGATGTGGGAAGCGTGGTGGCAAGGCGACCCGTATCTCAATGTCGAGCATTACTTCCGCGATACCGTTTTCGGCCGGCGCACCAATGATGACGCCGGCTATGATAAAGCGGTGGCCGCCGTCTTGCGCGCGGCCGACAAGTTCCCGTTCGTCGTGATTCAAACGCGTCCGCACGACGCGGCCCGGTTCGAGCGGATCGTGAAGACCGTCCGGACCGATGTCGAGATCGTCGCGCCGAGCGTCGACGAGACCTACATCATCGCCCGGAAGTAGGGCCGCCGCGCGTGGTTATCGTCTTTTCGGCATTGGATTGAAACCGGATCCAGACCAGTGCCAACAGCGCCAAGACGAAGTACAGGATCGCGTGCTTGGTATGTGGCTTGTCGCTCGAGAAGCCGAGGGCTCGCGTTATGCTGCTCGGTTCGAGCGGATGAGCGATGGCAACTGCGGCAAGGACGACGAAGAGGAGAACGAGGACGGCCGCGAGCGCTTTCATGAGATCACTTTCGTGGTGAAGAGGATGAAGGCCGCGCCGCCGGCCAGCAGACAATACCAGCCGAACGGACGCAGATCGTTGTGGGCGAAATAGCGGGTGAGAAACGCAACCGAAGCATATGCGGTGCCCCCGGCCAAAATTCCGCCTAGCACCGCTTGCACGGCCACGACATGGGCGTCCGGCTCGAACAATTTTGGAATTTCGAGCACGCTAGCGGCGAAAATTACCGGCGTCGCGAGCAAGAACGAATAGTTCGCCGCGGCTTCATGATCGAGATCGACCAGCAAGCCGGCGACGATCGACGAGCCCGAGCGCGAAATCCCCGGCAGCAGCGCCAACCCCTGAGCTAGCCCGACTTTTACGCCGTCGGCGTAGCTAATGGCCTCGATCGGTTTGGTCGCGCGCGCACTGTTCGCCAACTGCCGTTTGCGCAACCATTCGCCGACGAACATGACCACCGCGTTGAGCATGAGGAAGACGGCCGCCGGGAGCGGCGAACCGAAGAGCCCGCGCACGCTGGATTGAAACAGCACACCCAACAGTCCGACCGGGATCGTACCGGCGACGAGCAGCCAGCCGATTTTCTCATATCGGGCGCCGGACATTTTACCCCGCGCGATGCTGGCGGCGAGTGCACCGGCGATCGCGATCCACTCGCGCCGGTAAAAGAGCAGTAATGCAAGCGCGGTTCCCAAATGCAGCACGACGACAAAGGCGAGGAACGATTCGCCCGACCGGTCGACCTGCCAACGCAGCAACGCCGGAATTAAAATGGTATGCCCGAGACTGCTGATTGGAAAGAGTTCGCTTACTCCTTGCAATACGGCTAAAAACATTGCTTGAGCAAACGTCACGTTAGCGTGCGTACGCGCGGAACGACAGGGTTTCCTAGCGCCGGCCGATGAAGCGCCGAGGCACGATGGAAAAGTCGCACAGCGCGCCGGCAGCCGAGGCGCGAGCCAATGAGCGCGCGCGTGACGTGCTGCTCGTATCGTTCACGATCGCCGCCAGCGTTGCCGCGGAGTATACGGAAACGTACGATATCGCCGTCGGCGGACTCGCCATGTTGACCACGACGCAGCTCAAGCGTGATATGGATTTGCTCGTCGAGTTGGAACTGCGAAACAGTAAGCGCTCGAAGCTGCAAGTTGACGGCAGCGTCCGCTGGTCGACATTCGATCCGCTGCTCGGAAAATATCGGACCGGAATTTCATTTCGCGGACGCAGCCCGCAGTTCGAGCGCGAACTGCTGCAATACATCGACACGCTGCAAGAATTACGCGATCTCGGCTTGCGCTGATGCTCGTTGCCGGCGCGCGCCGCGCGATGCGCGCGCCGCCGGCACGGTCGTTAGTTATTGTTGAATTCGACGGCGAAAACGTATTTCGAGGGAACCGGTTCGCAGTTCTTGATCTCCGTGCGGAAGGTGCTTTGCTCGGCGGCTTTGATCGCGGCCGAATTCAGCAACTGACTGGGCGAACTTTGCACCGTCGGCGTGCCGACGATGTGATTCGTTGCGTCGAGCTCGATGATGACGTTGACGACACCGGTAATTCCCTGTTGTTGCGCGATCGGCGGCGTGTCCGGCGCGACGGCGTTGGTCGTCGTTGCTTCAACGTTGGGGTTCGCGCATGACGGCGGTTTGGTCGGCGCGACGGTCGGCGGCGCCGGTGCGGCCGTTGCCACCGGAACTGCGGTCGCCGCCGCGGCCGTCGACGTGCCTTGCGGTATGCCGTTGGTCGAGCCGACCGTGTGCGTATTGGCCGCCTCGGTTGTACCGCCTTTGGACGATGTGGTCTTGGCGGTGTTGATCTTGATCTTCGGTTTTTCAGGCTCCGGCGTATGCTTGACCGGCGGCGGCGTATTCGGGGGCGGCGTGGGCGGCGGGGTCGGTGGTGGCGTCGGCGTAGGTTTCGGTGTCGGCGGCGGCGTGGGCGGCGGCGTTGGAATCCGGTCGCGCTTGATGACCGAGACTTTTTCTTCCTCGGGTTGCGTCCGGTCGAATTTGACCAGGGGACCAACGAGCAGATGCAACACGATCGACAGACCGAAGCCGTAGATCAGGAAATTTTGAACGCGCTCTCGCGCCGGAGACGGCGGCCGTTGCGGCGTCTGATTCACGGATCCTTCGAACCTTCGACCTTGTTGGCCAGTCCGAAGCCGGTGAGGTCAGCATTTTTTGCCGCATCCATCACGTGCAAGATCGTACCGAAGTTGGCTTTCGGATCGGCCTTGATGATAATTGATTTTAGGTGATGTCCGGTTTGCGCGGCCAGCTTTTCGAACTCAGCGGTCGCGTCGGCCTCATTGAGTGTGTCGGAGCCGACCTGGACTTTATTGTGCTCGTCGATCAACACGACGATCTGTGAGGCAGTAACCTTTTCATCATTTTTGGCAATCGGCAACTTCGGTTCTTTGGTGACCGAAGCGAGAATGATGAAGATGATCAGCAGGACCAGCAGAACGTCCGTGAAGGGCGTAATGTTGATCGTGGACATCACTTCTTCTTCGGCTTGACCCGTCGAAACCGCCACGCTATCTCACATGCCCTTCATTCGCACGTTGCTCGACGGTGGAAAGCGCCATCATGTGCAACGGCATCCTACGATGTCACGAATCCGACGTCGTCGAGGTGGGAGATCTTCGCAGCGTCAAGGATTTTGATGATGATTCCGTACGGCGCTTTAACGTCGGCGGCAAGCGAGACGTGCAATTTTCCGCGGCGCTTCGCGACATCAGACATATCGGCATAGATGTGCGTGACGTCGCTCTCTTTGTTGTCGATGAAAATCCGGCCCTTGTCGTTGACCAGTACCTCGATCGATTTGTTCTTCGTCACGGTCGTGACCGGCGAATTGTCACTCTTGTCGGGTAATTGTTTCTGGAAGCCGGGCGGCGTGATGAGCGCGGCGAGGATCATGAAGATGATCAGCAAGACCAGCAACACGTCGGTAAACGGCGTGATGTTGATCTCGGCCATGACTTGATCGTCCCCCGCGGACGAAACCATCGACAAAGCGGTATTCTCCCTTTAACCCGACGCCGTTATTTCGCGGCCGGACGATACAGATCGGTCGGAATCGGCGCACCGGTATTGTGAAAATGCAGCATTTCGGCGAGCTGATTCGCCGCCACGATCATGTCCTGATTGTAGGCCTTGATGCGGGTCTTGAAATAGTTGAAGAACACGACGGACACAACCGCGACGAACAAACCGGCGGCAGTCGTGATCAGCGCTTCCGATACACCGGCGGCAACGACGGCCGGCGTTGAGTTGCCCTTGAGCGCGATATCTTGGAAGGCCTTGATGATACCGAGCACCGTGCCGAACAGGCCAACGAACGGCGCGATGACGGCGATCGTACCGATGATCCCCAGGTTGCGCTCGAGCGCGTTGAGGTTTTCCATGAGCGCGATCGAGAGTGCGTCGGTGATGTCGGCGCGGTTCTTTTCACCGCGCGCCAAACCGAACTCGAGAATGCGCGGCAACATGCCCTTGTTGGTCTGGCACGTCTTCATCGCTCCGGTGAGATCGTCAGCGGCGATCTTCTGACCGAGTTGTCGCAGCAGCGCCTTCGAATCCGAGTGTTGTGTCGCGAAAAAGAACAGCCGCTCGATCACGATGGCGATGGCGATGACGGACAGGAGCAGCAGCGCCCACATCGCGGGACCGCCCGATACGATCGTCTGGAAGAAGTTACCGAAATCCACTGTGTGCTAGCGCCTCCAAAGACGTTGGTTGTCGCACGAGCGACGAAAAGGAGCCTTCGCTGCTGCGAGCGAGGCGTGGGTCTTAGCAATCAGCCCCGCGATTCCTCGTCTTGCGCCGGGAATCGAGCTACTTGGCGCCGGCCGGTTCCAGCTGCTTGAGCGCGGCATCGATCTGCTTGCTCAGGTCGGGGTCGTTACCGGTTTTTGCTGATGCCTGTGCCTTGGTAAGGTATGTAAGGGCATCCTTTGTGTTTTTGTCGTTCGCAAGAGCGACGCCGGCGACATAATTCGAACGCGCGTCGTTGGGGTCGATCGCCAGCGCCTTGTCGGCCTCGGTTTTGACGGCCTTCCAATCCGGTTTCGTATCGCTGGCCATGATCGTTGCCGCGTTGCTGTAGAGTTGAACGGCATATTTCGGCGCCGCCCCGGCGCCGGCGTCGAGCTGATCGGCGGCGGCTTTGCGGTCGCCCGACTTCACCAGGGACGTCGCCTTATCGTTATAGTACTGCGCGATGACGTCGCCCGTCTGGGTGATCGTGGGGTCGAGCCGGGTCACGTCTTTGGCCGTTGCCAAGCCCTTATCGCTCTGACCGGCACCCATATAGGCCGCGGTGAGATTGGTCTCGATGATCGCCAGCTGGTGGTTGTCGCTCTTGGCGGCGACCGCTAAATCGCGCGCTTTTTCTAGATCGGTGATGGCCGGGTCGTACTTCTTCTGCGCGTACTCCGCACTGCCGCGAATGTTATACGGCTCCGCCGACGGCACGAGATCGATCGCCTTTCCGGCATAACCGACCGCCGAGTCATCGTCGTTCGCTTTGAGCGCCGTCGCAGCGGCGTTCGTATAGGTCTTGCCCGCTAAGGTCTTATACTTGGCTGGAATCGTGCCGGCTTTGCCGAAGGCGGCCGCCGCGGCGCTGAAGTCGTCGGTGAACGCGTCGGCGACTCCCAGCAAATCGTAGGCGTCTTTGTCGTCGGGGTGACTCTGCAGATAGGTCGCCAGCTGTGTCTTGGCACCGGCGTAGTTGCCACCGCGTTCGAGGGCGGAGATACTTTGCAGCGCGCCGTTCGATCGTTCGTTCGGATCGGTGATCGATCCGCTGCCCGAGAAGTTGAGCACGAACGTGTAGAACGCGTCCGTCGCTTTGCCGTCTTTGGTGGCGGGCTTATACGTTGAAGCCTTGGCGATTTCAAGTGCGGCCGCGTCGTCGGCGTGATTCGTCGACTTCTGGACGGTCGACGGCACGACGGCTTTGCCGTTGGCGTGAACGAAGACCTTGACGGTGACGGTCCCTTTACCCGCGATCGGGGTGGTACTGGTGCCGCGCGACGCCAGCTTCGGCGGGACGTAAAAGACGGACGTCTGTGCCGGCGCACGCAGCGGCAGCGACCCCATGACAACGGCGGCGGTCACCGCGAAGGACGTCGAACGAAGGGACATACTACCTCGTGAGCGGGGCGATGATGAAGTGCGGCGGCTAGCCGGGATGAGCTAGACGTGCGGCAGGTTGGGGAAAACGATCCGCAAGGGCGTTTGCGGCCTGACGAGCGGGGGCGAAATTCGCTAACAGCGGCCGGCTATCTCCGGCTTCGAGTGCACGGGCCACCGTATCGAGATCGTGCGCGACGGATCGAAGTTGCTCGGCTATCCAACCCGCGTTCGCTTCGACGATCGGACCCCACGTCGCCTCCGGCGAACGCGCCAGCCGCAGCATGGAGAGTATGCCCGGTCCGCACAGTTCCGTAACCTGCGCGTCGCCGCGCGCCGCGTCGGCAAGCCGGGCGCCCAAGACAACGGATAGACTTTGCGGCAAATGCGAGGTCAGGGCCACGATCGCATCATGGCGCTGGGCCTCGATCTGCAGCGGCGTAGCGCCCATTGCGATAATGAACGCGCGCACGCGCGCGATCAGCACGTCGTCCGCGTGCGGTACATGCGCCCAGCTGGCGTGCTCGAAGAGCTGCGCCTCGGCGGCGTCGATGCCGCCGCGCTCGCGACCGGCCATCGGATGCGTGCCGACGTAGTTGGCGATCCGGCCGGCATAGCGGGTGAAGATGCCTTTGACGGACGCGACGTCGAGCACCAGCGCCGGACCCTGAACGCCGGCCAAGGCGTCGAGCGCGTTCGCGGTCGCATCCACCGGCAAAGCGATGACGAGTGTTTCGCACTGCGCCGCCAGTGTTTCCAGACTCGGCGCCTGGGCGTCGATCGCGCCGCGTGCGAAGGCGCGCGCGACGGTTGCCGGGTCGCGATCGAAACCGATGACGTGGGCGTGAGCGGTCCGCGCGCGCAGCGCAATCGACCCGCCGATGAGCCCGATACCGGCAATGCCGAGCCGCGGACGGCTCACCGTTTGAGATCGGGCCGCAGCACGGCCGCACCATCGAGATAGACGTGCACGATTTGCTGCGCGGACTTGTCGGTGTTGACGTGCACGAGTACTCGAATGCAGCGGGCAAGTCCGCCGGGCACGCCGATTTCGGTGAAATTGAGTAGCGGCACCAGGAGCCAACCCATCCGGCGGGCCGCCGCTGCCGGAAATTCAGATCGCAAGTCGGGAGTCAGCGTGAACAACGCTGAGGCGATATCGTCGGGAACAACGTCGTTGTGTCCGACGATCGCGCGCAACAGCGATTCGGTCGCGTCGAGTAAGAGCGCCGGCTCGTCACGCTCGACCGTGATCGCGCCGCGAATGCCGCGCACGACGGTCACGACGTTGCAGCCAGAATGGCCCGCAATTCGCGCACCTCGCGTTCGCTGGCCGGACGCAATTCGCCCGGACCAAGTGGACCCAGCGATATCGGACCGAAGCGCAGGCGTACTAAATCGAGCACCGGATGATCGATCTGCTCGAACATCCGCCGGACTTGACGATTCTTGCCCTCGTGGATCGTGATATCGACCGTCGAGCGCGGTCCGCGCACGGCGACGACGTGCAGGATCGCAGGCGAGGAGCGCCCGTCATCGAGTTTCACGCCGGCACCCAACGCCGCGACCGCCTGCGGAGATAAGCGTCCGCGCACCGTCGCCCGATACGTTTTCTCGACGCCGAAACGCGGATGCGTGAGAACGTGAGCGAGGTCGCCGTCATCGGTGAGCAGCAGCACCCCGGCGGTGTCGTAGTCGAGCCGGCCGACGGGCACCACACGCTGGGCAATACCGCGCGCACGAACCACGTCGGCGACCGTGCGCCGGCCTTCGGGATCGTGCATCGTCGTAATGACGCCGAATGGTTTGTGCAGCACGTAGTACGTGTGCTCGGTCGTGGCGCGCACGATCCGGCCGCCGTATTCGATGACGTCACTATCGGGATCGACGACGGTGCCCAATTCGCGCACCGCATTACCGTTTACGCGAACGCTACCAGCGGCGATGAAGGCTTCGGCTTTGCGCCGGGACGCAACACCAGCCTGCGCCAAATAGCGCGCCAGTCGCATCATTGGAAGTGCTGCCGACGCATTCTTACGGCTTGAGCGCCGCGATGGCTCGATCGGTAATCGCCGTTAAAAATTCGCTATTACTCTTGGTTTTGCCGATGCGTTCGAGGACGAGTTCGGCAAAATCCGTGGCGCCCATAGCAACGGTCGCACGCCGTAATTGCCACACGCGACGTAACTCGAGCTCCGCCAGCAACAACTCCTCGTGCCGCGTTCCGGACCGTTTGATGTCGATCGCCGGAAAGATGCGGCTGTCGGCGAGCAGTCGGGATAGATCGATTTCAGCGTTGGCGCTACGCCGGAATTCTTCGTGGATCTGGTCGTCGATCTTGGCGCCCGTATCGACGAAGACCGTTGCCACGATCGTCAGCGAACCACCGCCCTCAATTTTGCGCGCGGCTGAGAAATAACGCTTGGCCCGGTACAGCGCGGCTGCTTCCAGACCGCCGGGAACAACCCGGCTCGAAGCGGGTTGCGCGCCATTATACGCACGCGTCAAGCGCGTGATCGAATCCAAGAGAATGACCGCGTCGCCGCCGAGTTCAACGATCCGTTTCGCCCGTTCGAGCACCAGCTCGACAGCGTTGATTCCAACTTCGGAATGTTCGTCGAAGGTGGTCGCGACAACCGTGCCGCGGATCGATCGCGTAAGATCCGTAACGTCTTCGAGGCGCTCGTCGACAAGCACCGTGATGAGCTCGACCTGCGGATAATTCGTTCCGATCGCGCCGGCGATTTCTTTGATAAGCGTCGTCTTGCCGGCTTTGGGCGGCGCTGCGACGAGCACGCGTTGGCCGCGTCCGAGCGGCGCGAAGAGGTCGATAATTCGCGTTGCGGTGACACCGCGCTGCTCGAGCGTAAAGCGTTCGGCCGGGTGGCCGGTTGTCAACGCATCGAATTGCGGCCGTTCGCGCAATACATCGGGATCGACGGCATTGACCGTTTCCACTTTGACGATGCCGTAGTACTTTTCATTATCTTTGGGTTTGCGCACTTGCCCGGCGACGAGGTCACCGCGCCGCAACTCGAAACGCCGGATCTGCGACTGCGAGATGTAGATATCATCGGGTCCGGCCGCAAAACCCGACCGGCGCAGAAAGCCGTAACCTTCGGGCAGTATGTCCAAGACGCCGCTCGCGATTTCAAGTCCCGAGCGCGATACGGCGATCTCGAGAATTTGAGCGACGAGTTCGTCCTTTTTAATTTTAACCGGCGTTGCGATATCGAATGTTTTCGCCAGCTCGTTGAGTTCGGTCTTGCTCATTTCGGCGAGCTGTGCCGCCGACAGCAGCGGCGGACCGACGGGTTGGGGAAATTCCGGCTGGGCGAAAACGTCGGGAGCCTGAGCGGCCCCGTTCTCGAAACGCTGACGTCCGCGACGCGAACGGCGGCGGCGGTTACCGGCCGCGTCAGGCGGACGTCCGTTTTGCGGGGGCCGATTGTCGAACTGCAGCGGAGGTCTCTCTTCTGCGAAAATGACGCACCTGCGTGCGGCGAAGCGTTCCTGTGGCGAGGCTCCCGGAACGCTGCGACGCGGAAGCGCCGTAGGAATGAATCGAACGCCTCGATGTATCCATCGCTCAGCGCCGCCCGGACTATATCACACCTCAACCTTTGCGAGCAACGTCACAAGTCTTTCCGGCGCCGCGGCTAGTAAACGTACGCGCCGGCACGACACATGCAGTACGCCGGCCCACACCTCGCCTCCAACGATCGTAGGCGCCGTGATGACGGCAGCGCGCTAGCGGTCGGGCGACAACGCGCGCGGACCACTGAGGTAGCGGCAGTTGTACGCATAGAAGCGGTGTTCGACGCCGACGGCACGCGTCAAGCCGATGCGGCTCGATCGCCCGACGGCCGGCTTGCCGGCGCCGTCGTCGGCCAGCCACAAGCGCGGATCCGTTTCGAGGTCGGCATCGTTGAGCCGGCGGTCGATGTCCAAGCCGGCGCATAGCCGGCCCGGGCCGCGCAATAGATCGCGGTCGCTGACCGAGGGACCGCGTAAGGTCCGCATCACCCCGGTCCCCGCCACCGGCTCGAGCGCCCGAATGAGCACCGCCGCACCGACACCCGGCGCCTCCGAGCTGACATTGACGCAATATGCCGAGCCATAGATGAAGTACACATACGCATGAAAGTGGCGCCCGAACATGGTTTGGTTGCGGGGTGTCGGCCCGCGAAACGCGTGCGAGGCGGGGTCGCCCGGTGCGTACGCCTCGGTTTCGACGATCCGACCGGCCAGCACATCGCCGGTATCGAGTCGGCGCACCAGCAGCACACCGATGAGGAACTGCGCCAGCGCGCCCGTATCGAGCGGCACGTCGCTACGCCCCAACCGCCGCATCGCGCTAGGCAGCCACGTTGAGACTGACCTCCGCCTGCGCACGCGCCGTTAAGTCGTCGACCGCAACCGGATCCGCGACTTCCAATCGGGCGGCGCCCAGACCGTGCAGCGCGCAGCGGATTTTCACAAACGCCATAGCCAACGCTTTGGGCGGCGACCCGGCCCCGGCAAGTTCACTGACGACTCGAGCATCGCTGACCCGCAACCGCACGCGCACGAATCCCCGAACTTTGAGGTGCGCGGCAACCGCCGCGATTGCCGCATAGCCTTGCTCGCGGCCGTCGAGCCCCGCGAGCGGCGGTGCGGAAAACGTCAGCCGAACGGTGCCGGCCGAACTGCCGGTGCTAATCGCGGCGTAAGCGATGCCTTTACCTTGGGCGTCGGCCGCGAAGCCGACTGCGACGTCGGCGGCCGGGCGGGCACGGCGGATGTTGGTCATGATACCTTTTCATTGTATATCGAACGTGTGTTCGAGTCAAGCGTCGGTCGCGAGTAGCCGGCGGTACACGTCCAGCACGCGCTGTGTTTGTAACGTTACGCTATACCGTGAGTGTGCCAAACGTACGGCACTCTGATCGGAGCCACCACAGACCGCATCATCCAGCGCCGACGCGAAAGCGCTCGGGTCGGCCGCCACCAAGGCCCCATGACCGCCCAACCCCTCGCGCGATGCCGGCGTGTCGACCGCCACGACGCGCAACCCGGCCGCCAGCGCTTCGGCCAAAACAAGCCCCTGCGTTTCGGTGGTGCTCGGAAAAACGAACGCATCGGCCGACGCGTAGACGTCGGGCAGCGCGGCGGGCGGTAAGGCCCCCACGAACCGAATCCGGTCGGCCACGCCGGCCACCCGCGCCCGTTCTGCGAGTGCCGCGTGATGCGGTCCGTCGCCGACGATCGCCAGCCGTGTCCACGCGTAGCGCGACGCCGCGAGCGCGTCGATCGCGAGCTCGAGATTTTTCTCGCGCGCCAGCCGCGAGACCACCAGTGCTAACGGGGCGTCGGCGCGCGCTCCCAGCAGCGCCCGTACCGCCGGCGAGCGCCGCCCGGCGGCGAAGCGTTCCAGATCGATGGCGCTCGGCACCACGGCGATCGTCGAATGCACGCCCAATTCGCGCAAACGCGACTCCATGGCCCGGGTCGGAACGATGACCGCGTCCGCCGCATTGGCATACGAACGGGTCAGCGTCAGCGCCGCCGCTTCGGTCGTCCGGCGTTCGAACGGAACGTAGTGCGCGTACGCCTCGATCCGCGTGTGATACGTGAACACCAGCGGAATACGCCGCCGGCGGGCATAGTTGGCGCCCATCCAGCCGGTAACGAAGGGCGAATGCGTGTGGACGATCGCGACGTCGCGAACTCGCGCCCGGTCGACGCTGTGAACGTACGGCAGGCAGAGGCGGTACGCGGTGGCCGTCGGCAAAGGCAGCGACGGCAGGCGGACGATGTCGCTGCCTTCATCGTCGAAGTGCGGAAACCGCGGCGCGATCGTGGTGACCGCGACGCCGGCCGTCTCGAAGCCGGCCCGCAGGGCGTCGATGCTGGCCACAATACCATTGACGATCGGGCGGTAACATTCGGTAAAGAAGCCTACGTGCAGCACAGCCACCTAAAGGACTTGGCTTGGCGATCCGGCGGGCCGAGGCCTTGAACACCTGAGCCGGCGAGGCTGGTACCGCGCGGGCTAGCGACGGGCCCGTCGGGGCGGTCTAACATATCGGAGCCGCATGCAGCCCGCTTCGCTCCTGCGGAGGTCTTTGGGTTGCCGGCACACGGTTCATGCGACTGGTTTGACGAGCTCGCACACCTATGTTATGGTAGCCCGAGTTGTCGCGGGCGAATTGATTCGTTCGGCGGCTCAGCGAGCGTTTTTTCATCGGTAGCAGTCGCCCACGTGTATCGTGCACGCTATCAGATGTTCCGCCTCCGACTTGTCCCCCGGTCCGATGTTCTCTCCCAGCGACGCTTATAAGCGGCGCGGACGTACACGAGCCGACGTAACAGGAAAGGAGTTGGTTATCGGACTCGATCGAAAATCACCCGTCGCGGTGAGCGTTCTTTCTTTCGGCTTACTGCTGCCGTTCGGCGCAGGTGCGATCCCCGATCGCGCAATTGCGATGATCGCGGATGTTGCCGGTCAGATACCGACCAAACACGTCACCTTCATTAGCGGCCATGTGCGCGACTCCGTGGAAACCCGGACGGTTACCGTCGACGGCTTTCTGCGCGAACGCGGCATCACACGTCAACCCGACGACAGTCTTTCGACCGGGCCCGATGCGCCGATCGTCGACGGTTCGACGATCGTCTACCGGCCGGCCGTTCACGTCGACCTTATCGTCGACGGCGTAAGCCGGCCGATTCGCAGCGCCGCCGCGACCGTGGCCGATGCGTTGGCGGCCGAACACCTGTCGGTCGCCGCCCACGATACGGTAACTCCGTCGCTGCGCAGTGCGGTCGAGCCGGATTCGAGCATCCGCATCAGTCGGTCGACGTCCTGGCTGGAGCGGATTCGGACCGCGATCTTGCCGCCGGTTCAGCGAAAATTTGATATCGGTATGCTGCCGGGCACCGAGCGCGTCGTCGATCCGGGCCGGGCCGGAAGCACCGAAAGTACGGTCGAAGTTTTACAGCCCAACCCGGCGGTCGCACCGAAGCGTTCGATTCTCGCAGCTCGCATCTTACGGTTCCCCCGCGCACGCGTTATCGCCCAGGGAGTCGGTGACTATTCCGCCCTCGCCGGACTCGCGCGGCGCGGCGTTGCCGGCACGATGCGGCTGGCCGACGCGGCCCTTAAGATGATCGCAACGGCCTACACGGCAAGTTGTTCGGGTTGCTCGGGTTTCACGGCGAGCGGCCGGCCTGCCGGTCATGGCGTCGTAGCCGTCGATCCTCGCTACATTCCGTTAGGTTCCCACCTCTATATTCCGGGCTACGGTCACGCCCTCGCGGGCGACACCGGCGGCTCGATTCGGGGCAATCGAATCGATCTTGGCTTCGACACGCATCGCGACGCGATGAGCTTCGGTCGCCGGCCGATCGTCGTTTACGTTCTCAAGTAACGCGCATCAGCGAAGATACCGCCGATCGCAGCCGACCCGATGACCGCGGCGGTGCCGGACCACCGCGGACGCACCCGCGCGCGCTGCTGGCCCAATTCGGGCTGCGCCCGAAGAAACGCCTGGGGCAGCATTTTCTCATGGACGGCGGCGCGGCGGGACGCATCGCCCGCCTCGCGGCACCGCAGCCGGGTCAACGAGTCATTGAAATCGGCACCGGAACGGGTGCTTTAACCCGCGCGCTGCTAGCGCTCGACGCGACGGTCACCGCGCTCGATATCGATCCGGAGTTACTGGCCGTGGTGCGCTCTCGTGCGGAGTTGGCGCAGGCAACGTTCGTCCAAGCCGACGCGCTGGCGTTCGACTATGCGGCATGGGCCGGCGACGAACCGTGGGTTGCGGCGGGCAATCTACCGTATAATATCGCGACCCCGCTGATGCTCCGCCTGGCCGACCTGCCGCGGCCACCGGACCGGATCGTCGTGATGATCCAGCGCGATGTCGCCGACCGGCTCGTGGCACGTCCCGGTACGCCGGAATACGGCAGTTTGAGCGTCGCTATCGGATTGCGGATGCTCGTCGAGCGCGCATTTTCCGTTTCGCCCGCGCAGTTTTACCCGCGCCCGAAAGTCCAATCCACCGTTATCGTACTGCGGCCGCACGCAATACCGCCGGTTGCCGTGCGCGATGTGCCGCACTTCGAGCGCGTCGTGCGGGGAGCGTTCGCATATCGCCGAAAGACCGTTGCCAACGCGCTTGCGCTCTCGCTGGCCGTACCGCGAGAGCGAGTCACGGACGCACTAATTACGCTGCAACTGAGTCCGGAGATACGTGGAGAAGCTCTCGACCTCGCAACCTTCGCCGCTCTCGCCGACGCTTTGGCCGACTGACGCCTTTTCGGCCCGCCGCTGTATCGTCTTCATCGCGACCGTCGCGGCGGCGTTCGCGGTTGGACTCGCGTGTGACTCCGCGGTGTTTCTCGGCGCGGGGCCCGTCCGCGCCGGCAAAAGCTTGCAGCTGACCAGCGGACTGCTCCTGGCGCAAATCGTCGCGTACATTCCGTTGCTCGGTGCGGCGTTGCCGTTGCTGCCGTTCGCAGCGCGCCGTAGCTTGAGCCAGATCGGTTTACACCTGCCGAGCGCGCGCGATCTGCGCATCGGCGTCCTCGGCACGCTCGCGATGTACATCGTCGCCGAAGGCGCCGCCCTGACGCAAAAATTTGCGTTCCACCTCGACGGTACGCAGCAGGCCGTCGCGCTTTTTGGCACCACGCACGACCGGACACTCATCTACGGCCTCATTATCCTAGCGGTGTTCATCGCGCCCATCGTCGAGGAAGTGATCTTCCGCGGCTTTGTTTTCAACGCACTCTTGCGGTATGCGCCCGTTGGATTCGCCGCGGTCGGCAGCGGCGTGATCTTCGGCCTCGCGCATTTCGATAAGACGGCGTTCTTCCCGCTGACGTGCGGCGGTATCGTGCTGGCGCTGGTCTATCATCGAACCGGATCGCTGGTCTCCTCGATGTGCACGCACGGCACGTTCAACGCGGTCAACGTCGTCCTCGTCCTCGCTACCGGTGGGAAAGGCTAACGACGCGGCTGGCGGTCGATGCGATCAACTTACGCGCCGACTCACGCGGCATGGGCCGCTACGTTCGGGCGGCGCTGCGTTCGC
Organism: Candidatus Velthaea sp.; assembly: GCA_965214335.1. Taxonomy (GTDB): domain Bacteria; phylum Vulcanimicrobiota; class Vulcanimicrobiia; order Vulcanimicrobiales; family Vulcanimicrobiaceae; genus Velthaea. The sequence goes on along the minus strand of CBDCBO010000005.1, from coordinate 732,364 downwards.
TTGTCGCGCGGCCGGACGTCGACCTGACCCTACTCGTGCGTGAACCGCGCGACAGCGCAGCGTACCGCGCAATTTGCGGCGAACGGGCCGCTGTTGCGGCGTTGCGGACGGCGCGCGCACCGGGCGCGTACGACTGCGTGTGGTACCCGTGGAACGGGATCCGGTTTCCAACTCACGCGCCGTCGCTGGTAACGATCAACGACGATTTTGCTTTCCGCTACCCCGCCCGGGGCTTCATCGCGCGCCGGCGCGAGCAAGGCCCGATTCGCGCGGCCGTGCGCGACGCCGGCCGCATCGTGACAATCTCGGACTGGTCGCGCGACGCGCTGATCGCGCGTTTCGGGCTAGCGCCGGCGCGCATCGGCACCATTCCGCTGGGGCCCGATCCGGCGTTTCGCGCCGGCGTCGATCAAACGCCGTTCGCCGAGCCGTTCGTGCTCGCGGTCGGCACCGGCGAAGCGCGCAAAAATGTCGCCGTCTTGATCGCCGCTCTGGCGCACGCGTTTCAGCCGCCGACGGTCCGGCTGGTACTCGTCGGCTCGCCGGATCGCGCGCTGCACGCCGCGATCGCGCGCGCGCGGCCATTGCCGGTAACGCTGCTGGCCGACGTCGACGACGCGGCGTTGCAGCGACTCTACCGTACGGCCGCGGTCGTTGCCGTACCATCGCTCGCCGAAGGCTTCGGGTTAGTGGTCGTTGAGGCGCAGGCGTGCGGCGCGGCGGTCCTGGCCGCCGACACGAGCGCCCTGCCCGAAGCCGTCGGCAACGCCGGCATATTGCTGCCGCCCAACGACGTCGCAAGCTGGAGCGCCGCGCTGCGCTCGTTCGTTACCGACCCGGCGCTGGCCGCCGAGTATCGGGCCCGCAGCTTAGCGCGCTGGGCGACTCCGCGCGATCGGCGGACCGCCGACGTTGTGCTCGCGGAGGTCGAGCGTCTCGTCGATGATGGCCCGTAGACCGGCGATGAAGCGCGGGGGCGCGAACCGCTCGGCGTGAGCCCGCAAGCGGGCCGGCACGAACCGCCGGCCGTCAAAGGTCCGCAGCGCCTGGGCCAACGACTCGGCGTTCGGGTCGGCGAAGAACTGCCCGGTTTCACCGGCAAGAATCGTCTCGAGCGCGCCGCCGCCGGCCAGCGCGATCGTCGGCCGTCCGGCCGCCGCCGCTTCGAGCGGCACGAGCCCAAAATCTTCCGCTCCGGGCAAAATAGCGGCGCGAGCGTCGCCCACGATGCGATTGACGGTTGCATCATCGACGTAGCCGTGAAAAGTCGTTCGCGTTCCGGCTGCCGCCGCCCGCAATGCCGCTTCCGCGGGCCCGGTGCCCACGATGTGCAGCGGCACGCCGGCGCGGGCACAGCCCGCGATCGCAAGATCGATGCGTTTGTACGGTAGCAGGCGCGACACCACAACGAAGTACGTGCCGCGGCCCGGTCCGACGCTGAAGCGATCGACATCGACCGGACAGGGCAAGACGCGCGATGTGCGGCCGTAGTGGCGCAAGATACGCTCGGCGACGTTGCGCGAATTCGCGACAAAGAGCGTCGGCCGCTGCGCCGCGCGGCGATCCCAATCGATCAACCGGCGCACGAGCGGCCGGGCCAGTCCGGCAACGGTAAAGCCGCCGACGTAGCGTTCGTAGTCGAAGGCGAAACGGCTAACCGTATTGATGTAGCACACGTGCACGGCATCGCTTCGCGTCAGTACGCCTTTGGCCCAGGCGGTCGTCGAACTGATCACCAGATCGTATGCGCGCAACGGGAGACGCTCGAACGCCAACGGATAGAGCGGCGCAAGTGCCCGAAAATACCGGTCGTGCGCCGGCAAACGCTGCAAGAACGACGTGTGAACGCGCGCCGCCGGAATCAGATCTTCTAACGCCGCGCGGTTGTAGATCGAGGTGAACACCGGGGCCGCCGGAAAGGCCGCGGCGATGTGCGCGAACACGCGCTCGGCACCGCCGCGTTGGTTCAAATAATCGTGTACGAGCGCAACGCGCAATGCCGGATCGTCGAGCGGGCCGGACCCGCTCTGCGACTCGGTCAGTTGATTTGGGATTTGCCGCGCGGAACGACTAAAGCGACGGTGAATTTTTGCAAATACGCCTTCGCCACCCGCATCACGTCCGCGGACGTCGTGGCATCGATGGCCGCCAGGGCCGTTTGGGCGTAATCGGGAGCGGCGCCTTGCTCGACGAAGTTGCTAATCGTCCACGCTTGATCGGCCAGCGAAACCGCCTCGATCTGCCATTCGCCGTGCGCGCTGGAACGATAGCGCTTGAGCAAGCCGGGCGTTAGCGGTTTGGTCGCGACGTCTTTGAGCACCTCATCGACATTGCCCAACCCGGCCGTCGGTTCGACTTGCTGCCCGTTGATGTACAGCGCGATCGAAGCGGGCTTGGTGTCGTAGTTGTAGAGTACGCCGACCGTCCGTGCATACGCCGGCAGCGTGGTCGTACTCTGGCGGTCGAACACATCGGAAAGCAGCGAGCGCAGCACGAGCATCGCTGCGAAGTCCTTGTCGCCGACCGACGGCGCGGCGAAGCCCAGCAAGACGTACGGGACGCCGATGTCGCGTTGAGCAACGATGCGCTTCGGCGTCGCGGCGAACGCGCGCGATGTCGTCACGACGGTTTGATCGCTGCCCTCGGGTAACGCCGTCACGAGCTTCCGTCCGGCCGCGGCCACCGGATCGGTGACGTGTCCAACGGCCGTGACGATCGCGCCGCCGCGACGGTAGTGCGCGCCGATGAACGCCTTGACATCAGCGGCGCCAAAGCTCGCTAACGTGGCGCTGGTGCCGTTGGTCGGCAAGCCGGCGCCGCCATCGTAATAGGATTGACGCAGCATGGCCATACCGACGGCGACCGGATTGTTTTCATCATCGGCGATGCGACCGAGTACCGCTGTCCGGGCCGCGTTGAGCGTCGGAACGGTGAAGCTCGGCGCAGCTAGCGCCCGACTCACAGCCGCGCTCAGCGCGACCAGTGTCGCGGGCGGGGCCTCGACGTAGAAGCGTACGTACTGTGGACCGACGGCGTACGACACCGAACCACCGCGCGCCGCGACCGCGGCCCGAAGCGGCATGCCGTTGACCGGCGTTTGCAGAATCGTCTCCGCGGCTAGGGCGGCCAGACCGTTTTGCTGGTCGTTTTCGCGATCCAACCCGGCGCTCACAAAAAGTTCGAGCCCGGCAAGCATCGCCGAATCGTCGCCGTGCAAATAGACGTTGGTCGCGGCGGCATCGGATGTCGTGGATTTGGCCGGTTCGGCCCAGCCGGATCCACTCAACAGCGCAACGAGCGCCGCCGTCAGCATCGGCCGTAACAGCATCATTTCGTGCGCTCCGCCTTCGTTGCCGCGACCGCCACCACAGCACCCGGGCGGCCCAAATACTTATCGATCGTCGCCGCGACAAACGCCGGCGTCAAGCCGGAAGCGATCCCAAAATAGCGGCTGGTGAGGCCGCCGGCCCCGGGCGCATACGCCTGATTTCCTTCAACGGTATACCATCCCAGCGTATCGGCTAGTCCGCCCGGCGTTTGGATATCGCTGAGCATGTGGTACAAAAACGCGTCGCGCGCCGCGGCGAAAGCGCCCTTGTCGAGCGGTTTGCGCGCCGCGACCAACGCGCTGTCGACGATCGTGCGCGCCGCGGCAACATCGCCCCCGGAGATGCTGACAAGCAACACGCCCGGATCGTGATAGGTCACGAACTTGCCGCTCACGCTGGCCTTCGTGGTTGCGATCAGCTTCTGAACCATTCCGGTGTCGGCCCGAAACAGATAGTCGGAAACGAAATCGAGCGCCGTCGCTTCGCGCTCGCTGGCAATCGCCGGACCGATCCAGCCCAACCCTTGACCGGCTTCTGTGCCGGTCGTTTCGACCGGCGCCGGCACGGCGGTAACGTGCTCTTGGAGCGGCGGTTCGGGTTGCGCGGCAATGTCGGTCCGGCCGGGAACGGCCGTATTGATAACGGAGGCATCGACCGCTCCGGTCACGACCAGCACGGCATTCGCCGGACGGAATGCCCGCTCGGCGTACGCCTTGACCGCTTCGAGCGTAATTTTCGGCACGTCGGCCGACGCTCCGAGCGGCGGAACATGGGCCGGACCGTCGCTGAACAGCGCGCCGACGAGGGCGTCGTCGATCGTCAGTTCGGGGTTGAACTGCCGGAACAGCGCTTCTTCCCCGACGTCGCGTTGCGCCAGCTTGAGCCCGTCGGCCGTGAGCACGGGGGCGAAAAACGAAACCGTCATCGCATGCACGACATCGGCGGCTCTCTGCGCCGGAACGAGCGCCGATATCGAGACGCTGTTGGGATACGAACTTATCGCGATCCGGCCACCCAGCTCGGTGACGTATCGGCCCAGCGGTGTACCCGTGATCGGCGCCGAGCCGGTGACGGCGGCGGCGGCTAAGCGCCCTAGACCCGCCATACCGGCGGTACCGAAGCCATTCGACGGCGCCCGGTACCAGAGGGCGATCGCCGCGACCGGAGCGATCGCCGTATGGCTGATGACATACTGTCCGCCGCCCGGCAGCGAACCGCTGGCGAGATTGCTCGGAACCGGCGCGGCGGCCGCAGCCGGTAACAGGCTTGATAGTCCGAAGGCCGCGCCCAGCGCGGCCTTCGCTACCCAGCGTCCGGTCGTCACGCCGGTTCCGGGGAAATATTCGGCGGCAGCCGTCGCGGTTTCTCGCGGACCTCGGGTTCGAGCGGCGCGACGGCGGCTTTCGGAATCTCGGGAATGTCGTCGGCCGGCAGCTTCGGCTGCGGATAGGGCCGGCCGCTGATGATGCACGAGACTTCTTCGCGATCGACGGTTTCATGTTCGAGCAGCGAGGCCACCATGCGCTCGACTTTATCCCAATTCGCGCGCAGAATCTTCGTCGCGTTGTCATAGCACTCGTCGATGATGCGGCGGACCTCGGTGTCGATCTTGGAGGCGACCTCCTCGGAATAGTTCCGCTCGTCGCCGAAGTCGCGGCCGAGAAAGACTTGGTGCGAGCCGCGGCCATATTGGATGGGGCCGAGCGAATCGCTCATGCCGTACTGCGTCACCATCCGGCGCGCAAGCTCAGTTGCTTTCTCGAAGTCGTTCGACGCACCGGTCGTAACGTCGCCGAATTGGATCTCTTCGGAGATCCGGCCCGACAGCGCCATCGTGATTTGCGCCAGCAGTTCGGCCTTCGTGCGTGAATGGCGGTCTTCATCGGGCAGCGACCACGTGATGCCCAGCGCCATGCCGCGCGGAATGATCGTCACCTTATGGACCGGATCGGCATTCGGCAGCATCGCGCCGACGATCGCGTGACCCGACTCGTGGTACGCGGTGTTCTCTTTTTCTTTTTGCGACATCACGAGCGACTTGCGCTCCGGACCCGCGACGACCCGATCGATCGCTTCATCGCAATCGTTCATGTCGATGACCGACTTGTTCCGCCGCGCCGCCAGCAAGGCCGCCTCGTTGAGCAAGTTCTCGAGATCGGCACCCGAGAAACCAGGGGTGCGCTTGGCCAACGTGTCGAGCGAAATCTCTTTTGACAGTGGCTTGTTCTTCGCGTGCACGGCCAGAATCGCGGCCCGGCCTTTGACATCGGCGCGATCGACGACGACTTGGCGGTCGAAGCGCCCGGGCCGCAGCAAGGCCGGATCGAGCACGTCGGGCCGGTTCGTGGCGGCAATCAGAATGACGCCCGTATTTTGGTCGAATCCATCCATTTCGACGAGCAGTTGGTTGAGCGTTTGCTCGCGCTCGTCATGCCCGCCGCCCAAACCCGCACCACGCTGCCGGCCGACCGCATCGATCTCATCGATGAACACGATACACGGCGCGCTCTTTTTCGCCTGTTCGAAAAGGTCCCGAACGCGGCTGGCACCGACACCGACGAACATTTCGACGAAGTCCGAACCCGAAATCGAGAAGAACGGCACGCCCGCTTCGCCCGCAATCGCCCGAGCCAGCAGCGTTTTGCCCGAACCCGGCGGACCAAGGAGCAGCACGCCTTTGGGAATGCGCGCGCCAAGCGCCTGAAATTTCTTGGGATACTTGAGGAACTCGACGACTTCGCCAAGTTCTTCTTTGGCTTCCTCGACGCCGGCCACGTCGTTGAACGTCACCTTGGGCCGATTCTCGCTCTGCAACTTCGCCCGCGAACGGCCGAACGACAGCGCTTGCGAACCACCGCTCTGCGCCTGGCGCAGAATGAAGATCAGCAATAACGCCATGAGCAGGAACGGCACGAACTGCAAGATCCAGCCGATGATCGGCGTTGAACTCGCGTTCTCCACCGCCACATCGACGTGATGCGTGCGCATCGCGGTGTAGATATCGCTCACGTCGGGCGGCAGCGTGGTGGTGAACTTGCTGCCGTCGCGGAACTCGCCGAGCACTTCATGACCCGACACCGTCACCTTCGATACGTCGCTGCTCTCGACTTTCGAGTAGAACTGCGAGTAATCGACCTTCGTGCTCGGCTGCTGGTTGAGCACCAGCTTGTCGACGATGAAGATCACGAAAATGAAAATGCCCAGGACGATCAGGATGGACTTAAGGTGTTTACCCATGTACTGTAAGCGAGGCTCCCAGCGCCGGTTCGTTCGGGGGTCGACCCCCGGGAACGGTTACCGTCGACAAATTAGAACGTTTCTCCTCGGAACACGTTTCGACTCGCCGGCGTTCCGGTTTACCGCGCAACGGTTTCTCCGAGCGGTGTAAAGATCTCCGAACGAAGTTTCGCAACGTAGGGCAGAGTTCTATACCGTTCCTGGTAGTCGAGACCGTACCCTACGACGAATTCGTCAGGGCAGGTCATTCCGACATAATCAACGGGCACATCGACCCGCCGGTTGTAAGGCTTGTCCAAGAGCACCGCCGTGCGCAGCGATGCCGGCGCGCGGCCACCCAACAGCGTCCGCAAGTATTTGAGCGTGAGTCCGTTGTCGACGATGTCCTCCACGACGAGCACGTGCTTGCCTTCGATGCTGTGGCTGGTGTCTTGGACTAAACGCACTTCACCCGAACTGCGATGCGCGTTACCGTAACTCGAAACGGCCAAGAAATCGAGTTGGACTTCGACGCTGGTGCCGGCGACGGCGGAGATGTCGCGCGCCAGATCGGCGGTAACGAACAGCGCACCTTTGAGCACACCCAGTAAGACGACGGTTGAGCCGACATAATCGCGGGCCACGGCAACGGCCATGCGCCGGATCGCCGCCGCGATATCGCTCGGGCTGAAGACGACCGCTTCAATATCCGTCATGTCGATCTCCGGCCTCGACTGTAAGGCCCGGTTTAAGAAAAACGCGCCGCCCCGGGCGGGCGTCGAGCGCAGCTTCAATTCGTTCGAACGAGATATCGCGCAGTTCGCCCTGCGTTGCAAGCCGGGCCCGTAAGCGCCGCCGAGCGACGATCCGTTGGCCTCCGTCGAGCTCGCCGCGCACGATTGCCGCGCAGCGCGCAACGGAGCGATCGAGTTGCGGAAAGTCGGACCGTAGCTGCGCGAGCGCCGACCGCACCGCGTTGCGCCGATAGCGCCGGTCGGCGTTGGTCGGATCGAGCGCGTACGGCAACCCGCTGCGCCGCAGCTCGTCGAGCAGATCCGCGCGCGTTGCCCGGAGCACCGGCCGCACCACGCGCAGGCCGCCGGAAAGCGTGGCATCGGCCGCCATACCGGCCAGCCCGGTCAGGCCGGTCCCGCGAAACAGCGCGAGTAAGACCGTTTCGGTTTGATCTTCGGCCGTATGTGCCGTCGCAACCGCCGCCGCACCGAGCGCAGCCGCGATGTCGCGCAGTGCCGCATAACGAACCTCGCGTAGCCATGCTTCGTCGGTCCGGCCCGCCGGCGCGGCGGCGACGCGCACGGGCCGCCCCAGGCGCGCGCCGACGGCCAGCACGACACATTCGTCTTGGCCGGCCGAGCGGCGGATGCCGTGATTCACGTGCGCAAGCACCAGCTCGAAACCGTCCGCCCGCGCGATCCGGTCGAGCACCGCCGCGAGCGCAACGGAGTCCGGGCCGCCGCTGCACGCCACGACGAGCGTGCCGCCGGCCGGCAGCGTTTTGGAGTTTCGCGCGAGCGCATCGAGCGCGCGATCCGGCCTAGCGCCGCGCAACGCGTTCGAGTTCGCGTTTGACGTCGCGCTCAGCTTCGGTCCGGCGCTTGTCCCAAGTTTTCTTACCGCGCCCTAACCCAATGAGTATTTTTACGACTCCCGGCTTGAGTCCGGGAGTGCCGGGTTCGGTAAAAAACATCCGCAACGGTATGAGCGTGAGCCCCTTTTCGGACAAGCGCGACGCGAAGCGTTCGATCTGCTCGCGATGCATGAGCAACTTACGCGGCCGGCCGGGTTCGTGATTCGAAAAACTACCTTCTTTGTAGGTTGGAATCGTCATCGACACCAGCCACGCTTCGCCCTCGCGGATGCGCACGTAGGCCTCGTTGATCGACGCGCCGGCGCCGGTCCGCAGCGACTTGATCTCGGTGCCCATGAGCGAAATTCCGGCAACGACGGTGTCCATGATTTCGTACTCGAACCGCGCGCGCCGGTTTTCGAGCAGCGGCGACCGCACCGGCTGCTCGCGAGCCGCCACCCGGGCGGCCTTCATCTTTGCCATCTCCGGTTATACCGCCCGGAATGCGGCCGAGTTGCCGCGGCCGGGCTCAAGCGTGCCGAACCGTACGAACGAGCCCGTACCGCTCACCAGCAGCACGCCCGCGGCGTCGTGAATGGCCGCATCGACCTTGAGAATCTTGGCCCGGGTCGCGACGACCCGGCCGCTGAGCGTGAGCGGCACGCCCAGCAACACCGGGGCGCGAAAGCGCACGGCAACGGCGGCGGTCACCACCTTGGCGCCGGCGTAGCCGGCGGCGTGCGCCATCACCTCGTCGAGCAGCAACATCACGATACCGCCGTGAGCGATCCCCGCGTAGCCCTGCAGATGACCGGCCAGCGTGATCGTCGCGCGCGCGCCGTCGTGGCCGGCGGGCTCGAAGGTCAATTGCAAACCCTGCGCGTTGTGCGGCCCGCAGGCGAAGCAAGCGCCGTTATCGATCGGAGCAATCATTGCGGGCGCGGCGGCGGCGTCGGCTTGCGTGGATCGTAATCGCCGTTATCGACTTTGCGCAGCAGCGTGGCGGCAAAGGCCGCATCGGCATTCGCGGCGATCGAGGCGCGCAAAACGCGGCGCGCGTCGGCAATCTTTCGTTCGCCGAGATACACCTGCGCCAGCAGCGTGTAGCCGTGCTGACCGGCCTCACCGACGTGGCCGATATCTTTTTCAAGGCCCAGCGTGGCGTAACGCGTCGCCGCCTCGGCTTGACCGAGATCGTCGAAGAGCGACGCCAGGTGGTAATAGATGTCGGCGTAGTCCGGCGCCAGATTGGGAATGTCGATAATATACGCGAGCGCGCGTTGCGGGTCTTTGAGATCGGCTTGATACAGCAGCGCTAAATATTCACGCGCCAAAACATTATTTGCATCGGCGCGCAGCGCGGCGAGAAACTCGACCTTCGCGCGATTGGTGCTGCGCTCCGATTCGCGCAAGATACCCAAGCCGACGTGCGCTGCGGCCGCCTCGGGTTCGAGCGTTACGGCCGCGTTGAGTTCTTCGCGCGCATCGGCGTCACGCTCGCGTCCCAGTCGCGCCGCGAATAGATACGAAAAGCCGAGCCGCACGTGGGTCAGATAGTCGCGCGGACGTTTGCCCAACGCGTCTTCTTCCGCGTCGATGAGCGCGTCGAGTTCGTGCGGCGTTTGCAGCGCCGTCGCATTGATGAACGCGATCGCTAACGTGTTGTCCGGAACGACGCCCAGGGCGCGCTCGAAGCCGCGTCGCGCCGTACCGAAGTCGCGCAGATAAAAAGCGCGCAATCCGGTTCGCATCGACTCGTTGAACGGAACGTTGGCGTAGTCGTTTCGGCTGACGCCGGCGTGGGCTGCGACGCCCGCCGTGGCCGCCGCGCTTGCGCTCGCAACGCCGAGGACGAAGATCGCGAGGCCCAGACCATGCCGGGCTCGCCGCACCGCCGCCGGCAATGCGCTTATCGACCCACCGCGAGCCGGCGCGCGAGCGCATCAGGTAATTGCACCGATGCGATTTTCTCCGCGACGCGCGAGATCGCATACTCGAAGCGATTGATCGTGACCGTTGCGGTTGCCGGCTCGTAGAAGGCGAACGATGCTTTGGGATTGAGGTCGCGCGGTTGGCCGACGCTGCCGACATTGACGATGTAGCGCGAACCGGCATCGAGCGCGAAACTGCCGCCCTGCTGCAAATGTTTGTGGTCGATCGAACCGTCAGGGCGCAACGCATAATATTCCGCGATGTGCGTGTGGCCGACGAAAATCAGCGGCGCATCGGTTGCCATGAACGCCCGCTGTGCAGCCGCCTTATCGAGAATGTACTCGAAGTACGAAACCGGCGCACCATGCACGAGCAGAAAATCGGGTGCGCGAAACTCGTAACCCAGCGAATTGAGCCAGTCGGCGTTCTCCGCCGTCAGGACGGTTTGCGTCCACTGCATCGCTTCCCGCGCCGCCGGATTGAAATACGATAAACCAAAACTATCGATCGCGGCGACATCGTGATTGCCCAGCACGGTGGCGGTCGCGCGCGCGCGAATCAGCTCGACGCACTCGTTGGGGTTGGGTCCATAGCCGACGATGTCGCCCAAGCACAGCACGCCGTCAGCCGGCGCCATGAGGTCGAGCGCGGCCTGCAATGCTTCGAGATTGCCGTGCACGTCCGACACGATCGCATACCTCACACGGCGGCTTTCTCGCGCACACGTTCGAGCGCCTCGGCGAAGATCTTCGCGAACGCCGTGCGTTGCGCGACCGTACCGACGGTGACCCGAATGTATCCGTCGATCGGAGCGGCGGCCGGTTTACGCACGAAAACGCCGTGCGCCAAGAGTGTCTCGACCATCGCTTCCGCGGCCGAACGCGTGCCGATCTCGAAGCACACGAAGTTCGTCGCCGAGGGCAACGTCCGGCACCCCAGCCGCCGGCCCAGCTCGGCGTACTCTTCCCGGCCGGCGGCGACTTCGGCAACCACCGACCGCGCGAATTCGAGGTCGTCGAGCGCCGCCAGCGCACCGATTTGGGCCGTCCGATTGACCCCGAAGTGCTGCCGAATGCGTTGAAACACCGCGACGTAACTTGCCGCGCAAACGGCGTACCCGACCCGCGCGCCGGCTAAGCCGAAGGCCTTCGAAAACGTGCGCAGCCGGATCGTGCGCGGATCGAGCACGGCCGGCGGCAGCAGCGCCGGTTCGACGAAGTCGGCGTAGGCTTCATCGAGCACCAACAGCACGTCGGGCGCTAAGCCGGCGCGTAAGCGCGCGAGCTCCGCCGCCGCGACGAAAGCGCCGCTGGGATTGTCGGGATTGGCAACGTAGACGATCTTGGGCGCAACGATCCGGGCTTGCGCGATCAGCGCGTCAACGTCGATCGACGCTGCCCGCGTCGGCTCGGCCGTGGCCGCAACCGCACCATAGGCGGCGACGTGATAGGCCCACGTCGCATACGTTCCGCGCGTTGCCAGCGACACATCGCCGGGCGCGCAAAACGTGCGGATGATGAGCGACATGAGATCGTCGATACCGGACCCGACGACGATATTGGCGATCTCGCAAGCATGTCGCGCGGCCAGCGCCGTGCGCAATTCGACCGATTCGGGGTCGCCGTAGAGCGACGCCAGCGCGACGGCTTCGCGCATCGCCGTTATCGCTCGCGGCGACGGTCCGAAGGCGCTTTCGTTCGCCCCTAGCCGCAACAGCGACGGCAAGCCGGCGCGCCGCGCGAGTTCCTCCGGGGCGACGAAGGGCGTAACGGCCGGGACGGCTTGGACTTGCAGCGTCGGTTGCGGGGTCACCATCGTTACCTACCTGACCGCGAGCCGGTCCACGACGTTGCGCACCCCGGGCGTTTTTCGAACCGCGGCGAGCATGGTCGACTTTATGGCCGGCGTGGCCGCATGGCCGGTCAAGGTGACGGTGCCGGCGTTCGCGTGGACGTGAACGCCCGTCACGTTGACGCCGGTCTGCGCGACGAGCGCGCTTTCGACTGCCGCCAACAGGGCGGCATCGCCGATGGTTTGGGCCGTCGAGGGCCCCGTGCGTCCGACGCGCAGCTCGTCGTCGAGCGATTTGACGCCGCGCATCGCGCGCACCATTCTGGCGTCACCGGCTTTTGCGGCGGCATCGGCAACCACGCCGCGCAACGTCACCGCCCCGTCATGCACCACGACGCTGATCCGGGTCGCCGAGTCGATGTCCGCTCCGGCCAGCCGGGTCTTGACCGCGGCGTACAGCAAGCCGTCGCGGAACGCGCCGCCGGGCGGCAACGTTGGCCCGCTGTCCGGCTGGTGCGTGTCGCCCGTTGGCCCGCCGCACGCCGCGAGCAACACGAGCACCGACGCGGCCGCGGCCCGCTTCACCGGCCCCCGCCGCTGAAGCGAATCACCGCGAGCGGCTCGCCGGCTTCGATGCGCGGCCGGTCTTCGGTTAAGACGACGTAGCCCGACGCGCGCGCCAGCAAGCTGGTGTGCGCGGATCGTAACGTCAACGGGAACGCTCGTTCGCCGGCCGCAGCGCGGCGCAGTTCGGCCGGTACGTACCACGTCCAGCCGGCCCGGCCGGCGAAAACATCGCCGGCGAGCGCCGCGATCGTGACCGGCCGCGGGGCGACGATCCCGGTCATCGCGTACACCAGCGGCGCGCAAATCGCTTCGAGAATGATCAGCGCCGAGGTCGGGTTTCCGGGCAGGCCGATAACCGGCTTCGTACCGACGGCAGCCAGCACGGTCGGCTTACCGGGTTTCACCCGGAGTCCGTGAACGATGACACCGGGACCCTCGAAGCTTTCGATCACGTCCGGCGTGAGATCGCGTTCGCCGACCGACGAACCGCCGGTCAGAAACACGCCGTCGGCCTGCGCTAAGCCGGTCGCGAGGGCGGCGCGCAGAGCCGCCAGATCGTCCGGCGCATTGGGCAGGTGCAGCGCCTCGGCCCCCATGGCTTCGAGGGCGCCGGCGATCGCCCAGCGGTTCGAGTCGCGCACCTGGCCGATGCCGGGGACGCGGCCGGCGTCCACGAGTTCATCGCCGGTGGAGATAATCGCGAATCGGGGGCGCCGGAAAACGCTGACGGCGACGATCCCGAGCGTGGCGAGCACCCCCAATTCCGGTCCGCCGATTCGCCGGCCGGCCGCGATCGCCACTTCGCCCGCGGCCATATCCGAACCGGCGGGCGTATAGAAGTCGTGCTCGCTGGGAGCGCTGCGCACGTGCAGCGTTTCGGCGTCGACACGAGCGTCCTCGAGCGGGACGACCGCATCGGCGCCGTCGGGCAGGACCCCGCCGGTCGGAATGGCCATCGCTTCGCCGGCGCCCACCGGACCCGGCGGCGCGTGCCCCATGCGGACCACGCCGACGATGCGCCGTGCCGCCGTCCCGTCGGCGGCACGGACCGCGAAGCCGTCCATCGTCGAGCGCCGGTGTGGCGGAAACGCTGCGCCGGCGATTGCGTCGGCCGCCAGGATCCGGCCGGCGGCCTGAGCCAAGGCGACGGTCTCGCGACCGCTGGGGGCCAACGGCACGGCGGCGGCGTACGCGCTGAGGGCTTGGGCCGGCGCAAGCAGCCGGTCGGCATCGAACACGGCCCCCGGTAGGAGCGCTTGCGTACTGCGCATAACGCGCGTTTCGCTACCGATGCTTGACATTGCTTTGATCCGGCGCGATCCAAACCGCGTTCGCGAGTCGGCGCTGCGGCGCGGCGGCGATCCGGCGTTCGTCGACCGCGTGCTCGAACTCGACGCGACGTGGCGTCACGCGCTAACGGCCGTCGAGGCCCTCAAAGCGGAAAAGAACGCGCTGACCGCGTCGATTTCCCGCGCCGCCGACCGCGCTGCCGCCGCGCGCGATTTGCGACCCCAGATCGCGGCCCTCGACAGCCGGATCGATACCGCCGCGAGCGAGCCGCCGGTCGTCGAAGCGCAGATCGCGGTGCTGTTGGGCGAAGTGCCGAACCTGCTCGACGACAGCGTGCCGGCGGGCGCCGATAGCTCGGGCAATGTCGTCGTCCGGTCGTGGGGTGAGCCGCGCCGGTTTGACTTCGCGCCCAAGCCCCATTGGGAGCTGGGCGAAGCGCTCGGCATCATCGATTTCGAGCGCGCCTCGAAGCTGTCCGGGTCGCGCTTCTCCATCCTCAGAGGCACCGGCGTGCGCCTGCAGCGCGCCATCGCCCACTTTTTCCTCGACCGCGCGGCGGCGAACGGCTACCTCGAACTCGGGGTGCCGTATCTCGTTTCGCGCGAGACGATGTGGTCGACGGGCCAGCTGTCCAAATTCGCCGACGCGATGTTTGCCGATCCTAGCGTCGAGCTCTTCATGATTCCGACGGCAGAAGTTCCACTGACGGCATACCATAAAGATGAGATCCTCGCCGGCGACAGCTTACCGCTGCAGTATTGCGCGCATACGCCGTGCTTCCGCAAGGAAGCGGGCGCAGCGGGCAAAGATACGCGTGGCCTCATTCGCCAACATCAATTCGAGAAAGTCGAGTTGGTTTGGCTGACGCCGGCCGAACGATCGTTCGATGATCTCGAGCGGCTCACCGGACACGCCGAAGGCCTGCTGGCCGAACTTGGCCTGGCCCATCGGACGATGCTGCTGTGCAGCGGCGATGTCGGTTTCAATGCTGCCAAAACATACGATCTCGAAGTCTGGCTGCCCAGTGACGGCGGCGGCTATCGCGAGATTAGCTCGTGCTCGAATTGCACCGATTTCCAAGCCCGCCGGTCCAACATTCGTTTTCGCCGCGAGGCCAAAGGCAAGCCCGAATTCGTGCACACCCTCAACGGCTCGGGCCTTGCCGTCGGGCGAACGTTACTCGCCGTGCTGGAAAATTTTCAGTGTGCCGACGGCACGATCGACCTGCCGCCCGCACTCATACCGTACGCCGGTTTCCGCCGCATCGCCGGCGACGGCAGCGCAGTCAAATGACGCGCGACGTGTTGCCGACCAGGAGCGGATAATCTTCGCCGGTCAACTTGAGTTTGCCGTGGCTGGCGCCCAGCATCGCGGCATCCGTGAGCCGCACATCGACGATTGGAAACAGCAGCTCGCCATCAGCCGAACGCACGTAGGCCGTGGCGGTGAAATCGAGGTAGTCGTCCGGCATGGCGGCGAGCCGGCTGCGCAAATCACGGTACGTCACGCGTTGATTCTATGACCGACGCAATCGTCGCACAAGCGGTCCGACTGCTCGCGGCGGGTGGCGTCGTCGCACTGCCGACGGAGACGGTGTACGGGCTGGCCGCCGACGCGGCCAACGACGCTGCGGTGCGGCGCATCTACGCCGTGAAAGGCCGGCCCGCCGATCATCCGGTGATCCTGCATCTGCCGCCGGACGCCGACATCGCCGACTACGCCGCCGGGGATGTGCCCGGATTGCGAACGCTTGCGCAGCGGTTTTGGCCCGGTCCGCTCACCATCGTCGTGCGCAAAACGCCGGCCGTGTCGGACGTCGTTACCGCCGGCCAGCCGACCGTTGGATTACGCAGCGTCGATCATCCGCTTTTCGCCGCGGTCCTCGCGCGCTTGGGGCGCGCGGTCGCGGCGCCGTCGGCGAACCGTTTCGGCCGCGTCAGCCCGACAACCGCGCAACACGTGCGTGACGATCTGGGCGGCGACGTCGACCTGGTCGTCGACGGTGGTCCGGCGCGCGTCGGCGTCGAGTCGACCATCGTCGACTTGACCGGCCCGGTTCCGGCGATCTTGCGCGCCGGGGCGATCGGCGCCGGCGAACTCAGCGCCGCGTTAGGCGTTGCGGTCGTATTCCGCGCCGGTGGTGACGTGCGCGTGCCGGGCACGCTCGCGGCACACTACGCGCCGCGCGCACGGCTCGTTCTCGTCGATCCGGCGCGCATTACCGCCGAAGCGGAGCGGCTTGCCGCCGGCGGCCTGCGGGTCGGCGTCGTAACGCTCCCGGCCGATGCGGCCCGCGCGGCGTACGAACTGTATGCGACGCTGCGTGCGCTCGATGCGGGCGGCTACGATGTCCTGCTCGCAACGCTGCCCGCCGACGTCGCGGCGAACGCTGCCGTCCGCGACCGGCTCAGCCGCGCCGCCGCGGCTCACGACAACGCCTGAACATCTCGCGAGTTAGTGAATGCCGAGCTTCGCGACGAGCAACAGACCGGCGGCGAACAGCAGCGAACCCATGAACACGCAGACCGGCAAGGTGAGCACCCAAGCCAGCAAGATATCGCGCAACGTCTTCTTCTGCAAACCCGAATGGTTGGCCGCCATCGTACCGGCCACGCCGGACGACAGTATGTGCGTCGTACTTACCGGCAAACCGAGTAAATCCGCACCTTGAATCGTCGCGTAGGCCACGAGTTCAGCGGCCGCGCCCTGGCCGTAGGTGAGATGCGCTTTGCCGATCTTCGAGCCGACCGTCACCACGATGCGCTTCCAGCCGATCATCGTACCGAGTCCAAGTGCAACGGCAATGGCAACCTTCACCCAGACCGGGATAAATTTCGTGAGCTTGTCCAGCGCTTGGCGATAGGTCTTGATCGTTTTGAGATCGTCACCGTTGAACTCGTGATTCTTGGTCATCTTGTCGAGCGCGCTCGACACGAGATAGGTGTCCGTGCGTAGCGGCGTGCGATCCGATTTGGGCAGCTCGGAAATCGCGTTTTTGCCGCGCAGATACGACGCAATCTGGCGATTCTTCGCTTCGATGGCGGCGTACGTGTTGGCGTTGAGTTTTCCGGTCGATTTCAAGTAGTCCGAGATCGTTTGTTCGTTTTTGTCATCGCCCGCCGGATGGGCGACGGTCGATTCGATCGCGGCCGCCGGAGACACCGCCGCCACGCGCACACCGTCTCGGTACGCCTGCTCGTGTTTGCTGATGATGCCGGCCACGGCCTGACTCGACGACTGCAGTTGTTGCACCGGCTTACCGCTCAGGCCGAGATCGACGGCATACACTCCGGGCAGTACGCCGACGAGAATGAGCATGATGAGCCCCATGCCCTTCTGGCCGTCGTTCGATCCATGCGCGAAGCTCACGCCGGTGCAGGTTAGGAACAGCAACGTCCGCACGGGCCACGGCGG
Organism: Candidatus Velthaea sp.; assembly: GCA_965214335.1. Lineage (GTDB taxonomy): Bacteria > Vulcanimicrobiota > Vulcanimicrobiia > Vulcanimicrobiales > Vulcanimicrobiaceae > Velthaea. Next base: position 715,237 of record CBDCBO010000005.1, on the reverse strand, counting down.
CGCACCATTTTCGGGCGGCTCTTTGAACAATACCGGATATTTGATGAGCACTTTGGCCAGCAGCAATAAACCGCCGGCGACGAAGAAGCCGATGAGCGGCGAGACGAGCAGTGCGACGATCGTATCTTGTACTTTGGCCCAATTCACGCCGTCGCCGAACACGTGACCCGGCGTGACGAGCGAATTCATCAGCCCGACGCCCATGATCGCGCCGATGAGCGTATGCGAACTGGACGCCGGCAACCCGCGCCACCACGTACCGAGGTTCCAGATGATCGCCGACACCAGCATCGCGAACACCATGGCGTAACCCGGACCCGTGCCCGCGTGGATAACGAGTTCGACCGGCAGCAGCGCTACCACGCCGAACGCCACCGCGCCGCTCGAAACCAAGACGCCTAGCAGATTCATGCAGCCCGACCAAACGACGGCAAACGTCGGCGGCATCGTGCGCGTATAGATCACGGTCGCGACGGCGTTCGCGGTATCGTGAAAACCATTGACGAACTCGAACCCGAAGGCGAGCAGCAATGCTAATACGAGTCCGATCAGACTCAGGGTCGTCAAGTCCTCCATCACCAGCAGTGTCGCCGACGTAGCTTAACCTTTGGTTAAGCTCCAGCGTTTAGGAGTCGATCGTCCCGGCCTTGCGCGCCAGCCGGCGCACCGACGGATCGACATCGTCGGCATCCAGGGTTGCGATCGGCAGCCACGCGAGGCTATGCGATTCCGCACTCACCACCGTCGGTTCGTTGCGGTCGGCGATGAAGGCGAAGCGCACGTCATAGTGGCGGTGCGCCGGTTCGTTCAATCGAGCCGGAATGGCGTGGACGTCGACGTCGTAGATCGCGTTCGATGCGAAGCGAATGTGGCGCAGCCCGGACTCTTCCTGCGCTTCGCGCATGGCGACTCGCCGGACGTCTTCGTCGCCGTCGGCGTGGCCCCCCAACTGTAGCCAACGGTTGAGCTTGCGATGATGCGTGAGCAGGGTGTGGATGCGTTCCTCATCGACGATCCAGGCCGAGGCGGTGATGTGACCGACCTGCAGCGTTCGAGCAAAGCACTGCCGATGCGTTTGCATGAAGGCCGTCAGTTCACGCACCATCGCTTGCTCGCGCGGGTCGCTGGGGCGGTAGGCGTCGAGTTCGGCTAACAGCGCGGCCCGGCTCATCGCGCAAATCGTTAGACCGAAGCGGCGAGAACTCCACCCGAGGGCGGCAACACGTCGGCGATATCTTCGATGGTGAGAGCTAGGTCGCGGCGGTCGAACGCCAGCGATACGGAGACCGCCGATTCACTGAGGATTTCGGTCCCGAACACGCCGTCGAACGCACTGCCGTTATAGAGGTAAACGCGTACCGGCCGACCTCGGTAGCGCAAGAGATCGCGTGGCTTCATACTTTTTAGTATAGCGGGTCGATTCGGTAGCGTCGGTCACAGCTTGGCCTCAGCCACGCCGCCGGTCAGCTCGCGGTAACGCGTAAGGTCCAGGCCGGATCGGGCGCGGCGCTACGGGCGATAACGCGCTTACCGCGCAGCACGTTGGCCGAGCGCAACGTCGACCCGTCGATGGGCACGATCCCGATCCGTTCGGGTCCGTCGATAAAGGCGTATCCGGACGAGACCGAGACGCTGAGCGCTTCGAGAAACGTACCGACGAATTCGGAACTGCCGCCGGTGGCCGCAACGGGCTTGCGGTGCGTTCGGGTCAGCCGGTCGCTCACCGCCGCGACTTCCTTCTCGGCCCGCACTTTCGCCGACGGCACGGCGACCCGGATGCTCGCCTCGGGAGCGTGCAGATTGCCCGCATTGCCGACCAGCCGCTGCAAGGCGACCGGAACTTTCGTAATTCCCGTGCCAAGCTTCTTGGGTTCCTCGACGATGCCGGAAAGATTGGCTTGCACGCCGGCCGCCAGCAGCGCCTTCAACAGCGGTTCGCGGTAGTCGGTGATGTCGAGAACCTTCTGCGCGCGCGTCACCGCGACGTACGCTAAATGCAATTCTTGGTGGTCGACGCGGCTCTTTCCCGATGCCGCCGTATCGACGGCCGCGAACGGACGGAAATCGCCGGCGATCGCGATCCGCGCGCCCTGCCGGCCTTTGAATCCGTGGGCCGTCGAAACGATGACGTCGGCCTCGCTTTGCGGCACAACCTGTTCGCGCAGGGTAGCGAGCAGATCCGGTACGCGGTCACCAAAGCGCTCGACGAGCGACACCGCGATCCGCAGATTCGCGGCATTCTTCTTTTCGGCGTACCACTTCAGGGTTTGAAACGATGCGAATTTCGCTAAGCGCACCGGTTGTCGACCTTCGCGCAGAGCGTGCACGTCGGCCGCCAAAGTGCTCAAGTGTTCGAGCCGGCCCGCTTCGAGCGTCCCGATGATTGCGACTTTACGGCCGCGCGTGTGCTCGCCCAGTGCCGCATCGAGAACCTGCTGCTGCGATCGCGTCAAGATGATATCGGGATCGGGGCACTGCTCGTGGCCGGTAACGACGCGATCGGCGCGGCGCGGCAGCACCCGAATCGGCAACCGGCTTCCGGCGGCCTCCAGTATTCGTTCGGCCAGCGCCGCGATATGCGGCCCGAACCGAAAGCTGGTGGTAAGCGAGTAATGCGTCAAATCTTCGAGAAAGGCAAAGGCGTTGGTTGCGCCGCGGAACGCATAGATTGCTTGAGCCGGATCACCCATGTAGATTTGTTGCGCGCCGGACTGACCGCGCACCGTACCGAACATCGAACCGGTGCAGTCTTGACATTCATCGTACAAGATAACGTCGAAGCCGAGCTGCGGATGCCCGTGCTCGATCTGCAACACGTATAACAACTTAACGTAGAGATCGTGATCGCTGGGGTGAATCGCCCGGTCGGCCAAAACGTCGGCCCAGATTGCGCGCGCCGGTTCGCTCGCTTCCGCATCGTCGGCGCGTACGAGCGCAGGCGACGTATCGTACGAGAAGCGTGCGAACACGCGGGCGATACGCTCGGCCAACACTTCGCGTGCATCGGCGATATCGCCGCGGCGCGCCGGAAGCTGCACGCGCTCACGAATGCGCGCTTCGAGCGTCGATACCGTGTCGTCGATTCGGGCAGAATAGCGCGTGGTCAGCACGCGACGGGCGAAGGCGTGACCGGTCGCCACCTTGGTTGAGGCCGGAAACGCCGCCTTGCCTTCCCGGACGATATCGCGATTGAAGGCCAGGTACAACACGCGTTTGCCTTCTAGTGCGGCGCCGATGGCACGCAGCGTACTCGTCTTTCCGGCACCGGCGAACGCGCGAACGGCGAAAGATTCGCCGTGACGGGCAGCGGTGATGATCGCGCGCTGTTCGTCGGTCAGCTCGTAGTTCGTTGAAGCTAAGATCGTCACGTCGAGGCGCTTCGACGCTGCGACAGCGTTCGCCGTTCGGAGAATTGTATCGCGAGAGTATGGTCGAACGCGGCTCTGGTGCTATATCGAGAGAGCTTCCGTTGCATTCGGGTTGCGCTGTCGGTCTGTGCGGCGGCGCTGCTGGCCTTCGCGTTGCTTGCGCCGAAGGCGAGCGCGGCGGCCGGCGACGGTACTGCGAGCGTTCCGCAAACGCACGCGGTGACCGTTGTTTCGGGACGTTCGCACGACTTGGCCGAGGGGCGCTTCGCGGATCACGACCGGCTGTTCGTGGTTGCCGGCGGCGAAGCGATCCAGGTTTGGGAGACCGCACACTGGCAACTCGTGCGCGAGATTCCGATCTACGGCGTCGCCGGGTTTCCCTTTGCCGTGGATGCGCAGGCCCGCCGTGCGGTTGTTCGAATCGGAACGAGCGCGATCGTCGTCGACCTGCACGACGGCAGTTTCCTACGCACCCTGGCATTTCGCGGGCCGGTGCAGAGCGTCGCAATTTCCGATGATGGCCGCACGATCGTCGCAGGCGCGTTCGGCACTGCACGCATCATCCGGCTGGGCACGGAGTCGCTGGACTTTACGCTACACAGCACCGGGCATGTCGCGCTCACGAACGACGGCCGCCGCGCCGCTGTCTCGCTCGAACGCGGTGCGGTTAGCGTACTGGATGTTGGTGCGGGCCAGCGCCGGTATTTCGCGCTGCCGAGGGATCGAGCCGCGACCGCCGGTCCGCTTGCATTTTCGCTCGATGGTACGCTACTGGCTCAGACCGTGCTTCGACTGCGCGGCAAAGGTCCGGCCGACATCAGCGTCTGGAATGTTCATGACGGAACGCTGCTGCGACGCTTGCGGACGGTGTATGAGCCATATCACGGTCGGCGCGGGGCGGTTTTCGGTCTTAACGGTGAGCTTTATGCTCGCGCACCCGAGGCGGTTTCGCCACGAGGTTACGACTACGCTACCGTCGGTTACGATTTGCCGACCGGCAATCGCCGAACGTATGCGGTCGACTCGCTTACGTTGAGCTTCGAGCACGAACTCGTTGCAACGGGCGCGGAAATCGACGCCTTTCCCACGGCCAAGAAATTATTCTCGCTGCCTCCGCGACTCGACACCGCGCGCAGCGTCGGATTTGGGCACGGCGGATTGCTTGGCATGTGCTTAGCAACGCCGCAAGGGTCGGTGTTTCCGGTGTTAGACCTTGGCCGCCCGGACGCTGGCGGACATGCCAAACGTTTGTTCAGCATTTGGGGGGCATGCGATGACACGATTGATTTCACGGCAAACGACGTATCGGTATACGGAGGCATGTATTTTCAGCGCAGCGACAACGGCGACAAGCTGTACTTCAACGTTCAGACGACGGAATCTTATTCGGTGTCGACGGAGGTCGCGTTCTCAACGTATGCAACGCTTGTCGTTAGCGGCACGGAAGCGCGGTATGGACCAGGCGACGTTCGATTGCAGCATGATGTCGCGTTATGGGACACGCGAATTCCCGGCCAGTCAACGGTTCTGACCGGTTTCAAAGAAAGCTTTGGTACCTTTGGTTTTCTCGGCGCTGCGGCAACGACCGACGGTAACTATGTTCTGGCGACCGGTGAGACCGGTCCGCAGCAGCAATATATCGGGGAAGCGATAAATGTTCTTCGCCGCTTCGACCTACCGGCGCGCAAAGCAACGATCGTGGATCCGTTTCGGCAAGGCTACGCGAATGGGGCCGCTTTCGCCAGCGCGCCGACTGGTTCGACCGTTGCGGTCGCGGCCGATTTTGGCGCGATCAAGGGCTGGTCCGTCGCGATCCTCAACGTCGCGGACATGCACGTGTTACGCCGCTACGGTCCACTGCAGTCGCTGACCGGCCTAGCGTTTCTAGCCGACGGTAAAAGCGTTGCGTTCGGCGATGCCAATCATATTGAAGTGCGTTCGCTGGCGGACGATACGCTGCTGACATCGTTCGCGCCCCGCATCAATGGCACCGGGCCGATCGCGCGCTTCTCCGTCGCACCCGACGGACGAACGGTCGCCATCGCATTCGGCGCAACGGACGCGCCTGCCCCAGTCCGCTTTTTCAACCTCACCACCGGCAGCGAAGTGTTGACGCTAATGTTCCTTGGAATCGGCGCCGTGCCCGCGGACCGGATCGACTTTGCCGCCTGGACACCCGACGGCCGCTATGACGGCACGCCGGCGCTGCTTCGCCTGCTGCGCTATAGCGATGGCGGGGCGTTGCGCCCGGTCGATCCAACGAAGCGCGTCCCGGGACTGCTTTCGCTAACGCTTGGCAAAGCCGCGGTCATCCCGGGTGCCGCGCCGCCTTAACGAAGGCGCACGGCACGGTCTAGCCGTCGTACCTCGTTCGCGCCTTACACGCGCCTTGGCGGGAAATGCTGCGGTGTACCGAAACCGCTGCGGGACAAATCGGCGCGTAAAGCTGCGGGCCGAAGCGTCCACGACGGGGCTACCCGAGTGCGGAGAGTTGGCTGAGCGGTCGAAAGCGACGGTCTTGAAAACCGTAAGCCCGGCAACGGGCTCCAGGGTTCGAATCCCTGACTCTCCTTGCATATCGAGCGCCGACGGCTACCGCTAATGCCTTTATACTCGGTATTTAGCGTGTTGTTGTGTCTCAGCGCTGTGATTAGGACCCAGAGCTCGAACAAATGAGTCGATCGATCGGCGATGGACGCAATCACACGAATATTGTGATTCAGCGGAGATCTGCGAGAGTGGTGCTTAAACTTCTCGGCGCTGTCGATGGCCCGGACTTACAGCAGTTTCTCGTGCGCGAACCGTTAGCCGCTGTCGGCTCGGCGTAAGTTAAAAATCAGTTACATCTATTGTAAAACATTTGCGCTATAATAACAACGATGCGTTTTTACGCAGACGAGCTGTCCACGCACATAGCCGGAATCGACGCGCTGCGACCGTTTACGGAGCTGCAAATGGAGCGTCTTTGGCCGCAATGGAAAGCCGAAGATGCCTTGTACGTATACGCCACAAACGCGATCGAAGGCAGCACGATGACGTTAGGGGAGACGACTGTCGTCCTCGAAGCGGGAGTCACGATTGGCGGAAAGACCATTGGCGAGCATCTCGACATCATCAGCCGTCGAGAAGCCTACCGGCTGAGGCTCGAGATCGCGCGCTCGAAACAAGCGATCGATACCGATGTCGTTTTCGCGTTGCATCGTGCAGTCGTCGGGGAGCACGAATGGGCCGGGAAGTGGCGGAATGGACCCGTTTATCTTCGCGGTTCGATGCATGTGCCGCCAAATTGGTTAAAGGTGGCCCGCCTCATGGACGAGGCGCTGGAACGGTATCAAGAATCCGCGCGTACGGTCGCACGGCGAGACTCTTACAGAATCTCCATCATCTCGCGACCGGGTATGCGCCGCTCCTTATCGATCTCGGCGCAAAGGCGACCTATCTTTCCCTGGTTCAAAAGGCGCAGATGGAAATTCCCGGTTGGGGCGAGCGAACGGAATTCGTAAAGTCCATGGTAACCCTCGAACTACAAGCGCTCAGACGTTACCCCAAGTCGCTGGCAACCGCATACGGAGCCGACTCTGATACGTCCCAACAAATAGACCTATCGTAGGATCTCACCGGAATGAATCGTCGCATCGGCTATCCCTCGGGCAGGCGGTAAGAACGAAGCGCCCAGAAGAAGAATCGCTGGAAGCGGCTTTTTCGTCTTCTCGAATGACCCGCCGTTTTGCAGTTAAGATTCTGCACGCCGCCGGCGGTTCGCCAAAGGATCGGCGTCGGTTCGTCGATGGTGTAGAACATGGAGCGTGCGACGAAAACGGCGACTCGGCCGGAATTACAATGCTCCGGCACGACCCGGATCGCGGCGCCATGCCGCGGCCATGCACGTTACTCGTGCGCCTGCGGACGGCATTGGTGCGGCACGCACGTCGTGCGATCGGGTCCGACACTGATGTGTCCGGCGTGCGGACAGCCGGCTACCATCGCGAACGCAAGCTAAGGTACGGGTCGGCCTAACGCTTCGAGCTCGTCTGCGTGCGGGGCGGTAAGCGGTTCATCAAGGGTTGCGGCTAGCGTGAGCCCGTCGGGCAACGGCACTTCCTCATCGAGCGGGCGTTGCAAAGCAAAGGTTAGCCCAATGCCCGGTGCGTGAGTGAGGCCGCGGATCTCCCAGCCCTGCGCCCCCATGAGCGCAAGCGTCGGGTCAACACCGCCGGCCACATCCTCGGGCGGAATCGCATACAAGCTGAACTCAAAGCGCATTCGCATGGCGTTAACATTCCGCTCGCGTCGATCGGACACCCACTGAGGTCGAGTTCACCGCCGCGTCAAACGCACATCGGCATGGACACCGATTCGGCGCTCACCTATGGCTCGTATCTTCGCGTCGACGAGCTGCTCTCGCTGCAGCACGAACGCAGCAGCCCACCGCATCACGATGAGCTATTATTTATCATCATTCACCAGGTCTACGAGCTGTGGTTTCGACAGATGCTGCACGAGATCGAGGCGGCGATGCGAAATCTTGCAGCCGGCGAACTGCTGCGCGTCGCCAAACAATTTCGCCGCATCCACGCGATTCAGCGCCTTCTCGAGCAGCAAGTCGACGTACTGGAAACAATGACGCCGCAAGAATTTAATTCTTTCCGTGACGGACTCAACCCGGCCAGCGGCTTTCAGTCGGCGCAATTCCGGGAGATCGAGTTTTTGTGCGGATTACCGAAGACGAGCTACTTGAAGTTCCTCGATCCGACCAGCGCCGAACGCCTGCGACTGGAACGCCGCTTGGCGGAACCGACTTTGTACGACGCGCTCAAGAGCCTGCTCGTGCGGCATGGCTTCGGCGTTGATTCACCGGCGGCGCTCATCGAAACGTTCAAGGCCATTTACGAACACGAAGAAGCACACTACGCGTTGTATATGCTGCTTGAAGACCTCATCGAATTCGACGAACGCATGCTGCTCTGGCGCGGCCGGCACGTGCGCATGGTCGAGCGCATGATCGGCATGAAGACCGGTACCGGCGGATCGCTGGGCGCACGCTATTTGCACACGACGTTGGATAAGCGCTTTTTCCCCGAGTTGTGGGCCGTTCGAACGGAACTTGGCGCGTGAACGCCGGCGCCATGCGCCGATCGCAAGTTACCGAGGTTCGCTCGTTCCGCCCTGCGAAGGCGCGACTATGGCGACGAGCACGGCGACCACTCCCGCGCGCTTGCGCGAGCGCTTCGGCGGTCTAGAACATACGACGTGGCTAGTAAGCCATTCGATGAGCGCGCCGCCGCTGGCCGCGCGCGTCGCACTCGAACGCTATTGGGACAGCTGGGCCGCGCACGGCCCCGAGGCGTGGCCGCACTGGCTCGAACAGGTGCGCCTCATCGCTGACGGCATCGGATCGATCATCGGCGCGCCGCCCGATTCGGTCGCGCTGGTGCCCAATGTCGCGCTCTCGCAAGCCGCCATCGCATCGGCAATCCCGTTCCGTCCCGAGCGCAACGAAGTCGTCTACGAAGCGCTGCAATTTCCGTCGCTGACGTACGTTTGGAACGCGTGGGAGCGGTACGGTGCCGTCACCTGCGCCGTGCCGACCGACGACGGCATGACGATTCCCACCGAGCGCATCACCGCGGCCATCACCGAGCGCACCGCGGTCGTGGTTCTATCGCACGCGTATTATCAATCCGGTGCGCTCATCGACGTTCGGGCTATCGTTGCGCGGGCCCGGCAGATGGGTGCTCTCGTGGTGCTCGACACGTATCAGACAACGGGAATCGTTCCATACGACGTACTCGATCTCGACGTCGATATCGTCGTCGGCGGATCGCACAAATGGCTGTGCGGCGGCCCCGGTTGCGGGTTTCTGTACACGGCACCGCGTCATGCGGCGACACTGCAACCGGCCGTGACGGGCTGGTTCGGTCACGCCGAGCCGTTCGCATTCGAGCCGGCCCCGATCCGCTACGCCACGGGCGCGCTGCATTGGGCGACCGGCACGCCGACGATTCCGGGCTACCTCGTCGCACAAGCCGGACACGATCTCATTCGCGAAGTCGGCCTACCCGCGATTCGCGAACACAATATCCGGCTCACCACCCGCATCGTCGACGGTGCGCTCGGGCGCGGTTTGCGCGTGAACACGCCGCTCGATCCGCAGGCGCGCACCGGCTGGATCGGCATCGACGTGCCCGACGGCGCGCGCATCGTAAACGCGCTTATCGAGCGACGCGTTCTCGTTGACTACCGGCCGGGCTGCGGGATCCGGGTTAGCGCGCACTTCTACACCACCGACGACGAGATCGCCAACTTCTTTCACGAACTCGATCGCTTGCGAACCTAGTCGCGCGACCTTTGTCGAACCGCGAGCCGCCGTGCGCCGACGACGCCGCACAATGTCCGCGTTTGCGAGCCCAGCGGCTCGTTCTCGAGCCGCTGGTCGAAGCGCACGCGACGTCACTCTACCCGCTGCTGAGCGATCCGGCGATGTGGCAATTTACCGAGCACCCGGCGCCGCACAGTGAAGCGGCACTGCGCGAACGTTACCGCCGGCTAAGTTCGCGCCGATCGCCGGACGGACAGGAGTTGTGGCTGAATTGGGCGCTGGTATTGCCGCCGGCCTCCGACGCGATCGGCTTCGTTCAAGCGACCATCTCGGTTGACGGCGGCGCCGAAATCGGCTACGTCGTCGGCCGGCCGTTCCAATCACGCGGCTTCGCGACGGAGGCGGTCGCCGCAATGCTGGCCTTTCTCACCACGCGCGGCGTGCCGCACGTTGCGGCAACGGTGGACGCGCGCAATACGCCGTCGGTTGCATTGCTAACCAAATTAGCATTCATCCCGACGAACGCCGACGATCCTCGCAACGTGCGCTGGGAACGTGCCGCCGCTAACGGCGCTTGAACTACACCAGCAGCGACCGCATCTCGGCGTGCACGGCCCCGTTGCTCGCCAGCACCGACCCGGCGGCAATGTCCAAGGGCGTACCCTCGACGGCGGTTACCACGCCTCCCGCGGCAGCCACGATGACGGCGCCCGCCGCGACATCCCACGGCTTGAGATCCCACTCCCAGAACGCCTCGAAGCGTCCGGCGGCCACAAACGCAATATCCAACGCGGCCGAACCGTCGCGCCGGACGGCTTGCGCGGCCGACGATAACGTGTCGAAATTCGGCATGTTGCGCTCGTAGCGGCTCGGCACGAAGCCGGTGCAGACCAGGGCGTTCGCGACCGCTGCAATCGGTGACACGTGAATCGGCTTGCCGTTAAGCGTGGCCGCGGCGCCCCGTTGCCCGGCAAAGAGTTCGCCCAGCATCGGCGCGTAAATCGCACCGGCCTCCAGCACGCCGTCTCGCTCGTACGCAATCGACACGCAGAATAGCGGGTAACGGTGAGCGTAATTCGTCGTGCCGTCGAGCGGGTCGACGATGAAGCGTTCGGTTCCGGTTCCGGCATATACGCCACCCTCTTCGCCTAAGATCGCGGCGTTCGGGAACGAAGCCGCGATGCGCTCCACGATCAGCGCTTCGGATGCGCGGTCGGCGTCGGTAACCAAATCGGCGCGGCGTTTATAGGCAATCTCGCGCGGCCCGTCGATCCGCTCGGCTAACAGCGTCCCCGCCTCGCGCGCCAGGGAGATGATGAAATCGAGCGGGTCCATGGTTCTCCTCGAACGTAACGACCGGGGTGATGTGGACAGGTAATCGCTCCCGTATCGATCGCATCCTCGCAGCGATTGAAATTCCGGCGCTCGGACTATGGCTCGGCGCATTGTGCGGTTTTGCCTTTATCTTCGCGCCGATTGCATTCCGCATCGTGGCCCCGCTCGACGTCGGCCGGTTTGCGGCGCTAACGGCGGCGATCCTGGCCGCGCTCACGATCGTGGGCTACGTGTGCGGCGGCATCGCCATCATCATGGCGTTGTGGCGCTCGCGCGAAGCCGGCGATCGCATCTTCGATTTCGTCCGAGCGCTCCTGGTTGCCGCGGCACTCGGCCTCGCCTGGTTTCAAGCGCACACGATCGTGCCCGCGATGGCCGGCGTCAGCGATGTGACATCGGCTCAGTATCATGCGCTACACAGCCGTTCGACGCTGGTGTACGGCGGCGTCGTCTTGCTCGGACTCATCGCGATCGTCATGGCTGCGGCGCGCAGAGAGGGCTGAACGTGCGCCGCCCCGCCGGGCCGCATGCCCCGTACGGCTTTCGCGACGGATTTGTGTCCGAATTCATCGGCTTGCCCGTCATCGTGAAAGGCGCGTCGGAACGGACGGCGATCGGCAAAGTCGTCGACTTCATCGTTAGCCATCCCGAAGATATCTTTCCACGCATCGATTCCGTTAAGATCAAAACCAAGGCCGGTATGCGCGTCGTGCCGATTGCCGATGTCGCCATCGACCACGGCGGCCCGCTCATACTCGACGCGATGCCGACAATTGAATCGCCGGCCGACGACGCGGCGTTATATTTAGCCGAAGACTTGCTCGACAAACAAATCGTCGATGTCGACGGCCGTAAAGTCGTACGCATCAACGATCTGGAACTTGCAATGACCGGCGCGACATTGCGCGTCGTCGCCGCCGAGGTCGGCGTTGCCGGATTGCTGCGGCGCTTGGGCGTCGGTCGCTTCGCTCGCGATTTGGTCGACCGCGTGCCGCGTACGCTCATCGCCTGGAACAATGTGGCGCCGATACGCGATCTCAATCCGAGCGAAATTAAACTATCGGTCAGCGGCAGCCGGTTAGCGCGGCTGCACCCCTCTGATCTAGCGGAGATCATCGGCGATCTATCGGCTCAAGATGCGCTGCGCGTTATCGGGTCGCTCGACGACGAAGCGGCGGCCGACGCACTCGAACACCTTGGCGCCGATATCCAACGCACGCTTATCAACGATTTGGGAACCGAACGCGCCGCCGACATCATCGAGGAAATGGATTCCGATGACGCTGCGGATTTGCTCGGCGATCTGCCGCACGAACGGCAAGATGAACTACTCGCCGAGATGGACGCCGAGACGGCCCAAGATCTGCGCGAACTCGTGCGCTACGACGAACATACCGCCGGCGGCTTGATGACGACGGACTACCTGTGGATTTATCCGCATCGAACGATCGGCGCGACGATCTCCAAAATTCGTGAGATCGCGCAAGACACCGAATTCGTGTACTACCTGTATGTCACCGACGAAGCCGATAAATTGCTCGGCGTGCTGAGCTTACGATCGCTGTTGCTCGCCGAACCCGGCGCGACCGTGGACGACGTGATGGTCACCGAAGTCGTCAGCGTCGGCGCCGACGCTACGGCCGACGAAGTCGCCTCGCTGATCGCACGGTACGATCTGCTGGCTTGCCCGGTACTCGACGCGCAAGGTATCATGCGCGGGATCGTCACCGTTGACGATGCGATCGATGCGATCATTCCCGAGCGGCTGAAGCGCAAATTGCCCCGCTTTACCAAACGGCATGCGCGCGAGACCCGCGCCGAGCTCGGCTAGCGCCGTGGATCATCCGGCAATCACCGCCAGCCCCGCTCGCCCCAGCCGGTGGCGCACCTTGCTGATGTTTTTTTCCGTCATCGGCCCCGGCATCATCACCGCCAACGCCGATAACGACGTCGGCGGAATACAAACGTACTCGCTGGCCGGCGCCCAATTCGGGTACTCGATGCTGTGGTTGCTCATTCCGGTGACGCTCGCGCTGATCGTTACCCAGGAGATGTGCGCGCGGATGGGCGCGGTTACCGGTAAGGGGCTCGCCGATCTCATCCGCGAAAATTTCGGCGTCCGGGTCACGTTCTTCGTCCTGCTCTTATTCGTCTTGGGCGATCTTGGAAATACCGCCGCGGAGTTTGCCGGAATTGCGTACGCTGCGCCGGTGTTCGCACAGTATCTGCCGTTCCTCAACAAATACGTGCTCGTCGTCGGGGCGGCCGTGTTGGTGTTTACCATGGTTACGCGCGGCAACTACCGCGTTGTCGAAAAAATCTTCTTCGCATTTTGCGTAGTCTATCTGGCGTATGTCGTGAGCGGATTTCTCGTGCATCCACCCTGGGGCGAGGTACTGCGACAAACCGTTTTGCCGCATTTCAAGCCGACTCAAGCGTACTTGCTCACGGCAATCGGTGTCATCGGCACCACGATCTCGCCCTGGATGCAATTTTACATTCAATCGGCAGTCGTCGAGAAAGGCATCCGCATCAAAGACTATCCGTTCTCACGCATCGACGTCATCACGGGCGCCGTGATCACGGACGTCATCGCATACTTCATCATCGTTGCCTGCGGTGCAACGATCTTCGTGGCCAATGCCCACTTGGCGCCCGGAGCCCCGGCGCTCAACGTGCAGAACGCCGGCGACGTCGCTACGGCCCTCACCCCACTAGCCGGAAAATACGCGTCATTACTCTTTGCCCTCGGCTTGCTCAACGCCGCGGTGTTCACGGCTTCCATTCTGCCGTTATCGACCGCGTACTACGTGTGTGAAGCGTTCGGTTTTGAATCCGGCGTGCAGCACGGATTCAGCGAGGCGCCGGTGTTTTACTCACTCTACTTGGGGCTCATCGCGATCGGGGCTGGATTGGTACTCATCCCCAACGCGCCGCTCGTCGGCATCATCTTCTATTCGCAGGTTCTCAACGGCGTTCTGCTGCCGGTGGTGCTCGTACTCATGCTGCTGCTGATCAATCGTCCGCGGCTGATGGGCGCGTACGTGAACAACTTCGCGTTCAACGCCATTGCCTGGGCCACCGTAGCCATTGTCGGACTGCTCACGGTCGTATCGACGATCCAAACCATTCTCGAAGGCAACGCCGCCGGCGGTTGACGCACGGTTAGGAGGCTTTCACCGCCCACTGACCGATTGCAAAGGCAATCAACACCATGACACTCGAGAAGATCGTGATTGCCAGTGCCACATTCTCCTTACCGGCTCGGCGCCCGATTCCATTGGCCGCCATGTAGCCGAACCAGCCCAGTAATGCAAATACATAGTGTAACGTGGGCGCTCGGAGATGCGTTGACAGAACCCAGCCGCCGACGAGAATGTGTACGGTAAGCAGGTAAAGCATCACGCGCCGGCCCCAGGGCCACCAAATCAACAGGACAGCACTTGCTGCCACGAGGAAAGCGAGAACGTAATGCAAGGAGAGAGCGTTGTTCATGCGCGGCGGGTTCGGCGCGACAGCGCGGATGCATTGCTCGCATTCGCGGAGGGTTTGGCGCGGATTGCCGCGGGCGGCGGCGGCGCGCAGGCGCTGGCCGGACATCTTTCATCGATGCTCGATGCGGCCGTTCTTATCGAAGATGCGGAATGGCGCCATTTGGCGCTGGCCGGAACCGGCGACCGTTCCGTGCCGCCGTCGGTCCGCGAATTACTGCCGCGCGATCTCAGCGACGTAGCGGATGGCGTGAATCTTAGCCCACCGGCCGACGCCCGTTCGCGGGCGTTTCCGATTCGCGCCGGTGAAGCACGGCTCGGCTGGCTCTCGATCTTCCCGGCGACCGGAAATCTCGACGGCAAACACGGCTTGATTCGCCTGACGGCGGCCTCGGTGGCGGTTGAACTTTCACGCGACACCGGCGGCAGTAAGGGTCGGCGGCGCTCGTTTTGGGACCGGCTGCTGGCGCGTGCCTACGACGACCCGATCGAGGCCCGCGAAGATGCCACGGCCCGCGGCATCGCGCTCGCTCCGGGCTATGTCGCCGTTGCCATCGAAGGCGAAGGGCTCGACGAAGTTACGGCGTTGCAAAAGAACGCCGAGATCCGGCGCGTGTGTCTCGACACGCTGGGTTCGCGCACGGGCGATGTGGTCGTCATCGAACGCGGCGGCGGCTTCCTGTTTCTGGTTCCGGCGCCGCACGAAGTCGATGCGCAGAACGCGCGCACCGCGGCGACGCTCATTCCGCGCGGCATCACGCGAGCCGGAATCGACGTGAAGATTGTCGGCGGCGTCGGACAGCACGCCGAGATGCTGCGCGTCGCGCAAAGCGTTGACGAAGCCCGCGAAGCGCTCACCATCGCGCGGCGGATGTTCGGCGGCGCGCGGGTGATGCCGCACGACGATTTGGGCGTGTATCCGCTGCTGTTCCGCGGTAACGGTACGCGCGATGAATGGAAAGTTTTTGCCGACCGGGTGCTCGAGCCCTTACGCGGTTACGACGAGAAGCACCAAACCGAACTCGTCCGAACGCTGCGCCTCTTCTTCGACGTCGGACAAAATATCAAAGTCGCCGCAGCGTCGCTCAACGTGCATCGGCATACTGTTTTTTACCGCCTGCGGCAAATCGCGGAGATCGGTGGTCTCGATTTGGACAGTCCCCACGACCAGCTCACCCTCCGCGCGGCAATAGCGATCGATGCTCTCGGCAGTTAAGGACGGTGCCGCGGCGCGGCGCGATATCCTCAAGACCGCAAAAGAGCGCGGCGTGCGCTACATTCGCTTGGCATTCGTCGACATTTTAGGTATCGAAAAAAATATTGTCGTTCCGGCCAGCGAACTCGAGCGGGCGCTGGGCGGACACGTTACCTTTGACGGTGGTTCGATCGACGGCTTCGTGCGCGGCGAGGAAGTCGACATGGTGCTGCTGCCGGACCTCGCAACGTTTGCGATCTTGCCGTGGACGCGTGACGGCGCCGCCGAAGCGCGCGTGCTGTGCGATATCGCGATGCCCGACGGCACACCGTTCGAGGGCTGCCCGCGGTCGACGCTCAAGCGCGTTCTCGAAGATGCCGGCGACGTGGTGGCGCGCGTGCGGACGGCGCTCGAAGTCGAATTCTACCTGTTCACGCGATCGGCGGACGGCTCGCCGACGACGCACGCACTCGATAGCGGATCGTACTTCGATTTTTCGCCCAGCGACCGTGGTGACGTAACGCGGACGGCGATGGTCGCGGCGCTCGAAGCGATGGGGATCAGTGTTTCGAGCGCGCATCACGAACACGGCGCGGGTCAGCACGAAATCGATCTGGCCGCCAGCGGCGCTTTAGCGACCGCCGACCATCTCATTACGGTGCGCGGCGTCGTCAAACATATCGCCGACCAAAATAACGTGCACGCGACCTTTATGCCCAAGCCGCTCGAAACCCAGGCCGGTAACGGTCTGCACGTTTACTTTAGTCTGGGCGACGTCGATGAAGTCGTACGGCTGCACGCTATTGCGGGTTTACTCGAACATGCTCCCGGCTTCACGGCGATCTGTAACCCGACGGTCAACTCCTACAAGCGTCTGGTGGCCGCGTGGGACGCGCCGATCTATACCGTGTGGTCGCAGCGTAGTGCCAACGCGCTCGTACGCGTTCCGCCCGCGATCGAAGGACCGCCGCTGATCGAAGTCCGCAGCCCCGACGCCTCGTGTAATCCATATCTTGCCATGGCCGTGCTCGTCGAGTCGATCGCCGAAGGCATTCGCAGCCGCGCGCTGCCCGGCGATCCCTTCACCGGATCGACCTACGAGCTATCCGAGCGCGTGCGCAACGAACGCGGCATTGTCACGTTGCCGAAATCGCTGCGTTCGGCGCTTACCGAACTCGATCGCGATATCGTCGTGCGCGGTGCGCTCGGCGATCATATTTACCACGCTTTTCATGACGCCAAAATCGCGGAATACGAACGCTACCGGCGAGCCGTACATCCCTGGGAGCACGAAGCGTACTTGCGGATGTACTGACCGGACGACGCGAGCGCTTACGGAGCCGCTTCGCTCACCGTGAGCAGGGCGCTTTCCGCCAGGGTAAGGTCCGTTTCGACCTTCGGCAGCACCGTTGTCTCGTAGTGCTTGACCGAACTGTCGGTGGCGAATTCTTGCGCGTAACGAATCGTATGTTCGTCGTTTTCATGGTCCGCAATTTGAACGAGCAGAAATTCGCGATCGAAAGCCTGACCCGAAAAACTGCCAAGCGTTTCGAGCAGCTCGGGTGTGCCGGGCGCCGGTTCAAGCTTTACGTCCGGAGCATGGAGCATTTGCGCCAGTGCCATACCGGCGATCGCGGTATGGGCGAAGTCACCCGAAGCTTTACGACAAAATGTTTGCACGTCGGGATTGGCCGACTTCTCGATTGCGAGACGGCAGAGTTTCTCTTCCGTGACGGCGCTGCGCACCATGGCTGCGACCGCCGCTCGGTCGCCACCCGCGGGCCCTGCTACGATACCTTGCGCCGCGGCGATTCCGGTGAGGCTCGTTGCAAGGAGTATGGTCACGCCCATGATGCGAGTCATTGCGCTCTGATTCGCTGGCCTGACGTCCCCCGCCCGCGTGAGCTTGTCGACCGTCGGTAATGGAATTTTTCGCGAAGCTGCGATCGTTCTCGGTCATCTGCGCCAGCGGAAAGAGGGTCGATCAGCCGCCGGGTCTTGCGAGCGAAGCTAAGCTCGCCGCCGCTCCGATGAACATAAACGCCGAGCATGTGCGGTTGAGCCATCGCATCCGGGCTGTCGTAAGTCCGACCCGCCAGCGTTCGAGAAAGTACGCCATCGCTATCCAGTACGCGCAGCCACCGGAAAAAATCGCACCGGCGAACAGCACGCGATCGAGCGGCGTATGAACGACCACGCCCAAACTCGCGAACAGCGCCGCAAACAGAATGATATCGGCCGGGTTCGCTAATGCGATTGCGAGCGCGGCACCGAATCCACCCAGCAGCGTACCGCCTGTGGTCGGCGACAGCGTCGGCAGCGTCGGACGAGCGCGCCAGATGAAGATCGCGATGACGACGAGCAACACCGCGATCGCGACATGCCACAGCGTCGTAAACGAAGCGAACGCGTGCGGTAAATAGGTGCTTCCGCTCACTCCAATCGTCCCATACACGGCAATGGCGGCAGCGTCGCCGGCACCCGCGACCACGCCGGCGCGACGGCCGAACATCAGCGAGCGTCGAATGCAGATCGTCGACACCGGACCGATCGGCGTCATGATCACAAACCCAGCCAGAAAAACGATGACTAACGCGGTTATCGTCATGCGAACGGCAGCGCGGCGTCACGCCGCGGTTAAGGCTCCCGCATGTTCGCGCAGCAGTTGCCACGCGAGAAAAACATCGTCACGCGTTGTGCGTTCGTTGCCGATCGCGATGCGCAGCACGACTCGCCCATCGAGCTTGGTATGCGACAGAAAAACCTGGCCGTCGGCGTTGACCGCATCCATCACCGCAAGATTGTGGGCGTCGACCTCCGCCGCGGGAAGTCCGGGCGGCCGGTGAACGAAGCACACGACGGACAGCGGATGCGGCGCAGCGATTTCCCACTCCGGTTCCGCTGCGATCCAGGTCGCCAATTCTTGCGCCAAGGCGATATGACGGCGCAACACCGCTTGCAAGCCGCGCACGCCGTACGCGCGCATCGCGAACCAGAGTTTGAGCGCGCGAAAGCGCCGTCCCAGCTGTAAACCATAATCCATGTAGTTGCGCAGGCCGGTTTCGGGCGTGATGAGATAATCGGCGACAAGGCTGAACGTTCGGCGGAGCAATTCCATATCGCGAACGTACAATACCGACAGGTCGACCGGCACGAACAGCCATTTGTGCGGGTTGAGCACGATTGAATCGGCACCGTGAGCGGCGTCGAGCAACCACCGGAATTCGGGCAGAATGGCGGCCGGCCCGGCGTACGCGGCATCGACGTGCAGCCAAATGTTGCGCTCGGCGCTGATCGCGCGGATCGCCGCGACCGGGTCGGACGACGTGCTCGACGTCGTTCCGACGGTAGCCACGACGCACATCGGCCGCAGTCCGCGCGCCAGATCCGCATCGATGCGCGCGGTCAACGCAGCGCTGTTCATCGCATACGCCGCATCGCACGCGACTTTCACCACGTTGTCGCGCCCGATACCCAGCGCGATCGCCGCCTTTTCGATATGCGAATGGGTGTGTTCGGTGATATACACCCGGAGCGCCGGGAGATCGCGGCGACCGGCCATTCCGCGGTCGCGGATGTCAAGGCCGAGCGATTCGCGGGCGGCGGCCAATGCCGTGAAGCCGCTGATCGAAGCGGTATCGTAAATAACGCCCGAATAGGCCGGCGGCAGACCCAGCATCTCTCGTAGCCACCCGAGTGTCACGTCCTCGAGTTCGGTCGCCGCGGGCGACGTCCGCCAGAGCATCGCGTTGACGTCCAGCGCGGCTGTCAGCGCTTCAGCGAGCACCGTGATGGGGGCGGCGCTGATCGCGAAATAGGCGAAGAATCGAGGCTGGTTCCAATGGGTGATGCCCGGGACGATGAGCCGCTCGAAGTCGGCGAATATCGCGTCGAACGACTCCGCATCGAGGGGCGGCTGGTCCGGAAGTGCCCGGATAAGATCGCCGGGAGCATTTCCCGAGAGCACGCGCAGGGCGCGTCCATCGCGATAGTACCGGGCAATCCAAGCACCAACGCGGTCGAACTGAGCGCGAAAGTCGTCGGTGTCGGGCGTCACGTCATCCGGTGCTGGAAAGCGGCACGATATCTACGATTTGGTCGATATAGAGCGTTGCGCCTTTGTCGTCGCTCGCGGTGATATACACCGACAGCGATCGCTCCGAGAGCAGCTCGGTCCGTAACACGCCGCTATGGGCACTGCCGTCTTGCAGCAGAACGCGGACCTGCCGGCCGGCGAATCCCTCGACGGCGGAAACGTCATATTTTGTCCGATGATCCACAGTCGGCCTCCGCTCGTTGGTGCTGGTGGATGGGACGCCCGCAGCATGGCCGCCGTTCCCGTCTCACGAACCGTCCCGCAAGCTGCATAAGGAGCCGCGCATGAAATACCGGACGTATCCAAAGACCGCCATCACGGTGAGCGAGATCGGCTTCGGCCTCTGGACAACATCCACCGGGTGGTGGGGCGAGATGACCGACGAGGCGGCTGTCACGCTGATTCAAACGGCCTACGATCGATACGGGGTAACCTTGTTCGACGCGGCTGACACCTACGCTAACGGCCGCAGCGAAGAACAACTGGGCAACGCATTCGCGGGCCGGCGCGACAAGGTCGTCTACTCGACAAAATTTGGATACGATTTTTACAACTTCTCGGGCGATCGCAAAGGTCAGCAAGAGATCCCGGCCGACTTTTCGCCGGCCTTCGTGCGTTTTGCGCTCGAAGAGTCGCTGCGCCGGCTACAGACCGATTACATCGACATTTACTCGATCCACAACGCGCATCTCGCCCAGGTGCACTCCGATGAACTGTTTGGGTTGCTCGCAGAGTTTAAAGCCGAAGGCAAAATTTTATCGTATGGAGTAGCGCTCGGTCCGGCAATCGGCTGGCTCTACGAAGGTATCGATGCGGCACGCAAGCGCAACGTGACCAATATTCAGATGATCTGGAACATGCTCGAGCAATTCCCGGGTAACGAAATGCTGCGCGCGGCGAACGAAGCCGGCGCCGATACGGGTTACCAAATTCGGGTGCCGCATTCGAGCGGAATGCTCGAAGGAAAATATACCCTTGAAACGGTTTTCCCGCCGACCGACCATCGTTCGCACCGCCCGCGCCAGTGGCTGCTCAACGGCATCAAGAAGATTGAAACGTTACGTTTCTTGGAGACCAACGGCCGCACGCTGGGACAGGCGGCGATGCAATGGTTGCTTGCCGAACCGCGTGCCATGACGATCTTGCCCAATATCTATGATGGGGAGCAGCTGGCGGAATTTGCCGCGGCGCCGGATACGGCAAGCTTGACGGCCGACGAACTGTCGCGTATTTCCGAGTTAGCTACCGGCAACTTCGGGATCGGGCCGGAATCGAGCCGCTACAAGGGCACGATGACCGCTGAAGCCTATAGCGAGGCGACGGCCGGACTGGCCGTCGTGTGAGCGTCGAGCGAGTCTTTACCACGGCCGCACCGGCCCCGATCGGACCCTACAACCAAGCCGTCATCAGCGACGGCTTAGTTTTTTGCAGCGGTCAAATCGCCATCGATCCGAATGTCGGGACCCTCGTCGGCGGCGGCATTATCGAACAAACACAGCAAGTGTTGCGCAACATTGAAGCCGTGCTGGATGCGGCGGGAGCGACGTTTGCCGACGTCGTCAAGACGACGATCTTTCTGGTCGATATGGCCGACTTCGCCCCGATGAATCCAATCTACGCCGAGCGCTTTGCTGCCGGCATTGCACCCGCGCGGTCGACGGTTGCCGTCGCAATGCTGCCGCTCGGCGCGCGCGTCGAAATCGAAGTTATCGCGCGACTTCACGTAACGTGATTAGGGCAAGCTGACAAAGCATCATCGCTCTGCAGCCTGCCCCAATGGTTTTAAACAAATATCAGGCAGGCGCGACTAGGTTTTCGCCGTGCCCGGCTCGGCAAGCCCGCGGTGGGCCGTTGCGGCGACGGTCTCGGGTAGTAGCTGCGAGATGCGCCCCTGAATCTTGGTTTTTAATGGACCGGCGAAGAACTCACCCTTGCCGCTCATCATCGCCTCGAAGCCTTGCTCGGCAACTTGAGTGACGTCGGCGCGTTCACCGTCGCCCGATCCGGCTTTCGTATCGAGCATGTCGGCACGCGCAAAGAAGTTCGTCTCGGTCGGTCCGGGCATCATCGTGGTAACCGTTACGCCTTTGTCTTTGAGCTCATCACGCAGTGCCGCGGCGAACGCCTTGTCGAACGCCTTTGAGGCTGAATACACGGCCTCGAATGGACCAGCTTGAACCGCTGCGATCGATGACGTTATGAGCACGCGCCCTTTGCCGCGAGCGACCATCTGCGGAATCACGCGCTTTGCCAGATGGACCACCGAGCGGCAATTCAGGTCGACGATATCGAGTTCACGGTCGAGCGGCGTTTCGGTAAACGCGCCATTGATACCGACGCCGGCGTTCAATACGAGTGCTTCGACGTCACGTGAGCCAACTGCCGCGGCAAGCTGCTCGACACCTTCGCTCGTGCGCAAATCGGTCTGACAGATCTGCACGGAAATTCCGAGGGCCTCAAGCTCGCGAGCCGCGTCGTGAATGCCGCTATCTTCCGCGGCGATAATTAAATCGAACTGATGCTGCGCGAACTGGGTCGCGAGTTCGCGGCCGATTCCGCTGGACGCACCGGTGATAACTGCACAACCATTTTCTGCATTAGCCATATTTCCGGTGTTCCCGAATATCGCTCGAATCATGCGCGGCGGAACAGCGCCTTTATCGTGAAACTCTCGGGTCGAGCGCAAGCCTAACCGACGTGCCGGTAACTGAGCTTCCACTACTTGGAATAAGGTTTGATCTGTGCTCCAGTCGGGCACCGGAGCAAGTCCTTCGCTTTTTTATGGAGATTTATGAGAGCCAATACTTGGCACGGCAAAGATGACGTCCGGGTCGAAGACAAAACCGATCCGACGATTGTGGATCCGCGCGACGCAATCGTGAAGGTAACGCTCACGGCAATCTGCGGTTCCGATCTGCATATCTACGACGGTTTCATCCCCTCGATGCAATCGGGAGATATCCTCGGACACGAATTCATGGGCGAGATCGTCGCCGTCGGCAGCGATGTCAAAAATCGTGCCGTCGGCGATCGAGTCGTCGTTGCATTCACCATGTCGTGCGGCGAGTGTTTCTTTTGTACGCGCGGCTTGTACTCGGTATGCGAACGTTCCAACCAAAACGCGAAGCTAGCCGCAGCGCTATGGGGTCATTCGCCGGCCGGACTTTTCGGTTACTCGCATTTGCTTGGCGGCTATGCCGGGGGCCAAGCGGAATACGTTCGGGTTCCGTTCGCGGATGTCGGCACGGTGAAGGTTCCGGACTCGCTCACGGACGAGCAGGTCCTATTTTTGTCGGACATTTTTCCGACGGGATACATGGCTGCTGAGAACTGTAATATCCAGCAAGGTGACACGGTTGCCATTTGGGGCTGCGGCCCGGTCGGTCAATTCGCCATCCGCAGCGCGTTCATGCTGGGCGCCGGCAAAGTCATTGCGATCGACCGGGTGCCCGAGCGGTTGAAAATGGCCGAGGCCGGCGGTGCGCAGACGATCGACTATTCGACCGTAGACAGCATCAATGAAGCGCTTAAGGAAGTCACGTCCGGCCGGGGACCGGACTCATGTCTGGATGCGGTCGGCATGGAGGCCCATGCACCGGGCGCCGAAGGCTTCATCGACCGCGCCAAGCAGTTCGTGAAACTTGAAACCGACCGCCCGGCGGTGTTGCGCGACATTATCATGTCGGTTCGTAACGGCGGTTCGCTGTCCGTTGCCGGCGTTTACGGCGGATTCGTCGATACGTTTCCGATGGGCGCGTTCGTCAACCGCGGCTTGACGATGAAGAGCGGGCAAACCCACGTTCAGCGCTATTTCGCCCCGCTGCTCGCGCGTATCGAGAAGGGCGACATCGACCCCAGTTTTGTGATCACGCATCGCATTTCGCTCGAGGATGCCCCGGCTGGATTCGAAACGTTCAAACACAAGAAGGATGATTGCATTAAAGTCGTTATGAAGCCGTAGGCGCCGCAAAATGGCCTTAGCGCGACCGCTCGGCGAAATCCAAACCGGATTCGATCGAGCGGTCCGCCGTTGCCGTCGCGCGATCGATCCGTTCGACGACGTACGCAGCGGTAAGGCCATACATCGCGCGTGGCACGATGTCCGCGATCCATTCGCCAAGCGACCATTTCGACCAATCCGTCGCGCCCAGCGCCGTAGCCGATCCTTCGCTGACGACGAGCGTGGCAGCGCCCAGCAGGACGCCGGCCATCGGCCACGGGAGCCACGCGCGAAACGCCGGACGAAGCGCGCTGTAAACGATTCCCGCGCCTAGCCCGACGCCATAGCCCATGAGCGCACCCGCGCCACTCCGCCGGTTCGTCGGCGCGTCTCCTTCATCTGATGCCAGCGCGTCGATACCGGCAATCTGGGCCGATTTTTTGACGACATCGGACGGCAATGCACTCGACGGTCGCGCGCGAACCAGAATATCGATATACGTGGTGATGTCGAGCGCCATCGTTCCAGCCGCTCCGGCAAGCAAGCCCTTGATCACGGCCGGCCCGCGCACGTTACGGCGCGACGTTTCAACCAACGGCGGGTATACGCCATCACGAATCTTTCGTATCCGGCGAAGCCGTTGGGAAAATTCCGGCCAGGACGGCTTTCGCCGACTGCACGATTAACGACCCTTCGTCGGGGTCGCCATGCAGCAGCGCGCTCGTAAACGACTTCGCCTGTTCGATCGTGATATGCGCCGGCAAGAACGGCACGTTTGCATCAACAACGACTTCGAGCACGGCCGGCCGGTCGGCACGCAACACGGTGTCCCAAGCCGCGGGTAAATCTTCCGCGCGCTCGACACGAACACCGACAAATCCGAGTAGTTCGGCAAAGCGCGCGTATGGGACATCCGGCAACGTTTGCGAGCCGCTGAACTTCGGCTCGCCGCTCTCGATGCGCATTTCCCAACTCACTTGCGCTAAATCACGGTTATTGTTGACCATAAAAATCAAGCGCGGATCGCTCCACGTTTTCCAATAACGCGCCACGGTGATGAGTTCGAGCAACCCGTTCATTTGCATCGCGCCGTCCCCCGTCAGCGCAATCGCCACGCGTTCGGGATAGGCGAACTTGGCGGCAATCGCATACGGAACGGCGGAGCCCATCGTTGCGAGTCCACCCGACAGCGAAAACTTCATTCCGCGCCGAATCGGCAAGTGTCGGGCGGCAAAATTAGTCGACGTGCCGGCGTCCGCGGTCAATATGACGTCGTCGGGCAATCGGTCCGCGAGCGTGGTGAAAATGCGCTCCGGATTAACGCCGCCCGAACCACTAATTTCGGCGCGCGTGGCGTTCACGCGTTCGGAGCGCTCGCGCGCGGCGCCGATGCGTTCGCGCCACGCCGTATCCGTCTTCTGTTCGATCAGTGGCAGCAGCGCTGCGATCGTATCGCCGGCGTCGCCTTGCAGATTCACTTCGGTTGGATAACGATTGCCGATGCGGCGTCCGTCGGCTTCGATCTCAACGCCGCGAGCTTGGCCTTCCTTGGGCAAAAACATCGCGTAGGGAAAATTGGTCCCAATCAACAGCAGTGTGTCACACTGCGTCATGAGTTCCATCGATGCTTCGGTTCCGAGCAAACCGAGCGTTCCGGTTACCCACGGCAGCGTGTCGGGAACGACGGCTTTGCCTAACAACGCCTTGGCGCACCCGGCCTGCAGCCGGTCGGCCAGCGCGATGACCGCGTCGGCCGCGTCGCTCGCACCGGCACCCACCAGCAGTGCAACGCGGTGGCCGGCGTTGAGCACGTCGGCTGCGCGTTGCAAATCGACATCGTGCGGGATGATGCGCGGCCGCTGATAACCGATTCCCGAGAACGTCGAGCCGAGCTTATGCGGCGGCGCGTCGACCGCTTTCATCTCTTGAACGTTGCGCGGAACGATCAAGGCCGTGACCGAGCGTTGACTGAGCGCGCTGCGAACCGCGCGATCAACGGCGTGGCGCGCCTGTGCCGGGTCGACGATGGTCAGATCGTAGTCTGCCGCGACATCTTTGAAGAGTGTCTGCAGGTCGACTTCTTGCTGAAACTCAGCACCTAGAGCGAACGTCGCCGACTGTCCCACGAGCGCTAACACCGGGACGTGATCGGCTTTAGCGTCATACAAACCGTTGAGCAAATGAATTGCGCCCGGACCGCTAGTGGCGACGCACACGCCGATTTGGCCGGTGAATTTCGCGTGCGCGCAGGCCATGAACGCGGCCTGCTCTTCATGCCGGACTTGAATGAATTCGACGCGATCCGCTGCCCGGTCAAGTGCGCCGATGATCCCGTTGACGCCATCACCGGAGTACCCGAAGATGCGTCGCACGCCCCATGCATGCAAGCGCGCGATAAGAAAGTCACCGACCGTGGTCATTTCAGGCTCCGCTTCTCGTGAGTATTAGAGGAATCGCAACGGTCGTAGCCGTGATGCCGCCGATCGCCTCGGGCCGAACAGCGATCGTTGCGGATCGAGGCACGCTTGTAGATTGGGTTACCCACAATTCGGGCGGTTGCGGAAATATGTGCGTTACGCTGTTTGCACGGCAGCGGGCTATTGGGCTGCCGTCGCGGCCGTGGCGTGACCGTTGCTGACGATCGATTGAATTTTGCCCGCGGCTCCCGGAACCAACTCGACCTTGATCCACCCTTCTTCACGCCGATCGAAGGCTTCGTATGCCTCGATGGCGTCGCTCACCGGCGCTAGCTGCGTCAGCACCCGCTCCGGACTTAAGCGGCCGGTTTTGACCCATGACACCGCATCCCAAAGGTATTTGCGGTGATTGCAGTTGCCGCTGCGTAACGACAGGTTCTTGTTCATCGCCGCACCGATGGGGAACGTTTGGGCCGTCGGAGGATAGACACCGATGATCGCGAGCGAGCCGGCTTTTCGTACCGCCGCGACCGCCCAGGTGAGCACTTGCGAGGGGCCGTCTCCGGGACGCCAATTAGCGCCGTCGGGGTGCTGTTGCGGAGCGATTTGTGCAACTTCGCTATCGAATTCTTTCGCTTGCGCCTTGGCGCCGGCTTTGGCCGGTCCGGACTGCGGACGCATCGCGTCGACACCGACGGCGTCGATGATGCGATCGACACCTTGGCCGTTGGTGAGCCGCATCAATTCAGCGACCGGATCGACCTGGTCGAAGTCGATCGCTTCGGCACCCTGGGCCTGCGCCAAGGCCAACCGGCCGGCAACGCGGTCGATCGCGAATACGCGCCCGGCACCGAACATCCACGCCGAAGTGATCGCAAATTGACCGACGGGTCCACAACCGAATACGGCGACGGAATTGCCCGGCTTGATACCGGCGATGTCCGCGCCGAAGTAACCGGTCGTGAAAATATCGGACAATAAAATCGCTTGGTCGTCACTTACCTCATCGGGTAGTTTGACGAGTCCCACGTTGGCATATGGGATGCGAGCGAACTCGGCCTGCAGACCTTGGAACGGGCCGGTGACCTTGGGGCCACCAAAGAAGGCGGTTCCCGCTAGCGGGCCGTTAGGATTGGCCACATCGCACTGCGCAAACAGGCCTTCGCGGCAAAACTGACACGAGCCGCAGCCGATCGTCGACGGAACGACCACCCGGTCGCCTTTGCGTAAGTTGCGGACGTCCTTGCCGACTTCTTCGACGACGCCGACACCCTCATGACCGAGAATCGTTCCGGGGACCATGCCGGCGAACGTGCCGCGAACCATATGTAAGTCGGTGCCGCAAATCGCGCTGGACGTCAAGCGAATGACGGCATCAGTAGCGTCTTTGATCTTTGGATCGGCAACGGTATCGAGCCGGATGTCACCGATACCGTGAAAAACAACTGCTTTCATGCGACTCATGTGCCCGCCGTCGACTAAAGAAAACATGCTCGCCTAGCGCCCGCTCGCGCGTACCGGTCATCCGCTGCTCGAGTTCGCAGAATTTAAAGATCGGCGAACCGTCGTCATCGTGTGCAGTTGCGCGTCGCACGATATGCTGACACCTCACAACGAGCATCGGTGTTCGACCGCGCGGATTGCTCAGCCGTCGGATGGAGCCGAACCTGTAGCGACCGTTGCACTCAAGCGAAACCACGCGAGCTGCGTGTCAATCGAGGCGGCACTTTCGTGCCGCGGGGGCCATACTGGTACGATGTGCTGCGGTTCAAGCAGCAGCGGCGCAGACGCACATGCTACGCGCTAACCCGACACTACGCTCGTCGCCGCGGGTCGCTCACGCCGTCATCGGCGTCATCGCCGTCATCCCCGTCAACGCCGTCAACGCCGTCACCCCGCCGTCAACGTAAGGAGGCTTACGTGCATTTCGCGATAGCAGTTGTAATACTGTGTGGCGTAGCGCGCTTAACATTTCGCAAAGCCGCAACGCACCGATTTAAACATAAGGGTTTGATTTTGAACAAACGTATTACGTGCACTCGCAACGCCGGCGTCGCGCTTGCCGCCGCGATCGCTATTGTGGCCGGATCCTCACCATCATCGGCGCAGTCCGTTGCCGGTGACGGTAACGACTATGAAGCGGTGGTCCCGGTCGTTGCCGGATGGTACAACGGCAAGGTAGCTTTATATCTATCGACCGATTCATCGCAGCGCGACGTGTCGCGCTTAACGCATACGAACTTCGTCGGCCGGCTTAGCGGCGCCATCGCCGGCGGCGCCGTCGACGACATCTATCAACTCACGAATTATAAGCAGGGCAATATCATTCCATCCGCGCCGATTCCAGCCGGTCCGGGAAACATGAATCCGGCCTATACGCCGCTCTGGCAGCTCAGTTTAGTGAGCTGGATCGGCGGAACACCGCACACATTGCGCTCCGAGGCCGAGGTACTCGCTGAGAAAAGCGCCGGGCACGTGCGGATTGTCAAAACGAGCATCGTGATCAATTGCCCGGTTATCTTCACACCGGCCGGCGGGACGCTGTATGGCATCCACATTCGCCACTAAGCGCGCCGTGGCAAGCGGCTAGTGCACCGGCGGCAGTAACGCCATTTCCGCTTTCGCCGCGTGCACGACAACCGGCTCTTGGGTCGCGATCGCCAACTCGTATTGACTGCGCGCGAGATCGACCTTACCTTGAACGTTATAGGTGACGGCGAGCATGTAGTGCAGCCGGCCATCATCCGGAGCGACGCTCAGGCCTTTGATGAACGCCGCTTCGGCCAGACTATACAGCTGATGGTCGTTATAATCGTACCCCAGGTCAATATAAGCGGCCGCTTCAAGCGGATAGGCGCTCATCGCGCGCAAGTAGTAGCTGACGGCATCTTTCCATTTGCCGCGATCGTCTTCGAGATAGCCGATGTCGACGAGTGCTTCGGAGCCATCGGGCTTTGCAGCCAGTGCGCGCTCGAAGTAACCGCGCGCCTTGGCGTTCGCGTTCAGTTCGACGTACGCTTCGCCGGCATCGACGTTAGCCGCGTAGTCATTGGCATCGAGCGCTAAACAACGGTTCAAATACGTGAGCGCACCATCAAGCCGCGTCAGATCGATAAGATTGTTGCCCGCATCCACCAGGGCCCCGCAATTTTTGGGTGCTAACGCCGCGGCGCGCTCGAAATACCGCTGAGCTAACTCAAAGTTCCGCTCGGCACGTAAGACGCTGGCGTAGAACGATTGCGACCGGGCGTCGAGCGGAGCTTCATCGGCGTTGCGCTCGAACTGACCCACAAATTGCGCCAGATCGCCGTGGCGCCGGTGTTCCTCGACCAATCCGGCGAAGCCGCCGCGGCTCGGCAAGCTCTTGTCGTATTCCGATATGGCGTCGGCGACGCGGTCTTGAGCGGCGTACAAGCTGCCAAGCCGATTGTGCGTCTGGCGGTCGTCCGGCATACGAGCCAGAATCGCTTTCCACGTGCGTTCCGCCCGCCGGTAGTCCGGAATACGAAAATACAAGTCGCCCAAAAATCGTGCGGCGTCCACGTCGCCCGGGTGCGTGGGTACGTACGAACCAAGATCGGTGAGCGCTCCCGCCGAGTCGCCGGCCGCCACCTTGGCGCGGGCAGCGTCGAGCGGCGGTACGTTTTCAGCCGCCCGAGCAGCTGAAACCAGCGGTCCAATGAGTCCGCAAACGCTAAAGACGATGACGGCAAACATACGGCGCATCACAAGTCCTCCGGTCCGAGTAGATCTGCGCCGAGCGCAGCGTCCATCCGTAGTATACGCCTGTGCCGGGACCGGCCACAACAGCGTACCGGGAATTCCCTCGCCTGGCCTGACCCGCGGCCGCCGACAAAACTCGTCGAGGTGAACGGCGGCGCCGTGCCGGATTTCTCCACGTTCCACATAGCGACTGCAAGAACCGAGGATACACCATGAGCAGCTTGCTCAACGGCACCGCCAAGCGCACCGAATCCGACAGCATGGGCAAGATCGATGTACCCGCCGACCGCTACTATGGCGCTCAATCGGCGCGCTCCCTGATCCACTTCGATATCGGTGAGGGCGTAGCCGCGCGCGACGTCATGCCCCGCGAAATCATCCGCGCGATGGCGATCCTCAAAAAAGCCGCAGCTCTCGTCAACCACGATCTGGGCAAACTGGACGCCGACAAAACCGTGCTGATCACGCAAGCTGCCGATGAAGTGATCGCCGGTAAACTGGCCGAGCATTTCCCGTTACGCGTATGGCAAACCGGTTCGGGTACGCAAACGAACATGAATGTGAACGAAGTGATCTCCAACCGCGCCATTGAGATCGCCGGCGGCGAGATGGGATCGAAGAAGCCAATCCATCCCAACGACCACGTAAATATGTCGCAATCCTCGAACGATACGTTTCCGACCGCGATGCATATGGCGGCGGCCGAGGCGCTCGTGGATTTGCTACCGGCAGTCCAAGAGTTGCGCGACGCCCTCGATACGAAAGCGCAGCAGTGGGCGGCGATCGTCAAAGTCGGACGCACGCACCTCCAAGACGCAACGCCACTCACGCTCGGCCAAGAGTTTTCGGGTTACGTGTCACAACTCGACCGCGACATCGTGCGCTGCAAAGAAGGCCTTGACGGACTCTACGATTTAGCGATCGGCGGCACCGCGGTCGGAACCGGACTCAACGCACCACCCGAGTTTGCCGAACGCGCGGCCAAGAAGATCGCCGACCTCACCGGTTTGCCGTTTCGCTCGCACCCCAACAAGTTTGCGGCGCTCGCGTCGCACGACGAAGTCGTCTACGCATCCGGTGCTCTCAAAACACTGGCCGCATCGCTGATGAAGATTGCTAACGACGTGCGCTGGCTGGCATCGGGTCCACGCGCCGGGATCGGTGAACTCATTTTGCCCGAAAACGAACCTGGTTCGTCGATCATGCCGGGTAAAGTCAACCCGACGCAGTCCGAAGCGATGACCATGGTCTGCGTGCAGGTGTTCGGCAACGATGTCGCCGTCGGTTTCGGCGGCTCGCAAGGCAACTTCGAGCTGAATGTTTTCAACCCGGTCATGATCTATAATTTCTTACACTCGACGTCGCTGCTGCGCGGCGCATGCACGATGTTCCGCGAACACGCGATCGAAGGTTTGGAAGCCAACGAACCGGTGATCAAGCGTTACTTAGATGATTCACTCATGACCGTGACCGCGCTTTCACCGCACATCGGCTACGACAAATCAGCGGAGATCGCCAAGCGCGCGCACCACGACGGCACTAAGCTCAAAGATGCCGCACTCGCGCTGGGGTATGTGAACAGCGACGACTTCGACCGGTTCGTCGTTCCGGTAAACATGACGCACCCGGCATGACCGATCGTGCTCCGGCGGACCACCGGTCGCCGATGGAACTTCGCACGTTGCCCGAAACGCTCGCCGTCGCGCGCTTGGCCGCCGACGCGCCGGTGCCGGAGTGGGTGAGCAGTAACGACTTACTGGCCGTGGTCAGAACGCGCAACGAACTCTCGATCGTTTGTCGCGACGACGCGGTACCGGCCAACGTCACCGAAGTGCAGCGCGGTTTCCGCGCGTTCGTCGTTACCGGAACGCTCGACTTTGCACTCATCGGCATCATCGCCGATTTAGCCAAGCCGCTGGCTGATGCGGGTATCCCGATTTTCGGCATATCGACCTACGATACGGATCATATTCTGGTACGCGCCGGCCGTTTCGATGAAGCCAAAGCCGCGTTGGCGGCGGCCGGGCACACGCTGCTGTAACCTTGTTGGCGCACCGCAGCGGCGCCGGCGACTCGATCGCCGGTGTCACTCGTGGCGAAAGTGTCTTTGCAAGCAGCAATAAATGCAACCCCGGCGAGCACCGCTCGCAAACGGCTCCGGGAGCTATCGCAAGACCGCCGAGGTGTCGCATCGTACCGTTCGAATTGACTTTGACGAAGCCGCACGTTATGTGAGCCGGTCACAAGTCGCACGCATCGCAATCGAAGCCTGGGCTGCGCAGAACATCGCCTGCTGGCGTTGCGAGTCACCACTCGTGCTCGTCCCGGCGAATACTGAGCTGCTCGACGCGGTTTGCCGCTCGTCGGCGCACGAAGTTAAAATCAAGGCCGTCTCAGGAATAGCGCGGGATCACCTTTCCGGAGCGGCGTTCGGACCGATCGCGCGACGGCTCGCCACGGGTTGTTTGCCCGACTATCTTGTTATATCGTACGATTCGCAGCGGCGCATCGTTCTTCTCGCGGAGTATATAGACGGTGCTGACTTTGTCAGCGGTCGGCTTAAGGCGCGCTCGCCGCTCGGGCCGGCTGCACGTCGAGCCGGCTGGATCGGAACATCGATCGATGTTACCGGCTTAACCCGAATGGTCGTTGTGGGGCCGTCGCATGCGCCCGAACTCCGTCACTGGTCGTAGCGAAAAGCGTTACCGGTGGGGTCGCAACGCGGCTTTGTTTTTGAATACGAGTGTTGGAATGCGCCCCGGCCCGTCGCCTTCATGTTGAGGGAATAGTTTGCTGTTGTGGGTTGTGCTCATCCCGTAGAACGCTTTACGGCCGAGCGACTGGAAGGTCGCTTGAAGTTCATTGCCTCGTGCTTCAGTGACTTCCGTGGCGAGCACACGTCACTCAAAGAAAACGGAAATTACGGAAACTAAATTATTGAGATCACGGTAGAAGAACGGATGCCTGTTGTAGCGCGCGACTTCAAGTCCGACCGATATCTGGAGCAATCGATCTTGTGCATCGAACTCGGAATTGTCTTGCCATCGAGCACAAGGCAAGATTGAGCCTTTCATGTCCTGCGAAGATTCGAGCACAACCGGCAGCCGCCGGCTTCTTGATCGCATTGGTCGCTTCGATCGCCAAGGCTTCGGCGAAATCCTAAGTCAGTTTCTCCAAGTGTGCCGCTTCAATCGCCAAGGCTTTGGGGCGGACCTCGAACACGGTGAGCTTGAATTGCGCTTTCTGCGAGGCTAAGCGGCAATGCTCGCGTAAATGGGCGACCGTGTCGAGGTCTGCTATCATCGCCGCCGCCGCGGTTGCGCTTTTCATGGGCTTTCCACGTGCCGCGCAAGCTGCGCAAACGCTGACGCTGAACGTCGACGCGGCCGACGCGCCGAAGCAAGTGTGGCACGCGCATTTACAGATCCCGCTCGACGGCCGCGGCAATGTTGCGCTCGTCTATCCTAAATGGATTCCCGGCAGTCACGGACCGACCGGGCCGATTGCGAATTTGGGTTCACTGCAAGCCTCGTGCGACGGAATGCGCGTCGCCTGGACGCGCGATACTGTCGACCCCTATACGTTCCATTTCGCCGTGCCGCCCGACGGACGCCGGCTCGATCTCGCCTACGATCTTTTCGAGGGCACGTCAACGAGCGGTAACATGACGGCGCAACTCGCGGTGCTCGACTGGAACCAAGTTGTCCTGTATCCCAAAGATGCGGCCGTCCGCGACATCACCGTTAACGCCGCAATCGATCTTCCACCCGGCTGGTCCGCGGCGACCGCGCTCCAACCGGCCGCTTTCGTAAAGCCGTTCCAACCGCTAATGGGACACGTCGATTTCGCTCCCGTTACGCTTGAAACGCTGGTCGATTCGCCACTCTACACCGGAGCGCACGAGCGCGTCGTTCCACTCGTGGATGCGCGCTCGATGACGAGCGAAGTCGATCTGTTTGGCGAAGCGGCCCCCGATATCGTAACGACGGCGGCGCAAATTGGCCGCTGGCATGACCTCGTCGCGGAGGCGGACGCGCTCTACGGCTGGCGGCACTGGCAACACTACCACTTCTTAGTGACGTTGAGCGACGCGGAATCCGGTCGCGGTCTCGAGCACCACGAGTCGAGTGCGAATGGTTTGGCCGAACGCTATTTAACCGATCCCGATTTGTATGAAGCCGGCTCGGATCTGTTACCGCATGAGTACACCCACTCGTGGAACGGCAAATATCGGCGACCGTTCGGTCTGCTCACGCCCAACTATCAAGTGCCCATGGTCGACGACGACCTGTATGTGTATGAGGGCATGACGCAATATTGGGGCATCGTTTTGGCTCAACGCAGCGGGCTGGCCGAGCCCGGAACCTTCGAGGAAACGTTGGCGAGTTATTATGCGGCGCTTGATATCGAACCGGGCCGGTTAACGCGGCCGCTGCTCGATACAGCGCGCGCGCAAGGGCTCACGCGCGCGGCTCAATCGCCCGCCGGCCGCTTTGCGCGGCGCGGCGAGGATTATTATATCGAGGGGGCGCTGATCTGGCTCGATGCCGATACGCTTATCCGCGAACGCACCCACGGGCGACGGTCGCTGGATGATTTCGCCCGCCGCTTTCTGGGCAACGGCGCAAACACCGCACCGCTCGTCGTGGGCTATGCGCGGCGCGACGTGATCGCAGCCCTCAATACGGTTTTGCCGTACGATTGGACGACGTTTCTCAAGACGCGCGTCGACGACATTGCCGCACATCCGCCCAGCGACGGACTGCGGCGCGGGGGTTGGTATTTCACCTATACGCACGAGCGCAGCGATCTGCAAATACGGCGCGAACGGACGAATCGCGGCATCGATGCAACGTACTCGCTCGGCGCTTCGATCGGTGTCGACGGAACGGTGCCCTTTACGATCGAGACGATGCCGTTGGCGCGCGCCGGCGTCGCGCCCGGTTCGAAAATACAGGCCGTGAATGATCGGGAGTTCAGTCCCCAACGGCTGCGCCTGGCACTGCGGGCAGCGCAGCATTCGGCCGCCCCGATCCGGCTGATCGTCGATGATCTCGGCAGCATTTCAACGCACTACGTCGACGTTCACACCGGCGAACGGTATCCGAAGCTCGTGCGTGACATTCAACGCGCCGATCTGCTGTCGGCCATCGCGGCACCGCGCCGTACCGGCTCGACCGGGATGCAGCGGCGTTGAACCGGTCCTGGGATAGCGGCATCCTAGGCCTTAGCACCGCGCGCCGGCAAGGCCGACGAGCGCCCTGCCTGCGACGTTGCGCCGTATTCGTGCTCGCGCTTCTCGGTTGGGTCGCTACCATCCCGATGGTGCCCGTTCGCGCAGCCGAACCGCTGCGCTTGATTGTCGACGCGCGCGACGTCGTGCGCAGCGTGCTGCACGTGTCGCTCGACGTACCCATCGGCGGCGGTCCGACAAAATTAGTATTTCCGAAATGGGTCCCGGGCGAACATGCGCCGGCGAATCCGGTCGTCGATCTCGCGTTGCTGACCGCAACCGCGGCCGGCCGGCGGTTGACCTGGGAACGCGATCCGGTCGACCTGTTCGCCTTTACGTTCGACGCGCCGCAGGGTGCGACGACACTTTCGCTGCGGTACGATGTGCTGCTCGCGCCCGGCGCGACAACGCCGCAGCTTGCGCTCATCGACTGGAACCCGACGTTGCTCTATCCCAGCGGAACCATCGTTGCGAACCAACCGGTAACGGCGACTCTGCTGCTTCCAGCCGGCTGGAGCGCCGCGACCGCGCTCGACAATCCCCAGCGCGCGGCCGGGCGAATCACGTTTTCATCCGTTTCGATCGAGCGGCTCTTCGATTCACCTGTCCTCGCCGGCGTCAATTTGCGCGTTGTGCCGTTGACGCCCGATGCCGAGCTCGACATCGCCGGCGATGCGCCGGAGCAACCGGCAATCGACGACACGGTGAAGACGCACTTCCGCGCGCTGGTCGCTCAAGCCGAAGCCGTGTTTGGCGCGCATCACTGGCGTGCCCCGTATCATTTTCTCATTACCGCCAGCGACGCCATCGGCTATACCGGACTCGAACATCACGAGTCGAGCTGGAACGGCGTCGACACCGACACGCTCGCTAGTGCCGATGCGACGCGCCGCTTCGCCGGCGATTTGTTATGTCACGAATTCATACACTCGTGGAACGGCAAGTACCGCCGGCCCGCGGGTTTAGTCCGGGCCGATTATCAACTCGACGAGACCACGGATCTGTTATGGGTGTACGAGGGACTGACGGAATACTACAGCGACCTGTTCGCCGCGCGCGCGGGCTTTTGGACGCCGGCCCAATACCGGGCGGCGCTGGCCGCGAAATACGCCTATCTCGACGCGGAAAGCGGTCGCGCGACGCGCACGCTGGCCGATACGACATTCCAAGCACGTCTGCGCGCCGGTCGCGCCGCCTTCTCCGGCAGTCGCCGCGCCGGTGAAGAGTATTACGACGAGGGCGAACTGATGTGGCTCGATGCCGACACGTTAATTCGGGAGCGCTCGCGCGGACGCCGGTCGCTCGATGATTTTGCGCGCGCCTTTTTCGGCGGCGCGAGCGGTCCGCCCGCGGTGGTTCCATATACGCGCGCGGACGTCGTTGCGGCGCTAACGGCGGTACAGCCGTACGATTGGGAACACTTCTTTACGGCTCGGCTCGACGTGCCGGCGCTGCACCCACCGTTGGACGGCATAACGCGCAGCGGCTACCAGCTGGCTTTCGGACCGAAACCCGCGGTCGCCAATCCGTCGACCCGCATCGGCGGCGTCAGTGGCGACTGGCGCTTTAGTCTGGGTGCGCGCATCAGTGCGACCGGCAGCGTCGTCGATGTGACGGCCGGCAGCCCGGCGGCAGCGGCCGGACTTGTTCCCGGGATGACGATCGTGGGCGTGGATAACCGGCGCTACAGCGTCGACGGTTTGCGTAGCGCGGTCGAGCAGGCCGCGACGGTTAAAACGCCGATCGTGCTGCTCGTTGACGATCGCCAAACGTTTGCGACCAGGACCCTTACCTACACGGGCGGAGTTAAGTTGCCGTATCTCAAACCTCTGCCCGGCGCGCGTGACCGCAGCGAAGAGTTGCTGCGGCCGCTACGCGTGCTTGGCAAATAGCCGGCTTAATATTGGGCCGGATCGGCGTCGATTGCCGCACGATATAATTTGTACGGCCGTTCGCGCGCATCGATGCCGCCGTTAAAGTTCGGAGCCCGGTTGAGTTGGCTGTCGGTAATATAGATCAACCGGTCCGGTCCCAGCCGCACGGCATCGGGCCAGCGCATCGACCCCACGCCGCCGAGCAGCGTTTCGAAGCGATTCTCGGCCGGTAGGTAGCGCTGAACCGTACCATGCGTCACGTCGGTAAAATAGACGCGGCCTTCACGGTCGGTATCCAAGCCGTCCGACGCGAATTCGCGTGCGCCGCGATCGACGATATGGCGCGCGATCTGCTCGTCGGTGGTTGTGGGCTCGCACAAAATATCGGCATCGATACTGAAGAATCCATAGCTGCCCAGCGGCGTCCACCACAGCGTCTTGCCGTCGGGAGCGAGCGCGATACCGTCAATTCCGGGCGGTGCCGCGACCGGCCCGGTCTCGGTTTCAATCGCGAATCCGGCCGGCACCGGCGCATGGACACTCGTGTGTCCGCTCAGCCGCCGCCAGGCTTTGCCGCTGTCGAGATCGACAACCAAGATCGCATTCGGTCCGCGTGCACCCGAATCGCTGATGAAGGCGTAGCCGGCTTTGCCGCGCGCGTAGTCGATGACCAAATCGTTGAGGTACGTCGTCGGCAGCACCACCTCGGGGGAGAAGCCGATGCCGTGCACGATCGCGTTGGAATCGAGGTCGATGACCCATAGTTTTGCGGCGTGCGGATCGCACGCATCCAACGACGTGGCGCCGGTGTCGAGAGCCAGCAGGCGATTACCTGGTGTGATCGCGATGCCGTGGACGGAAACGAACCGGTGTGTAGGATCGCTGGGGTCGATCGTGTTGACGAGTTCGTCGGGAAACGGAACGGCCACGCCGTCGCGCAGCTCGGCAAGCGTCGGCGTCGCTTTCTTCTCGTCCAGGCGCGGAAAGCTCAAGAAGATGCGTCCGCTGCGCGAAACGGCGATGCCGGACGGCCAAAACTCGGGAAACTGCGCGATGACTTCCGGCGCGATGCCGGCGGTAAGCGGTATGTTCATACCGCAGGATGTACCCAGCTCGGTACGTCACTTCGCACAGCCGCCGGGGAAGCGCCGCTCTCCGGCCAGGACCGCGCGGCGTCGGCATGAACGAAGATAACCATGCACGCTAGCGTCGCGCCCGCACTGCATGTTCGCAGCCTCGACCCGTTCGACTTCTTGGACCGCAGTGCGTCGATCTATCGCGAAAAAATCGCCCTCATCGACGGCGACGTGCAGCGCACCTATCCTGAACTGTGCGCGCGGGTGATCCGGCTGGCAGCCGCGTTACAAGCGCGCGGAATTCGCGACGGCGAGCGCGTCGCGGTGCTGGCGCCCAACGTGGCCTGTGCGCTCGAAGCGACGTTTGCCGTTCCGCTGGCCGGCGGTATTTTGTGCGCGCTCAACATCCGGTTATCGGCGTCGGAGATCGACTACATTCTCGAGCACTGCGGCGCCGTGCTGCTGATTTACGATAGCGAATTGGCACCGCTCGTGGCCCAACTTACCACGTCCGTGAGCTTGCTGCGCGCGGGGAGCGGCGGCGACTACGAAAACGCAATCGCGGATGCCGATCCAAGCGCGCTCGTTCGCCGCGCGGTTGACGAAGACGACACCATTTCCATTAACTACACGAGCGGCACGACCGGACGTCCCAAGGGCGTCATGTATACGTTCCGCGGTGCATACCTCAATGCGTTAGCCGAGATTTTTCACGCGAATTTGCGTCCCG
This sequence comes from Candidatus Velthaea sp., assembly GCA_965214335.1. GTDB lineage: Bacteria > Vulcanimicrobiota > Vulcanimicrobiia > Vulcanimicrobiales > Vulcanimicrobiaceae > Velthaea. Next base: position 676,440 of record CBDCBO010000005.1, on the reverse strand, counting down.
AAAGCGTCTATCTGTGGACGTTGCCGATGTTCCATTGCAACGGTTGGTGCTTTCCGTGGGCCGTCACGGCCGCCGGAGCAACCCACGTGTGCCTGCGGCGCGCAGAGCCGGCCCGCATCATCGCGGCGATCGAGCAGGCCGGCGTAACGCATTTGTGCGCGGCGCCGACGATTCTCGTCGGCATCTGCAATCAGCCGGAGATACGGCCGTTCGCGCACCCGCTCAATGTCACGACGGCCGGCGCACCGCCGGCGCCCACGACGATCGCGCAGATGGAAGCGCTGGGCGCGCAGATCGATCACGTGTACGGTCTGACGGAAACGTACGGTCCGATCACCGAGTGCGCGTGGCGCGCCGAGGGTTCTGCCGCCGATAGCGCGGCGCGTGCCCGCTTCAAGAGCCGTCAAGGCGTACCGATGCTCACGCTGGGTGCCCGTGACGTGCGCGTGGTCGATGCAAACATGCTGGACGTACCGGCCGATGGCCGAACGCACGGCGAGATCGTCATGCGGGGAAACAACGTGATGAAAGGGTACTATCGCGATCCCGACGCCACCGCCGAAGCATTCGCGGGCGGCTATTTCCATAGCGGCGACGTCGCGGTACTGCATCCCGACGGCTACATCGAGATCGTCGACCGCGCCAAAGACGTGATCATCAGCGGCGGCGAAAATATCTCGACCGTTCAAGTCGAGCAGGTGCTCATCGAACATCCCGCCGTGCTCGAATGTGCGGTCGTTGCCGTGCCCGACGCAAAGTGGGGCGAGGTGCCCAAAGCGTTCGTAACGCTCAAACCGGGTGGAACCGTGACGGCCGACGAGTTGCGCGCGTTCGCGCGCGCGCGCATCGCCGCATTCAAAGTACCCAAATATTTCGAGTTCGGTGAATTACCGAAAACATCGACGGGCAAGGTCCAGAAATTCGCGCTGCGGGAACGTGCGGGCGCCGTTGACGGACTGAGCGCAGCCCAAACGTGATACGGGCAGCATGTGCGTTTGAGCGATGTGCGAGTGCCGCGTATTCATACGTGTCAGAACGTGGAATGATGAGATGATTGAAACGCACCCGCTCGATGCTGCGGCAACGGTCGCTGACCCGGCAGCGATATTCGCCGAGTTTGCTGCGGCAAGCGCCGCCGCTCGCGAACGCTTTGCCGGGCACCACGCGATCCGGTACGGGTCAGCGGCGCTCGAAACGCTCGACATTTTCCCAGCCGAGCCGGGTGCGCCGCTGGCCATATTCATTCACGGCGGCTATTGGCGACGGCTCGACAAGGACGACTTTTCTTTCGTGGCCGCCGGTCTCGTGCCGCTCGGCGTTTCCGTCGCTACCCTCAACTACGGGCTGGCGCCACAGACGCCGTTAGGCGAAATCGTCGCGCAATGCCGGCGCGGCGTGGCGTGGCTGGCGCACAACGCCGAACGATTCGCCTTCGACGCGTCACGCATAAGCGTCTTCGGGCATTCGGCCGGCGGCCATCTGGCCGCAATGTGCGCCGTCGCGCGGCCCGTGCACGCGCTCATCACCTTGAGTGGCTTACACGACCTCGTTCCGGTGCAGCAGTCGTTCGTCAATGAGTGGCTGCGCCTTGACGAAGCGCAAGCGCGAACGCTCAGCCCGATCGCCTACGCGCCGGCACGGGCGTGCCCCGTCTTCGCCACCGCCGGCGAACGCGAATCGGATGCGTTCAAAGCGCAAGGGTGTGCGCTCGTTGAAGCTTGGTCAGCGCACGGCTGCCCGGCACATTACGCCGACTCCCCCGGCGATAATCATTTTACAATCTGCCGCCGCTTGGAGCAGCCCAACGACCCGCTCACCCAACGCATCGCTGCACTCGTTACGTGAATTATCGCTGAACCTCGGACGATCCCCGGCGTCGGCTACCCGCTAGACCCGCGCGAAATGGACCGATCGGCGCGCACCTCGGACTGACACGCGAGGCCCAACGCCGCGTTTCGAAACCGTGACGCGATTTGATAGCAGGGCTCGCCGGTCGCATCGATGCGGACTACCTCGATGAGTCCGTCTTGCACTAAATCGTTGAGCATTTTCAGAGCTTCCGCGGTCGGTTTCTGTGGCATGATGCCCTCGCTTTCTCACCCTTACCGTCGCGCACCGGTATGACGAGCATGTGACACGCTCGCTAACGATCGACGCTTGTGCCAGTCCAGCTTCGTATAGCGTGCCGGCGCGAAGGCGCGAACCCGGGATCGAGCCTCGAAATACGGTGCGTCGGGGCGCTTTCTTTACCGCAGCCCCGTGGGCGTTCACGTTACACGAGCACCGAGTTTGCTATGACTTCGAGGGCCGCCGCATTCTGAACCAGCGGTAAGCGAAATACGCGTTGACCATGCACAGCAGCACGTCGACCACGGCCCAAACGGTGTCGTGATTCTGGATCGCCCAAAAACACAGAATGCCGAATAAGATCGCGGTGTTGACCGGAATGATCCAAGCGCGTTTGTTCATCATCTACTTGACGAGCGGCAGAATGTCACTCGGTGCGAACGGATAGATGCCGAAGATGAAGATTGCCGCGGCGCAAACGGCGACCGATATCCAGGGCAGCGGATTCGTTGAACGCTCGTCGCGAACGTGCGCCGGATTCACACGCACGAACATCGCGCGGACGATTTTGAAATAGACATACACCGAGATCGCGGTACCGGCGATCAGCAGCACCGACAGCCACCAATACCCGGCGCCGACCGTACTCGCTAAAATCAGTATTTTCCCGGTAAACCCGGCCGTCGGCGGCAAGCCCGCCAAGCTGAGGAGAAAGAACGTCATGGCCGCGGCAAGCCACGGCCGCCGGTACGCGAGGCCGGCGAAGCGACCGACGCTGACGCTGCCGTCGGGGTCGGTTGTCATGAGCGCGACAACCGCGAACGCACCGAGATTCATGAATGTGTACGCCGCCAGATAAAACACGGCATACCGGACACCTAAAACGGTTTGCCCGGCAAAGGCCGCGACGATATATCCAACTTGGGCGATGCCTGAATACGCGAGTAGCCGCTTCATATCGCCTTGCGTGAGTGCCGCGAGATTTCCGACGATCATCGAAATAGCCGCAACAGTCCACATCGGCAGCAAGATCGCGTTCGCCGTTTGGGGCGGCAATGCGGCGTATGCGAAGCGCCCGAGCACCGCTAGCACACCGGCTTTGGTCACCACCGACATGTACGCGGTAACCGAAAGCGGCGCGCCTTCGTAAACATCAGGCGTCCAGGCGTGAAACGGAACAAGGCTCAGCTTGAACGCAAGACCGACTAAGAAGAGGCCGGCGCCAATCGCGATAAGTGGCGACGGCGGAGCGGCGGCAATCGCCGCAAGCGCAACGGAGCCGGTACCGCCGAAGAGCAACGCCATCCCGTAAAGCAAAAAGCCCGAAGCCATCGACGAGAGCAATAGATACTTGAGCCCCGATTCGCGCGCGGCCGTCCGCACCGACATCGCACACAAGCAATATAACCCGAGCGATAATAATTCGAGGCCGAGAAAGACCATCATGAGATTGCCCGCACCGGCCATCAACAGGGCGCCGCAGGTGCTCCATAACACCAGCGCCGTCGTTCCGGCGACTTGATCGTCGCGGCCGATCCCGATGCCCAAACCGAGCGCGACGAGCGTTGCGAATAGCGCAATTTCACTGAAAACAACACTAAAGCCGCCGGCCATATAGGCACCGCCGAACGCCGCATCGGGATGGCCATATTGCTGGGCCGATAGCACGCCTGCGACCACGAGACCGAGCATGCCGATGCCGACGGCGAGATAACGGCGCACGCGGCCGGTCGACATGAACAAGTCGACGATTAACGCCACCAGCGCCGCCGCGGCGACGATGAACGTCGGCCACAGCGCGGCCAGGTCGGACGAACTAGCGTACTGGATGGGCGGCGACATACGAACTTTCTTGGCGGCGGGGTTCGTGGAAGCGCGTCACCGGACTTGGCCCGCTGCTGCCGGTGAGCGTGCCGGCAGCGTCGGCTGCGAGGCTGGCGACCGGAGCCGGATTCACACCCAGCACGATAAACCCGATGATGAGCGGTGCAATCGCGAGCCCTTCGATCCAGGTAAGATCGCGCCGTTCGGGCAGATCGATCACTTTGGGACCATTCATGATCCGTTGAAACAGGCGCAGCATATACGCGGCCGCCACGACAATCGGAACAAGCGCAACGAGCGCCGCCGCGCCGAAACCGGCATGGTAGAGGCCAGTCAGAATGAGCAGCTCACCGGCGAACCCGGCTAAACCCGGTAATCCCAACGCCGCGAGCGCCGCGAACATGAGCGCGCCGCCGAGTCGCGGGTTTTCGAATGCCAAGCCGCCCAGCCGCTCGAGCGAACGCGTTTCTTCGCGAGCTTCGACGTAGCCGAGGGCTAAAAACAGCGCCGCGCTAAAGAGCCCATGCGCGATGATATACACGACCGCGCCCGTAATCGCCAACGGATCGAAACTAAAAATCGCAATGAGCATCAAGCCTAAGTGCGACATCGAACTGTACGCGACGATTCGCTTGGCATCGACTTGCGCCAGTGCCGTGAACGCGCCGTACAGCAAGCTCACTAAGCCAAGACCGATCATGAGCGGAACCGCTGCGCGCATTTGTTGACCGAAGAACGGCAGACCGATGACGAGAAAGCCATACAATCCGGCTTTGGACTGGATGCCGCTGACGACAGCCACAACCGGTGGCGACAGTTCGGCGTATGTGTCGGGCATCCAGGTGTGGAACGGAAAGACCGGTGTCTTGACCAGAAACGCGAACGCGAAACCACAAAAGATCCAGGCGCCCCACGCGTTGCCGATCGTGGCCGCCGGAGCGGCTCCAATCACATCGGTACTGCCGTTGACGATGCCGAACGCGGCGGTCGCAAGCAATAGACACAAGCCACCGCTCAGGTTATAGATGAGGTAGCGCCACGCCGCCGTGCCGCGCCGGCCGGGACCGCTGCCGGGCGTACCCCAACCGACCATCAAGAGAAACACCGGGATCAACATCAGATCCCAAAATAGCGCGAACAGCAACAGATCTTTGGCCAGAAAGACGCCGGTCATCGCGCCCAGCAACAGCAGCATCTGCGCCGTGTACTCGCGCATGCGCGTCGCCCGCGTGGCCAAGAGCGCGCTAAATGTCGCGACCTGCAGTAGAACGACGATCCAATACGAGACGGCGCCGAAACCAAAATGAAAGGCAGCGTCGAATGGCCGCGCGAGCCAGTGCACCGAATCGTCGGCTGCATGTGCGTTGCCGAGCGTGACGAGCACCGCCAGCGCGGCAACGGCGACCGCGACCCATTTGGCCGCGGCATCGGCGTTTTTCGGCAGCGCGTACAGCAGAAAACCGACCAGGATGGGGGCCAGGACGAGCCCGGTGACGATGCCGTTCATCGGCCCGCTCCGATCGCGGCATAGTACACGACAAAACACGCCACACCAAACACGATATACAGCGCATATCCGCGGACGAGACCGGTTTGAAAGCTGCGGAACAGATGGCCTAACCACGATGCCGAATGCGCGACCTCGCGCACCCCGCCGTCGATGATCACCGGGTCGACGACCGTGCCGAAAAAACCGCCGAGCGCGGCAGCCGGTTTCACGATGAGCGCTTCGATCGCGGCATCGAAATAATACGCGTTCGCCAAGACCGCCGGCATCCGCACGGTTTCGGTCCGTAGTCGCGCGACGCTGTCGCGTTGCGCCGCGGCCGTTCCGTAGCGTACGTAGGCGAGTCCAACACCGATGGCGACGACGACCAGGACAATGATCCCGGACAGCAGTTCGGAAATCGGCGCGCTCCGCTCGGCGCCCGCGGCCGCCGGAAATACCGGCGCGAGGAAGCGCTGCCACGGGCTGTTTGCTCCGCCGATGGCAAGCCAGCCGATGCCGACCGAAAACGGAATGAGGGCGGCGACCGGGGCGCTCATGATCCAGGCCGGCGCGTGCACCGCATGACCGTGACCGTGCCCCGGACCCTCTTCCTCGGCTCCGTGATAGCCCGACGGCGATGCGGTGCCGGCGAGTTCGGGATGCCGGATGCCTAGTTCGGACACATCGACGTTGCCGCGATACGGTCCGAAGAATGTCACGAACAACAGCCGAAACATATAGTACGCGGTAATGCCCGCCGTAATGACACCAACGGCATACAAGACCGGATGGCCCTGCAACAGCGTTTCGTACAGCACCGCGTCTTTGCTGAAATAGCCGCTAAAACCCGGCACGCCGCAGATTGCCAGGACGCCGACGAGAATGGCAAGGAACGCAAACGGCATCTGCTTGCGCAAACCACCCATCCGGCGCACATCTTGTTCGTTCGCTAAATTGTGAATGATGATGCCCGCGCCTAAAAAAAGCTCGGCCTTGAAGAACGCGTGCGTGAGAAAGTGCAGTACGCCGGCGCTGAAGGCACCGACGCCGACCGCCATGATCATATAGCCGATCTGCGACATGGTCGAGTAGGCCAAGATCCGTTTGATATCCCATTGGGCGATGCCCAACAGCGCGCCGGCGATGGCGGTCAGGGCGCCGATGACGCCGACGAGCTCGCGCGCTTCGGCTGAGGCGGTCCACAGCGGAGCGCAGCGTGCGATGAGATACACGCCGGCCGTTACCATCGTCGCCGCATGGATCAACGCCGAAACCGGCGTTGGCCCTTCCATCGCGTCGGGCAGCCATGTATGGAGTGGAACCTGCGCCGATTTCGCCGCGCAGCCGACAAACAAACCAAGGCACACGATGAACAATTCTTGCGAGCTGAACGCGTGTCCGACACCGGCGAACGCATCGCCGTAACCAATCGAGCCGACTTTGGCGACGATGACCAACACCGCGAACAGAATACCGACATCGCCCAGCACGTTTATCACGAACGCCTTGCGGGCCGCGGCAACGGCCGACGGACGGTCGAACCAAAAGCCGATCAGAAAATACGACGCCAGACCGACAAGCCCCCATCCGACGAGCAAGCCGGCGAAATTATCCGACAGCACCAGCGTCAGCATCGCGAAAACGAAGAAGTTCAAATACGCGAAGAACCGCGCGAACGCTCGGTCGCCGGCCAAATACCCGATCGAATAGACGTGGATGAGAAACCCGACCCCGGTGATGATCAGCGTCCAGATGAGCGCGAGCCGGTCGTACAAAAGTCCGAACGAAAAACCGGGCAGCCAGGTAACGAGCGGCGAGTGGGCACCGCTGAGCGTGCCGTTCGTTTGCATCGCATCGCCTGCGGAAAATACCGCAGCGACGAACGCCGTGCCGACGAGCGCCGCACCGACCGGACCGCCGAGCGACTTGAGCTGCGGCCCGAACGCCGACAAGATTGCCGCGCCAAATAGCGGCAAGAGCCAGATAAAATAGAGCAGCGGGTGACTGCCGTCGATCCCGAGCGTCGTGTGCATCATCGCATTACCCGTGCATCGTCGCGATCTCGTCGACGTCGACGTTCACCGACCGGCGGAAAACGATAACAACGATGGCGAGACCGATCGCCGCTTCAGCGGCCGCTACCGTGATAACCAAAAAGGCGAAGATGTGTCCGGCCGGATTGACCCACGCTTTGGCAAACGTAATGAGCGCGAGATTGGCGGCGTTGAACATCAGCTCGATCGACATGAGCATGATCAACGGGTTGCGCCGCACGATGACCCCGGTGACGCCGAGAAAAAACATGACGGCCGACAACCCGATATAGTTTTCGATCGGAACGGCGAAGACGCTGGGACTCATCGAGTGAGTGGCTCCTGAGGCTTGGTAATCGGTTCGCGTTCGATGTTGCGCGCTTTGGGACGCCGGCGCGCCGGCTCGTCGTCGCCGGCGAGCAACACCACGCCGATGACCGCGACCATCAACAGCAGCGCGGTCACCTCGAACGGCAACAAATTCGTAGTAAAAAGTGCTTGGCCAAAATTACCCACGCTGCCGAACACATCGGCCTCACCCGTCTGACCGAGCGCGCCGGCGGAACCGGCGGCGATCGACGGTAAGGCCGGTGACGGCACCCGCGCGACGGAATACACGATCGTCGCCAGCGCGATGACGCCGACGATCGCCGCCGGCACGAGCACTTTGGGCAACCGGTCGGGCCCGACGTCGAACGGCTTGACGCCGCTGGAAAGCAGCGCGATGACGAAGAGGAACAAGATCAAAATCGCGCCGCTATACACCACGATCTGAATAACGGCCAAAAACTCGGCTTGCAAGGTCAAGTACAGAATAGCGAGCACCACGAAGTTGCCCAGTAATCCGACGACGCTGTAGACCGGCTTGCGCGCCGTGATCGTGAAAACGCCCGTGCCGATGAGGGCCAGCGCCAACAGCCAAAAAGCGATCAACCGGCGAGTCCTCGCCGGTGATCTTTAAGATATTTCCCGCGGGCCGTCGCGTCGTAACCGGTCGCGATGTCGACCGTTGATTTCGTTTGCGCTACTACGCCGAGATCGGGCGGAATGCCGTTAGGGCGCTCGTCGGGCGGTTGGCCGACGCCTTCGTCAGGTGCCACCAGCAGCCGGTCCTTCGCGTAGACGAAGGCACCGCGCCGGTAGTCGGCCATCTCGAACCGCGGCGTCAAGACGATAGCATCGGTGGGACACGCCTCTTCACACAAACCGCAAAAGATACAGCGCAGTTCGTCGATCTCATAGCGCGCGGCGTACCGTTCGCCCGGCGAATGCCGGTCTTCAGGGGTGTTCTCCGCTCCGATGACCGTAATGGCGTTCGCCGGACACGCGATGGCGCAGAGTTCGCAGCCGATGCAGCGTTCTTTGCCGTCAGCATAGCGACGCAGCTCGTGCAAGCCGTGAAAACGCGGCGCGTGCTGTTTTTTGACCGACGGATATTCGATCGTCGGCTTCTTATAGAAAAAATATGAGAACGTCGTGCGGAATCCAGTGAAGATCGCGGCGACATTGAACAGGTTCTTACGCATGGTCATCCGTTCGTGGGCCAAAAGGCAACAACGATTGCCGTTAAGACGAGATTGAGCGTGGCGGCCGGTAACAGCACCTTCCAGCCGAAATCCATCAAGCGATCGTAGCGGAAGCGCGGCAGCGTGGTGCGCAGCCAAATATAGAAAAACAGAAACGCACCGGCTTTGGCGAGAAACCAAATCAAGCCCGGAATGAAGCTCAGTCCGAACAGCGCGTTCCAGCCGCCCAAGAACAGCAGGGTCGCTAGACACGATACGGTGATCATGTTGAGGTATTCGGCAATGAAAAACAGTCCGAAGCGCAGGCCCGAGTATTCGGTATGGAAACCGCCGACGAGTTCGGTTTCGGCTTCAACTAAGTCGAACGGTGCACGGTTCGTTTCAGCTACGGCGGTGATGATGTAGATAACGAACCCAAGAATTTGCGGGATGATGAACCACATGCGGTACTGCGCATGCACGATGCCCATGAGCGACGTCGTTCCGGCGATCATCAACACCCCGATGACCGACATCGTCATCGAAAGTTCGTAGCTGATCATTTGCGCGGTCGCCCGGACGCTGCCGAGCAACGGGAATTTTGAACCGGACGACCAGCCGGCGAGCGAGATGCCGTAGACACCGATCGACGTCAGCGCGAACACGAACAAGATACCGGCGTTAACGTCGCCGATCGAGCCGAAGAAACCGGTGCCCGACGGTTCGGCGAACGGAATGACGGCGAACACGCCCATCGCGGTGATCAGCGAGATGAACGGCGCAAGTTTATAGATCAGCGGGTCGGCGGTGTTGGGCGTCAGATCTTCTTTGAACATCATCTTCACGGCGTCGGCGGCCGGCTGCAACAGGCCCCACGGGCCGACGCGATTCGGTCCCGGACGCAGTTGCATCCAGGCCATGATCTTGCGTTCGAACAGCATCGAGTACGCGAACGTCGTGATGACAACGCCCAGCACGATACCGGACTTGACGAGCACGATGAGCCACAGCGGCACCGCCGCGGAAAGCGTTGCGTCCACTACGACGCCCCGGCGGTCACGATAACGCGCGCGGGCGCAACCCGCACGCCGGTACCGGCCGCTGCCAAATTGGCCGCAGCCTCCGGCAGTCCATCGGCGATCAGCACGGCCCCCTCGGGAACGTGCGGCTTGAGCCGGGCGATCAGTCCGCGCACGGCACGCTCGCCGGTGCCGATCACGTCGACGCTCGCGCCGTCCGCGATGCCGAGTTCACGGGCCGTCCGCGGATGCAGCGTAGCGGCGGCGCTCGTGCGCAATCCGCCGAGCCGGGCATCGAAGGCGCTCGTTCCGCCGCCGCTCATGATCGAGGAATCGACGATCAGCCGCACTTCGCCGGATTCGAGCGCCTGCGGCGCAGCCGCCGGCAGCGAACGGATAGCGGGCACGTGCGCCGCGGCCGCCTGCACCAGGCGTTCGATCTCGACCGGATCGGGCAGCGCGACCTCGAGCGCGCGGGCCAACAGCACGAGCATATCGCCGTCAGCCTGAGCCTCACCGGGCGCTACGACCGAACCCAGCACCGGCAAGATGTCGCCCGCAACATCGGTCGTCGTTCCGCTTTTCTCAAATGCCGCACAGGCCGGCAAGAAGAGATGCGCCGCCTCGGCGGTTTCGGTCATGAACAACTCGCTGACGACGATGAACGGCACGGCGGCCAACGCCGCTTCGACCAACGCGCGATCAGCATAGCGCAGCATCGGATTGGCCCCGAAAATCGTCAGCACACCCAAGCTGCCGTCGCGCCCGGCGCCGAGCATCCCGGCAGTATCGAGGCCACCGGAGCGCGGCAGCATACCGAGCCCTTCGGCCCCGCGCGCGTTCGCCTGTTCGCCCGGAATGAACGTGTGTACCGTTTTTCCGCCGGCGCGTAAGGTCGTTGCCAGCGCCAAGAACGCCGCCGCTTCCTCGATTTGCGTCCCATCCCAGATCAGCGCGATGCGCTCGGCGGCGGCCGGGATTGCCGCTCGGGCGTCGGCGACGGTTGCAACGTGCGTATTACGGACGACGCGGCTGGCGCGGTGATCGCCGATCGAAATCAACGTCGCGCCGTTGCGCGCGACGGCTTTACGAATGCGTAGATCCAGCACCGGCGCGAGCCCGGCGGGCGGCCGCCCGTAGGTGAGAATCGCTTGCGCATTTTCGAGTTCGACATGCGTGCCGCCGGCCGCGCCGGGGTGCGCTTGCACTTGGCGTCCGGCGCGCCAATCGAGATTTTCGATGCCCAATGCGCGATGCACGTGCGCTAAGAGCAACGCCTCTTCGTTGAGTAACCGTCCACCGCCGATCACACCAACGGACTGCGGACCGCCGCGGGCGATATTTTGCTTGATCGCGGTGGCCCAGATGTCGATCGCATCGTCCCATGCGATTTGCGACCAGCTGCCGTTCTGCCGATACAGCGGCTGCGTGATGCGCCGCTCGTCACGCAGAAAACCGACGTTGTAGCGGCCACGATCGCACAACCACCCGTCGCTGATCTGATCGTCTTCTTCAACGCTCATCGTGCGCAGCAAGGTGTTACCGCGTTCGTCGACGTGCATCTGGCAGCCGACGCTGCACTGCGTGCACGTCGTCTCGGTCCGATGATTGTCCCATGGCCGTGACTTAAAGCGATAGGTTTTCGACGTGAGCGCACCGACCGGACACAGCTCGGTAACGTTGCCGGAAAAATCGGAAACGTACGGCTCGCCCGTCGCCGTCGCGATAATGGCATGCGCGCCGCGATCTTCGGTGCGCAGCGACTGCTCGCGCGTGATGACGTCGTCGAACCGCACGCAACGCAAGCACAGAATGCATCGCTCTTCGTCGAGTACGATGGTCGGACCCAAATCGACGGCTTTGGGCTTTGCGTCTTTGGCGTCGATCATCCGCGACGCACCTTGACCGTACGCCATCGAGTAATCTTGCAGATCGCATTCGCCGCCCTTATCGCAAATCGGGCAATCCAGCGGATGGTTCAGCAGCAGAAATTCGAGAATCGCGCGCCGGCCTTCGTACGCCTTGTCGTTCTGTGTATGCACTTTCATGCCGTCGACGACCGGTGTATTGCAGGCAATTTGCAGCTTGGGCATGCCTTCGATGTCGACCAAGCACACGCGGCATAACCCGGCCGGCCCGAGTTTGGTGTGATAACAATAGACCGGAATTTCATTCTTGATCTGTTTGGACGCTTCGACGAGCAGCGTGCCTTTGGGCACGCGCACGTCGACGCCGTCGATCGTAACGGTGACGAGATCGGTCTGTGGAACGGTGGTGCTCATACAGCTTTCGTAGGTGAGGAATGCCCGTGGGCAGGCTGACGCGTCAGGGCGAAGTAGCGCACCAAGAGCGGAATTGCCGATCCGGCGATCGCCATGCCGCAACGCGACAACATCGAGTTTTTACCTAAATAACGGCCGAAACCGCTCGTCGCGATCGAACCGACGCCCAACATCAACGTAGGCCAGAACGAACGCCGCTGGGTAAGCAAGAGCGTCGTCAAACGGCCACCGGCACCGCGTGCGGTTCCTTCACATAGGCCCGGAATTGCGTCTCGAAACGTTTGACGACCGAGGCCAGGAACGGTTCGAGTGAATCGCCCAGCGCACACAGATTGAGTCCGGTCAACTGATGCGACGCCGAGACGAGCATGTCGACGTCACTCTGCAACCCATGACCTTCGAGAATGCGCACCAGCGTCTTTTCGAGCCAATGACCGCCTTCGCGGCACGGCGTGCATTGGCCGCACGATTCATGCGCGTAGAAGCGAATGAGCGCGTGCGCCGCCTTCACGAAATCGGTGGTGTCGTCGAACACGACCATCGCGCCCGAGCCCAGCATCGATCCGGCTTTCGAGATCGAGTCGAAGTCGTACGGTAAATCTAAATGCTCTTCGAACAGACACGCCGACGAGCCCCCGCCGGGCTGTACGCCCAAGAACGAGCGACCCTCGCGCAGGCCGCCGGCACACTCCCAAATGAGCTGCCGGATCGTGGTGCCCAACGGCACTTCGTAATTGCCGGGGTTCTGCACGTGTCCGCTGATCGACACGATCTTGAACCCCGGCGACCGCTCGGGGCCGACGCCGGCAAACCAGGCCGCACCATTGCGCATGATGTGCGGCAAATAGGCCAACGTCTCGACGTTATTGACGACGGTTGGTTCGCCGTATAAGCCTTTGATTGCGGGAAACGGCGGCTTGAGCCGCGGTTCGCCGCGCCGGCCCTCGAGTGAATTGAGCAGCCCTGTCTCTTCACCGCAAATATACGCACCCGCCCCGCGGTGAATCGTCAGTTCGAGATCGTATCCGGTGCCGAGCACATCCTTACCAACGTAGCCCGCCGAGCGCGCTTGGTCCAGCGCCGCTTTGAAGATGTGAAAACCTTGCTTGAATTCGCCACGAATATAAATGAACGCATGATGGCAGCCGATCGCGTACGACCCGATCAGAATGCCCTCGATGATCTGGTGCGGTGTTTGCTCGAGCAGCATGTGGTCTTTAAACGTGCCGGGCTCGGCCTCATCGCAGTTGCATACCATATAACGCGGCCGGCCGTTGTTCGGCAGAAACGACCATTTGCGGCCGGTTGGGAAACCGGCACCGCCGCGCCCACGCAGATTCGAGCCCGTGCACATATCGGCGACGTCTTTTGGGCTGAGTTCCTTAAATGCGCGTTCGAGTTGGGCGTAGCCGCCCTGCGCACGGTATACCTCGATGTCACACAGGTTGAGTTCGCCGATTCCTTGGGTCAATACCGGCGTAATCACTGATGTATTAATGGCTGCCTTCTCCGCTCTGGGGAACGTAATTCTTTTCGTGCAGAACGCGTTCGCGCGAACGCTCGCCGAAGGCCGGGTCGGCCATCAGCCGGTCGAGCATGATGATGCCGCTTCGGTCGCCCACGCCGCCGGCGTTATTTGGATTGCTCACACCGCGCCCGCCGGCCGATTTGCGGCCCGTGTCTTGGGCTATTTTCCAGGTGCGCTCGGGCGGTGCGGTTTGAACCAATGGCTGCACCCGGTACGTCCCGGCACGCATCGCCGCGAGCATCGCATCGATATCCGGTTTCGTGAGGCGATACACGAACTCGAGATTCACTTGCATGCACGGTGCCATGTCGCAGGCTGCCAAGCACTCCGCTTCCTCGTAGGAGAACAGTCCGTCAGCGCTCGTTTCGAGATGCCCGATGCCGAGCTGCTGCCGAAAATAGGCCATGATCTCTTCGGCGCCGTTGATGATGCACGACAGGTTGCGACACACTTGCAACATGTATTTGCCGACCGGCTTGCGACAAAATAACGTGTAAAAGGAGACGGTTGACTCGACGACCGCCGGCGCTAATTCGAGCCGATAGGCGATCGCCACGATCGCATTCTGCGATAGATAGCCTTCGTGGTCTTGATACAGATGCGCCATTGGGATGAGCGCGCTGCGCGAGTCTTCGTACTGGACGACGAGCGCTTCGCACTCCGGCTGTAAGCGCGCGTAGAGGTCGTCGAAAAAGTTACCGGGCCGGCTGACATACGGATCCCAATCGGCGGCTGCGAGCGCGGTCGCGGTCGGTCCATGCGGCATCAGCGATCGACCTCGCCGAAAACGGGATCGAGCGAACCGATCATGACGACCATATCGGCAATCAATTCGCCGAGCGCAATCTTCTTGAGAATCTGCAGATTGTACAGCGATGCCGGCCGAGTCCGCACTCGCCACGGACGATTGTCGCCGTTGGAAACAATGTAATAGCCGAGCTCTCCGCGCGGTCCCTCGACGGCTTGATACACATCGCCGGGCGGAACGCGAAACGACTCCGACACGTATTTGAAGTGATGGATGAGCGCTTCCATCGAAACGGCGATGGTTTCTTTCGGCGGCGGGGTAAATTTCGTATCGTTCGACATCACCGGCCCGCCGACGAGATTTTTACGCACCTGCTCGATGATGCGCATCGACTGATCCATCTCGTCGAGTCGCACCAAGAACCGCGCGTAGGCATCGCCTTCGGTCCGTGTCGGAATCTCGAAATCGTACTGCTCGTATCCGCTGTACGGAAACGCCTTGCGGACATCGTAGGCCACGCCGGCGGCCCGCAAGCTGGGACCGGTAACGCCCCAGGCCAGCGCATCGTCTGCGCTGATGATGCCGACGTCGATCATGCGATCTTGAAGAATCGGGTTCTTCTGCAATAGATTACGCAGCTCGTGCATCCGCGGCCGGTACATCGCGATCAGCGCGTCGAGCCGTTCGAGGAAGCCGGCCGGTAGATCGTCGCGCAAGCCGCCGATGCGCAGGTAATTCGGATGCATCCGCGCGCCGCCGGACAACTCGTTGAGATCGAGAATACGCTCGCGCATATCGAAGGCGTAGAAGAACGTCGAGATCGCGCCGAGGTCGATACCACCCGTGCCGAGCCAAACGCAGTGCGATGCCAAGCGCGACAACTCGCACAGCAGCACGCGTACCTGCTGCGCTCGCTGCGGCACCGCATCGGTGACACCGAGCAGCCGTTCGACGCCCAGAATGTAACACAGCGCGTTCGAAAGCGGCGACAGGTAATCCATCCGCTCGATAACCGTCGACGCCTGAGTCCAAAACAGATTTTCGGCCGACTTCTCGATGCCCGTGTGCAAGTAGCCGATCTCCGGCTCGGCACGCGTGACGACCTCGCCTTCGATCTCGGTTATGACCTGCAACACGCCGTGCGTCGAGGGGTGCTGCGGGCCCATCGAGAGGACCATCCGGTTATTTTCGCGCTCGACGACTTCCATGGTCAATTGCGGCGGCAGTGCCGGCGCCGGGGCCGGAACGATGCTCTCGACGCTCACTTCGATCCGTCCTTGGGTAACTGCCCGCCACGCGCCGAGTTCGGTTCAGCCGCGAGCTCCTGCGGCGTCGCGGAGCCGGCCGACACGGCCGCTCCCGGCGACGAGCCAATTGCCGGATCGGCAGCCGGAGCGGGCGGCACATCGGGCATGACCTGACCGCGCGCGACGGCAATCTGGCGCTGCAGTGCCGCGGCGGTTTTCCCCGATGCCGGCGTCCCGGCGGCGACATTCGACTTGAGCGCAAAGGACGGGCGCGGCGTGCGCTCTCGCGCCGGACCACGCAGCGGATAATCCTTACGCAGTGGGTGGCCCTCCCATTCAACGGGCATTTGAATGCGCCGTAAGTCGGGGTGACCGCTAAAGGTGATGCCGAACAAATCGTAGATTTCGCGCTCCGCCCAATCCGCCGCCGGCCAAAGGTCGGCCACACTCGGTACGGTGGCGGCTGCGACCGGAACGCCGCATAAGATTCGGACTCGGCTTGCCGGCGCGCCGCTCGTCCCAAGCTTCAATACGTGATATACCACGTCGAAGCGCGGCTCGCGCGGCAGATAGTCGACGCCCCCGACGTCGAGCAGCATAACGTAACCATCTTGTTTGAGCGCGAGCAATGTCGCCCGAATGTCGGCCGGCGAGGTGCGAATGATCCGCGCGTCATCGAGCGCAGGCCGGATCGCGGTCGGATCGATTGCGGTCGATCCGGCCGGCGGTGTTTGCGAACTCGGCACGTTACGCCCGCGCCAGAATTCCGCCGCGACCGCCTTGGCGGATCTGCTGCTGGATCAGGTTCACGGCATACAATAAGCCGTCGGGTGTCGGCGGGCAACCGGGCATGTAGACATCGACCGGAACCAACGTGTCGACTCCCTGGACGACGGCGTAATTATCGAAAACACCGCCCGAACTCGCGCATGCGCCCATCGAGATGACCCATTTGGGATCGGCCATTTGATCGTATAACCGTTTGATGATCGGCGCCATTTTCTGCGCAACGCGCCCGGAAACGATCATCAGATCGGCCTGACGAGGTGAAGCGCGAAACACTTCAGAGCCGAACCGAGCGAGATCGTACTCCGGTGCGGTGGCCGTCATCATCTCAATCGCGCAACACGCTAAGCCCATCGTCAACGGCCAAACGCTCGACGACTGCGCCCAGCGAGCAACCTCATCAACTTTGCCCAGCAGAAATTGCCCGGGAGAATCTACCGCCATTGAAATCCGCCTCTCTTCCACACATAGGCATACCCGATACCGAGCACGATCACAAAGACAATCATCTCCAACAGGCCAAAAACGCGCAGCGAATGCATCTGCACCGCCCAGGGATAGAAGGACGCCGCTTCGACATCGAATACCACAAACAGCATGGCGATGAGATAAAAACGAACGGGAAATCGACCGCTAACGTCGGACGTTGGTTCAACGCCGCATTCATACGCCTCGCTCTTTACCGCATTGGGCTTACGCCGGGCCATCAGCCCGGGCAGCACGGTAAAGAGCAGCGCAGCAGCCAGCGCAACGCCAAGATAGATGGCAACGGGACCATACGGAGTCATAACGTCAAATGAATTTCTGGAAGCTTTCCCGGACCGCCTTTGCGTTCGCATTATTGTGCGTGAGCTTTACAGCGTGCGGTCCGAATCCGAATCCCAACGGCGAGACCCACATGGGAACGATCGTCGGGACTTTGTTAGACGCCACCAACGGTCAAGCGGTACCGAGTGCGACGGTCGTGGTCGGCACGATCGTGCGCAATCTCGTCGCGTCCGACGGCGGGAAGTTTACGCTCGAAGGGGTGCCGATCGGCAATCAAACGCTGGTCATTCGCGCGATCGGCTACGCGACCGAAACGGAAACGATTTTAGTAACAACCGGCAATACGTCGAAGGCCGGTGATGCGGGGTTGATTCGGCTGCAATCCACGCTTACACCCGCGGGCTCGCCCGCTCCCCGGCCAACGTAAGGGTTTAAACGGGGACGCCGTGCCGGCGCAAGTCGAGCGCGAAACCAGCCACCACGAGTTCGACTCGTTCGGCCCGGCGACCGATTCGCTGGCTGAGCCGGCCGAGCGCATCGCGAAAGATGCGGCCTTGCGGGGTCGGCGGAACGAGCCCCCAACCGGCTTCCTCGCTGACGATAACCACGTTGCAGGAAGCGCTTTCCAACTCATCTGCCAGCGCGTCGCCGAACGCCTCAAGCCGGGTCAGGGCGGCCGGCGCGTCGTACTCGGCTAGCGCTTCGAGATCGAGCAAATGACCGGCCAGCCACGTTCCGAGGGAATCGATGAGCAGCGTCGTCGCGGGCGGTGCCGTTGCGATGACGGCCGGTAAATCCGGCGTCTGCGGCCGCCAAAGCTCGATGCTCAGCGCATCTTCGCGCTCGCGCCGATGGTGCGCGATGCGTTCGATCATCTCGGGATCGTGCGGATCGAGCCGCAACGTGGCTACGAAGGTGACCGGATCGCCGAAGCCGCGCGCCACCGACGCCGCGCGCCGGCTTTTCCCCGAACGTACCGGACCGGTGATGAGCGCCAGCATCGCACAGCCGTACGGCAAGCAAACACCGCGACCTGCGCGGGGTTGTGCCGACTAAGGTGCTGCCCATCGTATTTTTGATTCTCGGCGTCTTCGTCGTCGTTTCGACCTTCAGCGATGTTTTTCAATCGGTGATCGTGCCACGTCCGGCCAATCGCCGGATGCGCGCGAGCGCTTACATTTCGCGCTGGGGCTGGCAAGGCTGGCGCGCGTTGGGCCATCGGGCGGTCGGCAATGACGACCGCGAAGATTTTCTCGGAACGTTCGCTCCATTGCTGTTGATATTTTTGCTGGCCTTCTGGGTCGCGAGTCTCATTCTCGGTTACGGTTGCATCTTCTACGCGTTGCGTGGCCAGCTCAAGCCCGAACCCAACTTGACCGGCGCGATCTATTTCGCCGGAACGTCGCTGCTCACGGTGGGTTTCGGCGACATCGTGCCGGTGCAACCGCTGGCGCGTATGTTAGCGATTCTCACCGGGGCTTCGGGCTTCGGCATCGTCGCGATCCTGACGACGTTCTTATTCGCAATTTTTGGAGCGTACCAGAATCGCGAAGCGTTCGTGGTGTCGGTGAGTAACCGCGCCGGAGCGCCGCCCTCGGGTGTCGAGTTGATCGAGATTCATGCTCGCTTGAAGAGCATCGACGGCCTCGTGACGCTGTTGCGTGAATCCCAAGCCTGGATGGCGACGGTGCTCGAGACGCATCTTGCGTACCCGGTGCTCAATTATTTTCGTTCGACCCATGACGACATTTCTTGGGTCGGCGTGCTGGGCGCCCTATTGGACGCGTCGACGCTCGTGCTCACGACACTGGACGTTCCGAGCAAAGCCGAGGCCACGTTCGTCAATCGGCTGGGGCGGCACTTCGTCAACGACTTCGGGCACTATTTTGGTCTCGAGGATGGCGCCGAAGTCGGTGTCGAGCGGCATGAATTCGATCTCGCTTACGAGCGCCTAGCGGCGGCCGGTGTGCCGCTGCTGGATCGGACTCAAGCTTGGAATCACTTCGTGGCGGTGCGGTCGACGTACGCCGGCCGGCTCAATGCCATGGCCCAATTTTGGCGTATTCCGCCGGCTCAGTGGGTCGGCGACCGATCGCTCATCGGGCACGCGCCGCCGCTCAAAGTTACGCGTGACCCGGCCGGCCTGACTCCGGTAAATTAAGCGAGTTTTGTACCCGCACCACGTTCGAGCAAATCCCAGGCAGTCGTTCCGAATTCGCCTTTCCACGTCGCATAGAACGGCGCGAGTTTGGCCCGAAACGGCGCGGCATCGCTTATTTTATTGACCGTCATGCCCTGCTTAGCCAGCTGAGTCGTCAGCGTGTCGTTCAGCTTAGCCGTATCGTTACGTTCGAGCGTCAAATATTTCGCGAAACCCGCTTCGCAGATTTTCTGGATATCGGGCGGCAATGCCGCCCACGCGTCGGCATTGCCGATGAAGAACTCGGCCGACCACATGTGATTCGTCAAGCTCAGAAATTTCTGCACTTCGTATAGCCGGGCCACCTCGATGATGGCGACTGGATTCTCCTGCGCATCGACGATATGCGTCTGCAGGGCGGTGTAGAGTTCGGTAAAGTTCATCGGCGTCGGCGAGGCGCCCAGCGTGCGGAACAGATCGACGGCTAATTTATTGGGCGGAGTACGGATTTTCAGCCCTTCGACATCGGCAACGTTGACGATCGGCTTAATGCTCGTGCTGATTTGGCGCATACCGTTGAGAAACGGCCGGTCGTAGCAGTAGAGGCCCTTGGCGACGATTTCTTTATGCACGTAGTCGCCCAGCGGGCCATCGAAGGCGTGAAACGCTTGAGCGGTGTCTTTGAAGGCGAAGCCGACGCCCGGGATCGCCGCAACCGGCGCGACACTGGCCACAATGCCGTCGAGCGCCATCATGAACTGTACGGCTCCGGTGCGGATTTGACTGAAGACCGCCGACGCGCCGCCCAGGATGTTATTTGGAAAAACGCCGATCTCGAGCCGGCCGCCCGTCTGTTGCTTAATCTCGTCGAAAATCTGTTTGGCACGCACGTTCGTCGGATGCTCGGCCGCCACGTCGGACGAAAATTTGTACGTAAATTGGGCCGCGCGAGCCGGCGCCCGTACGATAGCGATCGAGCCGAACACGCCGGCGCTCGCGGCAACAAACTGGCTCCGATTCATAAGCGTACGTCCGATGTCAAGGCGTGCTCCGGGCCGGAGCGGTGGTGCAAATGAGTGAACGCCGCATCGTTCTGGCGGCTGCCGGCTCATCCCCGTTAGCGTGGAGCGTATTTACCGGCGCGCTGAGCGACGGCCGCCTTTAACGCGGATGTGCTGCGAGGAATTTCACCGCGATATCGATCGGCGTGGCGAAGCCGATCGCGCGCTCTTCGTCGAAGCGCGACTCGGCGATACCGACGATCGCACCCGTGCCGGCGTCGAATACCGGACCGCCGCTCTCACCCGGAATGATCGGCACGTCGAGCTCGAGCGACCCGTTGCGCACGCTCGCGACGCGCCCGGCGTAAATCGATACCTTGGTTTCAAGATGTTCGTCCTCGAACGCGTCCGGGATCGGATAGCCCATGACGCCGATCGGACGTCCAGCCTCGAGACCACGCGCGCTGCCCAGTTTGACTACCGGTACGCGCGCGATCCGCGTATCGATGATCGCGACGTCATCGCGATCGTTACTGACCGCGATCACGCGCGCCGCGGCTTTCCGGCGGTCGCCGATGCGCGCCATGATATTGCGCGCGTCGGCGACCACGTGGGCGTCGGTGAGAATGCGCGAGCCCCAATCGCCGCTTTGCACGACGATGCCGGTGCCGTACGCTTCGTCGAAGGCCCCTTTGCGTTTGGGATCGTCGGCTGGAATTCGCATCGTGAAGAGCACCATCGAAGGCTGCAGCTTGCGGTACATATCGACGTAGATATCACCGCTGCCCGGCGGCCCGGTCGTGGCCGCGGGACTGGCGGCCACATGCGCGCAACCGGCGAGCGCGAGCACCGCCGTCGCCGCGGCGCAGCGTGCGGCGCCCATTACCGGGTCAAGCGCTCGGCGATCGCCGTTCGCAGCTCGTCGATGCCGTCGGCGCTGGTGGCGCTGACGCGTAGTCCGTATGCCGGCAGGGCGGCGCGGGCCGCGGCGTCGAGCCGGTCGACTTTATTGAAGACCACCACGATCGGCTTTTCTTCGAGTGACAATTCAGCCAAAATCGTTTCGACGCTTTCCTTTTGGCGCGGCCAGTCGGGATTCGCTGCGTCCAAAACGTGGACGAGCAGATCGGCAACGTCAAGTTCCTCGAGCGTGGCCCGAAAAGCGTTGAGGAGTTCCTTCGGCAGTGCGGTGATGAAACCGACGGTGTCGGCCAGCCGGATATTGTGCCCGTCACCAATATAGACGCGGCGCAGCGTCGGGTCGAGCGTCGCGAACGGCTGGTCGGCGACGAAGGCGGCGTTCGTGCGCTGCGGGTCGATGCCGGCCAGCCGGTTCAGCAGCGAAGATTTACCGACATTCGTGTAGCCGACGAGCGCCACGAACGGATCGCGGCCACCGCCCGAACGCCGCGTTTGCCGTTGCTTGCGCATCTCGTCGAGCTGGTCATTGAGGAGCGTCACGCGCTGCTGAATTTTTCGCCGGTCGACTTCGAGTTTCGTTTCACCGGGCCCGCGCGAACCGACCCCGCCGCCCAAGCGCGAGAGCGCCGCGCCGGCGCCGATGAGATTCGACTGACGATACCGTAGTTGCGCGAGTTCGACCGCCAACTGACCCTCGCGCGAGCGGGCGTGCTGGGCGAAGATGTCCAAAATAAGCATCGAGCGGTCGACGATGGGCAAGGGCAGGATCTTCTCGAGATTGCTGCGTTGGCGCGGCCGCAAATCGTTGAAGATGAAGATCGCGTCGGCGCCCAACTCCGTGGCGCGCTCAGCGATTTCGCGCGCTTTGCCGCTGCCGACCATCGTCGCCGGATCGACTTGCGGTAACTTCTGCACGATCTCGCCAACCACGACCACGCCGGCGGCGCGCACGAGCGCGGCGAATTCGGCCATCTCGGGAGCGAGCGGGGCTGCACGATCGTTGAGATCCACGGCGACGAGCAACGCCCGCTGCGGCGGATCGGCAACGGTGCGGATCATACGTCGGCGACAACTTGGAGCATCACGGTAACCCGGCTGTTTTCGGTGCACGCCGCGGCACGCCTCGTCGAAGGCGGCTGCGTCCGGCGGCGCTTAGATTCGCTCGGCCACGCTGTGCGTTATTCCGGTGGACCCGCGAACAGCACGAGATTCTCATCGGGGTCGCTGATGATGAACGTCCGCGCGCCCCACGGTTCGGTTTTCAGCGCCTGAGCGAACCGAACGTCGGCCGCCTCGAACTCGACGAACAGCGCCTCGATCTCGGCCGAACCGGCCAAGGTAATTGAAGCTGAGAGCAGCTGCTCGCGCGCGCGAATGTCACCCGCGAAAACCGGCTCCTCAACCAAGCGCAGATTCAGTCGCGCGTTGTCTCGCCGCATCTGGCCGTAAAACGGCGGCTCACCGTACGCGAAGGCAATGGCGAACCCGAGCTTCGACGTATAGAACGCAAACGACGCCGGTAGGTCCTTTACATAAAGCTGCGCTTCTACCGAATTCAGTCGTGGGCGGCGCAGCTTCGATCGACTCGTCATTAGATGGGCGCGCCGCAAGCGCGCAGGCGATCGATCTTTTTCATCGACATGCTTATACTATAACGAATTCGGTCAGCGGCGCCGTGCACAGCGGGTCGTCGAAGGCGACGCGATTCACCCGCCGGTCCACGTTGAATGCCCGCATGGCGGCGGCCGGGAACGGTTCGAGTGTGGCCAGCGCCGCGTGGACGTCCGCGCCGCTGTCCAACCACCGCTCGCGCGCCGCGCTGCCGAGGATCGCCGGCATGCGGTCGTGCAATGCCGCAACGAGTTCGTTGGGCTGCGTGGTCACGATCGTCGCCGACTCGACCGGCTCCGTGAAGCGGGCGTCTTTGGGACCCCACCAGCGCTCGTACAAACCGGCGAAAACGAACGGTTCACCCGACCGCATCTGAAACAGCACCGGCTCTTTGCCGGCCGGCGTCGTCCGCCATTCGTAAAAGCTGGTTGCGAAAATCAGGCAGCGACGTTTCACCAAGGCATTCCGGAATGCGGACCGTGTGGCAAGCGTTTCCGACCGCGCGTTGATCATTTTACCGCCGATTGCGAGACTCGACGCAAAACCGGGCACGAGACCCCAGCGCATGAAAACGACCTCGTCCGAGGGGTCGTTCCGCTTGACCAGAATCGGCATCGTCGGCGCGATGTTGAACTGCGGCCCGGCCTCCGGAAAGCGGTACTTCGGAAACGCCGACGCGACGCGTTCGACGCGATCGACGGAAAAACGGCCACACATCGGATCTCACGACCGCCGGCTCGCGGCGTCCGGTTGCGGGTGCGATCCGAGGGGCCGAGGTCGCCGCACCGCACCGGCGTACTCTCCCAAAGTGGCAGCGCAACGACATCGGGCTCCGTTCGTCGCCGCCGGCGGAGCCGCGATCGCTTGCGCCGTGGCACTCCTCGTCGGTGCATCGGTCGGCGCGGTGCCGTTCGGTTTTCCGGTGGTCGTCAACCAGATTTTGCACCCCGACGCCTCGACCCAAGCCGGACGCATTTTGTGGGAAATTCGCATTCCGCGGGTGACGATCGGCGCGATCGTCGGCGCCGCGCTGGGCCTCGCCGGTATGTTGTTGCAAACCATGCTGCGCAACCCGCTCGTCGATCCGTATTTGACCGGTACGAGCGCCGGCGCGGCGTGCGCGATCGCGCTCGGCATCGCCGCCGGTGCCGGCGCGGCAACGCTGCCGCTGCTTGCATTCGGGGCTGCGCTGCTGACCGCGGTGCTCGTGGCGGCCTTGGCGCGCACCGGGGCGGGTCTCTCGAACGACCGGCTGATCCTCGCCGGCATCTCGCTCTCGGCACTCTTCGCCGGAATCGTCACCCTTGTTATCTTACTCTCGCCGCGCGCGAGCACGTCACTAAGTATCCTTGCGTGGCTCGGCGGTAGCTTGGCCGGCCGCGGCTGGGCCGACGCTCGCACCGCCGCAGTCTATGCCGCCATTGGGGCGGCGCTCGCGCTGGCGCTGGCACCGACACTCAACGGCTTGCGCTACGGTGAATCACGCGCCCGGGCATTGGGAATCGATGTCGATCGTGCCGGCTGGGCGATCCTTGCCGCCGCGTCGTTACTGACGGCCGCCGCGGTGAGCGTCTCGGGCGTGGTGGGCTTCGTCGGTTTGATCGTGCCGCACCTGACCCGCCGCATCATCGGCGACGACGCGCGATTCACGCTGCTGACCAGCACGCTGATCGGCGCGATTCTCGTCGTCTTGGCCGATTCTCTCGCGCGCTCGATCGCACCGCCGCTCGATCTGCCCGTCGGCGTGCTCTTATCGATGTTCGGCGTGCCGATCTTTCTGTTCTTGGCTTTTCGCCGGCGGGCCGCATGATCGGCCTCGACGCCGTCGCGCTAGCGTACGGCGGGTGCCGTATCTTGAGCGACATCTCGCTAGGCATCACCAGCGGCGAACTCGTGGCGCTCGTCGGCCCCAACGGTGTGGGGAAATCGACGTTGCTGCGCGCCATCGCCGGATTGCGACCGGTCGACGCCGGCTCGATCGCGCTCGACGGCCGGCTCATCGGCTCGTTCTCGGGGCGCGAGCGGGGGCAGATGCTGGCGTTCATCGAGGCCGATGGTCCGCTCCCCGAGCGCATGACGGTCGACGACGTTGTTTCCGGCGGCCGGCTTCCCTATCGGCCCTGGTGGCGCTGGTCGTCGACGCCGGCCGATCGGCGCGCCGTCGACGAGGCCGTCGAGCGGACCGATATCGCGCTGCTGCGCAACCGCCAATTTACCGACTTATCGAGCGGCGAACGGCAGCGCGTTTGGCTTGCGCTCGCCGTTGCCCAACAAACGCCGGTGCTGTTGCTCGATGAGCCGACCAGTCATCTCGACGTGCGCCACACCTTCGAAACGCTGGACCTGGTTCGGCGCCTGGCCGACTCCGGCAAAGCGGCCATCGTCGTGTTGCACGATCTCAATGTCGCCGCGGCCTTCGCCGACCGGATCGCTTTGCTCGGCGAACGCCGACTGGTGGCGTTCGATACGCCCGAACGGATTTTCGATAGCGCGTTGCTCGAACGCGTTTACGGCATTCCGATCGCGGTCCGGCGCGATGCCGACGGGGCGCTGCTCGCCTTTGCCGTGCCTCCCAAGCGCGCGCGATAGGGTGCGATCTTACGCGCCAACGCGTCGGCAACGTCGGCCACCCGCGGTCCGGCGCGGAACAGATCGTCCTCGTCGACGCTGACGATGCGGCGTTCACGCACGGCGCGCAAGCGTGACCAAGGCGGTTCGTCGGGCAACACCGTACCGGCCGGCACGACGAGTACATCGGGGTCGTCGGCCAGGATCGTTTCCGCCGAGACGGCCGGGAATGCGGCCGCAACATTCCCCGCGACATTACGCACGTGCACGATGGTAAACAGGTCGTCGATATACGAACCGCGGCCGGCGGTGTAGATGGGAGCCACGCCGATGACGGCCAACACGCGCGGGACGCCGCGGCCGGCCGTTGCCCGGGCCGCCGCAGCCAGCCGGCGGTGCAGCGTTGCGAGCACGTGCGCCGCTTGCCGCTCGTGTCCGGTCAGGCGGCCCAAGGTCGCGATGGCCGCGAAGTCTTGCGCCAGCGTATCAACCGGCAGCGTTCGGGTCGCAACACCGGTGCGTGCCAAATCACGCAAGTTCGGCGTTTGGTACGGAATGCCGACGACGAGATCCGGCGCGAGCCCGGCGATGACCTCGCTGTTCACCGTTCGCATGGAGCCCACGCGCGGCAGACGCAGTGCCGCCGCCGGACGGTTCGAAAAGGCGTCGACACCAACTACCGACGGACCGGCGCCGATGGCGAACAGGTCTTCGGTGAGCGCGGGCGCCAGCGACACGACGCGCACTGCGACGGCGGCGATGATACCGGCCGCGACGAGCGTTATCATCGCGTCGACAGTTCAAGTTCGATGGTCCGGCCCGGGGCGGGATAGCCCAGCAGCGGTTGATAACGCTCGTTACCGATATTGCGCAAACGCACCGATGCGACCGTGTCGCGCGCCAACCGGCCGCGCACAAAGACATCGACGGTCGTTTGACCGTCGGCGTTGAAGCCGGCGCTTTCCGTGTGCGGTCCAAACATATTGGCTTGCGCGCCGAACGTGTACCCGCCGTTGCCGAAGGCGCGCTCGAGCCCGAGCTTCGACACGAGAACCGGGGTAAAGTACAGCCGTGACGCCGCGACGCCGGGCGACAGATTTTCAGCCCGGTACGTGTCGGTCACCGACAGCGTTGAAACGAACCCATGATACGGCCGCGTCTTGAGTGTGCCGATCGCGCCGCGCAGCGACGCTCGGGCGACGTTTTCGGGTACGCCGGCCGACGTGACATCGATGAGGTTCGCCGCGTCACGCAAGAAGAATCCGAGCGTCGCGCCGCCGAGCACGCTGCTCGCGGCGAGCGTGATGTCGCCATCTTTCGAGCGCTCCGGTTTTAAATTCGGATTGGAGAATCCCGGATAATACCGGTCGACGATCGACGGCACGCGAAACGCGGTACCGGCGTTGATGACGAGTCGCAAGCCGTTGCCCAACGGCACGCCCAAACCCACGCTCGGTGTGGCGGCGCTGCCGATCGGCGCGTCGATTTCGCCGCGCACACCGGCCCTGATTTGCAATCCGTTCGCGAATGCGTATTGTTCTTGCGCGTAGACCGCCGTCTGGCTCTGCGTCGCACCGGTGGTCGCATAGCCGGTCAGGTTGAACGCACGATCGTACTGCGCGATATTCGCGATCGCGGCCGACTCGCGCGCCAGATCGAGGCCGACCGTTAGCGTCGAGGGACCGCCCGCGATCACGTTGCGCAGCGAGAGTTGCGTGCGCCCGTCGATGGTCGGATTCTCGGTCGCACTCGACGGGTCGACGTAGTCGAGATTCTGGTGCAGGCCGAACAGCGTGACGGTGGTGGTGCTTTGCGCGCCGCTCCGCGTGATGTCGAGGTGCGCATCGTCACGTGAGATATTCTCACGCGCGTACGGCGTCGTGCCGTAGGCCAGCGAGCCGGGCACGCCGATATGTATTTCGTCGCTGCCCAAGCGCAGCCGAGCACTGATATTCGGCGCTAATTGTGCGTCATACGCGAGCCGCGCCGCGCTCTGTTCGGCATCGGCGTTCAGGCGCGAGCCCGCCGGAAACGGCGTCGCGCCGGGCAGCGCGGCACTGGGATAGCTATAGTCGTTTTCAGCGATGTGGCGCTCGAGGGACGCGCCGAAACGGCCGTTGCCCGCTCCCGCGCGCAGATCCCGCTCCTGCAGCGTACCCGCCGCCGCTTCGAGATAGGTGCCGCGCGGCACGTCGGTGATAATGTTGATGACGCCGCCGACGGCGTTCGATCCATACAATGTCGCTCCGCTGCCTTCAACGACTTCGACGCGGCGAACGCCGCCCGTCGACAGCGTGCCCAGATCGAGTTGTTCGTTGGAGCCGGGTGTTGCCGGCACGCCGTCGAGCAAGATCAGCACGCTCGTCGACGACGCGCCGCGGATAAAGATATTTGCCTGCGCGCCGAACGCGCCGTAGCGATAGATCTCAACGCCCGGAACGTCGGCTAGTGCGTCAGCGATCGTTCGCGCGCCATGCGCTTCGATGTGCGCGCGATCGACGACGTACGTCGCGCGCGTCGTCCGTTCGATCGGCTCGTCATGCCGGTCGCTGGTGGAGACACGGCCGATCTCGGGCGGCGCGGAACTCGGTTGCGGTGCCGGCGCCGCGAATGCGGCAACCGGAGTAAAAACGGCGAACGCCGTTAGCGCGCCGATAACGGCACGTGGAGAGCACGTATGGAACACGATCCTACCTTTGCGCGAGGCCGGTGTAAGCAACGCGTTCGGCGAGATATCCTGACTTCGCGGATCGATACCATGTGCTGCGAGCTTCCCGCCTTTCGGCAGTGATCGACAGCGGCTCCCCGCTTACAGTGGCGCGACCGTCCCGGATTTTCACCGGGTTCCCATCGCACGAACGACACGGCCGGTTTTACGCGGCACGCACCGCCGGACCTGGCGCCGACCGGCGCTGCCGCGTGGTGAGGCGAAAGAAAACAGCCGCGACGTTTGCCGCGGCTGGTATGCGTACGTGGTTGGACGCTACTCCGTCACGCGTAGGCGGGCGTTAGAACTTAACGATGCCTTCGAGTCCGATGGTGCTATTTTGATGATCGAAGCTACCGTCGGGTCGCAGAAAGACGTCCTGATCGGATACGTCGTGGCGAAACTCTGCGCGCAACGTCAGCGCCGACGTAAGGCCGTAGCCAACGGTCGCCGTGCCTTCGCGCCAGAACTGCTGGTAGCCCGTGCGATAGCCTTGCGGGTCGTGAAACCCTTCGTAACGGACCGACGCTACGAAGCGGGGGTTTAATTGATACGAGGCATAACCGGCCAAACCGCTCCAGCCGGCCGTCGACGTCGTCAGATCGGAATTGAGCACGGCATTACGCTGCAATCCGCGATCGTAGTTGAACGTGAGTGTCGTGGCGGCCGTGGGATGAACGGTGCCGACGACATCGACCAATGTGCGCTGACCCTGTGCGCTGGGCGGAATACCGGTGTCCGCGATGCGCGGCAACAACGAATTCTGAATCGGCGTTTGGTTCCCGGTCGCTCCGCTGGGGTCTCCGGTCAACGCATTTGGATAGGGCGCATTCCCATTGGCATACGGATTGAAGCCGTTGTAGTAATTGGCAATCTGTTCGATGCCGGTGTACCCTTGCGCCGTAAGCGACACAGCCGAGCTCGGATTGAAAGCAAAGCCGTACTCAGCGGTAAGCCGGCCATTGGTGGACCGGATTTCATCCCACCCGGCATTTACGCCGCCGATGACATTGACATGCGGCGTAACGGCATACGTTAACCGTCCGCCGGTATGCGTGAACGGGACCGCGAAGCCGAACAAGATCGACCGTGAAAAATTAAGATCGCTGGGACTCTCGATGACTTCCGCACCGGCAAGCGTTTCAAATTTACCGCCTTGAACGGTAAGTTTGCCCAATGTGTAAGCAAGGTACGCTTGGGTGACATCAAACCCGTTGAACGTTCCCGGATACGATTGAATGATATTGGCATCGTCGCCCGCGCTCAGCTCGAGCTTACCGGCGAGGTTTCCCGCGCTCAGCGCGGCTTGAACGTTGAGGTTCTGCAGATCGAGACGCCCGGCCGCGGGAGCCGAACCATTGGTAACTCCGTTGCCGTAGTCAAACACGCGCGACGGAAACAAATTCGTAAATTGGGTCGTCGCGTTACCGACGCGAGTCGTGTAACCCACATCGCCGTACCCGCTAAACCCAATGAACTTGGCCGGCGGCGATGCGGACGGTGATGGTGACGGAGAAGGCGACGGCGAGGCGCCGGCTTTCATCGCCGGACCCGGCGACATCGCGGGCGCCGGCGACATCGTCGACGGATTCATCGGCGGCTCGGCCATCGGCGATGCCGAAGGAACCGGCGACGGCTGTGCCTGTGCCGCCGACGTACCGGCGCACGCGAGCACAATGAAGGCGAGCAAGGAAAGGAGTTGTTTCAAGATTGTCCCTTTACCGGACGCACTTTACAAGAGAGAGCGACGTCAGTCAGACCGCTTCGCGCCGGCAAACGGACGGCGTTACGTTCCCGTTGCATCGTGCTTCGACTCGGCGCTGAAATAGGCTATCTCGGTGTGTGCGTAGTTACTATTTTGATGTACGGGTTACGATTGAAGCAGTGGTGCTAAGTTCCAGCAGCTTATAGGCTGTATCGAACCAAGTTCCAATTCGCTAAAGGATCGACGTTCCGTCGCAATCGCGGCGCGTACATCAAATTACAGAACGCGCAAACATTGCTAATCGTTGCTATCCAATTGTAGCAACGGGCGGTCTAATTTAAAGTCAGTCGCCGCCATAAAGCGCAATGGGGCGGCGCGGCAGCGACTCGCGCGTCGCGTCCTAGCGGCCGCGTCTACGCGACGACCGCCCGCTTTGACACGTTACCCGCAACCGAACGCCGCAACGGCGACCGAGCAGAGGTCGGCGCCACACCGTCGAAGAGCCTTCCCGCAATGAGTCGCCTGAACAAGCTGCTGCGCCCCATGCTGGCCGGAGCGGGAGTAGCCGGAACGGTGGCGGCGATCAACCGGGGTCTGCGCGACGGGCCGCTGCCGACCAACCACCTCGGCGGGCGGCAGCGCCCGTGGAACTGGCGCGGGTACGACATCTTTGTAACCGAAGCTGGAGCCGGTTCGCCGATCGTGCTGGTGCATGGCATCTATGCCGGCGCTTCGTCGTACGAGTTCCGCCGGTTATTCCCGCTGCTGGCCAAGTCGCACCGGGTCATTGCCTTCGATCTGCTCGGCTGCGGGCTTTCCGATCGCCCGAATCTGTCCTATTCGGGCGAACTCTTCGTCGAGCAGATTGTCGACGCGCTGGGCGAATTCGGCGCCGAGCCGACCACCCTCGTCGGCTCGTCCATGGGCGGAGCGTTCGTGATTCGGGCGGCCGCCCGCGCAACCGACCGGGTCACGACCGTGATCGCCGTCTGCCCGACCGGTTTAGCCGGTGTTCTCGACCGGGAACCCACGGCGGCCCAAGGGGCGATCACGGCGCTGCTACGCTCGCCCGTCGTCGGCGAAACGCTTTTCAACGCGCTGGCTTCACGGCCGTCGTTGCGCTGGTTTTTAGAAAATCAGAGTTACGCTCAAAAGAGCAGCGTGACACCCGAAATCGTCGACCACTACTATGCCGTCACGCATCAAGCCGGAGCGCGCTACGTTCCGGCTTTCTTCGTCGGCGGCGCGCTCAACATCAATGTCGCCCGCGACCTGCCGTTTATCGCGGCGCCCGTTTTGATCGCCTGGGGCGAACACCCGCCCAGCATCAGCAAACTTGAGAACGCGCACGAATTTCTCAAGCTGACCCAAGCGGGTACGCTCGCGACATTTCCGCAGTCGGGCTTGCTCCCGCATGAGGAAGAGCCCGCCGCAACGTGCGCGGCGATCGAAGCGTTTCTCGGCGCCCGCCGGCCGTTCGCCCGCGGCGCGTAATTCGGCCGCAGATGCGGCATGGTATCACCGCCCCGGGGCACTGAGCGTGCTTGTGAAAAGCGCTGCCGCACATCGAGCATCATGCTCCGAAGCCGGTTTTATGCTTGTCGAAGCGCTGATTGCCGTTGCGCTCGTCGGCGTCTGCATCGGAGCGATCGCGACGGCCGTGTTAGCCGTCTCGCACGCGACGGCGCGAACGATGCCCGCGGCGGCACTGACGTTGACGGCCCAAAATGTGCTGACCGATCTACGCGCGGCAACGGCGTACGATCCGGACCAGCTCGCCGCGCTCGACGGCCGCAGCACCGCGTTCAGCGTGAACGAGCCGGGCCCGAACGGCTCGCCGCAGGCGATCCGCATCGAGGCGCGCGTGACGCGGTCGGCCGTGACCGGAGCGTCGATCGGCTCGGTAACGGCTCGCGCCGCGAACGGCATAGCGGTGACGCTCGACGCGACGCTGGTTCAAGAAGCGCCGGCACCCGGCTCGGTTCTGCCGGCCAGCACGCCGCCGCCTTGCAGCGACTCCGCCGCCGGATGCGGCGAACCAACCGCCGCGATTCCACTTTAGTCGCGCATGTCTAGACAGGTGCATCACGGCTCGCATGACGCGGAGCGCGGCTTCTCACTGCTCGAAGCGCTCATCGCGATCGGAATCATCGTGCTCGTAGCGTTATGCGGACTCTTGGCCTGCAGCAGCCTCGCGCACACCGCGATCACCGCTACCGACGAGCAACGGAGCACGGCCGCGATCGACACCCAAGCAACGCTGCTGCGTAACGATGCCGCAACCGCCTTCGCCGTCTATCTTCCGGCGGCCGGTGATGCCGCGGTCCAAGCAACGGAAATCGACTTCTTCGCTAAAGACGATGCCGGACGCGCACTGCGCTGGCGATACCGTTATGACCCGCGTGCCCACACACTGCAGCGGTCGGATTACGATGCGACCGGGTCGAGCGGCGTGCGCGATGTGCGGACCGGCGTCATCGATCCGGCGGCCGTCTATCCGCCGCTGGGTGGCATCACCCATTTTACCGCGACCGCACTTGCGGCCGACACGCTGGGCGATTCCCAACGCAACCCATATAGCGGAATCGCGGCGCTGTTTTCGACCGTGCCGCAAGCGCGATCCGTCCGCTATGACGCGCCCGGTGCCGGGCTGCCGGCGGCGATCGGCGGTAACGGCATCGTGCAAATCGTGCTCGGCAACGACACCGCGACGCGCGTTATCCACCTCGTCGCCGGCTCGATGGCCGCCGGCTTCACCATAACCGGTGTGCCGGTGTGGCACGCCATCGTGTACCGGGTGGACCAATCGCACCGATTTCTGCTCGGCGCGGCAAGCAAAAGCCACGTCTTCATCAATGCCCGCGTCGATGTGTCCTATGATGGCTGGAACACGCGGCTCCGCTGGTGTGAGTTCAACCTTTTAGGTGCTCCCGACGGGCTTGACGGCGACGACGTTCACGCCGACTACACGCCGGCCGAGCCGGTCGAGCACGCGGAAAACATTCTCGCGGCCTGCCGGGCGCGCCGGCCGGTGCCGCCGGCCGCGACGGAAACGGAAAACCCGCCCGACGCCGACGCGCTCGCGCCACCGCTGCCCGGCCAAACGGCTCCGCCGTGCTGGGTACACCCGGGTCCCGGCGGGCGTTGTTGGCCGGCCGCGGCGCCGGCCGATTGGGCACCGCCCTCGCCGGCCCCGCTCGAGTCACCGCCACCGGCGTGGTGTGCCGCGCATCCGCGCTCGCCGGCCTGCCGATCGACCGCGCACGAAAGACCCTAACCGACATATGCTCGTGCCGATTCTGTTTCTGGTCGCGTTCGCGGCGGCGCTCGCCGGCGTGGTTCTCGAGAACGGTCTGGTGGCGAGCAGAACGGCGCTCCATGCGTCCGTTGCCCGCTATTCGGATGCGGCGGTCGGCACGGGCGTCGCCGACTTCACGGCCGGATTGGCCGCCTTCGTTGAACGCCATGGTTCGCGCGGGCCGTGGCCCGTCAACACAAGCCGGTCGGCCGAACGTGCGGTGTGCGCCGGCGCCGCCTGCCCGTATCGGTATGTCGTGACCGCCCGCATCACCGACACGGCCGGGAGCGACGGCGCGACCACGGGTGCGGACCGCGACGCGGCAACCAATCTGCAAACCGCCGTCATCGCCGAACAACGCCTATCGGCCGTCGTTAGCGTCACGCTCCGCTCGGCCGCCGGCATCTCGCTCGGCACGCGCACGCGATTTCTGACGTATCGCGTTTTCGGCACGGCGCCGTATGCCGTAGTCACGGGCGTGCGCGATAGCGCAACGGTCGCCGGTTCGCAATCGGCGGCCCAAGGAGATAGCGGTGGGGCCACCGGCGTTGCCGATACGCGGATTCACGTGCGGCTGACGTGCCGCACGGCGATCGCCGGCGTCGTACCGTTCGTCAACGATCAGCAGACCGCCGGAAACGACGGGTTACCCTGGGGCAACCACGCCCAGGGCGCGTACGAAGCGCCGTGCCACACGCGCGATGAACCGGTCGACGCGTTTCGCGACGGACGCTGGACGAACGGCGATGCCGCCGCCTCGGGCTGGACGCCATGACGAGCGCGAACGCCCAGCGGGGCTTTACGCTGCTGGAAACCACGATCGTGGCGGGCGTTCTCGCGCTTGCCGCGGCGTGCGGTTATGAAACGCTGGCACAGCGCCCGGCGCAAGCGCGCAGCACCGTCGTTCGCTTCGCCGCACTCGTCGATGAGGCGCGCGCATTAGCCGCGGTACACGGCGACGCCGCGTCGGGCGACGGTACCGGCGCCAGCATTCAAGTCGTGCGTGAAGGCGATACGTATGTGGCAACCGTTTACGCCTATCGCCCGATCGCCGGAGCCG
Organism: Candidatus Velthaea sp.; assembly: GCA_965214335.1. Lineage (GTDB taxonomy): Bacteria > Vulcanimicrobiota > Vulcanimicrobiia > Vulcanimicrobiales > Vulcanimicrobiaceae > Velthaea. Next base: position 642,133 of record CBDCBO010000005.1, on the reverse strand, counting down.
CGCAGCAACCCGTTCCCGAACCGGATCTCGCACCGCTGCGTACCACGACGGCCCTAACCATGACCCAAGCCGGTGTCGAACGTGTGCCACCGTTCGCCGTATTCTTCTCAGCCTCAGGTCATGCCAGCGCACGAGCGCCGTACTCGCTCGGGATTGACGCACCGCTCGTGGTCGAACCCGCGTGCCCCGCCACCAGCGGGCTCATCATAAGTTTCGACGACGGTCGCAGCATTCAACATCACGCGCTACGTTGTGAGATGGCGCAACTCAACATCGTTACACCGCCGAGCGGCGTCGACGCGACGCAGCATAGGTAGACCTTCCGCGGCTTGCGAAAGCGAGCGGGCAATGCGCACCGGCTTCGATACATCCATTTTCAAGAGCTATGATGTTCGCGGGATCATGCCCGCGCAACTCAATGCCGACGTCGCGTACGCGATCGGGCGCTCGTTTGTCGAAGTGTTGAGCCGCAAAAATATCTGTATCGGACGCGATATGCGGCCGTCCGGCATTGCCTTGCTGGACGCTTTAACCGCCGGTGCGACCGACGCCGGAGCAAACGTCACCCACATCGGTCTGATCTCGACGGATTGTTTGTATTTCGCCGTCGGTCACTATGGTTACGACGGCGGTATCATGATTACGGCGTCGCACAATCCAGCCGATTACAACGGGTTCAAGTTTTGCCGCGAAGAAGCGATTGCCATCTCACTCGAAACGGGTCTAGCCGACGTGCGGGATGCGGCAGCGGCCGGTAATTTTAAACCACCGGCTCGAACCGGACTCGTTAGCGAGCGCGACGTGCTGGACGATTTTGCTCAGCATTGCTTGACCTTCATCGACGATGTAAAGGCCATCAAGCCATTACGGATCGCGGTCGACGCCGGCAACGGCATGGCCGGCGAAACGATCCCGCGCGTTTTTAAATACCTACCGCAGGTAACCATCGTGCCGTTATTTTTCGAGCTCGACGGCACGTTTCCCAATCATCCGGCGAGTCCGATCGAGCCGGAAAACATGGTTGATTTGCAGGCTGCGGTCAAGCAGCATGGCTGCGACCTGGGCGTAGCTTTCGATGGCGACGCCGACCGGATGTTCATCGTCGATGAAAAAGCCGATTTGATCGGCGGTGACATCGTCACCGCGCTGGTCGGCATCGATACGCTCCGGCATTTTCCAGGTGCGAAAATTCTCTATAATCTCATTTGCAGCCGCAGCGTACCGGAAGCGATCCTGGCGCATGGCGGCATCCCGGTGCGCTCCAAAGTCGGCCATTCGATCATCAAGAAGGTCATGCGCGATGAGAACATTCCGTTTGGCGGCGAACACTCGGGCCACTTTTACTTCAAGCGCAATTGGTTCGCCGACTCGGGCATGATCGCACTCATGCAATGCCTCAACGTCTTTAGCGCTGCCGCCGGACCGGTTTCAACCGTTATCGCGCCGATCGATAACCGCTTTCGCTCGGGCGAAATCAATTCCACCGTGACCGATATTCCGGCCAAGCTCAGCGCGCTGCAATTGCACTACGGCGACGCCCAGATCGACCACCTCGACGGCGTGACGATTGGTTATCCAACCTGGTGGATGAATGTGCGCGCATCGAATACCGAGCCGTTGTTGCGACTCAACGTCGAAGGCGACACGCTCGCGCTCATGGAGCAACATCGGGATGAGGCACTCGCGCTCATTCGCAGCTGATTTCCGCGGCGCGAACGCCGTCCGTCGCCAGCCTCGACGGAGCACAGCCGAGCGCCCCACATTTGTCGGCGCAGCGATCGACGCTGCCGCGCTCGTGAATCGGCACTCGTGACCGGAGCTTCGCAAGCTGAGCCGCTCGAGCGGTATGGGCGAACGCGCGATGCGGTTGTCGCCGCATTGGTGGAGATCGGCAGCGAACTCGCATCGGCACCAATCGGGGCCGCCGGCCACGAACAAGCCGAACTCGACGCGACGGTCAGCCGCTTGCGCGACGGTCGATTCATCCTCGCCGTGGTCGGCGAATTCTCGAGCGGCAAGTCGTTCTTGCTCAATGCGCTGCTGGGCAAAGTCGAACACGAGCAACGCATGGGCGTCACGCGCATCGTCGGCTTGCTGGCCACGGACATCAATCCATCGACGGCCACGATTACCGAGCTTTCGTACGGCAGCCGGGAAATCGCCACGGCCGTTTACGCCGACGGCCGTCAAGAACGCATCCCGCTGGGCCGGCTCGCGCGCTTTACGGCCGTCGGCGAAGACGCGAAGCTGCACGACGCGACGAGCGACGAGCGCGGAACGCCGTCGCTGGTGCGCATCTCGGTCGACTCGGCCTTTCTCGCCAACGGCTTCGTCGTTGCCGATACGCCTGGACTCGCGTCGATCAATCCGGCCCACCGGCGCGCGACGCTGTCGTATCTGCCGGGCGCCGACGCCGTGCTGTATCTTGTCGATACGCAGCAGCCCTTTAGCGATGGGGACGCATCGTTCTTAGGCATCGTGCGGCGGTATATCGAGAGCATCTTCATCGTGCAGACGAAGATCGACTTATGGCGCATGCGCGACGGCGAGCGTGAGACGTGGCAGAATGCGTGGCAACGCATCGCCGCCCAAGCGGCGATCCACGCTCCCGGAGTGCCGGTCTTTCCACTTTCGGCGCGCGACTATGCCGAAGGCTCGATCGGCGCAGACTCGGCACTCATCGCACAGAGCCGCTTCCCCCAGTTTCTGGGCGCATTAGATGCATCGCTCGTGGCGACCACCGGGCGGTCGCGGCTACGACGTGCCGCCGCCCAGGCTAGGCGCTTCGCCTCGCGCGCCGGCGACGCGCTGGCGCGTGAAGCAGCGGCGCTCGAAACGGACCCCGCCGAACTTCAGCCGTGTACGCAGCGCGCTGGTGCCCGTGCTGGCCGCCGTCGACGACGGCGCAGCCGCAGCCGGCGCCGAACTGCGTGCGACCGGAGCGACGCTTCACGCGTCGATCGTGACGCTTGGAACCGCGATGCGCACGAACGTCGAGCGACTGTTGGGACGGGCCTTCGACACGGCCGACATCGCGCGGCTTCGCGACCGCGCGAAGCTGCATATCATCGTCGATGACACGCTCGCGACGGCGATTGGCCGGTTCGCCGCCGACGTGGCCGAAACGGTCGCGCAACGCTTGCGCGCCGCGGCGCAAACCGCGGTCGTACGCGTGGTGCAGGCCGGGAGCGACGCCGCGACCGCCGGCGAACTCCACGCGATCCTGGCCGAACTAGGCGCCGAACGCCTGCCGCTGACGGAAGACGCCGCCGCGGCCTTCGGCGCCGATGCGGGCAGCGGCGCGTGGAGTAGCGATCTGGAAACGGGTTTGCGCTCGACGATCGTCTTAGGTGCGCTGGGCGGCCCGGCGGTTACGCTCGTCACGGCAATCGCCCAACGATTCGCCGACGAACCCTACGGCACGTATATGAAGCGCGAGCTGCTCGCCGACGTGCGGGCTGGACTATTCGCGCCGTTCGACGCCGAACTGGCCGCCTATGTCGGGCAGAACGCCGACCGCGTGCAAACGATCGCGCAGGCACTTGCCGACCGCGTCGCCGCGCTAGGCATACGTATCCGGGGCCAAGCCGTCGGTGCCGTGGACCGGGCGCTGGCGACGAGCACCACGGACGCCGGCCGCCGATCGGCCGGGGCGGCGGCCGCCGCGCGAGCCCAGGCGCAACGCATCGCGGCCCTGGCGACGCGCATTGAAACCCTCACCGAGACGTTCGCACGTGAAGCGCGTAGCGACCGCAACGAACGCGCCGACCCCGCCATCCCGCTCGACGAAACGGCGGGCCGGCGACACCCGCAGGCCGCCGCTGATGCGCGTTTCGACCCCCAAACGTACGAACACGGCTTGCGGCCCGAACGCTGGCGCGTGGTGGTCCTGGGTGCGCTGCGGCGCGGAAAATCCAGTTTGATCAACGCCATGGCCGGCGTCACCGTGCTGCGCGATGAAGGCAACTCCGTCGAGATGCGCTTTCCGGTCCACGTGCGCTACGGTCCGGAAAACAAGGCGTTCGCGCTGGGCGACGACGCGGCGTGGGATTGCGTGGCGTTCGATACGGCGCTCGAAGCCGCGACTCGAACGCCGGTGCTCATCGAAACGCCGTGGTCGCTGCCGCGGCAACTCGTGCTCGTGCACACGCCGGCCTTCGATTCGGGCTTGCCGGACGCCGAGCAGATCGCTTTCGCCGCTGCGGCGCGCGCCAGCGAAACGCTGGCGCTATTTTCGCGTCAGCTTTCCGATCGCGAACTCGACATTTACGGCCGCATCACGGAACTCGGCCGGCCGTTGACGTTCGTGCACACCATCGCCGACAACGAAGAACCCGCCGAACGCCGTAACGTCGTCGTGCTGGCGGAGCGCTATCTCCGCGAGCGCTCGATGAGCCCAGGGCGCATCTTCACGATTTCGGCATCCGACTACCGGTCGTGCGCCGCCGCCCAGCAGCCGGCCGCGCCATGGAACGAATTTCTGGCGCTTAAAAACACCTTGGAAGGCCGCGCCGCCGAACACATGAACCGGCTCGAACGCGCCGAACGCGAACGCGTGGAAAGCGAACGCCTCGCGCGCTCGGCGGCCGGAACATCGCATGCCGCCGGCCGGACACCTTCCTTCTTCGATAGATTGTTCGGCCGCCGCTGACCCGAGGTTGCGGGACTTGTTTTCCCGAAACCGCCATCCCGTGTCGGATACGTCTATCATCGGCCCCGCCTCCCTGGCGATCGGCGACGGCTCGATCGCACGCGGACGGCTCGCTGTGGAACGCGGTAAAATCGCCCGCATCCTGCCCGAGGACGGTCCCAGCGACATCGCGTTGCCGCCGGGCGCGATCGTTGCACCCGGCCTGATCGACGTTCACACCAACGGCGCGGACGAATATCTGTTCAATCGCGATCAGGGCAACGCCGTCGAAGTGGCCGCTCGAGCCTACGCGCGCATGGGGGCGACCGGGTTTGTGGCATCGGTCATGACGGCCCCCTGGGAATCGATGATGCACGCCGCCTCGGAGGTGTCCGAAGCGGCGAACGGGCTGGAAGAATCGGCCGATCGCATCGGCGCCCGGTGTCTGGGCATTCAGTTCGAGGGCCCGTTTCTCAACCCGAAATTCCGCCGCGTTCACCGCGCGGAGTGGCTCTTGCCCGCGACGATCGAACGCGCCAACGAGATGATCGAAGCTTGCCGCGGCGCGCTCGTGATGGTAACTATGGCGCCTGAAGCGGACGGCGTCGAAAACGTGGCACGGATGTTTTTCGATCAAGGCATCGTGTGCTCGGCCGGCCACACCTCCGCCCATTACCGCGAAGGCATGCTCGCCATCGGACTTGGATTTCGGACGCTCACCCATGCCTATAACGGTATGCCGCCGCTCGACCACCGCGATCCGTCGTTGCTGGCCGCGTTCATTCAGGAGCCGCGGACGACGGTGCAACTTATCGCCGACGGCTACCACGTGTCGCCGCCGATGGTCGACCTGACCTATCGGACGTTACGCGAGCGGCTCGTGCTGACCACCGACAATATGCCGCCGGCCGGGAGTAATTACCGGATCGAAGGCGGCGTCGTCCGCGCCGAAGACGGCACGATTGCCGGGAGCGCGCTGCACATCGATGAGGCGGTTCGCAACTTGATGGAGTACGCGTCAATTCCATTTCACACCGCCGTCGTGAACGCGACGGCAAGCCCGGCCCGCTTACTCGGACTCGAGCGCGATTTAGGTACGCTCGAACCCGGCAAACGCGCCGATCTCTCGATCTGGAACGCCGACTACCGGGTGCTGGCCACGATCGTCGGCGGTGTCACGGTGTACGGTTCGGCTCATCTCTATAAGCCGTCGCGCGCTCGGGCGTAACCGGTCGTGACGGTGCAGATGAGCGACCTCGAACCGGTCGCGCTGGCGCTCGACGCGGCGTATCGCAACGCCACGTTCATCGAAGCGCCGAGCCGGACCCTACCCCAATTTTCACATGCGCAGGCACTTGCGGTCGCGGAGCGCGGGCGCGCGCTGCGTATCGCCGGCGGCGATGAGCCCGCGGGGTACAAAGTTGGTTTTACGAACGCTGCCGTGCGCGAGCAATTCGGCGCCGCCGGCCGCATCGCCGCAACCGTGTACCGGCAAACGCTTCTGCCGGTTCCGCAAGTTGACACCGGGCGGTTACTGGGGCCGCGAATCGAACCCGAAATCGTTGTCGGTATCGGCGCGGACGGCGGCATCGCCTGGGCTGCGCTGGGTTTCGAGATCGTGCAGAGCCACGTGGCGGATTGGCGCATCGGCTACCTCGATACGATCGCGGATTTCGGCTTGCACGCGGCACTCGTCATCGGCGAGCGGCGAACGTTGGGTGCAGCCGATGTCGAGCGCCTTTCGACGATGCGGGTTGAGTTGCGGCGCGACGGCGTCGTGGTCGAGCGCGGCTCCGGCGGCGACGTGGATGGCGGGCCGCTGGGATCGGTGGCGTGGCTGCGCGCGGCGTTGCAGCCGACCGGGCGGCGACTGCTGCCCGGCGAGATCGTTTCGACCGGGTCGATGACGCGCGTTCCATCGATTGCTCCGGGCGAATCGTGGACGATCGCGGCACTCGATAATGAGTTCGCGCCGCTGACGATCGCGACGTTTTAAGGTATCGCTCGCGGCCTCGCCGTTAGCGCGAAACGCCTACGCGGCGCCGCCCAGATAAGCGGCCTGCACCGCTTCGCTGGCCATCAGCGCGGCACTCGAATCGCCGCCGACGATCTTGCCGACTTCGAGCACGTAGCCGCGCGCCGCGATTTGCAGCGCCTGGCGCGCATTCTGTTCGATCAACAGCACGGTCGTTCCGCGCGCGTTGATGTCGCGGATCACGCCGAAGATCGTTTGCACGAGCAGCGGCGATAAGCCCAGCGACGGTTCGTCGAGCAACAGCACCGTCGGCCGCGACATCAACGCGCGGCCCATCGCGAGCATCTGCTGCTCGCCGCCCGACATCGTGCCGGCTTTCTGCTCCAGGCGTTCTTTGAGCCGGGGAAACGTCGTCAACACGCTCTCCATGTCGTCGGCGATGTCGCGCTTGGAGTTTCGGGTGAACGCGCCCAGTTCCAAATTTTCGCGCACCGTCATGCGCGCGAAAACGCGCCGGCCCTCCGGCGAATGACCGACCCCGCGGCGCACGATCAAATCGGGCGATAATTTGGTGATATCCGTACCGCGAAAGCGCACGCTCCCCGAAACCGGACGGACGAGGCCGCTGATCGCGCGCAGCGTCGTCGATTTACCCGCGCCGTTGGCACCGATGAGCGTGACGATCTCGCCCTCATCGACCTTGAGGCTAACGCCGTCGATGGCGGTGATGCGCCCGTAGCGGCAGACGATATTGTCGACTTCGAGCAGCGCCATCAGGCCGGTTTGCCGAGATAGGCTTCGATCACGCGCGGGTCGCTGCGCACGGCGGCCGGCAAGCCTTCGGCGATTTTTTGACCCTGATCGAGCACGGTGATGCGTTGACTAATTTGCATGACCAAGTTCATATCGTGTTCGATGAGGAACACGGTGACGCCGCGTTCGCGGATGCGCGCGATGAGTCCGACCAGATCCGCCTTCTCGCGCGGATTCATGCCGGCGGCCGGTTCATCGAGCAGCAACAGCTTCGGTTCGCTCGCGAGCGCCCGCGCGATCTCGAGGCGCCGTTGAAATCCGTAGGCGAGATTACGCGCGTAGGTTTGCCCGTAGCGTTCGAGATCGACGAAGCGCAGGAGTTCGCGCGCCCGTTCGATGCCGCGCTGCTCTTCACGGCGCTGCGCCGGTGTGTGCACGAGCGAGTCCAGCAGATTTGCTTTCATGCGCGCGTGTTCGCCGGTCAGCACGTTATCGAGGGCCGACATGAACGCGAACAGCCGAATGTTTTGAAACGTGCGGGCGATACCACGGGCGGCGATCCGCGCGGTCTGCAGACCGGTGATGTCGGTGCCGTCGAAGCTGATCCGGCCGGCACTCGGTGCGTAGATTCCGGTGACGAGATTGAACGCGGTCGACTTACCGGCTCCGTTGGGGCCGATCATCGCGACGATCGAGCCCGCTTCGATCGTAAAACTCAAATCGTTGACCGCAACAAGTCCGCCGAAGCGTTGCGTCACGTTGACCATCTCGAGCAACGCCACTACGCCGCACCTTCGGTATACAATGCTTGCTCGTGGGCGGCGGCCGTCGCGTCGGTATCGGCGGCATGAAGCTCGGCCGCGCGCTGGCGACTGGGCAATAAGCCTTCGGGCCGGAACAGCATCATCAACACCAAGATCGCGCCGTAGATGAGTAAGCGCGAATTCGTCAGATCGATGTTGATATGTGCCGTATTCTGTAAGAAGCTCGTCGCTTGCGGCAAAATGTACCGGTCGAGCGACGAAATCACCAAACTGCCGACGATAACGCCGGGGATATTTCCCATCCCGCCGAGCACGAGCATCGACAGGATGGCGACGGACACGTTGAACTGAAATTGGTCGGGTGACACGAGTTGCAGCTTGGCCCCATACGCAACTCCCGCAAGCCCGCTGAACGACGCACCCAGCGCGAACGCGGCCAGCTTGGCCCGGGTGGTGTTGATGCCCATGTGCGCCGCGGCGAGTTCGTCTTCGCGGATCGCCATCCACGATCGCCCCAACCGGCTATCGCGCAGGTTGCCGACCAGAAAAATCGCCAGCACGATGAGCGCCAGCATCACGTAATAGTAGGGCGTCACGTTGAAGCCGAACCGGTAGCCGAAGATCGTCGGCTGATCGAGCGAACCGATGCCGTTGGGACCGCCCGTCCATTGCGATAAATTCAGAAACGTTTGGGGCACGATTTCGCCGAAGCCCAACGTGACGATCGCGAGATAGTCGCCGCGCAGCCGCAGGGTCGGCGCGCCCAGCAAGATGCCGAATATCGCCGCAATCGCGGACGCCACGAACAGCATGATCCAAAACGGGATGTGAATGCCGAACTGCGGCGAGGCCAGCATCGCGAACGCGTACGAGCCGATCGCGAAAAAAGCGGCGTAGCCTAAATCGAGCAGTCCGGCGAAGCCGACCACGATATTGAGCCCCAGCGCCAGCAAAACGAAAGCGCCCGCATCGGCCAGAAAGTTCGTGAACGCGCCGTTCCGTACGATCAGCGGCAGAACGATGGCCAGCGCCAGCAGCGCGATCGTTTGCACCCGCGTGTTCTTCGCTATCGTCATCGCCGGCCTAGCCCTAAACTTTGTTGGGCAGCGACTCGCCGAGCAGTCCCGACGGCCGGAAAATGAGCACCAGCACCAGCACGGAAAAGACGACGACGTTGCTCCACTGATCGGAGATGAACTGGGTCGTGAGCGACTCGATCAAGCCGATCAGAAAACCGCCCAGCATCGCCCCGGCCAGATTGCCGATGCCGCCGAGCACAGCCGCGGTAAACGCCTTGAGTCCGGCCGCGAAGCCGTTGAAGAACCACGTCGATCCGTAGTAGACGCCGGACACGAAACCGGCTGCGCCGGCCAGCGCCGATCCGATCAAAAATGTCAGCGCGATGGTGGTATTGATATTGATGCCCATCAATTGCGCCGCATCACGATCCTGCGCGGTCGCCCGCATCGCCTTGCCCAATTTGGTATTGAAGATGAAGAGTTGCAGCACCACCATCATGACCACGGCCAGCGCGATCACCAACACTTGCTTCGCGGCAATCTCGAGCGGTCCGATGTGAAACGTTGGATTGGGAATGACTTGCGGGAACGCGACCGGCGAGGGCCCGCGCCAGTATTGCATGATGTTTTGCAGGATGAACGACATTCCGATCGCCGTAATGAGCGGCGCCAGTCGCGGGGCGTTGCGTAAGCGGCGATAGGCCAGCCGTTCGATGATGACGCCGGTAAGGCCGCACAACAGCATCGCCACCGCGATCGTCAAAACGACCACCCCGATCAGCGCCGGCCCATGAAGTTCGCCCGAAACGCCGAGTAAGGTCAGAACGGCGAGTGAGAAAAACGTCCCCAACGTATAGACATCGCCGTGGGCGAAGTTGATGAGCTCGATGATGCCGTAGACCATCGTATAGCCGAGCGCGATGAGGGCGTAGATTCCGCCCAACGACAATCCGTTGATGATCTGCTGGAGGAAGACGTCCAAGTCAGCTCTTGACGGTGATGACGTCGACGGTGACGACTTTGCCGCCGGTCACTTTTTGCAACGTCAACGCCGGACTGGTAATATCGCCGTTCTTATCGAAACCGATTTGTCCGATCGGCGAAGCAAAACCCGTGGTTGCCGCTACGTTGGTCAACACCTCGGCGCGCGTCGGCATCTTACCGCCGTCGGCCGTGATCGCCTTATTGATGGCCGCGATCAAGACCTTGGTTGCCGCATACGCGCTAGCGCTATAGCCGCCGATGTCCTGTTTGAAGCGCGCCTTGTACGCGGTGACGAACGCTTTGGCCGTCGAAAGCTTTGTCGCATCGGGAGCAGCTACGCTAAAATAAGCCCCGTCCGCCATGCTGCCGGCCGTCGACAGGAATTCCGGGTCGCTGATGCCGTCGCCACCGATGTAGCCCACTTTGGCCATTCCGACGTCACCCATTTGGCGCCGGATCAACCCCCCGCCGGTCGACGTGGTGCCGCCGAAAAAAACGACGGCGGGCGCCGCAGCTTTGACCTTGGTCAGCAGCGCTTTGAAATCTTGTTGATTGGCGGTGATATGTTCGTGCCCGAGCGACGTGCCGCCGAGCTTGGTGAAGTGCGCCTCGAAGCTGTCCGCTAGGCCTTTACCGTACGTCTCGTTGTCGTCGATGATGAAGGCCTTCGTGTAGCCCAGCTTCTTGGCGAATTGAGCCAGCGCGCCGCCCTGATTGGTGTCGTTGGTGCAGACGCGAAAATAGGCGTTGACGTCGGGATGCGATGAACGCAAGGCCTTCGCCGCGTCACCGACGGTCAATCCGTCGCTCGTGTTGGAGGGACTGATCTGCGTCAGCCCCGAGTCGTTGGTCAGCGGAATCTCGGACTTTGCGACATTGGAATTAAACGGACCGATCATGCCCAGAACGTCGTTATCGGAAATAAACGTCTTGACGTTTTGAGCCCCGGCGGCCGGGTCGTGTTTGCCCTGCACCGCGTCATCGAGCAACACGGCGGCCAGTTTGAATTTGCCGCCCGCAAAGCCGTTCTGGTTGGCCTCCTCGATCGCCATCACCGCACCGTTTTGGGTCGGGATGCCGATTGACGCGTCGGCGCCGCTTACCGGCAGATCGACGCCGATCTTGATCGTATCACCCGACCCGCCGGCGGATCCCCCGGCCGCCGACGCAGCGGCGTCCGGCGCGGTCGTCGACGTGCCCGACGACGATGTGGTGGTCGACGGGCTCGAACATGCGGCGAGCGACGCGGCGAACAAAACCGCGAGGAAGCGAAAACGCAAACGCATATAATTCCTAACGAGGAGCGAATCGCGCCATCATACGGCTTTGGTTCGCCGGTGTCCCGCTAACGAGCGCGAGTTAGCGCGGCACCGGCACGTTGCCGGCCACGGCCTGCGCCGCCGTCGTGGCCAGCGTAATCGCTAATGCCAAGCCGACGCGTTCGGTGTTGATCACCAGATCGTATTGGCGGCTATCGTACATGTCGTTGGCGAAGTAGTGCTGCTGATAGCGTTTGCGCGCTTCATCGGTGCGGGCGACGCGTAGCCGCGCTTCTTCGGTACTGATCCCGACCCGGCGGGCGAGCTGGCCGATACGCCAGTTCTTGCTCGCCTGCAGTAAGATCGCCAACACCCGAATGCCGGCCGGGCGCCACCCGAGCATGCTGACCCCGCCATGACCGATCACCACGACGTCACCGGACGCCGCGACATCATGGACGAGCGCGCGAACCCGGTCGACGACCGGATCGTCCGGCGTGCGCCATTCGGTATTGAACGGCAGCATCGCGGACGCCCGCGCCAGATCGGCAATCAGACGCTCGCCGACCGTCGGCGGCCGTTCGGCGGTCCGATTGAGGTAAGCAGTCGAGATGCCGTGCCGTTCCGCCAACAGCTTGATGATGGCCCGCTCATCGAGCAGAGTCGCGCCCAGCGTCTGGGCGAGCGCTTCTCCGACACTGCCGCCGCCGGCGCCGAGTTCACGCGAAATCGATACGATCACGCCGGATCCTTCCTCTCAAGTTACGGGTGTACGTCGCCTCGGCGGCGCCGGATTCAGGTAAAGATTGCCTGCTTTCATAGTTATCCGAAGCGAGAGTATGGCTCGCTAACCCTCGCCGGCCGATGGATAAGGGGACGGTACGCTCGGTAACACCGTCACCTGCTTGGGGAGTTCGCCATGTTCGTCATCATCGGTTGGGTCGTTGTCGTTGGAGCCGTTATCGGCAGTTTCGTTGGAGCGGGAGGCCATGTCGCAGCGTTGCTGCAGCCGTTCGAGTTGATGTGCATCTTCGGGGCGTCGATCGGCGCGTTCGTCGTCAGCAACCCGGTGAGCATGCTCAAAGCGGTGCTTAAAGCGATTCCAACCTGCTTTGCCGGCGGCGGCTTCAATAAGAAGAAATATCTCGAACTGATCGCGCTCCTCTACGAGCTCTTGCAGAAGGTCCGCACCCAAGGGATGCTGGCCATGGAGCCCGACATCTCGGCGCCCGCGGAGAGCCCGATCTTCTCAAAATATCCCGCAATCGTCAAAGATCATCACCTGATGGACTTCATCATTGACTACTTGCGCATGATGCTCGAGGGCAACGTCAATCCGTCGGCGGTTGAAGACCTCATGAACGCCGAGCTCGAAACGCACCATGCCGAGATGGCGGCCCCGGGCGCCGCGATTCAAAATATGGCCGACGGACTGCCGGCGTTCGGCATCGTGTCGGCCGTCATGGGCGTCGTCCACACGATGGGCTCGGTGGGTGCACCGCCGGCCGTGCTCGGTGAAATGATCGCGGCGGCGCTGGTCGGGACGTTCCTCGGTATCCTCTTGGGCTATGGCTTCGTCGGCCCGCTCGCGAGCGTCCTCAACGCGAAAGCCGCCGCTGCCGCGGTGCCGTTCGAGTGCGTCAAATCGGTGCTGCTGGCGTACCTCAACGGCTCGGCACCCGGTGTCGCGGTCGAATTCGGCCGTAAGGTCCTGTTTTCGACCGACCGGCCAAGTTTCACCGAACTCGAAGAGACCGTTCGCGCAACCAAAGACGGGCCGCCGGCAGAAGCTGCCGCCGAGCCCGCCGCCGCTTAGCCCGCGCCACGAGATACGACAATGGCAGAGGGCAAGGCGTCGCAGCCGATCATCGTCATCAAGAAGATCAGAAAGCGCAGCCACGGCGGTCACCATGGCGGCGCCTGGAAAATAGCTTACGCCGACTTCGTCACGGCAATGATGGCGTTCTTTCTTCTCATGTGGTTGCTGTCGTACACCGATCCGGGCACGCGGGCCGGCATCGCGGACTACTTCAACCGTCCGCTCAAATCGCTGCTTACTGCCGGTCCGGGTGCGGCGCCGACGTCGATTCCCAAGACCGAAAAAGAGAAAAAAGAACAGCAGAAAAAAATGGAACAAGCCAAGCTCGAGCAGCTCAAGAAAATGCTGCAGACGCTGGTTCAGCAAAGTCCAAAGCTTCAAGCATTCAAGAATCAAATTAAAATCGAAATTACCAGCGAAGGCTTACGCGTGCAGATCATCGACCAAAAGAATCGGCCGATGTTCGCGGTCGGCTCGGCAGTACTTGAAAGCTACACCTCAACCATTCTGCACCAGCTGGCGCCGGCGCTCAACGACGTCGACAATCCGATTTCCATCTCGGGCCATACCGACTCGCTGCAATATGCCGGCGGCGAGAAAGGCTACTCGAATTGGGAGCTGTCTTCGGAACGCGCTAACGCGGCCCGGCGCGAACTCGTCTTCGGTGGCCTGCAGCAACAGAAAGTGATGCAGGTTCGCGGGCTGGCCGGCTCGGTCCCAATCGATAAAGACCTTGCCAATCCCAGTAACCGCCGCATCAGCATCGTGGTACTCAACACCGAAACGGTCGAGCGGCTCAAACTCGACGGAACGACCACCCCGACGGAAACCGGAGCACCCGAAGGCGGCGCTGCGAGCGCCGCTGCCGCAACAGCACCCGCCACTCCGTCGCCGGCAGCGCACACAGCCGACAAGAAAGAGTAATGCCGGGCCTAAGCCGCCCCGGCGTCGACCAGTTCGGGCCTGGCCGCAAGCTCGCGCACGGCCGCGGCATTGAAGTACGACGCTTGCGGATGATGCATGATGATGGCGGCGGTCGACTGCTCGGGCACGATCTGGAACGCTTGCGTGAGCTCCGTTCCGATCGCGGCTTGCGCGTCGAGCAGCCGCCAGACGATTTCATGTTGCGCAAGGTCGGGACAAGCACCGTAGCCCCAACTGTAGCGTTTGCCGCGACGCGGTTCCAAGCCCAGCTCGGTCCGGATACGCGCATGCATCGTTTCGGCCAGCGCTTCGGCACACTGCACCGAGAAGCCGTGCAGAAAATACGACTCGCTGTAGTCACTGGCCGCCTGCAGCCGGTCGATCTCGTGCGAAACATCGCGGCCCATCGTCACGACCTGCAAAGCGATGACGTCGCTGGCCTTGCCGGCTACCGGCTCGCGCAGGTAATCGGCTAAGCTCAGATGATCGCCGCCGGCCTGCCGGACGAAGCCGAACCGCGCGATCTCGCGGCCGAGGTCGGCCGGATCGTAAACAATAACGTCGTCGCCTAGGCCGGCGGCCGGAAAATAGCCGTAGACCACGCGCGGATCGAGCAGAGCGCTCGTCTCGGCCAGCCGCTGGTACCGTTCGAGCCGCGGGGCGAACTCGGTCGCGACGATCCGGTCCCACTCGGCGCCTTTAACGTTGCTTCCGCCCCACGACAAACGATACAAACTCTTGAGATCGAAGTTGGGCCACAGGCTGCGCACGTCGATATCGCGCAGCGTCCGCACGCCCAAGAACGGCGCGCGCGGAACATCACGATGCTGTAACCGGTCGCGCCCGTTGCGTCCGCCGGCCGGCACGACGGCCGGCACCTTTAACGTCGCATCACGCGCGCGTTCCGCTTCGCCGCGAATGCGGTCGACAAACGAGCGGCGCTGCGCGGGCGCGCTCATCAAACGATCCATGATATCTAAGCCTTCGAAGGCGTCCTTCGCGTAGAACAAGCCGGGCTCAAAAAATCGCTCGCCGTCGACAAATGAGATGCGCCGGCTGAAATCACGGTTGATCGCGGCGCCGCCGACGACGATTGGAAAGGCGAGTCCGCGCGCATCCTGTTCTTTTACGCACACCGGCATCTGCTTCGACGTCGAAACGAGCAGCGCCGACAGACCGATCGCGTCGGCGTTCACTTCAACCGCCTTTTCCAAAATCGTATTCATGGGCACTTGCTTGCCGAGATCGAAAACCGTGTAGCCGTTATTGGAAAGAATCGTAAACACCAGATTCTTGCCGATGTCGTGCACGTCGCCGAAAACCGTCGCGAGAACGACCTTGCCCTTCGTCACCCCTTCGACTTTATCGAGAAACTGCTCCAGATGCGCGACTGCCTTCTTCATGACTTCGGCCGACTGCAACACGAAGGGCAGAATCAATTCGCCCGAGCCGAACTTGTCGCCGACCTCTTTCATCGCCGGCAACAAGACGTTGTTGAGCACGTCGACGGGATCGCGATCGGCGAGCGCCGCGTCGATCTTGGCCTCGATTCCGTCTTTACGCCGGCGTAAGATCGCGTTGTGAATGCGCGTTTCAATCGGCGCTTCTAGATCGTCGTCGAGTGTCTCGTTACCGGCCGGGCTCGAACTTTTCTTCGACTCCCAATGTTCGATAACGCGCTGCAGCGCGTCGGAACGCCGGTTGAACACCAGGTCGTCGCATAGCGCACGTTCGGTAGCGTCAAGCTCGGCGTACGGCGTAATTTCTTTCGCGTTGACCAGCGCCATATCGAGTCCGGCCTCGACGCAATGGTGCAGCATGACCGAGTTCAGCGCCGCACGGGCATGCGGCTTGAGCCCGAACGAAACATTCGACACGCCGAGTGACGTCAGGACGCCGGGCAGCTCGCGTTTTATGAGGCGAATGCCTTCGATGGTCTCGACTGCCGAATCGAGGAATTCCGCGTCGCCGGTTGCGAGCGTAAAGGTGAGCGCGTCGAAAATGAGTGCGCCGGGCGGAACATCGAACTCGTTCGTCACGATGTCAGCGATGCGGCGCGCGACCGCGACTTTGCGCTCGCGCGTTTTCGCCATGCCGGTCTCGTCGATCGTCAGCGCCACGACGGCGGCGCCGGCCGCCCGGACCAGCGGCATGACTTCATCGATCCGTGTCCGGCCGTTCTCTAAGTTAATCGAATTGACGACGGCCCGGCCGGCGTAAATCTTGAGCGCCTTTTCGATCACGCGCGCTTCGGTCGAGTCGATCATGAGCGGAGCTTCGACCGACTGCGCCAAGCGTTTGACGATGATCGCCATTTGCTCGTCTTCGTCGGTCCGCTCGGTAAGCGCGGTGCAAATGTCGAGAATGTGCGCGCCACCCTCGACTTGTTCGCGCGCCACGAGCGTTATTTCGTCGTAATTTTCTTCCAGGAGCAACCGTTTGATACGGCGCGACCCTTGCGCGTTGATCCGCTCGCCGACGATCGTTACCGAGCCGTCTTGCTTGAGCGCCACCGCCGTCATCGCCGAGGCCGCGAATTGTAACGGTTGCGCGGCCGGCGCGCGACCGCGTAAACCGCTGACACCGGCGGCAAAGGCCGCGATGTGCTCGGGCGTCGTTCCGCAACAGCCACCGATCGCGTTCACGCCGAAATCGGCCACGAAAGCGCACAGTTCGCGCGCCATTTCCGCCGGCCGTTCGGGATAGATGGTTTCGCCCTTGGGCCCCATGAGCGGCAGACCGGCGTTGGGAATAACGCTCACATAGCAGCGCGAGTGTTCGACCAGATAGCGCACCGCGTCGCGCATGTGCGTCGGTCCGGTCGAACAATTGAGGCCGATGACGTCGATCGGCAGCGCATCGAGCGTCGCCGTCACGGCCGCGATGTCGGTGCCCAAAAGCATGCGTCCGGTGACGTCGAGCGTCGCCTGCGCTTGAATCGGAACGCGCCGCAGACCGCGCTCGAACTCGCGCACGATGCCCGCGATCGCCGCCTTCATCTCGAGCAGATCTTGACTTGTCTCGAGCAGCAGCAGATCGACGCCGCCTTCGACGAGATAGCGCGCCTGTTCGCCGTACAGATCGGTCAACTCATCGAAGGTGATCTTCGACAGCGTCGGATCGGACGACGAGATGAGCATTCCGGTCGGTCCCATTGAACCGGCCACAAACCGCGGACGCTCGGGCGTACTGTGGCGATCCGCCGCCTCGCGCGCTAAGCGGGCGCCGTCGCGATTGATCTCCGCAACCCGGTGACCCAAGCCGTACTCATCGAGCTTGAGGCGCGAGGCCGTGAACGTATCGGTCTCGGCGACGTCGGCGCCGGCCGCGAAATAGGCGTCGTGGATGGTCCGGATGAGATCGGGCCGGCTGAGGACCAGCGCCTCATTGCAGCCATGGTACGACGCGCCGCCGAAATCTTCGTCGCCCAGCTCGAGGTCCATGAGTTGCGTGCCCATCGCACCGTCGAAAACAAGTACGCGGCGATCGAGGGCAGCAAGAAACGGAGAACGGTCCATACCCGGTCATTCGGCGCCGGCCGCCGAACCGCCACCTCGCCCTGTCCAGTTTAGGCGTTTTACCGGCTTCCGGACAGAACGCGTGGTTTCGGCTCGACAGACGTGCACGAAGCGACCGACCAGCCCGGTTTCGATTGTCCAGTTCGATACATCGGCATATAGTTTGGACATGCCTGGCGACGATTCTCGACGGCTTTTGCTGCGAGCCGATGCGGCAGCGCGTGCGGTGCAGCGCTTACCGCCGCGCGGCGCCCTCGCGCACGCGATGCGCGACTTGCGGCGAGCCGAGATCGTGGCCTCGACCATGCTGGCCGGCAGCCGGCTCGACGCCCACGACGTCGCCGCACTGCTCGACAACGGACGTGCGGTCGGAAACCATGCCTTCGCCGATTACGTGCTCGTTCGCGATTACGCCGACGCGGCGCACTCGATCGCGGATAGTCGCCGGCGCCCGCCGGGGAGCCGCGAACCGCTGCTGACGCTCGAAGAATTGCGGGCACTCAACGCGCGCGCCGCCGCGAGTTCCGTTTCAAGGGGCGGAACGTGGCGCCGGCGGAACGTGGCGCCGCAGGCCGGAATCGTCGCGCCGGCGGCGTGGCTGGTCGCACGCGAAGTCGACGTTCTGCTCGACCGTTTCGGCCGCGGTCCGGGCGACGGCCCGACCGGAGTATGGTTGGCCCGATTCTTCGGCCGCTTCACGCGACTACAGCCGTTCGAAACCGCCAACGGCCGCACCGGCCGGCTCGCCGCGAACCTCATGCTGCAGCGGATCGATTTCCCGCCGCTCGTGTTTGGCCGGCGCGAACGCCTGCGCTTACCGGCGGCCCTCGCCGCGGCCGAAACGAGCGATCCGCTGCCGCTCGCGGCGCTCGTCGCGGTCGCGATTTTGCGGACCTGCGACCGGCTCATCGCCGGCGCCTCGCCGGCCGCTGAACCACTGCTCCCACTGCGTGACGCCGCGGGTGCCGATTACGGTGCGTTGGCCAAGGCCGCCCAACGCGGCCGCTTACGCACGTTGCTGCGCGGCGGCCGCTATTGGACGACGGCGGGTTGGATCGCCGAGTATCGGGCCGGTGCTAAACGCCCGACTCCGCCGGACGATTCAGACCCTCGGCAATCCCCGGAGTCGCTGCGTCCGGCGTGACCTTGCGGCGCGGCCGAAAGCGCTCCTCGATGCCCACGATCAGCACGTAGAGCACCGGGACGACGAACAAATTAAGCACCGTCGACACCAGCATGCCGCCGAACACCACCGTTCCGAGCGAATTGCGCGAAGCGGCGCCCGTGCCCGTTGCGATGACGAGCGGAAAGATCCCTAAGATGAACGCAATCGACGTCATCAAGATCGGCCGCAAACGCGTTTCGGCGGCGCGCACCACGGCATCGCGAATCGTATAGCCTTGAGCCCGCAATTGATTGGCGAACTCCACGATCAAAATCGCATTCTTCGACGAGAGACCCACGAGCATCACGAACCCGACTTGCGCGTACACGTCGGACACCTCGAAGACGTGCGTGATCCCGGACAGAAAGTAGTTGCGAATTAGGATCGCGCCGAGCGCGCCGAGCAGCGCGATCGGCACGCTCAACAGAATGATGAGCGGATCGATAAAGCTCTCGTATTGAGCGGCCAGCACGAGGTACGTGAAGACGATGCCCAAAGCGAAGATCAAAGCCGCTTGGCTGCCGCCCTCGACTTGCTCGCGTGAGATGCCGCTCCACTCGTGACGGTATTCGGGAGCGATGTTCGCCTGCAGCTTGTCCATTTCGGCGATCGCGTCGCCGGTACCATGACCTTGTCCCGGCTGGCCGTTGAGTTCGACCGAGCGATACAGATTGAAGTGCGAGATGACGGGCGCGGTCTTCACTTGCGTTTGGCTCATGAGCGCTGAGATCGGAATCAAGCCGCCGCCGGTGCTATTGTGCACGTAGATCTTGTTAAGGTCCGACACGACGGCCCGGTACGGCGCGTCGGCTTGCACGTAGACGCGATACGACCGGTCGAGATAGTCGAAGTCGTTCACATATTCCGAGCCTAGAAAGACTTGCATCGATGTGAACACGTCGCTCATGCTCAAACCCAGCGCCTTGACTTTGCTGCGGTCGACTTGGGCCACGAGCTGCGGGCTATTGACGGTGAAGGTGGTGTAGACTTGCGAAAGGAGCGGATCTTTGGCCGCCGCGCCCATCATGCCGTAGGCGGCATAGGCCAGCGGCGTGAGGCCTTTGTTATTACTGTCCTCGAGCTCGAAGGCGACACCGCCTTGGAATCCAAGTCCGGCGATCGCCGGCGGATTAACCGGAAACGTCGACGAATCCGGGATCGCCGAAAGTTGGCCGTAGAGCCGGCCGATTAGCGCGCCGGCACTGTGTGCCCCACCACCGCGTTCGGAGATCGGCTTAAGTTTCGCAAACAGAATCGCCTTATTTGGTCCGTTGCCCGTGAAGCCGAAACCGCCGACATCGAATACGTCCGATACTTCGGATTCGCCGAACAACACGTTTTCAATTTTCTTGCGCGCCACGAGCATCGTGTCCGCCGAGGTGCCTTCAGCGGCTT
Organism: Candidatus Velthaea sp.; assembly: GCA_965214335.1. Taxonomy (GTDB): domain Bacteria; phylum Vulcanimicrobiota; class Vulcanimicrobiia; order Vulcanimicrobiales; family Vulcanimicrobiaceae; genus Velthaea. Next base: position 621,928 of record CBDCBO010000005.1, on the reverse strand, counting down.
GTGAGGACACGATGAGATACCCTTGATCTTCGTCGGGAACAAAACCGGTCGGTGTCGTGGTGAAGAGATACGCCGTCGCACCCAGCGCGACGACGAAGAGTACGAGCACGATCGGGTAGCGTTTGATGACGCTGGGTAAAACGTGGTCGTAGCGTCTCCGCGTGCCGTCAATGATGCGATTGACGCCACGGAAGAAGCCGTTCTTGGGCCGCTCGACATGGCCGAGCAGTAAGGCCGACAACACCGGAGTCAGCGTTAAGGCGTTGAAGAGCGAAATAGCGATCGAGATCGCGATCGTCAGCGCGAATTGCTTGTAGAGCTGTCCGGTCGTGCCGGGGAAGAATCCGACCGGAATGAAGACGGCGAGCAACACGAGCGACGTGGCTACCACGGCGCCGCTGATCTCGCGCATCGCCTCGAGCGCCGCTTGCGTCGGCGGCATCTTCTTCTCTTGAATGAAACGCGCGATGTTTTCGATCACGACGATCGCGTCATCGACGACTAATCCGGTCGCAAGCGTCAACCCGAAGAGCGTCAGGGTGTTGATGGAGAACCCGAACACTTTCATCAACGCGAACGTGCCGATCAGCGAAATGGGAATCGTGATCGAGGGAATCAGCGTGGTGCGCCAATCCTGCAGAAACAGGTAGATGACCGCGACGACGAGCACGATCGCGATGAGCAGCGTCTGGGTGACATCACGAATCGAATCGCGCACGAAGTCGGTCGAATCGAACGCAATCTTGAAGGTCACACCGGGCGGAAACTCGCGCTGCAGATGCTCCATCTCGGCCTTCACATCGCGCGAGATCTGCAGCGCGTTTCCGGTCGGTAATTGCTGGATGCCGATGCCGATCGAGGGTTGATGGTCGAACCGCAAGTCGCTCGCGTAGTTTTCGGCACCAAGCTCGGTGCGGCCGACGTCGCTGACCCGGACGAAACCGCCGTCCGCATTGGTTTTCAAGATGACGTTGGCGAACTGATCGGGCGACGTCAGCCGGCCGGTCGCCCGAACGGACAAGTAGTACGGATTATGGCCCGTCGTCGGGGACGCGCCGACGGCACCCGAAGCGACTTGCACGTTCTGATCCTGCAGCGCGTTCACGACGTCGCTCGCGCTAATGCCGTTGTCGGCCATTTTCTTGGGGTCGACCCACAGCCGCATCGCGTACTTGCGTTCGCCGAAAATCTGGACGTTGCCGATGCCGGTGATGCGGCGCAACTCGTTGGCGACGTTGAGATCGATGTAGTTACTGAGATCGGTTGCCGACATTTTGCCGTTGGAGACCATGCCGATCGCCATCACATAGCTCGATGTCGAGTTCTTACTGACGGTGACGCCGGTCTGTTTGATCTCGTTGGGTAGCCGGCCGTTGGCCAGATTTACCGCATTCTGAACGTCGTTGGCCGCCTGATCGAGATCGCGCCCCAGCTCGAACACGCAGGTGATCGAACTCGAACCGTCATTTCCCGACTGCGAACTAATGTACCGCAGGCCTTGCACGCCGTTGATCGCCTGTTCCAGTGGTGTGGTCACCGAGGCTTCGACCGCCTGCGCGCTGGCGCCGGTGTAGGTTGCCGTGACCGTGATGGTCGGCGGCGCCACGATCGGAAACTGTGCGATCGGCAAAAGCGGAATGCAGACTAAGCCTAAAAGAAGGATGACCAGCGAGCAAACCGATGCAAAAATCGGCCGCTTGAGAAAAAACTCGATCACGCTATTTTCGACCTCTGAGCGTCGTTAGTGATTGCCTGGAGCAAAACGCGCAGCCGGCGCTTTCCACGCCGGATACGGGTTGCGGCGGTGGCGGCCGGTATGCCCAGCCGCTCGCTTACATCACGAAACCGTAGACCGTGAACGAGATGCAGCGCGACCGGAATTTCGCTTGCGAGTAAGCGAGCAACGTAGCGTGCCTGGTCGGATGCGAGCGCCTCATCTTCGGCCGACGGCGCGAGCAGCGCATCCGGCGGGGCGCCGCTGCGCCCCGCCGGCCGCTGACCCGCGATGGTCAGCGCCTTGCGCGTCGCGATACGCGCCAGCCACGGATAAGGATCGGACTCCGGCCGGTAGCGGCTGTGCGCGCGGAACGCGGCGAGAAAAGCGTCCTGCGTGGCATCTTCGGCGTCGTGCTCGTTGCCGACGATACGCCGGGTGACCCGGCGCAGCCGCGTCGCATAGCGCAGGTACCATAGTTCGACATCGCTCGTGGCTGAAATACTGGTAGTCATGAAGCAAATCGGTTATACTTATAAAACATGGTACTTGTCAAGTATAGGCTCGGCCTCTGGCGCGCGTTCATCGATGTTCTGCAGTCTCAAAAATATTGGATGAACGACATCGCCGCCGAGTACGGGATCACGCCGCAAATGTCACACGCCCTCCATGTGATTCCGGCCGCTGGTTCGATTACGATGAAAGCGTTGGCAACTGAGCTGTGGTGCGACGCATCGAACGCCACCGGGATCGTCGATCGGCTGCAATCGGGCGGCCTGGTCGAGCGCCGCCCCGCCGAGCACGACCGGCGGGTGAAGTGCGTAGCTCTGACGGGTCCGGGTAAGCGTTTGCGACGAAAGCTCGAAGAGCGTTTCGAACAATCCCCGCCCGCCTTAGCAGCCCTCTCCGAAGCGGATCAAAAGCAACTCGCCGAGCTACTCGAACGGACGCTCGATAACGCTGCGCAGCAGCGCAATGGAGAAAGCTAACGTAGCCGAGCGGGACGTCAACGCTCCGATGCGACGGCAGCGAGCGTTGCGACCTCTCCGACGGCGGTGCCGGCGACGTTGCGCACCGTTACCCGGGCATGCGCCGACAGGTCCGCCACTTGCGCTGCGTCGAGGGCGCCCAATTGGACGAGCAAGCTGAGCGTAGCCGGGGCTGCGGCGCGCGCCGCTCCGTCAACGACTTTGACGACCAGTCCGACATGACGGTCGAGCAGAGCGCTGGCATGTACGGCCTCCGCGCCGGACTTCGCGACGATCCGCCCCCGGCCGCTCCGGATCAGGTCGGTGTCGAACCCGCCGGTGCCGCGGATGTACTCCGGTGCTGCCAAGATGGCCGAGCGCACCCGCGCCAGCGCCGCGGCGTCCGCCGGCAAAAGGTCGGCGAGCGTCGCCAGCCGCGCGAACGACCGCGCCGCGTTTCGAAGCGACGTGGCATAGACGGGGATACCGCAGCCGTCAACGCCGATCCGATCGGCACCGAACATGTCGTCGCTGATGCGCTCGCAGAACGCGAGGATGGCTCGCTCCGCCGGATGCGCCGGATCGAGGTAACCGGTCAACGGCGCACCCAGAACGCGCGCCAGCGCGAGAATGCCGGCGTGTTTGCCCGAGCAATTGTTATGTAGCGGGCTCGGCGGTTCACCGCGCGCGGTCAACGCCGCCGCGGCCGGACCGTAAGCCGGCGCATGGGCGCCGCAACGCAAGTCATCTTCGGTGGCGCCGATCTTGGTCAGGATCGAACGAACCGCGTCGATATGAAACGGTTCGCCTTGATGGGACGCCGACATGACGCACAACTCGCGGTCGTCGAAGCCGAACCGGCTTACGGTTCCGGCGGCAACACCTGCAGCCGTGATGAACGGTTTGGCCGCCGAACGCAAGAACACCGGTTCGTCGATCGTGCCGATCTGCAACACAACATTCCCGTGGACATCCGCTGCACAGGCCGCGACGGCATGCACCGACTCGAGCCGGCGGCCGCGCGTCACGCCGACAAAGGGAAGTCCCGACAGCATGCTGCTACTTAACACCGCTCGCGCCGACTGACCTGGCGCGTTACGCATTTGGGCCGCACGATGTCCGGCAAAGTGTCCGGGCGGCGCGTACGGCTGTGCGTGGTTCGCCACCGGACCGCCTGCGATGATTCGAGCATGCAGCAGCTACGACACGATACGCCCCTTCCCCGGCCGAACGGCCGCCGTAAACGCAGCGCGAATGCCGAGCCGGCGCGCGCGGCGCCGGTCTTGACCCTGAGCGTCGCACTCGTTCGGGGAGCCGCGCTCGCATTGCCGGCGGCATGCCGCAGCGGACTTTCCACGCCGTCCGCAGCGCACCGCGGAACGGCTGCCATGCGCGACGACGTCGCGCTGCACGGACGCGCGCTCGTCGGTATCGTGGTCGGCAGAAACGGATTCGTCTACACGGCGGTCATCCGCGCCGGCGGCAGATGTCCCGCTTACGCTCCGGCTGAGGGCGAGTGCGTCGCCTAGAGTGGCGGCGCAGCCCGGTGCCCTCCTATGACGTGCGCCATGTCCGCAGGTTCGAAGAGCCGGAATGTGCGTCCAACGCGCCGCGTTTAGGCGAGAACCGGCTCGAAAACGTTGGCTTCCTGATCGGCGAATAACGGGCTTGAAAGGTAACGTTCACCGGTGTCGCAACCGATGACCACGATGGTCTTGCCGGCCGATTCGGGCCGCGCGGCGACTTGCAATGCCGCCCATACGTTGGCCCCGGCCGAGATGCCGAGGAGCACGCCCTCTTCGCGCGCCAAACGCCGTGATGTCGCGATCGAATCCTCGAACGAGGCCTTGATCACTTCGCTATACACCGTCGTATCGAGAATCGAGGGGATGAAGCCGGGCGCGAAGCCTTGGAGCTTGTGCGGGCCGGGCTTACCGCCCGACAGTACCGTCGAGGTATCGGGTTCAACGGTGATGATCGTGACGCCGGGTTTGCGTTCTTTGAGAACTTGACCGACCCCCGTGACCGTGCCGCCCGTGCCGACGCCGGCGATGAAGATATCGACCTGACCGTCGGTGTCGCGCCAGATTTCTTCAGCGGTCGTGCGCCGGTGGATTTCGGGATTGGCCGGGTTATCGAACTGCTGCGGCATGAAATAGCGGCCCGGGTCGCTTTCATAAATTTCCTTGGCCTTGGCGATCGCGCCCTTCATGCCGTCCGCGCCGGGCGTCAGCACGAGTTGCGCGCCGTACGCTTTGAGCAGATTGCGCCGTTCGACAGTCATCGTTTCGGGCATCGTGAGAATGAGCGGATAGCCCTTCGCGGCAGCCACGAACGCAAGCGCGATGCCGGTATTGCCCGATGTCGGCTCGACGATGATCGTATCGGGGCGCAGCCGGCCTTCACGCTCAGCCGCTTCGATCATCGCTACGCCGATACGGTCTTTAACGCTACCCGCGGGATTGAATGATTCGAGTTTGACGAGAATTTGGCCGCCCAGCCCCTTATTGATGCGCGGGATGCGGACGAGCGGTGTATTGCCGAATGTGTCGATGATGGAGTCATAGATTCGGGCCACGGTATCTCCTTAGATAAGGACGGGTGAGCGAGGAGTTGAGGGTATCGAATCGTGTACGCCGGCATGGCATCGACATCGCGTCATAATGAAGTTAACCGCAGGGGCCGGCCGAAGGGTGCAGCCCGGGAAAACTCGAACGCTTGTTCGGTCGCAATGTTTTCAGTAACCGGTAAGTCGCTTTACGTGGCCGCGTTGGATTTATGGATCGATTCGATGCGCATGCGTTCGCGCTGCTACGTTTCGCACGGCCACAGCGACCACGCGCGCGTGCACGAAACCATCGTCACTACACCCCATAATGCCGAGGTGTGTAAACTGCGCCTCGGTACCCGGGGCCGCCCGCGGGCGCAACAGTCGCTGCTGCCGGCGGCCGAGCCGTTCGAGATCAGCTACGAAACGTACGCCTACAATCAACCCTGGATGGAAGGCGAACACCGGCTCACCATGTTTTCCGCCGGTCACGTTCTGGGCAGCGCGCAGTTGCTCATCGAGGGCGCCGGTGGCAGTTTCGTGTACACCGGCGATTTCAAACTCGGCCGCACGTATACGTGCGAGCCGGCTGAAGTCAAGCAGTGCGATGTGCTGCTCATGGAGTGCACGTATGGCCGGCCGCAATACGTGTTTCCGTCACGCGACGAAGTGGAAGACGCGATGATCGAATTCGCTTCGCGAGCACTCGCCGACGGCTGCGCGCCGGTCTTTTACGCCTATTCGCTGGGGAAAGCCCAAGAGGCCATGGCGATTCTGGGCAAAGCGGCGATTCCGTTGACGGTGCACGGTGCGATCTACAACATGGCGCGCGTCTACGAAGCGTGCGGTGTGCGGCTGCCGCCGTTTGAGAAGTACGATGCGGCGACATACGACGGGACGCGCGCGCTGCTCTGGCCACCGAGCGGAAAAGCGCTGCCGGTCGCTTTGCGCGGAAAACCGACGCGTAGCGCGGTCTTGACCGGCTGGGCTCTCAACCGCGGCGCAACGTACCAATATGGCGCCGATGCGGCGTTCGCCTTGAGCGATCACGCCGATTTCCCCGCTCTGCTGCGCTATCTCGAAATCGCGCAGCCGAAGAAAGTGTTACTCAACCACGGCTGGCGCGATTTCGTCTGGCGCTTGCGGCGCATGGGGTTCGACGCTGAATACTTAGACGAACATCAACAACTCGCGCTGTTCTGAGCCGGCGGTCCGGCTATCGTACGCTGCGACGCCCGAGCCACGACCGCCCGGAGATGGCGGCTAACCGCAAAGGCGGCTTCGCTTGTCCGGTTCCATCCTCGATACGCAACCGACGGTGGGTCCGTATCACCGGACGTACGTTGGACACTACAACGGTCGTCGTGATCTTGGCTCGAGCGGCTACTCGGAGCCGATGTCCCACACGAGTCCGAGATCGCGCTTGGCGAATGCGCGGAACGCGATGAGCGTTTCGGTGCTGATGATGCCCGGCCGCGAACCGATGAGTTCCGTTACGAGATCGCTGAGTTGTTCGTGCGCCCGGACGCGCGCTATGGCGACGAGATCGTACGGACCCGCAACGCTGTACGCTTCAGTCACCCCGTCGATCGCGAGCAATTCCTCGGCTAGCCGCTTGACCGCGCCGGGTTCAACCTTCATGAGGACAAGTGCCGTTATCACCCCGACCGCCTACCGGGCGCGCACCGCGAGTCCTGCCCCGTTCCGGTTGGGCGAGTAGAACGCGAGGAATTTCGCACCCGCGCGTTGCCGTTGCACCAGCAATGATTGCTTTTGCCCAAACCGCAGCGTCGATCGCCCGAACGCCCGCGAAACTCGAGAAGATCGCGTTGGTTGCCGCCTATTTGCAAACGCTCGACGACGCCGATCTGGCGGCGGCGACGCGCTTCTTTAGCGGCAACCCGTTCGCGCAGCGTGAAGAACGGTCGCTGGCAATCGGCGGGCGAACCATCGTTGCGGCAGCGAAAACGGCTTGGGGCATCGACGATGCGGCGTTGGGCGCCGGCTATCGTGCGACGGGCGACTTGGGTGCGGCGTTGGGACCGCTCGTTGCATCACCGGCCGATCTTGGACTCTTTCGCGACACCTTGCATCCCGGTTCGCTCAAGCTGTTGCTCGATGAGATCGCCGACGCTTCGGGCAAAGCGGCCGGACGTAAGCGGCAGATCCTGTGCGAGCGTATTTTGGGCACGTGCACCGATCCGCTCGAAGCGACGTATCTCATCAAGATCATGACCGGCGACTTGCGCATCGGGCTGCGCGAAGGTCTCGTTGTGGACGCGGTTGCGGCCGCGTTCGCGCGCGAACCCGTCGCCGTTCGCCGCGCGGCGAGCGCGGCCGGCGACATCGGTACCGTCGCCGTGGCGGCGCGTCACGACACGCTCGCGGAGGTTTCGCTTAACTACCATTCGCCGCTCGCGTTCATGCTTGCATCGCCCATCGCATACGGTTCGGACTACAAAGAATTAGCCGCCGGCACGTGGCTCGTTGAAGACAAGTACGACGGCGTCCGCATCCAAGCGCACGTGACGGGCGAACGGGTGTCGCTTTTCTCGCGAACGCTCAATGATGTGGCCGCCGCGTTTCCCGAGGTGGTCGATGCGCTCGCTGCGATTGCGACTGCCTGTATTTTCGACGGAGAAATCATCGCGCAACGCGACGGTCACGTTCTGCCGTTCCGCTATCTACAGGCACGGTTGCAGCGCAAGGCCGTTTCCGCCGAATTACGCGCCGAGGTTCCGGTGCGCTTCATCGTCTTCGATCTGCTTGCGCAAGCGGATGATATTTTACTCGATCGCCCGCTCGTCGAACGGCGCGGTTTACTCGCCGAACTCTTGGACCGCGACTACGAGCCGGTGACGCCGGCGCCGTGGACGGCCTTGCAAAGCGGCGCGCCATCGGACGTCGTCGCGCAGCGCTTCACGGAGGCGCGCTCCGCCGGTAACGAAGGGCTTATTTTCAAGCGAACCGATGCACCGTACGCACCCGGCCGCCGCGGTAAGTGGTGGCTTAAACTCAAGCGCGAGCTTTCAACTCTTGACGTCGTCGTCGTTGCCGTCGAGTGGGGTCACGGCAAGCGCGCTCACGTGCTGTCGGATTATACGTTTGCCGTCCGCGGCTCCGGCGGTACGTTGCTCACGATCGGCAAGGCTTATTCGGGGCTCACCGACCTCGAGATTGCCGAGCTGACACCGTGGTTTGTGGCCCACGAAATCGGCCGGCGCGGACATGCGCTCGCCGTCGAGCCCGCGATCGTTCTCGAGATTGCCTTCGACATCATCGCGCCGAGCACGTTACACGAGTCCGGCTTCGCGTTGCGCTTTCCGCGTATTGTCCGGCTGCGCCCCGATAAGTTACCGGCCGACATCGACAACCTTGCGCGGGTACAAGAAATCTACCGGGACATGCTCGCCCGCGAAGGCGTCGCCGCAGCCGAGAAGCGCTAGCGCGGCCGGCGCATGCGGGCGTCACGCGCGGCGCGAATGGTATCGATCCGCTCTTGCGTATCGTCGGCCCGAGCATCGCGGGTAACACCGGTCGGCATCCGCAAACGCGATACGAGCAGCACCAGCACGATACCGCCGGCAGCGGCCGCGCAGCTTAGGCGGAGACGGGAACTCCAGGGAAACAGCGCTCCCGCAACGAGGAACAGTGACACGATGACGAGCGCGTTCTGGCGTGGGCGCAGCGGTGCGGGGACCATCGTTCGCCGGGTTCAGTCGTCGTCGGTTTCGTGCAGATGCAAATGACAGCCGTCTTCGGCATCGTCGAGCACCTCGCGCGCTTCCGCCAGCACGCTCGCCGGTAAGGTGACCGTCCGGTCGACCGATCCTTGAGCGGCTAAGAAATCGACTTCGTCCCAATCTTCCCACGTTTCGAGCGGCTCGCCGTCGACTTCCGCCGGGAAGCGCACGCAGTACCCTTGTTCGATGTGCAGACCGACGACGAAAACCGCCGTACCGCGGGGGAAATAGGTTCCGTCTTTCCAGAGCGTGCCGTAGGTCGTATCGTAATGCTCGCCGATCTTTATCGCTTCGATAGTTCCGTATCTCCAAAAAATCGGAAGTCGCGCAATCGCGCATTATTCCGCGCCGCTGCGTCGTATTCCCATGCACGATGAACGAACAACGAGAACCGGGCTGGCGCATTCTCACATCGAGCTATCCGATCGTTACACCGTTTCTGCGTCTGCGCAGCGACACGATCGAATTGCCGGACGGGACCGTTATCGAACAATATTATGTACGCGAGACGCGCGGCTTCACCATCATCTTCGCGTTAACGACCGATGCACGAGTCGTACTCGTCCGGCAATATAAGCATGGAGCGGGACGCACATTACTCGAGCTTCCGGCGGGCTCGATCGATGAAGGTGAAACGGCGAGCACGTGCGCCGAACGCGAACTTGCCGAGGAGACCGGCTACGTCGGTGACGAGCCGGAACTCATCGGAACCTATCAGGCCGATCCCACCAACTCGAACGGCGCTTTTCATCTCTTTCTCGTGCGCAACGCGGAGCAGCGCGTCGCGCAGGCCTTCGATCCGACCGAGGATATCACGGTCGAATACGTCCCGCTCGCCGGCATTCGGGAAGTGGTGCGCAGCGGCCGAATCACGACGGGCTCGCACGTCGCGAGCGTCTACGCCGCGCTCGACTATCTGCAGCTATTGGGCTGATGCGCTGCGGTCAATCCGGCTTGAGCCGGCGACGGCGAGCGAATCCCGGCGTCGCGGGACGGCTGGCCGCCGGACGGTGCAGCGCGGCACACAACGCCGATAGCGTTCCGAACGGAAAGACGCGTTCGGGCGTCGCGGCAACAACGTGGAGATCGCGCCGGCGCACGTTCCACATCCGCAGCGCAGCAATGCACTCATCGGAAAGGACGTCTAAACCGGCGGAGTACGGCGTGAGTGCCGGCACGACGACAACGCGCTCGCTGCCCAAGAATGCGGGCGACGTGACGCCGCCGCCCAAATGCAGGCTGGGATGCAAATGACCGATCACCGTTCGCGCGCCCAGTGGCGCCGGCCGGTCCCCATGCATGAGCAGCCAGCCGTCGCGCACGCAGTGTTCAACGGTCGGTCCCATGATGGCAACGCCGCGTGAACGCCCTTCATGATTGCCCGCCACCAGCGTTAGCGCGGCAATCGCGCGCAACTCGTCAAGTGCCCCCGCGACGATCCGGGCCGCGCCCTCGCTCATACCGGCGCCATGGATGATATCGCCCAGAAAGACGATCTCACGCGCGCCGCTCCGTCGCGCGGCAATCGCAATCGACGCGGCCATCTCAGCCGTACTCCACAACGGCAGCGCCGCGCCTCCGCCCATCACGTCCTCGTAGCCGAAGTGCGCGTCGGCGACGAGCAGCACGCGCGATCGCACCAAAAAGGCAAAGCCGGCAGCTAACGCTAGAATTCCATCGGCCAGCGGAAACTCACCGGCCGGCGCGACCGGCTTCACGGACCTTTTGTTCCGAACAGAACGGGTTGGCCGCGCTCATCGAGATTGACGAGCGGACCGCGACCAACGGCTTCCCGCCATGCCGTTTTTTTCCCGAGCGGCGCGTCGTCGCCGAGCGCGCCCTCCGCGCCGAGCGACGCGTTCGCCGTTTGGGCCAGCAGGTCGAGTTCGTCCTGCGGCGTTTCGCCCAGTAGCGCGAGCACGCGTTCGTGCAGCGCCTCAATCATGCTGGCGCGATCGTCCATCACGACAGAGTCGCCGAAACTCGAGGTAACGATGCCGAACGTGAACGGCGTAGCCGCCGCCGGATGAAGAACCCGCGCCGCCCCCGGCAGCTCGTTGAGATACCGCAACGCCGCCGGCGCGTCGAGTAAATCGCGGGTCACAACGCGGATCGTTTCGCGGATGAGCGGAAAGTCGCGATCGGCCTCAAAGAGCCGGTCGAAGATTCGCTGCGCGTTCCAGCTGAGCGCACCGCGCCGCAGCGTTTGCCCGCCGGCGCGGCGCAAAACGAGCAAGCCCGTATTGGCAACATAGCGGAATTGCTGCCGCAACAGATACGATGCACGCAATCCGGCTAACAAGTCGGCCTCAAAATCCGCGACATACAGCAGTCCCGCCCAGCCGTCATCGGGAATCGACTTGCGCGGCGGAAGCGCAACGAGAAAACCGTTGTCATCGGTGCTCAACTGCGTATTACACGAATACTTGTGCGAGATTCGCGCGCCGACCATCCGGGCCAACGTCTCGTTCACGCGCCGGCCGGCGCAGGTGTGGAACACGGCGGTTTGGCGCTTATCCATCCGATAGATTTCGACGATCGGGCGATCGTCTTCGGGCACGTCGGAAAGCGCGAGCTGCTGCGCGATGTAGCGCACCACGTGCGCGGCTTCGACACCGTCGAGCGCGTAGCGCATCCGCAAATACGCTAGCGCCGGCTGGGGGCCACCGGCCCGTAGTTCGGCGGCCACCCGGCGGCGCAACAAACTCACTTCGCGCGCAAGCGGCAGCGATACGCCCTTGAGGTGCGACGACCACTGCGGAACGTTGGGCCGGCCCGCATACGGCTCGACTTCAAGCCCGCCGCTGCCGACGTCTTTGACCCGCAGGGTCCGGCCGTCGAGCAGAAAGACGTCGCCGGTTTTCAGGCTGGCGGCGAACGTTTCGTCGAGGCGACCGATTTTCGAGCCGCCTTTGGCGACGACGCCGACGGTGCGTTCATCGGGAATCGTGCCGACGTTTTCAAAGAACGCCGACGACACCTCACGGCCCAACCCGTAGATCGCGTCGGCATCCGCTCCTAAGCGCCGCACGTGGGCCTCGTCGGCACCGGCCCCGCCGCCCGAGAGAAAGTCGATACAGCGGCGCAGATCGGCTTCGGTGAGGTCGCGGTACGGATACGCCAGTCGCGCCGTCGCGAGCGCATCGGCAATCGGTAACCGGCGATCGTAGGCGACGCTGCCGACGAGCCACTGCGCGAGGACGTCGAGCGGCGCCAAGGGCAACGCCAGTTCTTCGATGACGCCGTCGGCGATGCAGCGGCGGGTGGCCGCCGCTTCGATGATGTCGTCGCGGTCTTGCGCGATGACGACGCCGGTGGCGACGGCGCCCGGCCGGTGCCCCGCGCGTCCCACGCGCTGCAAGGTCGAGGTCATCCCGCGCGCGCCACCCAGCACGATCACCCGATCGATGAACCCGATGTCGACGCCCAGTTCGAGCGACGTCGAGCACACCACCGTGCGCAGCGTGCCGTCGCGAAGCTGCGCTTCGACCCGATGGCGCAGGCTGCGCTCGAGCGCGGAGTGATGCACGCCGATGCGCCGGTCGCGAGCCGGTTTGTCACGCACCGGTTCGAGCACGTCGATTTCGGCCGCCGGCTCGCCGGCAGCTTCCATCTCGTGAGCCACCCGTTCGGCTTGGCTGCGCACATTGGTGAAAACCAGCGTCGTGCGGACGTCTTGCGTCAACGCGTAGGCGGCGCGGGCGGCGGTCGCGAGCGGTGCCATCGCGCCGGCGAACGGCGCGATGATATCGAGCTTGATCGACCGCAGTCCGCGGCAGTCGACGATCGCGCAGTCGCGTCCGGTACCCGCGACATACGCCGCCACGCGATCGAGCGGAGCAACCGTTGCCGAAAGGCCGACCCGCCGTAGCGGTTGCGCCACGATCGCTTCGAGCGATTCCAGTAAGAGCGCAAGTTGTGCGCCGCGCTTGTTGCCCGCGAGGGCGTGTACTTCATCGATGATGACGGTTTCGACCGCGCGCAACGTCTTGCGATACGATTCCATCGCCAGCATGAGCGCCAACGATTCAGGCGTGGTGATGAGAACGTGCGGCGGGCGCGTCATCATCAGCCGGCGTTCTTCGACCGGCGTGTCACCGGTACGCACGCCGGTGCGCACGAACTGCTCGCGGATACGCCCGCGGCGCTTTGCGGCCCGTTCGGTCGTCGGTCGTTCGAGCAGGCCCATTTCGCGCAGCGGCCGCCGCAAATTATGTTCGACGTCGTAACCGAGCGCGCGTAAGGGCGAGATGTACATGCAAAATGGGCGCGGAAAGAGCGCATCGTCGTCGCGGCGCTGCGCCAAACTCGACATCACCGGCAAAAACGCGGCCAGTGTCTTGCCCGTGCCGGTTGGCGAGCAGACCAGCGTACTTCGCCCGGCGCGGGCTATCGGCAGAGCGGCCGCTTGCGGCGGCGTGGGTGTACCGAGATGCGCATCGCACCACGCCGCTACGGTCGGGTGGAGCGCTTCAAACACCGGATCCACTGCAAGCACGCTCTTCGTGGGCGGACCCGATGCGCTCCTGTATTTTACGAACGTACGTTCGTTCAGAGGCCGGCGGCGGCTGGACGAACCGCCCAAGCCGACAGGAAGCCGAACGTAAAGGGGGCCCGCAGCCAATTTGCATTGAAAAAATTTTCCAATGTCGTCTGCACTGGCCGCAATGCTCCGCAAAAGTACCGAAGTATATAAAGATCGCTGGGTTGCTAAAAGTGAAACGGACTTCGCGACCGCCGCTCGCACCGAAGTCGTTAGCGAACACCTTGTCTATTGGGACGCGATCGTGCGCGCCGTCGAGAGCGCGGACTTTGAAGAACTACTGAACTATTCGCGCGAGGCCGGGCGTTTCCAATGCCGCAGCGGATTCGATCTGTCCGATGCCATCAAGCGCACCGTTAACGCGACCAACCTCATCGAGGTAGCGCTGCTCGAGGTCAACGACGGCGAGGTTCCGCCGATCACGATAATCAACGAAGTCGGCGACCTGCGCTCGATCATCGCCATGGCGGTCGCCGAAGGTTACAAGCTCGAGACCGACTCGCAGACCGATCGCGCGGCAGCGCTGTCGATGCGCGAACGTCTGCGCGGCGTATTGTTGCGCCAACGGACCCGCTATACCACCTACACGCTCGCCCCGGGTGATGAAATATTACCGCTCTACGATGCCGGCATGCGGTTCTATTTCGTCGAGAGCGGCAAGCTGCGGCTGTATAATCTCTTGCCGAACGGACGCACGATCACGCTGTCGATCTTGGGCGAGAACGACGTGTTCTTGCAATGGCGCGCGGAGTCGGCGAGCCTGTCGTGCCTGTGCGCCGAGGCCATGAACGCATCGAGCGTACTGGGCGTCAGCGAGACGGATTTGGTCGATCTCATCGGGGCCCAACCGGCAGCTGCGATCGACGTCATTTCCTCCTTTACGCGCCGCATCACCGAATCGCAAGTCCTCATTGAAGATCTGCTCAATAACAGCGTCAACGTGCGGCTCTACCGCACCCTGCTCGAATTGGCGAAGCAATTCGGCAAGATCGAGAGCAACGCGACGCTCATCGACATTCCGCTGACCCACCAGCGGCTCGCCGATATGATCGGCAGCAACCGGGTGACGGTGACACGTAAACTGCACGAGTTGCAGGATCGCGGTGTCATCGAAAGCCGGCGTAACGCCACCATCGCCGTCAAGCAATTCGACCTGCTCGAAACGCTGGCCGCGTCGGACGACCTGTAGCCGAAACACCGAGCCGGTTCGGGCGCTATATCGTTCGGGCGCTTTACTCAAGGACATCGGAGGTTGCGGAACATGGGGATCTTCGTTCGGACGATGCTGATCGTCGCCGGCATCATCGCCGGGTGCGCGGCACTGCTCGTCGTGCTCAAGCTGTTCGTACTGGCGGCGCTGGTAGCCGCGGTCGTCGTAGGCGGCGGGTTGCTCGTGCGGGGACTGCGGGCGCTGGGCTCGGGCGGCTCGCGGCGGCGCTGGGTGACCACGCTCACCGCTCGGCGTTAGTCCGGCAACGTACCATCGGCCCATACTTGACGACAAGGTGGGCCGATGCAAACTGCTCCGCACGATCTCCGTCCCGTAGCGATCCCGCGACCCGACCTCAAACGTACGCCGCTTTTTGGTGCACCATCGACCTCCGAGGTCGGCGCCCGCGTAAAAAAATATTTCGAGACGTCTGGTTTCTCACGTTGGACGGCGATCTACGGTGCCGGTGACATTCCACCGATCTGGAAAGTCATTCGCGACGGCCATCAGCGCGCCATCGATGCCGTTCTCGACTTCGTCGCAACCGACACCGACCACACCGCGCTCGATGCCGGATGCGGCACCGGCAATCTATCGATCGAACTTGCGAACCGCGGCTATGAAGTCGAAGCCTTCGACGTTTCGGCACCGATGATCCATTTTGCGAAGTACATCAACACCGGCCGGACAAACGGCATTCCGCCCAAATTCAGCGTCGGTGATATCGGCGCGCTGGCCGGCGAAAAGAAAACCTACGATTTGGTGTGCTGCCTGGACGTGCTGTTTCACTATCCGTACGAAGAAGTTGCGCAGATGCTTACGCAGCTCGCGAATCTGAGTTCGCACAAGGTCGTCGGTTCATTCGCGCTGCGCACGCCGTTCAACGATTTTTGGATGAAAGTCGGTCAACGCTTCCACGCTAAAAACCGTATGACGAAGCTGTTCATGTTTAGCTACGATCAGGTGGAGCAAATCCTGTATCGGGCCGGTTATAAGATGAAACGGACCAAGCGCATCAAGTTCTTCTTCTACGATTCGTTCGTATTCGAGGCCGTGCGCCGCTAAGTGGCCGTCGCGCGTCCGGCCCAGCCCGTTGCCGCGCCGCAGCTGCTCAAGCCGCGGCTCTATCGGACCGATTTCAAAATTCTCAACACACTCGACGTGGAGTCGTGCCGCGCGGAGTTCCGCGCGTTGCGCGCGGATTTTGAAAGCGACTGGAATCGGACGCTCTTTCGCTGGACCGATGAGGTCAACGATCTCGACTATCGCCCGTTGTGGGACGAATTCTATGAATTTCTCAACCGCTCGTCGATCGGCGAATTTTCGGGCTGTCTGCTTTATAGTGAAGTCCAGAAGAAAATCAGCGATCCCGACGTAGCGGCCATTTATAAGTGCATGGCACGCGACGAAGGCCGGCATAGTTCATTCTTGAGTTGGGTGATGCGCCACATGGGCCGCAAATTCGATCTCGGGCTGCTGCCCAAGATGGAAAAGCTGCAGTACATGCATCCCAAGCTTATTTTTTTCACCACCTATCTGTCGGAAATCGTCGGCTTCTACCGCTACCAAAACATTAGCGATCACCTCAAAGCGAATCCCGAATTCTCATTCCACCCGATCTTTCGCTACTTTGACGATTGGTGCAACGACGAGCGGCGGCACAGCCGCTTCTTCTCGCTCATGCTGCGCAGTCAGCCGCAGTATCTACAGGGCCGGCGTAACCACTTTGCGATCAAATTCTTTACCCTCGCTGTGTATATCACGATGTACTTGCGTGATTGCGAATCAAAGATTTACGCGAAGCTCGGGATCGACTGGGAAAAGTATGACGTCAAGGTCATCAACGAAACGGAAGCCGCCGCTCGCAATGTCTGGGGTCTGGCGATCCGTACCGATTCGCCCTATTTCTTGAGTTGTCTGCGCAAGATGATGCATAACAATTTTGCCAACAAAGCCGGCCGTTCGATGACCGGGTTCGCCGCCGTCCCGGCCCGGGTGATGCGCTTCGTTCGCTACGCCGACAACATCGTGCAGTATGCGAAACTGGTGCTGCAGCCGCACGATTTTGTCGAGCCGTTGCCGCGCGCCCAATGGACCGACGTTGCGCCCGACCCCGGAGAGATCTCCGGTATCCGGCTGGCCGGAGCCCAGCCGACGTCACTGCGGCGGGCTGCTCAGCCGGTGGCCGGCTAGCGCCAAGCGGCGCGCGGGCGCCACAAGCGCTTCGCGTTTACTTCTCGCCCATCTGCGCTAAGTCGCCGGCGTCGATTTCGCCGACCGCATACGACAGCGTGAGTTGATGCCCGTTCTTCGCAAACACCAACGCCCCGTCAGTACTCCAATCGACGCTGTCATATTGATCCAGGTTGAGGACGTATTCCCACGCCACCTCGCCCTCTTCGGTCAGCGCGATTTGTTCGAGCGACCAGCCGGCGAGATTCATCGGGTTCCCACTGATCGAGTTGCTGGTACACGACATCCGCGTCGGCAACCCGGCAATCGCTAATTCAGCCGTGACTTCGGTAGCGTGAACCACCATCTCAGTCAGGCGATATTGTAAATCGGGCGACAGTGTAATCGGCATACGCGCTAGAGATGCACCGCGCGGCTAGCGCGCACCGGCTAACTGCGCCGGCCGCGGCTTCGCGCGCTCGTATTGCACCGGCCAGTTGACTTCGACACCCAGCTGTCGGGCAGCGTGCAGCGGCCAGTATGGATCGCGCAGCAGTTCGCGCGCCAGGAAGACCAAATCCGCGGCACCGCCGGCGATGATCGCCTCGGCTTGTTCAGCCTCAGTAATCATTCCAACGGCCCCGGTTGCGATTCGCGCCTCACGCCGAATGCGCTCGGCAAACGGCACCTGGTAGCCGGGGCCAACCGGAATCGTCGCCGTGGACACCGTTCCCCCAGACGACGCATCGATCAGATCGACGCCGTGCGAAGCGAGCAATCGCGCGAGTTCGACCGATTCGTCCAGCGTCCAACCGCCCTCGACCCAATCGGTCGCCGAAATGCGCACGAAGAGCGGATACCGCTCGGGCCAAACGCGGCGCACCGCATCGACGACGTCGACCGTTAAACGGGTGCGGTTTTCGAATGAACCGCCATAGCGGTCGGTGCGCCGGTTCGAGATCGGCGAATGAAATTGATGCAGCAAATAACCGTGGGCGGCATGCAGTTCGACCACCTCGAAGCCGGCCGCTTCACTGCGACGCGCACCGGCGGCGAACGCCGCAACGATGCGGGCCAGCCCGGCTTCATCGAGCGCGTCGGGAACGATGCTCGCCGGCGAAAACGCTATTGGACTTGGCCCATAGATCGGACGCCAACCGCCGTCGGCCACGTCGGCGGCATGACCCGCGATCCATGGCGGCGGGGTGCTCGCCTTGCGTCCGGCATGCGCGAGTTGCGCACCCATGACGGCGCCCTGTCGTTTGGCGAAACGAACGATACGCGCCAATTCTTCAATGTGGCCATCCTGGTAGATGCCGAGATCGGCCGGCGAAATGCGGCCTTCGGGCGTTACGGCGATAGCTTCGGTGAACACGAGACCCGCGCCACCCACCGCTCGACTTCCAAGATGGACGACATGCCAATCGTTCGCGAGGCCATCCGTGCACGAGTATTCGCACATCGGCGAAACCACGATGCGGTTACGCAGCGTAACGCCTCGGGTCGTATACGGTTCAAACAACGCGGCCATGCCCGACACGACAACGCGCCCGCATGCGAGGTTGCGCGCGCGTTGCATGTGCGCTTGGCTGTGGCGCGAACGAACCTCGAATGCCAACCGCCCTCGTTATCGCAATTTGTCTAGCCGGGATCGCGCTGAGCGTCAAGAGCGTCATCGTGCTCGGACGCGCCGCACCCTGGACGTCGGCCGGCTGGTGGATAACGGTCGTCTATTTTTTGGCGGTCATCGCGAAGTTGCTGGACGCGACGGTGGTTCCGGCGTATCTCGAATATCTCGTGCTCATCGTCTTGACCGTTGCGTTCGTGGTCGCCGGAGTGCGCGATGAACCGCAAGCCGAACCATGGTGGTGGCCCAACCGGCGCGCGAAGACGCGGGCCGAACGCCGGCAATCAATCACGTAAGCCGGCTTTGGAAGCGGCGCCGTTACGGCGTCGCCGAGCGCAACTCGGCTACATCGACCGGCCGGCCCTCCCGCCACGAGCGATCGGCGGCTTCAGCGATGTAGAGGGCCTCGAGCGCGTCGCGCGGTGGACTTGGATTCTCGATTTTACCGAGCACGTGTGCAATAAAGTTTTGCAGTTCCGCTTGATACGCGCCGGCGAAGCGCTCGAAGAAGCTCGCATATGGCGTAGCGGAAGGCCAGACCGCAGCCGGTTCAGCTGAGACAAGCGGAACCCGTTCGTCCAAACCGACGACGACGGTTCCCCGGCTGCCGTGGACTTCGAGCCGAACATCGTAACCGCCGCCGTTGTAGCGCCCGCCTGCGATGACGGCCAGACTTCCGTCGTCGAGTGTGAGGAGTGCGGCGGCGGTGTCAACGTCGTCCGCGGTCCGGAAGAACGCCTCACCCGTATTCGCGCCCACTGCATACACGCGCACGACGTCGCGTCCGGTAACGAAACGCACGATATCGAAATCGTGAATATGCATGTCGCGGAAGATGCCGCCGGATGTCGCGATGTATGCGGCCGGCGGCGGCGCGGGGTCGAAGGTTGTCGCGTAGAGCGAATGAATCCAGCCGAGCCGCCCAGAGCGAACGGCCTCGCGCGCTGCCCGGTACCCGGCGTCGCTGCGGCGTTGAAACCCCATGGTCACGGAGACGCCGGATGCTTCGACCCGGGCGAGTACCTCGCGGGTACTCGCGACGTCGGCCGTCAGCGGCTTCTCGCAGAAAACGGGTATCCGAGCCGCAACGGCACGTAACACCAATTCGGCGTGGACTGCCGTCGCTGCCGCGATAACGACGGCATCGAGCCCGACGCTGAAGATCTCGCTCACGGTTGTAGCACGAGCGCCGATGCTTGCCGCAAAATCGTTTGCGCGCTGCGCGTCGATGTCCGCGATGACGACTTCGCTGACCGCCGGATCGTTTGTCACCGTCCGTGCATGCAAAACACCAATTCGTCCAACACCGATGATACCAACTCGTAAGCCGCTCATGTCAACAACCTTTTTGCAATACGTCAGCCTCGATACCGCCCGGCGTTTGCTGCTGAAATCAGACTCGTCCTCGCACGCCTGCCAAGCGTTCCGTAAACTCAACGTATGAACGGCTCAATCGCCGTCGATGTTACCGCGACGTTGCTCGCGGCTTGCTTGTGGACCGTCGCGGGACCGAGTTCCGGACGCAACGTACCGTTTCACTTAAGCGTTTACCAAAGCTGACCCCACGCTTCGCATATTAAATGTCCAGTTCCGCGACGCTCAGCGGTTATCGAACAGCTTGTCTAGGAGCAAGAATGCGCGCGTCAGGCACCATCGTTCTTTTCGCCGCTTTGTTTTTCGCAATGGCGTCGTGCAACAGCGCGGACGTGGGGCGCTGGTCGATCGTCGCTACGGCGCCGCGCAATACAAATTTTCAACAACTGGCCGTTGGGCCCGACCGCGACGTTTGGACGGTGGATTATCAATTCGGGACAATCGATCGCTGCACACCAACGGGCGGTCGTGAGACGTTCTCACTGGGAACTTCCAGCCCGGTTGGCATTGCGCTCGGGTCTGACGGTAACTTCCGGATCAACGCGGCCGGCGCGCACGATCAGCTCATTCGTGTAACCGCGTCGGGCGGCATTGCGCAGATTCGTATTCCCGATGGCCAGGCCGCGTGCGGCGGCAGTGTTGCCGGACCGGGCGCCAAGGTGTGGTTCACCCAACAATTCGAGTCGGCAACGTCGCCGGCAATAGCCGAGTGCTCGAATTGTTGGGCCGGCGTGCGCGATGAACCGCAAGCCGAACCACGGTCGTGGCCGAGCCGGCTTGGAGCAACTGCCGAACTACAGCGTCTCGACGACGATGCCGAGGCGGCGATAGCGCTCGAGCGCTTCGGGATCCGGTTCGCCGCACGTCACGAGCCGAGCGATCGCTGCCGCCGACGTGACGCGAAACGGGGCCGCGGTTTGCAGTTTATCCGCTGTAGCCAGCGCGACGACATGGTTTGACGCCTCGATAAAACTGCGCTGCAGCGCGGCTTCCTCGACGTCGTTAATGCCAAGACCGAACGAATCGTGCAGGCCACACGCGCCGACGAGGCAGACGTCGGCCCGCAGCGCGCGCACGACATCTACCGCCGCGGAACCGACAGTCACTTGTGTCGCGGGCAGCACACGGCCGCCGAGCAGCAGCACTTCGACCCGCTCGCGGCTCGCCAGCTCGAGCGCAATGTGAGGATCGTTGGTGATCGCGCGCGCCCGCCGCTCGGACGGCACGGCCCGTGCCGCTTCGAGGACGGTCGTGCCGCCGTAGAGCAAAACCGTGACGCCGTCGGTGATGAAGTCGGCGCCGCGCCGTCCCAACCGGAGCTTGGCGTCGACGTTGCGCTCGGCGCGAACCGCATACGGCGTCAGCTGCGGGCTGCGCGGCACAGCCCCGCCGTGGGTTCGTTGCAGTAAGCCGGCGTCATCAAGCTCGCGAATGTCGCGCCGGATGGTGTCTTCCGAGACAAGCCACTCCCGCGCCAGTTCACGCGACACGATGCGCCCGGCGAACTCGAGCTGCGCGATGATGGCACGCCGCCGTTCGGCGGGCAATGAAGTGACTTTGCCGAGAACCGCCGGACCTATGGTTTCTTTTTGCACGTCCTTGCATCTTATTGCAGGTTTGTGCGAACATCAAGCCCGTAGTGGCGGTCTCATTTCTGGTTTCTGCGGTAATCTTCGACCTTGATGGTGTGCTAGTGGACTCTGGGGAGATTGTCGATCGAGCCTGGCAAGAATGGGCGGCACTGCACGGGCTCGACGCCTCGGCCGTTTTGCGATCGATTCCCGGCAGGCGGACGCGCGATGCGGTTGCCATACTTGCGCCGGCTGCCGACGTCGAGCGTGAAGCCGCGGCAATCATCGCGCGCGAGTCCGCTCTCGTCGACTTGGTGCGGCCGGTGCCCGGAGCGCGCGCGGCGGTCGCGCGGGTGGCCGGCTCACGCTGGGCGATCGCGACCTCGGGGACCGCGGCCGTCGCCCGCGACCGATTGCGGGTTGCCGGCTTTCCTTTCCCCGACGTTTTCGTCACCGCCGAGATGGTCGCGCGAGGCAAGCCCGATCCGCAAGCCTACCTTTTAGCAGCGGCGGGGCTGAATGTCGAGCCGGCGCGCTGTGTGGTGTTCGAAGATGCGGTCAGCGGCGTTGCGGCCGCGAGGGCGGCGGGCTGCACGGTCGTCGGCGTACTCACAGCGGCGACAGCCCAGATTCTCGGCGCGGACTATGCCGTCCCGGACTTCCGTTCCGTCGAGTTCGTACCGATGGACGGATTCATCCGGGTCAGTCTTACGGCGGTCGCGTGACCCGGCAGCTGTGGCTCGCACTGAGCGCGCTGTGTTTAGGCGCGTTTGCATTCGTGACCACCGAAACGCTGCCGATCGGCTTGCTGCCGCAGATCGGCGACTCGCTTGGTTCAAGCCTCCCGAGTACCGGCTTGCTCGTTACCGTCTACGCCTTCACGGTGGCACTCACCGCCGCGCCGTTAACAGCGCTGAGCGTCCATATCCCGCGCGGCCGTCTCTTGTACGGCGTGCTATTCGCGCTCGTGGCGACCAACGTTGCCGCCGCGCTGGCGAACTCGTATGCTGCGCTGCTCGCAGCGCGGCTCGTCAACGCGGCGGCGCATGGCCTGTTCTGGTCGCTCGTCAGCTCGTGCGCGGTCCGGCTGGTACCGCCGACGAGCCGCGGCCTCGCGCTGGCGGCGGTCTTCGGCGGCGTTTCCATCGCGACGGTCATCGGCGTTCCGGCAGCCACCTTCATCGGCCAGCATTGGGGTTGGCGGAGCGCGTTCTTGGCGGTGGCGGGAGCGGGCACGCTGGTGCTTGCGGTGGCCGCCTCCGTCATCCGCGACGATGCGCGATCGGCCGGCGGCGGTATCGGTCACATCGGCGCGCTCCTGCGACGCGCCTCCTTCCGTGCGCTGTTGGTGACGACGGCGCTCGTTGTCCTGGGCCAATTCGTCGCCTACACCTACGTCGTACCGTATCTCGAAGGAATAACGCATTTCCCGGCCAGCGCGACCGCACCGCTCCTGCTGCTCTTCGGTGCGGCCGGACTTTTTGGCAACGTGGCGGCCGGCGCGATCGCGAATCGCAACCCATTCGCGGCCTCCGTCGCGGCCACCGCGACGATCGCGATCGCGATCGCCGGCTTCGCTTGGGTTGGGCCGGAACGGGTCGCGGCGGCGCTGCTGCTGGCCGTTTGGGGCGTCGGCGCCGGCGGCCTGGCCGTTGGCCTGCAAACGCGCGTGTTGGCGCTCGCTCCCGAAGCGCCCGAGCTGGCTTCGGCACTGTTCGCCGGGGCGTTCAACATCGGCATCGGCGGCGGCGCGTTGCTGGGTGGAGCGATCGTCGGCACATTCGGGCTCGCACGCGTCGTTCCGGTCGGCGCGGTACTGGCGTTGCTCGCACTCGTCGTGCAACTCGCCGCGGTCGCCGGCTCGTCGGTCAAAGCTCGCCGCGCTTCGCTGTCGGCGCCGTGACGCGCGATCGCGCACGTACCATTAGACGAGCGTCTTGAGGACCTCGAGCGCCGCGGCAACGTGCTTCTCCGGGGCGAACATCGCGTTGAACACCGATCGGACCGCGCCGGCTCGATCGATGACATACGTGACCCGTCCGGGGAACACACCCAACGCTTTGGGGACGCCGAACGCTTTGCGCAACGCGCCGCCCGAATCGCTCGCCAGCGGAAACGGCAAACGGTGCTTGGCGGAAAACGCCGCGTGCGATCCGGCCGAGTCGGAACTTACGCCGATCACCTGCGCTCCGCTCCGGCTGAACGCCGCGTAGGCGTCGCGAAACGAGCACGCTTCGGCGGTGCAGCCGGGCGTGTCGTCTTTGGGGTAAAAAAATAACACCAGCGGTCCGCGAGTCAAAACGTCGGCCAGCCGCAAGCGCGTGCCGTCCGCGCCCGGAACGTCGAATTCCGGCGCCCGATCGCCCACTCCGATCACCTGAACTGCTCGAAAAAGGCGCCGATCTCAAACGCCGGGACACCGCCACGCAACGCATCGTCGTGCATGCGCTCCAAAATCGGGCGCGGCCGGACAACGAGCATTTCGCCGGTCGACCGGACGATGAGTTCCGGCGCGGCGGCCGGTACGACAATCGACGCGTAAGCAGCGACACTCGCCCGCGCGGCGCCGATTTCGACTTCGAGCGGGGTGCCCAATGCCGTCAACGTAAGCGGTAACCCATCGGTAACGACGGCACCGCCGGTTCCATGGGCGACAATGCGCTCGAGCGAAAAGCGGGCGTCGGCAACCAGCAGCGTGCGCTCCAACACGGTTTGCGCGAACGAGATCGTCGCACATGCCGCGCGCGTCGTCGCGCCAAAGTCGAGCACGTCGGCTGCTTTATCGACGTGCAATTCGCGCGGCCGGCCGGTCGCATCCACGCGATTCCAATCGAAGATACGGTACGTCAAGTCGCTCGTTTGCTGAGCCTCGAACAATTGAATTCCGGCGCCGATCGCGTGCAAGGTGCCGGCCGGCAGAAAATACGCTTCCCCGGCCCGCACCGGGACGCGTCGGAGCAGGTCACCGAGTGAACCATCGGCGACGCGGCGCTCGTATTCGGCGCGGTCGGTGCCGCGCGTCCAGCCTAAGACGAGCTCAGCACCCGGTTCGGCCGCGAGGATGTACCAACATTCGGTTTTGCCGTTCGGTTGATGTTCCACTCGCGTGGCGTAAGCGTCGTCCGGATGCACTTGGACCGATAGGGCCAAGCGCGCATCGATGATCTTGGTTAAAACCGGGAACAGGCGACTGCTATCGAGCGGGCCCATGAGTTCCGAACCGAGGTCGAGCCGCAAGTCCGCCAGCGTGGAACCCGACAGGTCGCCGTTCGCGACCGTATTTTCATCCCAACACTCCCACGATTCACCAACGCTAATGGCCGGATCGGCGTGCTTTCCGTAATGTGCGACCAACGCGTCGCCGCCCCAGATCGCCGGCTTTTCGCGCGGTTCCAAACAATATGGGTAGATTCGCTCGAGCGACGTCATGGGGCGACTATTTCGGCGTAGGAACGCACCGGCCTATAACGTTTCGCGCCCGATCCCGCCGTGTAACTGCTCCTCGATTTGCGACTCGCAACCGGCATGACCGCAGGTGCAACGCACGGTCACCGGGTCGCGCGCCTCAGGCGAATCGCAATACGGCGCGCATACGGCTTGGGCGATCGGAACCTCGCAGAGGCATGCAAGGTTATCGCACTTCTTAACGTCGGTTGCAGTCATGCTTGGCGGTTTACCCGCCCAGCGCGCCGCGAAACGAAGGCCCGCCGTTCCGGCGTCGAAGCCCGGCCGTCACGTGATCTTTCAACCCGAGTATGAAACGCTCGCGCGGCCCGCGCTCGAAGCCCTGCAGCTGGAGCGTTTGCAACTGCTCGTGGGGCGCTTATGCCGCCAAACCGCAGCGGACTTCGCTCGCTGGCGCGACTGCAAACCGCCTCGATCGCTGGCGCAAATTTCCGAGCTGCCGTTTACCCGCAAAGCCGATCTGCGCGATGCGTACCCGCTCGGTTTGCTCGCCGTGGAGCCCGCGGGGCTGGCGCGCATCCATGCTTCGACCGGGACGAGCGGACGACCGACGCTCGGCGCCTATACGGCACGCGACTTGCGCATTTTCGCTGAGGTAACCGCGCGCAGTCTCGTGCTGGGTGGCATGCGGCCGCCGGACATGTTTCAGATCGCGTGGGGCTACGGCTTGTTCACCGGCGGTTTAGGCATGCACGGCGGTGCTGAAGCGCTGGGACTGTGCGTCATTCCGGCGTCGAGCGGCAACACGGCGCGGCAAATCGATGTACTCGAGGCATTGCCGGTCGTTGGCATCGGCGCAACGCCAAGTTACGCGCTCGTGTTGGCCGAGCGATTGCGCGCCGCAAAACGAAAACCACGCGCGTTGCGCTACGCGATCTGTGGTGCCGAGGCGTGGACGCCGGCGATGCGTGACGAACTCGAAGCCCAACTTGGCGTAACGGCGACCAACATTTACGGCTTAACGGAAATCATCGGCCCGGGCGTCGCGAGCGAGTGTTTAGCGAAGAACGGTCTGCACGTACAAGAAGATCACTTCCTCGCCGAGATCGTCGAGCCGGCCAGCGGCGAGCCGCTGGCGGACGGCGAGCGCGGCGAATTGGTGCTCACGACGTTGACACGCGAAGCGATGCCGGTACTGCGCTATCGCACCGGCGACCTCACCTCGCTGCGACGCGAGCGATGCGCTTGCGGTCGCACGACGGCCCGGATCGATTGGCTCACCGGCCGTGTCGACGACATGCTCGTCATTCGCGGCGTGAATGTGTTTCCGACGGCGATCGAATGTGTTCTGCTGGGGTTCGCGGAACTCGCTCCGCACTACCGGATCGTGGTTGACCGTCCGGCCGGTGAACTCGATACGCTGCTGGTCGAAGTCGAACATCATCCGCACGCCGCGGGCGGCGATCTCTCGGCGTTGCGCGTCGCCGTCGCTCGCGCGCTCGCCGATACGCTGCTCGTCAATGCCGATATTCGCATCGTCGCGCCGGACACGCTCGAGCGGGTCGAGGCGGGAAAGGCCAAACGTGTTCACGATCGGCGCGGAATGTCGGCATGAGTGAAGGCGCGGGTGCCCGCGGTTCGATCGTGGTGGAGCGCGACGGCCCCGTTACCACCATCCGGCTAAATCGGCCGCACCGGCTCAACGCCCTCGATAACGCCATGGTGGCGGCCCTCGCAACCACGCTTGAAGCCTGCGATACCGACGGCGTGACGCGGGTCGTGATTGTCACCGGAGACGAACGGGCGTTCGCGGCCGGTGCCGATGTCACGGAGTTGGCGCACCCGGGGCCGCGACTCGAAGAGTGGGACCGCATCTGGGCCGTCGGTCTGCCGCTCATCGGCGCGGTTCGCGGCCTGGCCCTCGGCGGCGGACTCGAATTAGCCATGAGCTGCGATCTGCTCGTCGTTGCTGAAGACGCGCGGTTAGGTCAACCGGAAATCGGTTTAGGATTGATGCCGGGGGCCGGCGGAACGCAGCGCTTAACCCGCGCCGTGGGCAAAGTAACGGCAATGGACATGGTGTTGTTGGGGCGCAAACTCAACGGCCGCGAAGCCTTTGCGCGCGGCCTTGCAAGCGCGTGCGTGCCGGCTGAACGGGTGAACGCGACGGCGCGCGAGTTGGCGGCCGTGGTCGCGGGTCAAGCGCCGTTAGGCATCCGCGCCGCAAAACAGGCGATCCTTGCGGCGTTCGAACAACCGCAGCGGGCCGCACTCGACGCCGAGCGCAGCGCGTTTCGCCGGCTGCTAGAGACCGGCGACGGCCGCGAAGGCATCGCTGCATTCATCGCCAAGCGCAAGCCGGTGTGGAGCGGATCATGAGCGAGCGACACGAGCATCGGCTCGACATCGACGGGGCGGTCGCGACCATCACCCTTGACCGGCCGGCGGCGTATAACGCGGTGACGAGCGCACTGTTGCGCTCGTTGCGCGCGACGCTGCGTGAGATCGCACGGGACGAGCGGGTGCGCGCGGTCGTGCTTACGGGTTCAGGCAAAGGCTTCTGCGCGGGGCAAGCCCTCGACGACGCGGATACGATTCGGCCCGACGGCCAAGCCGATTTCCACACGGCCGTGGTTGACGGATTCAATCCCGTCGTCGCGGCCCTGCTGACGATGGAAAAGCCGGTGATCGCCGCCGTCAACGGTGTCGCCGCCGGCGCCGGTTTCGGCATCGCGCTGGCGTGTGATTTTCGCATCGTCGCGCAAACGGCATCGTTTACGACCGCGTTTGCGAAAATCGGACTGGTGCCCGATAGCGGCGTGTCGTTGTTGCTGCCACGCATCATCGGTTATGCGCGCGCACTCGAACTGTGTTTGCTCTCGGGCAAGATCGATGCACCGGCGGCTCAGGCGCTTGGACTCGTCACGGAACTGGTACCACCGGCGCAAGTCGTTACACGCGCGCACGGCCTGGCAGCGGAGCTTGCGGCCGGCCCGCGGTCGCTGGGTCTGATAAAACGCGAACTGGTGCGTAACGCGCTCGGTGATATCGCCGCCGCGCTGACGTACGAAGCGGAGATGCAAAGTATTGCCGGCGCCACCGGCGACGCCCGCGAAGGCTTGGCGGCGTTCATCAATAAGCGCAAACCGGTGTTCACCGGGCACTGAGCGACGGTGCCCGGATCATCGCTTTGGGGCTCGGGCAGCCTACGGAAAGGCATCCCGGCGAGCGTTCGCGCGGAAAAAGACGCGAGCCGAGCGGCGTGGGCGTAGCGCAAACGGAACAAATCAAACGAAGTTGAACTTTGCCGAGTTCGCCGAATAGGCGCAGCGCACGATAAGCGACGGCTCCGACGCGGCTCGAACAGAACACGTCAACCAAGTAACACTGCTAATAGAGGTTCTCATATGTCGACATCGCATCCGCTCGGCGGCACCGCATCGGGTCCGCACGACGATCCGCCGGATGAGGAAACGGGCCAATTCGGCGACTCGACCGATCCGGGTTTAGAGTCCGACGAAGATCTCGACGGCGAACGCGACGCCGACGGCGGCCAGCCGCTGCATCCGGGTGCGTAACGCGGGCCGCCGCCAATGATCGCGACGGGCGCTGTTGAAACGGCCGAGCGGCATTTCGCCAGCGATAATTATGCGGGCGTTCACCCCCAGATCTTAGCCGCACTGGTAAGTGCCAATGCGGGTCATGTGCCGGGCTACGGCGATGATGCGTACACCGCCGCGGCGGAGGTAGCGATCGGGCGCCTCTTCGGCGCCACGGCGCGCGTCTTCTTCACCTTCAACGGCACCGGAGCGAACGTCATCGCCTTGGCGGCGGCGCTCCGGCCGTATCAAGCCGTGATCTGTCCCGAGCGGGCGCATCTGGCGACCGACGAATGTGGTGCCTTCGAGCGCTTCGCGGGCTCGAAGCTCTTGACGGTGCCGACCAGCGACGGCAAACTTACGCCGGCCGACGTGGAGCGGAACGTCGGACAACTCGGGAACGTGCATCAAGTACAAGCCGCCGCCATTTCTATTTCGCAGTCAACGGAAGTCGGCACCGTCTACTCGATCGATGAACTTGCGGCGCTCGGCGCGGTCGCCCGAAAGTACGGCTTGCTCTTTCACGTCGACGGCGCGCGCTTGGCCAACGCCGCGGTGGCGCTCGACACCGATCTGCACGCGATGCTGACGGCTACGGGCGTCGACGTGTGTACGTTCGGCGGGACGAAAAACGGTCTGCTGTTTGGTGAAGCGATCGTGTTTCCGAAGGACCATCCGGCGATCGAACACCTTGCGTACACCCGCAAACAAGGCATGCAACTGGCGTCCAAGATGCGCTTCGTCGCGGCCCAGTTCGAGGCACTGCTGCGCGACGATTTATGGCGCACGAGCGCCGCGCATGCCAATGCGATGGCCGCGCGGCTCGCGGCGCACCTGCGCGATCTGCCGGGGGTGCGCATCGTTCATCCGGTGCAGGCAAACGGAATTTTTGCCGTGCTGGCGCCGGAATGTATCGCAGCGCTCCAAGCGTTGCGGCGATTCTACGTGTGGGACGAAGCCGCTTCGATCGTGCGCTGGATGGCGGCCTTCGACACGACGGCCGACGATGTGGATGCGTTCGCCGCGGCAATCGCGCACTTCACCGCACCGCACGCCGATGTCGCGACGAGCCCGCCGACCAATGGAGTGAAACGCGCATGAGTCAAGCCGCTGCTACAACCGGAACCCGCACCATGTCCGGCGTCGTGCTCCCGGGCAACAGTACCGTGGAATTCCGGGAACAAGCCGTGCCCGAACCGGGCTACCGCCAAGTGCTCGTCGAGATGAAAGCATCCAGTATTTGCGGCAGCGATATTCGCGCCATCTACCGCGAACATTTAGGCACCGGTGATGAGGCGTATCGCAATGTCATCGCCGGTCACGAGCCGTGCGGGATCGTTGCCGCTGCCGGACCGGGCTGCAAAGAATTCGGCGTCGGCGATCGCGTGATTCTGTACCACATCAGCGGTTGCGGTGCGTGCGACGACTGCAAAGCCGGCTACATGATCTCGTGCCACAACAGCGCCCGTGCCGCCTACGGCTGGCAACGCGACGGCGGTCACGCACCATACCTGCTGGCCGAAGAGAATACGCTCATCCGTCTGCCCGCTAATTTAACGTATGTCGACGGGGCGCTCATCGCTTGCGGGTTCGGTACGGCGTGGGAGGCGTTGACGCGGATACGCGTCGATGGCCGCGACCGCTTACTGGTAACGGGGCTGGGCCCGGTGGGTTTGGCGGCGGCGATGCTCGGCCGAGCGCTGGGAGCGCACCACGTTATCGGCGTCGATACCAGCGCGGCGCGGCGCGACCTCGCGGTATCGCTCGGCCTCGTCGACGATGCGCTGCCCAGCGACGGCGAGACCGTCGAGCGCATTCGTTCGCTTACCGCGGGCGAAGGCTGCGAGGCGAGCGTCGAT
The DNA here is from genome assembly GCA_965214335.1 of Candidatus Velthaea sp. GTDB lineage: Bacteria > Vulcanimicrobiota > Vulcanimicrobiia > Vulcanimicrobiales > Vulcanimicrobiaceae > Velthaea. The sequence continues at coordinate 591,595 of CBDCBO010000005.1, read as the reverse complement.
TGTTCGGGCGCCGCGCCGGCGCGCGCGATTGCTTTAGCCGGAACGCGGCGCTGGGGCCGGTGCGCGTTCATAGGCGAAGGCGGCGACGTTCGGTTCGACGTTTCGCCGCTGCTCATTCACACGCAAATTACGCTGTTCGGTTCGTGGGTCACGTCGCTGAGTCACATGGCGGAATTAGCCGAACGATTGGCTCGCTGGGAGTTGCATCCGGAAACGACGGTGACCCACCGCTTCACGCTCGCCGAGGCGGCCGAAGCGTATCGGATCGCCGATGGCGGTCAATCCGGCAAAGTCGTTATCACGATGGAGTAGCGGCGGCCGCCGGTCGGCGACATTACGGCGTGAACGTACGAATTAACGGAATGCCTGAAATGACCAACCGTTGCGCGAAGCCGCCCGAAAATGTGTCGAAGCGGTAGCGCTCGGGCGACCAGCGCTCGCCGACGCCGTACGCACCGCCGCCCGCCGGCCACAACGGGCCGCTGCCGTCGAGATACAGCTGGCCGTGGCGAATGAGGATTCGGGCATTGGTGCTGTCTTGATACACCCGGTAATGTCCGGCCAATGCGGTCAAACCGGGCGAAGCGTCATCGCCGCCGGGCCCGCGATACGCATCGGTGCGATACCAGTCATTGAGATAAAATAACTCGACGACGCGTTGCCGTTCATCGCGAAAGAAGTCGACCGTCGACAACCCGAGCTCGGGTGCCGGTATGAAAAAGGTATCGCTGCCCCGCGGATACGCGGGATATTCGGTGCCGTTGCGGTCGCGCAACGCTAAGGTTGTACCGTGCTCGATGAACGTGAGCGTCCGTCCGTTGCGACCGTGAAACGTTTGGGCGAACGCGTAGGCGGCCGGAACGACATTTTGCGGTTCGATCGGCAATGCCGCCGGCAATGCGGTGCCCTCACGCACGGCGCGTTCGGCGCGCAACGCGTATTCAACGACCGCACACGGGCGCGGGCCCAGCGCTCCGTGATTCGTCAACGCAACGGCAGCAACGCCGGCATCGACGTCGGCTTCAATGCAGGCGGTGTATTGGTTCGTTCCACCGGTGTGCCCGATCACGCGATGGCCGTCGAGGGTCTGCTCGGCCAAGCCATAGCCGTAGCGCGCATATAAACCGGGAATACCCGCCTGGCCGGCTTCGACGACGCTGTGGGTGAAGCGTGCGAAGGACGCCGGCGACAGCACGGGCGTGCCCTCGAAGGTGCCGTCGCCCAACAAGAACCGGGCGTACTTGGCCATGTCGCCCGCGGTCGACAGCACGAACCCATCCGGGTCGTCCGCTTCGACCCAGCCGACGGCTGCCAACGGATGCGCCGGTGGCGATGGCCGGTCATCGAAGGCATAGTCATAACCGGTGGCTGCGCGAGCACGATTCTCTTGCGTGTAGGCCGGCTCGCTGGCTGACATCCCGAGCGGTGCAAAAACGCGGTCGGCGACAATGCTGACCCACGGCCGTGCTTCAATCCGTTCGAGCGCGGTACCCAGCGTTTCATAGCCGAGGTTCGAGTACCACCAATGCGCACCGGGCGCATACGCGGTCGATAACGTGCCGGCCGCCGCAACTTGAGCCCGACCGAAGGTCGAAGGATCGGGCAACCCGCTGGTGTGCGTGAACAGATCGAAGCCGGTGATCGCGCGCCACCGCGTTTGCGGCCGGAACTCCGGCACGTAATGCGCGATCGGCAGCCGCGGATCGAAACGTCCCCGGTCGGCCGCCGCTAAGAGCGCCAGCGCGGTCATTGATTTGGTGATCGAGCCGATCCCGAATAACGTCGTTGCGCTTACCGGCCGGCCCGATTCGAGATTCGCCTTCCCGTACGTCGAAAGTTTTACCACTCGCGTACGGTCGACGAGCGCGAAGGCCAAACCCGGAATGTTTTCTTGCTGCATGTAGGATGCGACCGACGCGTCGATGCGCGCGTCGACCTCGGCCGGCGCGCTCACCGCGGCGCGCGCCGGTAATGCCGCCGTCATCAGCGCTGCGATCAAGACGAATGCGCCGCGGCGAGCCAAGGCTTAGCCGACGTCAAAGCGGTCGAGCGGCGCGATCCCGATCTCGGCCGCCATCGCATCGAGATCTTCCCAAACTTTGGCGACCAGCGGGATGCCGTCGCGGCCATACTCGAGCGTTCGTTCGTATTCGATCTCGCCCGCCACGTAAATGCGTTCGCAGCCCGCGGCCTTGGCGCTATCTTTGAAGTCGCGGAGTTCGCGGTCCATGTCGCGCTTGAATTCGGCCAGATCGCGCATGGCATCGATGCGCATGGCTCCAAACCAATGGCCCGTGATACCACCCTCTTGGCGCGGGCCTTCTTCCTTACTTAAGCGTAAGCCGAACGCGCCGCCCGACAGTACGCCGCACAAGATTTCGCTCAACACGCCCAGGCCGTAGCCTTTGTGGCCGCCCGTAGCGGTGCCGAAACCGCCCAACGGCAGCAGCGCGCCGCCGAACCGCGCCGCGGTCGGATCGTCGGTCGGCTGACCGTCGGCGCCGACGGCCCAGCCGGGTTTGAGCTTAAGCCCTTTGCGTTCGTACACTTCGAGTTTGCCGTACGTGACGGTCGTGGTAGCGAAGTCAAACACGAATGCCGGTTCGTTTCCCGCCGGAATCGCGTAGGCAAACGGATTGGTGCCTTGCATCTTGTCGCGTCCGAAGGTCGGTGCCGCGAAATGCGCCGAATCCGTCGAGGACATTCCGATCATGTCGTGTTCGAGCGCCATCATCGCGTAATAACCGGCAATGCCGTAGTGGTTCGAGTTGCGCACGGCGGAGAAGGCGATACCGTGCTCGCGGGCCAGGTCGATCGTTTTGTTCATCGCCGCGATCGACGCCGGATGACCTAAGCCGTTGTCGGCGTCAAGCACGTACGACGTCGGCGTTTCACGTATCACGCGATACGACGGTGTCCGGTTGAGCGTCCCCAGCCGAATCCGGTCGACGTAGAACCAGCGCAAGCGCGCGATACCATGCGACTCGATACCGCGAATGTCGGCCGCCAGCAATACCTCGGCGACATCGCCCGCTTGGCCCGCATCGACCCCCACCGTCGTCAGCGCTAATTCGATGAACGCACGTTCGTCGTGCGGGCGCACCCGCGTCGTGGCCGTCGCTATCATACCTTGATCTGCTGGACGAAACGATTGTATTCCTCGAAGCCCGGCGCTCTGCTTCAGCCGGCCCCGTCACGTTAAGAAATGGCCAAAAACTGCCGATCATCCAACTAATGTCCTTGCAGAGTAACGTGAGCGACCGGCGTCTCGGCCCCGCAACTCGGACCGTCCCGCGGCGCCCAGGTCGCGTGACGCCGACGTATACCGTCGCGGGACTCGCGCTCGGCATCGGATGCGCGCTGTTCGTCCTGGCCGGGGCCCACGTCGGCGAGCGGTCGCCGGCAGCGGCGATCCTTTGCGCCGCCTTTGTGCTCGCTGGTTTCGGATTCGTTGCCGGACGCCGCCACGATGCGCTCGCGCGCGTCGCCGCAGCAATGAAACGTGAGATCGACGATACCGCCGAGAAGCTCCGGCATGCACCTAAAGATATCGAGGCGCGCCGGCGGCTGGAGTCGCAGCTCGCGCACCAGGCGTTCCACGACCCGCTCACGCAGCTCGGAAATAGAGCGCTTTTTACGGATCGTTGCGCCAACGCGCTGACCGCCGCGGGCAATGCCAAACACACCGTCGCGGTGCTGCTGCTCGACCTCGACGACTTCAAAACCGTCAACGACATGCATGGGTACGATGCCGGCGATTTGGTACTGGCCATCGTCGCTGCTCGCTTCTCCAACGTCGTGCGCCCAACGGATACCTTAGCCCGCTTCGCTGCCGACGAATTCGCACTGCTGCTCAACGGCGTGACCAGCGACGGTGAAGCGGTGGCCGTCGCGCAGCGTCTGATCGATGCGATGGCGGTGCCCATCCGGCTCAAAGACCGCCAAGTCCGCGTCGGCGTCAGCATTGGTTTGGCCGGCGGCCAGGCGGACTCGAACGTCGAGACGCTCATGCGTGACGCGGGTTTAGCGATGCACGAAGCAAAAGCGCGCGGCAAAGATTGTCTACGCGTCTTTCGTCCGGAGATGCACGTCGCGTTTTTGGAACGCGTGAAGCTCGGCGAAGACCTTCAGCAGGCACTGCAACACGAACAATTTTATTTAGTGTATCAGCCGATCGTCGATCTCACATCGCATCAAATGATCGGCATGGAGGCGCTCGTACGTTGGAAGCACCCAGCACGCGGCATCATTCCGCCGCTCGATTTCATCAAGTTAGCCGAAGACACGGGCGCGATCGTGCCGCTCGGCAATTGGATTCTCAACACCGCTTGCCGTCAAGTCGCGCAGTGGCATAAGCGCCGGCCGACGGCAGCTCCGTTGACCATCACGGTCAACGTCTCGCCCTTGCAACTTCATCACCACAGCTTTGTCGACGACGTTCGCACGGCGGTCGCAGAGTCGCGACTCGATCCCGCCTGTCTCGTTCTGGAAATCACCGAATCGGCGCTGGTTGACGATACGCCCGAAAATCTGGCCCTGTTCGTCGAACTCAAATCGCTCGGGATTCGGTTGGCAATCGACGATTTTGGAACCGGCTATTCGTCGCTGAGTTATCTACAGCGTTTTCCGTTCGACATTCTCAAGGTCGATAAATCGTTCGTCGACGGCGTGGCCGGCGGCGGAACCGACGTCGCGTTCGCCCGAACGATCATCGCGCTGGGAGAAATGCTCAATCTGCGCGTGCTGGCCGAAGGCATCGAACAGCGCAACCAACTGGCGATGCTCAAAGAACTCAGCTGCGGCTATGGCCAAGGCTATCTCTTCGCAAAGCCGCTCGACACGACCACCATGACGGCGCTGATCGATTCGTCGCTTACGCTCGTCACCCAGTCGCATCCAGCGGAACCGGCGCCGCGGACCGTTTCCGCCGCCTGAGCGCTGGCGACCCGAGCTTACAATGGGCGGACGCGTGCACGGCGGCGCCGCCGGACCACGGCAATGACGAACAGCATGATGACCGCAACGCTCAGGCCCGCGGCGACCACGACGACCGCTACGCCGCGCCGGGTTAGGAAACTGAAACCGCCTTCATCGAGGCACGAACGAAAGTCGGTGGAGTCGAGCTCCGTCGCCGCACACCAGTACGAACGCCAGTTATAGGTGTTGATCTCGTTCCATTGCACCGGGCCGTTATACAGCGTGGCATACGTATATCGCTCGTCGGGATTCCGATCGAGGCGCCGTTGCACGTTCTCGAGCGCGGCAGCGGTGAACTCACCGGCGCCCAAACTGCCGAGGCCGCCGATATCGCGCCAGCGTCCGTCCACGAGCGCATGCTCTTCGAGGTTGCGAATGATACCGTCGGTGGCGACGTCGGCGGTGAGAAAAGCCGGGGTGTTGCCGTAGATCGGCGAGATCGCCGGCGTAATGAGCAGCGGTACGCCGGCCGGTCCCGACGCGCCGAGGATGCGATACGAAAACCGGTGGAGGTGACCCGTGATCACGACCTCCACGTGGCGCGCCGGATCGCTCGCCAGCTGCACGAAACGCTCGCGCGGCGCGGGCCGTAGAAACGGGACGATCGCCAAGTGGCGGGCCAGGTTGACCGTCGTGCCGACGTCGATGCCGGGCGGAATATGCATGACGATCCAACGCCGTTCCGTGCCGCCGGGCCGCAGTGCCGCATCGAGTTCGCCGACCGATTCGGGCGTCGGGCTGCCTTGCGCGCCGCACACGTTGTGGTACAGCGGCGACCAAAACGCATCGTCGATAACGACGGCGCGCACGCCGGCGATCGGCAGTCGCGCGGTGTAGAAACCATCGCGCGAGAACGTGCGCACGAAGTTGGGCGCCGCGCCGTTCCGGTTGACCAGCGGTTCCCACGCATCGGCGACCGCATGCAGAAACGCGGACTGAACGCCGACGCCGTAGTCGCCGCAGTCCGAGTCTTCGTTGCCCAAACTTATCACGAATTGCGCGTGCGGAAACGCCGCGTCGAACCGTTTTGCCAGATCGATCATGGTCGGCAGCGCATCGGCGTTCTTGAAGTGATGCCCGAGAAAGTCGCCCGGGATGACGATGACGGGCGGATGTGGCGCGAGCCGGCGCATTTCGGCGATGCTCGACGCCAGCAGCGCCGTGTTCGTGTCCTTGCCGAACGACGACGGCTCCGCGCCGCGCACACCGCTAAAGTGCACGTCACTCACGAACAGCCATGGTTCGGCCGCCGCTGCGCGCGCCGGCATCGCCAGCATCGTGCCGATGAGCCCGAGCAGCAGCCAGAGACAGCGAGCAGCGCCACGCCGACCGGCGCCGTTAAAGAACGGGCGCATCAGTCGCCGGTTAAAACTCGCTACGTTGACGACCGTACAACAAGAGCGCGATCAATATGACCACACCGGAAGCGATGCTGCGGCCGGCTTCACCGATATTGTATTCCTGCAGCACCGAGCGCAGGACGATTAAAAAAATCGCCCCGGCGACGCTGCCCCAGTAATTGCCCTTGCCGCCCAAGATCGAGGCCCCGCCGATCACCACCGCCGCGATGCTATCGAACAGAAACGGATCGCCCATGCCCAAGGTGGCTTGCTGACCGAATGCCGCTAAGCCGAAGCCGGCGATCGCCGCGAAAAAGCCGCTTAGCGCATACACCATCACCGTAACGGTGCGCGTATCGATGCCCGAGAGGAACGTCGCGAGCGCATTGTTGCCCAGCGCGTAGATGCGCCGGCCCAGCACGGTAAGGCCTAAGATAACGCCGACGCCGACCGCGATGAGTGCCCACAACAACAAGCCGTTCGCGACGCCCGGAATGGGCTTCGCGGTAAAGAGCCAGACGATGGCGGGCGGCGCGTATGAATTACACGCAGCGCACGTGAAGCCGCCGGTCAACCCGAGCACGAGACCTTCCATGATTCCGTTCATCGCCAAGGTCATGACCACGGGGGGAATATCGAAGAACACGATTCCCAAACCGTTGCACGCGCCGACGATCGCCCCCGCGGCGAGCGCCAACGGAACCGCCCACCAGGCGCGCTCGTTTTGCCCGAGCGACATCGTCGTGAGCAGAATCGCCATCGCGTTGAGCACCCACGGCACCGATAGATCGATTCCGCCGATGAGCACGACGAACGTCTGGCCGGCGGCGGCAATGCCGATGAACGACGCGAGCAATAACAACGTCGCTAAATTTTCGGGTTGCACGAAACTCGGCCGGTAGATTCCGCCGACGATCACGAGTGCGATCGCCGCGGCGAACGCCAGCAACGTTCCGCGTTGTTCGCGCCAAACAGCGACGCTCATCGCGCCCGCTGTAACGAGCGCCGCACGAGCGTACTCGCCACCACTGCCAAAATGAGAAAGAGTCCTTGAAAAAACTCCTGAAGCTGCGTGTTGACGCCGGCGAAAAATAACACGTTGAGCAGCAGCGTTAAAATAAAAGCGCCGGCTAAGCTGCCGATCGCGCTGCCGCGACCGCCGAACAGGCTAACGCCGCCGAGCACGACGGCCGCGATCGACGTGAGCGTGAACGGCGTACCGCTGGTCGCGTCGCCGGACGTGTTGGCCGCTGCGAAATATAAACCGGCCGCGCCCGCGCACGTGCCGGCCAGCGTATATGCCCCAAGCTTCGCGCGAGCCACCGAAATGCCGTTCGCGCGAGCCGCCCGTTCATCGTTCCCGATCGCATACACCGACGTCAGAAATCGGGTGTTCCGCAGCAATTGCCACAGAATGACGAGCACGACGACGATGAGCGTGCTGTTCGGCAGCCAGCTAACGATCGGCAGCGTTCCGGCCAGCACCGCGGTGAGCATCGGTGGGATTGAACCGCCCTGTTGCGGTAGAATCAGCAGCGCAATTCCTTCCCAGATGGCCAGTGTCGCGAGCGTTACGATGATCGGCTGTAAGCGCCCATAAACGACGAGCAAACCGTTGACCAGTCCGGCAAAGGCTCCCACGGCGAGCACGCCCACCGAAACGAGTACGATCGATGCCGGTGAATCTTGCATGAACCGCGCCGCAACGCTATTGGTGACATCGACGATGCCGCCGACGGAGAGGTCGATGCCGCCGGTGAGGACGACGAAGGTTTGCCCGACGGCGGCCAGTCCCACCGATAACGTATTGTTTACCGTCGTGAGCAGCTCGAACGCTCCCGGCAGCCGGCTTTGTTTCAATGCGAACAGCACCGCGTACAGCACGACCATCGCGGCAAACAGTCCCAGGCTGAGCAACAGCGGCACGTTCTGCACCGCGAAATAGCGCAACCGCAGTTGCGGAGAATACCGGCTCACGAAGCGATCGGCACCCGAATCGCCGCGGCAACGATCGCTTCGGGAGTCAAGGGATCGCGCAGCTCGCTCACGATTTGCCCTTCACGCATGATGAGTACCCGGTGACACAGGTGCGCGATCTCTTCGGTGTCGGTCGAATACAACAGAATCGTGCGTCCTTCTTCGCTTAGCCGGCGGATCAACAGGTAGATATCGCGTTTGGTGCCGACGTCGACACCCCGCGTGATGTCGTACAGCAGCAGGACACGCGCATTGGTGAGCAGCCAGCGGCCGATCAGCACTTTCTGCTGGTTGCCGCCGCTGAGCGCGCCGACGCGCTGACCCGGCGTGGGCGTTTTGATCGCAAGGCTGGTCACCATCGAGCCGATCAGAGCATCCTCGGCGATCCGGCGCACGAAGCCCAAACGCGACACGCGCGCGAGCACCGCCAGCGCGAGATTTTGGCGCACCGAAAGCGGCAGCAGCAACCCTTCGGTTTTTCGATCCTCGGGAATGAGCGCGATGCCGGCGCGAATCGCGTCGCGCGGGCTGCGAACCTGCGTGGGCCGGCCGGCGACGCCGACGCTACCGCTCAGCCGCGCGTTGACGCCGAAAAGCGTGAGAAAGAGTTCGCGTTGACCCTGGCCCGCGAGACCGCCGATACCCAACACTTCACCCGTGCGCGCCTCGAACGACAGCGCGCGCAAGCCTTTCGCAGTCAGGCCCGCGACGCTCAGTGCGTGCGTATCGCTCTGGACCGGCGCGGGTTTGGGAAACAGCACATCGAGCCGCTGTCCGGTCATCCGTTCCACCGCATCGTCTTCGGTTAATTCCGTAGCCGCCGACGTGGCCACCCATTCGCCGTTGCGGAACACGGTAATCCGGTCGGCGATGCCTTTGATTTCGTTCCAGCGGTGGGAGGTAAAGACGATGCAGGTGCCGTCCTCGCGCAGGCGTTTGATGACGCCGAAGAGCCACCCGACGCTGTGTTCGGCCAACGCCGACGTCGGCTCGTCCATGAAGATGATTCGCGGCCGGCGCGAGACGGCTTTGACGATTTCAACGATCTGCTGCTGCGACAGCGACAGATTCGCCACGAGTTCGAGCGGCTCGATGCCGCTGATCCCGGCGTCGTCGAAAAGCCCGTGCGCCGCAGCGAGTAATTTGCGTTTGTCGATGAACGGCCCCGAGCGCGGCTCGCGGCCCAGCATCAGATTTTCCGCGACCGTCATATACGGCAGCAGGGTCAACTCTTGAAACACCGTCCCGATGCCGGAGGCCAACGCATCTTGCGGACGACCGAAATGAACCGTGGCGTCGTTGACCCGGATCTCTCCCGAATCGGGCGGATACAAGCCGCTGAGCAACTTGATGAGCGTGCTTTTTCCGGCTCCGTTTTCGCCGACGAGGGCGTGCACTTCACCGCTTTCGGCGGCGAACGAGGCACCCCGCAGTGCGACGACGCCGCCGAAAGCCTTCGAGAGCGCGATCCCTTCGATCGCCCGCATCGATGTGCCGCTTACGGTAGACGAACGGCAAGCTTACCCGGACACGGCGTGCCGTGCAGCACGGCATCCTTACACACCAGGACGGTGGCTTTCGGTCCGCTGTCGGTAAAGTCCACGAAGTAGCTGCCGGGCAGATCTTTAAACGTCGTCAGGCCTTCCTTGACCGTATCTTGGGTGACGAACGGAAAGTCGATCGTGACGTCGCTCTTGGGATGTTTACCTTGCAGCACTTCCGTCGCTAAGTACAGCGCGATGATACCCAGGAACGGCGGCTGGCCGATGGACAGCGCTTTGAAGCCTTTGTCTTTATATTGAAGCATGTATTGACGGAACGCGTTCTCCGCCTCGCCGACGATTGGAATCGGAAAGGGGCGCTTGGCGTCGAGTAACGCGCGAATCACGCCGTCGGTACCGCCCTGGCACCACACGCCGTCGATTTTACCTAACGACGGCAGCTGTTGCACCGTCGCGCGCTGCGCTTCGTCCGACGCCCACTTGCCGGCGTATTTGGCGACGACTTTGATGTCGGGATACTTCGCGAACACGGCCTCAGCGCCGCGATTGCGCTCTTGATCGACGCTCGTTCCGGCAACGCCCGTCACCTGAATGATATTGCCTTTGCCGTGCAGCGCGTCGACTAAGAACTGGGCGCCTTTTTGACCGAAGGCGAACTGGTCGGTATTGACCTTGATGCCGCACGGGTTGGTGGCAACGGCGTCAAACGAAACCACCAGGATGCCCGCCGCGCAAGCCTGGGAGACGACGCCGTTGAGTCCGGTCGGCGACGCGGCGTTGAGCACGATCGCATCGACGTGCGACGAGATCAAGTCGTCGATCTGCGCCGTCTGCTTGGAAACATCGTTCCCCGAGCTGTACTCGGTACACGTCGCGATCGATTTGAGCGGTTCCATCGCGCACGCCGCTTTGAACTCGTTGACCATCTCGACGCGCCAACTATTTCCGATGTACGAATTGCTCAGCGCGATTTTGTACGGCGGCGGATGCGTCGCCGCGAGCGCGGGCGACCCGCCAAGGGTCGCGCCGGCGGCGAGGGCGACGGCAAGTGCGGCGGCCCAAAGGCGCCCGCAGACAGTGCGTTTCATACGATTTCCTCATTACTCGAATAGGGCGCGTTATCGAGCAACCTTATATTCTCTTGAATAGCCTTCCTATGCAAAAGAGTTCTGCCGTTCACTAATGCGGAGCGTAGATGTCCGTTGCGTATACCGCACTGACGTCGACTGCCGGAATCGCGGTGTGGAACGCCGCGTTGAGCGTGCCGATGAAGACGTTTGCGACAACGGCGTAGCCGGTGTTCGACGGATGGATGCCGTCGAGGCTGAAAAAACCTTGGCCGTAAACGAAGCCGCAGCACTTCGGCGCGATGGCGATCCCACCGGCGGCATACGCGGCCGCCAGCGGCGTATGCACGTCGACGAGCACCGCGCCGGTGCTTGCGACCGCCGCCGCGATCGCGGCGTTGTACGCAGCATTGAGTTGTGCGATCTGGGCGGCCAGCGCGTCGGACACCAGATCGCCCGCGCCCAGCGCCGGCAGCGTTTGACCTTGTGCGACGGCGGTGAGCACTTTGGTCAGTCCGGTGATCGTCAGATAGCCGTTGCTGCCGAGCCCGTACGTTGCATCGACCTCGGCCGCCAATTGCGGACCGGCGACCGCCGCGGCCGCGGCACCGAGAACCGGCGTCAAGCGCGCCGTAAAGACTGTCGGGAACAGCGCCGAGGGAACGAAATACGCCGCGTGCAGCACGTCGATGAGGTTCGATACGGCGACTTTGGCGCCGGACGCATGCAGCGCGTTGACGATCGCCACGATGTCGGTTTGCATCGCCGCCGGTGCCGTCGGCGGCAACGTGCCGCCGGAGAAGGCGAATTTGAGCAGATCGTTCGAGCCGAGCCAAACGGTATCGATCGTGCCGTGCAATCCGGCAGCGGCGGCCACCTGCGTGGTGCCCTTGGGGAAATTGGCGAGCACCGGATACAACGTCTGACTTTCGGAATTGACGATGTTGGCGAGACCGCCGAAGATACCGGCATTCACCGGCACGCCGCAACCGGTTTCGGGTGCGATCTGATAGAGCGCCTCGTGGACGGTTTGGCCCGGAATGCCGAGGTCGGACGGAATGGCTGCCGCATTGAGCCGCGTGCCGGGCGCCGTCGCGTAACCGTACGCGATTTGATTGTTCGCGCCGCAGGCAGGCGAAATGCTGGTCAGATCGCCCAGCGCGTCTTTGGGGACTAAAACTTGGCCGATGCCCGGCGGTACGATCAGCGGTAATGGCGAGGTGGCCGGATTGTCGACGGCGGCGCCACCGTTTGCTTGCGTCCACAACAGCGCCCAAAAGCCATGCGTCTGCGTCGCTTGCACGATCGGGAACGGCGAACCGGCGGGCGTGCCGGTATAAAATGGATTGGGCCGGACGTCGGCGCCCATAAGCCCGTTGGATTGAACGCCCGCCGTCAGGCTGTCGCCGACACCAACGAGTTTGAGCAGCGGTGCCGTGGGCGACGTTCCGCTGACCGGATTCGTCGCGCTGCCGAGCGCCGGAATGGATCGATCGCTGCCGCCGCCCGAACATGCCCCGAGCATGACGGCGAGCGCAGCCGCACCAAGTACACGCATCTTCATAATGGAATCACCGATGGGGAGCCGATGCCGAACTGAATTTGAACTTGCGCCGCGTGCAAACCGCCGACTTGCGGTGCCGACACGGCGCAGCCGCCGCTGGGACTGATCTGCTGGCAGGTGATCGACTCGATGCCCGGATTTTTACGATTCGAAGCGCCCCCGGTCGAGCCCGTCATTTGCACGAACGTCTGCTTGGTAAAGCGGTGCGATACGCCAAAAATGAGTGTCGGCACGTGTTCTTGATCGGGGTCGATCGCGAAGTATTGGACCAAACGGGAAGGCTGAACGAAGAACGCCGTCCTGCGGCTGGCCCGGTATTCGAGATACAACAGGCCGAAGAATTGGGCCCGATTCGGTGCGGCGTTCGCGCCGTTGAGATTGACGTTCCACTGCGCCGCCGCCGTGAGCGTACCGAAGAAGCGTGGACTGGCGACAAACGGAACGGTGAGCGGCAGAATATATTCCTGAGACGAACGCAAGTGCACCGTCTGCGGGAAGCCGTCGATCTCGAGCAGTTGGGTGTCACCGTGTCCGCCGACGTTCGCGGTTCGAGCGACGTACGTCGGCGAGATGATGAGCGGAAATTTTCCGCCGACCAAAAACAGATTTTGCGCGACCAGCGTCAATATCTTATTTTTCGTCGCGACGTCGATCGGCTGCGTCGCCAAATTGGTCACGCCGACGGGTGACGAAAGGCCCTGCAGATATACCGGCACGACACCGGTGTTGAAGCTAAACGGGTATTCTTGAAACTCGTAGTATCCGGCTTGGATACGATGGTAGCGATTGAAACCGTACCCCAGCACGGCGTCGATCCCGCCCGGCAAACCCGCGTTGGAACCTGTCTGGCCATACGGAAAAGCGCTCGACGCATCGAGCGTGTACGAAAGTCCGACCGGTAAGCCGGGCGCGCGCAGCGGACGCTGACGCGCGCCGACCGGGATCGCTTGCGCCATGATATCGCGCAGCGCGGAATTTGCCGGCAAAACGAGCGTGGACGTCATGGCATGCGCCATTCCGTCGTCGGCCCGGGCGCATGTGAACGTCGCACCGAGCGTCAAGAGCACGAATGCCGCGGTCAGGGTGTACCAACTCGATTTCATCGCGTGGGCCTTTATCCGTGCCGGAAAGAAAGTTCCTACTACCCACGGAATTCTTCGTCGATGAGCCAATCGCGCCAAACCTTGCTCGACTTGCTTGCCGATGCCGCGAGCGGACCGGATCGGCCGATGGTCGCGCAGCGTACGCCGGCGGGCGAGTGGGAGGTGCTCACCGCACACACTTTCTTCGCGCGTGTGCGCGCCGCGGCGCTCGGCTTGCGGGCCGCCGGTATCGGCGACGGCGACCGGGTCGCGCTCATGGCGCCGAACTGCATCGATTGGATCGTCGCGAACTTCGCCATCATCAGCGCCGGCGCGGTCAGCGTGCCGTTATATGCCAGCCAAGCTCACGATCAAGTGCGCCACATTCTCACCGATAGCGCCGCCCGGCTGCTCTTCGTCGATACGGCGCACCGTCGCGATACCTTGCGGGCCGCCGAACTGCACCTGCCGCGGACCCTTATCTTCGAGTCGGGTTCCGACGATCTGGCGGCGTTGGAAGCGACCGGCAGCACCCGCGAACCGGCCCAACTCGCCGCCATCGCCGGCCGAATCGACTCGGACGATCTGGCCGTTCTCATCTACACGTCGGGAACGACCGGTCAGCCCAAAGGCGTGATGCTCAGCCATCGCAACATCGCGTCAAACGCCATCGACGCGTTCGCGCTCATCGCCGACATCATTCGGCCGGGCGATGCGATCCTCTCGATCTTGCCCTACGCGCATATTTACGAGAGCACCAATCTGTACGGGTATTTTTTACGCCGCTCGGTGGTGTACGTTAATACCAAGATCGAGAACCTGCTCGATGATATGCGCTCGGTGCAGCCGGTCATGGTCCTCGCGGTGCCGCGTATCTTCGAGCGCGTGTTGGTCGGCATCGTCGCCAAGGCGAAGAACAGCGGCGGACTCAAGGCCAAGATCGTCCCGTGGGCACTCGGCGTCGGGCGCGAATACATGCGGGCTCGTTCCGCCGGTGAGGCCGTCAACGCCTCACTGGCGTTGACGTACCGGCTGGCGCATATGCTCGCGCTCAAACACATCAAGCCGCTTCTAGGCCTCGCGCAACTCAAGTTTTTCGGTAGCGGCAGCGCGCCTTTGCATCCCGATACGGCGTTCACGTTCATGGGCTTCGACGTACCGATTTCCGAAGGCTACGGGCTCACCGAATGCTCGCCGGTGGTCACGGTCAACTCACCACTTCATCCGGCGGTCGGCACCGTCGGCACGGCGATTCCCAATGTAGAGCTAAAACTCGCCGACGACGGTGAACTGCTCGTGCGTGGACCGGGCGTTATGAAAGGCTATTACCGCGACGTCGAGGCGACCGCGCGGGTACTCCATGACGGCTGGTTGCACACCGGTGACATCGCGACGATCCGGGCCGACGGGTGCGTACGCATCGTCGACCGCAAGAACGAGTTATTTAAAACATCGGGCGGTAAATATATCGCACCGGCGCGGATCGAGTCGGCGCTGCTGCGTTCGATCTATTTCAATCAAGCGATGGTTTTCGGCGCGCAGCGCGCGCATCCGGCAGCGCTCATCGCACCAAATTGGAACACGCTTCGGGCCGAATTACACTTGCCCGAGTCGCTGGGCGCCGCGCAGCTCGCCGCGCGTCACGATGTCAGCGAATTTTTGCAGCACGAAGCGCGGCTGCAAACGCACGATCTCGCGCCATTCGAACAGATTCGCACGATCGGCATCCTGCCGCGCGATCTCACCATCGAGGATGGTGAACTTTCACCGACGCAAAAAGTCCGCCGGCGCATCGTCGAGCGGCTCTATGCCGGACTGATCGATACCGTACCGGCCGGCATCGCCGAACCCACCAGCGTTTAAGAGCACTCGACGGCCCCGGTGGCCGCAGCGTCGGTCCGCGTCTGACGCGCAGCCGGCGCTTGTGGGATTTCGACGTGCCGCTACGAACGAACGCCGAGCGCCAAGCAAGGATGGAACATGACCTCGATGTTGCGCCCACAGCAAAGCATTGCAACGCTGCCCGGCTTGATGATGGATATTCCGCTGACGGTTACGGGCATTCTCGACCATGCGCTACGCAATCATCCACAACGCGAGATCGTGTCGCGTGACGGCGCCGGACTAGCGCGCTATACCTATGCCGGCTTCGGCCGGCGCGTTGCCCAGCTCGCGCATGCGCTGCACCGGTTGGGCGTGCGTGGTGGCGATCGGATCGCCAGCTTCGGCTGGAACACGCACCGCCACTTGGAATTATATTACGGTGTGCCGTGCATCGGCGCGGTGCTGCATACGGCCAACATTCGCTTATTTCCCGACCAAGTCGGCGATATGATCGCGCACGCCGGCGACCGGATCGTGTTCGTCGACGGCAGTCTGGTGCCCGCGATGCGTACCGCGATCGCCGCCCGGCCGGCGCTGGGCGAGCTGCGCTTCGTGATCATGGGCGAGGCGCATGACGCGCTACCCAACGCTTGCGATTACGAGGCGCTGCTGGCCGCCGAGCCGGACGTGTATGACTATCCGGCGCTGCCTGAACATGCGGCTGCGACGTTATGCTATACCTCGGCAACCACCGGCGAACCCAAAGGCGCGTTGTTCACTCATCGGTCGCACGTGCTGCACGCATTCGCCACCGGCCTGGCCGACAGCTTAGCGCTGTCGCAGCGCGATACCGTGCTGCCGATCGTGCCCCAATTCCACGTCAACGCATGGGGTCTACCGTATCTTGGGCTGATGGTCGGCGCGAAGATCGTGATGCCCGGCGCGCAGCTCGATCCGCGCAGTATTTGCAGCCTGATCGCCGCCGAGGGCGTTACCGTTTCGGCCGGCGTTCCGACGGTGTGGCTCGCCGCGCGCGATTATCTGCAGCAGACCGGCGACGTGCCGCCCACGCTCGAGCGAATCGTCATCGGCGGCTCCGCCGTGCCGCCCAAACTGTTCGACGATCTCGAGGCGTTGGGCATTCGCGTTTGTCATGCTTGGGGCATGACCGAGATGAGCCCGGTCGGTACCGTCTCGTTCATCAAGGGCGAACTCGACGCATTGCCGCCCGAACAACGCCGCGCCAAACGGCTCAAACAGGGGACGTTCTCGCCGATCGTGCAGTGGAAGGTGCTCGATGACGACCACGCGCCGATCGCGCAAGACGGAATCGCGCGGGGCGAACTGTACGTGCGCGGACCGGCGGTCGCGGCCGGCTATTTCCAAAATCCGGCGGCGACGAGCGCGGCATTTTTTGACGGCTGGTTCAAAACCGGCGACATCGTAACGGTCGATCCGGACGGTTATATGGAGATCGTCGACCGCTCCAAAGATATGATCAAATCGGGCGGCGAGTGGATCAGTTCCGTCGAGCTGGAGAACACGCTCATGGGTCACGCCGCGGTGAAAGAAGCCTGCGTCTTCGGCCTGCCCCACGAAAAGTGGCTCGAACGGCCGGTGGCGGCCGTCGTGCTACGCGACGGCGCCGTTGCCGACGAAGCGTCGCTGCGCGATTGGCTCGCCGCCCGCGTGGCGAAATGG
This sequence comes from Candidatus Velthaea sp., assembly GCA_965214335.1. GTDB lineage: Bacteria > Vulcanimicrobiota > Vulcanimicrobiia > Vulcanimicrobiales > Vulcanimicrobiaceae > Velthaea. Next base: position 574,561 of record CBDCBO010000005.1, on the reverse strand, counting down.
TGGCTGCCCGACCGGATTTTGTTTCTCGATACGATTCCCCGAACCGGAGTCGGGAAATTTCTCAAACGCGATCTGCGCGAGCGATTCGCCGGCCTGCTCATCGCCTGACGGAGCAATGGTCGATGAACGCCGTTAGGGCGGCGACGGTGGCGGCCGGCGCTTCCACCATCGGTAGATGCGCGACGCCCGGTAGCGACACCAAACGGCAATCCGCGATTTCGCCGGCGCATTGGGCCAGTGCCGTAGGCGCGATGAACGGATCGTCTTCACCGCCGAGCAGCAAGGCCGGGACCAAAATATCGGCCAGCAGATCGGCCGAGTCCACTCGCTCCTTCATTCCGATTAGCTGGGCGGCGGCGCCGGCGGGGTCCTGAGCCGCCGTCATCGCGCGGAGCCGCGCCACAACGTCGGGGTGCGCCGCGGCGAAGGCCGGAGCGAGCAAACGGGACGCCGTGATCTGGGCTCGTGGCGACATCCCCGCAGCATGGATCTGGGCGATCTCGGCGTCACGTTGCGCGCGCCGGGCCGGCGAATCGGCGCCGACGTGGCTAGCGACGAGCGCCAATCCGGCGACCCGTTCGGCATACATACGAAAGAACGCGAGCGCCACATAACCGCCCATGGAGTGGCCGGCCAGCATCGCACGGTCGATGTGCAGCGCTTCGAGCAAACCGAAAACATCGCCGGCTAACGTTTCCATGAGCGCCGGCCCCGGGCCGCGCTCCGATGCGCCCGAGCCGCGCAGATCGATACGGATGACGCGTGCGACGCGCGACAACTGCTCGAAAGCACCGTCCCAAATCCGCCGGTCGAAGGGGAACCCGTGCAACAAAACGAGGACATTGCCGGTGCCCGCATCATCGTAAGCCAGACGAATGCCGTCGATGGTCTTCTCCACCTCCGTCTAATTTTACGGCCGCGACAGCGGCGCCCGCTGCATCCAGCGGGGGCGCAACTCCGTTTTGCTTATCGATCCGGCCGGGCTTCGCACCGCGCAACACTGGAGCGTTTTAAAGTGAAATGTATCATTGGAGCGCTCGCACTAGCGCTGCTGCTCAACGCGCCGGCCTGGGCGGGCTGGAAGGGTCCGACGATGTACGACGGTACGCCGGATCTGCGGGTTACGGCCGAACTGGTAGCAGCCGGCGGCGGCCCGGCACACTTCAATGCAAAGCAGCTCGTCGGCGTCATGGCGGGAAAAAACGCGCCGGCGGCACTCGCGTACCTAACGAAGACGTACGGCGCGGCCAACGTCGCTGCATTTTTCCGCACGTTCACGTATGTCGTCAACGATTCACTGCGTTACGCGACGGCCAAGGGCATCAAACTTCCGGCCGTCAGCATGCCCAGCGGTGCGGTGTTGACGCAACATCTCTTTGCCGCCGGAACCTTGCCCAACGGCACGTACGATGTCGGCTACATGCTCGAAAAACTCGTTTCTCACCCGATTCATATGTGGGTGATGTGGGATATCAACCGTCAACCGGACCTCGGCAAACAGACGGACGAAACATTTCATATCATTTTAACCGATGCGATGCATAAGCTCGCGAATCGTTAAACGCACGATCGTCGCGGCCGGCCTGTGGCTGCTCGTAACGAGCGGCGCGGCGCCGGCCGACCCGCCCCGCCACGTGCTCGTCATCGACGACGCAACGGTCGGCAAAGCCCTGCTCGGCCGCTTCGACTACATCGGGAGCTGGCAACATCTGCGGGGCAAACACGATGGACGCAGCAACGGCACGAGCACGCGCAGCACGCATACGGGCGACGTTGCCGTGCTGAGCTTCACCGGAACGCGGGTCCGCATTTACGGCGTGCGCGGCCCCAGCGGCGGCCGGGCCGGCATCTCGCTCGATGAAGCATCGACGGGCGGCGGTCCGGTCGAGTTTTACGCACCGCGCGTCACGCCGCACGCGCTGATCTATGGGAGCCCGACGCTTGCGGCCGGCGTACATACCGTAACGGTGGTCGTTTGGGGCACGCGCAACGCGCGCGGCCACTACTACTACGTGAATATCGACGGCGCCGAGGTAGATCCGTAAAGGCGCGCAAAGGCTCGTCCTCATGTCAACCGCCGTCCGCGCTACGTACGTTCCCTTTCCGTTTGTTGCAATCGTCGGTCAAGACGAACCCAAACTCGCACTGACGCTAGCGGCGATCAATCCGCGCGTCGGCGGCGTGCTCTTGACCGGACCCAAGGGCACCGGCAAGACAACGCTGGTGCGTGCGGCCGGCGAACTCTTGCCGATCCTCGAACGCGCGACATGCGCGTACGGCTGCGATCCGACCGGCACCAACCTCTGCGCGTCGTGCGCGGCAAAACGCGAGCAGGGTGATAAAATTAGCGTGCGCAAGCTGCGCGGCGAGATTGTCGAGTTGCCGGCCAACGCGCAACTCGACGACGTCGTCGGTGCCGTCGACCTGCGCGCCGCGCTCGAACGCAGCAGCGTGGCGTTCCGGCCGGGACTGCTTGCGGCGGCGAACCGCAACGTGCTGTACGTCGATGAAATTAATTTACTCGCCGACGTCGTCGTCGACGCCTTGCTCGATGCCGCGGCCCAAGGAGTCGTGCACGTCAAGCGTGGTCAGCACGCCATCGACTATCCGTCCCGCTTCACGCTCGTGGGGACGATGAATCCCGAAGAGGGCGAGTTGCGACCCCAAATTACCGACCGGATCGGACTGCGCGTCTTCATCGCTGCCGAAAGCGACCGCGCCCAACGGCTGGAGATTTACCGGCGCAACGCTCGGTTCTCACGCGATCCGCAACGTTTCGCCGCAGACTACGGCCGGGCGACGGCGGCATACCGCGGCCGGCTGGCGCGAGCGATCAAACTGCTGCCGGACGTAACGGTCAGCGAAGACGCCGAACGGGTTGCCATCGAAGCCGTCACCCGGCTTTCGATCGATAGCCATCGCACCGAGATCGTAACGCTCGAAGCGGCGACCGCGCTGGCGGCGTGGGAAGGCCGCACGCAGGCGTCGCCGGCCGACGTCGCACGTGTCTTTCCGTTGGCGGCGCGGCTGCGCCGGTCGCGACTCAAAGTTGAAGCGCTGTCCGAACATCTGGCCGAAGATGCAGCGATTGCAAACGCTCTGGATCAAACGCTGTCGACCGCCGCGCAAGACGATACCGATGACGTACCTCCGGCGCCGGGTGCGACGACGATCGTTTCACCCGAACTTACCACCCGCCCGGCACGGCGCAAGCAGCCGCAAACAACAACCGAAGGTCAGCCGATCGCAACTCGGCCGCTGGCGAACGGCCGGCTCGATATCGGCGCAACCGTCCTGGATCGAACCGTCGCACGCAAAGCCGGCGTGCCGGCCGAGCCGCAAGAGCGGGTCGAAGTTGCCGCGCCGCCGCGGCTCAACATCCTCGTCGTCGATGCGTCGCTGTCGACCAAAGATGCCGCCGAATACGTCCGGGCGGCGTCGCGCGAATTGCTGCGACCCGTATACGCCGAGCGCGAGCGGGCCGCGCTCGTCTCGTGTTGGGGACCACGCGCCGAGATCGTCGTCGACGAAAATACGGGGCGCAATATCGATCTCGTGGCGACGCGTCTGCTCGAACTCGAGCCGGGGAATGTAAAGGCTTTGACACCGCTGGCGGGCGCGCTCGAACACGTGCGCCGGATTGCCGAACGTTATCGGCGTGCGAATCCGGGCGCGCTCGTCGATGTCGCAATCTTTTCCGATGGCCGTGCTAATGTGCCGCTCGGCGAAGAAAGCCTTATTTCATCGGCACTTGCCGATGGCGACAGCAAAGCGCTCATGGCGCTCGCGGCCGAACAATGCCGGGCGCTGGCGGCAACGATCGGCGGCCGCGCGAGCTTGACGTTCGTCAACCTCGATGCGTATGAGGCGTATCCGCTCATGCGCGAACTCGCGGCCCTTGGTAAAGGCCGGTACTTTGCGCTAACGGATGTTGTTGCGAAAATTCCTTCTTAATGCTATAACAACGATAACATCAATCGGCAGTCGCTGCCGGTCGCGTTCGCCGCGGAAGCGGTGAGAGAAAGGATCATTGCTACCGTATGGCAGTGAAACGTACAGCGAAGAAAGCCGGCGCTAAAAAGACGGCTCGCAAGAAAACCTCGACGCGCAAATCGACGAGCGCGAAAAAGACCGTCCGTAAAATCGCTCCGCGTAAAAAGACGACCCGCAAGAAGACCGCCGTCAAGAAGACCGGAGCCCGCAAAAAGACATCGGCGCGCAAATCGTCGAGCGCCAAAAAGACCGTCCGCAAGAAAACAGTCGGCACCCGCAAAAAGACGACGCGCAAGAAGACCGGCGTAAAAAAGACGGTTCGCAAAACCACCGCGCGCAAAGCGAGCACGCGCAAGACGAAAGCCGCCGCCTAGCAGTTCACCTCGTTGAACGCGTCCGGCTGACGTGCCGAGACGATCGAGTCGCAGCACTGCGAGTCGCGCCCACGCTCGGCTCGCTTTTCTGCGTTGCGTCGCGCTAACGCCGCTCGCCGCGCGCAGCGCGCTTGGCGCCGTCGAGCAAAGCGCAACGGGTTGGTCGCGGGTGACGGCTATCACCGAGGTGCGCCCCTTGCGCGGGTAGCGTCAGCCTATGAAGGTCGTCGGTTATTCGTCTTGGGCCCCTGATGAGCGCGCCAATGCCATGCGCCTGGCATTTCGCACATTGCGCGAAAAAACGGGCCAACCGTGGGAACTCGAACATTTCGGCGCCGCCGACTTCAACGATCCGGCGGCGCTGGGGCGCTTACGCGTCGCGATCGCGTCCGCCGATATCGTCGTCGGCTGGCAGTCAATGACCAACGACACCGTCGAGCGCATGGCGCTGCTCATGACGGAGATGGACCGCGCCGGCGAACTCGACGGCGTGAAATTCCTGTGGTACGACATTCCGGATCCGCGCCTTCAACAGCTGATGTTCAAATCGCTCGGATTTGTCTTCGATATGAACAAGTCGAACCCGATGCGCGAACTTTCCATGGCGATCAAACGCTACCAAGCCAAGTCCAAAAACGAGACGATCGACGAACTGTGGGAAGCGCGCGAAGGCTTCTTAGGCATGCAAAAGATGGTCGGAGCGGCACCGCTCATGGCCAAGATCATGAAGAAGCCGGTGTTCAAGTCGCTCGTTATGATCGGGTACTGGAATAACCGGAGCGTCAAGAACATCGAGAACATGTTCTTGTATTTAATGAAGCACTTCATGAACGATGCCTACAAAGCCGAGGTTGAGCCACCCGAAAAAGTCGAGAACGAAGGCATCTATCATCCGGCCCACAAGGGCCTGTTTGCCACACCCGAGGCGTATTTGGCGTGGTACGAGCCGTGGTTCGCCAAGAAGTATGGCCGCACGGCGTGGGAACGCGTCGGGTTTATCACCCACGATCTGTTTTTGGTCGAGTGGAATCATCCGACACTCAACGCCGCAATCGCGGCCTGGGAAGAACGCGGCGTCGGTGTCATCTGCTCGATGACCGCGGTATTCAACGCCCACATCGTTTCACGCCGTCATCTGCTGGCGACCAAGACCAAGGCGCCGCTCGTCGGCGCCGTGTACCACAACGTTCCACTCTATTTGGCGGGCTCGATGTTCGCCGGTTCACCCGACGCGACGATCGAATTGATTCACGATCTCGGCGACCCGCGCGTTTACACGTCGCCCGTCAACGCCGCGATGTCGCGGGCCGATCTGGCAGCCTCGAAATTCGGCGTTGCTTCATTAGAATACATCGGCAACGTGGTGACGCCCGAAACCGAAGGCATTCAGCCGTTCCCGCCGATCTGCTCGCGCGAGCAAACGAGCGTCGACGTCAGCGCGCTCGAGCCGATTCCCGACCGCGTCGCGCTCGTGGCGGAAACGACGACGCGCTGGCTCAAGCTGCGCATGCTCGACAACGCGGCCAAGAAGATCGCCCTGTTCGTCTATAATTTTCCGCCCGGTCCGGGGAATGTCGGCGTCGCGCTGTTTCTGGATGTCGCAGCTTCCGTGCGTTCGATGCTCGAAGCGTTGCGCGATGATGGGTATGCGGTGCGCGACATCGACGAGTCGGATGTTGCCACCTCGCACAAGCTGCAGAGCATGTACGCCGGTTACGAAACGGTCGGCGCGGTATCGAGCACCGAGATTCGCGACTGGGTCCACGATTTGCCGACGGCGCACGAAGCGCTGTTCTATGACGTGTGGGGTCAACCGCCGGCGACGATTCCGATCAAAGGGTTACGCTACGGCAACGTCCTGGTGCTCTTGCAAGATATGCGCGGCATGGAAGATCTTAGCGCGGTGCACGATAAGGGCGCGCCGCCGTCGCCGTGGCTACTGGCCTCGTATCGCTATGCGACCCGACGCTTCAATGCCGATGCGATGATCCACGTGGGCACCCACGGCCTCGTCGAATGGTCCAAAGGAAAAGAGTGGTGCCCGGCCGCCGGTGACTATCCGGAATATCTCATCGACGGAACTCCGCACGCGTATATCTTCAATATTGTCGACCCGGTCGAAGCTTCGATCGCGCGGCGCCGTTCGTACGCGACGATCCTCTCGCACTTGTGCCCGCCGCTCGTGGCCGTCGAGGGCAGCGCCGATTTACGGAATCTGCATCGCCTGGTGCACGACTACTACAACACCAACTCCGGTGAACTCGAGAAGCGTCACGATGTGAGCGAAGAGATTCGCGAAGTCATCGAACGCTCCGGTTTACGCATCGAAGCGCCCGGCGAAACGTATAGCGACGAGCGCTCGTTCGTCGCGCGGGTGCACGACGAACTCGTTTCGCTCGAAGGCGAATTTGCTCCGGCCGGGCAGCATGTCTTCGGCCGTAACCTCAGCGACGACGACCGCCGTTCGACCTTCGAGGCCTGCCTTGAATTTTGCGACGTCGATCTATATCGGCTCGTAGCGAAGTGTTACGCGATCGATTACGACCGGATCAAGCGCAATCCGGAAGGTCGCGATGCCGACGGAACGTACCATCACGACCTCATCGACGGCTTGCGCGATGCCGGCCGCGAAATCATCGGCGCTGAAGTCCTGCGCGGCGGAACGCTCGGCCGTTCAGCGATGCTGGGGATTCTCCAAAGCCGAACCATCGGCGCGTACAAGCTGGTGAAAAGTCCGTACGATACGGCTGAATTAGGCTCATTCGTCGAGCGGGCGCGCGAACTGTACGCCCAACTCGGCAGCGTCGGCGAACACGAACGCGCGGGCTTGTTGCGGGCGCTGTCGGGACGCTACCTCGAACCATCGATGGGCGGCGAAATCATCGGCGACTGGTCGGTGTTGCCGACCGGCCGGAACATGGCTTCAACCGACGTCCGTATGCTGCCCCGCGAAGCCGCGCAGCGCAAAGGCAAACGTACCGTCGAGCAAATTCTCGCAGCCGCGGTGGCGGAACGCGGGCACTACCCGGCAGCGGTCGGCGTCGTGTTGTGGGGTTCGGAAGTTCTCGAGAGTGACGGCGTCGGAATCGCGCAGGCACTCGATCTGATGGGCGCGCGCGTCCGCAAGGACCGCTTCAACCGCGCGGAAACGGTCGAGCTTATTTCACTCGACGAACTTGGCCGGCCGCGCATCGATATATTGGCCAACACGTCGGTGGTCTTCAAGAATACATTTCCGGGAGCGATCCGGCTGATCCACGAAGCAGCCGAGCTTGCGGCGACGGCGGACGAACCGCATGAATGGAACTACGTGCGCCGGCACACCGACGAGCTGATCTCACGCGGGATCGCGCCGCGACTTGCGCGCGCCCGCTGCTTCGGCATGGGCGAAGACGCGTTCATGGGCCAAGTCGGAGCCATGCTCGATACCGGAAAATTCGGTGACTACACCGATATCGGTAACGCCTGGATGAGTGATAATTGCAACGCGTATCTTCCGCAATACCAGGCGATCTTAGTCGAACCGGCGGCCGACGTGCAGCGCTTCTTAGTCGACAAAGTCGAAGTCATTCAGCAGCCGATGGTGCAAATGGCGGCCGGCGGGCCGGTAAAAGAAGATATGTTCGCATCGTTTACGTCCGCGTTCGGCGCGGCGAAGCGCACGATGGGACACAACGACACGATGATCGTCGTCAGCGATCTGACGCGGCGCGAACCCAAGGTGCGCAATTTTCGTAATGTCGTCGTTAACGGCGTGCTAACCCGCTTCCATTCGCAAGCCTGGCGCGATCGCATGATGCAGCACGGGTACTCCGGCGTGATGGAGTTCGGCGATATCTTCAAAGCGATGCGCTCGACCGAGGCGGCGCTGGGCGACACCATCACGCCCGAACTTTGGAAGCGGACAGTCGAGGTGACGCTGACCGAGTGGGACCGCATCTCCGATGCCAATCCGCACAAAACGCGCGACCTCGGGGAGATTCTGCTCGATACGCAGCGGCGCGGTATGTGGGAAGATACCGAACTCGAGCAACAGCTCAAAGATAAGCTCAACGAACTCGACGCCGATGTCGAGCTAGCAACCTACCGGCGGCAACTCACCAAAAAAGACGCGTAAGCGAGTTGTGGACGAAGCAGCAGTAGCGCCCGCCTTGGGCTAAGCAGTATTAGCGCTCTTGGCCGGCGCTAATGCGAAGATTTACCAAAAGCTCGGAACGCTTGGAGGGTGAGGGTGGTCACGCTCCAACATGTCGAACGGCGTTGCCGGGCTGAAGCCTGACGGTGGCTCGGGCGGGCCGAAGAGACGGCTGAACGCGTACTCTCGGAGGTTCGACACTGGATGGACGCGATTCCCAACGGGTTCATGCCGCACGGTACCTGTTATTTGTGGCAATCGAACGTGCTGACGCTCCATGTGGCCAGCGACGCCTTCATCGCCGTCGCGTACTTCGGTATCGCGGGAGCGCTGGCTTGGTTTGTGCGGAAACGCAGCGACTTACCGTTCAAGAACGTCTTTGCGATGTTCGCGCTGTTCATCGTATCGTGCGCGGTGACGCATGTTTTATCCATTTGGGTTATTTGGCATCCCGATTATTGGCTCGAAGGCGTGGTCAAAGCGATCACCGCGACGGCGTCGATCGGTACGGCGATCATGCTCGTTCCGCTCATCCCGCGCGCGTTGGCATTGCGTTCGCCAAGCGAACTCGAAGCGCTCAACGGCGAATTAGCGAACACGCTCGACGAACTCAGCGCAGTCGTTCGCAGTTACGAACATGAAAAGTACATTGCCAGCAGTTTTCAAAACGCATCGTTGTCGGACGTTCCGAAAGTCATCGACAACCTGCGCGTTTCGTCGATGTATCGTGCCGGTGCCGGAGACCTGGAGATCGGCGGCGATTGGTACGACGCGTTCGCGCTCTTGGATGGACGGGTGGTCGTTTCGATCGGCGACGTGACCGGGTGCGGCCTCGCGGCATCGATCATCATGTCGCGCATGCGGCAAGCGATTCGCATCGCGGCGCAGATTCACATCGATCCGGCCCGCATCTTGGATGCCGCCAGCCGCTCGCTCGAGATCGAATTCGCCGATTCGATCGTGACGGCATTCGTCGGCATCATCGACTTTGCCGAGGATGTCCTGCAGTACGCGAACGCCGGCCACCCGCGACCGCTCGTCCGCCATACCGACGGCACCGTCGCCGAGTTGCCCGGCTCGTCGCTGCCGTTGGGCTTACGCCGGCGGGGCGAGGAACAAAGCGAGACTTGGGACTTGCAAGCGGACACGCTCCTGGTTCTCTATACCGACGGACTGACGGAATCGACGCACGATTATTTCGAGGGCGAGCGGCGTTTACGCCGAGCGCTCGCGCAACACGACCTCCAAACGAGCACCGATCCGGCGCGTACCATCTTCGATGCGGTCCTCTTCGACGGCGCGCGCGACGACGTCGCTATTTTGACCATTGCGCTGCCGTCGTTCACACAGCATGCGTTCGATGCGGCCTGGTCGTTCGACACCGCCGACCGCGAAAGCGTGAGCGACGTGCAAGCAGCGATCGCAGAGCAGGTCAGCGCGCGCGGCGCATCGGGCGACGACGTATTCAACGTCATCATGGTGCTCTCCGAATTAATTAGCAACGTCTACCGTTACGCGCCGGGCCGCGTCACGGTCCGGATCGCCTGGCGCGGCGACACGATGGTACTGCACGTTCTCGACGAAGGCGGCGGTTTTCAATTTCTGCCCGAACTGCCTGACGATCTGATGTCCGAACGCGGACGCGGTTTGTTCATCATCAACGCGCTGGCCGAAGATTTCCACATTAAACCACGGCGCGCCGGCGGCAGTCACGCGCGAGCCGTGCTGCGCGCTCCGCGCCGGCATGGCGTCGCGGAACCGGCTGAACTCGTGCGCTAGCGCGCATTTCGCGTGCAGCGTTACACCGCCCGTAACCGGGGGTGCGCAGCGTAGATCCAGAGCGCGCACAGCGCTGCGAGGGTGCCGCCGAGAATCAGAGCTTCACGCAAATCGAGGAACGATGCAACCGACCCGAGCAGCAGCGTTCCGCCCGGCACCAAGCCGCCGATGATCATCGAGTAAACGGAAATGACGCGCCCGCGCATGTCGTCCGGCGCCAGCGTTTGCAGCAGAATATTGGTCGAGCCCAGAAACGTCATGGTGCCCAAGCCCATGAGAACGAGCACGCCCAATGCGAGCGGCATCGAACTGCTGTATCCGAGGCCGATCGTGCCGACCGCAAGTCCGAGCGCCGAAGCCGCCCACAGCAACGATCGGCGCTGGGGCACGAAAGCCGCGGTCAGAATGGCTCCGCCCATCGCGCCGGCGCCGGCGGCAGCCATGAGCGCTCCCAGCCCGCGCGCGTCCGTGCCGAGCACGTGCACGGCGTAGGCCGGCAGCAAGAAGGTATATGGGCGCACCAGCAACGAGACGACGACAAGTAACAGCACCACCCAGCGCAACACCGGGTGCAGCGCTAAGAACGAGATTCCGGCTCGAATCGACGACCAGACACTATCTCGGCGCACCGAGCTTGCCGGTACCGGCCGCATGAACGATAGCGCAACGACGACCGCCAATGTCAATACGGCGTTGGCGAACATGCAGGGCGCCACGCCCACGCCGGCGATCAGCAGTCCGGCCAGCGGCGGTCCAACGACCGACGGCGTGTTGAACGCTAGGCTATTGAGCCCGATCGCATTGCTCACGTACTCACGCGGCACCAGAATCGGCACCCAACTCTGACGCGCCGGAACGTCAAAGGATTGGGTCGCGGCCAAGAGCGCGCTCAGCAGCATCAGCAGCGCGATGGTGTCACGCCCGCTCGCGATGACCAATGCCAGCGCGAGCGACAGCACGCAATTTACGAGATTCGTCGCGAGCAGAACGCGACGGCGCGGAAACCGGTCGGCGACGACCCCGGCGAACGGTGAAAAGAGCAGCACCGGTACCGCGCGCGCCGCGCCGACCAGGCCGACGTAGAGCGCACTCAGGTGCGCGGTCGGCGCGAGATGTACCACCTCGTAGCCGAGTGCGGTAAATTGCATCCACGTGCCCAGATTGCTCACGAGCAGGCCGCCCCACAGCAGCCGAAAATCGCGAAACCGGAGCGCCCCGAACAGCCCGGGGCGGCGGTCGGCGATGCGCGTCTCGGCCGCCGTCAGCGGCGGCGCCTTCATCGGCCGGACTCGCCGGCGCGCACCGCGACCGCGATGATCTCGGCACTAGCCGCGACGCCGCAGCGCGAACAATCCAGCGTCAGATCGTACTGCCGCAGGTCGCCCCACGACGTCCGATACAACTCGTGTCCCAGCCGCCGGCCGGCCGCGTCGATGCGTGCGATCTCGCTGCGCGCGGCTTCGGCCGTGCAGTCGAGCGACGCTTGCACGTTTGCGATGCGCCACGCGAGCGGCGCGTACAGAAACACGCGCATGAGGTCGAGGCGACCCTGCAAAACCGCATTCCCATAGCGCCCCAGAATGACGACGTTGCCGGCCGCCGCGGCGTCGAGCATGAGCCGCCGCACCTCGCGCCGATACGCTTCGAGCAAATCGTCGCCCGCAACCGCCGTCGGCGCGGCGACGTCCGGAGCGGCTTGAGCCAATCCGGCCAGAAGCCGTTCGCCGAAGCCCGGACTGCGGTTCTCCAGCGTTTCGACCGCTTCGGCGGTCAGGCCCAGCCGCGCCCCGATCGCGCGCGGCAATTCCTCGTCCAGCAGCGTGTAGGCGAGCAGTTCGGCGAGCGTCCGGGCGACGGCCCGGCCGGCGGCGCCGTACTCACGCGAGATCGTTACGATCAGAAGCCGAAGATCCCAACCTTCCCGACGCGGTCGATCTTGTCGAGCAACGGCGGCATGATAAAGAACGCGCCGATCGAGCCCACGAGCATCACGACGAGAATCGCTAAAACCGGAACGTACGAGGATTGGTCGGTCATACGCCTCTTTCTCTGCAAACGAATAGGAGTTGCTGTGGCTGTTCAACGCCGGTGATGGTTATCACCGTTCACGCCGGTCAGCCGGAGTAGCGTCTAGGGGAGAGCCGCAGCACCTCGCTGCCGGCACGTCGGTATATCCGGGGGTATCATGCTCAAGATCGCGGTCTATGGCAAGGGCGGAATCGGCAAGAGTACGTTTTCGTCGAACCTCTCAGCCGCGTTCGGACGCCTTGGCAAGAAAACCATCCAAGTCGGTTGCGATCCCAAGCACGACTCGACATTCACGCTGACCGGAAACTTGATCCCAACCGTCGTTGAAGTTCTCTCGTCGTACAAGTTTAAGACCGATGAGATCGAGCGCGATGAGATCATCTTCAAAGGCAAATACGGCGTTGACTGCGTCGAAGCGGGCGGCCCCCCCGCCGGTGCGGGTTGCGGCGGATACGTCGTCGGCGAAACGGTCAAGCTCCTTGAGAAATTCGGCGTCTACAAAGACTACGAAGTCATGATCTTCGACGTGCTGGGCGACGTCGTGTGCGGCGGGTTTTCGGCTCCGCTGCAGCATTCCGAGCAAGTCATCATCGTCGCGACCAACGATTTTGATTCGATCTTCGCCGCGAATCGGATCGCCACCGCGATCGGTATCAAGCAGAAGACCGGTGGCGGGATGCTCGCCGGCTTGGTGGCGAATCGCGCCAGCAATACGGAGCTTGTTGGTCCCTACGCGAACCGGATCGGATCGGTTTGTCTGACCGTCATCCCGGAGAACGACGGAGTCCGGAAGAGCCGGCTGACCGCCCAAACGGTCTTCGAGCAAGATCCTACCGGCTTCATCGGCAAACCGTGGGTCGACCTCGCCGAGCGCCTTCTCGTCGGCATTCCACTCGTCGTTCCGACGCCGATTCCGGAGCGCGAACTGTTTTCGCAACTCGGGGCCGATTACGTCCGCGCTGCGGACATTCCGGCTCCCGCGATGGCGGTTTGAACGCCGCCGGGTTTCACGCCGGCTAAAGGCCCGTAGCCTTTCGGCGTCAGCTTAGCTCTTGAGCTTCTTCATCGCCATGTTGGCGTTATTGAGCACCAAGATGCGATCGGCGTGACGCAACCCGAGGGCTTTCTGGTCGAAGTACACTTTGACATATTGGCCCGCGACGAGCGACTTCTCTTGAACCGTCGTCACGCCATCGCCCTTGAAGAATTTATTGAAGTGCGGGACGAGAACGAAGCTGATCGTCTGCTTGGTTTTCGGATCCGTTACTTTAATATTATTGGCTGAAACGTGCGCGACGAGGCCCTCGAAGATCTGGTGGCCCGCTCTTACCTTTGCATCGGATGGCGTGGCGACGCCGCCGATGACGGCAACGGCGGCCATCAGGCGAACGAGCCGCGACCCGAAATTATTATTTGTCATACTTCTCGTGTCTACCCATTTTCAAGCGACCACTTCAGCTCGATGGCGGCGAATTGTTCCGTATCGACGCTTGAGGCGCTGCCGACCGTTATGGTATCGTAGACCAGCCACCCGCTCTGCAAGGAGCTTTACGTGATACCGCTTCCGGCAATCATCCCGCAGCGCTGCTATCGCGATGCCCACAGCGCGACACGCTTCCTCGAACGTGCCTTCGGGTTCTCGATCGCACTCATCGTACCGGGTGACGGCGACGACATCGCACATGCTGAACTCTGGTCGGGGCACGGCTGCATCATGCTGGCAACCCTGCCGGCCGACCCGCGCTGGGCCTACCGGACTCCAAACGACATCGGCGGCGCGAACACCGGTTCACCGTATGTCGCGACGTCCGACATCGACACATTGTACGCTCGCGCTCAGGCTGCCGGTTGTGCGATCGTGAGCGAGCTGGCGGCGACGGATTACGGCTCGCGTGACTTTTCTGCGCGCGATCCGGAAGGCTTTCTCTGGAGCTTCGGAACGTATCGGCCGCTCGCCGCTCCGCAAACACCGGGTCGTGAGCTGCCGGAGCCCGAGCTGTTCGCCGGCATGCGCTACGTCGATGCTACCGCGGCCATCGCTTGGCTGGGCCGGGCGTTCGGCGCCGAGCCGAACCTCGTCGTGCCGGGGCCGGACAACAGCGTCGCCCACGCGCAGCTGACGATCGGCGAAGGTTTGTTCATGCTGGGCAGCGCCCGTGACGACGCCTTCGGGCTGGCGACACCCGGTCAGATCGGCGGTGTCTATACCCAAAGCCTCAATGTCTGGGTGGCCGATCCCGACCGGCACTATGCGGTGGCGCTCGCCGCGGGTGCCGAGATTCTGGCCCCGCCGGCCGGCACGCCCTACGGCGCCCGGGGCTATGTCGCGCGCGACCCCGAGGGATACGTTTGGAATTTCAGCACGTACCGGCCCGCCGTGCCGGCGCCGCGGCCCGTCGCCGCGCCGAGCGTTACCGCGTAACGCGAGTTAGATCGGCTCGCCTCGCCGCAGGGTGTCACGCGTTCGCGCGGCTTTGGCGCGAACGGCGTTGCGCCAGGCGGCGGGCCGGCTCTGCCAATTCCGCATGACGACGCCCATGCGCGTGTTGCGCGCGAAGCGCGCCTCATTACGCGCCAAGAAGTCCCAATATAGCGCGTTGAACGGGCACGCATCGTCGGTCTCGAGCGCGCGCCGGTCGTACCGGCAATGCCGGCAGTAGTCGGACATTTTATTGATGTAATTGGCCGACGCGCAGTACGGCTTGGTACCCACGTAGCCGCCATCGGCATGCAATGACATTCCGATGACATTGGGCACCATCACCCAATCGTAGCCGTCGATGAACATCGCCCAAAACCAATCGTTGGTTTCGATCGGATCGAAACCCGCGATCAAAGCGAAATTACCCAAGATCATCAATCGGATGATGTGATGCGCGTACGCCGTTTCGCGCACGTGCGCGAGCGCTTCGCGCAAGCAGAACATGTCGGTTTCACCCGTCCAGTAAAAGGCCGGTAACGGCAAGTCGGCGCCCAACGCGTTCCGTTCGCGATATGCCGGCATCATTTTCCAGTACACGCGCCACACATACTCGCGCCAGCCGATGACTTGGCGCACGAAGCCTTCGACCGATTGCAGACGCGCCGCGCCGCTGCGGTACGCGAGTTCCGCGCGCTCGCACACTTCGAGCGGGTGCAACAAGCCGGTGTTGATATAGGCTGACAGCAGCGAATGCGACATCGCCCGTTCGCCGGCAATCATCGCGTCCTGCCATGGCCCAAACGTGTCGAGCCGGTGCGTGCAGAAGTGCTCCAAGGCCGCCAACGCGTCGCGGCGCGTCACCGCGAGAGCGAAATCACCGACCGTGCCGGGATGATCGGCGAAGCGCCGCTCGACCATGGCGATCACGTCACGCGTCACGGCGTCAGGTTCGAAGCGCCGCACCGCTGCGAAACGCAACCCCGGTGCCGGACGCTCGCGGTTAGCGGCGTCGAAGTTCCACGCGCCGCCGGCCGGCTGCGTGCCGTCCATGAGCAGCCCGGTTTTGCGCCGCATGCCGCGATAGAAAATGTCCATCGTTACCCGCGCGGATTCACTCTTAACGTGCGTATCGAAATCAGCGGCCTCGGAAACGAAGTTCGCGTGCGGCGTTACGTCGACGGCCAATCCGGCGCGCGCCGCGACGGCACACAACTCTTCACTCACGCCCCACTCGGATTGCTGCATCATGCGCAGCCGTGCCGGCCGGAATGCCGCGCCGTGCCGCGCGAGAGCCGAATCGAAGTCGTCGTGCTCGGCGTAATAATCGACCGTCCAGCCCGCGGCGCGCAGGTCGGCGGCGTAGTGACGCATGACGCTAAAGTCGAGAACGAGCTTGCGCCGGTGATACGCCAGCCCGCGCGCGCGCGCAAGCGACTCGATCATCAGTACGACCGCCGCTGACGGTTCGAGCCCCGCTAAGGCGGAGTTGCGCGGCGTGCATTGATCCGCCGTGATCCAGACGGTGACGAGGCCGGTCGGCCGGGCCGGTATGACCATCAGTAGACGGACGCCTGCGCTACGCGATGCGTTCCGCGGCCGCGGAGCCGTCGCGCCGGCCTCAGGCGACGGCCGGCGAAGCGGTCCTTAGGGCACTTTGACGATGAGCTGCTGGTGCGCGGTGTGGGTAAAATCGCCCGGCGAGTTTCCATGATCCTGCGCGTCACTGTGGTACACGATGACGATCCATGTACCGGAACTCACATGCTGCGGCGCGCTGACACTGACGCTGGCCATGCCGTCGACGTGGGCGTCGAAGTTGTTGCTCAAGCCGCTGCCGTCGAGCGGTGTAAAATGCGGGCCGTCGGCAGCGTCCGTACGGGTGAAAATACTGTAGTGGCCAAATGCGATGAGCCGGTGCAGGTTCAACGTAACGCGATCGCCGCTCGTATCGGTGTCCGCCGTAATATCCAGGGCTCCGTTTCCGGCGCGCCATTTCTCGAGCGTGAAGTACAGCGCGTTACCGCCCGCGTCGTAGAGCGGCAACCCGAGGTCGTCATCGGGCCGAGCGCCGCGCAAGCCTTCATGATTGTCCTGCACGAAAACCTGAACCGGCGTCTGCGTAGCGACCGCATCAACGGCCGCGAGCGGCACATTGCTTACCATCGCAGCCGCCGGACGCAAGCAGGCCACCACAGCCGCGACCGTCAGAACGGTACGTAGGTTCATGTCCGTCCAACGCACCGTGCTTGCGCCGCGTTCCGCCGCTTTCCGGCTCGAGCCGTACCTGGAGTTTGCGAAAAAGGCGTTCTCGCGCGAAGCCACGTACCGGCTCGAAGTTTTCACCAATCTCGGCAGCTTGCTTGTTCGAGTTTATCTCCTGCGCATGCTCTGGACCGCGCTCTACGCGCAAAACGCCGCTCCGGCCGGCATTCCGCTCGACGCGATCGTAACCTATTCGACGGTTGCTCTGCTCATGTCGCTGGTGCTCGAAGTCGACGGAACGCGCATGATCCGGGAAAAAATTCGTGAAGGTACCATTGCGACCGATCTCATGAAGCCCATCAGTTTGCCGCTGTATTTTTTTAGCGACGGCTTTGGCCAGACGCTTTTTCACGGACTGCTGATCGTGCCCGCGATCATGTTGGCATTGTTGATCGTACATATCAACGTCGCCACACCGGCCGCGTTGGCAGCGTTCAGCGTCAGTTTTCTGCTTGGCTACGGCGTTAACTTTTTGTTGAACTTCTTGATGAATTCAATCGCGTTTTGGACGCTTGAAACGTTTGCCATACAGATGATGGTGCGCTGGATTTCCGATCTCCTGAGCGGCCAAATCGTGCCGCTGATTTTCTTTCCCGGCGTCTGGCAAGCCGTCATGCTCGGCTTGCCGTTCGCAGCGATTTACTCGACGCCGCTGCTCATCTACGTCGGTACGATCGGTCCGCAGCAGTACGCGGCGGCACTGCTGCTGCAGGCCGGCTGGCTTGTCGTATTCGGCGTTGCGGCGGCGTTGATGTGGCGCGCCGCCCAGAACCGCGTCGTCGTCCAAGGTGGCTAACCTACCGGCGGCGATTCTGTTTGACTTTGACGGGACGATTGCGGAAACCGAGCGGCTCGGCCATCGAGTCGCCTACAATGCGGCGTTCGCTCAACTCGACCTCGGCTGGATTTGGGATGAAACGCTGTATGGCGAATTACTCGCCATCGGCGGCGGTAAAGAACGCATCGCGCACTACATCGAACGCTTTGGGCCGCCGAACGTTCCGGACGGCAACCACCGCGCGTTCATCGACCTGGTGCATCAACGCAAACAACAACTGTTCACACCGCTGGCGGCGACGATCCGTTTGCGGCCGGGCATCACGCGGCTCGTCGCCGAAGCACGCGCTGACGGCGTTCCGCTGGCGATTGCGACAACCGCGGCGCAAGCCGGCGTCGATGCGGTCATTGGCGCGCATGCCGGCCTGCGAGCGGCCTTCGCGGTGGTGGCGGCGGGCGATATCGTCGCGCGCAAAAAGCCCGCGCCGGATGTGTACCGCTACGTCTTGGAACGATTGGGCGTCGCGGCCGGCACATGCATTGCAATCGAGGATTCAGCCATCGGCACGCGCTCGGCAGTCAGCGCGGGGATCCCGACGCTCGTGACGATAAGCGATTACACGCGCGACGAAGACTTTACCGGCGCGGCAGCCGTGGTAACGAGTCTCGGCGAGTTCGACGCCCCGGCTCAGACGCTGGCCGGCCGCGGACCGGCGAACGGCGTAGTCAACCTACCGTATCTGCGCGGAGTGCTTACCGGTTAGATCGACCACTGCCAAGCATTCCACGTTTCGACCACCGGACTTGGATCGAAGCCGCGCAGATCGGGATTGACGGCCTGGATTTGCTTGGGCCACCACAAAAAGTCAAGCGGAACATTCTGTTCCAAATTGTGTTCGATGCGAGCGTAAGCGGCCTTTCGAGCCGGCTGCGTATACTGTGCGAGCGCTATTTTTTGGGCGGCGTCCATCGCCGCATTGCAGAAATACGATTGATTGAAGCCGCCGGGCGGAATATTGGCACACATGAATTGCGCCGAGTTGTCCGGATCGATACCGGCGATCCAGTTGTACAACGCAATGTCGTAGTGGCCGCGCGCCAACGTTCCGTTGGCACCGTAGCCGCCGTAGAGCACCGAACTGAGCTGCGGGTGCACCCGGATGTCGATGCCCAGCGGCGCGAGCGTCGACTGGATCTGAACGCTGATGGTTTTATTGAGTGCCGCGCTCTGCTCGAAATACAAATCGAGCGCTAAGCGGTGTGCCGGTCCATATCCGGCCGCGGCTAACAACCGGCGCGCGAGCGCCGGATCGTACGGCGTTGGATGCAGCGTTCGATCGTATGCCCATAAGAATGACGGCAAGTCTTGGGTCGCGGGATCGGCGGCGCCAAAGGTCAAGTCGTCGACCAGCTGTTTTTTGTCGAGCGCGGCGAGGATGGCGCGTCGCACCCGAATGTCTTTGGCCGGCCCGCGAGCGTTGTTGAACATTAGACCTTCGTACCCGTTGAACGGCGTCAGCACGATGCGCGCATCGGCCGGCGCCAGCCGGCGCAGCGCCTTGTACGCGTTGACCGTTACCTCGAAAAACCAGTCGACCTCGTGCGTCTCGAGTTGCGTAATTTCCGTGTTTTCATCCGGAATGAGCTTGATCACGATCGACTTGAGTTTCGGCCTGCCTAAAAAGTAACCGTCGTTGCGCTCAAGCTCGATTTGATTGCCGCGCAGCCAGCGCGTTACTCGAAACGGTCCGGTTCCGATCGGCAACGAGTTGTATGGAACGTTGTTGATCGTCTTCTCTTTGGCCAAAATGTGTGCCGGTACCACACCGTACGGGCTATCGCTGTCGCCGAACACGGTCGCAATGAAGGGCGCGAAGCGCGTTTTGAGGTGGAACACGACGGTATGCGCATCCGGTGTATCGACGCGCTTCACAACGTCGTACCCGTGCCGGGAAACAATGTCGTTGTCCGGATTCATGATCGCCGCGTACGTGAACTTCACATCGGCGCTGCTGAACGGCCGGCCATCTTGCCACCGGACGTGTTCGCGCAGCTTATAACGGATCGTCAATCCATCAGCGCTGATGCCGCCATTGGCAAGCGTCGGGACTTCCGCGGCCAGGTCCGGTACGAAATTCCCGCGCGCGTCGACCGTGACGAGAATATCGCTAAATAGCCGGTTGATCGCAGCTTCGATCGTTTGTGTTCCGAGCAGCGGATTGAGCGTTCGCGGTACGGGCCCGGTCGCGATGCGCAGCGTATCGGGAACCGTCCACGGGTTGCGGCCGCCGGGCTGCACCGATGAGACCGGCGCTTGGACGGCGGTGCATCCGATCCCGAGCGCGGCTGCGAGAGCGGCCGCTACTCCCAGCCGAGCTCGTCGATATAACACCACTTCCAGTGTTCGCCTCTCTCCAACGAAGCGATGATCGGATGCTTCATTGCGTGATAGTGCTTCGTTGCGTGCGTGTTCTTCGATGAGTCGCAACAGCCTACGTGACCGCAGGCCGTGCACAGACGCAAGTGAACCCAGGTGTCACCGGTTTTTAAACATTCTTCGCAGCCGTGCGTGTGCGGCTTGACATCGCGCATCGTCGCAAGATGCGTGCATTCGGTCGTAGCGGTCATACGTTCTCCAGGAGCGAGGGTTTGCACTCACCGCCTCTTCGCGCTACGCGGTGTTGCCTTCCGCTACGATCGCCCGGGTGTCGCAGCCGTCGAGACCCGGTGCACGCGCACCGATCGGCGCCCGGAGAAGGTTTCGTTCCGGCGTCCGACACGCGCGCCGGCCGATTCGATCGCTGCCGCCTACGCCACGCGATATAGCGGCACGAAGGCCCTCACGGCGATAGCGATTGCTAACTCGAAGCACCGCATCATGCGCAACCGAGCGGCGCACGGCTCCCGCCACGTTCATCACCGCGAACGCTAAAACGACCATGAACGGCTTGGCGAAACCGGTGGTGAACACATGCCACGCGTACCTACGGCGGCGTGAGCACGATTTCACCGCGTGCGGCGAGGCGCCCGAGCAGCAGATGATAGTACAGCATCCCGCGTTGCGGGCCGAGCGCCGCGAGCAGCGCGCCCGCATCGACATTGTCGTCGCCCGAAAGCTCTTTGAGACTGCGGGCGACGCCCGAATCTTTCATTGGAAAGATGTCGAGCCGGCCGAATCCGCGCAACGCGATGACGGCGGCCGTCCACGGGCCGATGCCCTTGAACGCTTCGAGCCGGCTCACGAGTTCGGGCGTCGCCAGCCGGTCGAGCGTCATGTCGTCGATGTCGCCGTCGAGCACGGCCCGAGCGAGCGTGCGTAACGCCACGACTTTGTTCACACTGAGGCCCAGCCCGCGCAGTTCGAGCGGATCGGCGTCGGCGATGGTACGCGGATGCGGAAACGGGGCGAGCCGCGCGTTACCGACGTCGCGCAACGGTTCGTAACGCGCAATGACGCGGCGCAGAATCGAGGCCGCGGCGTGAATGCTCACCTGTTGAAATACCACGGCGTTAACGATCGCTTCCCACACCGAGGGATAGCGCGGCGGCTTCACTCCGCGGGCCGCGTCCACGATCCGGCTCAGCCATGGAAACTCGCTAGCCGCCGCATAAAAATGCGTTACATCGACGTCGGTACCAAGCACGCGAGCTACGAGTAAAGACAGCTCGCCGCGTTCCGGCGCGGTGCCGTCAGCAGCGATAGCAGAATCGGAAGACACCCGGACAACGAGTGCTTCCGGCGCCGGTTGTGCAACTTCAAGCAACGTCGGCCGCGCCGGATCGCCGGCCAAGCGCCGGTAGGTATGGCCGTCAAACACATCGACGATGTTGGTCGACAAGCGGCGCAGCACGGTCGCGGTGAGATCGAGGCGATACGGCGGCCGCACGGGGACGCTCGCCTCCCAAACGGAATCGCTCACCCGTGTATCTCGACACCTACGCGCAATATTGGCGCATCAACGTGCTCACGATGCTCGAGTACCGGGCCAACTTCATCATGTGGTTCGGCTTCACGATCATCTATCACGCAACCGCGGTGATCGCCCTGTGGGTAACGCTCAATACGTTTCCGTCGCTCAACGGCTGGGACTTCAGACAAACGGCGTTCATGTACGGTCTGTGGATGCTGGGTCATGGTTTGCACAACACGATCTTCTTCACCATCGGCAGTGTACCGGAATTCGTGCGCGAAGGCCGCTTCGACCGGTTCTTGATTCGGCCGCTCGATCCACTCTTTCAAGCCCTTACGGTGCCGCAGCAAATTTGGCCCGACGAACTCATCCTCGCAGTTATCTATTTTTGCGTCGTGACGGCGGTAGCGCACGTGCACGTCGATCTGCTCTTCGTGCTCTACGTGCCGCTAGTGGCACTGGGCGGTGCGCTCATCGACCTCGGCATCAATCTGGCGATCGCCACCGCCTCGTTCTGGTTCATCCGGATCGACACGCTCCGCTGGGTCGTGATGTCGCTCGAGCAAGAGTTTTCGCGTTACCCGATCTCGATTTACGGCCGCGGCGTGCGCGTCGTGCTGGCTTTCATTCTCCCGTTTGCGTTCATGAATTACTTTCCGGCCACGTTCTTATTGCATAAGGCCGAGACCGGCTTTCATCTCAATCCCGCCGTCGGTCTGCTGACGCCGTTCGTCGGCGCGGTATGGGTTGCCGTCGCCTACCTGTTCTGGCGCCGCGGGCTCAACAAATATCAGGGCACCGGCAGTTGATCGCCGTTCAAGCTCGCAATTCCGCGCGGTACGGACGCCAGGCGTTGCGGCCCGAGCGTTTGGCGTCGTACAAGGCCAAATCCGCAGATTTGTAGAGCGCTTCTTGGGTTTGGCCGTCAGTTGGGAAGAGCGCGACGCCGACGCTCGTGCTGGCGACGATGGTTGCGTCGCGGACGCTGATCGACGCCACGAAGCTACCGATGATGCGGTCGCAGATCCGGGTGATATCGTCGCCGTCATCGATGTCCGGCAACAAGATTGCGAACTCATCGCCGCCCAGCCGGGCCAAGCAATCCGATTCACGCACCGCGGACTTGAGCCGGCTGGCCGTTTCAACGAGCACGGCGTCACCCATATCGTGTCCGAGTGAATCGTTTATTTTCTTGAAGCCATCCAAATCGAGCAAGATGACGCCGAAAGAAACCGCGTCGTTGCCGGAAGCCAGCAGCCGCGCGAATGTTTCGCTGAACTTGCGCCGATTCGGCAGGCCGGTCAACGCATCGAAATACGCCAGCCGTTCGAGTTCCCGTTGCGAGGCATGCAACTGCTCCGTGCGCGCCGCTACTTCACGCTCGAGTTCGCGCTGCCGGCGGCGCAGCAGGTCGGTACGAGCGCGAACGGTGAGCACCACGCAGCCCAGCGCCGCAAGCACGACGGCGACGGCGAACGGCCATGTTTGATACCACGCCGGCCGGACGCGGATCGCCAAGGGCACCTTACGTTCGACCCAGCGGCCGGACCGGTTCGAGCCGCTAATGCGTAACTGGTAATCGCCGGGCGGCAGATTCGTATACGCGGCAAAGCGCCGGTCGGCGGGTACTTCGGTCCAGCCGGTGTCGAAGCCGTCGAGGCGATAGGCATAGCGATTGGCTTCCGGCGCGGAATAATCCAATGCCGCGAACCCGACCGTTACGCTATTTGCGTCGGGCGAAATAACCAGCGGCTGGGCGTTCGCGGCCGCCCCGTTATAGCGGCTTGCGACTACGCCGCGGCCGCCGATGGTAAGGTCGGTGATCGCGACCGGTGGCGCGTACGACCACGCGCGATAGCGTGCCGGCGCAACGACGGTCAACCCGCCGATTCCGCCGAAATAAATTTCGCCGTTCGGATTGGCCGCGCCGGAGTTGATCCAATAGCCCGTAACGCCGAGGCCGTCGGCTTCCCGGATCGGGTGCACCGCCAGCGTTGCCTCGTCGATGACCGCTAGCCCATTGTCCGTGCTCACCCACATGCGACCTTGCCGGTCCTGGACGATGGCGTCGATCCAGCCATTGGGCAACCCTTGCGCGATGCCGATATGCTCGAACGACGGGCGACGCCGGGCGTCACGCCGCAAGATGTCGATCCCGCCGCCGCCGGTGCCGATCCAAACCCGGCCGCGGCCGTCGCTCACGACGGCGGATATCTCGCCGGCCGACAGCTGAGCCGGGTCGTCCGGGTCGAACGGAAAGCGTTCCAGGCGGCGCGTTAGCGGGTCGAACAGGTTGAGTCCCGTTTCGGTCCCGATCCAGATCGCCGATCCCGGACCGGGCGCAAGGACGGTGATCCGGTTGTCCGTCAGGCGCGGCGCGCGCCCGGTGCCGACGGCCAGTACCGGGCGGCCATTGGGTTCGACCCGGAAAACACGGTCGGGGCCGGCATACCACAGCGCCCCGGCATGATATAACAGCGCCCGGATGTACGTTGGGCGAGCCCCGGCCGGTAAGGCGACCCGCGTCAAGCGCGCGCTGCCGGGACGTGCGTGAAGCAAACCTTGGTGGCCGCCAAGGTACATGTCTCCAGCCGGCGATGCGGCCAGTACTTCAATATCGTCCGCGCGCCCCGCCGTCAGAGGAGCGGGACTCTCAACCGCAGATGGCCGGCCGCCCAGCGGGTCGAGCCGAACCGCTCCGCTCATAGCCGCCGCGGCCCAGACGCGGCCGTCGGCGGCCGGCGCGATGCTGCGCACATCGCGGCCGGCCAAACCGCCGGGCTGCCCCGACGGACCGACGATCGTGCTGAGGTATTGATCCGCCGGATCGGTGTGACTTATTCCGTCTAAGGTACCGACCCAAATCAAACCGGCGCGATCGCGCAGCAAGGACATGACGCTGCCGACGGTCAGGCTTCCGGCGAGATTCGGATCGTGTCGAATCCGGCGCGTCGTCCCGGTCACGCTGTCGACCGCCAGAATTCCGTCGTCACTCGTTGCCAGCCAAATTTCCCCCGGCCGCGCCGCGACGATGTCGGTAATCGGTTCCGTGGCGAGCCGGCCGTCCGCGCCACGGCCTTCACGCACGGCCCGGGCCCGCCGGGCCCCGGGCTCGACCACGTACGCGCCGCTACCCACCGTGCCGACCCACACGCGCGGTCCGTCCTCGTACAGCTTGGAGACGCTGGCCGCCGGTCGAAAGCCGGGCAATTCAATCGTCTCGAAATTGGGCGCGCCCTGCCGTCGGCGGGCAACGCCATGCTCGTCGGCGATCCACAGTGCGCCGCTGCGATCGATCAAGACGGCGCCGATCGGGTCGGTGCGCAGGTGACGATCCATGCCCGCGTCGCGGGCCACCGCCGTGTCGACGATCTGCCCGTCAGCCGCGAGGTGCTTGAGCCCGGCGCTGGTTCCGACCAAGATACCCCCGGCGCCGTCGTCCGCGATCGCGGCGATAACGGGGCGGACGCGATCGTCCATAGTTAACGCAACGCGAACGAAGCCGTCCGTCTCGGGGTCGTAGCGCACGAGTCCGGCCGAGCTCGTGGCGACCCATAACCGGCCTCGCGTATCGGTATGCAGTTCGACGATCTCGCCGTCGGGGAGGCTGCCGGGCAGCTTACGGTCCGGCGAATAGATCCGGAAGCGGTAGCCATCCCAGCGCGCGAGTCCGTTTTGCGTGCCGATCCACAAAAAGCCGGCGCCGTCCTGAGCCATCGCTTCGGGAAACGATGCGTTGGGCAACGTATTGCCTTGGGCGATATGCGTGAAGACCGTTACGGCGAGCCTGGCCCAGCGGTCGGCAGCAACCGCCGGAACGGCGATTATCGCGAGAACCAGCCAGCCGAGCAACGAGATGCAGCCGAAGAGGAGCGGCGGCGATAGGCGCCCGCTACACGCTCGCCGCTTCGACGATACGCTCGCTATGGGGTTGCGCGACAAGAGGCCTCCGGCGCCGGCGGCATGTGCGCCGCTTCACCTACGTTGTCGGCCGGCCAAGGCCACGGCGTGAGCCGGTGCGGTCGCGGCCGAACGCCTTAGCTTTTCTTGCGGCTGACCGGCTTAGGCGCCGCCGTCTTCGGCTTCGCCTTGTGCGCCGGCTTGGGCTTAGGGGCCGGCGTTGGATTCGGGTGCGCTCCGGCCGCATCGGTAGGTGGCGTAAGCGCACCGGCCGGCGGCGTTTTCATCAGCTGTTTGTCGCGTTCTTGGGTCCACGCAAAATAACGCAAGTGGTTGAATTGGTTGACGAACGCGTCGCGATAGGTTTGCGAATGAAAGAACAAAGCCGTGTTCACTTGGTGCCAGCCGCCTAGGCTAAAATTGACCGAGCCTTCCCAGCACCAGGCTGCCGGTACATCGTCGCACACGATACCTTTGGTGTGGCAAATATATTGCGTGCCGACCGGCGACGTTCCGATCGTCACCTCGACTCCGGCGTCGACGAGCTTCTGCACTTGGGGCGCCTCGGCGCGCCCCGTCGACTGGCTGTAATCCAAATACACGTGAATCGGACCCGTCGCGGTATTATTGGCGATGATCTCATCGATCATCGGCCCCAGGGTAAACGAATAGGCGATGATCCACATCTCGTACGGGTCTTTGAGATGCTGCAGAAACAGCGCCTGAGCGGCGACGCCGTCGTCGGGCAACAGAAAGCACTGGACGGTCGTCGTTATGTCAAAAGACATCGATCAGCTCCGGGCGCTGGAGGTCGTCGGCGACGGATCTTGCTCGAAGGCGAGCGGTGCGAACAACGCTCCCGCTTCGTCGGGCGGGCCGCTGCGCCCGGCCGGTTTGAGATAGCGCGCGAACCAATGTGCGATAGCCCGCAAGCGCAACATGCGGTTACGCGGTTTTCCGCCGCGTGACAATTCATGCCCGTCACCGGTAAAACGCACGAACTCGACGTTCTTGCCCAGTCGGCGCAACAGCGTAAAGAGCTGTTCTGCTTGATCGATCGGACACCGGTAATCGCGTTCGCTGTGTTCGACGAGCAGCGGTACATCGATCTGCGCCGCGGCGCGCATGGGCGACGTTTCGAACAGTTGCCGTCCGCCGTCCGCCAGTATCGGCGGCGCGGCCAGCTCGCGCTCGAGAAACCAGCCGATGTCCGACGCGCCGACTTCACTGACGAAATCATTGACGGCGCGCATCGACACGCCGGCCGCGAATCGCTTGCTGTGGCCGAGCAGCCAGGTGGTCATGAAACCGCCGTACGACCCGCCCGCTATGCCCACACGCGCGGGGTCAAACGCTCCGGTACTCAATGCGCCGTCAAGAATTCGGTGCACGTCGCCGGCATCGACGCCGCCCCAATCGCCGGTAATGGCGCTTGCATACGCGTGCCCGTACGACTGCCCGCCGCGCGGATTACCGTACGCCACGGCGCACCCGGAGCCGGCTAGAATTTGAAACTCCAGAAAGAAGCTGTGCCCGTACGCGGCGTGCGGACCGCCATGCACTTGCAACACGAGCGGCTGCGGATCCGGCGCATCGGGCGGTCCCAAGAGCCAGGCGTCGAGCAACGTTCCGTCATCGGCCAGCGGCCGATACCGTTGCGGCGCAAAGACGATCTTGCGCGCCAGCCAGGCATCGTTGAGCGCCGTGAGTCGCGTTTCCACGCCGCCGACGTCGATCGCCGCGACGTCGGCCGGAATTTGGGGCGTACTGTAGGCGAGCGCAAACGCCCCCGCGGCATAGGAAAAGGCGAACACTTCCCGCTCGCCGCTCGCGACGATGCGGACGCCCGAACCGTCACGCCGGAAGCCGCGTATGCCGCACGAACCTTCATCGCTGACCTGCGCGTACAGCTCGCCGTCGTCGTCGCTCCAAGCCGGCGGCGTAACGGCGTGGCCCGAGCGCAAATCGGTGATGACGGCGTCGCCGATCGTCCGGTCGAGCGCTGCCGACAGCGAGCGCAGCGAACCGCCGGCAACATCGGCCAGCAGTAATTCGGTATGGTATTGACCGCCGGTATCGTCGCCATGTTGATGCCCGGTAAAGGCGATCGTCGCACCGTCATGCGACCATGCCGGCGCCGTCATCGGTCCGTTACCCCCGGTGAGCGTCACGATCGTCTTGGTGGCGCAAGCGACGATGTGAATATCGCTGCCCAGCCACCACTCCGGCCGGCCGATCGCCGCGCTAAAAGCGATGCGCGTACCGTCGGGCGACCAGGCCGGTCCAGCGACGCTAAAATCGCCGAACGTGATGCGCTCGAACCCGCCGGTGCGCACGTCAATGGTGAAGAGATGCCGTCGCCGTCCGTCGAGCAAACCGTCGAGATCGCTTTTGAACGGCAGCCCACGAATGTGGCGCGCGCCCGAAGGTTCGTCATGAAAGATACGCGCGGTTACCGGATCGTGTTCCGTTGTCGCCACGAACGCGAGCCGCGTGCTGTCGGGCGACCACGCCAGCGCGACGATCTTGTCATACGCGGCACCGATCGGCCGCGCTTCGCCGCCGTCGCTCGGCATCAGATACACCTGCGTGAGACCGTCCCGTTCAGCGACGAAAGCCAGCTGGTCGCCGGCGGGCGAGATGCGCGGTAACCGATCGTTGCGGCCACCCGTAAACGGAGCGCCGGGCCTGACCGCGTCAACGCCGACGCGCCAAATGGAGCTGCGCATCTCGTCGGCTTCACGATCGGCCTGCCCGTGCACGAAATACACGTAACGCGCATCAGGCGCGAGCTGCGGATCGGCAACACCGGCTAGCGAAAAGACATCGCTGGGCACTAAAGGACTTTTCATGCGAAGCCGAAGTTAGGGTACCTGCGTGAGAGCTCCCGCAATCATCCTCGCGGCCGTGACCTGCACGCTGCAGCCGGCGGCCGCTGCCGTAGTCGACGTCGTCGTTCAAGCCGGCCATGACGGCCGGCCGGCGTCGTGCGTGGCGCTGCACGTGCGCGCCTGCAATTTGGGAACCGGTTACGGCGTGCAACTCGAGCGCCGCTGGACACCGGTGGTAGCCGATGCCGCGACTGCCGCATTGCGTGCGGCCGGCTTCCGTGTCGCCCGCCGGCCGGCCGACTACACCACGCACGATACGGCCCGCGCGGCGGTATTTTTCCACTTCGACGGCAGCTTGCAACGCTGTGCCGGCGGTGCATCGGTGGGTTTCCCGCGCAGCACCGATCCGGCATTCGTGCACGACTGGGAACGCCGCTATCGCGCGCTTTTCCCGTTCCGCTTCGCCGGTGAGAATATCACCCGGAACGAAGCGCAATACTATGGGTATCGCAACGTCAGCGCAGCGGGCAAAACGATGCTCATCGAGTTTGGCGAAATGACGTGCCCGGCCCAAGAAGCCTGGCTCGCCCCTCGGCTGCGCGCACTCGGCCGGTTCGTCGCGGACTTCATCGGCACGGAGTTGCGACCGTGAAACGCGTCACGTTCGTCGGTGCGCTAACCGCAGCGACCGGCCTGCCGGCCTTGGCGCGCGCCGCCGCCGCGGCGCGCGTGCCCGTTGGCGACCTCGTCGCGCGCATCCCCGGTATCACCGGCGTCTACGCGCGCACGCTCGGCGACGAACCGCCGCTGGTGGCGGTGCGCGCCGGCGAACCATTCGCATCGGCATCGGTGATCAAATTGCCGATCATGTTAACCGCCTACCGGGCCTTTGATGCCGGCACCGCTCGACCCGACGATGAAGTGACCTTGCGGGCTGACGACCTCATCGGCGGGTCGCCGGTTTTGGGCTACGCGCGCGCCGGACAAACGTTTACGCTGCGCGACCTCATCGCCGCAATGATCACGCAGAGCGACAACTCGGCTTCGAACACGCTCATTAGTGCGTTCGGCTTCAGCGCGATCAACCACGTCATCCGGCAAACGGGGATGAACGGCACCCGCTTGGGCCGCCATTTTGCCGACGTCGTTCCGGCCTGGCACGTCAGCGCCAATGTAACGACGCCGCGCGATATCGGCTTGCTGCTCTTCGAGATCGAACGCGGATCGCGCGAAGGCCTCGACACCGTGGCGCGGACGGCGTCGTGCCGTGCGATGATCGATACGCTGCTGGGTCAAGAGGACAAAACGAAAATTCCGAGCGGTCTTCCGCCCGGCACTCCCTGCGCCAACAAGACGGGCGAGATCGATGGCGTGCGCAACGACGCGGCGATCGTCGATCCGTACGGTGACACACCGTTCGTGCTCGTCGTTTTGACCCGCGCCCTTAACGATACCTACGCCGGAAATCGCGGCATCGCGGCCATCGCGCGCCGGGTCAACCACACGATCCGAGCTGATTCGGGAGATTAAAAAAACGACCGGATCGAGCGCGGCCTCAGCCGCCGATCGATCCGGTCGTTCATTTTTCTCCGGAGTGCGCCGTTTACACGAAGCGCCGAAGTTTAGGGGGCGAGGTGGATGTCGAGCGCGATTGCGAAATAGATACGGTGAATCGTGTTCGGATAAACGAACGGCACGCCGCCGCGATTGATCTGCGTGAGGTTGTTGAGATCGCCGGTCAGCGCCAACGTCTTGTTGAACTTCTTATAGATACCGACATCGTCGATGACGTAGTAGAACGGCACGGGCGAGTTATCAAAGAAGTCGAACGCGCCGTACCGAGTGCTGCCGAACAGCGCCACACCGTGATTGATCGGCAGATTACCGCTGACGCCGTAATTGATACCGTAGCGCTTGCTACCATCCTTATCGGCGTATCCGGCGCCCGCGGCTCCAGCTAGCCCCGAGCCCGCGTTTGACGGATCGAATGGCGAAACGTTCGGATTACCCGATACGTGATGCTTGTTGTATTCGAAGGTCGCGCCGACTCCCAGCGTAAATCCGTTGAGTGCGGCGATTGGCGGCGCCGTATAGCTCAGGTCGAGATTCTGCTCGTGCCAATCGGCCGGAGTCAAGTTGGTCGGGTCGTTGGTCGCTTCGTTGTCGTGCCGAAAGCGATAGAATGAGTTGAGTGTTACGCCGACGCCCTTGATGCCGGTGTACGACAGGCGGAACGTATCGACGATATCGTTGCTCGTCGCCGGGTAGATGTACTTACCGGCGGAGTTCGTGACGCGGCCGATCGTCGTATCGATACCGGCAGCGCGGTCGTGCTCGTACTGGAACGCCAGCCCGCGCAAGAGCGGGATACTGATGACCGCGTTGATATCCAATTTGCCGGGGCGCGTGCCGCCCGACGCATTACCCGCGCTTGGTGAGCCGATGTTCCCGACCGGTGGCCCAAAATTGTTGGTCGGATCCGGACCACCAGGCGACCCATATTCATCATTGCCGGTCGCGTAGTTAACGGTCGGATAGATATCAATCGTGGGGAGATGCGAGAACGAATCGGCGGAAGCGGGGGCGTACGTTCCGAACAGTCCGGCGCACAGCAGCATGCCGGCGCAGGCGAGTGAAAAGAGGTAACGCGGCCGCCGCAGCGGCGGCGGCGATTCGGGAGAGTCGTGTTTAGACAAGTGGTTTCCTCTCAGGTTCAAGTGAGAACCGGCGCGCTACAAACCAGAGCATGCTGCGGCCGGAATACCGTTGCAGAGTTGCTCTTTTGTAACGAATCCGTCGGCAACGACGGTTGATTTCATATTGGCTTTGGTTACGGTGACGACCGGCAGCAGAACCGTCGGAACGTCGATCTTACCGTTCTTCATCGTCGTACCCGTCTTAGGCTTCTTGCCTTTGAGGTACGCATCCGTCATCGTCGCTGCAGCTTCAGCGAGTTTGCGAATTGGTTTGTAGATGGTCATATTCTGTTCGCCGGTAAGAATGTTTTGCAACCCGGCGACCGTTGCGTCTTGCCCGGTGACGAGTACCTTACCATCGAGATGTTGGGCTCGAAGCGCTGCCACGACGCCGCCGGCCATGCCGTCGTTGGCCACCAGAATCGCATCGACTTTATTGCCTAAGTTATTGAGCGCAGATGCGGTTTCGGCTTGGGCTGCGTTACTATCCCAGTTTGGCGTGTACCTATCGTACGCCATCTTGTAGCGTCCGGATTTCACGAGCGGGTCGAGAATTTGCATCGCGCCGGCGTGAAATTCGATCGCGTTGTTGTCGGTCTGCGCGCCGGCGATCGAGATGAGCGTTCCGCTCTTGACATGATCGACGATGTATTGCGCTTGTTGGCGGCCGACCGCGATCGGATCGAACGTAACGTACGCATCGACGTCGGCGTTGTTGATGAGGCGGTCGTACGCGATGACCGGCACGGACGGCGAGTTATCGTGCGCCGCCCGGACGATCGAAGCCGCCTGGGTCGAGTCGACGGGTACGTCGATGAGCACTTTCGCGCCCGAGGTCAATAAGGAGGCGGCCTGCGTTTGCTGGCGCGTCTGATCCGTCTTGGCGTCTTGGACGACAACGCTGACGTCCGGGTCGACTTTCTTGAGCGCGGCGATATAGAAATCGCGATCGAATTGCCAGCGCGCCGACGTCGTGTAATCCGACATCAAAAATCCGACTGACGGATTATCGGCGGCGTTGAGCGCCAGCGGTGTCGCGGCGATTCCGACCGTCGCCGCGGCGGCGACGCAACGGCGAAGTAAGAGATGAGTGCGTATCATGAAGTGGTCCTCTCTGCAGGCCATGGACGATGGCCGGGGTCAAACTCGGACGGCGCCACGGCGCTTTCCAAGCACGTCCAGGAGTATAGCAAGCAACAAAATTATGCCCTTGATGACATAGACGAAATTCGAATCGACCGACATGAGATTGAGTCCGCTGTCGAGACTTGCGATCAGCAGACCCCCGAGCAACACCGACCACACGTTGCCGCGACCGCCGGTAAGGCTTACCCCGCCGATGACCGCGATGGAAATAACATCGAGCAAAAGATCCGGTCCGGCGGCCGTTGTCGAGGCCGCCTGCGCGTACCCCACAAGCATGACCCCCGCGACGCCCGCAAAAAAGCCCGCGATCCCGAATACGATCCAGCGCACGCCGACAGTATTGATACCCGCGCGCCGAGCCGCTTCGACATTCCCGCCGACGGCGTATACATGGCGGCCGAAGGGCGTCTTCGCCGCACCATACCACGTTACGAGGGCGAACGCCAGTAAAATCCCGAGCGACAACGGCACGCCGCGGTACGAATCCAGCAGCGTCACGACGACGAGCAATAACACCGCGACGGCCGCCGTCCGGGCGATCAATCCGGCGACCGGCGGGTTCGCGAGTCCGGCTGCGACGCGCGCGCGGCGAGCGCGCAAGCCGAAGAACACCATGCCCGCGATCGCCAACAAAACGCACGCGAAGCTCAGCCCGGCCGGCACGTACGACGTGCCGATCGCCGCGATGGCCGGATCCGGAATGTTAATCGTTGCGCCGCTCAGGATGTGGTATGCCAGCCCCTCGAAAATCAAGAAGCCGCCCAGCGTGACAACGAACGCCGGCATCCGCAGCGACGCGATGAGGAAACCTTGCGTCAAGCCTAAAAGCGTCGTAACGAAAATGCCGCCCAGGATCGCGACCGGCGCCGGTTGATGTCCGAAGGCCGAGAGCATCGCGACCGTCGTCGCGCATAGCAGCGTGAGATAGCCGACGGACAGATCGATCTCACCGAGCAGCAATACGAACACGACGCCGATAGCAAGCAGCGGCTTGTACGAATATTCTTGCGCCATTTCCGAGAGATTGCGCGCGCCGATGAAGCGGCCGCTGGTTTGCGATTCGAAGAACAGCCAGATCAGCACGATAGCGGCGTAAATCGGCACCGTCGTGGCCAGCTTCGATGGGTCGATTCGAAACCACGAACGGGGTGCCGGCGCCGGATCGACCGGAGCCGGCCGGGACGGCACGTCGGTTGCGCTGATCATGCCGACGCCGCCGCCGCGAACTCACGCGCGCCGGTAATCGCGCCGACGACGTCTTCGGGAGTCGAATCGGCGACCCGCAGCTTCGCGACCCGGCGCCCGAGTCGCATCACGATCGCAACGTCGGCGACCTCGAAAACATCGACGATATTATGCGTGATGACGACAACTGCGAGGCCTGCTTCGCGCAGGCGTTTGATCAGATCGAGAACCTGTTTCTGCTGCGCCACGCCGAGCGCGGCGGTCGGCTCATCGAGGATCACGACTTTGGGCGCCCAAAGAACGGCTTTGGCAACCGCGATCGATTGCCGCTGTCCACCCGATAATTGCGCGACGGTGCTGCGCACCGACGGAATGATGATGTGCAATTGGTCGAGCGCGGCCTTGGCCGTCTTCTCCATCGAAATCTCGTCGAGCCCGGCGAACGCTCCCCGTCGTTCGCGGCCCAGGAAAAGATTGGCGACGACGTCGAGGTTGTCGCACAGCGCCAGGTCTTGATACACCGTTTCGATCCCGGCCGCCGTCGCGTCGCTCGGGGTTCGAAAATGCTGTTCGACACCGTCGAGGGTGACCGTACCGCTGTCCGGGATGTGCGTTCCGGCGATACACTTGATGAGCGTCGACTTGCCCGCGCCGTTGTCGCCCAAGAGCGCCGTGACTTCACCCGCACGCGCTTCAAAATCAACGCCGCGGAGAACCGTCACGGCGCCGAACGATTTCTTGATGTCGAGCACGACCAAACGCGGGGCGCTCATCGTTGATGAATCGACCACGGAGATGCCTCCATGCGTACCGTACGTTCCCTCGCACGTAACGCGCTGCAATGTAGCGGGATGTGACGGCCGTAGCCGACGCGCCCCAAGCTTCACCTTACGATGTCTTAAGCGCAAGAACTATTTTCCCGCGCCTTAATGTTCCTCTAACTAGCCCGCTAGCTGAAAAGTTCCATCTGCGGATACACCGGCGGAACAGCGCGGGTCACTCCGAGTTCTTGGTAGATGGCCCGTATGGTCGCGGGTGAGTGACCCATATATTGATTGTTGGCGTAGCCGCAGATTCGTTGTAGCCGGCCGGCGACCGATGCGATCGCGGCGGCCCAGCGAACGATGTGGGCCGAACGATCGATCGTGGCGCGGTCGAAGCGAGCGACGCTATCGCGGCGGCCCAGCCAGCGAATATAGGCGAACGGGGCTGTCGGCGCGACGAGCGCGGCCAGCATGATATTGAGTTCCACGAAGGGACCGTCGCTCACCGCAAGCGCGATGCGGCGGTCGCGCAATATACCGGCTAACTGGGGGCGCAGCGGCGGTGCGAACCAATGCGGGTCACGCAACTCGAGCGCTATCGGCAGATCGGCCGGAAGGAGCGCGATGAACGCTTCGAGCGCGGGCCACTCCGCGACGCCGAAATCGGGCGGCAGTTGCACGAGCACGGCTTCGAGCTGACCGCCCAGATGGCGCGCCGCGTCGAAAAACGCCGCCGCGAGCGCCGCGCAATCGATCAGGCGCCGCTCGTGCGTGATCTCACGCGCCAGCTTGAGCGCGAAGGTGAAGTCGGGCGGTACGGCCCGCGCCCAGCGCAGCAATCGATTCGGCGCCGGCGTGCCGTAGAACGTGGAATCGACTTCCACCGTCCCGAACTCACGCGCGTACTGCTGCAGATAGGTTTCGGGCCGGCTGCCGGCGGCATACAGACCGCCCGACCAATCCCGGTAGGACCAGCCTTGCGTCCCGAACGCAAGTTCCGGCCGGGCGATGATTTACTCCGCCGTCTCGATCGTTACGGTTTCCATGACGTCGCCTTTGCGAATCTTATCGACCACATCCTGGCCGGCGACGGTTTGGCCGAAAACCGTATAGTTATTGTTGAGAAACGATGCGTCGTCGAGGCAAACGTAAAATTGCGAGCCGGCCGAGTTGGGGTTGGTGCTGCGTGCCATCGCGACCGTACCCTTGATGTGCGGCAGCTTCGAGAATTCCGCATC
The DNA here is from genome assembly GCA_965214335.1 of Candidatus Velthaea sp. Classification (GTDB taxonomy): domain Bacteria; phylum Vulcanimicrobiota; class Vulcanimicrobiia; order Vulcanimicrobiales; family Vulcanimicrobiaceae; genus Velthaea. The sequence continues at coordinate 539,120 of CBDCBO010000005.1, read as the reverse complement.
GATCTGATACCCCGGCCCGCCGGTGCCGTTACCGCTCGGATCGCCGCCCTGAATGACGAACCCGGGCTCGACGCGGTGGAAGGTCAGCCCGTCGTAGAAGCCCGCCCGCGCCAGCTTGATGAATGCCGCCGCGTGTTGCGGCGCTTCATCCGGATAGAAACCGAATACGATGTCCCCCTTTGCGGTGTGGATCCGCGCGCGTACGGTTTTTGCTTCGGCGGCCAGCGTGCGCAGTTCATCGCCGGTTGGTTTTTCATAGGTTGTCATCAGGCGGCCCTTCGCCCAGCACGGGGACGGTTCCGGTTGCGTTGCGCCGGGCGAGCGTCATCGGCGGGGGCCGGACGGCCGACGCCCGCGGCGAGTGCGGACCGGCGCAATGTATACCAATGTTTACCCTTGGAGACCAACGGCCGGGGTCGATTCGGATCGTGGCCCGTTACAGGATCGCCCGTCCGGGGTAACCGCCGTTCGGAACGATTATGGATGCTCGACAATCAGACGACGCCGACGGCGCTCGCGGCCCGCGCCGCGGGTTGCGCCTGGTCGTACCCGCCGACCCGCGCAACGGGCGCTACGTGCGCGAACGGATCGAGCATTTCGCGCGCGACCATGCGGTAGCGGATGCGGACATCGGCGACTTTTTGTTGGCTATCGGCGAAGCGCTGGCGAACGCGTTCGAGCACGCCCAAGCGCCGCCGCCCAAAGTGGTCGAAGCCAATTGTTGGATCGCCGACGACGACCGGCTCATCGCAACGATCGATGACTCGGGAATCGGCTTCGCCGGACCGGATGTCGCGGTCGAGCCGGTCGCAACGCCCGACCCATTGGCGGTCCGCGGGCGGGGCCTCGCGATCATGCAACGCTGCACCGATTACGTGGCGGTCCGCAACCGGCCCGGGCGCGGCACCTCGGTTCTGTTGATGCGCTACGTGCGCCGGCGGCGCGGCACGCGCGTGGGGTGACTCCGGTCACCCGCTACGGCAACTTCTAAAGGCGACAATGACGACGGGCTTACGGGCCCGTCGTCATCGTTTGGGAGGTAGCGCCACTCGTGTTCGATTCATCCGCTCAAACGATCGAGCGCGACGACTTCTGCTCGCTGGCACCGATCGGCTGGCTGCACCATAAAATGCAAGACAGCTTCTTCCTCGTCGTGGGCACGCACTCGTGTCAGGGCTTCTTGCAGACGGCGCTAGGCGTGATGATTTTCGCCAAGCCGCGTTTTGCCACCGCCGTGTTGGATGAAGACGACTTGGCCGGACGCGACGTGCTCGAAGCGGTCGGGCCGATCGTCGAACAGGTTGTCGCCGAGCACCGGCCGGGCGCGATTTTCCTGGCCTCGACGTGCACGCCTGAAATCCTCAAGATGAACGTCGCGGGTTGTGCCAAGCCGCTCGAAGAGCGCACCGGAGTGCGCATCTATCCGTGCCGGCTGGACGGCTTCGATCCGGCGTACACGCAAGGCGAGGATCACGTCCTGCAGGCGATGATCGACCGGTGCCCGCAGACGGCCGACAAGAATATTGTCGTTCTCGGCTGCCTGTCGGCGCTCGAGGAAGCCGAGATACGTTTGGAGTGCGAAACGATGGGCTTACCGCCGCCGTCGTTTCTGCCGAACGAGAGCGCCCTGGATCTGCCGCCGATCGGGCCCAATACGGTCCTTGCATCGGTTCATCCGTACTTGTTCGGATCGGTATCCTACGCGCAGCGCGAACGCGGCTGCGCCATTCACCAGACCGTTTTTCCGTACGGGCCCGACGGCACGCGCGCGTTCTTTGAAACGCTTGCCGCGGCGTTCGGCCGGACGGTCTCCTACGCCGACCGCGAGCGCGCCGCTTGGGCCGCTTGCGAACGCGACGTGGCGGTGCTCCGGGGGCGCTCGATCGCCTTCTGTTCCGATACGATGCTCGAACTGTCGCTGGCGCGCACCTTGCGCGCCGCCGGTATGCGCGTCGACCTCATCGGCACGCCCAATATCTACCGCAAATATCATGCGCGCGAACGCGCCTTGCTCGAGGGGGTGGAAATCCTCGAACGTCCGGATCGGTTCGATATGTTCGCGCGCTTGAGCGCCGCTCGGCCGGACCTCGTGGTCGCGAACCTCAATATCGCCAACGCCCTCGAAGGCATGGGCTTCAACGTGAAATGGGCGACCGAGCTGACCTTTCAACCGATCGGAGGCTTCAACGGCGCCGCCTCGCTGCTCGGGATGTTCGCCGCCTCGATGCGCCGGCACGATGCGCTCGCGCGCACGCGCAACGCGTCGCAAACCGCGGCCACGCCGATCGATTTGAGCTTCTTTCGCGAGCCGGCGCGCGCGTGAAGCTGGCGCTCTGGTCGTACCAAGCTCCGGCCCATGTCGGCGTCTGTAAAGCGGCAGCGTCGTTCTCGGGCATTCACGCCGTGCTGCGTGCGCCCAAGGGCGACGGTTACGGCACGATCATGCTCGCGATGTTCGAGCGGCTCGGGGTGATGCCGCCGCTCTCGTTGTGCGCGATGTCGGAAGCAACGTTAGCCGGCGCGCCGGCAAACCTGCCCGCCGTGCTGCGTGAAATCGATGCGCGCCTGCATCCTGAGATGCTCGTCGTGACGCGCTCGGCAACGGCGGCGGTTTTGCAAGAACCACTCGACGGCGAAGTTGCGATGATGACGCCGGGCGACGTGCAAGCCGAGATCTTCATGGCGTCGTCACATCCGGTGCGCGACAATGAAGTGAGCGCGTTCGCGCTCACGTTGCAAGAGATCGTCGCGCACTACGCTCAAGATACCGCCCGGACCGCGCGGCCGTCGGTAAATATCTTTGGTCCGTCGCTGCTGGGGTTTCACGACCATGCGAACGTCACGTCATTGCGGCGGATGCTCGGCGCGCTGGACATTGAGATCAATCTGATCGCGCCGCTCGGCGCTTCGCCGGCCGATCTGCGCGGTGCCGGCCGCGCCTGGGTCAATCTCTCGACGGCTCACGAGCTGACCGCTCCCACGATCGACTATTTACACGATCGCTTCGGCACGCCCGCCGTGCGCGCGTTACCGTTCGGCGAAGCCGGCACGACGCAATTCTTGCGCGAACTATGCGCGCTGCTCGAAATCCCGGCCGACCGGATCGCCGCCGCGGCGCGCGATGCCAAACTGTTGTGGTATGCCCGCACCGTCGACGCGCACGCACTTTCGGGCAAACGCGTCGGCGTCTTCGGCACGCCGACCACCGCTGCCGGAATCGCGCGCGTGCTGCATGACGAACTCGACATGCACATCGAGTTTGTCGGAACGTACGTGCTCGCGTACGGCGACTGGCTTCGGACGCAGGTTGCCGGTCTTACCGATACGGTGGTCGTCACCGACGATTTCCGGGCCGTCGCAAAACTCATCGACGCAACGCGACCCGATATCATGTTCGGCTCGCAGATGGAACGCCACTCGGCCAGTGCCGTCGGCGTGCCGTGCGCCGTCATCTCACCGCCGGCGCATATTTTAAATTTTCCGCTCGGCTACGCTCCGTTCATCGGCTATGACGGTGCGAATCATATCGGCGACGTAGTCAACCAGACGCAGGTATTGGGCCTCGAACATCACTTGATCGAAACGTTCGGACCGCGCAATCAAGGCCGGTTCGCGGAGGCGATGCCCGAGGGCCAAGAAGCCGAACCGGCGACGGCGACGGCGCATCCGGCCGCGGCGGCCGATTTGCGCTGGGACGCGGCGGCCGAAAAGCTCGTGTCGCGGATTCCGTTCTTCGTGCGTAAAAAGGCGCGCACGAATATCGAACGGTACGCGCGCGAGAACGCTATCGCCGTCGTCGACGAGCGTACCGTGCTCGCTGCGCGCGAGCACGTCGGCGGGTAGCGGCGGGGCATGCCACTCGAGACTGAAGCGGAAGCCGTCGGCGCTCCGGCAACACCGCTGGGCGTTAAAAAATTAGGCCGTAGCACGATGCTGACGAGCATGCGCACCGTCGGGCAATTCGGCGCGATGATGCTGCCGTTTACCGATAAGGAAGCGGGCGCGGCCAAGATCAATTCGTCGCTCAAAACGTTTGCTAAACCCGGTACGTGGTTTGCTCCGATGTGGGCGATTCTGGTCGGCTGCGTGGCTTCGGGCCAGGCCGACTTCACCGTTGCCTCGATCGGCCGCATCCTTGCCGCGATGATGCTGGCCGGTCCGCTTCTGTGCGCGTTTTCGCAAGTGGTCAACGACTGGTTCGATCGCGACGTCGATGCGATTAACGAACCGGATCGGCCGACGGCGGCAAACCTGCTTGCTCCGCGCACCGTCGCGGCGATCGCCGGCGGTTTGGCGCTCGCCGCATGTGCCTTAGCGTATGCGCTCGGCGTGACGGTGCTGTGGATCGCGCTGGTCGGGCTGGCGCTGGCGTGGGCGTATAGTGCGCCGCCGCTGCGGCTCAAAGCCTCAAACGGCTGGCTTGCGAATACGGCATGTTCGTTTGCTTACGAGGGGTGCGCGTGGGTCGCCGGCGCGGCGGCTTTCGGCCATGTCACGACCGGTACGCTCGTGCTTGCTTCGCTGTATTCGCTCGGGTCGCACGGCTTGATGACGCTCAACGACTTTAAGAGCATCGACGGCGACCGGCGTTTGGGCTTGCGCTCGATCCCGGCGATGCTTGGCGAAGGGCGCGCCCTACGCGTTGCCTTCGCATTCATCGACGTTTTCCAAATCGCGGCGATCGCGTACGTGGCCGCGCACCGTATGTGGTGGTGTGCGGCGATGATGTTCGCCCTGTTCGCAGTGCAACTGCCCATGCAGCGGCGGCTGGCGACCGATCCCGCGCGGCTGGCTCCGTGGTATTGCGCCAGCGCGATTCCGCCGTTCGTCTGGGGCATGCTCGCCGCCGCCCTCGCTATCCGTTATGGAGGTTTCTAGTCATGCGCGTGCTCGTTGTCGGTGCGAATATCGGAGGAGCGGTGGCAGCCGGCGATTTAGCTGCCACGGGTTGGGATGTGACCTTGATCGAGCGCGATCTGCGGCGCAAGAAACCCTGCGGCGGAGCGATCCCGCCGAAGGCGATGAGCGAGTTCGGCATTCCGTCGGCGATCATCGAACGCAAAACAACGCGCGCGGTCGTAATCGGGCCCAGTGGTTCACAGGTGTCGATGGACGTTCGCGGCAGCGAAGCCCGCCCCGACGACTACATCATCATGGTTACGCGCGAGGTGCTCGACCGCACCATGCGTGAAAAAGCCGCCGCGGCCGGCGCTGACGTTCGCGAGTGTTCGTTTGTCTCTCACGAGCAGCAGCCTGACGGTACGTTGCGCGTCAAGCTGCGCTATCGTGACGGGCGTGAAGAGTTCGAGAATTACGACTACGTCGTCGGCGCCGACGGCGCGGGCTCGGTAGTCGCCAAGTCGTGCGGCCGAGTGCCGGTCAAACACGCATCGGCGATTCAAGAACGGTTGGCACTGCCCGACGACGCGATGGAGTATTATCAGAACACGGCGGAGTTGTACCTGGGTGACGATATTTCGCCGGATTTCTACGGCTGGGTTTTCCCGAAGAGCGACCATGTCGCGGTCGGCACCGGCTGCAAACCCGAGCACGCGAACCGCTCCTACGCGTTTCTCGAAGGCGTCAAAGCGCGCGCCGGCAGCAAGCTGCGCGGCGCGCGGCGGATCTTGCTCGAGGGACACCCGCTGCCGATGCAGCGCTACAAGAAGCTCGTGTACGGCAACACGATGCTGGTGGGCGATGCGGGCGGAATGGTCGCGCATACCTCGGGCGAGGGCATCTACTTCTCGATGGCATCGGGCCGGATGGCGGCCCAGACGCTGGTGCTGCACGCGACCGATCATCGTTCGCCGCTGACCCGCTATGAAAAAGTTTGGCAAAAAAAATACGGCGCGATGTTCGATTTTTTGGAGTTCCTTGAAAAGGCATCGTACACGTCGAACTTCAAGCGCGAGTTTTTTGTCGACATGTGCGCGACGCGCGACGTTCAGCAGCTGACCTTCGATAGCTATTTGTTTAAGGAAATGGCAAAAATGGCGCCCGGCGACCATCTGCGCATGGCGTACGAAGCCGCGACCCGTGCGGTGGTGGCCTGGATGCGCCCGCGCCTGCCCCTGGCGGCAGCCCCGCCGCAAATTACCGCAAAAGAAGCGTTGCGCGCTACCCGCAGCGCAATCGCCGACGGCGTCGCCGCCGATGAAACGCCGGCCTTCGCCGGCTAACCGCGGAGTGGCGCCGTGCGTGCTGTTGGGCCGACGCGCAGCGGTTCATTTCTCGATGTAGTCGCCGGCTGCGACCGCCAGCCTCTTGCACTTGGCGTTCTAACGCGATTTACGTGTGTGGGCAGGACGCCTCCCGGCTCGGGTACCGGCGCGTAAGGGAACGTCGGAGCCGGCGCGCCGTTGGCAGCGTCGTGATGCCGGCGGCGCAGCGGTAGCGTCGCTGCACTCACAAATTGGGAGGGATTCAAGGCTCATTCAAGGCACTTAGCCATACCTAATTAGGATCGCCTAAGTTTTGAGTGAGGTATCGTGCCTTCGATCATTCGTCTCGCGGTGGTTTGCCTTCTGCTCGCCGCCGGCACGCTGCGGGCCGAAGCGCTGCCGATGTTCGCGCAGCAATACGGCGTTCCGTGTCAGAAGTGCCACACCGCAATTCCGTCACTCAACCCGTTCGGCCGCGCGTTTCTCGACAATGGCTATCACATTCCGGGGGTAGCCGCACCGCCGCCGGTGTTTCCGGTCGCAGCGAAGCTCAATTTGCAATACAGCAGCGCACCGGATCCGGGGCTGCCCAAGGCGGTGGTCGATGAGATCGAGCTGCTGACCGCCGGCACCGTCGGACCGCGCGCCAATTACTTCGTCGAACAATATCTCGTCGATGGCGGCCAGCACGGTAATTTGCGCGAAGCCTGGTTCGGCGACCGGCTCACGTCCGCCGACGCCGCAATCCCGTTCGACCTCCGCGCCGGACAGTTTACGCTAGCGCTGCCGGTCGATCCGGAATCATTTCGAGAAACGGCCCAACACTATGCGGTTTTTGACCAAACGGTGGGCGCCAATCCATTCAACTTCTTCGATCCCAAGCTGGGAATCGCGGCCCGCCTCGGGCGACCCGAGCGCGGGTTGAACCTCGAGTTTGCGGCGCTCGACGGCCACGACGTGCAGAGCGGCCTACCGACCGCCGGCATCGATCTGATGCAAACCCTGCGCGAGGCGAGCGGCCCATTCGAGGTAAGCCTGTACCGGTATACCGGCCGCCGCGATGTGGCGGCGCCGCTTGGCGGGGCGGGGCTCGTTACCGCTGCCGATGCGTTCACCCGAACCGGAATTGGGGTGCGCTATGCGAGCGGACGCTGGACCAGCGAGTCGGTCGTGCAAGAAAACACGGATACCAACGACGACGGACTCGGCACGAGTCGCCATTCGAGCGGCGGTTTCACGCAACTTCGCTACGCGCTCACGCGCAAGCTGTTCGGGCTGGTCCGCTACGACGGCACCAGCGACCCGGGCGGCACGGTGCGCTCGACGACCGCGCTATTGGGCTATCGGCTCAGCCACAATTCGCGTCTCACGCTCGAAGATGTGTTGACGCACGATCCGGCAGCGAATCAGACTCTCAATGCCCAGTTCACGATCGCGTACTAGGCCGGCCGTGCGGTTGATCCTTATGGTCGGCCTGCTATGCACCGCGGCGGCGCGAGCCGACGAAGTGCATAGTGTCGACCTTCACGCGTCGCGAGCCATCTTTTCGGTTCAGCACGTGCTGATCGAGCGCGTCACCGGCACGGTGCCCATCGTTTCGGCGGATATCGGTCTGGGGGCCGACGGCCGGACCCCGACCTCGGTCGAGGCGACGCTCGATCCGACGCACATCAACACCGGCGACAGCGACCGGGACGGCGATCTCGCCGGCTCGGATTGGTTCGACACACGAAAATTTCCCGTCTGGACCTTCCGCAGCAGCCACGTCAGCATCAACGCCGACGGATCGTTCGCGATCGCGGGCCTGCTTACGGTCCACGGCGTCAGCGTTCCGGTTACCCTGGCGACGTCGCTTACCCGCAGCGCGCCGCACCTGGCCTATCACGCAACGACCAGCGTCGACCGGCATGCGTTCGGGATGGCCATAACGCGCACCGACGCTCTCGTCGGTACGGCGATCGACATCAGTATCGACGTCCAGACGAAGTAAGCATCGGCTTACGAGCTGCGCTTGGACCGCTCCAGCCGTTCGAGGATCGCCCGGCGGCGGTTGTCGCCACCGCTGCGGCTATTGAGGTCGGCCAGACGGTCGAGTACCGCCGCCCAATCGGTTTCGATTTTTCGGTCGATGCCGGAATTGCGCGGCAACGACGCGTGGTCGTCATTCATGTTCGACTCCGGTAAGGATCTGAGCCAACAATAGGGCGATCAGATCGGCGAAGCAACTAGCGAAAAATTCATCGTCGCCGTCAAAGTACCCATGTGCTTCAGCATCGATGCACAGCGTGGCGATGGTTTCGCCGGCCGGCGCCTTGACGGGGACGGCCAGCAGCGACTGATAGGGGCGGCCCGAACGCGGCTTGGGATAGAACGCGTGATCGGAATCGATGTCGCTCGAGTTATAGGTGATTCCGGTTCGGAACACGTTGCCGGCGATCGAGTCGAGCGGCAAGGTGGCGTTATCGATCGCCTCTTGACGGAATCCGTTTCCATTGTACATCCGCAGGCCGGCCGGTCCGCGCACCCAGAGTGAGGCCCGATGGCGGTCGTGTCCGCCGCGGCTCAGTGCGGTCACCACGTCGGTGAGCACTTCGCCGCACCACGCCCGCACCGGCGCCCGCTCGAGCCCGTCGCGAATGATCCGATTCGCGCCGTTGAGCCGGTCGCGAAAGATCCAAAGCACGTTAGCCTTGAGCTTATCATCGTTGCTGATTTCGTCGAGCGCGGTTTGCAGATGGCCGGCGGTCTCCGAGCGCTCGAGCTTGAGTGGGCCGAACTCAAACCGGTCGCCCGTCCAAATCCGCCAAGCACAGCCAACGAGCGCGACCACAACGAGTAAGGCGGTGGCGTACGCCAGCACGACCAGAATCGGATGCGGAACATTAAAGAGCAGATCGTGCAGTAATGTCCAGAAGTCTTGCTCGGTTGCGGTGGTGCTCACGGCGTTGTCGTAGTATTACACACCGCACTGCCATACGTCTGGCACTCGCAAACATGCGACGCACCACCGCCCAATCGCCGTTACTTGACCGCGCCCATCGTCAATCCGCGAACGAGCGAACGCTGTGCGGCCCAGCCGGCAACGAACACCGGAATGACCGCCAACGTCGACGCGGCCGACATCTTGGCCCAAAACAAACCTTCGCTGGTCATGAAACCGGCGATGTAGACCGGTAAGGTCGAGGCATGCGGGCCGGCGAGATTTACTACTAAGAAGAACTCGTTCCACGAGAAGATGAGGCACAACAGCGCGGTCGCCGCGAGCCCCGGCGTTACGAATGGGATCGCGACCCCGATCAGCACACGCATCGTATCCGCGCCGTCGATGCGTGCCGCTTCGATCAAGTCTTTTGGTATCTCGGCGAAAAACGATCGCATCATCCAGATGACCAGCGGCAGATTGATCGCCGTGTACAAGATGATCATTCCGGCGACGCTATCGAACAGTCCGATCTGCTTGAAGATGATGATGAGCGGAATGATGACCCCGACCGCCGGCATCATCTTCGTCGACAGCACCCAGGACAGCGTTCCGGCCGATTTCTCGGTTGGGAAAAGTCCGAGCGCGTACGCTGCGGGAATCCCGAGGATGAACGCGACGAGGGTCGAGCCGACGCTAATTACGACCGAGTTGACAAAGAAACCTAAATACCCGGCGTTGGTGAGCGCCTCGCGGAAATTATCGAGCGTCGGCACGAAGAACAGCGCCGGCGGTTGCGAAACGGCCGTCGCTTCGGTCTTGAAACCGGCCAGCAGCGTCCATAAAATCGGGAAGAAAATCGCCAGAACCGCGAGATAGGTGATGAGGGTTAGGAAATTTTCACGCAACCGAGCCGTCATGCTTTGGATACCTTAAATGTACGCGCCAACAAGCGCAGCAGAAACGTGGCGATGATCGAGGCCAAGACCACGGCGCAGACACCTTGGGCTGACGACGTTCCGACGTCGTTGCCTTGCGAGATTGTCTGATACACATAATACGGCAGCGTCGTCGTCGCTGAACCGGGGCCACCTTGCGTGGCCACGAAGATTTCGCCGAACAGTTGTAGGACGTAGATCGTCGCGAGCAATACCGACAACTCGATAAAGGGGCCTAAGAGCGGTAAGGTGATCCCGCGGAATTCATGCCACGAATCCGCACCGTCGACGCGAGCCGCTTCGCGAATATCGTCCGGCACCGACTGCAAGCCGGCGAGCAAAATGAGCATCATGAATGGCGTCCATTGCCAGACCGCCATCGTGATGATGCCCAGCTTGGGGAACGCGGCCAAGATATCGACCCGCGGCAACCCGATGCTCGTGGTCAACCAGCTGACCAAGCCGAACACCGGATTGAGCAGCAAGTTTTTCCAGACGACGGCGTTCACCGTCGGCATCACGAAAAACGGCGCGATCGCCAGTGACCGCGCGATGCCCTGGCCGGGAAATTTGCGATGCAGCAGCAGCGCAAGCAGCATCCCGAACACCAGCGAAAAGATAACAATGCCCGCCGTGATCAACACCAAGTTGAGCACGGCGCTGCGAAACGTGACGTCCTGCAGAATCGTATACGAATAATTCGTGAGCCCGGCGAACGTTACGCCGAGCTCAGGCGAAGTAAGGACCCACTTCTGGAAGCTATACCACAGCGTTAGCACGAACGGCGCCTGCGTAAGAGCCGCAAGGTACACGATTGCCGGGGCAATGAGCAGTAAACGCGTCGTTCGTGCCATCGTCATGATGGGCTACTTGTAATATCCAGCTTGTTGCATCGTGTGCTGCACTTGCTGCTGTGACAAGTTGAGCGCCGAGTCGACCGTCGATCCGCCGCTGAGCACCGCTGCGAGATTTTGCGTTACCTGCGTGCCGATCTGCTGGAATTCGGGAATACCGACAAACTGAACGCCGGTGTACGGAACCTTCTTGAGCGTTGAATTGGTCGGGTCAGCGGTCTCAATTGACTGAAGAATCAGATTGCCGTAGGGTGCGGCCTTCTTGTAATTCGGGTCGTTGAAGGTCGACAGACGCGTTCCGGGCGGCACGTTGCCCCAACCCTTTTCCGCGGCGATGAGCCGGATGTATTTCTTGTTCGTGGCCCAGGTGAGGAATTTGAACGCGTCCTCTTTGTGCTTGCTCGACGCTTCCATCGCTAGCGACCACGCCCACAGCCAATGCGAACCTTTGGGCGTCACCTTGGTCGGTGAGAACGCAAAGCCGACGTCATCGGCAACCTTTGATTGCTTGGGATCGGTGATCACGCCCGACGCCGATGTCGCGTCGACCCACATTGCGACTTTGGCCTGGGTGAAGTTCGTTTCGCATTCCGTGAAGCCGGCCGACGACGCGCCCGGTTCACCGTAGCTCTTAATCGTGTTGAGGTAGAACGAGATCGCTTCCTTGGTCGCGCCCTCGTTGATCGTGGGCTGCCACTTCAAATCGAACCATTGGCCGCCGAAGGTGTTGATGACCGTCGTCATCGGGGCGCCCATTTCGCCCCAGCCGGGCAGACCGCGCAGGCAGATGCCATACTGGTTTTTCGACGGCGCGTTGAGTGCCTTGGCGAAGCCCGCGATTTGATCCCACGTCGGATGTTCGGGCATCGTGAGATGCGCTTCTTTGAACAGGCGTTTGTTATAAAACGTCATGGAACTCTCGCCGTAAAACGGCACCGCGTACAGCGCGTCGTTATACGACAGACCTTTGCGGATGCTCGGAATGACGTCGTTGAGATCGTAGTCGGCTTTGCCCGCGGCGTCGAGCTTTTCGAAGTACGGTCCTAAGTTTTCGATCCACTTGTTTTTCGCCCAGATCGGAACTTCGTACGTGCCGACCGTCGCGATGTCGAATTGGCCGCCGCCGGTCGCAATGTCGGCGGTCACTTTCTGACGTAGCGTATTTTCCGGCAGCGTCTCGAAGTTTACTTTGATGCCGGTCGACTTTTCGAAGTCGCCGACGGCGTGCTGCATGTCGACCATCTGCGGGTTGTTGACGGTCGCGATGGTAAGCGTGGTTTGCCCCTGCGCGTTCGCACCGGGCGGCGGAGACATGCCTAGCGCGATTGCGCCGGCACCCATAATAGCAAGAATTCGTCGAGTCATATTCACCTGTATTAGCTCCTTGGAATTACGCGACACTGCGCGTCGGGGGCGCCATGAATTCCGGACCGACCGGTTCATGTATGCTGCGAGTGAGAATTTGATCTATTTCGTCGAGCGTCGCGCGATCGATGGAGAAGCCCATCGAGCCGTCGACGTCATCGAGCTGTGCGGGTTTTCGGGCGCCCCACAGCGCGATACCGACGCCGGGTTGTTCGAGCAGCCAACGCACGGCGAGGTCGATGACGCGCTTGCCGTAGCGTTGCGCCAGCGTCTGGAGTTGCTCGACGGCATCGAGATATTGCGAGAGCCGCGGCTCCTGATATTTGGGATCGCGACCGCGCAGATCGTCGCCCTCGAACGTCCGCTCGCGCGTTACCCGGCCGCTGAGCAGGCCGCGACATAACGCGCCGTACGTCATGCCGACGATACCGTGCGCGGCGCAATACGGCAACACCTCACGTTCGGCATCACGTTCGAACAGATTGAACGGCGGCTGAGACGTGTGCAGCGGAGCGACGGCGGCGAACTCCGCCATCTGCGCGGCCGAATAATTGCTGACCCCGATCGCCCGAATCTTGCCCGCATCGAGCAGCGCCTTCATGGCGCCGGCGGTTTCCTCGATCGGCGTCAGCGGATCGGGCCAGTGCACTTGATAGATATCGATGTACTCGGTTTGCAGCCGACGCAGCGAATCTTCGATTTCCTTCGTGATGCGGGCCTTGGTACCGTTGCGAAACACGCTACCGTCGTCGGTCCAGTCCAAAGTAACTTTCGTTGCGATGACCGCTTTCGCGCGGCGCCCACCGGCTAACGCTTTGCCGACGATTTCTTCGGAATTTCCATAACCATAAACGGCCGCCGTGTCGACGAGATTGATGCCGCGGTCGATGGCCGAATGGATCGTGGCGATCGCTTCCCGTTCTTCGGTTCCGCCCCACATCCAGCCGCCGATCGCCCAGGCGCCCAGGCCAACGCGCGAGGCGCGTACGCCGGTATCGGCAATGTCGATGTATTCCATTGATTCTCCGTCGATTTATACCGTCGCCACGCTGAAACGGAAGACGGTCTCGGAACGATAATGCTCCCCCGGACGCAAAATCGTCGGTGGGAACGCCGGTGTATTCGGTGCATTTGGAAAATGCTGCGTTTCGAGCGCGAAGCCTGCCGATTGGCGATAAACCGCCTGCCCGGTGCCAACTTCGGTCGCATCCAGAAAGTTACCGCTATAAAATTGCAGTCCGGGTTCGACGGTAAAAACGTCGAGGCAGCGTCCACTACCCGGATCGATGACGCGTGCCGCGCGCGAGAGCGGATCGCCGGGTCGGCGGTCGAGCACCCAATTGTGGTCGTACCCCCGGCCGGCCAAGATTTGCGGGTCAGCGGCGCGGATGCGCTCGCCGATGCGGTGCGGCGTGCGGAAGTCGAACGGCGTCCCATCGACGGCCGCGAGTTCGCCGGTGGGAATCGCGTGTGCGTCGACGGGGGTGAAGCGGCCGGCATCGATTTGCAGCATGTGACCCAGAATGTCGCCGGCGTCTTCTCCCGCGAGATTGAAATACGAATGATTCGTCAGGTTGACGACGGTGGGAGCGTCGGTCGTCGCCGTATATTCGATGCGCAGGCCACCGTGCTCGTCGAGCGTATACACGACGCGCGTATCGAGAGTGCCGGGATAGCCTTGGTCGCCGTCCGGACTCACATGGCGCAAATGAATCGCAGTCGCCCCTGCCGCCTCGACGGTCCACACCGCGGTGTCGAATCCGCGGCTTCCGCCATGGAGCGAATTCGGGGCTTGATTGAGCGGTACGGTGTAGGAGTGTCCATCGACGTTGAAGCGGCCGCCGGCGATACGATTCGCATAGCGGCCGATGAGCGCGCCGAAATACGGCGTATTGGACAGATACCCCGCCAGGTCGCCGAAACCCAGGACGACGTTGGCACGGCGCCCGGCGCGGTCGGGAACCTCGATGCGTTCGAGGATGCCACCGTAAGTAAGCACCGCGACCGACACAGCGCCGGCGACCAGGGTGAACTTCTCGACCGCGGTACCGTCGGGTAGCGTTCCGTAGAGCGCGCGTCGCGCGGGCTCGTCGCTCGTCAACGAGGTCGCCTTATGCCGGCGGCATGGCGGCGGCGGCTTTCGCTCCCAATCCCGCTTTGACCATTCGAATGAGCTCCTCTTCGGTAATCGCGGACGTCGCGACGTCGAGCACGATTTCGCCTGAAAACAAGAAATTGATCCGGTCGCAGACTTGAAAAATTTGCGCATAGTTGTGCACGATGAGAATGATGGAAACGTCACGCCGGCGGCGGATCTCTTGCACCAGATCCAACACGTGCGCACCTTCGCGAACGCCCAGCGCCGCCAGCGGCTCGTCCATGATGAGCAATTTCGGCTGCGACTGCATGGCCCGCGCTACCGCGATCGACTGACGCTGGCCGCCCGACAGGTCGCGCACCAGACTATCCACCGACGCCAGCCGAATTCCGACTTGGTCCAGAAACTCGCGCGTTCGCAGCCGCATCGCCCGGGCATCGGTGAGCGGCAAACCCAAGACGCGTTTAATCGGTTCGCGGCCCAAGAACATGTTTTGAGCCACGGTCAGGTCGTTGACGAGCGCCAAATCTTGGTAGACCGTTTCGATGCCGCGTGCCCGCGCCTCGGTTGGAGATGCCAGCGTGAATTCGCGACCTTGCCAAAACAGCGTACCGGTGGTGGGCGGGTGAAAGCCGGACAAGATTTTGATGAACGTCGACTTGCCCGCGCCGTTATCGCCGACGAGCGCCACGACCTCGCCGCGCGCGATCGTCAAATCGAGCCCGCGCAGCACGACACTGGGCCCGTAATTTTTCGTTACGCCCGCGGCGCGCAGCAACTCGGGCGCGTCGCCGAGCGCCGTGATGTCGGGCGCGTTCACGTGCGGCGAACCCGCAGCGCGCTCAGCTTGATATTGAGGATCATGGCCGCGACAATCGCAATGCCCAACGGCACGTCGGCAAAGCCGGCTTGCGCGCCGACGAGTGGCAAACCGTCGTTGAGTGAAGCGACGACGAACGCTCCGATCAACGCGCCGATGACGGTGCCCGATCCGCCAAAGAGCGAAGTGCCCCCAATGACCGCCGCCGCGATGGCATACAGCGTTAAGGTGTTATCGCCGGCTGACGGATCGATCGAGCCGCTCGCGCAGGCTTCGATGATGCCGGCGAATCCCGCCAGCACGCCCATGATGACGAAGTTCAGTATTTTCGTGCGCTCGGTCCGAATTCCCAACTCACGCGCAGCCAGGAGATTACTGCCGACCGCGATCGTGTGCAAACCAAATCGCGTCCGGCGCAACACCACGGCAAACGCCAACACGATGGCCACGAGCCATAAGAACGCTGCGATTTGCGAAATACCGGTACCGGCGTTTTGCTGGTCGCTGCCGAGCAGCACGTTGATGAAGCTTTCCGGCGTGCGCGCCGGCTGACTGTGACTGACGGTCAAGATCGCGCCGTTGAGGAAAAACAGCATGCCCAATGTCGCGACGAGCGACGGAACGCCCAACCGAACCGTGATGAAGCCGTTGACCCAACCAATGGCGGCCGCCCCGCACAACGCGAGCGGAATTGCGGCGGCCCACGGCAATCCGACAGCGGTCAAGTAGAACGCGAAGAACGGCGTGGTCGAATAGATCTTCGCCGCCGACAAATCGATCTCACCGGTGATCATGAGCATCGCTTCGCCGACGGCAATCAAGCCGTACTGTGCGGTGCTCGCCAACAATACCGGCACTTCAGATGTCAGAAATGCGCCGTTGAGCACCTCGAACACGATCGCGATAACGATGGCGACGGCCGTAATTCCGGTTTCCGGATAGCGCACGAGCACGCGTAAGCGGTCGCCGATCGACGGCGTCGTTACCGGCGGACCGCCGGCCGGCGCGGGCGTAGCCAGCGCGGCATCACTCATGCCGCGTTCCGCACGCGCCCGGCGCCGGATCGAACGCGCCGGACGCCGCCCCGGTTAGGATTACGCCTGGCCTTCGAACCGGCTATTCCCCATGTACGGATGCACGGAATCCTTGGTCACGAACTTCAACCCGGTGTCGGTGTCGGACGGCGACATCAGCGTGCCGGACAGCTTCGCCAGGTACAGTTGGAAGACGGGATAGTACCCTTGTAGATACGGCTGCTGATCGATCGTGAAGTCAAGATTGCCGGCGGCGATGGCAGACAGCGTCCCAGGCAGCAGATCGTACCCGCCAGTACCGACCTTCTTCGCGCTCAGACCGTATTTTTTGTTGATCAATCCGACGGCTTCAGTGCTGCCGCCGTCGACGGCGTATAACCCGTTGACGTTTTTATGCCCGTTGTAATACGACTCGACCGTCGAGCGCTCTTGGGTAACGAGCGCGCCCGTGGCGACCTGTTCGTACGTGATGTTTTTGCCCGACTTCTTGAGCGAGTCGATCGCACCGTCGATGCGCGGCTGCAAGTTGAGCGACCCGGGCGTTGCGATGAAGAGCGCGACGTGGCCGCCGGCCGCGGTCAGCGAGGCGATTCGTTCCCCCATCAACTGGCCGGAATGAAATAGATCCTGACCGATGTAGGCTTGCCGTTTGTTATGGCTCGAGGGCGGCGCGTCGGCGTTGTACGCGACGACCGGAATATTGGCCGCCAGCGCTTGTGAAACGACACCGTTGAAAGCGGTCGCGTCGACTAAACACACCGCGATCCCATCGGCCTTGTTGTTGATCGCCGTCTGAAAAGCGCGTACCATCTCGCTGACGTTGCTCGATTGCGAACCCGTCCAGCGATACGAACAACCGGTTAACGCGCAGGCGTCGGTTGCGCCATACTGGGTCGCCGTGAAGAACGGATTCGTCGTAACGTGATTGACGAAAACAAACTTAAAATCGGATTTTCCGGCGGCCCGTGCGGGCAGCATACCGGCGGTCGCAACGAGCGCAGCGGCAGCGCCGGCGCCGGCCAGCGCGGCGCGCCGGCTCAGCGACCCGTTCGACGCCGCTTCGCCGGTCGTGGCACGATCGCGGGGAGTAACTGGAAGCTTCGTAAGAGGTCCTCCACATGAATGCGCTTGCGCCGTACCGCCGGCAGCACTTCGAGTGCGCCGGCACTCGGCTCGCTCGATAGATTGTTCCATCTTCGTTCGGCCGTGGTAAAGAGTTTTCTTGCGCGAGGTCTAATGCGACAAAGGTAATGCTTTACCTATCGACGTGTCAACGACCGGCCCGGCTCGTATGCGCGGTCGCGGCGATTTAAAGCGCACGGTGGGCGCAGGTGGCTAGCATCAAGGACGTCGCGACGCGGGCCGGCGTATCGGTCGCCAGCGTTTCGCGCGTACTCAACGACAGTAAGCCCGTCGCCGACGGCACCCGCCGGCGGGTTCTGGCGGCCGCCGACGCGCTGCACTACAGCATCGATCAGCGCGCGCGGGCGCTGCGGCGGCGCAAGTCGGGCACACTGGGCTTGGTCGTCAGCGACGTGGGCAACCCGTACTTCCCCGATGTTATCCGCGCGATCGAAGCTGTCGCGTACCACAGCGGGCACGACCTTTTTCTGTGCAATTCCGACGAAGACCCCGAGCGCGAGCGGTTCTATATCCGCGCGATGATCGCGCAACGCATCGGCGGCATCATCATCGTTCCGGTCACGTTTACGAGCGCTTCGCTCGCACCGGCGCTGCGCAACGACATTCCGATCGTGTGCCTCGACCGGCGCGTCGACGATCTGCAACTCGACTCGGTGCAGATCGACAACCGGGCCGGTGGCGCGCTGGCTGCCGACGCGCTCTTCGACTGTGGTCACCGTCGCATCGGCGCGATCGTCGCGACGCGGACCACGCCGGGTAGCGACCGGCTCGACGGGTTCGCGGCGCGGCTGGCCGAGCGCGGCGCGCCGCTCGACGCCGAACTCGTTCGCGACGGCGAGTACAAACAAAGTGGCGGATATGCCGCGGCGCGATCGCTCTTCGCCTTGCCCGATCCGCCGACGGCGCTGTTCGTGGCGAACCATCCGATGACGCTTGGCGCGCTGCACGCCGCCCGCGAGCGTGGTTTCGCGGTGCCGCGCGACATGAGCGTGGTCGGCTTCGATGATACCGCCTGGGCCACGTTTCTCGATCCGCCGTTGACGACCATCGGCCAACCGACGCTGGCGCTCGGCACGGCGGCAGCGGAATTATTGATCGACCGCGTCGAGGAGCGCTATACCGGCACTGCGCGCGCAATCGTGCTGCAGCCCATCCTCATGCAACGTGCGTCGGTCGCTCGGCACACGGGGTAAGATACATGGCGCGGCGCGTAGGAACTTGCGACCACCATCACGGACGACTGCGCCCGAGGAGCACGATCATGCCACGCCCGTTCGAATACCGGCATTCACGTTGCTAGGCCACACCATCGGCGTCGATCTGGGAACGACCGGCGCGCGCGCCGTTCGCATCGACGGCCGCGGCAAACTCGTCGCGAGCCAGACCGCGCCGTATCCGTTGCTGACACCGCAACCCGGCTGGACCGAGCAAGAACCGGAAGACTGGTGGTCCGCCGCGCAAACGGCTATTCGGGCCGTCGTCGCGGCCGACGCAGCGCCAATCGTGGGCGTCGGTGTTACGGGGCAAATGCACGGCGCGGTGTTTCTCGACGCGCACGGCGAGTCGATCCGGCCGGCAATCTTGTGGAACGACCAACGCACGGCGACGGCCGCCCGGACGATCGACGAAACGATCGGCCGCAGCCGTTTAGCGCAAATCACCGGGAATCGCGCGCTCACCGGCTTTCAAGCGCCAAAAATTCTGTGGCTGCGCGACGCTGAACCCGCAAACTACGCACGCATTCGCGCCGTTTTATTACCCAAAGACTTCTTGCGTTTGCGCCTTACGAACACCCATTGCACCGACGCCTCCGATGCGTCCGGGACATTACTCTTGGACCTGGCCACCCGGACGTGGTCGGCCGACATTCTGCGCGAACTGGACTTGCCGGCGAACTGGTTTGCGCCGGTAGCGGAAAGCCCCGATGTTACGGCCACCGTTAGCGCGGCCGGCGCCGGCGCTACCGGCTTAGCGGTGGGCACGCCGGTGGTCGCGGGGGCCGGCGACAACGCCGCCGCGGCCATCGGCAGCGGCGTGGTGCGGGCCGGCGCGGGCCTTGTGTCACTTGGTACATCCGGCGTGGTGCTCGTCCATAGCGACCGGCCCGCAATCGATCCGACCGGCGCGTTACACGCGTTCTGCGCGGCGGTTCCGGGCGGCTATCACCTCATGGGCGTCATGCTCGCGGCCGGCGGCAGTTTACGTTGGCTGCGCGATACCTTTGCCGGCACCGCCGAAGGCTACGAAACGCTGGTGGCCGGCGCGCGCGACGTCCCGCCGGGCGCGCAGGGTTTACAGTTTTTGCCTTATTTGTCCGGCGAGCGCACCCCGCACATGGATCCCGACGCGCGCGGCGCGTTTCTTGGTTTAAGTTTGGCGCACGGCCGGCCCCACCTCATTCGCGCCGTACTCGAAGGCGTCGCTTACGGACTCAACGAGGGTCTGACACGCATCCGCGCGCTGGGCGTCGAACCCGAGGAATTGATCGTGACCGGCAACGGCATGTCGAACGCAACGTGGCGCGCGATTATCGCGGCGGTGCTCGACCGTCCGCTGCGGCGGTTGCTCGTTGACGAAGGTCCGGCGTTCGGCGCGGCGCTGCTGGCCGCGGTCGGTGTCGGTACCTTCCGATCCGTCGAAGACGCCGCCGCGGTGGTCGCGCTGGCAGACCAAACCGACGTTCCCGACCCGGCACTCGTCGCGCTGTATCGCGCCGAGTTCGAGCGCTTCACGCGCGGCTATCCCGCCTTACGCAGCATGCGCGAGTCGGTCGCTGTTCTGTCGTAGTTAAGATCGTCTTTCGTTGTCCTAAGATTCGCTGCTAAAGAGGAGAACTCAGTATGGTGCAAACCGCGATGCGCGTGGCCGTTCTCGAACGCCAAAATGTCATGTCGATGCAGCAACGGTCACGGCCGGAACCCGGCCCGAACGATGTGCTCGTGCGCGTGCACCGGGTCGGCGTTTGCGGTTCGGACGTGCACTACTACACGCATGGCCGCATCGGCGGCTTCATCGTCGAAAAGCCGATCGTGTTGGGCCACGAAATGGCCGGTATCATCGAAGCCGTCGGCAGCGGCGTCGATCGTTCGCGCATCGGCGAACGGGTCGCCGTCGAACCGGGCGTACCCGACCGCACGTGCGAGTGGTGCCGGCGCGGCCGCTATAATCTTTGTCCGAACGTCGAATTCATGGCCACCCCGCCGTATGATGGCGCGCTGGCCGACTACATCGTAACGCCGACCGATTTCGCGTTCAAGCTTCCCGACCACGTTTCGCTCGATGAAGGCGCGCTGATGGAGCCGCTGTCGGTCGGCGTGTATGCAATTCACCGCAGCGGCATCAAGGCTGGTGACACGGTCGCCGTTTTTGGAGCCGGCCCGATCGGCCTCGTCACGCTGCAAGTCGCCCGGGCCGCCGGCGCGGGAGCCATTACCGTCATCGATCTCGAGCCCGGCCGATTGGCAACCGCCAAACGCTTAGGCGCGACCAACACGATCAACGCCAAGGAAACCAACGCCGTTGAAGCGCTCTTGGCGAGCACCGGCGGCCGCGGCGTCGACATCGTGTTTGAAGCGGCCGGAAACGCGCGTACCGCCGGCGACGCCGTTCGGATCGCAAAACGCGGCGGCAGAGTCGTGATGATCGGCTTGCCGCCCGAAGATAACTTTCCATACCCGCTCGTGCACGCGATGGCGCGCGAGATCGATATCTTTACCGTCTTCCGGTACGCGAATGTGTATCCGGCGGCAATTGCGCTCGTGGCCGAAGGGCGCGTCGACACAAAGTCGCTCATCACGCATCGTTTTCCGCTCGAAAAAGCCGAAGACGCCCTGCTGTTATCCGATTCGCGCGCCGACGGCGTCATCAAAGCGATGGTTGAAGTCGCATGACACAGACGCAGCCGGCGGTGCTGCCGCTCGACTTCAACTTAACCGGAAAGCGGGCCGTCGTCACCGGCGCCAGCCGAGGCCTCGGCTATGATATCGCGATCGCGCTGGCCGAATATGGCGCCGATGTCATCGGGTTCGCGCGCACGGCAAGCGAACTAGCAACGCTCGAAGCCGAGATTGCCGGCCGCGGACGGCGTTTCGTCGGCGTCACCGGCGGCGTCGATGACGAAAACGCGGTCGCGGCACTCGTGCAACGCGCCGATGCTGAATTCGGCGGAACCGATATTCTGATCAACAACGCCGGTATCTCGGCGGTTGAACCGGCGATCGACGTAACCCGCGCGACGTGGAATTCGCAATTAGCGGTAAATTTGACCGGCGCGTTTTTCTGCGCGCAAGCATTCGCGCGCGGAATGATCGCGCGGGGCTACGGCCGCATCATCAATATCTCTTCGATTTCGGGTATCGTCGGCATGCTCGACCATGCGGCGTACGTTACGACCAAAGGCGGTTTGAATGCGCTCACGCATTCGTTAGCGCTCGAATGGGGACCACACGGCATTACGATCAACGCGATCGCTCCAACCGTCGTGCTCACCGCGATGGGCGAGCGCGTCTGGGGACCGCCGGAGAAAGGCGATCCGATGAAGGCGAAAATTCCGATCGGCCGGTTCGGTAAGCCGCGCGAAGTTGCCGCGGCGTGCGTGTATCTCGCCTCGGATGCCGCGGGGCTGGTGAACGGACACGTGCTGGTGCTCGACGGCGGGTATACCGCCGCGTAGAAGCGCCTGCGGGCCGCCGGTAGTACTCTTCCCGGGCGGTTACCGTGCCGTAAGGAGGACGCTGAGAACGGCAAGGATCAAGGCGGGCGGCATCACGAGTATTCCGGCGCGCAGAAACGTCCAGGCGGTGACGTCGATCTGTTCGCGGCGCAGCGCGATGAGCCAGAGGACCGTCGCCAGCGATCCGGTTACCGAAAGGTTCGGTCCCAGGTCGACGCCGATCGCGATCGCCGAACGCAGAGCGTCATGACCGTGAAGCGTAGCGACGCTCGAACCGGCGATGAGGCCCGACGGCAAATTATTGATGAGATTCGATACGACGGAAACAACCGCCGCGGCTCCCAGGACCGAGAGCACCGGCGGCCACGCCGCCAGCAACTCGACGCCATGACGCGCGAGCGTCAATAGCCCGGTGGCATCGAGTCCGGCGACGAGCACGAATAATCCCGCGACGAGCGCGAGAACGGTCCAGGAAACGGAGCGCAGCACGTGCGCGAATGCCGTGCGATCGCGCAACGTTGCAATCAGAAAGACAACGCCACCGCAAACAAACGTTGTCGCACCGAGCGGCCAGTTGAGCGTCGATGCGATCGATAATGCGAGAGCGGTGAGCCCGATGCCGATAAGGCTAAGCCGGCCCCCGCGCCGCAGGCGCTCCGCGACAATGTCGCTCGCGATCGAGCCACGTAAATCGCGCCGCGAGATAAACGCTAAAACGGCAAATGTTGCCCCGATCGAGCACACTGACGGCACGGCAAAGGCGACCAGCCAGTGCGGCAAACTCGGCATGGCGCCGGCGAAGACGACGAGATTCGCCGGGTTGGAAATCGGCAGCACGAAACTGGCCGCATTGGCGATGAATGCACACGCGAAGACGTACGGTAGCGGCTCGGCTTTTGCTTTGCGCACGGCGGCCGCGACGGCGGGCGTCAACACGACGGCCGTCGCGTCGTTCGAAAGGACGACCGTGACGACAATGCCGACGGCGTAAATGAAGCTGAACAGCCGCAGGCGGGAGCCGCCTGCCGCCTGAATCGCGTGGCCCGCAACCCAGTCGAAAACGCCTTCGCGCCGGGCCAGTTCCGCCAGCACCATCATACCGGCGAGAAACAAGTAGACGTCGGTCCCACGTCCGACCGCTCGGGCGACTTCGGGCAGCGGCACCAAGCCGAAGAGTGCGAGGCATACGGCGCCCAGCGTAGCCCATACCCATTCGGGTATGCCGCGCGGGCGCGTGAGGACGCCGGCGATACTTGCCGCACAGATCGTCCAGATCGCCGCCTGTGACGAAGGCACCGCGTCTACGCCGCGAAGGCCGCAGCACGCACGACCGCGGCCGTTCGCGGTATGCTGCGTCCGAATAAACCGCAGGCGCAGCCGAAACCAGCAGCGAGCTGCAGCATCGAGGCGTTGGAGACATCAAACAAAGGTACGACCGCCCTGAAACGTAGCGACGTGCGAATCAGCCATGACCGCGCGCCGTTGGTTCTACCCCTGGTAAGATCGCCCGACTCAGCTGCGCCGGCGCGTTGACGGTCGCTATCATGCCGGCGCCCAATCGGTCGTTATTGCGGGCCAATAGATGCGGCGCACGAACGTCGCTCCGCAATGAACGAAACGGTAACGAGCGGACCAACCGCGGATGTCGTCCTTGGAATCGACGCCGGTACGGGCGGGGTCCGCGCCGCTCTCTTCGATTGCGCGGGCCGGCTCCTCGGCATCGCCGACCGCGACTACGTTACCACCTATCCGCAGGCCGGCTGGGCCGAACAACGGCCGCAGGATTGGTGGGAAGCGCTCGTCGGCGCCGTTCGCGCCGCACTCGAGAAAACCGGCATCGACAGCCGGCGCATCATCGGTCTCGCGGTCGATTCGCCGTGCGATATTTTGCTTGCCGACGCGGCCGGAGCGCCGCTGACCGATGCGC
The DNA here is from genome assembly GCA_965214335.1 of Candidatus Velthaea sp. Lineage (GTDB taxonomy): Bacteria > Vulcanimicrobiota > Vulcanimicrobiia > Vulcanimicrobiales > Vulcanimicrobiaceae > Velthaea. The sequence goes on along the minus strand of CBDCBO010000005.1, from coordinate 515,185 downwards.
TGATGTGGATGGATTTGCGCGGCGCCGATCAAGCCCGGCGGCTTACGGAAACCGGCGCGGACGTGTTGCGCTATTGCGGCGGCGTGGTGCCGGCGGAATGGCCGCTGCCCAAGGTGTTATGGCTTAAAGAGAACCGTCCCGAACTCTGGTCGCGCGCGGCCCGGCTCGTCGAACAGATGACCTGGCTTACTTGGAAATTAACCGGCGAGTGGGTGGCGCCGCTGAACAGCGCCGCGGCGAAGTGGCACTATCGAAACGCCTGGCCGGCCGAGCTCATGCACGCCGTTGGGCTGGACGACGCGCTGGAAAAACTCCCGCAGAGCGTCGTTCCGATGGGCGGTCGCGGTGGCGCGTTGTCGGCGAACGCCGCGGAGATACTTGGATTGCCCGCGGGCATTGCCGTCGCGATGACCGGCATCGATGCGCACGTGGGAATGGCGGGCATCAACGTTCTAGCGCCCGGATCGTTAGCGCTCATCACGGGCACGTCGACGTGTCAAATGGCGCAATCGCGCGACGCGGTGTTCGATGCCGGCTTATGGGGTCCGTTTGAAAACGCCGTCATCGGCGGCGAATGGACGATCGAAGCCGGGCAAGCCAGTACCGGCGGCACCGTTCGCTGGCTGTTGGACCTCGTCGGCGGCCGCTGGCCGGCCGCACAACGCTACGAATTTGCAGACGACGCCGCGGCGGCCGCCGGTCCTGGCGCCGACGGTTTGACGCTGCTGGATTTTTGGCAAGGCAGCCGCACGCCGGTGCGTGATGCGGCCGCGCGCGGAACCATCTGGGGACTGACCACGGCGCACGGCGCTGGCCATTTGCTGCGCGCGGTGTACGAGGGCACGGCGTACGGCAACCGGCGCATTCTCGAGACGCTGGCGCGCGACGGAGTACCGACACGGCGGATCGTGGCTTGCGGCGGCGGCGTCCGCAGCCGCTTGTGGCTGCAAATACTCGCCGATGTCGCCGGTCTTCCGATCGAGCTCACCACGGTCGACGATGCGGTCGCGCTCGGTAGTGCCATTTGCGCCGCCGTTGCCGCGGGCGCGTTCACTAGCTTGCCGGCGGCCGCGGCGGCGATGGTCCATCGAGCGGACCGGATCGAGCCGAACATGTCGCTGCAAAGCCGGTATCACGACGGATACGAACGCTATATCGCGACCTACACCGCGCTCGCTCCGCTGTACGCGCAGACACGCGCCGAATGAATGCGAAATCGTTGTATCTGTTAGGTTCGGCTTGGCCCAAACGGTCCGTCCTCTGAGTGTCGGCTACAGCCGTCACCTCCCTACGGCATGATCGCGAATTCAAACGGGTTACCGCCGGTGTAGGCGCCAAACGGGATTCCTTGAGGATACGTGCGCTCCAACAAAAACGGCCATAATTGGCTAACATCCCGATCGCCGACGATCACGACATTTGACGCCGCGTTGAGCCGCACACCTTCCGAGCAATTCCGGCCCACCACCAGCGAACGGCCCACTCCCTGCGTGTATGGCTTCTTATGAATAACCAACCGGCCTTCGATGCCGCCGGCGCATAGGTCCGGATCGTCGAGCACGAGCAGATCGTCAGTATTTGGATCGATCGTTATGCCGGCCGCATACCCGGTCTGAGCCGGCTTTAGATCGAGCGTGGTGCATCGATTTGGGTCGGGGCCGGACGGGCCGTTTGGAATCTCGGCAATTTCATCTGAAGTAATATCGTCGAGAAAAATGTCACCTTCGTTATCAACGGCAATAAAGAGAGCGTAGCTCACCAGCGGGCAAGAGAGAATACGCGATGGGCCGGCCGGCGGATACATCGCTACGTTGCTGCCGCCGCGAATTTCGTTCGCAACATAAATCGTGCCGTCACGACCGACGGCTGCATCGAGTCCGCTGCCGGACGGGTCCGGGAGGACGGTTTGCCGTTTGGTATTGAGGTCGTACACAATAACCGTGCTACCGTTCGGAATGATGACTTGTGAACCGCGAACGGCCAGATTTCCGGTGGGCAGTAATCCGGTGATGCCCGAAATTGGCGTCGGCGTGTTACTGCCTTTGGCCATGAGCGGCCAATATTCAAGCCCGGTTTTGCCGCCGACGGCAATAACGATTGGGGCTGATGGGTTCGCCAGCGGCGTGCCGGTATTACAAGCAACGCCCGCAGCGACGAAGAGTGCGAGACGGAAAAAGCTGCGCGAGAAAAGAGGCATGGCATCCGTTTCTGTTTGACGCGAGCAAACCAAGTGTAACAAAAGTGCCAGACTTTGTACATCATCTTCGGTCGGCGATAGGTTCGAAAGAAGCGTGGCCTGATTACGGTTCGTGCACCCTTCGATGAAATGCGAACAAGTGCTGATAGCCATGTGACGGGCAGACGACGTAGACGTTGCTTGAACCCACGCCGACGCGCACGTTCGACGTCGGATCGCAGGGTTTGACCGCAAGCAGCGGCCGGCCCGAAAGCGCGTCGAAGCCGCGTACCGAACCGTCGGCAAACGCGACGTAAGCAGAATTTCCGACAATGCTGAAGTTCGCAACGTCGGCGGCAGACCGCGTCACGAGCCGAGCACGAATTGCGCGATCATCGGGCCGCAACAACCAGACACCGTCACGTCGCCGCACGAAGATCGCGCCATGATACGGACCGCCGAGCAGCCGCGCGTCTCGCGCGACCAGCAGCGGGTGCTGCAGGGCGGGTTCGGCAAACAGGTAGCGGTAAACATTATGGGCGACGGTCGCATAAAAGAGATCGCCGTCGAAACGCAACGGCGCTTGGGACGTATCGCTGCCCCCTTCGACCATACCCGTTTTGTAAAACGAAGCGCTATTCACGTCGTAATCAGGTTCGAAATGGAATTGGCGGTCGACGTTGCCGGTGCGCACATCGACCCGTCCCACGTTTACGGTGAAGTAATGATCTTCAGTTTCTTCGATCGGGTCGAGCGTAATGAACGCGTACGGCAAATCGACCGCCGCGATTTCCCAGGAAGTAAAAGACGTATCCGCCGCGCCGCCGGCCCGCCCCAAACGAACGACTTGCTGATTCATCGAGAGATAGGCGCCGTCGCTGACAATCGGAAAAAAGGCATACGGCTCGACGACGAACGGATTGTTATTACTATCGGCGACGTCGGCCGACCATAAGGATTTTCCGGATGAAGTGACCTCGGAAGCAACTCCGCGCGAATCCCGAATCAGAAAGTCCGTACCCGCCGGCCACACCTCTTCGAAACCGACCCGTCCACCGTGCCGCCAGCGCGTCTGACCGTCGCGTGCGTCCACGCTCGCGCTGCCGCCGGCGTGCAGCGCAAACGCGACCTGACCCGACGCGTAGGCTGGACCCGTCCCTCCGGCGACACACCATCTGCGATGACCGTCGGCCTCGGCATAACCGCACAGCCGGCCACCGGCGGCAAACGCAACCGTTCCGTTGCCGATCGCCAAAACGTCGTGACTGCCGAAGGTCTGATCGGCGCTACGATCCCAAATCGACGATTGCACGACCCCAACGCCGGCAGGCACGGCTTCGACCGTCTCCGCGAGCGTGTACGATACTTCGCCGCGCGCGGCCCAGCACGGCAGGGTCATTGCGAGCAGACCCGCGATCGCGCACACGAATTGCGTCAGAATTGCGATACGCAATGACGACGCACGCGCCCGGCGGTTCTCGCTCGCAGCAGCAATCATCCGACGGTAATCGCTATTAAAACGATAAACTGCGGTAAAGTCGGCATTGGCTCGGGAGCGCTAGCAAACGCCACTAGCTTGCCGTCATCCGGTGCGCCCGACCAGCACCGCGATATCGTCCGACGCGCGCGCCGTCCCTAGCACGTACTCGACGATCGCGCGCGCGGGCTGCGGCTGCGAAGTAATGTCCGGTTGCGCGACGGCTTGCTGTAGTCTTTCCAGGCCGAAGTCCATATCGCGCGTCGCTTCGACCAAGCCGTCCGTATAGAACACAAACGTCGACTGCGCCGGTAGCGCGACCGTGAGCATATTGCTTTCGGTGCCGCTGCGTAACCCCAGCATCAGACCAGGACACGAATAATTGGCAACAGCTCCGTCGCTCGTGCGCACGACGGGGCCGGAGTGCCCGGCCGATGCGAAGGTCAGCGTTCGTTCGCGCGGATCGTACATCGCCGCGACCGCCGTCGCGTAGCCGTCGGCATCGAGCAGCCGAAGCGTTTTGTCGGCGACGGCGAGCATCACGTTCGGATTAGGGTCGACCATGGCCGCGGCTTGCATGGCCTGGCGTAATTTCGTCATGGTGACGGCCGCACGCAATCCGTGGCCCAACACGTCGCCGACGGTAATTGCGATACGACCGTCGCCAAGCAGAAAAGCATCGTACCAGTCGCCGCCGATCGTCGCTTCATCGCTGCCGGGCCGGTACTCGGCATCGAGGTGCAACGCGGCACTCGATGGCAAACTCGTCGGCAGCGAGGCGGCCTGTAATTCGACAGCGATACGACGCTCGCGTTCGTACAACCGGACGTTGGCAATCGTCGCGCCGGCCCGCCGGCCGACCTCCTCCACAAACGTCACGTCATCAGCACAGAGGTCACCGGCTCGATGGGTGTCATCGCGTACGCAGGTCAGAGCGCCGACAACTTCTCCACTGGGCATGATGACCGGCACCACGATCAACGAGCGAACGTTCAACGTCGCGAGCACGTCGATGCGATCCGGCTGACCTCCGGCCGCTTCGAACACCTGCTCGTCGACCAAGAGCGATGATTCGCCGCGCCGGATCGCACGCATAACGGGGTGATCGTCGGCGGGAGCGGACAGATCGCGCAGCGGCTGTTCGTTTCGCTCGTCACGGTGGACCACCGTGCGCTGCCAACAGCCGTCGGCAGCGACGACGTCGACCACGCAACACGATGCGAAATCGGGGACGAACGCTTGCGCGACATTGCGCAAGGTGGCCATGTAGTCGAGTGAATCGAGCGCCGCCGCGCCGATGCGGGCCAACAGCCGCAACCCGGCGTCGATGCGGCTCCGCCGGCGCCGGTCGCGGCTAACGGTGGCAATGCCGCTGAGCATTCCTTGCCGGTCGAGCATTTTGAAGAGCGTATATTCGACGGGAATGCGCGCTCCGGTTTGGAAATGCGCGAACGTACCATCGCCGTTGCGCCGGCCGTCACGGTCGAGCGCACCGAAAACATCGCGCCGCACGTCGTCCCGATCGACGGCCGGAAAGTAATCCATGAGGCGCGTGGCTTTCGCATCTTCGAGCGAGCCGATGCCCAAGAGTTCGCGCCCGGCTTCGTTCACGTAGACGACGTTCTCATCGGCGTCCGCGATCGCGATCAAATCGCTGCTGTTTTCAGCCAGTGCCACGAACATTTCGCGGGCTTCGTCGGCGCGCCGTTCCTCGTCAATGTCGACGTTCACGCCCACCCAGCGCGTGATCGACCCGGCGGGGCCGCGCAACGGCAGCGCGCGCACGAGATGCCAGCGATAGGTGCCATCCGCCATGCCGACGCGAAACTGGGCGTCGTACGGTTCGCCCGACGCGATCGACTCGGCCCACTGGCGGCGGACGATCTCGCGATCCGCCGGGTGGATGCCTTCGAGCCAGCTCGTTCCGAGCGCGGCTCGCGCATCGCGACCGCGCGAGCCGGACCACCGCTCGCTCACGAATTCAAGCTCGCCGCGCGGTGACGCACTCCAGGTGATGCCCGGGAGCGCTTCGCTGAAGGCACGATAGCGCTGCTCGCTCTCCTGCAGCGCGACGGTCGTCTGACGTTGCACGCTGATATCACGCGAGACAACGAGCAATTTGTCCGGCCGCCCGTCCGCATCGAGAATCGCCGTTACGACAACATCGAACCACCGCGACTCGTTTTCAACCGGAAAGAAGCCGACAAACCGTCCCGTTCCGCCGCCGAGCGCAACATCGACCGCGTGCTGTGCGGCAAGCCGATCTGCACCCTGCCAGAAGTCAACCCACGGTGTCCCGATCACCGTCTCGACATCCATGATCCGCAGCGTCTTTTGGCCATTGCGGCTCAGCGAGATCAACCGCGCATCGAGGTCGAGCACTTTGATGCAGTCGTCACTGCTATCGATGAGCCGCTGACTGAACTCGACCTGCGCGCGTAACGTTTCCGCCGCGCGTTTTTGTTCGTCGATATCGGTAACCGTGCCGAACCAGCCGACGATTTGGCCGGTGTCCGGCTCGCGCATCGGGTTGGCCTGGCTCAAATACCAACGATACGTACCGTCGCCTACGCGCAGCGGAAGTTCGTCGCGATACGTTGATCCAGCCGAGAGTGCCTCACCCCAGGTTGCAGTTGCCCGTTCACGATGTTCCGGATGGATGATTGACGGGTACCGGTCGCCCAAGACGTCTCGCGGGTCGCTGCCGATCAGCTCGAGCCAACCGCGCGACACATACGAGATCGTTCCATCGGGCCGAGCCAAATACGCAACGATCGGCAGCGCGTCGAGAATTGCCGCGAGGCTGAAAGCAGAGTAACCCGGTTCTAACGCGCGCATCTACTGCTTCATTTGCCGTTCGGGCTGTCGCCGCCCGCGCGGCGCTTGTGCCTAACGAGCGAACTCGGCGACCGCCTACACCGGTTTGGGATTGCGCGCGAACCCGCGCTGGTGCCAATACGGGTAGGCCGGCGTTGTCTCGCTCGCGGCGTCGAGCATGGCCACCTGCTCGGGCGAAAGCGTGAAGTTCACAGCGCCCAGGTTGGCGACGAGCTGTTCCTCGTTACGAGCGCCGATGATGATCGACGACACCGTCGGCCGCCGGGCCAGCCAATTGAGAGCGATCTGGGCGACCGTCTTGCCCGTTTGGCTTGCAACGACGTCGATCGCATCGACGACCCGATAGAGGTACTCGTCGCTCACGGGAGGTCCATTATCGCTCGTTACGGGTAGCCGGCTCGTCTCGGGCTTGGGCTGTCCGCGCCGTAACTTCCCGGTGAGACGGCCCCACCCCAGCGGGCTCCAAACCAGCGTACCTACGCCTTGATCGAGCCCCAGCGGCATGAGTTCCCACTCGAAATCGCGACCGACGAGCGAATAGTACGCTTGATGCGCGACATGCCGCGCCCAGCCGTAGCGATCGGATACGGCCAGCGACTTCATGAGGTGCCAACCCGAAAAATTAGAGCAGCCGATGTAGCGGACTTTGCCGCTGCGCACGAGCGTGTCGAGCGCTTCGAGCGTCTCTTCGACGGGCGTCATCGCGTCGAACCCGTGCATTTGGTAGATATCGATATAGTCGGTTCCCAGCCGCCGCAAACTCGCTTCGCATGCGCGGATGATATGGAAGCGCGAGCTGCCTTGTTCGTTAGGTCCGGAACCCATCGGAAACGACGTCTTGGTCGAAATCAGCAAATCTTCGCGTCGACCGGCAATGGCTTTACCAAGAATCTCTTCGGACAATCCCGTCGAGTACACGTCGGCGGTATCGAACAGATTGACGCCGGCCGCTAAACACAGATCGACGATCCGCATTGCTTCGGTGACATCCGTCGAGCCCCAAGCTTTGAAAAAGTCGTTGCCGCCACCGAAAGTGGCGGTGCCCATCGCGAGCAGCGGCACCTGCAAACCGCTGCGGCCGAGTTGACGAAATTCCACATACACTCCAAAACCGGTAGCTTAATATATAAACACGGTCCGCTACTGCGGCCCGCGTTGGTTTGAGCACCGCTACGTCAGAGAGCCTGCCGCACCTTCGGCGGCGTTACATCAGCTGCCGGCCTCGCCTGAGTCGGCCGCCAGCGCGTCGATGGCCGCGATCAACGCGAAATCGCGTTCTGAAATTCCGCCAACGTCATGCGATGAACTCCGCACGACGACTTCATTCCATGACAGGCTCATATCCGGGTGATGATCCTGCCGATTCGCAACGCCCGCAATCGCATTGACGAACGCCAGCGAGCCATCGAAATTATGGCGATCGAAGCGCCGCATCAACACGCCGCCTTCGTACGACCAGCCTGGGTGCGTTTCAAGCCGGGCGAGAATCTCGCCGGCGGTAAACTTGGCCGCCATGTCAGATCGTTCCCCGGCCGCGCAAAATCCGCAACGATTCGTCGACGGCGACAATCGTTACGTCGATATCGGCTTCCGAATGTTCGGTCGACAAAAACATGACTTCGTTTTGCGATGGCGCCAGCAGAACACCGCGTTCGCGCATCGCGTGATAGAATTCGGCGAAGGCGGCCGCGTCGGCCCGCCGGGCATCGTCGTAGTTGCGCGTCGGCGGCCCGGAGCGAAACGTGAAGTCGACGATGGACTCGAGTTGCACGACGGCATACTCACAGCCCAGCCGCTTGAGCGATTCACGAATGCCCGCCGCCAGCCGCTGCGCGCGCAAATCCATCCGCGCGTAAGCGGCGGGATTCGCCGCCAGCCAATCCAGCGTCCGCAACGCCAGCGCGACGCCGAACGGATTGCCGGCGTGCGTTCCGCCGGTAAAGCACGGTCCGTCCGGCGCAAGCACGGCCATCACGTCGGCCCGGCCGCCGAAGGCCGCGAGCGGAGCGCCGCCGCCCAAGATCTTTCCGACGGTGGTCAGGTCGGGAACGATGTTCAAGCGTGACTGTGCGCCGCCGAGACCTAAGCGCAGCCAGGTGATGATTTCATCGAAAATCAACAGCGCGCCGGCTGCCCGCGCGCGCCTATGCAAGCCGTCGAGAAACCCCGGTTCCGGCAGCACCAAACCCATGTTGCCGACGATCGGTTCGACGACGATTGCCGCGAGCCGTTCGCCGGCCGACGCCAGCAGCGCATCGACGCTCGCCAGATCGTTATACCGTGCGACCAGCAAATCAGCGGTCACCGCCGACGGAATGCCCGAATGACGAACGCTCGCCGTGTGCGCCGACGCACCCGCATCGAGCAACGCAAGGTCGAAGTGGCCGTGGTAATTTCCCGCGAATTTGAGCACCGTGTCGCGACCGGTAAACGCGCGCGCGACCCGAATCGCACTCATGACCGCTTCGCTACCGGTGGTCGTGAAGCGCACCGATTCCATCGAGGGCACGTACGTCGCGATGCGGTCGGCCAGCAGCATCTCGTCGGCGGTTGTCGACCCGAACACCAAGCCGCGGGCCGCAATCCGGTCCAGTCCGCTGCACTGCGCCGGATGCGCGTGCCCGAGCAACAACGGTCCATACGCCATGACGTAATCGATATAGCGCCGGCCCGCTGGGTCGTAGGCGTACGCGCCGGCGCCGCGGGCCTGCACGAACGCTTCGCCGCCCACGGCCCGGCCGCTGCGCACGGGCGAACTGGCACCACCCGCCAAGACCGAGCGCCGCGGCAATGTTACCGGCGTAACGGCTCCGCGATCTCCGAACGAATCACACAAATGGTCGCGCGATCTTCGTCGTTGGCAAGCCGGACAAATACGACGCTGACCCGCTGTGGTCCGCGGGCGAACGGGAACACGAACTCAAACGGTTCGATGCTCGTTTTATCCGAACTTAAAAACTCGCCGAAACGACCTTGAAACTCTTTGATCGCGGTACACGGGGCAACGTCGGTGAAAAAGTTGAGCCCGATAACGGTGCGCTCACCCATTTCGGCCATCGACCGTTCGTAGGCATTGTATTCGACGATCGTGCCGGTCCGATCGACCAGAATGACGCCGAAGGGTGCCGCATCAAGCTCGAGACCGTGCAGATGCTGGACTTTTTCTAAATCGAACGCGGCGAAAGCGCTGATCACGCGAACTCCTATTGCGATAAGCGAGTGGTTATGGCGGTAACGGCCGCGGCAATGTCGGCCGGCAACGGGGTGGCGCCGGTCGCCACGGCGAGGGTATTTCCCGTTTGCTCGCCCCGCAACGCAAAACGCGGACGGCCAAGTTCACGAGCGAAGCGCAGGGTGTGCATCGCTCCGCCGCCGGCGTCGCTCTCGACGAGTACGACGGCCGCGGCGTGTGCTGCCTGCAACCGGTCGCGCCGCACGAAGGCCCACGCCGCGGCGGTCTCGTCCGGTAAGCGCTCCGAGGCGATCGCTCCACCGCCGGCGACAATCTGCTCGGCAAGTTCGGCGTGTTCGGGCGGATAGGTCTGGGCGACGCCGGTTGCGACATAGGCGATTTGCGGCCGCCCGCCGGCGAGCGCACCACGGTGCGCGGCGGCGTCGATGCCGCGGGCCAACCCGCTCACGACCGCGCAGTCCAGCGCGCGCGCCAGATCGAATGCGAACCGACAGCCGGCATCCGTCGCGTCACGCGAGCCGACAATCGCCACTCCGCCCAGCGGCATGATACCGCGGGCGCATAAGAACGCCGGCGGCGCGGCGAGTTCGCGCAACCCGGCGGGATACGCGGCATCGCCCAGCGCAATCACCCGCGCGCCGACGCGCTCGAGCGTCGCAGCGTCGCGGCGCGCGTCACGCCGGGCCTCGGTAAGCCGCAGGGCGGAATCGCTGTTGATGAACGCGCGTACACCGGCGCCATCGCCTGTTGCCAGCGCCCGCAGCCGTCGGCCGCCGACCCGCAGCCGCGCTGCCGCCAATAACACCAGGGCCGCCGGATCGATAACGCTTCAGCGACCCGGTGCATAGCGGGCCGTGATCGTTTCAATCACCGCCCGGTCGACATCCGAGCCGCGCTCGCGCGCCAGCTTCTCGGCTTCGGCGCGTAACTTCTTATTTACCGAAACGCGGACGAAAAATGGTACGCGCTTGAGCGTGACTTCGGTAATCGCCTTGGCTTCATCAGTCCACGCGATCACGCTATTGCGGCCCTTGCCGCTGTCGGTAACGACACCGGGCGCCGACGCCAACAACTGGGCCGTCGGAACCTCGGCCTTGACCGGCGGCACGGCCGATGTCGGCAAATTCGCGAACAGCACGTCGAAGAGCCCTTCGCACACGACTTGCAGCAACCACACCGCGCCCGCATAGCCCACGTACGGTGTGCCGGTTGCACGACGCACGACGGCGCCCGGAAACGACGCCTGCACGAATAACGCCGGTAACTTTTCTTGCGCGACGATCATCCGTTCGTTGATCGAGCCGAACACCATCATCGGCGACGGGCTCAAATCGCGCAGCGCCGCCCGCACCGCTTCGTTCGGCGAACTCTCGGCGCCGGTGCGGTACGCGCTAAAGACGACCGGCAAGCCTAACTCGCCGCCCAGATAGGACTCGAGCCCGTCCTTGTACGTCGGCGGCGCAACGATCGCAATGGGCGCATTGGCAAAAAAGTCGCTATGCGTCGATTTCCAAATATCGTGCCAGGCCGCGAGCGTCGTCTTCTTCTCGCGCGCGATAAAGGCCTCAGCCTCGGCCCGCAAACCCAGTACCGTCCCCAAGTCGTGCAAAAAGGTCGTCGTCGGCTCGAGCCCCATCGGGGCATAGAACGTGGGCAACCCAACTTCGCGAGCCAACGACTTACCGTACTCGGCATACATCACAATGGTCGCATCGGCATCCGCTAGATGCCGCGTATCGTAACTTGTTGCTTCGAACGGATAGACGAGATTGAGTTCCGCACCCAACCCCGCGATCAACCGTTTGAGTTCGTGCAGATCGCTATACGAATTAAAGTTGCCGTACGTGGGGCCAATGATGTTGACCCGCGGCTTGACCTTCACCGGATGCGGCGCTACCCCGGCCGGCCGCACGAAGTGGTCGCGATGCTCCCACAAGAACAACAGCGCGCGGTCGCGCGACTTCCACTCATCATCATCGAGTGAATGGCTATCAAAGAACAGCGCTGAGCCTTTCACATCGGCGTCCATCGTCGTCCACGACGCGCCGATAAGCTCCGACATCGGCGTCGACACGATGAACACCTGACGCCCGTCGACGCTGGCCCGGGCGACTTTCTCTTTGAGCACGCCCAGCGTGCCCGCGATCGTCACTTCGGTCTCCGATAACTCCGAACACGTTACGTTCTGCAAATACGGAATGCAATCGGTATAATTTATGACCGCGACCGCCGGCATCACGTGGCACCCGACCGGCCCGTCCAGTACCACGTTCGCGTCCTTGAGCGAAGCAAACACTTGCATCGCGCCGGTATCCCCACCGGCATGATCGAGGTCGGTAACGCGCTTGCGAATCGGCGTATTGACGACTTCGCTCACGAGTTCTTTCGGCTGCGCCATCAGGCCCCGGCTCCATCGACCGGCACAAACGCCTGATTCGCAATCAGATGCTCGGTAAGATCGATCTTCGGCGCCCAACCCGAATAACTCCGCTGCGGCGTTCCACTCTCGCTAAAGAAACTCGCGATCTTATGGTAGCGCGCCTTACCGCGATAGGTCGAGAGCATCAACGACAAGATATCACTCGCGCCCTGCGCAAACATGAGCGAGCGCGTCGCCATCGCGTTGGTGTAATAGATGGACGGAATTCCCAACTCCTTCGCGTGCGCGCACAGCGGCGTCGTCCCGATCACGCAGTCGTACGGATGATCCTCGAGCGCCCCAATCTCATCATCGAAGTTCGCACCATACAACACCGTGCACCCGTGCTCGCGCAACCACGCCTCCTCTTGACGCGCCAACGGATTCGCATTCACCGCAGTCGATAAATACGGCACCTTCGCACCCGCCTCGATGAGCAGCCGCACGAGCAGAAATTCGTGCCCTTCATAGCCCGCCACCATGAACGTCAGCCCGTGCAGCGGATAATCCGCCATGGCGGTAACGACCTTATCGCGCTCCTCAACCGCAACGGCCTCAACCGTCGCCGCATCCAAGTTCAGCGCCGCTCCGACGCTGCGAATCCACGCATACGTTCCATCGATCCCCACCGGCGCGCCTTCGATGAACGGCAGCCCCTGCTTCATCTTCATGCGCTTGACGCTTTCGGAATAAAACGGGTGCACCGGCGCATTGAGCGCTCCATCGACCATCGCCACATAATCCGACCAGCGCGGCCCCGGCACGTGCGTGTTCACATGCGTCCCGATCCGCCGCAACACTTCATCGATCTTGATCGGATCGCTCGGAAACAGCTCCCCAATCAAATTAACTCCCGCCCGCGCCTTGCGTTGCGGCGGCAAACGCCACACCAGCGAATCAACGACGATATCCTTCGCCCGCGCGTGCGTATGCACGCTGTATGCCGGCAACGGCACATAGATGACTTCCGTATTACCGATTTGTTTGGGCAACAGATCGAACGGCAGCCCGACCGTATCGGAAACACACAGCGAACAAATCGGGATGATCGACGGCTGATGCTGCTCCGCCATCTCATGCACCATCGCCTTGAGCTCGTCGAAAACGGATCCCTTAGCCCAAATTTCCGAACTCACCCCCGGTGAAAACACCGGCCGGTTCGCGACATAAAAGTGCGCTACGAACGTATGCCCATACAGACACCCGTCTCCCGAAGAAATCACGATCGGCATCGCATCTTCCATGCGCAGCAAATTCCGAACAGCTCCAAACGCCGGACACATCGAAGAAGCCTGTTTACTCATCTCGTCTCCAAAACGCCGCCGCGTTCGTCATGTCTTGTATCGTTGAGCGCCGCGCTGGGGTTGGTGCTGAGGCGGAGGCGGTCGCCTCCCCCCCAGCAACATCGCAGGAGCGCCGGCCGGCGACGTAGCGCTGCGACACTCGTGCTGCGTGCGCGCTTGATTTTTGCGTCGGGATGCGGGGGAAAGCGTTTTTCTTCAACGTGTGGCTAACGGAAAAAAAACCCAAACGCGCCGCCGGCGTATTTGTGTCTCCGAAAGCCACCTTCGGCATCCGCTTGGGCCGACGATGATGCGCAGCCGAGGTAATGCAATTTCCGAACGGCGCTGCCGGCTCTCGCTTTGCTATTTTTTGTTGCGGCTGCCGATGCTTGTTCGGAGCATGGCTGAGCGGGGAGTGGGCGTCGTTGGTGAAGCGGGGGCTCAAACAATTTCGCGTAGCCCGGAGGGCGAGAGCGAAATTTTTGGCAGCAGCAATTTTACATGGATGTAAAATTGCGGGCGTCCCCGCGCAACCAATGACGCCCACTCCCCGCTCCCCCACCCTCATCCCCAATCAGCAGCCGGAACATTCCCTCCACCCACCGACACGACAGTCGGCACCAGCATCCGATCGCGATCGTCCTCAGCTTCAACATAGCGATGATCTAAACGCCCACCGTTGGGAATGCCGGCAAGCACGAGCGGGCGTTCCGCTTTCGGAACGACTTCGGGCAGCGACCACAACTCGTCGGCGGTGACCGCAGTGCCGTCCATCTCGGAAGCGTTGCCCGAAAGGTGCATCATGAACTCGACGAAGTCGACTCGATTCGGAGTGACCGCTTCCAGATCGTCGATCGCCGCGATCACCTTGTCGACGGCGGCGCGAACGGACGGGTGCGGAATGCCGTCGACCATGACCTGATCTTGCGGAATGAGCGGCATCGAAGCAATGACGGGGATACCGAGCCAGCCGGCCATGGCCTGCGCCTTGCCGCTGCCGTCGTCTTTGTTGACGACCAGGCCTAAGCACCGCGTTTTGCCACCCTGTTCGGCGAAATAGCGGACCGCCGAGGCGATGTTGTTGGCGGCGTACATCGACTGGCCTTCGTTGCTGCACACGATGATGAGCTTGTCGGCCATCGAGCGCGCGATCGGCGTACCGAAGCCGCCGCACACGACGTCGCCCAAGAAGTCGAGCAGCATGTAATCGAAGTTCCACTCCGATAAGCCCCACTTCTCGAGCAGCGAAAAACCGAAGGTGATGCCACGGCCGCCGCAGCCGCGCGCTGATTCGGGTCCGCCTAGCTCGATGCAGTAGACCCCGTTGCCCTTGAAGATGATGTGCTCGGGCGCCAGGTCGTCGGCGCGGCCTTCTTTTTCATACTGGGCCCACGTGCCCAGTACTGTCGGGATGAGCGCGCCGCCGAAGTGCGTGACGACGCTGTCGTGCTTAGGGTCGCAGCCCATTTGGAGCGCCTTGAACCCGCGCTCGGTGAGCGTCTTGGCCGTCATGCTGGTAAGGAACGATTTACCGGCCCCGCCTTTTCCGTAAATGGCGACGGTCGAGTTTTTGCTTACGCCCATGCCGAATCACCTTATTCTGGGGCCGTCCAAAACGTTTGTCACGCGGACATTAGCCTTCGAGCGTATCGTAGACGGGTTACCCGGAAGCGACGGTGATAGTCGTCACCCCATCGAACCGCCGGGCTACGACCAGCTAAGAATGACTTTCAAGGTTGTCGGGTCTTCGAATGCCGTCTTATACGCGGCTTCGTAATTGGCGATTGGAAAGGCGTGTTGCGCGAGGTCGGCGATGGTGACGCGCCCAGCGGCGATGTGATCGCGGGCGGCCAGCAGATCGGGATGCGTCCATTCACGGGCCACGAGCAACGTCGCTTCCTTACGGAACAGATCGACGAACGGCGTGGTGAGCACGTCGTAGTAGGAGAGCAGCACGATGGCGCCGCCCGAGCGCAGCGCACTCGCGCAGACGCCGATCATCTCCGACTTGCCGGTCGCTTCGATGATGAAATCGAGTGGTTCGCCGGCAGCCTGGGCCAGACTCTGCTCCGTTGCGTTAACGGAAGTTGCGCCGGCAATGTGGCCGAGGCGAGCGGAGTTCGTGTCGACCTCGTAGAGCGCCGACGGTTCGAGTGCCGCGATGAAGCGCGCCGCGAACTGCCCGATCGCACCCATGCCGACAACCGCGACGCGTTTACCGTGCACGTCGCCCAGCCGCCGAACGCCGTGGAGGCTGGTTGCCGCCAGGGCCAAGAGGGGCGCATGTGCCAGCGGAATGCCGTGCAGTGGAACGACTTGCGCGGCCTTTTTGATCAACCGCGATGCCTGGCCACCAAAGGCCGCCGCGACGTCGGTGAAACACATGCTGCCGCCGACGAAGACGGCATCGCCCGGCACGACGTCGGTCACGGCGCTACCCACATGCAGGACCACGCCGGCAGCTTCATAGCCGGGGACGAGCGGATAGCGCAGATGCGGAATGGGCGGCAGCCGGCCGTCAAACAGAAGCCGTTCAGTGCCGGCCGAAATCGACGAAAAATGCGTGTCGACGACGACTTCGTCAGCCGCCGGCTCGCGCAGGGTGACCGGACGGAATTCAAGTTGGCCCGCTTGCGCGAACACGACGGCTTGCGCGCCGCTGCTCACCGCGAGCGGACGCGAACCGGCACGTGCTTCCCCATTTGCACCGTTCGTAACACATACTGCGCGACGTTGGCGATATACACGCCGTACGCAACGATGAGCGTGCCGATTTGGGCGGTCAAATTCTCGGGATGGGCCACGACCATGACCAAATAGCCGATGTGTAAGATGAAGACGTTGACCGTCATCGTGTCCTCACCCATGAACTCGGGTGCGAACCAATATTTGCCGAACACGTCTTTTTCCCACAGCGCGCCGGTCACGATTGCACCGATCATCAACGCGACCTTGACCAGCACCGACTCGTGCACAACGTCAAACGACACGACGCCGCGGAAATAGCCGACGAGCAGGCCGACGCTTATGCAAAACGCCAGGAGCTGACCCAGCGCGAAGATTGGATGAATTTTCGTCCATTGGCTCGCTGCGCGGCGAGCGCGAATTTGATCGGAATTGCCGTGTGCCACCGGACCTGTCCCTCCGGGCCTATCGTAGTTCCGGCGGGCCGGCCGCACGGTGATAGCGGTCACCCGCAAACGACAACAGAGCCGGTCGCCGACCGGCTCTGCTTCGGCCGCATCCAGCCGGCCGGAACAACATTCTTACTAGACGATAAGTGCTTCGAGGGAATCGAGGTTGAGGATTTCGAGCGTCGCGGCATGGCCGTCTTTGACATAGCCTTGCTGACGGAAGCGCGCCATGTTCCGCGAGACCGTTTCGCGCGCCGTGCCGATCATATTGGCCAGATCCTGATGGGTCACCGGCAGCTCGATCCGAACGCCGCGCTCGGTCGGCACGCCGTATTGTTTGGAGAAGCGAACCAGCACGCGGGCCAGGCGCGAAGCGACATCGCGACCCCGGAAGTCGTCGAGTAGCGTCAGCGCGTCGGAAACTTGCTCGGAGATGCGCAGCATGAATTTCGCCAACAAGTCCGGCGACGAGCGGACGATGCGTTCGAATGCCGCAGCATCGACCGAAACGACTTCGCTAGCTTCCATTGCTTCAACGAATACGTCTTTCCAGTAGCCGTTGAGTACCGCCCGGTCACTCCAGACCGACCCGGTTTGCAGAATGGTGATGAGGATCTCGCGACCGCTCGCGAGCAGCTTCGTTACTTTGATCGTGCCGGAAACGCAGCGAAAGGCACGTGCCGGCGCGAGCTCCGGATCGGAGATCGAGGCGCCGGCATCGAACTTACGGCACTGCGCGCCGCCGAACAGATCGTCCAGCGGCGTCGTCAGTCCGGCGAAGTCTCGTGAATCAGGCAAACTCCAGAAAAGGTCCAATCAGCGAGACGCCCCCGACGCGAGATGAGCTCCCGGATTCAAGTGAACCTCGGGATGTGCAGCGGTCGCTTCCGCCGGAGCTTGATCCAAACCAGCGGTCACCAAGGCTTGCGGCCACTTTGCTCCCTGGTGACACGTATAGCATGTTACCGCTTTAATATTCGACGGTAGATACTGGTGGTTGATCTTGTCGACCATCGCCCACATGCGATGCGCGATCTGATTCGTCGGATAATACTGCAGCGTGATGAAGTCGGCGCTGTTGTGACAGAACAAACAGTTCACACCCAGCGAACGGGCGGCGGAATACATCGAGTTAACCGCATATCCGGCTTGCTTGGTAGACTTATACTTATAGTCCAAAAACTGCACCGGCACGACGTTCCATGAAACACCCATTCGCGGTGCGCCCCGATGACACGTTACGCAACCGACGGCACCATTTACCGCATAGTTCGGGTAATCTTGCTTCACCGGAGTGATCCACGATTTTCCGACTTCGTTAGACATAATCTGCATCGTGCGTGCAATCCTTTTCGTCGCCGTGTCATACGCGAAATTCTGGACGTTATGACAGTACGTGCACTGCACGCCGAGCGCCGTTGTGTAGTAGTTCATCTGACCGAGCAGCTGAACGTACGAATACTGCTTGAGGACTTGCACGTTGTAGAGTCGACCGCCGACATAGTTGCGCGGCACCGTCTTGGGTTGGTCGGAAAAATCCAACGGTGCCGCCTGATCGACCGGCCCGTAACCTTTTAGCGCCTCGGCCGGGATCTGCCCGCCGTTCTCCGTTCCGAGCGAGGACGACAGATGGGGTGTCGTGGTCGCGGTGTCGGAGGCCGGCGCGGCCGGACCGGGCATGCTGTTCACTTGCGCTTGGGTTGCATCCGCGGCGCGCGCTTTGTCGAGCAGCGGCTGCACGAAGCCGGCGAGTGCGAGCGTGCAGATGATGACGAGCGGCCCAAGGATGCGCTTGATAGTCATTAGCGGTTCACCGGTTGCGGCATGTAAATGGGAAGTTCGAGTTTGACTTGGTTCGGTCGCTGGTTGATTGCGCTGCGCGTCATCGGACCGTATTGTGCGACCGTCCCATTATCGACGCCCCAAGCGTACCAATCGTTCGTGATCCAACCCGTGCTGATGATACCGATCGCCGAACTCACGACGACGCCGACGGAGAACCACCAAATCCAATCGTGAATCGTCTTGGGATTCGCGTTGAATCCCATCGTCCAGCGCCAAAACAGCATCGATTTGTGCGAGCCGGAGTGCATGTCTTTGATCTCGGCGACTTCGTGATGACTGCCCTCGGCGGACGTCGCCAAAATTGTCGCGCCGTGCATCCCCCACAGCATCGTCGATCCGAACAAAAAGAAGATCGCTAACTGGTGCCATGGGTTATAGTACAGGTTGCCCCACAGAACACTAAAATTTTGCGCCCAGTCGATATCGGCGTTGAGACCCATGCCCGGCGCCTCGGCCCACGTGCCCATCAGGATCGGGCGGAAGACCCAAATGGTGCTCGTTAGCAGAATCGCCGATAACCAGGCGAAGAACAAATATGGGCGCCAGCTAAAACGCAGCAGCCGTTCCCAGCAACGTCCGGCCCAGCAGGTCACGGCTCCGGCCCATAGCAGCACGTTGATCTGCCAATAGCCGCCCGCGGCCAGCGAGCGTGCCATGCCCAGTCCGTCGGGCGGCAGCAACTGTATGTTGGCAAAGTGACGAGCGTACTCGAGCACATTGCCGTTCATCGAGGCGATACCCGATGCCAACTGTACGATAAAGCCGGCGGCGAACAACACCACCGACAAGACGCCCCAGGTACCAAGCCAGATCGTGCCGATCTGAGTCGGCAGACCAAATTTCGCTAAGAACGGAAGCCGAAACGGAACGCCCAACCGAACGCCGGCGATATCCCGTTCGTCATAGTAGCTCGGTGTCGGAACCTCAAACGTATCGCTGGGCGGACGACTGATGACGGTTGCCATCGATTATACGTGTCCTTGCTCTTCGTTAGTGCGGCATGAAGGGAATGTGCCACTGCCAGAAACCGACCCAGTCTTGCACCAGCGTTCCCGACGTCAAGATACACAGATCGCTGAGCACCAGCGTGTAGATCGCCAGCCAAAATCCCAACAGATGGATGCCATACTCGCCGATCGAGTAGCCGATGTAATCACGCCAGAAGTTATCGACGTTGGCTTCTTCCTGCACCGGATTTTTGTCCGTGTTATACGTGCCGAGAATCGCCGAGCCGTGCATTGCAAGCACCATCGCGGTCAGGAAGAACCCCAAGACGGCGTACGCGTGAAACGGATTCAGGTAAAAGTTTTGGTAGCGGAAGCCGGTATTGCTGACCCACGTCAAGTGGCCCGAATAACTGAGATCGAAGCCCTCGCACCAGCAGCCCAACAGCATCGGTCGCACGATTTGCAGCACCAGCCAGGCTGAAATGGCGAACGAGAACATGAACGGAACGTGATAGCCCATCTCGAGCTTGCGGCAGATATCGACTTCGCGCAACGCCCAGGCGATGAACGAGATCGAAGCCAGGACGACCACTGCCTGCCAGGCCCCGCCTTGCAGAAACGGCGCCGCGCCGAGACCGTATTCACGTAGCGGCGCATGCACGTTAGCGCGCCATAAATCCCAGTCACCGTTTTGGCCGACGGCAATGAACAGGATGCCGACACCCAGAGCGATCGCTAGCGTTGCGACGACACCCCAAAAGCCGACATAAAACCGTCCGGCCCACCAATCGAAGGGATCGGTTCCCAGTATCGAGCGGAAGAGCGTATTTCCCGGTTTGCGATAGACGCTTTCGAATTCGAGCATGCGCTCCTCCCGCTACGGTTGCGTGTTTACTTGGCGCCCGGCGCCGGGTTGACTTGCGTCGACGTCCCCGTTCCCGTCGTCTGAGGCGGGAAGATCCAGTTGTATTTCGGCGACGACAACACGATGAAGTGGATTAAAAAGGCGACGACAACGCCGGCCAGCACATAGGCCCCGAGTGTCGCGCGAAAGTTATACGGACGGCGAACGATCATTGCGCCGGCCCCCTACCACGGACGCCAGGCCCACACAAATATGTGAGCGACGACGGCGATGATGAAGAACACCCACGACCCGTAGACCGTGAAGCGATGCGCGGTCCAGTCCGCGTTGTTGAAAAAGTCGCGATAGACTTCCGGCACTTGATCGTTACCGATCTCGTACACGGAGCCGATCGCTGGATCCAGAGACGCCACGATGACCCCCTAAAGCGGTGATGAGCGGCCGTACGGCGCACGGCTCTTGAAGAACTATATCGAACTCAACGGTCGCCGCGGTGTAGTCCGTACTACCAGCGACCCCTAAAGCATCGGCGATGCGCCGTCACCCCGGCGGTGCGTTGCATCACCGCGACCGCGAGCTGAAAATCCCGTTCGCCGGCAAGGCCGGCGAGCTCCGTGGCAAGAGTTACCGGCGCGAGCGCTCCAAGGGCCGCAAGCGGGCGGCGAGCGCCCGCGGGAGTTAGCGGATCAGCGCGACCGTCATGGCGGCCAGCATCTTGGAGCGAAACGGCACGTACGCGCGCTTCGTGTACACGTCGAAGCGGTTGGCTTCGATCGAACGCAGGATTTGCCGGTAGAGGGTCAGCGCCAGCCGGACCGTATAGCGCGACTCGGCCGACAGCAGGGCGATGCCGGGTTCAGCTTCGGCGTACAACCGGCGCACCCGTTCGATTTGAAACTTCATGAGCGCGACGAACGCGTCGTCGACCACTTCTTCAAACAGCGAGGACTCGGTATACCCGAACCGCTGCATGTCTTCGAGCGGCAGATAGATCCGGCCCATCCGCGCATCCTCGCCGACATCACGCAAGATGTTGGTCATCTGCATCGCGCGGCCCAGCGCGACCCCATAGTCAAGCGCGGCGTCGCTCAGATACCCTAAGATCGGCGACGTGAGCAGGCCGACCGTCGAGGCAACCAGATAGCAGTAGTCGCGCAGGTCGTCGTAGGTCGCATAGCGGCGCACGGTGATGTCCAGGCGTGCACCGCGCAGCAAGTCCAGCGCCGGCTGCAGCGGAATGCCGAAGCGGCCGACCGCGTCGTAGAGCGCCACCATGATGCGGTCGTCGGCGTTTCCGCTATAGCCGGCGAGCAGCGCACGCTCCCATTCGTCAATCGCCGCCAGCCGTTCGGCGGCCGGCGTAACTTGATCGACGATGTCGTCGGCGGTGCGGCAAAAGGCGTACACCGCCCACACGGCGCGACGCTTCTCGGGCGCGAGAAACAGCGAACTTAAATAGAATGTCTTGGAGTTGATTTGGGCGATGTCCCGGCAGTGCCGGTAACATTCGTCGAGATACGACGTCTCCGGTGGCGGAGCCGAATCAAATGCGAGGCCCGGCTTAAGCCCGAGCACCGGCGTACTCCAGAACACCGTCCACGGCATGGCGGGCGCTGCGCATGGCGCCTTCGATGCTGGCGGGGAATTTGTGGTTCGTGTAGCAGCCGGCGAGAAAGAGGTTGCGCACCGGCGTGCGGGCACCGGGGCGCAACCGCTCGGCACCCGGGCTAGCCCGATATACACTCTTTGGAATGCGCACCAATTTCGCTTTGACGAGCGACTCTTTTGTCGCAAGCGGATAGAGTCTGTGCATATCGGTCATGACCCGGTCGATGACCGCATCGTCGTCAAGCTTCATGAGTTCGTCGGCCGGGGCGATGCATACCTCGATAAACGATTTCCCGGTCCATCCGTAACCGGCGGAAGCCTGACCGAGATCGGCATGCACCGGCAGCAACGTACCGGCGCCGAAAATCAGATTCGTATGCTTTGAGATCGGCCGGTCGAACCAAAAGTGACCGTTGATGACCGGCGACGAGGTCAGTTTTCCAACGCCGTGTACCAGTGGATCGCGCAGCATCGCCGGCGGCAGCAACCGCGCCGCGTTGTGAACCGGCGTTGCGAGAATCACGCTATCGGCATGAAACACACGCCCGTCATCGCACCGCGCGCCGATGCAACGATCGTCGCGAAACAGCAGTTCGGCGACTCGCGCTTCGGTTTCAATCTGCTGACCGCGTTCGCGACAGTGCAGCGCGATCGGATCGATCAATCGATCGACCGGCGGTCCGTCGAGAAAGCCCGCCCGACTGGCGTTTTTGGAGCTGGCGAAGTAGGCCATCACGCGCAGCATGGCTTCAGCCGAGATCTGGTCGACCGGCGTGAAGTTCAGCGCCAGCGCCATCGGTGCGAAAAACGTCGCGAGCATGTGTTCGGACATCTTGCGGCGGCGATGCCATTGGCTGTAGCTGATATCGTCTTGGCGTTCGGCGTAACCATGATCGCCCAAGAGCACCGGCAGCGTACCGGTCGCGAACAGCACTTTCTCGAGCGCGTTGAACACGTATTTCGCGTTCAGCACGGCACCGACGCCGTTCAAGGG
The DNA here is from genome assembly GCA_965214335.1 of Candidatus Velthaea sp. Taxonomy (GTDB): domain Bacteria; phylum Vulcanimicrobiota; class Vulcanimicrobiia; order Vulcanimicrobiales; family Vulcanimicrobiaceae; genus Velthaea. Next base: position 492,406 of record CBDCBO010000005.1, on the reverse strand, counting down.
CGAAGGCGCGTCGATGAAATGAAACTCTTCGAAGACCGGCTGAGCGCCGACGCGCCGCGAGAAACCGGGCGGCATGGCGAACGTCAGGGTATGCGGTTGCCACAACACGTGGTGCGCGATCCCGACTTCGCGTAAGAGCGCATGAACGGTATCGTAACCACCGAAAAACGAGTGCAGTCCGGTTTCGAGAATATCGCCGTCGCGGTCGCGCCACGACGAGAGTTTGCCACCCAAAACATCGCGTTTCTCGAGCACCGTCGCCGAGCGGCCGGCGTCGGCGAGATACTTAGCGGCGGCGAGCCCGGCCGGGCCGCCGCCGATGATGAGCGTCTGGTCGCCGGCGCGCGGAACCTCGCGCGGCGTGGCAACGGCCGGTGCATCCGGGGTGTCAGAAACGAGCAGAACTAAAGTCCTCGAAGGGCGACAAGTGTCGGCGTATCCTGGGCGATCAACCCCGCATGAATGAGCTGCCAGTAAATCGCGTACAGCCCCTTGGACGACGGACCGGTGTAGGCCGTCAGCGTGTCGCCTGACAGCTGTGCGCCGCTCACGTGGCCGGAGGCATTGATTTCGCCGAGCATATGCGGGACGTCCGGTAACATTTCGGGTAGTCCTAACGATCTTACCGGCACCGCAACGTGGATCTGCGCCGGAATCGGAAACTCGGCAGCTTTCAAGCGCGTCATAAGGGACTTGATGTTACCCGGCAGTTGCAGCTTCATCGTGAGCACGTTGCGAGCGACGTCCACGGTGACATCCGTCGAACCGGCCGTCGATTGCGCGGCGGCCAGTGCCAACGTTCCGGCGCCCGGGCGCGAGAGATCGAGCGGAATCGTCAACGCGGCGAAAGCTCCCATGTAAATACCTCCCCGGCCGGGCCGGAAGACGTCCGACGCACATACGCGTCCGCCGAAATTGTACGCGCCGCGGGCGCGAAAGGTTGTAGTCCACGCTTCATGCCGGTTATTGAAATAAGCCCCCAAACGAACATTCGCGATCTCGTTGAGGCACTGCCGATTGCCGCCGACGTTCTGGGCCAATTCGGTCTCGCCTGTTCGGGTTGCGGCGTAAATAAATACGAGACCGTCGCCGCCGGCGCGCAAGCGCACGGCTTACGCCCGGAGCCGATCGTTGCCGCGCTGCTCCAAGCCCGGTTGTCGGGCCGTGTGCCGACGATCATGAACGAAGATCGCGTTCCGGCCCGGCGCGCACCGGGTGAGTTCGCGCGGCGGGCAAAGTTCGGCGCCGTCGTACCGGTCATGTCGGGTAAGGGCGGCGTCGGCAAATCGTTGACCACCGGATTGCTGGCAATCGGCTTGCGGCGCATGGGCAAACGCGTCGGCATCCTCGACGCCGATATCACCGGACCGTCGATCCCGCGGCTATTCGGCATGACCACGCCGCTGGGCATCGAGAGCGACCCCAACGTGCCCGCCGGCCAAGCCCCAAAGCCGCTGATGGTGCCGGCCCAATCGCGTTCGGCAATCGAAATCGTCAGCTCGAATCTGCTTACGGATAAAGAAGATACCGCGATGATCTGGCGCGGGCCGATTCTCTCCGGAGTGATCCGGCAATTCTACGAGCAAGTGCTGTGGAGCGATCTCGACGTGCTGCTCATCGACTTGCCGCCGGGCACATCGGACGCGCCGCTGACCGTCTTGCAGTCGCTTGATATCGACGGCGTTATCCTCGTGACGATGCCACAGCGGTTAGCCACGATGATCGTGCGCAAGGCCGCCAATCTGATTCATCAGTTGAAAAAACCGATTGTCGGCGTGGTCGAAAACATGTCGTATTTCATCGCGCCCGATACCGGCAAACGCTACGACGTCTTTGGACCGTCGTACGCCGAAAGCGTTGCTGAATTGGCCGGCGCACCGGTCCTGGCTCGGCTGCCGATCGATCCGCGTATGGTCGAACTCGCCGATTCCGGGCGGATCGAGGAAATCGACGATCCGGTTGTCGATCTGCTCGCGACGCGCCTAACGCAGGTGCTGGCCGAACGGCCCAAGCCCAAGCAAACGATCTCGATCATCTAACGGATCGGGCGCGTTTTGGCGCATTTTAAGGAAAAGCACGCTCAGCTCGTGCGACCGCCCGACGCCGACGTCGAGGATCGCACTGAAGACGTCGCCGGTGCGCTGGTCGCTTGGCGCGGCTAACGTTCCCAGCGCGGTCCGGCCGGCCAATCGGCGTCTTTACCGAGTGCGCCGGCCGGCAATAGCGCACCGAAGACAATCGACTTCGGCTGTTCGGAACTCGATAAACGGGCGGCGAGCCAGCTGTCGAGGTCGCGCCGTAAAGCGTCGACATCGGCGTCGGGCTCGCGCGGCACCACGAACGCTTTGAGCCGTTCGCCTTCGTCGGGCAGCATCAGCCGGACGGCGGCGCTCGCAACCTCCGGATGTGCTTCGAGCACGCTCCGCACGTGTTGCGGGAAGACGTTCGTGCCGCCGACTTGCACCGCGCCGTCACGGCGGCCGGCCGGACGGACGTGGCGTGCATCTTCCCAAATCAGCCGATCGGGCACGTTCACCGTTGCTCGCGCACCCGATACCAGGCTTCGGACGAGCAGGTCGTCCGCGTCGCCGCGCTGCCAGTAGTCAAAGAGCGCATATGCCGCTTCCGGAGCGTCACGCCAGCCGATGCCTGCCGTCTCGCTCGATCCGTATACCTCAATCAGCCGCTCGAGTCCGGCGGCGGTGACGCCGCGCGCGACTTCCGGCGGACAGGGCGCAGTCGACGTAATTCCCGTGACGCCGCGCAGCGCGCCGTCCGCCGTTCGGGCAAAGCTGCTCCAAAACTCCGGGTAGCCGATAACGACATCTCCGGCACGCAGGCGGCCGGCCAAGGCGCCAGGCGCCTGCGCGCGCACATCGACCGTTAGCGCGTCGAGCCGAGCCGGCAGCAAGATCGTAAACAAAAACCCGTAGATATGATGACTGGGAACGGCGCTCATGACTCGGCCGCCCGACGGCAACAGGCGCGCCAACCGGTCGACTTCGGCTTCGAGCTCGGCCAGCAGGTGCGGGCACCATTTCGGCCGGCCACGGCTGCCCGACGTTCGAAAGATCAGCTCGGCCGAATACGCGTCGAGACCCCTGGCCACAATGTCGAACCACGCCCCCAGGGTCGGCTCGGCCAGCAGGTTGTCGTCGATCCCGCTTCGCTCTAAACGGACCGCTTCGGCCAGCGCGGTCGCCAGCTTGAGCCGTTCGAGCGAGTCGATGCCGGCGTCGGCCTCGAAGCGCATGCTGCGCCCGCTCATGGCCGGCGGCGAACGGTCGGGCCGAATCCGGCGGAGTTCGGCCGCCAACAGATCGCCGACAAAGCGCTCCAGCGCATCGCCGTTGCGCCACCAAACAGCGCGCGACGTCATCGTGCCGTGTTCCGCAAAGGTGAAATTAGGGAGTGGCCGTCTCTGTCGGGTAGGCGGCGTCAAGTTCGCTCAAAACCGTCCGCAGAATGAGCGCAGTTGACGTCGCCCCGGCGTCTTGATGGCCGCGCGTGCGCTCGCCGAGCTTTGCTGCACGCCCGCGGCGGGCGATCATGTCGCTCGTCGACCGTGCTCCGGCATCGGCCGCTACCGCTGCTGCGCGCAATGCTTCGAGCGTACTCGCGCCGCGCTCGGCCGCCGCCGAAGCGGCGTCGGCGGCCGGGATGAGCGCGTCGAGCATCGTCTTATCGCCGGCGACGGCCTTGCCGCGGGCCTGCACGCCGGCGACGGCGGCACGGAGAATCGCCGCCACCGCCGCGCCGTCGATCGTCCCGGCGGCATTGGCGGCCGCCCCCGCGCGCACGAATGCGGTGCCGAAGATCGGGCCCATCGCCGCACCGACCGAGTTGACCAAGGTCATCCCGATCTTCTGCAGGGCGGCGCCCAGGGTGGGCGGCGGTTCGGCGCCCAGCGCGGCTTGCACCGCACGCACGCCGATCGTTAAACTAACACCGTGATCGCCGTCGCCGCCGACCGCGTCGAGCTGCGACAGCGCGTCGGCGTTGGCCTCGACGGCCGCCGCGACCGCATCGACGATACTGCGCGTTGTCGGCTCAGGCATTAGCATTGACCCGGGCGAAACCAGGGTAAGCGAGTCTGCCCGGAGTTTAGCGTCGAAAAACCCTGCTTGTCATCGATCACCTCGACGATCTTGGCGCTGCAAGTGGAAATTCTTTCCAGCTCACGCCGATTTAGACCGCGGTAATGCTTTACCCGCAGTTGGTCTAAAACCCTCAGCGCTGCGTGAAGTCTCCGCCGCACGACGGACGTATTTAGACCCTGCGCTTCGGCTCGGGTAACCAACACTTTCGAGCGCAGCACACGAGACGCACCGGTCCTCCAACCCGCCCTTACTCGGCTGAAAGAAAATGCCGCCAATCCTTGACACTCCATTGGTAAAGCATTACCATCGCGGCACGAGATGCGGAGGATATCTCCAGAGCGGGCCTTTTTGGTTTCCGCCGCTCGCGTCGAGCGCATCTTGCCCGCGGTCGTCACCGACGATCGACGAAATGGAGTATATCAATGAAGACAGCAACGTTGTGGAGGGCCACGTGCGCGGCGGCCCTCGTGAGCGTCCTCGGCGGCGCGAATGCGCTGGCCGCCGATTCAATGGGCGGCGATATGGCGAACGCGAAAATCGCCTTTCTGATGCCGGACGAAGGCTCGACCCGCTACGACGAACACGATCACCCCGGGTTTGTGGCCGAGATGACCAAGCAATGTTCGGGTTGTACGGTCTTGTATCAAAACGCCGATGCCGACGCGTCAAAGCAGCAGCAGCAATTCAACTCGGTCATCTCGCAGGGCGCGAAAGTGATCGTCATGGATCCGGTCGATTCGACGGCCGCGGCGTCGCTCGTCAAGCAGGCCCAGAGTCAGGGCGTGAAAGTCATCGCCTACGACCGTCCCATCCCGTCGACCAAAGTCGACTATTATGTCTCCTTCAACAACGAGCAGATCGGTAAGACGATCGCGCAATCATTAGTGCAAGACCTCAAAAAGAAGGGCGTTTCGCCGAGTGCCGGCGGCCTGCTCGAAGTCAACGGTTCGCCGACGGACGCCGCGGCCGGTTTGATCAAGAAAGGCATTCACGAAGGCCTGGCCGGCAGCGGATACACGACGCTAGCCGAGTATGACACCCCGAGTTGGGATCCGGCCAAAGCGCAGCAGTGGGTCAGTGGCCAAGTATCGCGCTTCGGCAAGAAAATCATCGGCGTCGTCGCGGCGAACGACGGCACGGGCGGCGGTTCCATCGCGGCGTTCAAAGCGGCCGGCGTCGATCCGGTTCCGCCGGTCACCGGCAACGATGCCACGATCGCCGGGCTTCAATTGATCATCGCCGGCGATCAGTACAACACGATCTCCAAACCCAGCGAAATCGTCGCGGCCGCCGCAGCGCGCGTCGCGGTGAGCTTGCTGCACGGCAAGCCGCCCAAAGCCGACACGACCCTATTCGGCACGCCGACCCAGCTGTTCACCCCGGCGATCGTCACCGCCGCCAATCTCAAGTCGGAGATCATCGATAAGATGGTCAGCGGCAAACCGATCCAGACGCCCGGCCAGCTGTGCACGGGCCGGTACGCCGCGGGCTGCACGAAGCTCGGCATCACTTCGTAGCTCATCCGCGCCGCAAGCCGGCACGCGCGACCACCGGGTGGTCGCGCGTGTGCCGACCGCCCTATCCGCGCTCTCCATAAGGAACAGGCTCGCACGCATGACTGACACGTTGCAGCGACCGGCGCCGGCGGGCGAATTGGTCTTGAGCTTACGCGGTATCTCTAAACACTTCGGGGCCGTGTCGGCATTGACCGACATCGACCTCGACGTTCACGCCGGCGAAGTCGTCGCGCTCGTCGGCGATAACGGCGCCGGCAAATCGACCTTGGTCAAGGTGCTCGCCGGCGTGCATCAGCCGTCCGCCGGGAGCATGACCTTCAAAGGCAAGCCGGTGACGGCGGCGGATCCCAGCGCATCGCTGGCACTCGGGATTGCGACCGTCTTCCAAGACCTTGCGCTTTGTGAAAATCTCGACGTCGTGGCCAATATTTTTTTAGGTCAGGAACTCAGTCCATACCGCATGGATGAAGTCGCGATGGAGAATCGCGCCTGGACGTTGCTCAAGGAGCTTTCAGCTCGCATTCCGAGCGTTCGCATTCCCGTCGCTTCGCTGTCGGGCGGTCAGCGCCAGACCGTTGCCATCGCCCGGTCGCTGCTGCTCGATCCGACCGTTATCATTCTCGACGAGCCGACCGCCGCGCTCGGCGTCGCGCAAACCGCCGAAGTGCTCAATCTTATCGAGCGCGTGCGCGATCGCGGCCTCGGCGTAATCATGATCAGCCACAACATGGAGGACGTCCGGGCAGTGGCCGACCGTATCGTCGTGCTGCGGCTGGGGCGCAATAACGGCGTTTTCTTTCCCGACACGTCGAATTCGGAACTGGTCGGTGCGATCACCGGCGCATCGGATAATTCGGTCTCGCGCCGGGCCGGCCGGCGCCAAGCGCAACCGACGCAAACGCAAGGGGAGCTGTAATGTCCGCGATCAAGAGCGAGCCGCCGCCGAAGCCGTTGCTCGATCGGAGCGACGAGCGGGTTAAACACGAAACCGGTCTCGGCGGCGCGGTCGGCGCTTTTCTCGGCCGGGTGCGCTCGGGCGACCTCGGCGCGCTGCCGGTCGTCGTCGGCTTACTCATCATTTGGACCGTGTTCCAGAGCCTCAATTCCGTTTTTCTGTCGAGTAACAACCTTGTCAACTTGCTCTTCGACTGTTCGACGGTCGGCGTGATCTCGCTCGGAATCGTTTGCGTGCTCATGGTCGGCGAGATCGACTTGTCGGTCGGCTCGGTCAGTGGCTTCGCATCGGCCATCCTGGGCGTGTTATGGGTCAACTCGGGCTGGCCGGTCGTGCTTGCAATCTTCGCCGCAATCGCGGCCGGCGCGGTGATTGGTTCGCTGTACGCGTTCCTGTTCAATCGCTTTGGGATGCCGAGCTTCGTTGCGACCCTGGCCGGCCTGCTCGCGGTGCTGGGCCTGCAACTCTACATCTTGGGCCAAGGCGGCTCGGTGAATTTGCCGTACGGCTCGCCGGTGGTCAACCTCGGTCAGCTGTATTGCATGCCGCACGCGGTCGCCTACCTCATTGCGGCGCTGGCGGCAATCGCGATGTTCGCCTCGGGCTTCAACACGGCCGCCCGGCGGCGCACGGCCGGCCTCTCGGCGCCGTCGCTCGCGAGCCTCTTGCTGCGTTCGGGAGTCATTCTGATCGGCTTGGAGCTGGTGGTCGCCTATCTCAATCGCGACCGCGGCGTGCCCTGGATGTTCGGTTTCTTCGCGGGTCTCGTCGTGCTCACGAACTACGCGCTGACGCGCACCAAGTGGGGCCGCTCGCTGACCGCCGTCGGCGGCAACCGGGAAGCCGCGCGCCGGGCCGGCATCCACGTCGGGCGCATCTACACCAGCGCCTTCGTGCTGTGTTCCGTCTTTGCCGCAACCGGCGGTGTGCTCGCCGCGGCGCGCCTGGCGTCGGCCAGTCAGCAAGCCGGTACCGGCGACGTGAACCTCAACGCGATTTCGGCCGCCGTCATCGGCGGCACGAGCCTTTTCGGTGGCCGCGGCAGCGCTTATTCGGCACTGCTCGGCATCATCGTCATTCAATCGATTGCGAGCGGCTTGACCTTGCTCGACCTATCGTCGTCGTTGCGCTACATGATCACCGGCGCGGTCCTCGCGATTGCCGTCATCGTCGATTCGCTGGCGCGCAGATCGCGCGTTTCCCACGGCCGCGCGTAAAGCACGCGCCGTCGGGGCCCGCGTGGCTTCCCGCCGAGACGGGTTTGATGGCTAGCATCAAAGACGTCGCCGACTTGGCCGGCGTCTCGGTCGCGAGTGTCTCGCGCGTGCTCAATACGAGCCGCCCGGTGGCGGGCGACACGCGCGAACGGGTGATCGCCGCGGCGCGCCAGCTCAACTACAGCATCGATCAGCGCGCGCGTGCGATCCGGCTCCAAAAATCCGGTACCTTGGGACTCATCATCGCCGATGTTGGTAACCCGTTCGCCGCGGAGGTGATTCGGACCATCGAAGCCGTCGCGTATCGCAACGGCCACGACCTGTTCTTGTGCAATTCGGACGAAGACGCCGACCGCGAGCGGCTGCACTGCGGCGCAATGCTCGCCCAGCGCATCGGCGGTGTTATCGTGCTGCCGGTCTCCTTTAGCGGATCGGCACTCGCGCCGCTGCTCAGCAACGACATTCCGGTCGTGTGTTTAGACCGGCGAGTCGACGATGTGACGCTCGATACGGTGGCCATCAACAACGCAGCCGGCGGAACGATTGCCGCCGTCGCCTTGTTTGACGCGGGTCATCGACGCATCGGCGTCATCGGCGCCAGCCGGACGTCGCCCGGACGCGATCGCATCGTCGGCTTCCGGCGAGCGCTGCTCGAGCGCGGCGTGACGCTCGACCCCGAAAACATGCGCGAAGGCGACTATAAAGAAGACGGCGGCTATGAAGAAACGCTGGCCGTTCTGTCGCATCCCGCGCGGCCGACCGCGCTGTTCATCGTAAACCACCCGATGACGATCGGGGCGCTGCGGGCGGTGCGCGACCTCGGTTTCGCGGTGCCCCGCGACATCAGTATTTTGGCCTTTGACGATCCCACCTGGGCGCCGTTCCTGGACCCGCCGCTATCGACGATGCGTCAACCCACCGACCAACTCGGCACGCGCGCGGCCGAGATGCTCATCGAACGGGTCGACGGTCGCTATACGGGCGCGGCCCGGACGATCGTCTTACAACCGCGTTACATGGAGCGCGCCTCGATTGCGAAGATCGCGCCGGCTTGACGGCCAAGGTATCGCCTACCTGAAAAAAGGCCACGAAGGGCGATCGTTGTATTGAGAGGGAACATTCCGCCACGTTGCCTTCCCTCCGGCGGCACCGGGCGCTGCGGCGACGCCGTTCGGCTGTCACCCGCGGCTTTCCCAGCTTCGGCCGAATTTCAGCCTTGCCTTATACGGCCGGAACATTCTCATTCACGGTCTCAGCTTAGGAGCAGTGCAATACTATGGCAAAGATCAAACTCGAAGCGCTCACCAAGAAGTACGGCAACGTCATCGCGGTCGACGCCGTGAACTTGGATATCAACGACGACGAATTCATGGTGCTCGTGGGACCGTCCGGCTGCGGCAAAACGACCACGCTGCGGATGGTCGCGGGTTTGGAAGACATTAGCGGCGGAAGCGTTTTCATCGGCGACCAGCGCGTCAACGACGTCGAGCCCAAGGATCGCGACATCGCGATGGTGTTTCAGAGTTATGCGCTGTATCCGCACATGTCGGTCTACGACAATATGGCCTTCGGCTTAAAGATGCGCAAGGTCGCATCGACCGAAATCGAACGGCGTATTCAAGAGGCGTCGGGTATGCTGGGAATCGGGCATTTGCTCAAGCGCAAGCCGCGCGAACTCTCGGGCGGCCAACGTCAGCGGGTCGCACTCGGGCGGGCCATCGTGCGTGAACCGGCCGTGTTTCTGATGGACGAACCGCTCTCGAATCTCGATGCCCAAGTGCGCGCCAACACGCGCACCGAACTCTTGCGCATTCATCAACGCGTTAAGAATACGGTCATGTACGTTACGCACGATCAAGTCGAAGCGATGACGATGGGTGACCGGATCGTGGTCATGAAGGACGGACACGTTCAGCAATGTGCCGCGCCCAAAGAAATCTACGATCATCCGGCCAACAAATTCGTCGCCAGCTTCATCGGTTCACCGCCGATGAATTTCATGGACGCCGAAATCGAGAGCAACGGCGACACAGCGACCTTGCGCGGACCGGCGTTTGCGTTTCCCGTCAACGGAAAATCAGCGCAATTACTGTCGCGCACGACGTCACGTAGCGTTACGATGGGCGTCCGGCCCGAGGATGTTATCGTGGGGAACGGCGCTTCGCTCGATCCGACAGCGATTCGGGCCCGCGTCGATGTGGTTGAAACGCTCGGTGCCGAGCAGCACTTGTTCCTCACTTCGGAAGGTATGTCGTTCATGGCCCGAGTCGGCGCGGATCATGCGGCGCGGATCGGTGACGCGATCATGGCGACGATCGATCCGGCGAAGCTCCACGTGTTCGACCGCGAAAGCGGGCTTGCGTACTTGTGAAGAAACTGGTCAACGATCCGTTCGCCGTCGTCGACGAGATGATCGATGGCTACGTTGCGGCGCACCCGGATTTGGTGCGCCGCGCCGAAGGCGGTAACGGACGGGCGGTGGTGCGTGTCAATGCGCCAATCGCCGGAAAAGTCGGCGTCATCATCGGCGGCGGCTCGGGCCACGAACCAGCGTTCATGGGGTATGTCGGCGAGGGTTCGGCCGACGGTTGTCCGGTCGGCAATGTCTTTGCATCGCCGCCGCCCGACCCCGTGCTGGCCACGACGCGCGCGGTTAACGGCGGCGCGGGCATTATCTACTCGTATGGCAATTATTCGGGCGACGTGATGAACTTCGACATGGCCGCCGAGTTTGCGGCCGACGAAGGCATCGAGGTACGAACGGTTCTCGTCACCGACGACGTTGCTTCGGCGCCCAAGGGCCAAGAAGACGAGCGGCGCGGGATTGCCGGCGGCTTTTTCGTTTTCAAAGTCATCGCAGCCCGCGCGGCGGAGATGGTTTCGCTGGCCGAAGTCGAGACGACGGCACGCAAGGCCAACGACCGCACGCGCACGATGGGCGTCGCGTTATCGGCATGCACCGTCCCGGCGGCGGGTCGCGCCACGTTTTCGTTAGCCGACGATGAGATGGAGATTGGGCTCGGCATTCACGGCGAACCCGGCATGCGGCGCGGCCCGTTAGAATCGGCCGACCGCGTCACCGATTCGCTGCTCGATGCGATTCTTGCCGATATGCCGCTCGCGCGCGGAGAAAACGTGGCGGTCTTGGTCAACGGTTTGGGCGCGACGCCCGCGATGGAGCTGTATATCATGTTCCGCCGCGTCGCAGCCCGGCTGGCCGAACTTGGCATCGGCATTCACCGCAGCTATGTCGGCGAGTACGTCACGTCGCTGGAAATGGCGGGCGCGTCCGTTACGCTGATCCATCTCGACGACGAACTCGCGCGGCTCGTCGACGCGCCGGCGCGGACACCGATGTTCGTGCAATAGCCGGTAGACCTACATCGCGCCGGCGACTTGCAATCGCCAGGCGAACATTTACTGTTTGAGCCCGAGCCGGCCACGGTCGTAGTCAAAGTACAAATCGAAATTCGCCAAGATATCGGTCCCGATGATCCCATCGAACGGAACGGCAAGATCGTCCCCGGTGCGCGCCGGTATCTGGCCGCCCACCATAAGGTCGTGCGCCACAGCGCCGGCAAACGCGAACTGGGCGACGCGATACGGCTGCAGTTCGATGCCGCCTTCGAGATAGTTCTCGGCGAAAGGCCGCCCCGCGGTGGTCCAATGTTCGTCGATCTCGTGCATGTAGCGTCGCATGAACGGACGCATCACATATAAGCGCGGCGAGCCGGTGTCAAGCGCGAACGTATCGCTTTGCGCCGCACCAAAGGCTGCCCGGGCCAGCGGCAAACCCTGATCGACATTCATGTCGATGACCGTTGTTTTGGGGTCGGCGAAGACGGTCTGTACGTCGAGGTCACTGAGCACCCGTACGCGTTGGCGCCGGTAATCGATTTCGATAACATGGCCGAAAAAGAAATCGTGACCTAAGATGCCATCGCCGTTGAACGGCACGGCGAGCACTGATACCCGGTCTAAGTGCAGTGGGCCGACGTCGAGCGTCGGCAGCACCGCATGTCCGAGCGTTGATCCGCCGTTACGCTCAGCGATCGGCGGGTCGACAGTGATGCTCGCAGTACCCGTATCGAGAACGAACCAACGTGGTTTCCCAGCGATGCTAACGCGGAGTCGGATTTCGCCGCCACGCGCAAAGACCGCCTCGAGATCAACGCTCGCTGCGAGTGGCGCCGGCGCCACAAAAACGCGGCGGGACGGAAAAAAGACGTCCGCCGGATCGACGACAGCCGGCTCGATCGCGTTCACCGTAACATCGAGCGTATCGGCACCGATGCCGTCGGTCACCCGCCAATGACGTGCGCGCAATCCGTCTCCAAGCGCTTCAAAATTATCGAAATTGGTGGTGATGACGCGTTTGCCGTCACGCACGACTTCACGCACGATCGTCGCCGTAGCACGCGCGACGTACAGAAAAGCGGGCTTATCGCCTGCGGGATGCGTCTGCAGCACCCAGGCGGGTACGGGTTCTTGCGTTTCGCCCACCAGGGTCGTCGTGAGCGGATCGAATCCGACAATTGCTTGCGGCGCGCGGTCGAGCGCATCGCCTTGCAAGTCGGCTTCGACCCCATGGACGATCCCGTTTCCGCTCGCACGCCAGCGTACACCGCCGATTCGCCCCGCCATATACGTTAGCCCATCGAGTTCGAGCGAGGTGCGAAAGTCGCCGTTTCGGAGGGCAACGGCAACGTCGATCCGACGGGAACCGTTTGTGTATGTCCAATGCTCGCGGCGTTGCGCGCGGATCGCGGCAGGCAACATGCCGCGATCGTAAGCCGCAAGTACGTCTGCGAGCACGGCGCGCGTCGCCTGCACCCCGCCGGGTTGCCAATCGGCCCGCGCGACGGCGGTCGCGCCGACGAACAGCGCGAACAACCACGTTATGTTCAGCGCAACGCGGGCGCGGGCGTACGACCAGACCCACCTCACGCGCGGAACTTCATGACGGCTCGGTGCGCATACGGCGCTCACGGAATAATGCGAGCCGTCTTGATGAAGTCGAGCTTGGGAAATGTCTTGCTGAGGTAGCGGTTGCCGTCGGCTGCGATGCTGCCTTGATCCGGGCTTTCACCATACCCCGCGTAGACTTTATCGACGACGCTCATACCCGTAACGACCTTGCCCAGCGGCGCGAACCCCATCGCATCTAAGCGCGCATTGTTACCCAAATTCACAAACAGTTGACTCGATCGGCTATTCGGTTCACTCGATGCGGCAAACGTTAGCGTCGCCCGCGCATTGGTCGCGCGAACCGGATCGTCCGGGATTGCGCTACTCCATTTCTTGGAGAGTGCCGGGTCGCCGGCATAGCCCCATTGCACCACGAAACCGGGAACGATGCGGTAGAAACGTGCGCCGTCAAAGAAGTGATGTTCGACGAGTTCGTACAAGCGATCGGCGCCATGCGGGGCTTGCGCGCGGACGATGCGGACCGTAAAAGCGCCGCCCGACGTTTCGAACTTAACGCGATAGTCGGCGGGTGCGCCGGCGGCCCGGGCGCATGCGGCCGACGCCAGCACTCCGATCCAAAGGAGCGTCGCTGCTAGTACGTGCCGCCGGCTACCATTCGAATAGAACATGTTGAGCTCGCCCTCGAATCTTGATACAGAAATAGACATTGTCGCTCGTCGATCGTTCACCGCTCGCAATATGTCGATCGAGCACGTTATCGCACCGCGACATCGTTCGACGCAGAGCGGTCGTCAATGTCAGAAATTCGGTGTTGCCGCTGGGCCGCACCTTGGAGTTCGAGCGAGCCTGGTCGATCGGGAACGCGTTCGCTCGGCCGGCAGTACTATCTCCCGCGGAACGCCGCCACGTTGCTAACGTTCGATGAATTCCGCTAACCGATCGTACCATTGTGTTTGGTCTTGGGGCGTGTAATGCGCGTTTGCGCCGCTCGGATTCGGTACGAGGTAGAAACGCGTCGAGCCGCAGTGAAGAGGTTGCGGCCCAAGGCGAATGTCCGCGTCCGTGCCACTCAGTAGACGGTGAACGAGCCGATAGCCGGTGACTCCGTGAAAGCAAGCCACGCGCGGCCGGAAGCGTTCCACCTTGGTCAACAGCACATCGACGCCCGCGGCAAGCTCCGCCGGCCCGACCTCGGCCGCCCGCACCGTGGCGCGTTTTACGACGTCGGTGAATCCGATGCCGAACGACAGCAGCGCCGCGTCGTGCTCGGAGCCGAGTTTCTCCACCGACAGCGCCGTGCGTGCCCTCCGACTAAGGATCGAGCGTGAGAAACATGGCCAGAAGCGGTTCGTCGCACGCGCGAAATAGCGACCGCGCTCAGCGGAATAGAGCGATGGATTGATGCCGACGAAAACGACGTCGAGCTCCGCGCGTAGCAGATCCGGCAGTGTCGTCGGACGATCGTCGCTCGTGCCGTCGCGGCTTCGTCGCGAGGTCAACCCTGCTGAGCCGAGCCGTTTGTCTCCGCATCTAAAGCGAACCACTTGATGTGCATCAACGCTGCCGACCGTTCTAGCGCAGACGCCCGATTGCATTGCCGTCCGCAAACCATAAGGCACCATCCGGACCCGTCGTGATGGCTTGTGGACCGTAGAGCGACGGCGGCGTGGAAATCGGACGCACCGTACCGGTCAACGAGACGCGGATGACCGTGGACGATCCCTGCCCGTACGTTCCGGCGGTGAACCAGAGGGCGCCATCGGGCCCGCTGGCGATGCCTATTGGCGACGATACGCCGGCCGGCAGCGGATACGCTGAGAACTTCCCGCCAGTCGTGACTCGGCCGATCGCCGAAGCAACGCCGCCGAGCGTACCATTCTCGGTGAACCACAGTGCCCCGTCCGGGCCGCCGGCGATGTCGATCGCTGTAACCGACGGGTTGGGTACGGGGAACGCCGTGAATGCACCGTGCGTCGTGACGCGGCCGATCACGCTCGTCCCGCCGAGTAATTGGTTAAATCCGACAAACCACAACGCTCCGTCAGACCCGGATGCAATGACCGTCGCCGTACCGAGTTCGGAGGGAGCCGGGTATTCGGTAATCGCGCCAGCAGTCGTAATGCGCCCGACCTTGTTGGCATCGCGTTCGACGAACCACAACGCGCCGTCCGATCCGGTCGTGATGCCCTCAGGGGGACGCAGCAGAGGTCGGAAGCGGATACTGCGATATTTGCCCAGCGGTCGTAATGCGACCGATAGCGTTCCCGCCGAGTTCCGTGAACCAGAGCGCACCGTCCGGACCCGAGGTGATGAATTGCGACAAGATGACCCCGTTCGCGCCCAGCGGCGGAATCGCATATGCCGTGAACGTGCCACCGATGGCGCCGCCGAGTACCGTCGGAGGCGTTGCCGTTGATCCGCCTCCCCACGCACCAAGCGCACACGTCAGTCCCAGCGCGAGAAACCGGGTGTTCAGCTTCCGGGAATTCAGACTGAAATACACATTCGGTCTCCGTTCGACTTCTTCGGTTCATCGCTATTCGTCAACGGTTATGCGTCGGACAGGATTGACGCACCGCAGTCCTTGAGTCGCCGGATGAAAATGAACTGCATCAAAAACGAACCATTATATGCACCTCGCCCTTATATCCTTCGACGAAGCGAGACCGGCGGGGGCGAGCGGCCTCGCCTCGGTCGAGCAGCGCGGTCGAGTTAATCTGCGGGAAGCTGGCGATTCTATCGTAGAGATCTTTAGCGTCGTTTTGCTGCTCCACGATACCTTCGGCATTGTCGCAGCACCCGCATCATCGACCGCAAAAACATCCTGCTTGATCGACGGATGAATAATACGAATTAATGTTACGGTGTAATCGGCGTTACTTAGAAACGAATAGCCGTTTTCGCAGAAAACTTCGGTGGTGACCGCGTTGCACTTGCCATCCAGGGATTTCACGGTGTGCGTGCTTAGCGTTCTGCAAGGTGAGGACTGAGCTCGCACCGCCCGCGGAACATAGGCGCGGACGAACAGCGCAGCAATAACGAGCAAAATGCCGACTCCAACTCGTAACGGTCGCTTAACGGATTGGAGAGCTTTCTTGAGCGAAGATACGCGACGCCACGATCATTTGCAAACTCAAACGCTCGTTGAAGACACCGCCGGCCAGACGAATCTCTTAGCGCTCAACGCTGCCATCGAAGCGGCTCGCGCCGGCGAGCAAGGTGGGAGCTTTGCCGTGGTTGCCGATGAAGTTCGTAAGCTTGCCGAGCGTTCCGCGTCTTCGACGCGCGAAATGCCCGCGATTCTAAGCGTGATTCGCAACGAAACGGCGAGCGCGGCCGACGCGATTCGCGGCTCCGAAGAATTCATGACCCACGGATTCGCACTCGCTACCGATGCGACGGCATTGCTCGGGAACGTCGCGGCGGCGATATCCGACACCGCGCGTCGCCGAAGACGTCGCGGGGCGAACCACGACCATGCAGAATGCGCGTTCGACACTAACGGGGCGAAATAACAGCGGTCTCGGCGATCGTCGATCGCAGCGGCATCGCCGCCCACGAAGTGCAAGCCACAACCGCCCGACGGCCCTGTGATATCCGCTTTAACCGCTTCGCGACGCGCACCATCGGCTTGCTCGACGGTGCCGTTTTCACCGGTTCGCTACCGGTAGCTCCATAGCGAACGCACGAGGCAAGCCGCCGCTGATCGTGAACAAATAACTTTGCCACATTTCGTGGCTTCTTTCGATGAATAAAATTAAAGAGGTCGTATGAACACCATCAGACATGTCATGGTCGGAGGGGTCTTCGCCTTGGCGTCAATAATTCAACCCGCCGGCACAGCGCAAACGGCACAAGCCCAAACGCCGGCGCCGCAAATCGCTCGACACCCGTCGTCGCTGTTGGATGCTTGGCGCAAGTCGCCGTACAGTTCGGGCTTGATCTATGCGCGCGCCGCTCGGCTCGGCCTGATTCGCCCGGCGACACGCCGCGCCTTTGCCGGTGGTAGCACCAACTTGAACTGTAAAAACGCACCGTGCGTCTTTCCCAACGTGCTAGCCGGCGCTGGGACGCAACCGATTGACGAAACGCCGATCAGCGCTAACCCGCAAAATCCCAAAGAACTGCTGACGGCCGGCAATGACTATAACTGCTCGTCGCTGACCGGTTATTTCTACTCGAATGATGGCGGCACGACCTGGACTTCGAGTTGTGGCACCTTGGTCAAGGGCGCTAGCGGTGGCGACGGTGATCCGATTGTCGGCTTCGATTTGGGCGGCGTGGCGTATCGCGGCGGCATCGACGCGGAAGGCAGCGGCGGCGTCGTCGTGGTCGATACATCCACGGACGGCAAAAGCTGGAGCACGCCGATTGTCGCGGTAAAGCCGTTCTTCTCCGGCGGACTAACGGATAAACCGTGGTTGCAGATCGATATCGATCCCAACAGCCCGCGCAAAAACGCGATCTATGTCTCCACAACCCAGTTCGACAGCGCGGGTCAAAATTCGGAGATCAGTGTCTCCCATTCAACGGACGGCGGTAAGACGTGGAAACAAACCGCGACCGGCGTGCAACAGAAATATCCGCTCATCAATCAGTTCAGCGATATCGCGACCGGTAAAGACGGGACCGTCTACGTGTCCTTTCTGCGCTGTACCGCGACCGGATCAACGGGCGATTGCGGCGGCACCGTAGCGAGCATGATGCTCGTCAAGTCGACCGACGGCGGCAACACGTGGAGCAAAGCCACGACGATTTCGTCGGTGAGCTTGGCACCCGATAGCTGCGGTGCTTTCTACGGCTGCCTGCCCAATACGGGCGAACGTTTGAGTAACATTCCGGTCATCGCCGTCGACAAGCATGCACAATCCGCTACGCTCTACGAGATCCAATACTCGTACGCGAAATATTGTAAGGTTGAAGTCTTGAAGTCGGTTAACGGGGGCGCCAGCTGGTCGAAGCCTGTCGCGGTCGCACCCGCAAGCGATACAAACGACCAATTCTTCGCCTGGCTCAGTATCAGCGCCAAAGGTGAAGTTGGAGCCACGTGGCTCGACCGGCGCAACGATCCTTCGAACATAAATTACGAAATGTTCGGCGGCTACTCAGGCGACGGCGGAAATACGTACGCTAACGCGCAGATCGCGACCGTCCCATCCAATCCAAACAACGATGGATTCGGTGGCAGCTTCATGGGCGACTATACCGGGAATGTCTTCGCTGCCTCGTCCCTGTACGCGTCATGGACCGATACGCGGACCGGAAACTCGCAAGATGTCGTCGGTGGCCTTCGACCCTAACTGTTCCGGCGTTCGATTGATCCGGCGATCCGCATGTCATCCGACGGCGGCCGGTTCTAACCAATGATGCTAAACCGGTGGCGCACGGCGGGAACGCTGAACGCGACGTGCGCCACCGGCTAGGAGCGCAGCGAAAAGCGCCGCCGTAATGACTCGTTGAGCAACGCGCTGCCGATCAACAAAACACCCAAACTGAACGGCTGCCAAATACCGGCGTTCGCTCCAAGCGCTAGACCAAGACCGTTATATAAAAATATGACGATCAAGCTCGCGAGCAAGATACCCAGTACGTCGCCTTCGCCGCCGACGATGCTCACGCCACCCAAGACGGCGATCGTAATCGCTGCCAAATTCATCGTCGCACCGACGTCGGGTGTCGCGCTCGCGCTCAAGCCGGTCTGCACCACCGCGGCGAGACCGCAAATCAGGCCCGCGGCGACATACGCGCCAAAGCGTACGCCCCACACGTCGATCGCGGAAAAGCGCGCGGCGAGCGCGTTGGTTCCGACGCCGTAAAGATAGCGGCCACTCACGGTTTTGACGAGTACGAAGGCCAAGATCAGCGCGACCGGCAGGTACACGAACCCGACTTGAAAGGGGATGCCTTGGCCGGCGATCTTCGGCACCCAGCCAAAACCCGGCACGTCCTGGACGTTGCCGTTTCCAATCGTGATGAGCAGCGCCGGAAACGCCGCCGGCAAGTTCGGCTGCGTTGCGTCGGGCAGCGGTCGCGTATGGGTCACTTGCAAGGCGACGGCGGCGTACGCGTAAAACGTCGCGAGCGTTGCGATAAGGGGCGGAATACGGACCACGCTGACTAAAAATCCGTTGATCGCGCCGAGCACCGCGCCGGCCACGATCGCACCGGCTATGGCGACGCCGATCGGCACGCCGTATTCGATGTTGAGCACGCCCAGCGTCATGCCCGCTAAGCCGAGCATCGATCCGACGGAAAGATCGATGGCACCGCCGCCCGACAAGATGACGATACTTTCCGCGAGTGCCAATAGCGCCAAGGTCACGCCGTTTTGCACGACTTGGTACATGTTGTACGGTTGCCAAAAGTTCGGCACCAGCAGCGAAAATAAGCCGACGGTGACGACGAGCACGAACCCGAGCAAGAGCCGCCGTCTCATACGATTCTCCGCCGCCGGTGTTGCAGCACGTCGGCCGCGACCGCAATGAGAATGAGCACGCCGACGACGAGTCCTTCGAGCAAACCAACGTTGCCGATGGTGATGAGCGCGTTGTGCACCGCCTCGACGAGCAACGCGCCGAGCAGGCCGCCGACGATCGTCCCGCGACCGCCTAAGATGCTCGTACCGCCGATAACGGTTGCCGCGACCGCCTGTAACTCGAGACCGCTGCCCGCATTGGGTTGCACGGTTCCCGCTTGACCCACTTGAATGACGGCAGCGAAGCCGACGAGGATGCCCATGAGCGCATACACCGCCACGGTGACGAGCGGAACGTTGACGCCCGCTAGCCGGGCCGCCTCCGGATTGCCGCCGACGGCATAAATGGCCCGGCCCAACGGTCGCCAGAAGACGAACGCTGTCAAGAGCGCCGCGACGATCATCGTGAACCACCAGGCGTTCGGCACCGCCAAAAACGTGCCGAGCGCTAAACCCTCGGCCAGATGCGGCGGAACGAGCCAATCTTTGCCAAGCACACCGATATGAATGGCGCGGATGATGTTGAGCGTACCGAGCGTCACGATGATCGGGTGGATGCGCCCGTAGGCAACGAGCGTCCCGTTCACTACGCCGGCGACCGCCCCGACAACGAGCGCGGCCAGAATCGCCGGCAGCAGACCGCCGCCGCCGATCATGACTTTCCCCGCCGCGAACATACACAGGGCCAGCGCCGAGCCAACCGATACGTCGATGCCGCCGGTGACGATCACCAGCGTCATGCCGATCGAGATAATGGCGACAACGGCGACATTGGTGAAGATCTGTTCGAGATTGGCCGGCGTTAGAAATGTCGGATGCGTCAGGTCGAAGAGCACGCTGCCGACAATCAAGATGAGCAGCACGATGCTTTCGCGCCGCACCGCCAGCTCGCGCAGCCGATTGCGCGCGGCCGGCGGCGGACGCGGCGCCGGCGTGGCAAGCGGAGCGAGCACCGGCTCAGACGGCAGCGGGCGCATCGGGCCGGCGGCTTTCCATCGCGGCAGCGAGCACCTCGGCCGGCGCCGCGCCACGGCCGAACGTACGGCTCATCTCGCCTTCGTGCATCACGACGACCCGGTCGGCGAGGGCAAGCACTTCAGGCAACTCGGACGAGATAACCATGATCGCGATGCGCTCGTCCTGCGCCAAACGCACGATGATGTTGTGAATTTCTTGTTTGGCGGCGACGTCGACCCCGGCGGTCGGTTCATCGAGAATAAAAATTTTCGGTTTCGCCGCCAGCCACTTGGCCAACACCACCTTCTGCTGGTTGCCGCCCGATAAGGTCGCAACGGGCGGGCGAATGTTCGCCGGAGTAATCTGTAGATCGCGAGCATATTGGTGCGCCAGCGCAGCCTCGCGGTCGGCCCGCGTAATCGATCCGAGTTGACTCAAGCGCGGCAAAATGACGACTGTCTCGTTGTACGCTACCGGTAACGCGCCGAAGAGTCCCTGGCCTTTA
This sequence comes from Candidatus Velthaea sp., assembly GCA_965214335.1. GTDB lineage: Bacteria > Vulcanimicrobiota > Vulcanimicrobiia > Vulcanimicrobiales > Vulcanimicrobiaceae > Velthaea. The sequence goes on along the minus strand of CBDCBO010000005.1, from coordinate 471,751 downwards.
CGGTCCTCGGGTAGATAACAAATACCGGCCCGCACCGCTTCAATCGGCGAACGAAACTTTACGGCTTTGCCGGCCAGCACGATGTCGCCCGAATCGGCCGGTTCCTCGCCGAAGATAGCGCGCGCTATTTCGCTGCGGCCGGATCCGACGAGGCCGAAAAAGCCGACGATTTCGCCCGGCCGGAGCGCGAACGACACGTTTGCGAAAGCGCCCCGCCGGCTCAGATTGCGGACCTCGAGAATCGGTTCGCCGGGACGGGCGACGGCGTGATCGGCACCCGACGTCAAGGCTTGGCCCGCCATTACTTCGATGAGCCTACTGGTGGTCACGTCGCCGATATGCCAGGTGGCCTTGGTCTCGCCGTCTTTGAGTATCGTTACCCGGTCGGCGATGGCGAAGACTTCTTCGAGCCGGTGACTGATATACACGATCGCGACGCCGCGCGTGCGTAAGCGGCCGATGATATCGAACAGCCACTGCGCTTCGCGTTCGGTGAGAATCGCGGTTGGTTCATCGAAGACAATGACTTTGGGATCGGTGCTGCGAGCTTTGGCGATGAGTGCCAGCTGCCGGCGGGCTAAACTCAACTCCGCGATCGGCGCCGTCGCCAAGCCCGGTTCGACGCCGAACTCTTCGAGCAATCCTTCGACGCGCGCGATCTGGGCGCGGCGGTCGATGTTACCCCAGCGGTCGCGCAGCTCACGGCCTAGATAGATGTTTTCCGTAACGCTGAGTTCGGGATAGACCTGCGGGTCTTGATAGACGGTCGCGATTCCCGCCGCCAGCGCCTGGGCGGGCGAGGTGAAGGTTACGTTGCGGCCGTCGAGTGCGATCGTTCCGCTATCGGGCGTAATTGCGCCCGACAGCACTTTAATGAGCGTTGACTTACCGGCACCGTTCTGTCCGACGAGCGCGACGACTTCGCCGCCGGTGACGGTGAAGTCGACTCCGCGCAACGCCGCCACGCCGCCATAGGATTTCGAGATGCCACGCATCTCAAGCATGGCGGCCTCCCGCGGTGCGCTGCACTAAAAACTAAATTGGTTGATGTTCGCTTTCGTAAATGTCGTGGGCGGACCTAACAGCAGCATCTTCTTACCGGCGTCGTAGGCGATTTTGCCCAACCCCGGTACGTCGTTCATCGCGGTGAAAGACTTGCCGGCCGCCAGCTGGACGCCGGCCCAGACGGTGAGATAGCCGAGTTTGACCGGATCCCACAGCACGAAGCTCTTCGAAGCGCCGTTGGCGATATACGGCTTCATACCTGACGGTAAGGCAACGCCCGTCACGAACACTTTGCCGATCTTGTGCAGTTCGGTAACGGCTTGGGCAGCGCCGGGGCCCGATGTCGTGCACTGACCGATGATCCCCTTGAGATTCGGGTGAGCGGTAATCAAATCGCGGCTGTCGGCGACAGCTTTGGCTTGATCTTCGCCCGAATACACCACGCCGACGAACTTCATGCCCGGATATTTCGCCGCGCGTTGCTTCTCGATGGCGATCCAGCCGTTGAGGTTTTGCGCCGCCGGGCCGCATGAATCGATCGCCCATTCGCCGGTCTTGCCCATCTGCTCGGCCAGCGAGTCCAACACCGCATTGCCGATTCCGGTGTCGAGGGCTTGATTGACGAACACGGCGCGCGGACTGCCCGGCGCGTCGGTATCGGAGGTAAAAATTTTTATGCCCTGGGCTTGGGCTTGCGTGAGCGCCGGGCCGACAACGGCCGGATCGTCGGGTGCGACGGCGAGGGCGTCGACATGCTGCGCGATGAGCTGCTTGACGATTTGCACCTGCAGGTTCGCGTCGGCGGTCGTCGGACCGTTATACACGAATTTCGCGCCGAATTTTTTAGCGGCTTGCTCGCCGCCTTGCTGCATGGCATTGAAGTAGCCGATGTTGATGAGTTTGGGCACAAAGGCGATGCTGAACTGTTTGTCTTGGGCGATCGCCGGGGCGAGCGAGGTCAACCCGATCGCGGCTGCGGCGCCGGCGCTCAAGCAATGCCGAAAAATACGTCCGTTCACACTCATTCCAATCTCATAGCGGACAACAGCCATAGCGCACAACGATCCGCTGCTACCGAGTACATGACGCGGCATGTATGAGCGTATGTGGGCGAAACCGGCGTTTCGTGCAGTATAGCCCGGCAAACCAGGTTCGCGCAACCCAGGCGCGATCGAAATATCTTACCGGACCAGGACGATCACCGCGGTGCGGCGCCGGGCTGCCGGAGCAACTCCGGATCGTCCGCCGCTTGCGTGCCGTACGTCCGCATTTTATGGCGCACGCGTTCGATTTCAGCGTCCGGCAGAATATGCGGTTCGCCGATCTGCAAGGCATACACGTACTGCCGCGCCAGCATCTCGATATCGAACGTGCGGCGTAACGTCTGAACCAACGTCGCGCCGACGGCGAGCAATCCGTGGTTCGCCATCAAGCACGCATCGCGCCCGGCCATCGCCGCGACCACGTTGTCGGCCAGCGCTTGGGTTCCATACGTCGCATACTCGGCGCAGCGAATCGTCGGACCGCCGCCGACAGCCACATAGTAATGTAAGGCCGGAATGTCGCGGCGCAGACACGCGACCGTCGTTGCGAACAGCGAATGCGTATGGATCACAACCGCGGCATCGGGCCGCGTTTCGAGCAGCCGGCTATGGATGCGCCACTCCGTGGTCGGTTTACACGGTCCCCAATAGCGGCCGCGAAAATCCATGACGGCGATCTGCTCGGCGGTCATTTCATCGTACGCGATACCGCTGGGCGTAATGAGAAACCGGTCGCCGGTCCGAACGCTGACATTGCCCGACGTGCCTTGATTGATGCCCAATTCGACCATTTGCAGGCACGTCCGCACGAGTTCGATGCGTAACACTCGGTCGGAATCAGTCGCATTTGGATCGATGTCGCCCGGCATGCCGCGCGTTTCCCTCAACCGTCGGTCGCCACCCGCACGTCGATTCCGCGGTCGCGCAGCGCGCGCACTAGCCCGGCATCCGCTTCGTCATCGGTCACGATCACGTGTGCCGCCGTCACCGGGCCGAAGTAACTCAGCGCGGTGCGTTCGAGCTTGCTCGAATCGACCAACACGACGACGCGCGTCGCGTGCGCGATCATGATCTCTTTGAGCGCCGATTCGGCGGGATTGGCTTCCGTCAGTCCGCGCTCGAGCGAAACCCCGCGCGCTGAGATGAACGCGGTGTCGGCGAAGAGCCGGCGCAAGGTCAATTCGGCGAGCGGTCCGGCGGCCGAAAGCGACGTCGGCCGCACGGTGCCGCCGATCATCGTCGTCGCGATCCGCGAGCGCGTACTGAGCTCCGTCCCAATCGGCAGCGCATTGACGATTGCGTGTAATTCCACGTCGCGCGGCAGCCGCTGCGCCAAAGCCAGCACCGAGGTCGACGCATCGAGCATCACGGTCGAGCCGGGCACGATCAGATCGAGGGCGCTGCGGGCGATCGCGGCTTTCTGAGCCGCGCGCTGCGCGATCCGCAGCGCGAAGACGCCCTCGAAACCGAGCGCTTCGGGCGCGCGCGCGACCGCCCCGCCGTGCGTTCGCGTCAGCAGTCCGCGCTGAGCTAAATACTGGAAGTCGCGGCGCATGGTTTGGGCCGACACGCCGAACTTGCGGACCAGTTCGTCGACGGTGAGCACCGGATTTTGGCGCAGCAATTCCGCTACCGCCATCCGGCGCTCGAACGCCAACATCAGCCCGCGCCTCGACCATCCGCAAAGCAACACGATTTGACAGATATGCTCATCTGTGATTAGAGTGCAACATGGCCCAAGACGTGTCAAACGCACTCGGTTCGGTGTTAACCCGGCTAACCGCGCGTTCGCGCGGGCTGGGCGCCGACCGGACGATCTGCAATTGGGGCGGCGGAAATACGTCGGCCAAGACGACCGCATCCGACCATACCGGCCGGCCGGTGCGGATCATGTGGGTGAAGGGGTCGGGCTCCGATCTCGCCAGCGTGACGCCTGAATCATTTACCGGTTTGCGGCTCGATGAAGTGCTCGTTCTGCGTCAACGGGCGCAGGTCGCCGATACGGAGATGGTCGCCCATCTGCGGCGCTGCATGACCGACCCCGACCGGCCGCGCGCATCGATCGAAACGCTGTTTCACGCGTTTCTGCCGGCCGCCGCGATCGATCACACGCACGCCGATGCGACGAACTATTTCGCCTGCGCCGTCGACGGCGAGCGGCTCGCGCGAGAACTCTTTGGCCCCGAACTCATTTGGATATCGTACCAGCGGCCGGGCTTCGCGCTGAGCCGCCGGATTGCCGAAGCGCACGAACAGAATCCGGCCGGACGGCTGGTCATCCTGCAAAAGCACGGGTCGATCACCTGGGGCGAGAGCGACGATGAGTGTACGCGCACGACGCACGCCATGCTCGCGCGCGCTCGCGAATTCGTCGAAGCCCGTATGGCCGCGCGGCCGGCATTTGGCGGCGAGCGCTGCGCGGCGCTTCCCGCGCAACGGCGGCATGAAATCGCCGCCGACATCATGCCGTTTTTACGCGGCGCGGTTTCAACTGCCAAAGCGTGCGTCCTCCGGTTCGAGGACGGACCCGACGTGCTCGAATTCGTCGACGCGATCGATGCGCCACGGCTGGCGGCGATCGGCGCGGCTTGTCCCGATCACCTCGTCCACACCAAAGTCCGGCCGATGTTCGTCGACTGGACACCCGACCGCAGCGTCGACGACCTGCGCGCGGCAATCGCCGTGGCGACGCCCGCGTACACCAACGCCTACCTTGCGTATTTAGCCGAAAACGCGCAGCAAAATCTCGATCCCGATGCGCCGACGCCGGTGTTTCGCTCGCCCGCCGCCGACGTTAATCCGGCGCCGCGCGTCGTGCTCGTGCCGGGTTTAGGCATGTTCACCACCGGCAAGGACGCTCAAAACGCGCATATCGCCGCGCAACTCTACGCGCGCGCGATCGCCGTCATTCGCGGCGCGGAAACGCTGGGTGGGTTCACGTCGCTCAGCGACGCCGAAAGTCACGCCGTCGAATACTGGCCGCTCGAACAATATAAACTGAGCCTGATGCCGCCCGAACGGGAATTCGCGCGCAAGATATGTTTGGTTACGGGCGCCGCCGGCGGAATCGGCTCGGCGATTTGCCGGCGACTCGCGGCCGACGGCGCCCACATCGTGGTGACCGACATCGATACCGACGGCGCGCGCGCCGTCGCCGACGAGATTTGTGCGAGCTTCGGCGCCGGCCGGGCGATCGAAGCCGGCATGGATGTGACAAGCGAAGATAGCGTACGCCACGCTTTTCGGCAAGCGGCGCTGGCCTACGGCGGCGTTGACATCGTGGTTAGCAACGCCGGTATCAGCTCGAGTGCGCCGATTGCCCAAACCACCTTGGCCGATTGGGACCGCAACAGCACGATCTTGGGGACCGGCTATTTTCTGGTCGCACGCGAAGCGTTCCGGCTGCTGCAGGATCAAGGTCGCGGCGGAACGCTGGTCTTCATCGCTTCCAAGAACGGCCTCGTGGCCGGAAAAAACGCCGCGGCATACTCCGCGGCGAAGGCCGCCGAATTACACTTGGCGCGCTGTTTGGCCGAAGAGGGCGGCGCGTTCGGCATCCGGGTCAATACGGTCAATCCGGATGCCGTGCTGGAAGGCTCGCGCATTTGGAACGGGCGCTGGCGCAACGAGCGCGCGGCAACCTACGGCATCGCGCCCGAAGCGCTCGAAGAACACTATCGTAAGCGCACCGTGCTCGGCGTCAACGTGGTGCCGGCCGACATTGCCGAAGCCGTCGCCTTTTTGGCTTCGCCGCGAGCCGCGAAGAGCACCGGCAACATTCTCAACGTCGACGGCGGAGTCACCGCGGCTTACACGCGTTAATGCGCCGGCCATGAAGCCCCGCTACGCCGCGATCGATCTGGGCGCCGAGACCGGCCGGGTCGTCGTCGGCGCGGTCGGCGACGACGGGATCGAGTTGGATGAAGTGCACCGTTTCGCGAATCGCCCGATTCGTACACCGGACGGTTTGCATTGGAACGTTCCGGGTTTATTCGCCGAGATCGTCCACGGGCTCGAAAAAGCGACCGCGAACGCGCCGATCGCCTCACTGGGCGTCGATTCGTGGGGGGTCGATTACGGTTTGTGCGATACCGCCGGGCGCCTCTTGGGCCTGCCGTACCACTATCGTGATACGCGCACCGACGGGATGTGCGAAACGTACGCGCGGCTCGTCTCAGCGCAGGCGCAGTACGCACGAACCGGGATCGCGCAGCTGCCGATCAACACGCTGTACCAACTCGCGGCCACCGCGCGCGACGAACGGACACTTGAAATCGCAGCGACGCTGCAGATGATTCCCGATTTAATGCACTACTGGTTAACCGGCGTCCACGTCACCGAATCAACCAACGCCAGCACGACCGGAGCGCTGGCCGTGAGCGGTGACTGGGCGGACGATCTGCTCGCCCCGATCGGCGTACCGCGCGCTTTATTCAGTACGCCGGTTGAACCGGCGACGATCCTGGGCCCGACCCGGCGCGATCTCGAACTGGGGCCGCGGTCGGGCCTACGGGTGGTCGTCCCGGCAACGCACGATACGGCATGTGCCGTGCTGGCAGCGCCGCTCCATGCCGCGGCCGACGGTGCGGCCTGCGCGTATATCAGTTCGGGAACGTGGTCGCTCTTGGGGCTCGAATTAGCTCAGCCGATCCTGACCGAAGCGGCGCGCGAAGCCGGATTTACCAACGAACGCGGCGTCGCCGGCAGCGTGCGCTTTTTGCGCAACATCATGGGCTTGTGGCTGGTGCAAGAGTGTCGCCGGGCGTGGCAGCGCGCGGGCGCCGAGTATACGTATGACGATCTGACCCAACGCGCGGCGCTGCTCGCATCGCCCGATATCATCATCGATGTCGACGATGCCGAATTACTGCATCCGCTCGACATGCCGGCCGCCATTGCCGGCCAACTCGCGCGCAGCGGGCAACGCCCCGAACGCGAGCCCGTGGCGCTAACGCGCGCCGTGTTCGAGGGCTTGGCGCTGCAGTACCGTCGTTCGATCGCTGACGCCGAGCGACTATCCGCAACGCCGATCGGCGCGATTGCGATCGTCGGCGGCGGCTCGCGTAACGCACTGCTCTGCCAGCTCGCCGCCGATGCCTGCGAACGCGTCGTCTTCGCGGGACCCGTCGAAGCGAGTGCTACCGGGAATATTCTCGTGCAGGCCGTCGCCGACCGGGCCATCTCCGGGCTCGCGCAAGTGCGCGCGTTCGTCGGCACGACCGCGCGTCCGCGGCGCTTCGAACCGCGTCGTGCAGCGCTCATCGATTGGGCGGCCCGCGATGCCGCATTGCTCGCGATGCGGGCCGCAGCGCCGGCCGAAAGGATCTCGCATGTTTAGTTTAAATGGCCGGACGGCGCTGGTTACGGGCGGTGCTCGCGGGCTGGGATTAGCGATGGCGCAGGCACTCGGCGCGCATGGCGCGCGACTGATGCTGATGGATCGCGACGAACCGACCTTGCACGCGGCGCTTGCGACATTGGCCGCTGCGGGTATCGAAGCGCGCGGCACACTCGGCGACGTTACGCTTCCCGAGGACAGCGCGCGCGCCGTGACCGAGATGCGTGCGGCGTGGGGTCGCGTCGATATTTGCATCTGCAATGCCGGAGTTTCCATAAACGCCGCGGCTGAGGACATGACGCTCGAAACGTGGAACGAACTCATCGGCGTTAATTTGACCGGCGTCTTTTTTACCGCGCAAGCGTGCGCCCGGGCGATGATCGAGCAGCGCTCGGGCTCGATCGTCATGATTGCTTCGATGTCGGGTCTGATCGTGAACGTACCGCAACGTCAGTCGGGCTATAACATCTCCAAAGCCGGCGTCATCATGGCGACGAAAAGCTTAGCGGTCGAATGGGCGCCCTACGGCATTCGGGTCAACGCCATCGCACCGGGCTACATGCGCACCGCGATGACGGCGCCCTATCTTGCCGATCCGGCGCTGGGCGGCGTGTGGATGGAACTGACGCCGATGCGGCGGCCGGGCGATCCGCACGAATTAGGCGGCGCCGCGGTGTACCTCGCTTCCGATGCATCGAGTTTCATGACCGGCCAAACGCTGGTCATCGACGGTGGATACGTCGTGCGCTGAGCGAACCGCCGCGCCGCGCTAGTTCCAACACGGCGCGCGGTCCGGCCCAACGACCCTATATTGCCGGTTGCCTGCAGCGTATGGTGTACGTTCCGGGGCATAGTAGCGCACCCGGCGGCGCCGCGCACGAGCGAGAGCCGATGCTACTGGTGTGAACCGATGGAGTGCTGCCAAACGTGGACGGGGCCGACAGTATATTGGAGCTGACCGGCGGCGACTCGCCGCCGCGCCGAACGCGATTCGAACCGGATTCGGCGGCCGAGGTCGCTGCCATTCTGGCTGTGGTGCCGCGCGCGTGTCGGACCAACGCGGCCTGGGCCGTTCCGCTGCTCGTCGAGAGCGCCCGCGCCGGCGGCATCACGAACGTGCGCCGCATCGCCTACGTGTTAGCGACCGCGCACCACAGTTGCCACTTCGGTGCCGCGCTCGTCGAGGCTGCCGGCGGTCCGGAGCGGGGCGGTGGGTACGAGCGGTACGAGCCCGGCACGGAATTAGGAACGCTGCTCGGTAACACCCAACGCGGCGACGGAGAACGCTTCTGCGGACGCGGCTTCGTCCCGATTCGCGGTCGCACGCTTTACGCGACCTGGTCGGCGCGGTTGAGCCTGCCCGACCATATCGTCGACGGCGTTGCACTGCCGTTCTTCGTCGCCCAGCCGGCCGCACCGGCGCGCCCGGATATCGCGGCCCGGATTTTAGTGCGCGGAATGCGCGATGGTCTCTTTACCGGCATCCCGCTCGGCTCGTACGTCAACGATAAGAAGACCGACTATTTTAACGCGCGGCGCGTCATCGACGGAATTAAAAACGCGCGTGAAGTAGCCGAGACCGCTGCGCTGTACCAGGCCGCGATCGAGCACGTGCACGACCGGCAACATCAGGCGCACATGCAGCGGCTCACCGCGGCGGCCGCCAACACGCTCGACGCGGTGTGCGATGCCGTCGAACGGCTCAGTGCGCTGGGCAGCCCGATGCCGGCGGCCGTTGCCGTGATCGACTGGGACGGCGAAGCTCGCCAAGGCAAATTCGTGCAACTCGACAATCGCACGTGCGCGCTGCACATCGGGCGCGGGACCTATTTGCGGCTCGATATCGAGCGCGACCTCAACGGCGTCGTGCCGCCCGAGGGTCGGAACATGGCGCTGCGGCGTTCGGGCGAAGTGCGGTCAGCCGTACGCCACGGCGACGTCAACTCATGGCGCTGACCGGTCGCTAAAGCGGATCGTCCGCCGGTTTTGCATTCCGCAGTGTAAGCTCTTCGTTATTCGCCGGCGCCGGGGTTAGCGCGATGTTGAACATCCAGTCGATGCCGAACTTGTCCGTGAATTGACCAAACTTCGCGCCCCAGAACATTTCAGTGAGCGGTGTCTCGACGGCACCCTCATTCGACAGAGCCTCGAACAGCTTCTCGCCCTCTTCGACGTCTTCGAAATTGAGCGAGAGGCTGACGTTGCCACCCTTTTGTTCGGTGCCCGGCATACCGTCGGATGCCATCAGCGCGAAGCCCTTCGCGTTCATATGGGCGTGCATCACCCGGTTCTTCTGTTCGTCGGAAATCGGATAGTTGGGATTGGGCGGCATCTCGGACCAGCGCTGCAACGATGAGATCGTGCCACCGAACACCTCAGTATAGAATTGCACCGCCTCGGCACACGTGCCGTCAAAGTACAGATACGGAATCAGGTTCATCGGAAAATCCTTTCGTCGCTTACGCGAGGGCCAACGCTTCCGGACGGGGTCATCTCCGGGCGTCGGCGCTTGGCGCGACCCGGTTCCGGTGACGCAGATTAAAGTATAACCGGCTTCCGGCGTAAGGTCATTCGAAACCGTCGCGACGATGGCGAGTCGATCGGCACGCACGACGGTGAGAATCTCGCGAGCCGCCACGCGAACCTCGGGCATCGTTTGGAAGATGCCGTCGCGCGAGATCGTGCGGAGGCCCCGATCGCGCAGCCGGCGCCGACGAAGGCCAGAGCGGCGGCGGCGGGCAAATCGGTCGGACGATGCGAGGAATTTGGCAGGGCGCCGCGGTCGGCTTCGTCGTTGGGTATTCGGCCGTCCGCGTCCGCACCGCGTGGCTCGACCACCAAGCGCCGTTTCCGGTGCTCGCGGCACCTGACTCCAAAGCGTACGGCCTGACGCGGCGCGGTCTACTCCTAGCCGGCCTGGTGCGTTCCACGGCGTCGCTGGCCATCACGGCCTTTATCGTCGCCGCACCGGTCGAACGGGCGCTGCGGCCGCTGCCCCGCGTGTTGCGGGCTCCGCTCTTCATCACGCTGCTTTCGGTGCTCGACGGTTTGCGCGACTTCGGCGCCGATTACGTGGAGAGCCACGTGATGGAACGTACCTACGGCATGTCGGACCAAAGCCGCGCGGCGTGGGCCGCCGATCATGCCAAGGCGGCGGGGGTCGGACTCGCCGTGACGGCGCTTGTGGCCGGGATCGGCGATGCGGTGATCCGCCGCGCGCCGCGCAGCTGGCCGTGGATTGCGATCGCCGCGACACCGGTCTTGCTCACGTTGGCCAACGTCATCGCGCCGACGTTCATCATGCCGCTGTTCAACACGTACGTCCCGCTCGAAGGCCCGCTCGAAGCCAAAATCCGAGCGCTGGCGACCCGCTGGAACGCCGGCAACGCGTCAATTCTGCGCTTCGACATGAGCCGCCAGACAAAAAAGGCGAATGCGTTCGTAACCGGCGTGTTCGGCACCCAGCGCATCGTGCTGGCCGACACGCTCATCGAAAATTTCGCCGAGGATGAAACGCTCTTTGTGGTAGCGCACGAACTCGGCCACTACGTTAGCCGCGACCCGTGGGTGGGTATCGCCGTCGGGACTGTTTTTCTGGCCGCGACGATCGGCGCGGGCAGCTTGGCCTTGGGCCGGGCCGGGCGCCGGCTCGAGACGCTTGCCGACGGCACGCGCTTCGCGTTTTACGCGTCGTTATTTTCGACGCTGGGTTCGCCGCTGATGGCCGCCCTGTCGCGCGCCGTCGAACGCCGCGCCGACCGGTTCGCCATAGCCGCGACCGGCGACCCGCACAGCGGCGCCCGCGCCTTTCGCCGCCTGCGCGACCAAAATTTGGCCGAGGACGAACAGCCGAAATGGGCCGAGCTGTTATTCTCCACTCATCCGTCGCTCAAGTCGCGCATCGCCCAGCTCGAGCAATCTTAAGCCTGCGCGGTCGCGGCGTCGAGCCAGCGCACGAACGGCGCGGTATCGCGTAACGCCGACCGGAAGGTCGCGAACGCGTCGCCGTTTACCAATTCCGTGTCGGCGAACGACCGCCGCACCATATAGCGTCGCCCGCGCAGCAAGTCGCCGCGCGGATGGGCGGGATCGAAACCACGCGGCACCCGCACGAGCGGATCGGTATCGAGCGGCAGATACGCCGCAAAGCGTTTGGCGCGCAGGATGCGATCGAACGCCGCGTCACCGGCGGCGAAGCGCTCGCGCAAGGCCGTCAGCACCGGCTTCTCGGGCGTATAGATACCGGCGGCGAGCAGACTTTCACCGCCCGGTTCGAGCGCGACGTAAAAGCCGGGCGTCGAGCCACGCCAGCCCAGTGGGGAAAGGAACGCCGATAGCCGCGTCTTGTAGGGCGCTTTGTCTTTGGAGAAACGCACGTCGCGGTACAGGCGAAAAATGCAGCGCCGTGGTTCGATCGCCGCATACCGCTCGTCGAAGCCGGCGGCGGCAATCAGCAGCCCGGTCACGAACTCTTCGAAGCCCGGCTTGAGCACGGTGTCGAACACATCACGGTGCTCCTCGAACCACGGGCGGTCGTTGTGCGTTCGCAACGCGCGCAAGAACCGGAATGTCGCCCCGATGTCCAGCGGCTGAGCGGCCGGCGCGCGGCGCGCCACATTCATGCCGGAAGGTGCGCCCGGCGCACGTGACTGCCCTCGGGCCGGCCGGCTTGCCGCAGCGCCTCGAGTTGGGCCGGCGTGCGCAAGCGTTCCGGCCGCTCCCACCAGCCCCGGACGCCGGTATCGAGCGGCCGTTGGCCGCGAGCCAGCGCGATGACGGCCGCCGTTAGCGCCGTCGGTTGGGGCTGGCCGTCGGGCCCGGCAAAGGTGTAGATGCCGTCTTCGACCGCGGCGTCGCGGCCGCGCAGCAGCGAGTGCCAATCCAGCATGCCGAACGCCGCCCAGACGCCGAGCGCGCGTACGTCGACACCGCCGGCGCGCAACGCATCGACGTCGCCGACATGCTGCGTTAGCCAACGCACTCGCTCGTCGGCCGGCGCGTCGATATGGACTTCGCCCAGCGCGAGCGGCACTGCCAAGCGTTGGGCAGCGGCGCGCAACAGGGGCCCGCAGCGCGGTTCGAATCGTTCGTCGACGTACACCGCCGGCAGATCGCCGAGCGTGCCGTCGGCCGACGCATACACGTAGCGCTCGGAATGCGGGTAGTGGTTGAAGGCCACGAGGCCCGGCTGCAGCGCATGCGTTACCACCGTGCGCAGTTCGGCGGCCGTCACGCCGCAGCGTTCGCGCAAAAAACCATAGAGCGCATGGCCCGGCACGACGTGTCCGGCTAATAGTTCGATCGACAGAAAAGCGCGTTCGCGTAAGAACGCGACATACGGGGCGGCGGCGCTGTCACCGGCGGTAAAGCCCTGCAGATCCTCGCTCACCACGAGTTGCGCGTCGGCGCTAACGGCCCGAATGCGTTCCATGGCCAACAGCGTCGCCATGGTTTGATGCAGCAGGGCGCGGCCGAAGGCCCGGTCGTCGCGCAAATTGGGATACCACACGCCGTACAACGTCGAGAAGCGCGCGGTGGTGAGCGGCTCGTTGATCGGCGTCCAGCGCCGGACGCCGGGTAGCACGCGCGCCGCGTGCGCCGCGTACTGCGCGAACAGCTCCGGAAACGCCGGATCGAGCAAATGCGTATAGCGCGGCCCCGACCCGTGATGCAGTAAGGTCACGATCGGCTCGACGCCGCGCCCGCGCAACCGTTCGAGCCGCAGCATCGCCGGGCCGAAATCGCGAACCGCCGGCGCGATCGGCGCGACGTGCTCCCACAGCACCGGAAACCGGCACGCCGCGACGCCTAAATCGGCGATGAGATCGACGTCGCCCAGCCGGTTCGACCAGCCGGTTTCGGCGGACTGATCGCGCACGGTCGTCGCGTCCACCCGCGCGATCGTTGGTTCGGGCGACGCCCAAATTTCGAGCGGCGCCGGGCGGTCAGCGATCAACGCTAACCGGCAACGACGGATGACGGCCGGGTGCCGAGCCAGGTCGCGATGTCGGTCTTCTGCCGACCGTGACCGCCGTCGCGTAACTCGGCCCGAAATTCACCGAACAGACCCGACGCTTCGGCGAACGCATCGTGCTTGTGGATCGACTCGTAGTTGATTTGGGTGGAAGAAATAAACGTTTCGTCGGGAAAATCGGCGTACACGTCGAGCGCGCGCGCCAGAATGCCGCGGACGACATCTTCGACGAATTTCGGATTGTGGTGCGCTTTGTTGACGATGTAGAATTCGTCCGGGCGCTTGAGCAGATCGTAGGTTTCGCTCGACATCGAGTTTTCGACGATCTCGACGAGATCTTCGGCCCGCAACTCGTGTTGTTTTTCCGCCGTCGTTCCGATCAGAATAGTGCCCCGGCCGCGCTGGTTGTGCGTGGCGACCGGCAACGCGTCGACCGCGCGCCGCGCATCGCTGTCGCTGAAGCCGGCCGCGATGAGTTCGCCGATCGAGTGCTCGCGCACCATCAATTGCGCGCACGGGCAGGCCGTCATGCCGTCGGCTTCAACGCCGACGATACGCCGCGAACTCGTGCTGTCGGCATGGGCGATGCCGACGAGCGTATAGGTTTCCTGAGTGCGCTTGCCGCTGACGGGCGTCCAGCGCTCGAGCCCAAACTCGGCGCGCAAGCGCACGTCGGCGCGCAAGGCGCCCTGCGAGCCGACGATCTCGCGCGCGATTCGTTCGACCAGATCTTCCATGCGCGCCGGTTGATCGTGGCGCGCCAGGACGTCGAGTGTCGCGGCTTCGAGCAATTCGGCGAACCGTGACATGTGGACGCCGGCCTTATCCGGCCCCAGATCGGCCACCATCGTGAAGTCACCGTTGAACAGCCGTTCTTTGCCGTCGATCGTCAGCCGGATAACGTGCTTGACCGACGACACGCCCACGCGGTCGAGCGAGAGCCGCACATCGGGTTCTTCTTCTTGCCGGTTGGCGAAGAAGTGCATCGCGCGCTGCTTCTTGGCAATACCGGCCGCGGGCGCGGCCGCCGCCAGTTGGGCGATCGTGCGGTGCCGCTGCGGATCGACGAAGTCGGCGGCAATTTCGGCCAGCGGAACGAGATTGAAGGGCCGGTCGGCGATATACGGGTGCGGTACCTCGAAGCGCCCGTAATCGTGCACCAGATCGTCGATATACAGGATGTCGATATCGATCGGCCGGGCGCCCAATTCGTTGATCCGCTGACGCCCGATCGACGTTTCGACCGACCGCAGGGCACGCTCGAACGCCGCCGGATCGCGCTCGGTCGTGACGCGGGCGGCGATGTTGAGAAAGGCCGGCCCGCTCACGCCGATCGGCGGCGTTTCGTAGTACGACGAGACGGCCTCGATGCGGGCGAACGAACGCAGCTTTTGCAGCGCCTGAAGAATCGTGCCTTGGCGATCGCCGAGATTCGAACCGACGCCGATGAGAACCGTATGCATAGCTAGCCGGTTAGACCACATCCCGTTGCGCAGGGTTACCCATGCTTGCCGGCGTTTCGGGCATGTGCTCGGCCAGCGGCAGCGCCGTTCGGCGGTCCGGCGCGACGGCGGCATACATGCGCGCGAGCTGAACCGTCGGCGCAACGTCGTGCACGCGCAACAGCCGTGCGCCGGCGGCGATGCCCAGGCCCGCGACCGCGAGCGAAGGAACCAGCAATTCGCGCGCCGGGCGATTGAAGATTCGGCCGATAAAGCTCTTACGCGATCCGGCTAACAGAATCGGATAGCCCAGAACCGTCAGTTCCGCGAACCGGTCGAGAATTTCCAGATCCGTCTCGGGCTCTTTGCCGAATTCCAAACCCGGATCGATCGCGATCGAAGCGGCGGCCACACCGGCGGCACGCGCGCGTTCGATGCGCACGTGAAGATAGTCGACGATCTCCGCGAGTGCGTCGGCATACACGTAGGTGGAGGCCGAACGCACGTTGAGTTGACCTTTGAGGTGCATGATCACGAGCCCGGCGTCGTGGCGCGCGACGACCTCGCCCATCCGGGGGTCGGATAATCCGCTGCAGTCGTTGATGAGGTGCGCGCCGGCGGCGAGCGCCGCGTCCGCGACGCCGGCCTTGAACGTATCGATCGACAGCGCCACATCGACGCCCGCGGCGACGATGGCTTGCACCGCCGGAACGACGCGCGCGCGCTCCGCGTCGGCGCTGACCGGACGGTTCCAATGCGCGTAGGATTGACCGCCCAAATCGACGAGCGCCGCGCCATCGGCGGCCATCGAGCGCGCGCGTTCGAGCGCTTGAGCCGGACCGCCGGCTCGCTCGTAAAACGAATCCGGCGTGACGTTGACGATGCCCATGACGCGTGCCTCATGGTGCAGATCGAGCGTGCGGTCGCGCAACCGGAACAGCCGCGGGCGGGCCGCGAGGTTGCCGAGCGCGGCGGCCAGTGCCGCGAGCTCGCCCGCACACCCCGGACAGGTATCCAGCGCAGCCGCGATCTGGTCGGCGGTCGCGACGGTAGCGATGCTGGACGTGCCCGCGAACGCGACGGCTCCGGCGCCGCGCAACGCCGCCACGAAGCGCGACGGCCGTCGCGGCGCCGGCTACGTCGAGCGCCAGAACGCGCGCGCTTTGCGCACGCGCGAGGGCGGCCGCCGCTCCGGATTCAAAGTCAGCCGCTAACCGCTCGGCCAGATCACGGCCGTCGGCGACGGTCAACATGCGGGCGATGGGAGTGATAGAACGACTCACCTTTCTCTCCCCGGCTTCGACGCAGGCGGGCCCAATCTTGGCACGCGTCCCGGATCACTCCGGGCGCGCGCAGCTTCAGGGCGTTTCCCCATCGGCCGAAGAACATGACGTGACCACTCACGCGCGATTTGTCGGCTCAGGCGTTCAACCGCTCGTGGATGCGGTAAAAGCTGCCGGCTCGGACCCCGGCGATCTACGAGCCGCCGTGTGGCAAGCCACTTGGGCGCGCGGTTACGAGGACGTTGTTGCGCCGGCGCCGGCCGCGCGGCTCAAAGAAGAAGGCTTCATCGTCTTCTCGCGCGCGGTCGGCAAGATGCAGTATGCCGCGATCATCGACACCACGCGTTCGTTGTGGGCGCTGGTGACCCACGGTTCGGCACCGCCGCTGGGCTCACGCGTCCGCATCGTTCCGGCCTTCGTCGGCGGCGAAATCGGCTGGGACGTGACCGTTCTCGAGACGTTGGGACTCGGCATGTCGGTCCGTTTTGGCCAGAAAGCCGGCGAAACGACTGCTTGGGCCACGGCCTTACGCTATGCCCTCAACCGGATCGGTGAGGCGGAAACCGAACGCCGCCGGGCGATCGTGGCCGAACGCAAGACGATCATGGCCCTCGAGCCGATCAAGCCGTTTCGCGAAGAACTCGACGCGCTGCACGAGGAACTGCGCAAGCGCGTCGATGCCGAAACCGCCGGCACCGCCGAAGAGCGGATAGCCTTCGAGCGCGGCAACGAAAAGCAGCGCAAAGCGGTCGTCGAGGCATGCCGGGCCCGCCGGCTGCGCCGCTATAACGAAGAAGTCGCGCTCTTGCGAACACAGATTCCGGACCTGCAAGCAGCGCACGACAAACGGCTCGCGCTCAACGCCGTCACCAGCACGGCGGTGGCTGAACTCGAGGACGCCGCGTCACGCAGTCGCAGTATCAGCGAACGGGTCGGCACGGTCGAACATCAACTCGCCGCGGTCGAAGCCGCCGGGTTACCGGTGAGCGCCGACGTCGACGCCATCGATCTGTTCGGCGCCCCGGAGTTCAATGAGATCGCGCGTACCGTCGAGCTGTTGTTCGACCTCATTCCGCGCCGCGCCGGAAAACGCTAAGCTCGCCGGCGTCGGCTAGGCCCTATAACGGACGTGTCGTTTGCGGATTGAGCGCGCCGTGAATCCGCGAACGCAGATCGTCAAGATGCGCGCGCGTACTCGGATCGCGAACCGCACCGAGCGCCGCGGGTAGCCGGCCGCCCAACGCGACGAGCGACATGCGCGCCAGCGCTTGTGTTTCACGCGGCAAACCCAGCGAATCCAGCACGAAACTCGGCAGCAGCGCGAGTTCCATCTCGAGATCGCCGAAGCGGCGCTGCAACTCGCGGTGCGTGGGCGCGATGCTGGGAGCACCAAGATCGTCGAACACCGCGGCGTTGGTCCACGCGAACAGATCGGCTAGCGACATCGTATCGCCCGGATGCGCCACTTTGAGCGATTGATCGGCGATGCGCGAGAGATTGGGCGCCGAAAACATCGTCGCGATCGCATCGTCCTGAATTTCGGCCACGACTTCGCGTAATGGAAAATCGGGCCGGCGTACATCGCCCGAATCCCAATGGAAGCCAAACCGCGTGGTGGTTAGTTCGTTGAGCAGTTGCGGCGAATACGTGAACGCTCGCGCGGAAAACACATAGCGGTCGATCAGCTCGAACGCGCGCCGCTGTTCGACCCGGCTAATAGACGCGAACGGCGCGCCCGCCGCGGGTTGGCCGCGATGCGCTCGCGACGTGTAGATGCCGCCGATATAGTGCGCCGCGAGGTCAATGGCACTCAACTCGTTGTTGAGTACCGTGACGAGCGACGCGCGGATTTCGGCATACGAACGCGTGTCGCCCGGATAGTGCCGGTTCAACGTCTTGGCGACTGACTCGTTGAGCGCGAGGGTGTCGCGATCGTACGTCAGCGGATCGTTGGAGAGGTCGAAGCGCGCGATGTGCGGATCGATGGCAAGCGGCTCGGCCGCATCTTCGTCCGTACCGTACGCGAGTCCGGGCTGCGTCGACCGCGCCGCGAGTGCGTGCAGATACGGCAACTCTTCAGCCGACGAATGCACGGCGCCGAAGCGTTGGTAGCCATACGCGATCGCCCAGTAATCATAAGGCCCCAGCCGTGTCGGAAAATAGTCGGCTTGACGTTGGCCGGGCGCCGCCAGATTCACCGGCGTGTAATCCATAACCGACGCCGTCGTGCCGTGTGCGCGAGTGAACGCCGGATCGTGCAGTTGCGCCGTCGTGTAGGCCGTCGAACCCTCGAAATTGTGGCGCAAGCCCAAGGTGTGGCCGACTTCATGCATCACCGTCGCGTACAGCCACGCGTCGGCATAGCGTTCGCGCGCGGCCGGCGCGCCCTGACCGTGCAGACTCATGAGCAGCGTGCCGAGCGCCGCTTGCGAGAGCGAGTTGGTCGCCAGGTCGCAGATTGCTTCACTGCCGGCGTCGTTCCGCGGCGCGGCAAATGCGGTGTCGATGCGATGCAGCGGAACGATGCTGTCGACGTAGCCGCGTTTGATGGTGCGCAGCGATTCACCGTCGATGACGACTTCGGCCCGAATGATCTGGCCCGTGCGCGGATCGGCGACCGACGGTGAATACGCCGAAAACTCCGGCCGGTCCGACGTGATCCATCGGACGGTCGAATAACGCGCGTCGTCCGGATCCCACGCCGGGTCGGCCGGTTGATCCTTGACGTCGATCGCCGCGCGGTGGCCGATGCGCGCGAACGCGTCGTTCCAGGCCAATATTCCGCGCCGCACGGTCGCGCGATATTCGGCCGGTATTTCATTCGATAAGTAAAACGTGATCGGTCCGCGATCGAGATTCCAGCGTTCGATGAAACGCTCGAACGGCGTCGCCAGCGCGTCATCGTCGTAGCGTTTACGGGCAGTGATGAAATAGCCGATCCGATCGTCGGCATACCGCGGTAGAAAAGCGGCGTCGGCGGCGGGCGGCTCGATGATACTGTAATGCACCAGCAGTGGAATGCCGCGCCCGTCGGGCACCGTCGGCAGTGCGTTCGGCGGTCCGTTGAAGGTGAGGTTTACCGTAATTTCGTCGTTGCGCGGAAAGCCTTTGGTCGCTGCGTAGTACGATTTGGACGGGTCGACGGCATACGATGGGCGGGCTGCCAACAGTAATAAACCCGGCAGTGACGGCTGCGCGCCGGCGTGGCCGAGGTCGGTGCCGATGCCCTCGAAGTCGGTCAGAAACAGCGACGGCGAAATGACGACGTGATTTTTCACGCTGTCTTCGGCCACGATCGGCGTGCTCAAGAGCACGGAGTCGGCGACGCTGATCGCCAGCGACCGGGCTTGAGCGCTATTCTTCTGCGCCACGTAGCGCGTGTTGGGACTGATCCAGAGCACGCGTTTGCCGACCCGTTTGAACGTTACGAGAAACGGCTCGTAAACGCGACCGGCGAAAGCGCCGCTGCCGACGCCGCTGGCCAAGGACGGTGAAATAATATAGGTCCGGTCGAAATTTTGCGGCCCCAGATCGAAATACACGTCGTCATCTTTACGAATCAGATCGATGACGCCGGGCTGCTGTTGCGCGCCGCGGACGAATCCGGCATAGCTCTGCGCCGAGGGCAATCCACCGCTGGGGGTCAGCAACTGCGGCAACGTGATGGTGGCGGGCAGCGGGCTGGACGCGGCAGCCGCGGGCGCCGGCGAGCCGCCGGGTTCAGGCTGCGGCGACGCCTTCGGCAGTGGCGATGCCGTCGGCGCCGGTGAGGCGACCGCGACCGCCGGGTCGACGCTTTGGGCGCCGGCGCCGCCGACGCACAACGCGCCCACGGCCGCCATACACAGCAGCGCTCGATAGACGAACATTTCTTTGGTTTCCATAGAAGCAGTCCGGGCGCCCGCCGTGGAAGGGACCACGGTGGCGGAGACCTTACGGCGCGGGCGGCTCGCAGAGTACGCTTACGAATACACCAAACGGATGCTTTTCGACGGCACGCTGGCGCCGGGAGCGAAGTTGCGCGTCGAGGATGTCGTGGCATCGCTGCAGACGAGCCGCCAGCCGGTCATGGACGCCTTCAAGCGTTTAGCGGCCGAAGGGTATCTCGAAATCACACCGCAGGTCGGCTGCCGGGTCGTGGTGCCGGAAGCGGCGGAAATCGCCGATTTTTTCGTCATCTTGGCGGCCGTTCAAGGGATTGGCGCCGATATCGCCGCCGGCCGCCGGACGGCCGACGAAGTCGCCGCGCTCGCGGCCATCGCCGCGGAACTCGACGTTCTCGATTCCGCCAACGGCGCGGCCGAATCCCATGCCTACCGCCGGCTCGATCACGATTTCCAACAGCACATCCGGATGATGACGCACTCGACACCGATCGCCCAACTCGCGGCCGGATTGCTCGACCGGCGTGACTTTTACGTGATGTGCATCCCCGACGGTGAAACCAAATACGCTCGGCGCATCTGCGAAGCGCACGGCGGCCATCGCGCGATCGCCGAAGCGATCGCCGCATCGAATCGCGAGGAAGCCCGCCTCCGGACGGAGGCGCTCATTCTAGAGCTGAGCCGCTTCGCGCTCGAGACGCCGACGCCGACGCCGGCATAAGGTTTGCAGGTAGCGCAATCCGACTACGTCGGCATGTGCCGGCCCTCGTCTTGCGCCGGCTGCGACCAGAGCGACGCCATGAACTTAGACGAGCGTCAGCCAGGAACCGGGAGCGCTGATCTCACCGCGCACGATCGCGGCGTAGGCCGTACGCAAGCGCTCCGTTACCGGTCCTTCGCGCAGCGTTCGTGATTCAAAGCGCGCGATCGGCACGACTTCAGCTGCGGTTCCGGTGAAAAACGCCTCGTCGCAGAGGTTGAGATCGTCGACGGTGAGTGGCCGAACCAGAGTCGGGATGCCGGCTTCGCGGGCCAGAATGAGAATCGCGTCACGAGTGATTCCCGGCAAAATATCCGCGCTGCGGTCGTTCGTGATCAGCGTTCCATCGCGCACGACGAACACGTTTTCACCGCTGCCCTCCGCCACTTCACCCCGGTCGTTGAGGAGGATCGCTTCGTCGAAGCCGCGCCGGTTCACATCGTGCAACGCCCGGATCGAGTTCGTATAGTGGCCGCCGGCTTTCACATACGAGGGCAGAGCCGCCGACGGCGTTTTCATCACCGTCGTCAGTCCGGCGGAATACTGCAGCTGGCCGGGACGCAGACCCGAAAACGGCAGCACAGCGACGAGCACCTTCGTTTCGCAAATCGTTTCGGGCGCCAGCCGCACCGTATCGCCGGCGAAGAACGCAAGCGGGCGGATATAGGCCGCCGACTGGCCACTCGCGGCCATCGTCGCGCGGATCGTTTCGAACATGACGTCGGCGCCGAAAGGCATCGTCATGCCGTAGGCCGCGGCTCCTTCGTACAGCCGCGCAACATGCTCGCGTAACCGGAAGATTGCGACGCCGCGCCGGGTGGGGTACGCGCGGATTCCTTCGAAGATCGACGAACCATAGTGAAGCGCGTGCGTTAAGGCATGGGCTTCGATACCGGTGCTTGGAGCAAGCGCTCCATCGAACCAGACGGTGACGGCATCGGCGATTTCGGTCGGTGCGGACTGGCTGCGCATGTGTCGGTGAACCGTAACATGCACTTCCGGTGCCGTCAAATGCGCAGCGCCGAACGTTGACCCGACCACAGAGCTACCGTGCGCTATCCGACGGAGAGACGAACCTTGCAACTATTTCGACCAGTGCATAAAATCGCGGCGTTGTTTACTGCCCTCGGCCTGCTGAGTGCCTGCGGCGGCGGGGGCGGCGGATCTTCAGCTCCGCCCCCGACGCCCGTGCCGTCACCAAGCCCGACGTCGACGCCGGCCGCTAACGCCGCGGCATTCATTTGCCCGACCAGCGACACCGTCGCCGGCGTCGCGCGCGGCCGGAGTAGCGTGGAAGGATTGCGCCGCGTGGCGCCGCGCGGCCGGTCCGCGCAAGCTGTGGCCGCCGCCGCGCCCGTAGCGGCGAACCAGCTCGTCGCAGTAAGTTACGACGCGCGCACGGCGACGGCGCAGAAAGCTGTTTTAGCTGCCCGCGAGTCGACCTTAGGCGCCACGAATATCCGCGAATACGCATTCGGTCATGCGAACCTCGTGACACACGTCTTGTCCGTGCCGGCGCCGCAAGTCAAACGAGTCATGGCCGCGTTGCGCGGCAACCCCGGTGTGCATTCCGTCGGCCTGACCGGCTCGCGCCGCTATGCCACGGGCATTACCGGGAGCGGCTATTTTCAGAACGATCCCTATTTTGACGGCTTCGCGGTAACGAACGTGCCGCAAAGCGGCGGGACGCCGCCGCCACCGACTGCCGGCGTTCCGCCGTTGTATGAGGGCCCGAACGTTCCGGGGCAGTGGGACATGCACGACATCCGGCTGGAATACGCGTTCGGCTATGCCATCGCCGGCTACGCCGGGCAGTATGCCAATCCGCTAGCCTTGGGCTCGAGCGGGGTGAAGATCGCCGTGATCGATACCGGCGAAGATACCACCCACCCCGAACTGCAATCGAAGATCGCGTACCAGCGCTGCTTCATCACCGATTCGGCCACGAACGTGCAGTCGAGTTCGCACTTCACGACCGACGAGGATGGCCACGGCACCGACGTCGCCGGCATCGCGGCCGAGCAAACGAACAACGGGCTCGGCTTCACCGGTGCCGGCGGCAATGCGCTCATTTACGGGTACCGCGTCTTTCCGACACCCGACGATAACTGCCTCAATACGACGACTACCGATACACAGTGCACCGCCAATACACCCGATATCGCCTCGGCGATCGAAGACGCGGTCGCCGCGCACGTCAATATCATCTCGCTGAGTTTGGGCGGCGGAACCTGCGTCAACGGCGCGGATCCCGATCCGGTTGAAGGGGCCGCCATTGCCGACGCGATCGCGGCCAACATCATCGTTGTTGCCGCGAGCGGAAACGACAGCACGGCCGGCAGCGTCACGGGAGTCGACGCCCCGGGCTGCGACCCCGGCGTAATCGCCGTCGGCGCTTCGGCGCTGGCCGACGGCTTCGCCAACGGTACGAACAGTAACGGCTCGCCGACCCAGCAACTCGAATATGTCGCGGCGTACTCCAACACTGGCAGTCCGGGGGCCTTAGTAGCGAATGCGGCGGCTTGGGGCATCGTCGCGCCGGGCGGCGATCCGCAGGGCGACACCGACGGCGACGATCTCCATTGGATCGAGAACATCTATACGTCGACGCCGTTCGATAGCAACTTTGCCGGAGGATGTTCCGGTGATTACCCGACCGGCACGTCGGTAACCGACTGCCGGACGCTCATTGCCGGTACGTCGATGTCGACACCGCACGTGGCGGGAGTCGCGGCGCTCGTGCTGTCGGTGAACCCGGCCTTCCAATCGCCGGCGCTAATGAAGAATCTGCTGTGTACGACAGCGGACGACATCGGCGATCCGCACGAAGGCTGCGGCCGGCTCGATGCGTATCGCGCGATGGCGGTCGCGGTCAACGATCCCAACGTTCCGGCGCCTTACATCAACCCGTAAGCGAACGGATGTGGCGGCGCGCGATTTAGTACGTCGCGCGACCGCCGCTGACGTCGTAGGTTTGGCCGGTCACGAAGCTCGCGTCATCCGAAGCTAGGAAGTGGACGACGGCTGCGACTTCGGCCAGTGTGCCGGCCCGGTTCATCGGTATTTTCGACAGCATGTAGGCCACCGTTTCGGGCGTCATCTGGGCCAGCAATTCGGTTTCGATCACGGCCGGCGCGACGGCATTCACGCGAATCCCTTGCGTCGCGGTTTCTTTGGCCAACGCTTTGGTTAGCGCGATCACGCCGGCTTTCGAGACCGAGTAAGGGATCAGGGTCGGATTGCCTTCCTTGCCCGCGATACTTGCGATGTTGACGATGGCACCACTCCCGTTAGCGCGCATGTGCTCGATGACCGCCCGGCAACAGCGAAACACGCCGCTTAAATTAACATCGAGGACCGCCGCCCAGGTAGCAAAGTCCAGTTCCCACAGCGGCACCGACCGGCCGGTAATCCCGGCGTTGTTGACCAGGATGTCGATGCGCCCGAAGGCGGTTATCGCCGCGGCCGCCAGCGCGTCGACGCTCGCGCCGTCGGTGACGTCGGTGCGGACTGCAATGACGCGTGTCCCGGCAGCGTCGATCGCGGTGGCCGTCGCCCGTGCCGCTCCCAGGTCGATGTCGGCGATAACCAGCCGTGCACCCGCTGCGTAGAGGCGTTCGGCGATCGCCCGGCCGATGCCGCGCGCCGCGCCGGTGACGATCGCGACGCGGTCAGGGAGCTGCAGAAACAACCGGGTTCTCCAAGGCGCCGATTTTTTCGATCTCGACCCGCACCCGTTCGCCGGGCCGCAGCCAGCGTTTGGGCGTGCGCGACGTGCCGACACCGGCCGGCGTACCGGTCGCGATGATATCACCCGGCTCGAGCGTCATGATCGACGACAATTCGGCGACCAGTCGCGGGACGGTGAAAACGAGCTGATCGGTATTTGAATCTTGCAGCACTTCGCCGTCGATGAGCGTCCGGATGTACAGCGTTTGCGGATCCGGTATTTCGTCGGTGGTGACGATCACCGGTCCGCATGGAGCGTGGGTATCGAAGACTTTGCCCAGCATCCACTGCGACGTGCGCATCTGATAGTCGCGTACGCTCACGTCGTTCACGATCGTATAACCGGCGACGTACTCGTAGGCGCGCTCGGCCGGAATATGCCGGCCGCGTTTACCGATCACGAACGCCAGCTCGGCTTCGTAATCGACTTTCGAGCTTTCGTTCGGGATCACGATGTCGCCGCCGTTACCCACGAGCGAGTTGGCGTATTTGGCGAACGCGGTAACGTCGGTCGGCAGCGGTAATTTTACCTCGGCGGCATGGTCGCGATAATTCAAGCCGATGCAAATGATTTTTTGCGGTGCTTCGATCGGCGGCAGATAACGGACCGCTGCGACCGGCACGAGGTGCGCGCCGGGCGCAGCGGCGACGACGGCTTCCAGCCGCGATCGTAAGTGCTCCGCCGCGTGCAAATAGGCGTGTAACGACACCGGCAATTCCGGATCGGCCGCGTGAACGTCGAGCACGCCGCCCGGCAGCTCGACGCCGAAACGTGACTCGGCCGGCGACCCGGTATCACGCGCGAAAGTGACTAGCCGCATCCACTCCTCTTTCGGCGGTTCTCCCGCCCTCGATCGCGACGCACGTGTCGGCGACCAGCGTCCAATACTCGAAGGAACGCGCCGCGGCCACGATGGTTATTCCACGCGTGCGCGCCGCACCCAAAATGTCACCGATGACCGCGATTTGCGCCCGGTCAAGGTCGGCGGCGATGTCGTCGAGGAGCAAAATTTGCGGGTCGGTGGCCAGCGCGCGCGCCAATTCTAAACGCTTGCAATCGAGTATGTCGAGTACCGCGAAGCGCGCTGAGGCGCGCTCGCCGAGGCCCGCCAGCGTGAGGATCTCACGCGCGTGCTGCCGGGCGCGGTCGCGCCGCAGGCGGCGGAGAAACGCGCTGACGGTTACCGTTTCGAGCACGGTCATATCGCCGAACGACTGCGGCGTTTGCTGCGTTCGCACGACGCCCATGCGCGCGATCCGGGCCTCCGGGTTGCGCCGGATTTCGTAACCGAAATAGCGGATACGTCCGCGCGTGGCATTGCACGATCCGGCGATGCACGCCAGCGTCACCGACTTGCCGGCGCCGGCCGGACCGACGAGCGTCGTAAATGCACCGCGCTTGACGTCGAGGTCGACGCCGCCGAGCACGTCGCGGCCCGCGAGTCGCTTGCGCAACCCTTGCACCGACAGCACGTAATCGCCCATGTCAAGCCGAATTTTGTCGACGTTGAGCGCGGTGATCATGCCGTGCTTCCCGCGGCGAGCCGCGCCCGGCGGAACGCACCGGCAGCGGCCGCACCCGGCAGACGCATCGCTGCCAACAGGCAAATAACCACGCCTTCGCCGGCGAGCACGACGCTGCCGAAAACACCGGGCGGATGCAGCGGCACGATACTTGCCACCAGGGCGTAAACAATTCCGGCCAGCGGAGCACCCCACGCCGTACGGGCGCCGGCCATAAGTCCGATGAGCGCGATATCCAAGGAGAGCGCCAAGCTAAAGAAAGCCGGCGGCGCCACGCCCAGGCGGTATTCTGCGAAAAACGAGCCGGCAACCGAGGTAAAGAACGCCGATGCGATCAGTGCTAATAGCCGCGGCGGGCCCGCGCTCACGCCGACGCCCGCGGCCGCCGCCGGGTTCGTCCGTAACGCCTGCAGGTAGGCGCCGATGCGCGAAACGCGCAAGGCCAGCGTGAGCGCCAGCATTACGCCGAACACCATGACCGCCAGCAGCACGTATGGCCACGCCGCGCTAAATTGTAAGTTGAGGAAACTCGGCCGCAGCGGAAAATGGAACGTATTGCCGGCCCCGACCCAGGCGTGCGCCGCGACGAACGGTTCGGCCGACGCTCCGAACACGAGCGTAACGAGGGCGAACGTGAACCCACGGCCGCGCAGAAAAAGCAGACCGCAGAGCGCTGCCAGAAGCACCGCGGCTAAGGCGCCGCCGAGCGCCCCGTACCAGGGCGAGCCGCCGCGCAAATTCGAAACCGCGACGGCATACGCGCCGGTGCCAAAAAACACCGCATGGCCAAACGATACGACCCCGGCGTACGAGCCAAGCCAACTATACGCTCCGGCGAGGGTGGCGAACACCAACATCGCGATCGCGACATCCGCCGCGTAATGCAAATCCGTATCGCCTCCCCACCGCGCGCCCGCGCGGTATCGATGTGCGCCTCGGGCAGCCCGGTTTCCCGTCGCTTCGCCCGTCAAGATCGGCGCCGTCTTGCACGAACCGAACACGGGCGGACCGAAAGGCTCAAGGCACCCTCGACGGCTTGCGCGTAAAGGCCCACGATATGCGCTCCGGTCGTCCTTCCCATTTCCGCCTGCCCTTTTTCGTCGGCGTTTGCCTAGCAGCGCTGTGCGCTTGCGGCGGCGGCGGTTCATCGACGTCGAGTCTGCCGGTCGGCGCCCCGAGCGCAACCCCGCCGCCCAAGACGACTCCCAAGCCGACTCCTGTCCCGAGCGCGAAACCCACGCCCGTGCCGACGCCGGTACCGACGCCCACACCGGTACCGACCGTCGGTCCGGCGAGTCTCATCCAGCACGTCGTCGTCATCATTCAAGAAAATCGCTCGCTCGACAATCTGTTCATGAACTTTCCCGGCGCCAATACCCAAAGCTACGGCGTTGTCAAAGTCCCGTTGGGGCAGCCGACCACCATCCCGCTTCAGCCAATCCCCTTAGCCGTGCCGTGTGATATCAGCCACAGTCATCTCTCATGGGCGGGCGCATGGGATGGCGGCCTGATGGACGGGTTCAACGGCCCGAACGCCAGCATTAGCTGCAATGGCAATGCGACGCCGCCGCCGGCCGGCTCATACTATCAGTATTCCTACGTGAATTCCGCCGATGTCGCTTCGTACTGGTCGATCGCGCACAATTACACGCTCATGGACGAGGTGTTCGAGGATCCGACGTCACCGAGTTTTCAGTCGCATCAGCATCTCATTGCCGGCCAGTCGCTCAACACGTCGGAGAATCCGCAGATCAACGGCATCGTGCAAAACGTATGGGGCTGCGATTCGCCGGCCGGCTCGCAGGTTTCGTTTTACAACGGACTGGGCGATACGGCCACAGGCATGTTTCCGTGCTTCACTCCGCCATATGAAACCGTCGCTGATTTGTTGGCCGCTAAAGGGCTGGGCTGGAAATATTACGCGCCTGCGATCGGATCGCCCGGCTCCATCTGGAGCGCCTTCGATGCCGTTTCGGCGGTGCGTTACGGACCGGGTTGGGCCAACGTTCTCACGCCTGAAACACGCATCTTGACCGAAGCGGCGAGTATCCCGGCGGTAACCTATGTCGTACCCAGTTATCCAAATTCCGACCACGCCGGTACGAACAGCGCGACGGGACCGGCCTGGGTTGCCGCGGTCATCAACGCGATCGGCACCTCGCCGAACTGGAACCATACCGCGATCTTCCTCATGTGGGACGATTGGGGCGGCTGGTACGACCACGTCGCGCCACGCGTGTCGCCGAACTACACCGTCGGCGGGTTCCGCGTTCCGGTGCTGTGCATTTCGCCGTACTCGCAGCAGACCAATCCGGCGGTTCCGGTGGTCAATCACACCGTTTCGGGTACGGACGGCATCTTGAGCTTCATCGAGGCGACATTCAACCTCGGTTCGCTCGGCATGCAAGATGCCATCGATGCTCCGCTCAGCAGCTGTTTTAATTTTAACCAGCCGCCGCGCGCCTTCGTGCCGGTGCCGTCGAACGGAACCTACAACCCGCAATTCTTCCTACATCAGCGCCGGTCACGCATCTCACCCGATACCGATAATTAGTGGCCGTTGAGGCGGACGGTTACGCTGGCACCGCCGGTCGGCGCCGCCCCGACGAGCACTTCGTCGGTGAGGTGGCGCAGCAGGGCCAAACCGCGGCCGGTTTCTGAAAAGGTATCGGCCGTTAGCGGGACGGCGATAAAGCCGCTACCGGCATCATCGAGCCCGATGCTGGCGCTGCCGTTTGCGGTGATGCGGCAGCGTGCAACGACTGGACCGGGCGCATGGCGGACCGCGTTCGCGATGAGTTCGCCGAACGCCAACTCGGCGGCATAGCCCTCGTCGGGCCGCAGCTGACCCACGAGTTCACCGATCTCACGCCGCGCTAGTGACGCGGCGCGCGCATCCTGGGAAAGGAACCGCCACTCACGCTCTTCGCCCTCGATCTCGGCTGGAAAGCAGTCGATACTGGCGGTAAGAATGGCGATATCATCGGTGGCTTCCGCCGTGCCCAGCACGCGTTTCATGAGCGCCGTCGCAAGGTGTTCCGTGTCGCCGGCATGGAGTTCGCGAATCGCGGCTTCGATGCGCCGTTCGCCGTCGTCGATGTCGCGCGCAAACTCGATCAGGCCGTCGGTGAAAAGCGTGAGCAAACATGGCGCGTGCAGGGTCACGACAAAATCGACGCCGTCATCTTCGCGCAACCCGATCGGCAAACCGGAACTGGGTAGACGAACCAGGCGCGTTCCGTCGAAAAGCAGCGGCGGCGGATGGCCGGCCGTGGCATACGAAAAGCGGCCGTTCTGCCGGTCGAGCACCCCGAAAATGGCGGTTACGAAAACGGTGCGGCCGCTGGCCACGAGTAAGCGGCTCGCCCGGTCTAAAATCGCCGATGGTTCGGCTCGCTCGAAGGCGGCCGCCCGCAGCGCCTGACGAATCTCGCCCATGATCACCGCGGCTTCCAACCCGTGTCCGGTGACGTCGCCGATCGTTAATGCGACGCGCCCATCCGGAAGCTCGAAGGCGTCATAGAAGTCGCCGCCGACACGCTGCGACTCGCTCGCCGCCGAGTAACTGGCGGAGAACTTGATGTTGTCGAGCAACGGCAGTTGCGCCGGCAGCATCGCCCGTTGCAAGGCGTCGGCGGTTGCGCGCTCGCGCTCGTAGAGCCGCGCGTGTTCGAGGGCAAGCGCGGCGCGCCGGCTGAAATCGCGGGCGAAGCTTACGTCGTCGACCGTGACCGCGTGATCGCTGGCAAACACCAGCGTCAGCGTGCCGATCCGTGAATCGCCGCTGACGAGCGGTACGATGATCGCCGACGATGCGGCGATGTGGCCGTAGACCGCGCGGTTGCGTTCGCCCGGCAACGCTTCACTCAGCGGATACGGGCCGCCGGTGACGATCGCCTCACCGCGCGCGACGATGCGTTCGAGCGCTTCTTGCGTACCGAACTCAACCGGCCGACCGACGAGCGTTTCCAAGAGCCGCTCGTCGGCGGCTCGCACGCTGGCCACCGCGGACGGGACGAATCGCCCGTCTTCGTCGATCAGATCGATTTGGCACCAATCGCAGATGCGCGGCACGGCCAATTCTTTGACGGACGCCAGCGTGGTCGCAATGTCGATCGACGCCGCGAGCCGGTCGCTGACGGTCGCCAAAAACGACTCGCGCTCCTCGATGCGCTTGGCGATATCGATGTCGGTACTCGTCGCGATCCAACGCATCGTTGCGCCCGCATCATTGCGGATGGGCAAGGCGTTGATCAGGAACCAGCGGTAGCGGTCGGTCGCGCTTTCGCGAACGCGATATTCGTACGACAGCGGCTCGCCCATAGCCAGCGCACGTTCCCAGCCGGCGCGTACGGCCGCGCGATCGTCGCGATGCGCGCCGTCGAGCCAGCCGGTTTGCGATTGGGCCAGCGACAAACCCGTATAGCTGATCCAACGCTCGTTGACATAATCGAGCCGGCCGGCGGCATCGCTGGTCCAGATTAGCTGCGGCAAGGCGTTGGTTAGGAGCCGGTAGCGCGCTTCACCTTCGGCTAGCGCAGCTGCATCCGTCCGCGTCCGCTCGGTCAGACTCCGGTTGCGCACATCGAGCCGTACGAGCAAGTCGTTGATTTTTACGAAAAACACGTAGAGCAACAGCGACGCTGACACGAGGTGCTCGGCGCGGCCGAGATACCATCCCAGCGCGAAACGCTGGGCCGAAATCGAACCGCTGCTGAAGATTTCCATGAGTTCGCACGCGCAGACGACGAACACCCAGACATGGGCCACCGTGCGAATTCCGGTCGACCCGATCACCGCCAGAACGACGACGTATTCGCCGACCAGAAACGGGATGAGAACGCGCGTCCAGAGCGGCGTGAGCGTTCGCCCGACCGCGGTCGGCGGCAAGACGTCGCCGAAAACAATACACGCAGCCATCGCGGCAACGATCGTGCCGAACACGGCGCAACCCACGATGCGCATGTTGGCCCGCGAGATCGGCCGCGGAAAGCGGTCGAGCAGCGCATACGCGATGATAAGCGCGCCGAACGCGAACTGTCCGACCATGAACAGCCAGCCTGACGTATGCGGCCGCGCTCCCAGCAGGCCGCCGTCGGTAAAGACGTGCGGGTAGGTGAGCACCCAGGCGGTGCCGGTCAGGGCCGCACTACCGAACGCGATCGCGAGCAACGCGAGCTGGGCGAAGCCCGTCAACCGCCATTGCACGAAGAACAGAATCGCGGTCAGCGTTTGCGCCAGCGACGCCGCGGAGAACACCGCTGGAATCACCGCCGGCACTTCGGGAAACGGCCAGGCCGAGAACGGTAACAACGCCGCGAACGTCGTGACGAGGACAAGTCCGACGCCGAAAGCGATACCGCGCTCCCGCTTACCGGCAATCGCCGTGGCGATGTTTTCCATGCCGCGCGGCATCATCGCCGGCGCGGTCGCGAACGGATTATTTCGGGCGATCAGCGACCGCCTTATCAGCCAGCAGCGGACGCGACTGGTTCGCTTGTCCGGTACGCTGGTCGGTGGGGAAATGCATACGGCCCGACAATACCCGCGCATCTATCCAAAATAACAGGCTCGCACGCTCCGCAGGCGCGCTCCGAGCTGGGTGGTGCCGGTAGCTGTGCGCCGGGGCGTTCACGTTCGCTAATGCGATTGCGTGCGCCGCGCCGCGAATTGATCGGCGGCCGCGGCGATAGCTTTGTAGCTGATCTCGGTCAGGCCCGCGGCAACATTCGATCCGTGGTGAACCTTCTCGGCCGTCGTAATCGTCCGCCATTGCACCTTGCCGCGGCAATCGATCAAGAACAACTTGTACTGCGCGTGAATCGGAACCCGGTCGAGCGCTCCGGCGCCGGCGATGACGCCGCCGACGTAGGGAACGAACCCCGCGACAAATTGCGGCACGTTGAAGTTCTTGGTTTGCGAATAGCGGATTTCGCTGACCAGCACACCGGCGGCGCTATATTGGCTGCAAATCGCGTGCGCGTTGGAGACCGCTTCGACGGCGTCGGTGGGCACGCCGATCGACGAGCGCACGCGGCGGTCCGAAAGATCGACCGAGAATTGCGTCGTGGCGTCGGCAAGCACCGGGTCGGTATCGCCCGGCTCCCCGAACGGCACGATCACGTAGAGCGGACCCAGCGCGGCTGCCGGTTCGGTTTGCGCGGCGGCCGGCGACGGATCGAGCCAGACCGCCAGCGCGGCCAAAGCCCACAGCAGGGCGAACATCGACCGGAGAACGAGCGGCGCGTGCGCCTTCGTTCCCTGCGCTGCGCAATCAGTGCGCGGCGTTCAGATTCCCAGCGACATAGCCGCCCAGATCGAGGGCAACGAAGCGGTAGCCGGCGGCTCGTACGCCGGCGACGATCGCATCGCGCACTTGCGGATCGCCGAACGCCGCGATGTCGGCCGGCGGGACTTCGATGCGGGCGACTTCGCCGTGATGGCGCACCCGGCAAATGCGGATGCCGGCATCGTGTACGGCCTGCTCGGCGCGGTCGACTTGACGCAAGAGTTCGAGTGTGATCGGCGTGCCGTACGGAAAGCGCGACGACAAACACGCCAACGCCGGCTTATCCCATACGTCGAGTCCAAGTTCGCGCGCGAGTTCGCGCACGTCGGCCTTGGTGAAGCCGGCCTCGGCGAGCGGACTGCGAACGCCGTTTTCGTGCGCCGCTTTGCGGCCCGGTCGCCAATCGCCGGCGTCGTCGACGTTGAATCCGTCGACGATGGCGGCGAATCCGCGCGCCGTCGCGATCTCGCGCAATTTCGTATACAACTCACTCTTGCAAAAATAACACCGGTTGACCGGATTTGCGGCGTAGTTCGGGTCGGCGAGTTCGCTCGTATCGACGATCTCGTGCTGGGCGCCGCTGGCACCGGCAAAATCGATCGCCCCGGCATATTCACGCTCGGCTAAACTCTCCGACCGGCCGGTAACGCCCAGGGCTCGCTCGCCGAGTTCGGTCGTAGCCACATGCAGCACCAGCGCCGAGTCGACGCCGCCGGAAAAGGCGACGATGCAACTGCCGATCGCGCGCAAGATTTCCCGCAGCCGAGCAGCTTTGCGATCGAGTTGCGTAGCGGTGTTATCGGTCTTAGACGAGATAGCGTTCATCACGATGTTCTTCAGACTCCACGAAGCGGGTAAGTTCGGCGACGGTCGACGCAAACGGCAACTCGCGTTCGCGCGCGATGCGCACCACATCGTCATACTCGAGCGTGATGCGCTCGCGATCGCCGACGCGCGCGACCTTACAGCGGACTTCGCCGTACGGGGTCAGCCGGCGGACGATCTCGCGCGCCAACAAGTACCGCGTTTCGCGCCGCGTGCGCACGCCGATGCTCGACGTTTCGCTCAACATCGCGCGAGCGCAATCCGCCGCCCGTTCGGGCGCGGCGACCGCCGAAAGCAACACGGCGGGCCGCTGTTTCTTCATCGCGATCGGAGCGGTCCAAACGTCGAGCGCGCCGGCGGCGAAAATGCGTTCGATCGCGAGCGCGAAACCCTGCGGGCTCATGTCGTCGATATTCGTTTCAAGGACGACGACGTCATCGCTTTCAAATGCACTCTGCGCGGCCGGCGCAACACCGAGCGTCAATTCGCCGACGACGACCCGCGTCACGTTGGGAATGCCGAAATCGCTGCGCCCGGCACCATAGCCGATCCGGTCGAAGCGCATCGCGGGCCGCACGCCGGGATCGGTCACGATGGTGGCCAAGATCGCCGCGGCCGTCGTCGTGACGAGTTCTCCCGCGACATCGAGTGCGACGGTCGGTGCGCCGCGCATGAGTTCGGCCGTCGCCGGAGGCGGATTCGGGTACGTGCCATGGTGCATCGCGATCGAACCGCGGCCCAGCGGATAGGCCGAACACATCACCCGCTCGACCCCCAGCAACTCGAGTGCCACGCAAACGCCGGCAATATCCAAAACCGCATCGATTTGGCCGACTTCGTGAAAATGGATGGCGTCGACGGTGGTCCCATGGACCTTCGCCTCGGCCTGCGCCAGCCGGCGATAAATCGCGCTGGCCCGTTCACGCACGCGTGAACTCAATCCCGAGTGTTCGACGATCGCGAGAATATCGCTCAAATGGTGGCCGTGCGCGAGCATGTCGCCGGGCGCGCAGTCTTCACCCGGGATGGCGAAGTCGACGTAGGCCGCGTCGATGCCGTGCGACGTGCGCCGCCCGCGCTCGAACGTCCAGCCACTGACGGGAATCGTGCGCAACGCGCGCTCGATCGCCTCGTGGTCGGCGCCGGCATCGATCAGCGCGCCCAGCAGCATGTTGCCGCTGGCGCCGCCGATCATCTCAACGTACGCTACGCGCATCGCGTGCCGACGGCCAACATCTTATGGGCGAGCGCCGCCGCGCCGAAGCCGTTGTCGATATTCACCACCGCAATGCCCGGCGCGCAGGACGCGAGCATCGCCAGCAGCGCCGCGTACCCGCCCGCCGAGACGCCGTAACCGACGCTGGTCGGCACCGCGATGACGGGTGCTTCGACCAAGCCCGCGACGACACTGGGCAAGGCGCCTTCCATCCCGGCCGCGACGATGACGACCTCGCAGGCCGCGACCGCGTCGAAGTCGGCCAGCAAGCGGTGGATTCCGGCTACGCCGACGTCACTGCGCTCGACGATCTCATGGCCGAACGCTTCAAGCGTGAACCGCGCCTCGGCGGCAACGGGCAAGTCCGAGGTTCCCGCGCAGACCACGCCGACTCGCCGGCCGCTCGGCTTGAAGCGGCCCCAGCACAGCGCTCGCGCGCCGTCGTCATACACCGACCCCGCGAGCCTCTCAGCCAGCAGCCGGCCGGTTTCCGGCGTCGGAATGCGCGTCGCCAGCGCGAAGCCTTCACGGGCGTAGAGTTCGCGCATGATCGCTTCGGTTTGCTCGGCCGTCTTGGACGCGGCGAGCACGACCTCGGGCACGCCGGTGCGCCGCGTGCGTGCCGTATCGACCCGTGCTAAACCCAGGTCGCTAAAGCCGATTTCTCCGTTCATCCTCATCCAATCGTCGCGTTCGTCGATCGTTCATACCCACGCTGCCGTGCAATGGCGCACGGGAACTCCGGCGCGGTCCAAAAACTACCCGCTATGGCGATGTCGATGCTCGATTCGAAGACCACGCACAAGCAGTTCGTTTTGACGCCCTGGTCGGTGCAAGGAGCCATCGATCCGCCGCTGATCGTGCGCGCCGCCGGGGTTGCGATGTACGACGCCGACGGCAAACGCTACATCGACGCGTCGTCGGGCCTCATCGCCGTGAATTTGGGCCACGGCCATCCGCACGTGGTGGCGGCGATGAAAGATCAGATCGATCGGGTGTGCTACGTTCCGCCGAGCCTGTTCAACGACCGGCGCGCGGAGTTGGCCGAGGCCTTGGGCCGGCTCGCGCCGTGGCCCGAGGGCACGCGCGCGTATTTTACGACCTGCGGCACGACCGCCAACGAGGACGCCGTCAAGCTGGCGCGCACCGTCAGCGGCCGAGCCAAGGTGCTCAGCGCGTATCGCTCGTTCCACGGGTCGTCCATGGGCGCGACCGCGTTGACCGGTGAAAACCGGCGCTGGCCGAACGAAGCCGCCGCGATGAGCGGGGTGGTTCACTTTTTCGCCCCGTATCCGTACCGCAGTCCGTTCTACACGCGCGAACCGGCCGAAGAATGCCGGCGCGCGATCGACCATCTGCGCGCGGTGATGCTGGCCGAAGATCCCGAACGCATCGCGGCGCTCATCATCGAACCGGTGGTCGGCTCGAATGGCGTGATCGTGTATCCCGAGGGTTATCTGGCCGGCGTGCGTGCACTGTGCGACGAGTTCGGCATACTGCTGATCTTCGATGAAGTGATGACCGGTTTCGGACGCGTCGGCGCCGCGTTCGGCGGCACGCGCTTCGGCGTCGTTCCGGATCTCATCACGTTTGCCAAAGGCGTAACCTCGGCGTACATTCCGCTGGGCGGCGTGCTGGTGCGCGAACGGCTGGCGGCGCACTTCGACGACCGCGCGATGTGGATGGGTCACACCTATTCCGGCCATCCGTTGGCGATGGCGACCGGCATCGCGGCGCTCGAAGCGTACGAAGCCGAGGATCTCTTCGCTCGCGCGGCGACGCTGGAAGTCCGCTTACGCGCCCAGCTCGGCGCACTGCAGGCCAAGCACGAGATCGTCGGCGAGGTGCGCGGTGCGGGCGCCTTCTTCGCCATCGAATTCGTGAGCGATCGCGAAGCGCGGACGCCGCTGGTAGCCTGGCAAGGCAAGTCGCTCGGTGTTATGCCGGCGTTGTTCGGCTCGTTGCGCAAGCGTGGCGTCTACGCGTTCGGGCGCTACAACCTCATCCACATCGCGCCGCCGCTCGTAACAACCGACGCCGAAGTCGACGAGATCGCGGCGGCGCTCGACGGCGCGATCGGCGATCTCGCCGACGCATGGGCGGCGGCGCGCTAACGGCGCCCCGGCGCCGCTAGCGGCGATGCGACCGCGCTTCGGGCAAGCTGCGCTGACGACGACGGCGACCGTCGTCAGCTTTGGGTGCACGTACGCGCTGTGCGGCTGGTTGGGAGCAAAGCCCGGGCCGGCAATCTTGGCCGCGATTCTGACCTTGAGCTTATCCGGCCGCGCGGGGCGGGCGCCCGAGGCGCCGCTGGTCTTCCTACCCGCGACGATCGCGCTGACTGCGATGGCGGCGGCGGGGATCGGGTGGCTCTTGCTCACTCACGCGGTGGCCGGCGCGGTCCTGTTTACCGCCGGCGTGTTCGGCTCGGTGTGGTTGCGCAATTTCGGCCCGCGCGGCCGGATTGCCGGGCGCATCATCGCGATGCCGCTCGTCGGCATCCTGATCGCGCCGGCGCGCGCGGACGCTCCGGGTGGATTTGTCGTCGATCTGCTGCTGGTTGTCGCCGCCGCGGTATGCGCCGCCTCGGCGGTCGCGGTGACGGCGTGGTGCGCTGCGCGAGCGGGCTCGCCGGCGGCTATCTTTGCAGCGGCGACCGTCGCCGGTATCAAGCGCGAGCAGCGCGCCCGCTTCTCGCCGACGACCCGCTTGGCGCTGCAAATGGGCGTGGGCATCGGTCTCGCATTCGGTACCGGATTTGTGCTCTTTCCCGCGCATTGGGGCTGGTGCGTGCTAACGGCGTTCATCGTCAACAGCGGCATCCGCAGCCGCGGGGACGCGGCGTATAAAGGCGCGCTGCGTTTGCTGGGCGCACTAGCCGGAACCATTGCTGCGGCGCTGCTGACCCGGATATGGGTACCCAGCGGTATTGCGGAAGCGGCTGCGATCTTTACGATCCTCTATTTGGGCTTGGCGCTGCGCGAACTAAATTACGCATATTGGGCGGCTTGCATGACGCTCGTCCTGGCGCTCATCGCGCAACCCGCCGGTTCGAGTATCGCGTTTCTGGGCCTACGTTTGGCGGCGATCTTGGCGGGCGCGCTGTGCGCCGGCGCCGCGGCGTGGTACGTGGCGCCGATCAAACTCGAAGCCGTCATCCGGCGCCGGTTAGCCGACGCGCTGGCGGCACTTGACGACGTGGTCGGCACGCCGCCCGACGCGCACGCCGAGCGGCAATCAAAGCACGATCTGCTCGCGCAACGCATGCGCGAACTCGAGCACGTGTCGCCGCCGGCGCGCTGGCATCGGCGAATGTTTGGGCGCGGCGCCGCCGACGCGCACCCGGCAACCTGGGTCGAGCTGGCGACGGTTGCCCACGCCCGCGTGCAATCCTTCGCCGGTGCGCCGGCCGGAAAGCATCTGCCGGTCGCGGCCGTTCGTCGCGCGATCGGTGTTTCGCGCCGTGCCATCGCAATGCACGGACCGGATGCACCCGCCGGCGCGACTTCGATAACGGCCGCGCTGCACGGTTTGCATGAGACGCTGTTCGACCAGCGGAGCGCGTCCGAAACGTAGTGAGCTTCGGATGCGATCCACGCACCACCGAACACCGCGGGCGCCGAGTGCTAGAAGGTTCCGGGGTACGCTCCGCCGTCGATGAGGATGTTTTGGCCCGTGATGTAGCCGGCACTCGTGCTGCAGATGAACGCACACAGCGCGCCAAACTCTTCGGGCCGGCCGAGGCGCCGCACCGGTACGGCGGCGGCGCGTAACGCGATCTGTTCTTCGATCGTGCGCCCCGCTTGCCGGGCGTCGGCCGCCATCGTCGTTGCCAGCCGATCCGTCGCGAACGAACCCGGCAAGAGATTATTTACCGTCACACCCAACGGCGCGACTTCGCGTGCCAGGCCGGCGATGAAGCCGGTCAGCCCGCTGCGAGCGCCGTTGGAAAGGCCCAGCACCGGAATCGGTGCCTTTACCGCACTCGACGTAATGTTGACTATCCGGCCGAAGCCGCGGGCGGTCATGCTGTCGATTGTCGCGCGAATCAACTCGATCGGCGCCAACATATTGGCGTCGATGGCGCGCAGCCAATCGTCGCGCTCCCAATCTCGAAACGAGCCGGGCGGCGGACCTCCGGCATTGTTCACCAAAATATCGGGATCCGGACACGCCTTGAGTGCCGCGGCGCGTCCGGCGGCGGTCGTAACGTCGGCGACGGCATATGTAATCGGTGTACCGGATGCCGCCTCGATCTCGCGTGCCGCCACGCTCAGTGTCTTGAGGGTGCGGGCGACAATTGTGACTCGTACGCCCTCGCGAGCTAACGCCTCAGCGCACCCGCGCCCCAGGCCTTTACTCGCCGCGCACACCAGCGCGCGCTTACCGCGCAGACCGAAATCCACCTACGTGCTCACAGTTTGTAGCGCAACCCCAGCTGCACGGAACGCGCCATCGGATAACCTTCGGGAACGTACGCCGCCCGGCCATACGACCAGGGCAACGCTTGCGTCTTACCGTCGTTGGTCGGCACGCCGTTGCCCAGCGTGTATTGGCCGCCGCCGATTTGCTGTCCGTAGTACGTCGCGTAGGGTGAGCCCGCGACGGAACCGGTGTAGCCGGGCGGACCGATGAGATACGGATTGCCTTGCACTTGAGTCGGTGTCGTAACGCCGAGCAGATTGAAGACATCGACGAACGCGGTGAGACGGCGCGTGATGTCGCCTTCGAGGTGCAGCGACACGAGCATTTGCGGCGTCGTCCGCAACGTATTGGGATCGCTGCCCTCGCTCGTACCGAGCGTTCCGATATACGGATTGGTCGCCGCGCTAAACGGCAATGACGGGTTTTTGAGGAAATAATAATTATAGCCGGGGTTGATGAAGTTATCGTTCGGTACTTGTTCGGGTTTGCCGGTGACTGCATCGAAGACCCAAGCTCGCGTGCCGTTGCCGTACGGATAACCCGATTCATACGAAATCGCCGGCGTGAGGCGGACGCGCTTGCCGGCATTCACTTGATAGGATAGGGTCGTCGTGAAATCCGGTAGATAACTGATCGGCGTTAAGTGGCCGGCGGCGACGGCGGCGGCATTGAGTCCGTTGTAGGCGAATTGCGACGCGCTCGATGAGTATACGCGAAGCAGATTGGTCTGCAACGCAAACCCATCATGTTTAACCCATAATTCGAGCCCGTGTCCGACCAGCTCGCCGGCATTCGTCGGAATGCCGATCGCCGAGGCATTCGAGTCGCCGGCCGCGACCGAACGAAAATTCGCCGGCAGCACGTCGATGCGGTTGCGTTGATGCTCCGCGAAGTACGTCAGCCGGAACGGCGTCCGGCGGCCGCCTTCGAAGGAATACGTGAACGCGTTGGTGGTTTCCGGCGCGAGCGGAACGAACGGCGCGGCAGCACCACCGGTATCGACGTTGGTTGAATCGGTGCGGTCGGCTTCGAGCGGCTTGGGCGCAACGGTCGTATGATCGAAACTCACGCGTAAGGCATACTCGTTGCCCAGCCGGTACACCGCCGAGCCATGTGGGTCGATCGCCGTCACGCCGTAACGCGTGCCCGAGCTCGGCACGATATGCGTCGCGTTATACCGCGCGGTCGCCGTGACATCGAACCGTTGACCGATGTTCCACGTATCGCCGGCATACGCAAGATACGAAAACAACGTCGGGTTCGACGCGATGAATTCGTTCGCGGTCGGCACGACCTGCGTGAGAAAGCTGTTGTTCACGCGGTATTCGATGCCGTATTTTACATGCTGGCGTTCGCCGGCGACATCATCGACATCGTAATTGAAGCCGGTTTGGCGGCCGCCCTGACGGGCCAGGAGCGAAATGCTGCCGTTGGGGAACGACAAGTCGTCCCAGAACGGACCGCCCGACTGCGAGCCGAACTGGGTCTGATACACTTGCACGCGGCGCAGTGAATGCGCGAAGGTGTGCACCCACTGCGCCTTGAGAATATCGTACGTTCCGTGCACGGACGCGGCGGTTGTGACGATGGCGTCAGGATTCGTCTCGCCGGGAAACACATTGACCGGCGGCGGATTCGGATAGTCGAACGCGCCGGCTCGTTGACCGCCGAACGGCGTGCCGTAAGCATCGTAGGTCGCGGCGCCGACCAGCGCGATGAACGAAAAATCGTCATTCGGCCGGGGTGAAAAATGCACGTTCGCGGCACTCGACCATTGGCGGCGACTTTGCAGCGCCAGGCCGTACGTTCCGGCTTCGGCGGGATAAAACGTGTGACCATCGCCGTACGCGAAGTATTCGCTGCCGACGGTCGTCGATGCGGCATAGCGCCAGCGACGGTCGGGCGTGGCCCACAGACTCGTGAACGACGCGCGCGAGGCCTGCGGACCGGTGCCGTTCACGTATTCGAGCGTAGTCTGGCCGGGATACGTGCCGACGGCGGGAATCTGGTCGATCGTTCCGCCCAGCGCGTTTTCACCTTCGGCTTGAAACCCGCCTAAGGTAACGACCGTCGCGGCGATGCCCGTCGTCGGCAGTTGCGCGCCGACGACGTTGCCGCCCGGTTCCGCCACCAGGCCCTGCGGCACCGGCACGGAGTCATAATTAAAACTTGCATCATCGACTTTGCCACCGCGCAGGATGGCGTTGCCGAAGCTATCCAGGCCGACACCGGGCACCGCTGAAATGGCGCCCTGTACGCTGCCCGCCGCGTAATTGCCCAAACCGGATGACGACGCCACCGGTGCTTGGGCGCGCGCAGCCTGACCCGAGACGGTAAATGTATCGGCCGACGACCCGACGGCGATCGCACTCGCGGTTGCGCGCACCGAGCCGATCGTCTTCAACAACGGTTCGATGCGAAACGTTAATTGTGCGCTGGCGCCCGGCAAGACGGTAATCCCGCTGCGTGCGGCGGCCGCGTAGCCGGGCGCTTGGGCCGAAACAAGATACGTGTCAGCGATAATACCCAGAATGGTAAATCGACCGCGTGCGTCGGTTACGGCGGCGTAACGCCCCGACGCCGATACCGCGGAAATCTCCGCTTTGCCCACCGGAGTTCCGGCGGTCGTGAGCACCGAACCGAGCAGAATGCCCGTCGTCGATTCCGCCGCGTTCACCGGCAGGCGTAGCGCGAGCGCGGCCAGCGCCGCGAACAGGCACCGCATCAGGGGTAGGTAAGCGGCGTTCGAGCGGTGCCGATGGTGCCGCGCACGGCCGGCCGGCCCGGCACTGCCGATCGAGCCGATCATGAAGCGGCCGGCGGTGGCGACAAGCAACGCGGCCGCCCAACGTACGCGGCAACCGAACAACCAGACAGAGTTCACGAAGCAGACGTTTTCGTGCGCCGGTGACCGGAGGCCTCGATAGCCACCGGTATGCGCCCGGCAGCCCGGTAAAGAGTCAGGGCGCGCGACACGCGGCTTGCGGTCGTCGCAACTGACGCCGTACGACTGAAGTTGTGCGGCGCGTG
Organism: Candidatus Velthaea sp.; assembly: GCA_965214335.1. Lineage (GTDB taxonomy): Bacteria > Vulcanimicrobiota > Vulcanimicrobiia > Vulcanimicrobiales > Vulcanimicrobiaceae > Velthaea. The sequence goes on along the minus strand of CBDCBO010000005.1, from coordinate 429,984 downwards.
GGTTGGCGTCGGGTAAGTCCGCGGTCGCGGTGGTTTGTCGTACTGCTCAGCGTCATCACCACCCTGGCGCCGCTGGGGATCGACACCAGTCTGCCGGCGTTACCCGTCATGGCTCGCGCGTTGGCAACGTCGGACGGCGTCATTGCGGCGACGCTCGGCTCGTTCATGTTGGCCTTCGCACTGGGCCAACTCATTGTCGGACCGGTATCGGATCGATTTGGCCGGCGGCCGGTGATCATCGGTGGCGCGGCGCTCTTCGCGCTCGCGGGCTTGCTGTGTGCGGGCGCGACGAACGGGATCTTTCTTGTCGTCGCGCGTTTTTTTCAAGGCCTCGGCGCGTGTGCCGGCGCGGTCGGCGGGCGAGCGATCATTCGCGATGTGTTTACCGACCGGATGCGCGCGGCCAAAATGCAGGCCTATGCCGGCGTCGTTTCGGGCGTCGTGCCGATGCTCGCGCCGCTGCTGGGAGCCGCCGTCTTGCCGCTGGGCTGGCGTGCGATCTATCTTGCATTGGTGGTCGGCGGCCTGCTGCTGTTGGCGGCGACGGCATTGTGGTTACCCGAAACACTGCGCGGCACGAGTGAGTCTGCGCGGACCGGCACGTTCGAGCGCTATCGCGCTTTTCTGGCGCTGCCGCGTTCGGTTCCGTTGTGTTTGCTCGTGGCATGTTCGTTCGCCGGTTTATTTACTTTAATCAGCGGGTCGCCGTTCGTTCTGGTGCGCGAGTTAGGGCTTTCGAATACCGCGTTCGGGATCGCTTTTGCAATAAGCTCGGGAGCCATCCTGGTGGGTTCGTGGACGACGGCGATGTTCGCGCACCGCGTTGCACCCGAACGGCTCCTGGCCTGCGCGTCGATCGCTGCCGCGATACTCGGCATGCTGGTATTCGGCGTGAACGTGTTGCTCCCGCATCAGCCGGCGGCCTGGGAATTCGTTGCCACCATGGCGGCTTACGCGTTTACGTTCGGCCTCATCATTCCCAATGTGTATGCCGCCGGGATGGAGGAGGCCGGCAAGATGGCGGGCGTGGCCTCCGGAATGCTCGGCGCAACGCAAATGCTGGGCGGATCGCTGGGCAGCGTGCTCAGCGGCGCGTTGCCGTATAAAGCGTACGTGAATATCGGCTTGACCGTCGGCGTCGCGGGCATTGGAGTTGCCCTGGCATACATCTGGTCGCTGCGCGCCGGTCGTCTGGGCGCGCGCATCGCGTACGACGAACGTTAAACGTTTGCGCCGTTCGGCTAATACGCCGGCTTGTTGGTTCAGCGCGCACAGCGCCTCTGCTCCACGATAAGTGACGCGCGGAAACGACAGACAAAGACCGCTCTGGCGGCGCTATGATTTCTACCCTGGGTGAAAAACCAGGGAGCTAGCAAGGTAAACTGTATTAACAAGACCATGCCCAAGCACTACTATTGTTAAAGAGCGCGTGCGCTCATATACCGCCGCTAATATTGCGCCGGTGGCAAGCAACGGGAAGAATTCAGTTGGTTCGGCGTGTCCAACGGCAAATATTGCGGCGCTTATGACGACAGCTACAGCTGGAGCTGTATAGTGTCGTAAAGCGTTGAAAATAAAGCCACGAAAGAACGTTTCTTCCATGACAGGACTAAAGATTGACGTTAGCAGGAACAAACCTAAAATAAGTTTCGGATCAGATGGAGGTGACGTTAAAGCCGGCTCAACACTTCTCGAAGCCATTTTGTCAGCGACGACTTCTGTCATGGCGCGTATTGAAGAGTCTGACGCAATGATAAGTGCCGCTGAGGCTACAGCAATTACCAAGTCGCGTGCAACGGGAATGCGCAAGCCCAGTTCAAAGTACGAACGACGGGCAACCCACGGAATAACAAACGATCCGACGGCTAAGAGTGGGGAATAGAATAGCGCTTGCGTAACAATTAGGACGGTTGCCGACGAGTTCGCGGATGCAATGGAAGTTGAAGCGGTCAATGGCGATAGTGTGTCCGAAACCAGCCGAACGCTGCAAGTTCCTAAAATCATAAAGACGATTGTGCCGACTATGAGCCGGCCTATTGTAAAACCATCGGAAGGATTTGAGACCGCCGCTTGGGTCGTTTCCTCGCCACTCACGTATGCTTCCTCCGATTGATTTGTAATTACTTTTTCAAATCGACGAGCCGGCCTTTTTCGTATTACACCTGCACGTCGCGCGGCCGCGACGAATAATCTGCTGCACTCGCGGTCAGTATGACAAGTAGGACCGCTGCAACGATTTGCACACTCGTCATCGTTACCGGCCTTAATTTACCGTTGAGCGCTGTCCATTGCGGCGCACGACCCGACCGCCGTCCACGCTATCGCGGACGAAGCCGCCGACATTTCGACCAGAGGCCAAGCTCTTGATTCGGCTCAAGCGGGAAATTGGGCGTTCCGCCCGGCGTCAACGCATCGGGCTGCACAGCCGGCTCTTTCATGCTGCATTCTCGCAACGACCGCCCCAGGCGAAGGTGGTGGGAAACGACCCGCGCGTCGATGGCGATCGCGGCAGCCAACATGAATTTTCGGCTTAAAGGTATTCGTCAAAGCATCACTTACCGAGTCTGCGATCTGTACATCCTCGTTCGACGCTGGCTGTCATCTAACGGTCTGTTCGAGCAGGATTGCATTACTCCAGGCAGTTCAATCTGGTTCTTCCACTATTTCATAAAATGCTCCGAGTCGTTAAATCAAGCGCAGAAGCGTTGCTTGTTGGGCAAGTCCCGTTTCAACCTGTGTCACGTTGCTCTGCTTATCTCACCGGTTGGCAATAAGTGCCCGTACTTTTGCTTGACCACGCTAAGGAGCCGCTAAGCGGAATTAGCCCGCATTCAGACTTCCCCAGCGTAAAATATTACGCCTCCTTGCTCGCTAATGGTACGTCGCCAGCAACTTCAGCGGAAATGCTTTCGTGAGCGGTCCTGGAGCATTAAAAATTCAAGGGAAGCAAAAGCGTGACGAGGCTTGCGGGAAACGGTATGCCGTGGACGAAGGACCGTTCGGAAATTAGTTCCAGCCGAACCGCGCCCGGCGATGTAAAGCATTACCAGGCCGGTCAGCAGCCGCCGACTTCAGCAGCCGGCGAGATTCGTCAGCCTCCAAGGAGAGTGCCGTGCGCGATATTTCTCAAATTCTGCGTGACCTCAAGACCGGCCGGATCGACCGGCCCGAATTCCTCCGGCTTACCGCCGCTCTCGGCGGCGCCGCCGCAGTTCCCTTCGGCTTCGGCGGCCGGTGGGCGGGAGCTGCGATGAATGCTAATGAGACGCCGGCAAAAATGGCCAAGAAAGACAAGTATTTGATCGGGTTCTCGCAGAGCGAACTCAACAATGCTTGGCGCTTCGCCGAGCAGGCGAGCATGGAGTCGGAAGCCAAACTGCGCTCGGCGCATTACGACTTCAAGTCGACCAATGCGCAAAGCGATACCAACAAGCAAGTCAGCGACGTGGCCGATCTCATCGCCGCAAAGTGCGACCTCATCGTGATCACGCCACGCGAAGTCGACCCGCTGCGCGCCGCCACTGACCGCGCCTTAGCGGCCGGCGTGCCCGTTATCGAAATCGACCGCACGAGCAAAGGCAAAGGCGGCATGGATTTCGTGACCGCCATCGTCTCGAACTTCATCGGTGAAGGCGAGAAAGTCGGCCACTGGATGGTCGCTAACACGACGGGGCCGATCAATTACGTCGAATTCCGCGGTTCAACCGGCGCCGCTCCGGCGATCGAACGCCAGACCGGTTTTCACAACGTGATCGATAGCGAGAAACGCTTTACGCTGCTCGACACGCAAGACGGCGACTTCACGCTCGCGGGCGGCAAGAAGCTCATGACGAACTGGATCACGCGCTTTGGACCAAAGATCGACATGATTTACGCGCACAACGACGCGATGGCCGAGGGCGCGTTCCAGGCGATCAAGGAAGCCGGCTTCTCCAAGAAGCTGTTCGTCGGTTCGATCGACGGCGAGAAGAAAGCGATCGAACAGGTTGCGGCCGGAAACTTCTCCGTCTGCGTCCAGTGCGATCCGCATTACGGCAAGCGTACCTTCGACGCCATCGATCAGTACTTCGCGGGCGCGAAGCTGCCGCCGATCATCACCGTCGCGGATAAGACGTTTACCAAGGAGAACGCCGGTCAGCTGGTCGCGGAAGGCTTCTAAGCCAAGCTGCGATACTGGGTCGGCTCTGACCTCGAACAGCTCTGGCGCGGTGCAGTCCGCCGCGCCAGAGCAACCTTCATCTTCTTCTTTCTCGTAACGAACAACCAAGACGAGGCTTCGCGATGAGCAGGCTCTTAGAGATGCAGAACATCTCGAAGCACTTTACCGGCGTGCAGGCGCTAGCGGCGGTCAACTTCGATGTCGAGCGCGGCGAAGTGCACGCGCTCGTCGGCCACAACGGCGCGGGCAAATCGACGCTGATCAAAATCCTGACCGGCGCCTACGAACGCGATAGCGGGGAAATCCGCATCAACGATGCGTCCGTCGCGTTCGCCAATCCGGGCGCCGCGCAAGCCGCCGGTGTCGGCGCGATCTACCAAGAAGTTAACCTTATCCCGTACCTGTCGGCGCCCGAAAATATTTTTTTGGGCCGTGAACCGCGCGGCCGATTTCGGCGCGTCGACTGGCGAGCGATGCGCCGAGCGGCGGCGGCGCTGCTCGACGATTTCGGCGTGAGATGCGATCTTGATGCACCGGTCTTGCAACTCGGTGTCGCAACGCAGCAAATGGTTGCACTGGCGCGGCTCGTCTCGCTCGACGCGAAGCTCGTCGTGATGGATGAACCGACATCATCGCTCGACGATGCCGAAGTACGCGTCTTATTCTCGGTGATCGGGCGGCTGCGCGAACGCGGCGTCGGGCTTATTTATGTGAGCCATCGCATGGATGAAAACTTTGCGTTGGCCGACCGGATTACCGTCCTGCGGGGCGGCAAACTGGTGCGTACGTTACGCACGGCGGAAACCGACCCGATCGAGATCATCGCGCTAATGCTCGGGCGCAAGGTCGAGGATGTCCGCGCTTCAGGAGTGACCGCCTTTAGCGAAGCGCGGGTCGACGTCGACCGCGGCGCCGTGCTCGATGTGGAGCATCTCTCGCGCGGCAAAATGCCCGACAACGTTAGCTTAACGGTGCATCGCGGCGAGATTGTGGGCTTGGCGGGGTTGCTGGGCTCGGGGCGCACCGAACTTGCGCGCACCATCTTCGGCGCCGACGGAGCGAACGGCGGCACGATCAAAGTCAACGGTCGAGCGGTACGCACGCATAGTCCGCACGACGCGGTCAAGGCCGGCATGGGCCTCGTGTCGGAAGACCGCAAGATTGACGGCATCGTTCCGGCGCTGAGCGTGGCCGACAACATTCTGCTGGCCGCGTTACCGCTGTTCGCACGGCTGGGCATTCTCGATAAAGGCAAGCAGCGCACCGTCGTCGACACGATGATCCAACGGCTCGATATCAAAACACCGACGCCGGGAACGCCGGTCCGCAATCTTTCAGGCGGCAACCAGCAAAAAGTGTTACTCGCACGCTGGTTGTGCCGGCGACCGGCGCTGTTGATCCTCGATGAGCCGACGCGCGGCGTCGATGTCGGCGCTAAACTCGAAATTCAGCGCCTCATCGACGAACTTGCGCGCGCCGACGGCATGGGGATTTTAATGATCAGTTCCGAGCTCGAGGAAGTCATCGAAGGCAGCGACCGGGTGGCGGTCATGAAAGACGGCCGCAAACTCGGTGAGTTCGTGCGCGGCGAAGCGACCGAGGAACGCATCATGAAAGCGATCTCCGAAGGATGAGTACGGCGGCCGTTCGGGCGGAGTTCCGGCGCAGCACGATCACGACGGCGCTGCGCCGCTTCGGCGCTCCGCTGGGTTTAGTCATCCTGGTGATCGTGGCGTCGATTCTCAGTCCCAACTTCTTCACCGAGTCGAATATTCGCTTGCAACTGCAAGGCTTCGCGCTCACGACCGCGTTGATCGCGGTCGGACAAACACTGGTGATTCTCACCGGCGGCATCGATCTATCGGTCGGCGCGTTGATGGCGGTCGGCTCGTGTTTGGGCGCGCAGTTATTGCTGCGCAACGCCCCGCCGGTCGTTTATTTCGCGGTGCCGCTGGTGCTGACCACGCTCATCGGCGCGCTTTCCGGAACGATCATTACCAAGGCCAAGATTCAGCCGATCATCGTGACGTTAGCGGTCATGATCGCGGCCCGCGGTTTGGCGCAACTCATTTCGGGCGATGCCGTGCGGACGCTGGGTGACGACGTCTACGGCGGCTTCGCAACGTATCAACTCGGTCCGCTGCCGCTGCTGGGCCCGATCCCGGTCTCGGTCGTGTTGACGATCGCAATCTACGCGTTGACGGCATACTTGTTGACGTCGACCGTCGCGGGCCGGTATGTTTTCGCCGTCGGCGGCAACGAGCGCGCCGCAAAGCTGGCCGGCATCGAAGCCGATCGGGTCAAAATCATCGTCTACGCCGTCAGCGGCTTCCTGGCCGGGCTCGCGGGGCTGCTACTGGCCGCGCACAACGCGCTGGCCGATCCAACCAACGACGGTGTGTACTTCGAGCTGGCAACCATTGCCGCGGTCGTCGTCGGCGGCACCTCGCTACTGGGCGGAGTCGGCGGCGTGTGGCGCACGCTGACCGGCGGCCTCATCCTCACCGTCTTGTACGCGCTGTTCATCCAAGTGGGTTTACCAACCCAGGCGCAGTTGATCGCTCAAGGACTGATCATCGCCGGAGCGGTCATTCTTCAGGGCGGCGGGGACGCGTAAATGTCGGTGGATGGAACGAACGCGACGCAACCCGGCGGCGCGCTCGCGCCGGTGCGCGGGCGAACAAGTGTGGCCCGCTTCATTCTCAACGAGAACGCGTTAACGCTGCTCGTTGTCCTCATCATCGCGTGCGGACTGCTGTCGCACAACTTTCTGAGCCCGCAGAATCTCGCCAATCTCGCCGACCAGATGCCGATCTTTGCCATTTTAGCGGCCGGACAACTCATCGTTATTTTAACCGGCGGCATCGATCTATCGGTCGGTTCGGTCTTAGCGCTGTGCGCGTTTTTCGCCGCGGCCCTCTCGCATAATGGTCTACTGCCGGCGCTGATCGTGCCGGTCCTCGTCGGCGGCGGCGTCGGGCTTATTAACGGCTTCGGCGCGGCCTACACACGCGTTCCGCCGTTTATCATTACGCTTGCCATGTTGTCGATCGCGCGCGGGTTCGCGCTCCAAGCCGCAGCTTGGTATAATGGCGGGTCGATCACGGGCGCCGGCGCATCACCGGTCAGCGCGAGCCGCGACTTTGGCTTTCCGCTGGTGAGTTCGGGATCGATCTTCGGCCTGCCGATCGCGGCACTCATTGCCGTCGCGGTCTTCGCCGGGGTGGCCTACGTCTTGCGCTACGAACCATTCGGCCGGCACGTGTATGCCGTCGGCGGCAACGAACCGGCGGCACTGCTGCTGGGCGTGAATGTCAAACGGGTGAAGTTGGCGGTGTACGCGATAAGCGGGATGCTGGCAGGTCTCGCGGGCGTGTTGTATGCGTCGCGCGAGGGTTCGGCGCCGCCGACCGCCGCGGGCGGCTACGAACTCGACGCGATCACCGCCGTCGTCGTGGGCGGCGCGCTGTTGACCGGCGGCGTCGGCACCGTGCGCGGAACCGTCATCGGCTTGCTCATCGTGCGCATCTTACCGAATATTTTCAATCTGCTGGGGCTCGACCCGGCGTGGCAGCAAGTAGCGCGCGGCGGCGTGCTCATTGCGGTGGTCCTCATTCAACTGCCGATGATCGCCGCGAACGCGCGAAGCCGGTCCGCACGCTCCGCTGCCGTGACGTAAGCCGAGGCTTTTTAGTCGGCCCTCGGCCGCCCGGCGTTCGCCGCCTACGCGCGCAGGAGCCGTCGGCTAACCGGGCAAGTTCGGCTCATGATCTTGTCGCGATCGACCGTATTCTCGCTTCTGGCCGCGGCTATTGAGTGCCGCGCTAACCGGTACCGCTGCCGCAGCGCCGCCTGCGCCGGCACCGGCTGCGCCGTTTTCGTTCGATGCAGCGCCGGGCCGGTTGCCCAAGACGGTGGTGCCGCTCGACTACGCTATCGCCATCACGCCCGACGCGACCGCGAAGACGCTCAGCGGCACCGAATCGATCGCGATCCAAGTGCGCAAGCCGACCGCGACGATCGTTTTTAATTCGCTCAACGAGCGGCTCACCGGAACAAAATTTGACGGCGCCGACGTCGCGAAAGTCGACTCGAACGACGACACGCAGTTGACCACCGTAACGCTCGCCCGTCCGGCCGCGATCGGCCGGCACACATTGACGTTCGCCTATACGGGCAAGCTCGAAACGAGTCCGCAAGGACTGTTCGTGCAACCGTATGCGAAGCCGGGTGGCGGCGACGGCGTTTTAATTTCCACCCAATTCGAGGCAACCGATGCGCGACGGATGTTTCCGTGTTGGGACGAACCGGCGTTTCGCGCCACCTATTCACTGACGGCAACGGTACCGGCGGCGTGGACCGTCACCTCGAACATGCCGGTGGCGAATCGCGTTGCGAACGGTGCGCTGGCAACCACGACGTTTTTGCGTTCACCGAAAATGCCGTCGTATTTAGTTGAATTTTCGGCCGGCGATTTAGCGCACATCAGCGGTCAGAGCGGCGCGACGAACATCGGCGTCTGGGCGGTGCGCGGCCAGGAGCAAGACGGACAAATCGCGCTGGCCAACGCGCAACAAATTCTCGCCGACTACAACGAGTATTTCGGCTATGCGTTTCCGCTGCCGAAACTCGATTCGATTGCGATTCCAGGCGGCTTCAGCGGCGCGATGGAAAACTGGGGCGCCATTACGTATAACGATCAGGTGTTGCTGGCAACGACGTCGAGCACCGTCGGCCAGCGTCAGGAGATCTTCAGCACCCAAGCTCACGAAATGGCGCATCAATGGAATGGCGACCTGGTGACGATGGGCTGGTGGGACGATCTGTGGCTGAACGAAAGTTTCGCATCGTGGCGCGCGGCGAAAGAAACCGATCTGCGCAATCCGACCTGGAATTGGTGGGAAGTTCAAGACGCCGATAAAGAAGGCGCGATGGACGCCGACGCCCACACGACGTCGCATCCGATCCAGCAACATGTGACGGACGAGCTCAAAGCAATGAGTGCCTTCGATCCGGCGATCACGTATTCCAAAGGTCAAGCCGTATTGCGCATGCTCGAAGCGTACCTCGGTCCCGATACGTTCCGCGACGGGATCCGTTCGTATATGAAGGCCCGCGCGTTTTCAAACGCAACGAGCGCCGACCTGTGGAACGCGCTAAGTTCGACGAGCGGCAAAGATGTTGCCGGTATCGCTTCGAGCTGGATCGTGCAGCCGGGCTTTCCGCTGGTTTCCGTCGCCGCTTCGTGCGATGCCGCCGGCCAACGCACGATCGCGCTGTCGCAAAAACGTTTCCTCTTACGCGGCAGCGATCCGACCGCGGAACAGTGGAGCGTGCCGATCGATGTGCGTTCGGGCGGCAACGGCACGGCCCAAACCGTGCTGCTGACACAAGACGGACAGCGGGTCGCGGCCGGTACGTGCAGCGAACCGCTAAGCATCAATGCCGGCGGCGTCGGCTATTACCGCGTGGCATACGACGACGCAACGTTGGCGCTCAATCGGAAAAACTTCGCCGCGCTGCCGAATCCGGATAAGATCGTGCTGCTTGACGACCAATGGGCGCTCGTGCAGTCCGGCGCGGCGCGGCTGCCGTCATATCTCGCCTTAGCCGAATCCATGGGCAGCAATCTTGACGCGCGGGCGTGGGAGCAAATTGCCGATTCGCTCGGCACCATCGAACACGACGAGCGCGGAACGTCCGGCTACAAAGCGTTCGTCGCCTATGCGCGCAATTTGATCAAGCCCGTCGCGGATCAGCTCGGCTGGGATCCCAAGCCGACGGATGCGCCGGATGTGCGCGACCTGCGTCATCGCGTGTACGCGGATTTAGGTGTTTGGGGCGATCCGCAAATTGTGGCTGAAGCGCGCAAGCGCTTTATGGGATTCGTCGCGGATCGCAGCACGGTGGCGCCGGACGAACAACGGACGCTCTTGAGCATCGTGGCCGCGAGCGCCGATCAGGCGACGTTCGATCAGCTACATACGATCGCGAAATCAGCCAAGAATGAAACGGAAGTGCGGCGCTACTATTCGACGCTCGTCGGCGTCCGCGACCCCAAACTCAGCGCTCAGGCGCTGGCGATCGCGCTGTCACCGGAGATACCCGCCCAAGCGGCGATGCTGCGGGTCGAACTCGTCGGGCGAGCCGGCGACTACGCACCGCAACTGTCATGGCAAACCTTTACGAAGAACGTGGATATGCTGATGGCGCCGATGAGCAATTTCGCACCGATTGTGTTAGCGCAGTACATTCCGGCCGGCTATTGGGACGCCGTTCCGTTACCCGAACTTGAAGCATGGATCAAAGCGCACATTCCGGCTGAAATGGCACCCGAGCTGTCACGCGGCATGGAAAGCGCCCGCTTTTCGGTTACTCAGAAGGAGCAACTCGTTCCGGCCGCCGACGCGTATGTCGCCGCCTCCGGTTTGCGGTATCGCGCCGGACGGAAATAGTTCTGCGCGCGCGGATACGCTTGCCGCCGGCCCGGCGCGTGCTTGGGCCGGTCGCGGTCGCGTGGTCCGTGTTTACGGCGACGTCGGGCCATTAGCTTCGCTCGGAGATCGTCGGATTTATCCGGCGGACAACGACGGACGGCTTGGCGCAGCTCTAACGTAACAAGTTTAACGAAGTTGAACTCCGAGCAGATCGTCGGATTTATCCGGCAACCGGCTTGGCCGCAGCCCAAACGTAACAAGTTCAATAAAGTCGAACTCCCGGCTCGCTGCTTAGCCGAAATCGCCACCGCGGCACGGGCGTTTCCGGCTTCGCTGGTATCCTCGCCGGAGCGGCATACCAAATAGGCGATTCGCGCCCGTCGCGGTCGACCAAGCGTATGTGATAACTTTGCGCCGTTACGGCGAGCAGCGACGGCCGCAATGTACGTCGCATGACCGCGACGGCCGACGACATAGGGAATGAAGTGTCCGCCGTGACCCGCTCTCGCGCCGCCGATCGGGATACGCTTACGCCGGGTCATCCGCTGTTCGGACTCGGGTATGCAGAACCGGTAGCGCTCCGGCCGTATGTGCGGCTCGCGAACGGCCTGGCCGAAATTGCCGAAACGCGGGTTGCCGAAGAGACCCCGGTTGCGCTGGTCTACAACGGCCGGCCGCATGCGGTCATGATGTGCACGCCCGCGGACATAAAAGATTTCGCGCGCGGCTTTACCATTACCGAAGCGATCGTCGCCGGCGCCGCGGAAATCCTTCGCATTACGCCCGTCCGCTATAGCCAAGGCATTGAAGTCGCAGTCGAGGTTTCGGCGGGGCGGGCCGACTCGCTGCGGGAGCGGGGCCGCTCGCTCGTTGGCCGCACCGGATGCGGCTTATGCGGCGTAACGACGATCGAGGATGCGTTGCGTCCCGGTCGCGAACTCGAGCCCGCCGCGCCCATCAGCGCCGCTGCGCTGTATCGCGCGGTGGCGGAACTGCCGGAACGACAGCGGTACAATGACGGCACGGGCGCCGTCCACGCCGCCGCGTTCGCCGATCGGGCCGGACACCTCGTCGTAGCGCGCGAGGATGTGGGCCGCCACAACGCACTTGACAAGCTCATTGGCGCCATGCTTGCCGCCGGCATCGACCCGCGCGGCGGTTTCGCCGTGGTCACGAGCCGTGCGAGTTACGAACTGGTACAGAAGTGTGCCGTCGCCGGAATTCCGGCGCTCGCCGCGGTCTCGCGGCCGACAAATTTAGCCATCCGCATGGCCGAAGCTGCCGGTATTGGTTTAGCCGGCCTGGTCCGCGGAGCGAGCGCGAATGTTTATGGGCGTCGTGAGGCATTCGTGCCATGACGGCGCAGCCGCAGGCACGCCCCGCTTTCGCATCGCGCGTCGATTTCCCGACCGCTCGCGAAGTTGCTTTGACATACGCTCCACCGCTAGGAACGCAGCGCGTCATGCTCGGTGACGCGGCCGGGCGGGTGTTGGCCCAGACGCTCGTCGCGAGCGACGACTTGGTGAACTTCGCGCGCTCGGCGATGGACGGCTATGCCGTGCGGGCAGCGGACGTACGCTCGGCTTCGCGGGCGTGTCCCGTCCGGCTGCCGTTGGGCCTTGAGCGAGCCTACGCCGGCAGCGCGGTTCGCACGCTGCTACCGGGAACCACGCTGCACATCGCCACCGGCGGTGCCTTGCCTGATGGCGCCGATGCGGTGGTGCCGTTCGAAGACGTTCAGCTTCTGCCGGGCGCGATCCGGCTGCTCGAACCGGTCGGCTCGCGCGCCCACGTCTTCGAGGCGGGTGACGATGCGCGGCGCGGCGCGTTGCTAGCGGACGCCGGCGCAACGCTGACACCCGGACTGTGCGGATTGCTGGCGGCGGGCGGCTTTGCGCACGTTTTGGTGCGGCGCCGGCCCCGCGTCGCGATCGTTTCCACCGGCGATGAACTTGTCGACGTCGGCGCGCAGCCGCGACTCGGGCAAATCCGGAACAGCAACGCGGTGATGCTCGCTGCAGCACTTGCGCGAGACGGCGCTGTAGTGACGCGCCACGTTCATGCCCGCGATGCGACGGGCGCGCTACTCGCGGCGTTGTCCGAAGCATTCGCAGGTGCGGATCTGGTGATTACCACCGGAGGCGCATCGGCGGGGGAACGGGATCTCGTCAAAGACGCGCTGCGCAGTTTAGGAGGCACGTTCGCATTCGAATCGGTTGCGATGCGCCCCGCGAAACCGACGGCCATCGCAGCGGTGGATGGAACGTCGGTTGCGGTGCTGCCGGGGAATCCGGCGGCGGCGTACGTGGCGTATATGACGCTCGTGCGGGGGATGGTACGGCAGCTCGGCGGGCGCGGCGATGTCAGGCCGATAACCGTCGCCGCGTTACTTGAAGCGGGCCGGGTGCACCGTAAAGAGGCACGCCACTTCTTCATGTTCGGCCGGTTGCACTTCACCGGCGGGCGCTTCCGCGTGCGACCGCTGGAGAATCAGTGCTCTTCGCTCACGCGAACCGCCGCCGATGCCAATGCGCTTATCGTTGTCGAGCCGGGCAGCGGTTTTGTTGAAGTGGGCCAGGAGATTGTGGTTGAAGTTACCGACTGGGACGCGGTTGCGTTCGCGCATGCCAGGCACGACTAACGAACAATGCATACGGCGCTGCGCCCGCTATCTACTTAGCGACTACGCAGCCGTCATCTGTCGCGGAAAGGTCGTGACGGCTATTCGGCCAGGGCTTTACGAAATTTAATTAACCTTTCCGTTTCGTCAAAGCCGCAGCGAAGATGGGCGCGCAGTGACGCCTCATTTGCCACTTCGGTATCGGACGCTAATTCCGCATAGCCGTGACGTCGCGCCCAAGCTTCTGCTGCATTCATCAGAGCTCGGCCTAAACCTCGGCCGCGTAGATCCGGCTCAACGTACCAACCTTCGACATGCGGCACCGGCGATGAATCGCATCCGTCGGAGTACGCCCGCAAGCTCAACTCGAGAAAACCGTGAAGCACGTTGCCCTCGGCAACGACCAAAACCGCTGCGAGTGTCGAAGTGGCTTCGTCGAGTACGAAAGCGCGCGCTTCGAGCCGCAGGTCGTCAATTTGGGCATCGGGCCAGAGCCGGTTGCGCAGCACCGACCAACGCTCGGCATCATCGACTTCCACTGCGCGTATCACGAAGTTGCTAGACGTCATACGTAGAGTTCGGCAGCTTTGTTGCTGCAGCAGCGGATAACGTGATGTGGCTCGCGTCGTTATTGTTACTTCTGCTTTCACTTCGGGCGATTCGATTCGACGCAATCAGACAGTAACGTTTTACTCTGTTTGAACTTGGCACGCCGAAGAATTAAAAAAGGACGATAACTGAGCCTGCCGCGAGAGACGGATGTTGGAATCACCGTGTGACTCGCTTATGGCTTCACTTTTGAGCCAAGTTCGTTTTTGCATAGATGTCGATTTTTCGTTCGTGGACCTTTACTTGTACCGACAAGAAGCGTACAGTTCAGACAGGTACAACGGCTTTTTGCAAAGGAGGGCGGCTTGGAACCGCAAGGTCCACCCAACCACCGAGAAGGAAGCGCGCAACAGTAGTGCACCAGAGGTGCCTCAACGCCGACGGACGTCTTCCGTAAGCGCGCGCCACGATATACATTAGAGAGAAGCCGTGGTCACGCGGCTTCTTTTTTGCCTAAGCCGCGCGACATAGTCATCTGCGATCGCATATTCCATTGCCGCCGGCAGTGCGGCCACGTCGCGCGTCCGACAACTTCGCGCTACTTTGATGTGCAGCATGATGTTTGTGTCGATAAGCAGACATAGGGCGCCGCTTAGAGAATCTCTGATCTCAACCGGTTTCTGCTTATTAACATAATTAGGATCGAGATAATCGCGACCGACGCGCTAATCGCTTGCCTTGGCGGCCGGCAGTGCCTCGGCGACTTCGTTACCGCTGCCCTAAAGCTCAGCCAGCGCGCGTTCGAGGTGGCTGAACGCGATGCGCTCTTGTTCGAGCGGGACAGTCGCGCCGAGTCGATCTTCACGCAAATCGGCATATAGGGCGCCTAACACTGCGCTTCGACGACGTCGTAGGCGCCCGCGATGGGTTCGTTAAGCCGGAACGCAAGCATGTCGCTGCGCTGCTCGAATTCGGCCGAGAAGCGAGCGGTGAGGATCCACTCGTCGTACATTGTCATGCCGGCCTGTCGCGCTCGACTGCGTTGTTGGTGACGTTGCTGGCACAACGCCGACCGGGAGCAGCGGCGGCGGCTTTCGCCGCGAAGTAACGCGATGGACTTCTCATTCGGTTCGGAACGCATGCGGATGCTCCGTCACAATCGCGCCTGGTGAATAAGCCCTTCGCCCGTCGCTGCTGCGTTTAGCCGTTGATCGAACGAGAGAAAGTCCAACTCCGTAATATCGGTTTGTAGCTCTTTGGCGGTCGCGAGATGCCAAAGATCGGCGCCTCGAAGCGGCCACTTACGCGCTAGCGACGTAAGCGAACTCCAGCTCGGCCCAACGTTGATGCGACGCCACGGACCCGTTTGGAGCGTTGCTCGCGCCGAATCAACGAGCGTCCGGGAAAGGGCGCCCTCCCGCTCGATGCGGCTCATGACGGCGTGCGCTTCTGCCCAGCCAAGGGACGTGACGAAGTGATATCCGTCGCTGCGCGCGTGCGCTGAAGCTCGCGCGCTGTGCGCGTCCGAAAAGAGCGCAGACAGAACGGCCGACGTATCCCAATACGTTGCCCGATCGACGGTCCGCCTCACGCAAGCGAATCGCGATCGCGTTCCAGCATTTTTTGTGCAAGCCCGGATTGCAATGGAAGGGGCGGCGGCAGCGGTAAGACGTCCGCGTGCGCCGGTTCAATTGTTCCGTTTTCTTCTAGCCGCGCAAGACGCTGAGCGAATGACATCGTGCCGCGAGCGATCGGCACGAGACGCGCGACCGGCTTTCCGCGCTCGGTAATTGTCCACTCCTCACCGTCTTGCACATCTTGCAGCAAGCGGCTCAGCTGCGCTTTCGCATCGCGAACTCCCACAAAGCGCCGTCGTAGCGGCTTCCGTCCGGTAGTCTTCATGACTACAGAGTATTGTAGTTCTTGTAACCATGTCAATGCCGGGTCCGACCTTCGATTCGAAGCCGGACTTCCAGCGAGCTCGTCGCGCGTCGTGGCGAAGAGTCGCCTTCGGGCTCGGCGTCGATTTAACCGACGTCCGACCCGCTGCAAGGCGACACCGATCGAACATGGCGATCGAGTTGGACGACGAGGTCGACGGAGCCGATGTCGATGCCGAGTTTGAGCGACGCCGTGGCGACGACGGCCCGCACGTCGCCCGTCTTGAGCCGGTTCTCCGTCGCGAAGCGAATGTCGCGTGAATGGCTGCAGTGATGCGGCAGCATGACGCGCCGATATGTTGCGGCCTTTATAGCCCCGCTCAAGACAAAGCTCTAAAATCCGAAGGCCGTGTAAATGCATCGCATGGGGTTCGAGTGCGCCGTTCACAACGCGGTAGCGCACGGTCGAACCGTGCTTGAATGCTAAATGCTCCGTCGCCGGCCAGGACCGGCCGTTGATCGCCTCCAGCTCGTATAAGAGGTGGGGCGAACCGTCTTTTTCCATCACGCTCATTCACGTGTTGATCACCAACACGCGATCGTTGGGTCGCGGCCGGTGCGGTACGTCGACGACGATCGCGTCCGATAACCGGGCATCGGACCATCCTCGTCGCAAGCGACTGGCTCTTGTCCGAGGCCAATAAAGATACGTTCCGGGCCGCTGGCAAGGTACAAGCGGCGAAGCCGTTAGCAAAGGAACACAGCCCAGGACCGCATGGGTCCGTCCACCGAAGCCGATCAATATGTCGGTCACGCTTCACGCGGCCATCGTGAACGCCGCGCCGGCGGTGTGGGCAGCTTCGCTCGAACCGACGTTACCCGGTACCGGCGAAGCGTACGGTCTGAACGCACCGGATCTCGGCGATCTGTTAGCGACGCTTCCGCTCGATGGCTTCGGAGCACCGCTTGCACGAACGAATGCAATAGTATGGTTGCCCACCTTCGACGGCACGGTCATCGGGCCGGCTGCTGGCGGAAGCTCGCCGCCGGCTGATACCCGGCACGTCTACCTGCTACCGCGAACGATCGCGATCGCTGTCCTCACGCCGGCGCAGGCCGTAACGGTGTTTGGCGAGGTGCTCGATCGAACGGTACTTGCCGACGGGATTCGAATTGCGCCCGAGGTCGCGGCGCTGGGCCGAACGCTGCGTTTCGCCTTTGAGCTCGTTGCGGGAAAACACGTCTTACCGGGACTTGTTGTCGATGGCGACAACAAACCGCGCGCACGTTGGCAACCGGTTGCGGGTGCGGCCGAGCGCGCCGCGTACGAAAGGATTGCGGCGACGTTTCCACCGATCATCGGCGCCGTCACTGCGACACAAACGACCGCGGCGCCGCCGTTCGATGCACGCGCGACGTTCGACGCCGTGTTAACGTACTTCGTCGACGCCGCCATGCGGATCGCGTCGCCGCCGCAAACTCCGCGCAGCGGAGCGAACGCGTCGGTCCACGCGCGTTGGGTCGCGGCGCTTACCGGTCCCGAGCCCACGTTCCGTGCGACGCCCGCGGAGTGCGCCGAACTTACCAATACCATCGAGGCGTGGCGCCGGCCCGTTGTTGAGGAGCGTGCGGCGGCCTACCGGTTGTGTCTACGTGTCGAGGAGCCGCCGCTCGATGCCGAGCCCGCGCGCGGCGACATCTGGAACGTGGCCTACCTGCTGCAGAGCCGGGCCGATCCGAGCCTGCTGATCGACGGCGGCGATGCGACGCGTTCGACTGCGTTGCGTCGCGAATACCTAACAGCGTTGGGTCGCGCGGCGCCGTTTGCCAAGGACATCGACGCCTCGCTCGCGGTTGCCCGAAATACACCGACGGGCTTCGCGCTCGATACCGCCGGGGCGTTTGCGTTCTTGCAAACGGATGCACCGGCGTGTGCCGCGGCCGATATCGGCCTCATTCTGCCGTCGTGGTGGCTCGGGATGGACGCCAAAACCCGCGTGGGTTTGCGCGCCGTCGTCAAGCGCCCGAAGTTCGCCGGCGGCAATGCGCTGCACGCCGGAGCGCTGCTCGAAATCGACTGGACGATCGCGCTGGGTGATACGGCGCTGAGCGTGCGCGAACTCGAGCGGCTCGCCCGCCTGAAGACGCCGCTAGTGAAGATCCGCGGGCAGTGGGTGCATGTCGACCAGGCCGAACTGCAGGCGGCGCTCGCGCGCGTCAAACGCTCCGGCCCACGGACGATGAGCGTTCGCGACGCGGTGCGGTTGGCCGTTGGTGCGTCCGTCGCGGGGATTCCCAACGGAACGGCGCTCGTCGCAGACGGCGCATTTGCCGAGCAGCTCGCACGGTTACAGGGCGCTGCTCGCCTGGAACCCCTCGAACCGCCGGCGACGCTCGAGGCGGTGCTCCGGCCGTATCAAACGCGCGGTTACTCGTGGCTGCACTTCCTGACCCGCTCGGGGTTCGGTGCCTGCCTCGCCGACGACATGGGACTGGGCAAAACCGTGCAAACGCTGGCGTTGATCGCGCGTGATTGGGAAGACGAGCCGCGTGCGCCGGTGCTGCTCGTCTGCCCGACGTCGGTCATCGGCAACTGGCAGCGCGAAGCCGCGCGTTTCACGCCGAGTTTGCCGGTGCACGTCCACCATGGCAGCGATCGGCGGCGCGGTGCGGCCTTCGCCACGTTCGCGGAGGCTCAGGCGATCGTCGTGACCGGGTACGCGTTGCTGCATCGCGACCGTGAGTTGTTCGAGCAGGTCGCCTGGCGCGGTGTCGTTCTCGACGAAGCGCAGAACATCAAGAATGCAGACAGCGCGCAGGCGCGCGCGGCGCGCTCGATCGAGGCGGGGTATCGCATCGCGCTCACCGGGACACCGGTTGAGAATCACGTCGGCGATCTGTGGTCGCTCATGGAGTTTCTCAATCCGGGCATGCTCGACACGCAGACGGCGTTCCGGCGCAGCTACTTCATCCCGATTCAAGTGGAGGGCGATGCGCGTGCCGCCGAACGTCTGCGGAGCGTAACCGGTCCGTTCATTCTGCGGCGGCATAAGTCCGATGCGACGATCATCGCCGATTTGCCGGCGAAGCAAGAGTACACGGTCACCTGTACGCTGACGCGCGAACAGGCGACGCTCTACGCCGCGGTGCTGCGCGACTTCGACGCCACGCTCGCGCAGGACGAAAGCATCGAGCGGCGCGGCAGAATTCTCGGCGCGCTCTCGAAGCTCAAGCAGATCTGCAATCATCCCGCTCAGTTCGCCGGCGACAACTCCGCGCTCGCCGGCCGCTCGGGAAAGTTGGCCCGGCTCGAAGAGATGCTCGAGGAAGTGTTCGAGGCCGGCGAGGCGGCATTGATCTTCAGCCAATTTGCTGAGATGGGGCAGCTCATTCGGCGCCGCATCGAGACGCGCTTCGGCCGCGACGTTGCGTTCTTGCATGGCGGCGTCGCGAAGAACGCGCGCGACATCATGGTCGAGCGCTTTCAAGCGCGCAGCGGCGCGGATGCGTTCGTGCTCTCGCTGAAAGCCGGCGGAAGCGGCCTGAATCTTACGCGCGCAAATCACGTCTTCCACTTCGACCGCTGGTGGAATCCGGCAGTCGAAAATCAGGCGACCGACCGCGCCTTTCGAATCGGACAGACGAAGGCGGTGCAAGTCCATAAGTTCGTGTGCGGCGGAACGCTCGAGGAGAAAATCGCGCTGCTCATCGAACGCAAAGCCGCGGTTTCCGAGCAAGTCGTCGGCACCGGCGAAGGGTGGCTGACCGAACTCTCCCGCGCTCAGTTGCGCGACCTCGTGGCGCTCGCACCCGAAGCCGTGGCGGAATGAGCGGCGTTTTCTTGTGAGCCGGAATCGATGGGACGGTGATTGGCCGCCGCGCACGGCGCCGATCCGGCCGGCCGACGGCATTCGCGCGCAGTCGAAGCGCGGCACATTCGCTTCGGGCTGGTGGGCAAAGCGCTGGATTGCGGTGCTCGAAGCCTTTCAACTCGGCACGCGATTGACGCGCGGGCGCTCGTACGCGCGGCAAGGTCAGATCACGCAGATCGCGATCGAACCCGGCGGCGTGCGTGCGCAGGTGCAGGGGTCACGTCCGAAACCGTACGACGTGACCATTCGCTTGCGGCAACTCGACGCTACGGAATGGGCGGCTGTTGGCTCTGCGATCGCGGACGACGTGCGGCTGTGCGCGGCGCTGCTCGCGGGCGATATGCCCGAGGACATCGAGCGCGCCTTCGCCGCCGCCGGAACGTCGCTGTTTCCGCTTAGCGCGAAGGAAATGACGACGACGTGCTCCTGCCCGGACTGGTCGAACCCGTGCAAGCACGTTGCGGCGGTGTTCTACCTCATGGGTGAGGAATTCGATCGCGATCCGTTCTTGCTGTTCGTCCTGCGCGGACGAGAGCGCGAGGATGTGCGCGATCTGTTCGATTTGCAAACGGTCAACGAGGGTGCGCGCGTTGCCGAACGGCCGAGCGTCGCGGAGCCGCCGAGCGTCAAGCGCGTACGGAAAACGCGAACGCGGACGGCGCCGGCAGTCGTTTCACCTGCGGCGTTCTGGGGCGATGCCACGGCCGAGCCGAGGGCCTCCAACACGCGGATCGAGGCGACGTCGACGGGTGAGCCGGCAGTTCTCAAACGCGCGGGCAAGTTTCCGTTCTGGCGCGACGAGGTCGCACTCGCCGACGCCATCGTCCCGGTCTACAACGATGCGGCGGTGCTTGCGTTGAACTGGCTGGCCGACCGCGCTACGGCGCCCAAGGATTGATGGAGGAGGCACCGTAAGGCCTAGGCGATGCGTTGTCGCCTCGTTAGCTGGTAAGGACTACGTTAGCGCGAGTAGCGTGCTCAGAAGACGACGGACGGAGCGAATCATACCCGGTGAAGCGGATGCGACATAATCCGCTAAGCGGACCCGCCAATCGAGACTCTTGACCTGATCGGCGAGAGCAACGCCGGTGATAGCGCCGCCGGCTTTAACCGGTACCTCGAACGGATATCCTCTTGCCTGCGACGTGATCGGCACGCCTACGGCAAGAGACGTTTTGGCATTGTACCCACGGGGAGATAGAATGAGAAAGGGGCGACGTCCCGCTTGTTCGCGACCGCTCTGCGGATCGAGCGACAGCCAAACGATGTGTCCGACTTCCGGTATGTACGCCTCTACCAATGCTCTGCGCCGATGATGTCGTCGAAGATCGGATAGTGGGCATTTTCCGGAGTGATTTTTTCGATCAGTTCGGCGAGTGCGCGTGATGGAGCTTTTCTAATATACATTAGGCCATCGTCGACGGCGATTTCGACCGCTGCGCCGTCTTCGAGTTCAATTCGCTTCGCCATCGCGCTAGGGATACGAATAGCCAACGAATTCCCAGCTTTAAAGACGCGCGTGTCCTGTACAATGAGTGCACTAAAATCGACTCCCGGTCTCGGCGCCTTAGCGTTTTCGAGTTCGCTGATTTTCGCCAAAGCGTTATGGCTCTGATCGTTCATACATTGTATATACATTGTGTGATTGCGTATGTCAAGCTTCGCGAAATAGGCCACCCGCAAACGGACCGGGGCGCTAGCGGAATCTGTCAAGCTATTTGAGATCATCGAGTAGATACAGTTACGCTATGCCGCGCATAGGTTGTGCGACGGCGGATTGATCCAGACCGCCTCGGGCAGCGATTGGCGTTTTGGCTGACCATTGACGAATCGCTCTAGGTGAGACGCGAAGGCGGCGCACATAATGGCGTGTCGTTGAGCAAGTCGGTCGGTGCCGGTCCCAGCATGAACTTCCGCCGGCGTCAACATCGCGATTCCAGAATGTCGATGTCGGTGTTGTAATAGGCCATGAAGGTGCGCGTGTGAGTCAGGGCGTGCTCGAAGCAGCCGAATCGATCGGGGAACTCGGCCGCATACTTCATGGTCTTGAAATGCGCTTCAGAGTACGGGTTATCGTCGCTCACGTGCGGGCGACTATGCGATCGTCGCATCGCGAGTCGATCCAAGAGGGTTCCGACGAGTTGCGCGGTCATCTCGGTGCCGCGATCGGCATGCACGGTCAGAGTGCCCGGAGTAATGCCATGTCCGGCAATCGTTTCCGCGATGAATTCCGCTGCGATCGTTGCATCGGCTCGCCGCACCAAAGTCCAACCGATGACCATGCGGCTAAAGACATCGAGCATGACAAGCAGCGAATACCATTCACCGCGATTTGGGCCTCGCAGTTTGGGGTGAGTAGCGCGGGGGAATCTCACCCCCGCGCTCTCGTAGAACCGGACGTGAACCTCTCGGCTCATCCGGCTCCCATCACGGAGCCACCTTTACGAAGCCCTTGCGCCAATGCGCAAAGAGTTGAGGCCGCTCTTGCGCAGTGCGCTCGACCCACTCGCTGGCACGGACCTTGTGACCACGAAAGGATTTAAATTTCCGCATCGCCCACCGGGCGATTGCACGATTGATATGGTGGCCTACGGCGTCAAACGCCGAGGCGTAGAATTGACAGTAGTAGTTCACCCACCCAGAGATCACTGGGTTGAACATCCGCGCGAGATCTTCGAGCGATTTGTCGCTCTTCAACTGCAACCGCCAACTGCGGATATCTTGACGCGTCGATTGTGCGGCGCTCGGAGACATCGCCGGAGTGAAGTTCGTGAAGAGACGGCCATGCCGATCGAAGCTTCTTCTCGGACGGAAGTTGTAGCCCAAGAAATCAAATTGAATGTGTTCGTGCTCGTCCTCTCGATGGAGGTCTTTGCAATAGACGATCCGTGTCTTATCAGGATGAAGTTCCAGGCCGCATTCCTTGAGTCGTTGCGCAAGTAGTTCTTTAACGTACTTTGCCTGCTTCAAGCTGCGACAATGGACTAGCCCGTCATCAGCATACCGGCAGAACGGTAACCGCGGAAAGCGCTTTGTCATCCAGCGATCGAATCCGTAGTGCAGAAAAAGATTCGCCGAAATTGGTGAAACAATTCCGCCTTGCGGGGTTCCTTTCGTTCGTGGGCGCAGCACGCCGTCTTTCTGTTGCACCGGCGCTGTTAGCCAACGCTCGATGTAGAGCAGCACCCAACTGCAACTCGTGTGATGCCGGACAGCCTTCATCAAAAGCGAGTGATCGATGTTATCGAACATTCCCCGGATATCAAACTCAAGCACCCAATCGTGCCACCAGCAACGTTTGCGAGTGATCGCGATTGCTTGATGAGCTGATCTTCCCGGTCGGTACCCATAGGAGTCCTCGTGGAAGTGTGGTTCCAGTTCAGGTTCTAGCACGAGCTTAACGACTGTTTGGGCCACACGGTCCGAAACGGTCGGAATCCCGAGCGGACGTTGTCCACCGCTCTTCTTTGGAATCATAACTTCCTTGACCGGAGCCGGAAAATAGCTTCCCGAACTCATGCGATTCCATATCCGATACAGATTCCTCTTGAGGTCACGCTCGAATAAGTCGAGCGATTCCTCATCCACGCCGGGGGCTCCACGATTCGCATGTACGAGCCTCCAAGCTTGCACTACCAGCCGTTTCGGAATATCAAACGGCTTCATCGGCACCGCGCGCTCATCCCCATTCGGGTTGGCACACGATGACGATCCCATGATTCGACCGCTTCGCTCCGGTTCCATTACAGAACCCTCAACGCTAATACCGGTCGATCCGCCCCTGCAACCCCGCATCGGTACTCTGGGCCTTGCGTTTGCGCGCTTGGCCGTCTCCCTTGGCATCGGCGTTGCAGGTTCCTACAGTTCCGCACAAGAGCCTGAATCGAGATCGCGCCATCTCTACGCCGGGCACCGCTCATCCAATAAGCAGGTATCCGATGAATTCTATCCCAGGTCAACATCATACTCTGAGCTTGACCCGGTTTCCCGGACACACACATAGCGCTGGCGAAGAACCAGCCTACGAGGTGCCATGGGAAAAGAACGTCGATCATTTAGCGAGGAGTTTAAGCAAGACGCGGTTCGTCGCGTAGCCGCCGGCGAGCACGGTTTGTCGCACATCGCCCGCGAGTTGGGAATCCACCCTTCGCTGCTGCAGACGTGGCGGCGAAAGTACGGCTCAACCGGTTCCGCGAAAGCGGCGGTAAAGCCACCGACGTCACTTGAAGATGAAAACCGCCGTCTGCGTCGCGAAAACGCAGCTTTACGTGAAGATCGCGAAATATTAAAAAAAGCCGCGGCGTTCTTTGCGAAGGAATCCCGATGAAATACGCGTTCATCGAGGAGCAAAGAACGCAGCACAGCGTACGCCGGATGTGCAAGCTTCTCAGCGTTTCGCCCGCCGGATACTATGAGTGGCGCGGTCGGCCGCCGAGCCCGCGAGCACTTGTAGACGCTACGATTGCGGCCAATATAAAGCGCGTGCACGCCGAGAGCCGACGAACGTACGGGCGGCCACGGATCCATGCCGAGTTGGCTGCTCAAGGGCTGCGGATCGGCCAAAAGCGTGTCGGCCGTCTGATGAAAAAGGCTGGAATCGCCGGCATTCGCCCAAGACGCTTCCGCATGGAAACGGCATCCGAGATTTGCACCCCTCGCGGCATTTGAGATTTGAACCCCTAAGCGCATAGAAGCAGGGTGCCCCTCCCGAAGGCGACGGTAACGACACTGCCGCTCGAGAGGAGCGCCCCAAGGGGTGATTACCATGGAAGTTTGGGAGTCCATTCGACTTCGTTGCCGGCGCGACGGAGAGCAGATCAAACCAACGGCCCGAGAACTGGGCATTGCACCAAATACGCTTCGCAAATATTTACGACAGGACACGCCGCCTAAATCAAAGACGCTGATGCGCCCTAAAGTGTTAGACCGCTATCAGCAACATGTCGACGACTTAATTCGATCAACGCCGCAGATAACTGCCGCTCGCGTCGGAAGTTATCTACGCCAAAATGTCGATGCAGATCTTAGCATCGGCGAACGCGCATTGCGCATTTACGTCGCCCACCGCCGCGAGATCCTCGTACCAAAAGAAGCGTTTATCCGAGCGGCATATGCGCCGGGAGACCAATCCCAATTTGATTTCTCACCAATGTCGGTGTATCTGGGCGGTGCTCTGGTCGTTGTTCAAGTATTCGTGCTGCGCCTCAGCTACAGCGGTCGGTTCATGGCTCGGGCTTCGATGCGGTGCGACCAGCCGGCGCTTTTCGCTGGTCTGCTTGCCGGTTTCACGACGTTTGGAGGATTGACGCGCTGCGCGATTTTCGACAACGCGTCGACGGCGGTGAAGCGCGTCTTACGTGGGCGCAATCGCACGGAGAACGAAGCGTTTACCGCGTTTCGCGGCGGTTTAGCGCTTCACGTCGCGTTCGCCGCTCCCGCCAAAGGCAACGAGAAAGGCGGCGTGGAGGGCGTTCATGGCTACATCGAGGACAACTTCTTCCGGCCAATTCCCGCCTTTGCCGATCTCAATGAGTTGAACGACGCGCTTGCGCGCTTCTGCGATACGAACCTCGACCGCGAGCATTCCACCTTTCACGAGAAGATCGGCGACCGTTTCGCTCGCGAGAAGCCGATCTTGCTGCCACTGCCAACGATTTTGCCACGAGCCTGCGTTACGCGGTACGCGAGGATCAACAAGTTCGCCGAAGTAATCTACGAGTCCAACGTTTACTCGGTGCCAACGAAGTACGCTCACCGTCATGCCGTTATCGAAATCTACGAGAATAAATTACGCATTATTGTCGAGAATGAGTCGATAGCCCAACATCCACGGGGCTTTGGCCACGACGAGCGGTTCTTGGATCCGCGCCATTACGTTGCTCTGCTCGCTCATAAACATCGAGCGGCTGAAACCGCGCTGGTTCTCAGTGATGGACGCATTCCAAAGGAGCTTCATGACCTCCTCGATCGTTATCGCGAGGCGGATCCTGGAGCTGCAACCAAACGTTGGACTCAGGTGCTGGCGCTGCTCGCCGACGCGCCTATCGATGAACTCGTGCAGGTCATAACGCATGCACGGGCACGCGGAACTGACGATCCCGCAGCGATCGCGCTTCTCTTGCGTCAGCATCAAGCACCGACGCAGAAGCCAAGCATTGAGCTGCACCTCCTTCCCGCATCTGCACGCATCGCAACCACAAATCCCGACCTGAATGCGTACGCTACGGCGGCTTTGATGGAAGGTGCGGCATGATGGAAGCGCCGCTTTTGGAGATGCAACTCCGCAGCTTGCACCTACCGACTGTACTTACGAACTACCGCCGGCTTCTCGGTGACCACGCCGAGCCGTTACCCTACTTGTGCGATCTCATTTCACTCGAAGCTGCGAAGCGACAGGAGAACGGCGTTCGCGCGCGCATCGCTGCGGCTCATTTTCCAACGATCAAGACGATCGAATCGTTTGACTTTACGCTGCAGCCGGAGTTGCCCAAAGCCAAGCTACTTGAACACTTCGACGGAACGTTCGTGGAAGGACGTCGCAATCTCATTCTCAGCGGACCACCCGGCGTGGGCAAGAGTCACGTTCTCAGCGCACTTGGCTTGGCAATGTGTACTCGCGGCTACCGGGTATACTTTACAACGGCGGCCGCGTTGCTAATGAAGCTCATCGCTGCTAAACGAACCGCGAATCTTGACAGACATTACCGCAGTCTGGATCGACTTGACCTGTTGCTAATTGACGAGCTTGGATACGTGCCATTCGAACGCGAAGCGACAGACTTACTTTTTCAACTCATCTCGCAACGCTACGAGCGACGAAGTATCGCGCTGACAACCAATCTCCCGTTTGAAAAATGGACACAAGTGTTTCCGGACGAGATGACAGCAACGGCCGTCATCGATCGACTTGTCCATCATGGCTCCGTATTCGCATTCACGGGTCAAAGCCACCGACTCCGAAGCCGCGGGAAATCCTCCAAGAGCGCCTAACTGCCCTAGGGGTTCAATTCTCGGCGACCGTTACAGGTTCAAATCTCAAGTGCCGTTTCCACCGCAAGACGACCGATTCGGGTCATGCCCTCCCGATCGCCAAGAACGTGCTCGCGCGGCAGTTCGATGTCATTGAGATCGCTGAGAAGAATCGCGTCTGGGCTGGCGATATTACGTACTTGCCAACGCGTGAGGGCTGGCTGTATCTGGCGGTGGTGCTGGATCTTGTTTCCCGTCGCGTTATCGGATGGTCGATGCAATCCACGATGGAGCGGACTCTCGTAATTGACGCGTTGAAATCCGCGATTAAGAACAGACGAACAACCCAAGGAACGCTCTTTCACTCTGATCGGGGAAGCCAATACGCTAGCGAGGATTTCCGCACTGTTCTCACAGCACACGGAATGAAGGCGAGCATGAGTCGGAAAGCTGAATGCTGGGATAATGCCGTAGTCGAGAGCTTCTTTGGTACGATGAAGACGGAGCTCGGTGATCCGATATGGGAAAGTCGAGCCATCGCACGCGCAGTTATTTTCGACTATATTGAGATCTGGTACAATCGTAAGCGCCGACACTCTACGCTCGGCTATGTCAGCCCGGAACAATACGAGTCGACGCTGCCGATCGCAGCTTAGCAAATCGTCCGGGAAACCGGGTCAAGCTCACTCCTGGTTTTGATGCCGTCTAACTTTTTCGACGCTTGAATGATGCTTCACTTGTGTTCGCCTTCTCGATCCGTACCGGACGCATTCGATGCGCCTTGTCCTTAACGCTTACGACATTGGTCTGCACCGCTGCCGCTTAAGGTGGTTTGAGACCCGCCCCTGCAGGCCGATCTCGGAGGGTCCGCCTCCATCTCTCATGCAGCTTCTCACACAGCCCAAATTAGCTCATTGCCAGTTCCCTTCTGTGTTGCTGTAGCACACTGATGTCCCACGACCAACACTGGTTCGGCGCCGTCGCGAGGAACTCGGGTTTCACGTACTCGGGATGACGCGCTTGGCGCCGACGTTCACGGACCTCGTCACTCATACGCAATAGCAGATACATCGTGCTTTCTGAGCAAAGATATCGACCTTCGTCGAGTAAAATTGCGACGACTTGACCTGGCGATCGGTCGACAAACCGCGGGCCACGCAGCAGCACAAAGACCTCGTCCCGCTCGCCATCCGTGAGGCGACGCGCAGCAATTCGCGGCGCGGCATGATTGGCGATGAGCATTGGCTTTCGCAAGAGTGTCGCTCGCGAGACGCCGAGTGCGTAACACCAGACGAGTCGGGTACTTGCGGCATAACGTGCGACAGACCACGATTAATCTTCGTCGATGATTTCGCGGCTCTCGGAGTCCATCCCCAAGAGCCGCGCCGCTTTTTTTTGGATCTCTCCGACGAGCTCCGCGCGTTCGACTCGTCGTCGTAGTTTACGGTTCTCGCGCTCGAGTTCGGCATCCGACGATTTGCAGCTTGCGCCTCACCTTTTTGCTGTTCGCGCGCTTTCAACGCACGCACATCGAGAACACCATGCTGCAGCTGGCGACGCCAGGTCGCAATCTGCGACGAATACACGCCTTCGCGACGGAGTACGACCCTTGCATTCCGTGCGCTGCAGCGTCGACCGCGTCAGGGATTCGACCTTCTCGGACGGCTAGAATCGACGCCGCTTCGCTTTGAGTACGATCTCCGGCGAGGCTGGAATCTTGCCGTTGCTAGTGGTTGCCATCATGAGGATCTCCGCTGCCCCGGTCGTGAGTCTACACGGTTCGAGTTGCTGGTCTCAATTCATGTTGACAGATGGGGGTCCGCCTTGTCCCGGCGGAAGTGGATTCACCGAATCCCCGCGTTAACGAGGAACCGTCTATAGAGCAAGGTCGGCCCTAGACGAAGTCAATGCAAGTTTAGATGACGTGCGGCTTTCTTACTGGGCCGCGTCCTGTCTTTGAGGTGCTAAAGACCGATCGCTTCATGAACGTTCGCACAGCTCCAGTTTGCACAATGGCGGATACAGTAGATGCAGCAGGATTAATGTAGCGCGTTAACGTGTGGTGCGCTCCGCAGCGCCTGTGTGTCGCATTGAGGGTTAAGAGTGGGTATATCGTTGCAACAGCCAATAAGTGGGGATGCCGCGCCTCGTGGAAATACCACTACGAGTACGTCTTCGACACTCGAGACTCATTTTGCTTTAGCTGAGCTTAATTCGTCTAAATTCGATCGTCATATCATCGCCCTGAAAGCCAGTGCGCGTTTAGCGAAGAGCGCCAGTAAAGTCGGTGACGTCAAGGCGCTGACAAAGTGCGTTCAGATGCTAAGAGAAGCGAATTCGTTGATCTCAGCTTCGATCGAAGAATTGGAGACGAGCGCACGGCGGGACTTCCGACAAAGCTTTGACGATGGCAGCTTCGCGCAAGAGGTGCAGCAACTCGCAGCGTCTTTAGGCCTCCGTGGGGTCCGGGTAGTTGACCGTTCAATCATGAGCTATCCTATCATAGTGCGATTAAGCAGTGACGACGTTGCGCTGTACGTAGCGAAGAAGCGGTCAACTGCGGTTCGGCCGTCGGTAGTTGTCGCGGAGCTGGTAAAGGCGCGCAGCGCGAAAACGCGGTCGAGTGGCACGAAGATGTTGGACGCCGTCGAGAAAGCTTATACTCGAGTGACCAACGGAAGCTTCCACGTCGCCGCTCGAATCGCCGACGTACATGCGGAGTTGACACCTTTGCCCGCTCAAGATGCCGACTTCACTTTGTTGGACTTTGTGCTAGCGCTCTACGCGCACGAGCGGGCGAATAACCTCAAGACTTCTATAGGTCGAACATTGGGCTTTGCGGCAAGCACCGGCACGAAGGGCTCTCAAGCGATCCGGATTTGTACGGAAGAGGGCGAAGACCGCCTTTACTCAAGCATCCGGTTCGACTAATATGTACGTTCAAAATGACAATCTGCGCGTTGAAGAGTGGCTGGCTGTCGTCGAAGCTGAGTATCTTTCGACATATATCTTAAATGGCGGTTCGAGCGTTAAGGTAGCCGTAGGTGCCGAAAAGTCGTTGCAAGATGTTCAAGAGTCGCTGAGCGGCTTTGCTTTGCAGAATAATTTCGAGTATGCTCACGTCGATGCTGGCAAGCGCCGGCTGCACCTCGTTCACGGCATTTTTAGTGAGGTGGCGGTTCACATCGATTGGCGACGAGCGGCTAGAGACTTCTTGTGCGCTAAGTTGCTGGAAAGCGGCCGCGAACTTCCCCAAGGTGCCTTGACTATTGCATCGCTGGCCGAGATAAACGGGGAAGCAGAAGAGCTACTGTATCAAGACGTTCGACGGCTACTAAATCGACATGTCTATAGCAATTATAATTATTGTCGGGAGTTTCGCTCCGCCGCTATGGCCCTATGCCTGGGTGCTCTCGATTCCAGTGAGGACGTGCAACAAAAAGCCATAGATGTTTGTTCGTGGCTTCGAGGCGAATTGCTACCAGGAGCGTCTCTCCTGCGCCAACTCGGCATATATCGCAAGATTAGCCGCACTGACGCCCGATCAATGCTCTGCTCGACAACCTACTGGCTTCGACAGGCAGGGAGAAGCGGCTTAATTGTTACTCTCGATTTCTCAAGGTATGCCGAGCGCCAACCGAGTCTGGAGGGTTTCAAGTACTCAAAGTACGCTTCTCTGGATATGCACGAAGTGCTTCGGCAATTTCTCGATTCGGCAGATGAGTTCTGTTCGTCGCTATTCGTGTTCCTTACCTCTGAGGGTTTTCTCGTAGACGCGGAGCGCGGTCTAAACAACTACGAAGCTCTGAGGTTGCGGCTGACTGACGATGTGCGTGATCGCAATCGTGCAAATCCTTTTGCCCCGATGATTCGCCTTGCGGAGTACAAATGAAGCTAAATACACGACAAGCGGTAGAAGCACTTCGAGCCGGTATTCCGAACGGGGAAGCTGTTCGCTTTCTGGGCACAAACCAGGAACACATTATGCGCCGATTCGCGCATGGTGCACTGAAGATGGCTGAGTCCGCTCGGCCGCAAAACGGTTTTCTTTTAGGTGGCGAGTTCGGCTCAGGCAAATCTCATGTGCTCGAATGCCTCACGCAAGATGCACTCGAACGAGGCTTTGCTGTTAGTCGTATTTCCATTAGCAAGGAGACATCACTAAGCCAGCTCGATCTTGTATACAAGACCGCGGTAAAAGCAATGCGTCTTCCAGATCGAAAAAGTGCTGACCTCGGTGAGGTAGCGACGAAGATCGATAAGAAGTCCGTCGTATACCAAGAATTCATCGGATCCATTACTAACTCTGATTGTGCTCTAGATCCTATATTCCCCGCTTCGCTCGATCTTTATGAACGGTTACGCGTTGGCGACTACTTTGTCGATGCTATCAGGACATTCTGGGACGGCGGTCGTCTAAGCATTCCGGGACTACGGAAAGAGATGCGACGTTTTAACGCCGAGCAATTCGCGTTAAAAACGCCAAACTACGGCCAGCTCGCTACAGAACGATTTGTTTTCGCCGCCGGTTTACTCCGAGCCGCCGGCTATAAGGGCTGGGTAATACTACTCGACGAGATTGAGCTAGTCGCGCGATTTCCACTGAATGCGCGCGCTCAGTCGTATGTTAATTTGATGTGGCTGCTCGGTTATGGGACGACACCCATCGCAAATGCCTTCACGGTGGCTGCCGCTACAAACGAGTTCACGGGCGAAATCCTGGTCGACAAGCGCGATCAAGATGTAATTCCGCGCTCGCGAATGGCTCTTCGGAATCCCGAGCTGGCGCAACTTGCAGTAGCAGCACTCGGCAAGCTTGATGAGAATGCTGGTGCATGGGAGCGAATCATCGCGCAGGATCGTTCAGAACTAGATCGGCTGTACTCTCGCGTGAGGGAACTATATAAGAACGCTTTTGATTGGCATTTAGCAAGCTCAAGCCGACCGGCTGATAATGGTGTTCCGCGAAGCATGAGAATTCACATTCGAGAGTGGATAACGCGCTGGGATCTCTTACGACTTGATTCTTCATATGTTGCAAGCATTTCATCAAGGGTACTTAAACCGGACTTGACAGAGCAAATCGGTATAGACGAATCCGATGATCAGCCAACTGACGATCGGACAGATTTGTTAGCAGGCTGAGAGTTTGCAGCACCCGTATGTTTTTCGCCTAAAAAGTGCTGCTGATGAGAAAGGCGTAAGCGTCTGTTGTCTGCCTCTGGCGCTTGAGCCGTTCTTCCGCGATGACGCAAAACGTCGCTAAGCATCGTGTGGAGTTCATGGCAGCAACAAAGTAGGAGAGGCACGCATGGCTCGACGCGACTGGCCGCTAACGGAGAAACGTCGAATCGTCGGAGTGCGTGTCGGCCGGCGCATCGGCGGTCGAGATTGCCCGCACACACGCGCTGCATCCCAGTATCGTGCATCAATGTCAACACCTCTATCGCGCCAGCAAGCTCAATGGTAAGCGTTCGGTGTAGGCCGTTTGGCGCTTGAGCCGCATAGCCGTTGAGGGGGTGAAAGCGGCTGCTTCGGCCGCCAGCAGCGCTTCTTTGACGTCGAGGTCGCCGGTTCGGGCGCCGAGGATCCGCCCCGCCGCTGCGCGCAACGCGGCCAGATCGGTTCGCCGCAGCGTCCGCTCCCAAACGAACATCTTGCCGTCGGTCTGCCACGCCCTGGCCCCGCGCGACGTTGCTTCCGTCGTCCCGGGGAGGCCGAGCGCAAGACGCCGCACGTCGTCCCATGTTGCCATGCCGAAGGCTTCGCGCCGCTTCGGGCGGCGTCCACCGGCGGCCGTCAACGTGTCCACCTCCCAAGGCGGCTCGCAGCGTCGAAGCCGGGACGTTCGTACGGGACGCTTTTTGGGCACCCTTCACCTAAAATTGGACAGAATGAATTCGCCCGATTCGAGTCGCCGGCGCATTTTGCGCATCCTCGCCGCGGTGTTCGTGCTGCTGCCGGCCGCCTTCGCCCGCGCGGAGGCCGGCGCACCTCGCGGTGCGCTTCCGGATATTGTCGCGAACGACAATCGCGTCGCCACCACGGGCACGGCCGATTCGGCCGGCGTCACCATTGCGCTCATCGCCCGGCGCGGACGGTGGTATCCCGACGGTCTGCGGACGCTGGGCGCGCCGATGAACGCACTCGGGGCCGGCAAGCCGCTCCGGACCCCGCTCCGCTCTTCCGCGTTCCGGCCGGCACACGGGTGACGATCCGGGTGCGCAACGCGCTGCTTGGGGGAACGCTGCACACGGCTTTGCGAGCGAATCGATGGGCGACTTCCCGATCTCGATCGCCAGCGGTCAGGAGCGGGTCATCCGCTTCCGCCGCGACACGCCGGGAACGTACGTATACTGAGCCTCGGACAAAACCGCGTCGCCGGCGACACGCCTCGGCCGCGACGCGGGTTGTCGGGCGCGATCGTCGCCGACGATCCGCGGCGACCACGGCCGGCGGACCGCGTGTTCGTCATCAACACGTGGATCGGCGTGATGCGCAAGGACGGCACGCCCAACTTTTCCTACGAGCTTGAAGCGATCAACGGCCGCTCCTGGCCGGCGAGGGAGCCGCTGACGTACACTGTAAGTTCCGTCGTGCGCTAGCGCATCGCCAACGGCGGACTCGAAACGCACGCGATGCACTTGCATGGTTTCCCGTTCACGCTTGACGCGGTCGGCGACGGCGTGCACGCTCTGTTGCTCACCGGTCGTCCCGCGCGGCGCAAAGTCACGGCACTGGCACGCGGCGCGCGCGGGGATGTGGATGTTCCATTGCCACGTCGCGCCGCACATCCTCGCGCATTTCGCCGATGGCCGTCTCGTGGCCGGCCGTCGTATCTTTAAAGAGCGACTCACCTCAACACGCCACGGACGATCTGCTTTGCGGCAACCGCGGTATCCCACCACATTGCACCAAAGCGCATGCTGCCGAACCGACGGCTGTTCGCCCCTTCTTCTCGCTTAGCATGAGAACGCCAGCGCCGCACGCGCCGCTTCGTGGGTCGCAAACTTCTGTACCGCGCCCCTTGTCCCGCAGTACGTCGAGTGCCCGCGACATAACCCTGGCTCACGAATCGCCCGCGAATCGCGCAACCATTCCTTACTTGCCCGCCGCGTCTTGTGCCAGTCCAACGCGCCATGCTCCTTGGCCAATCGGCGTAGCACCCCCGTGGCGACACTCTCGGGCTGCGAGGTTGTCTCCCAATCACAACACGACCGGTAACCAGGACGTCGCTGGGAAAAGAAAAAAGCCCGTGAATACGAGCTTTGTCATGGAGCCGACGAGCGGATTTGAACCGCTGACCTGCTGATTACGAATCATATTCAGAGGCTTTTCGAAATGCGAAAAACCTTTGTATATCAGGTTTTTTCATCCACCGAGGTCCGCCGAGATCCAGCGAAATCCGACTTATTGCCTGTACAATAGCCTGTACGGAAGTTGATCGACAAAGCCCCCCATACGTGTGAGCGGATCGCGTCGGCGGCCGCCGATTCAAGTTGGGCGCTCATAGCCGGCCGTGCTCCCGTGCAGGCGCGCGAGAAAGGAGTTGAACCGCTCTTGGATGGTTGCAACATCGATCGTATCGTACCGCGCATCCCGCGCGATCGTTGGAAGTGTCGTCGCCCACTCGCTTGGGAACGCATAGGTCGAGATGGGCCAGTCGTGAACGCCTCGCTTTTTCAACAAACGCGCGCACGAGTTTGCTACCGCTGGGCCGTCGAGCGCGATCCGCGCGTCCAAAGCAAGGACGTCGATGACGTCGCGCGCGCGAGGGTTCGGCTTGCCGCGCGGGTTCGGTTCCGTAAGCGCGTGAATCTTCTGCGCGACCTGCTCTACGATGGCAAGGCATGGAACGCGGCGAGCTGCGGCCAGACCAAAATCAGAAAGCGCGACAGGCTCAACCTCCTCGATCGCAATGTCAGGCTCCGCCGGCGCGAGGTCCACATCAACGGTAGCCCAATCGCGCGTCATATATATGACAGACACCTTCAGACTGCAAACGCCGTTGCCGAGGAGCCGATTTTCGCCCTTGCGTCGCAGGACGAAATCTCCGAAGCCGACGCTTAGTGCACGGTCAAAGAGCGGTAGTAAGTCCTGAGGTGCCGCGCAGAGTCCACCGTCGATATCCTTCGTTGTACGCGCCGATAGGCCGAGGCGGAGTTCGATCGCAACGCCCCCTTTAATAAAAAAGTAAGGCAGCAGCCCGCGAGCCGCTGCCTCGGCGAGCGTTTCGCAAAGAATGGCAAATCCGACAAGACGACGCAATCGAGCCGCGGTCATTCCGCGTTCGGCGGAAAGGGTCGTGATGCGAGACTCTAGTGCTCGTCGTTGCTGAGCGGGGCTAGATGCGATGATAGGGCTCCATAATTTCGTCACCAAATCGCTTAACAAGCCGCTCCAGCTCGTCGTCCCGCAGAAGATGCTTCTCGCGTGCGTCACTGACGGCCTCATGAACCCGGTCCGAACCGAGGTCAGCGATCTCCTCGATCGCGCGAGGAACAGTTACGCACGGTACGGTGCGTTCGATCCATCGATCGTTAATCGGGATGTCTTCTCGATGGATCCGGAGCCACTCCGGGATATCGCGAACCGAGCGTGTCCCGCGGGGGACGCTTACGTGGATCGCAGATGGATTGAGATTTGTGAGGTCATAGAGTTCGAGTGCGGACTCATGTGAAATGACCGCCCAAGGAAGTATCCGATTCGCCTGAAGCCAGAGGAGCCCAAGAAAATACTGCGCTCGGTCGTCCGCTGGCCAGATAGGAAGTCGATACACGCCGCGCGCCGGCCGTTCTAAACGTCCTCTGCGAGCGAGCATCAAGAGTGCGGAGTAACTCACGCCCTCGTCGGCAGCTTGTCTCGCCGTGAACAGTCCAGACTGCTCGCCGGCGATGGTGCGCACGAGATCGAGCGTTGTCGCCATGCAATAAACATAACATTTTGTGAGGTTTCTTGCAACGTCCAGCCGCTGTTCTGCAGACGTCGGGCCTTTGACATTCTCAAAACCGCCGGCCATGGACCGCCCAAGAAAGACTTGCCAAGCCGAGCCGTCGATCGGAACGTTATGCTTTGATTGGCGTTCCGGAGTAGCCGGCCGGTTTCGACCAACGGATGCGCGGAACGGCCGGGACTGCGGGACGATGTTTAACGACGTTTTCAGCGGCTGTGCCAGGCGACAGGCCCGCGATAGGCAGACCACGATGCAGCCACGCGACGCAACGGTCCGTCGGCGCTGGAGCGGCGATCGGCGCGAGCTTGCGCGATCGCCAGCGGCCACACCGCCCGCATTCACATTCTACCGCAACGCAATGCTCGCAATAATCGTCTCCGTATAAACTCCGAGCGACCCGAACGTTAAGTGTTCCGCGTCATCCCTTCGAGTACTCGACCAATTTGGGCGAGTGTCCGTCCGTGCCGAAACAGTCGTGCTAGGGGAAATGCCTTCGCTGATTTTACTTGCGAAGTCAGCCCGAGGTTCGTCTGCAGACCGGGGTGCGATGCACCCCTTATCCTGCCCAATTATTCTTTAGGTAAATGCGGAAACATTTGCGAACGATATGGAACGAGATTCGGACTACGCGGAACGAAGGCGAGACGACACGGACGTGAGGTTTGATAATGCGGAATGAAATGCGGAAGAATACCGAGATGACGCGGATCGACTGCGGATGAAAGCCGCGACAAGGTGGATAGAAGCACAGACGAACGCAAAGATCATGCGGACGCGTCTGCAGATGAAAGCCGAGACGATGTGCATGTGCGTGCAGACGAGACCCGAGATGATGCGCGCGCCTGTGCAGACGAAAGCCAAGACGATGCGGACGCCCATGCAGACGAAGGCCGAGACGATGCCGGCGACCGTGCAGACGATAGGCGACGCCCATGTGGCCGAAAGCGCGACAAACCCGAAAATGATGCAGGTATCGCGTCAAACGTAATAGTCTGTCGAGCGGGATCTTCCGAACGAGGGAGTTCTTCCGCTCAGACCTGCTCGGTCACGCGCGCGTGGCTGAAAAAACGCGCGCGTGAGCCCGTCAATCACAACGGGGCCTCGGCGGAAAAGGACTCCGTCGCGCAAGCCTCCGGCCACTTGTCGCGGAGGCGTCTACCGCGAAGTGAACGCCGCATCAAAATCCAACGCTTATCGGCCGGCGATTGAGACGCACCAGACTGGCATTCGCGGAGCCGACGGCGGCGATCCTTGCGATAAGGAGCCCGACTCGGAGGTTCGGTACAGTATCTCGCAGGGAGTTCGTTGACCTTGTCGAGGCACGGCTATCGATGAGCGCGCCGACCAACGTTTATGAGGGGTACGGCCTCGATACACGGCGGCCCCAACTAACTCGATGCTTGGCAACGCCCGGTGACCGACCACGGAACTTCGAGAGGCCCATTCGCCTATGGAGGGATTTGACGTCCTGGTTGTGTGAAAGCACGCGTGTTATCCTGACGTTGCAAACGGTTGAATTGGCCTACCTCCTAGGCTCTATAGCGAGAAGATTGAGCGGTCGACGGCTCCCTCCGAAAATGACGTTACAACTTGCCGGGTCGCACGATGCTTGAAGCACCTCCCTGCGTGCCGATCGGGGCGCTTGTTCACGTCCGGCAGCGCCAGTGGATCGTGGAGTCGATCACACCTCGGCGCGAAATCGCGGAATTCGATCTTGTCGATCTGGCGTGTGTGGACGACGATGCCCAAGGCTCATTGCTAAGTGTCTTCTGGCAGGCAGAGGTCGACGCAAGCGTGCTAGACGAAAATCCGTGGGCGCGTCTTGGCGCGACCGGATTCGACGATGCCGATGTCTTCGCTGCGTACCTACACACACGACGTTGGAATAGCGTGACTTCGACCGACGCGAGCCTCTTTCAAGCTCCATTCCGGGCGGGAATTCGAATCGATGCGTACCAGCTGGAACCACTCCGGAAAGCGCTCTCGCTCCCGCGAGTCAATCTCTTTATCGCTGACGACGTAGGCCTCGGCAAGACGATCGAGGCAGGTCTGATCGTACGCGAGTTGCTCCTGCGTCGGAAAGTCACGAGCATCGTCGTCATTGCCCCGCCGTCCATGCTGCCGCAATGGCAGGAAGAGCTCGAAACGCGTTTTGGCCTGAGCTTTGTCATTATCGACCGCGACTATTTCACAAAGGTTCGTCGCGAGCGCGGCTATCAGGTAAACCCCTGGACAACACACAGCTTGTTCCTGCTGTCTAACCGCCGCCTCATCGATGAAACCTATTCCTCACTGCTAAATGCCTGGCTCGGCGATTTCCGGGCGCAGTCGCTTCTCATTCTCGACGAAGCGCATCACGCGGCGCCATCAAGCGGCGGCCGATACGCAATCGACA
Organism: Candidatus Velthaea sp.; assembly: GCA_965214335.1. Lineage (GTDB taxonomy): Bacteria > Vulcanimicrobiota > Vulcanimicrobiia > Vulcanimicrobiales > Vulcanimicrobiaceae > Velthaea. Next base: position 392,150 of record CBDCBO010000005.1, on the reverse strand, counting down.
GCCAAATTACGAGAGCCGTACGCGACCTCGCACGCCGCTTCGAGCATCGCCTCTTTCTCTCGGCAACGCCGCACAATGGCCACTCGAACAGCTTCAGCGCTCTCCTCGAAATCCTCGATCCGAACCGATTCGTCCGCGGCATGGATATCGCCAAGCGTGACCTTTCACCAGTTCTCGTGCGCCGAATCAAGGACGACATTCGAGCAATCGAAGGAGGCTTTCCGGAGCGTAAGCCGGAGCAAATCGACATTGACGGCCTGCCCGAAGACGCGCCCGACTTGCTCATATCGCGCAAACTCGATGCCTACTGCGAAATGCGAGAAGCCCGGCTCGAGCACGAAACGCCCGCGAAGCGCGCACAAACGAATCTCATCCTCGTGAATTTACAAAAGCGCCTCCTGTCGTCGGTTGAGGCCTTCGCACGAACGATCCGCGTCCATCGTGATGCAATGCAACGCGCAGCCGTAAAGCTCGACGGACCGAAGGCAAACGTTTCCGTGCCGGCCGACCTCATAACCTTATTGGCTCCGCCTAGCTCCGATGACGACAACACGCTTTCCGACGAGGAAGCACTGGCCGAACGCTCTGACGCGGCCCTTGCAGCGGCAACGCTTGCAACAGCCGACGTGAACACACGAAGCGAAACGCTTGCCATAGAGCGTAGCGCGCTCGACGAGCTCGTAACGCTCGCCGAGCGTTATCGGGACGTCGATGACGCTCGAATTCGCAAGCTGATCGCGTGGATCGACGCCAACCAATGCCCCGGCGTCGTATCGCGTACGCGCGATGCAGCTTGGAATCACCGCCGGCTCATCATCTTCACGGAATGGGAAGACACGCGACGTTACATCCAACGGCGCCTCTCGGCCGCGCTGGCGCACACCAGCCGGGCCGACGAACGCATCGCCATCTACTCCGGCGCGACACCAATTCCGCGACGGGAGACTCTAAAACACGCCTTCAACACCGACCCCGCTGACAATCCCATCCGCATCCTCATTGCGACCGATTCCGCGCGCGAGGGCATCAATCTCCAGCGCCATTGCTATGACCTCGTCCACTTTGATCTGCCTTGGAATCCGAGTCGAATCGAGCAGCGCAATGGCCGCATCGATCGAAAGCTGCAGCCGAACCCGGTCGTGTACTGCCGCTACTTCTTCTATCACCAGCGACCAGAAGATATCGTACTCCAAGCACTAGTCAAAAAGACGGAGACGATCCGCGAAGATCTCGGTGCGCTAGCGGACGTTTTGGAAACTCGGACGGCTGCGCTACTGGAGCGCCGTGGGATTCGGCACCGTGACGCGGCCGATCAGAGTCGCGCGATCCTTGCGATCGGCGACACCGCGGCGACAGCGACCGCCCGTGCCGAGATCGAGGAAGACGACGGGCGAGCCCAACGTCAGACACGCATTCGGCGCGAAATCGAGGGCCTGCGCTCCTCGCTGGAACGATCGCGGCGCTCTGCCGGCGTGGACGCGAAAAACTTGCGCCATGCCCTCGATGTTGGACTCGCGCGCGCGGGCGCGCAGCCGCTTCACTCGACGGCCGCGGCGACGGGGAAGCATCCAGAACTCTTTGGAGTTCCCATCGACGGCACGTCACTCGCGAGCGACTCCTCATGGCTGCCCGCGCTCGATCTTCTGCGTACGCGCCGCACGGAGAACGACATTGGCAAGTGGCGACGCGAGGCGACAATCCGCCCAGTCGCCTTCGACGAGCCCGGCGAGATCGGCGATCGTGCGGTTCAGCTGCATCTCGAGCATCGGTTCGTACGCCGTATCCTCAGCCGTTTCGTCGCGAAAGGACTTCTGGACGATCTTTCACGCGCTTGCCTCGCGATCGCGCCTGACGCTATTCCGCGCGTCGTCTTGCTCGGTCGGTTATCGCTTTACGGTGCGGGCGGCTCGAGATTGCACGAAGAGATTGTCGAGGTCGCCGCGCGCTGGATCGATGCGCGCGACCGCGGGGGTAAGCCGCTTCAGCCGTACGGCCGTGCAGGCGAAGAGAAGACGCTCGATATTCTCGAGGCCGCACTCGTCGCACCGAAAAGTGTTGTACCGAAACCGTCGTTGGGCGCTTGAGGGCTGCCGTGGGGAGTGATGTTGCGGACCTGCTGCCGCATCTCGAAGATCGTTGCGCGCGCGCGATTGACGTGGCAATCGCAAAACTTGCCGCACGCGCTACCGCTGAGAGTGCCGATATGCGGACGCTCCTTGAGGATCAAGCCAAACGAATTCAAGCGACGCAGAAAAAGTGGAACCAACTGGCGCTGGCCTTTGATCCCGCCGAGATGGACCAACTGCGCGCGAATATGCGCCACTGGGAGGCGCGCCTGGCGAAACTCTCCACGCTAATCGATAGTGAACCACAGCGCATCGCGGATGCCTATGTGGTCAAAGCGCGCCGTGTCGAACCGGTTGGCATCGCTTACCTCTGGCCTGTGACGGGCTGACCTGTGGCCGACGATCATGCGACGCGCGTACACCGCGAATGGCTCGGCTACGTGCAGCCGGTCGGGTTACTGCTGGCGCCGGCAGCTCTCGTCGACCGTGGGGTATTTCCGGATGCGAACGTAGGGCCGTTACAAGAACAGCTCGACGAGTTAACGTTGCGCAACGTTGCGCGACGCTGACGCGGTGCCGCTCGTTTCAGACTTCCCGCAGTTCGCGCAAAAATTCTTCGGCTGGCGGGCGGACGATCTGGCCGGTGGCCCCGGCGGCCCGCCGTTGCCCGACACGCTTGAAGCCACGCTGATCGACTACGAGGAACGCCTCGCGCCGACATATGCCGTTCCGGCACCGGGTGACGCGAGTGCGTGGCAACTGCTGATCGCAGTAGAAGGCGAGAATGTTGATGTCGACGAGCCCCGGGCTGACGATGGCCGCCGTTGGGTTGCGAGCCCGCAAGCGCGCTTTGAGCGGCTTCTCCGCGAGACAAACGTCTCTGCCGGCCTGCTCACGAACGGACGTCTCTTCCGCCTAGTCTACGCCCCAAGGGGTGAGACGTCGGGTTACGCGACCTTCGATCTCTCGGTAATGTTGGAAGTCGCCGGACGGCCGATCCTCGCAGCGTTTCACATGCTGCTCGTGGCTGAGCGTCTGTTCGGGCTGCCGGAACAAAATCTGGCCGCGCTATTCGCCGAGAGCCGCAAATACCAAGAGACGGTCTCGAAGGAACTGGCGCGTCAAGTCCTCACAGCGCTGAACGAGCTCTTGCGCGGTCTCGCGAGCGGCGGCGCACGCGGTGCGGCGATAACGAAGCTCGCGACCGACGAGCCCGATCAGCTGTACGCCGGATTATTGACAGCTCTGCTACGGCTCGTGTTCACGCTGTACGCAGAAGATCGCGGCCTGTTTCCGCAGAACGACATTTGGCAGGAGAACTACTCTCTTAGCGGTCTGTTCTTACGTTTGCGCGACGATGCGGCGCTCTACCCGGACACGATGGACGATCGATACGGAGCGTGGGCGCAGTTACTGGCGCTGTGGCGCCTCATTCATGGCGGCGGGCGGCACGCCGAAATCGCGCTCGTCGCGCGGCGCGGTCAACTGTTCGACTCCGACCGCTTCCTCTTTCTCGAAGGGCGACAGCACGCCGACGATCCGGTGAGCGTGCCGTCTGTCTCCGACGGAGTCGTCTGGCGCATCTTGCAATCGCTGATGGTGCTCGACGGCGAGCGGCTCTCGTATCGGACTCTCGATGTCGAGCAGATCGGCTCGGTTTACCAATCGACAATGGGCTTCACCATCGAACTCACCCACGGTTCAGCATCGCTCGCGATCCGGCCACCAAAGCAGTCCGGGGCAGCAGCGACGGTTTCGCTCGACGATCTGCTCGCAGAACCCGGCGCAAAGCGCAAGGCATGGCTCAAGGCGCGCACAGATCGCGACGTTACGGGCAAAGCGGAAGCCGCAATGAAGGTCGCGGCAAGCACCGAGGCACTGGACGCGGCTCTCTCAGGCGTCGTCGATCGACGGATTACGCCAAAAGCTTTGCCTGCGAGCGTCCCGGTGCTGCAACCGACGCAAGCGCGACGCCGTTCCGGCTCGCACTACACGCCACGTACGCTAACTGCACCCATTGTCGCCGAAACGCTGCGTCCCATCCTCGAACGTCTGGGACCCGCGGCGTCAGCCGACGACGTTCTTAGCCTCCGTGTGCTGGATCCCGCGCTGGGCTCGGGTGCGTTTCTCGTCGAAGCATGCCGCCAATTAGCGGAGCGGCTGACGGCAGCGTGGGAACGCTATGGTACGACGCCCCCGCTGCCGCCCGACGAGGACGCACTTTTGCACGCACGCCGGCTCGTCGCGCAACGCTGCCTCTACGGCGTCGATCGTAACGCGATGGCGACCGACCTTGCGAAGCTTTCACTCTGGCTCACGACGCTAGCAAAAGAACACGAATTCACGTTCCTCGATCACGCGATTCGGCACGGCGACGCACTAGTTGGCCTGTCACTCGCTCAGCTCGAAGCATTGAACTGGGACGAGGAGAGCGGGCCCTCTAGACAGTTCAGCAGCGAAGAAGTGCGCCATGCGATTGAGGCGGCAACGCAGGCGCGCAGAGATATTCAGAATGCGCCAGACAATGCGAATGAGTCAGCTATGCGGGCGCTCCTCGAACGCGTCGATCATGCCGTCGAGAAAGCCCGCGTGCTCGCGGACGCCCTTGTAACCGCGTTCTTTGCAAAGGACAAACCGGCTGCCCGCGAACGTGAAAGGCAACCCGTGATCTCCTTTCTGCTGCAACCCGACCCGGTGAACGCGCTGCGAGCCTACCGTGCGTCGGTCCATATCTCGATCACGCCCTTCCATTGGCAGCTCGAATTTCCCGAAGTCTTCGAGCGTCTAAACCCTGGGTTCGATGCAATCGTTGGCAATCCACCGTACGCAGGTCAGAACACCATTGCTGCAGGTAACCCCCCGAACTATATTGCCTGGCTTCGGACACTTCATTCGGGATCGACAGGCAGTGCGGATCTGTCGGCACATTTTTTTCGAAGAGCGTTTTCGCTACTACGTAACGCAGGTAGCCTTGGACTAATAGCTACAAAAACAATTCGAGAAGGCGATACGCGCGCGACTGGTTTGCGCTGGATTCGTCAACACGGCGGCACGATATACGATGCCACCCGTCGGTATCGGTGGCCCGGCGAGGCCGCCGTAGTTATCTCCATTCTTCATATTGCAAAAGGTCAGTATACTGGACTTGCTCGACTCGACAAGCAACAGGTTACGGCCATAACCGCGTTTCTTTTCGACAAAGGCGCCGATGACGATCCCTATCGCCTTCGTTCGAACACGAACGTGAGTTTCAATGGCACAAAGCCGCTTGGAATGGGCTTTACTTTTGACGATAATGATAAAAAGGGGGTTGCGTCGTCGATTTCGGCGATGAACAACCTTATCACTCAGAACGTTAGGAACTCTGAGCGCATAAAGCAATTCTTGGGCGCCGAAGAACTGCTGTCCGAGCCAACACAACGCTCCCGTCGGTACATCATCGACTTCGGATCCATGGATTTGGAGGGTGCACAGCAGTGGCCGGACTTACTTTCTATCGTTCGACTCAAGGTCAAACCCCAGCGTGACCGAGACTCTGTGGAATCGCGGAAGAAATTTTGGTGGCGTTTTGCTGATCGGGCTTTGGCTCTTTATGAAAGGATCGATGGTAACTCACGGGTTCTAGTTACAGCGCAGACAGCCAAATTTTCCACGTTTACTTTTGTGGAAAATGGAAGCGTTTTCAGTAACAGGCTAATTGTGTTCGCGCTAAAAGCTTGGTCCGCGTTCAGCATCCTGCAGTCGTTGGTGCACGAAATATGGTCGATTTTCTTTGGATATAGTATGAAAGATGACCCTTGTTATTCGCCAAGCGACGCATTCGAAACATTTCCATTTCCGCAAGGCTGGTTTTCAAATGGACGCTTACAAGAAGCTGGCAGGGATTTACATGGGAAGCGAATCGCGATTATGCTGGAGCAACACATTGGCTTAACCCAGTTATACAACCGCTTTCATGACCCGCTCGATGAATCGGAGCCGATCACCGACCTACGAAAGCTCCATACCGCTCTGGATCGCGCGCTTCTCGACGCGTACGGTTGGTATGACATTTTAGAGCACCGCTCGTTTGAGACGGAGTGGTCTGAAGAAGATGGAAAGGAATCGGTCCGCTTGACGTGGCCGCAGGAGACACATGACGAAGTTCTCGTTCGGCTTCTCGCCCTTAACGCCGAGCGTCATGACGAGGAGACCCGGGGCCTGATTCGATCGCTGATTGCAGAAGATCATGTTGCTTTCGCGCAGGAGGCAGTATTGGACAGCACGGCAGAAAATGCACGTTCGACAGCCGAAGTAAGTTGACGGCGAAGGTGTCATCCTCAGCACTGAGATCTGAAGTCGTCGCTCTATTGCAGCGTGATCTATATGGCCCGTGCCTTACTGATGTTGACTATCACGCGGAAATATTGGAGAACGCGCCGTCGCGCTGGTATCTTGCCGGCTTTCTCGTTCCGCGTAGCGCACCTGAAGAGCAGCGACTTGGCGACGCGGAGGCCGAAGGCGACCTTGACAGCGGCGACGACGGAGGCGGTGCCGAGGAGCCTGCAAATCCCGATCGGGCCAGCAAACGTCGCTCCTGGCGAGCATCGTCACTCGGCCTGAGCTGTTTGCTTTCAGATGAGAGCGCGACGATCGAAGCCACGATAACCTGGGGCGATTACAGCGTCTTCGAGGAAGCACCGCCCGAAACGGCCGGCGCCGAGCCTACAACTAGCCAACCACCGCGGGATCGTTGGCAGCGCAAGCACCGATCCGAGCGCGTGACCATCGATGTCTTCAAAGCAGGTCGCGCGCGATACGACGTTCCCACTAGCGGAGGGCTCGTGCTCGAAGTGCTGCGACGCTCGGCGGAGGTACGGACCGAGTCCGGCAAAGAGCGCCTTGCGTCAATCTCGGTTTTTCTGGTCAACGAGCGAAAGGCAGTGCTAGACAGTCGCCGCGCCGACGAGAGTTTCACTTTCCAAGCCCAACTTACACTTGGCTCGGAGGAGGGCTTTCGACCGCGACATTCGCTCCATGGCCTCGACGCAGAAGATTGGGACGAGCGCGTTGCCGATCTTCACTACCGTGACGTGGCCGAGTACGCCGTTGGCCATAACACGTCCACCGAATGGGAGATTGGCGCGAGCGGTCGATGCACCAGCGTGTCGTCATGCTGCACTCCGCTTGCCGCAGTCACGCGTGTAGTACCAAACGAATCGATAGCCGATTTCGAGCTCGGCATGGAGCGCTTGGGTACGCTTATCGATCCCAGCGCAGCCGCTTCAGCGCTTTCCGGCGTCGTGAGCGCTTACCGCTCCTGGATCGATGAACAACAAGCAAATATCGACGTCCTTGTCCCGCGTCGTCGCGACGTCGCAAACCAGCTTCTCGTCGACGCGAGAGCCGCATCGAACCGCATCGCCGACGGAGTTGCCTGCCTCGCCCGCCCGAACGTCCTCGACGCATTTGCAATCGCGAATCGCACTGTCGCTCGCGCAGGCCGCCGCCGTACCGCCTTCACCAACCACATCGCGGAGGCGCAAGTAGCTCCGCCGCGCTGGCGCCCATTCCAACTTGCCTTCGTGCTCATCAATCTGCGGGGGATCATCGAGCCGACGCACCCGGAACGCGAGATCGTCGATCTGTTGTTCTTTCCAACGGGCGGCGGAAAAACCGAAGCCTATCTCGGGCTGGCTGCCTTCACGATTGCCTATCGCCGGCTCACGAATCCAGGCTTGACGGGCGCTGGCCTCTCTGTGCTCATGCGGTACACGTTGCGGCTCCTAACGCTCGATCAGCTCTCGCGTGCCGCAGCCGTTGTGTGTGCGCTCGAACTCGAACGCGTCGCGGATCACGCTGTGCCTAAGCGCCTCGGCGATTGGCCGATCGAGATCGGACTTTGGGTTGGCCGCGCGGCAACGCCGAATCGTATGGGTCGCGCGACCGAACAGGATCCCATGCGCTCGACCGCACGCACCAAAGTCCTCGCGTATCTAAAGAGCAGCAAGAGTCCGCTCCCGGTTCCCTTACGTGAATGCCCGTGGTGCAATACGCCATTCGGTCGCGACAGCTTCACGCTCGTCGGCGCCGACGGCAAAGCCAATACGGCAGAACCCATCAACCTTAAACTGATGTGCATCAACCGCGACTGCGATTTCCACCTGGCGCGGCGCACTCTGCCCATCCTCACCGTCGATGAGCCGATTTACCGGCGACTTCCCGCGTTTCTGATTGCAACGGTCGATAAGTTCGCAGGTATGCCCTGGACCGGCGATATCGCTTCGTTCTTTGGAGGCGTGAGCCGCTACGGCCCGACGGGCTTCTACGGCCCAAGCGAGCCCGGCACCGGCACGCCACTCGCCGCGCCGCTGCCACCGCCCGATCTGATCATCCAAGACGAACTGCACCTCATTTCGGGGCCGCTTGGCACAATGGTCGGGCTCTATGAAACAGCAATCGATCACCTTTCATCTCGCACGATCGGAACCGAACGCGTCCGACCCAAAATTGTCGTTTCCACAGCGACCGTCCGTCGCGCTCAAAGCCAAGTACGGGCGCTTTTCGATCGCCGAGAAACGCAGGTCTTTCCGCCGCCCGGACCCGATCGCCGCGACTCTTTCTTCGCCCAAGCGTTGCCGACCGACGATCCGGGCAGCCGCCACTATTTGGGCCTCGCCGTTCCCGGCGGAAGTCCGAAGGTGCTTTTCCTCCGTGCCGCCGTCAGTCTGATGGCGATCGCGAATACGCTTTGGCAAACAAACCCGCCGAACGATAAGAATCCGGCGGATCACTACATGACGTTACTCGCCTATTTCAACGCTTTGCGCGAACTCGGCGGTGCTCGACGTATCGTCGAAGAGGAAGTCGGCCCCCGCCTGCGGACCTACGATCACCGCGTGAGGTTTGGCGAGGCCGCTGTCTTCAAAGCGCGCGACATCAAATCGCAACCGCTCGAGCTCACCTCGCGTGTTCCCACCGACGAGGTCGCTGAAGCGAAGCGCCGGCTCGCTGCACCCTACCTCGGTCGCAAAGACAAAGACAGCGTCGACGTCGCGCTCGCGACGAATATGATCTCGGTCGGCCTCGATATTACCCGCCTGGGTCTCATGCTTGTGTCGGGGCAACCCAAGACAACTGCGGAATACATTCAAACGACCTCGCGCGTCGGCCGCGACCCCGCGCGGCCCGGCCTCGTTGTCGTGTTGCTCAACGTCGGCAAGCCGCGCGACCGCTCGCACTACGAACGCTTTGCAAACTTCCACGCGAGCTTCTATCGGAACGTCGAGGCTACGAGTGTCACGCCGTTCTCCCCGCGCGCGCTCGACCGCGGCCTCGCAGCAGTGTCCGTCGCGCTTGCGCGGCTCGGCGTTGCCGGATTCGCACCCAATAAGGGTGCATCGCTAGCACAAACGCAGCGCGGGAATCTTGACAACGTGGCCGATATTCTCGGCGAGCGGGCCGGCTCACATAAGCAGCAGTCGAAGGGCGCACGAGATCTCGCCGTCAAGGACGCGAGCCAACGCGTCAGCCGGATACTCGACAATTGGTCGAAGATCAGCAAGGCGGTCGCCGATGCACAAGAAGATTCGACCTTTGGCTACGTGCGAGAGCGCTCCGTCGTCAAGCACCTGCTCTACGATGTGCTCGATCCCGATCAACTCGAGCCGGACGCACAATTATTTCGTGTCCCCCGCTCGATGCGCGACGTCGAACCGCCGGTACTTGTTACGATCAAGACGCCAAGTGGTCGCAGCCTCCGCGAGGACTTATAGGTGCCGGAAAACCTCTTACGTCAGGGGCAGTTGATCGGCACGTTTGGTCCGGGTGCATTTGTCGATCTGCCGGATCGCTCGGTCATCATGTCGGGTGTAGGCGACTGGCAGAAACGACCGCAAGACAAGATCGCCGAGCCGCGGCTCTTAGAATACCTTCGGCGACGGTTGACCAATCCTGAGCTCCAACTCTTCGCGCCGCCGCCGCTCGACACCGCGCCGGACGCGCCGAAGCTCGGCGTGGCGGGCATAATTTACCCTACCTGGTTCGTGACGCAGGAACCGATGGGCCGAGAATCCGCGCAGTTCGGACGTCGGCTGCTGGTTGGAATCGATGCGACAGAAAAGTTTGGGCTCTACTTCCAAGATCCTTACGAAAAAAAGCGGCGCTCGTTGACGCCGATCCGCTTCGTCGTCGCGTGCCGGCGAGGGCACACGAACGATGTCGATTGGCGTTCCTACGTCCACCGCAAGTACACCGATTGTCGGCGAACGCTATGGATCGAAGAACGTGGAACCAGCGGGGAGGTCGCCGACACGTGGGTTGGCTGCGACTGCGGCGAGCAACGTCAGCTGTATGAGGCGCTGGACATTAGCACGCAGCCGCTCGGAATTTGCGGCGGCGCGCGCCCCTGGCTCGGACCCTTCCAAAACGAACCGTGTACGCAGCCGAATCGACTGTTAGTCCGGTCCGCGAGCAATGCCTATTTTGCTGAAACAATTTCGACCATCTCGCTGCCGGATGTCGGAGACGAATTTAGCAAGCTCATTGGTGACGTCTATGACCTGGTAAAAAATGTTGAGACCGAAGCCGAGCTCGAGTTCTTGAAGAAACTTCAGGCGCCGGTGCGCACTGCGCTAGAGAATATCTCGAATGAGAAGGTGCTAGCGTATATTCGATCGCGTCGTGATGACAATGGTCCCGCGATATCGGTCAAGGAAGCCGAGTTCGACATCCTTATATCCGGAATCTCCGGCCGCGACGAGGCGGGAAGCCATTACTTTGCCGAAACCCTCGAGCGCAGCGCGTGGGATCCGCAGGCGTTGCCTTTTATGGCGAATATCGAGCGCGTCGTTCTCGTGCATCGGCTCCGCGAAGTCGTCGCCCAAGTCGGTTTCACCCGATTCGAAGCATTGTCGACGGATATCAATGGTGAGCTTGATGGCGGCGTTGAGCATCAGGATGTCGCAAATCCGGTCGAGTGGCTACCCGCAATCGAGCACCGCGGGGAGGGCTTCTTCTTCCAACTCTCCGCTAATGCAGTGAACGCTTGGCTCGAGCGAGACGACGTCGCATCTCGTATTGACGAACTGGCGGCTGGATACAAAAGCTGGGCGGCCGAACGGAAGATCGAGAGGCAGTTCCCAGGCGGCCCATACGTCCTCTTGCATTCCCTTGCCCACATGCTCATCGTGTCGATTGCGCTCGAATGCGGGTATCCGGCGACATCGCTTCGAGAACGCGTCTACGCACTGGGCAACGGCAAGTACGGCATTCTCATCCATACCGGAAGCGCCGGTTCGGAGGGGACCCTCGGGGGCGTCGTTGAGGCGGGCCGCCACTTAGCCGGGCACATGAAGCGTGCACTCAAGGCGGCGTTTTTCTGCTCGAACGATCCAGTTTGCGCCGACCACACGGCGAGCAGCCAACTCGAACGGCGCTTCCTGCACGGCGCAGCTTGCCACGGCTGTCTCCTAATCGCTGAGCCAAGTTGCGAACATCGCAACGATCTTTTGGATCGAGCGCTGTTTAGCGCCACGGTTGCGACTTCAGGCGCTGCCTTCTTCCCGCTCATCGAGACGATTTGAATGTTCGCGGACCTGCACAGCGACGACATGCGGCACCTCGCAGTATTGCTCTCGCAAGGAAAGGTGGTGCCTCCGTATGGTGTAGCCGCTCTTCAGCGCGCAGATCTTAGCGAGGGCTCGACACGCAGTGACCTTGATCTGTTAGCAAAACATGATTTTACTCCACAGCAGATCGCGCGCTTACTGATGAGCGTTGCAGACGAGCGCCAACGCATCGAGAAGCCACATGCCAGCATTGAACTTGTTGTAACCGGGCCAGACGCGTGGGCGCAGGTTCGAGACACGTCAGTCGTCGTCGAGCAGCTATTCCATGAGGCCAAAAACACGATACTAATCGTAGGTTTTGCCATCTACGACGGTCACGCGATCTTCAGGTCTCTCGCCGAGCGCATGGACCGCGAACCAAATCTTAAAGTTGTGTGCTGCTTCGATGTAGCGCGGTCGTCATCTGACGGAAAGCCTGCTGGGCAGATTGTCGATCGCTTTGCGAGAGATTTCGCGAAAAAGACGTGGCCTGGCAAACGGCTCCCGGACGTGTATTATGATCCGCGCAGTCTCGCACCGAAGGGCTCGCATCGGGCCGTTCTTCAAGCAAAGACCCTCGTTATTGATTGCTATAAGGCGATCGTGACGTCGGCGAATCCAACGCCGGCGGCGTACTTCCGAAATATCGAACTCGGTGTCGTCATAACCGGTGGCGACATTCCAGCCGCGATCGACCGGCACTTCCGCGAACTAATGGTAGATCGACATTTGCACTGTCTACATTTCTGATTTCCGTCCCAGAAGTAGCGCCTCCGATAGTGAGACGAAGCCGGCGATCAGGTCAATCGGGCTCTTTGTAATCGACATGTATGCGCGATACGTTTCGTTCGACTATCCCTTAATTCGAGTTAATCTGTTTTCGACGCAAGTGGATCGTGTCCCAGGACGTGGTGTACGAGAACGGGTCGGGAGGGGTAGTCAGCGCGTAACGACGGCGGAGATTCGGTGCAGCTGATTGTCGCTTACGGTCTTGAGTCCTTCGAGCTGCATGTAACGCCGTTGCAACTGCCACTCATCGTTTTGCTCAAGCATCAGAGCGCCGACAAGCCGCACGATCGCGGCCTCGTTGGGAAAGATGCCGACCACGTCCGTTCGTCGCTTGATTTCAGCGTTGACGCGCTCAAGCGGATTCGTCGATGCGATCTGAGTCCGATGGGCTTTTGGAAACGTCATAAAAGCCAGAACGTCGTCACGTGCATCGTCGAGATAAACTGACAGCTTCGGAAACTTCGCTCGTAGTTGATCCGTCACCGCCGCCCATTGCTCTTGCGCTGCTGCGACGGATTCTTGAGCGAACACCGTGTTGATCAACGCGAGCACGACTTGCCGTTGGCCTTTGCCGGCGTACGCAAGCGCGTTGCGCATGAAATGCACTCGACAGCGCTGCCACGTCGCTTTGAAAACCTTGCCGATTGCGGCCTTGAGTCCAAGATGCGCATCGGAGATAACGAGCTTTGTTCCGCGCAAGCCACGACGCGTTAAATTGCGCAGAAACTCCGTCCAAAATGGCTCCGCTTCACTTGGTCCGACCGCAACGCCTAATATCTCGCGAACCCCGTCAGTATTGACTCCGACGGCAATTATCACCGCCACGGAAACGATGCGACCAGCTTGCCGGACCTTCACATACGTAGCGTCAATCCAGAGATACGGCCAGTCGCCTTCGATGGGCCGATTGAGGAACGCGCCAACGCGCTCATCGATCTCAGAACACAAACGTGAAACCTGGCTCTTGGAAATGCCTGTCATTCCCATCGCTTTAACAAGCTCGTCAACAGAACGAGTAGAAACGCCTTGAATATACGCTTCCTGCACCACTGCAACGAGTGCTTTTTCGGCCGTTCGCCGTGGCTCGAGAAAGCCAGGAAAATACGCACCGCGTCGTAGCTTTGGAATCTTAAGATCGATCGAGCCGGCACGCGTCTCCCAGAGCCGTTCGCGGTAACCGTTGCGGCTGTTCGTTCGCTCGTCGCTGCGCTCGCCGTATTCGGCCCCGCAACGCTGCTCGATCTCGAAGTCCATCAGCCGTTGGACGATGTGACCTAAGAGCTCGCGGACGACGTCGTCTTGGGACCCCTTTTCAAGGAGCTCCGCTAATGCCATACTGGCTTTGGCCATCGTGGTACCTTTCGTGAAGATTGTCTGTGCAAAAACAACCTTCGCCGAGCGCCACGGTGGCCGCTTTTTACCCTACCGGACCGGCCAGCTCATACACCACGTCCTGGGACACGATCCGCAAGTGGTTGCAGGACATCGGCTTCGCCGATAAATTCTCGTTGGTGCTCACTCGGAACTCGTCATGCAGCATGCTACCTAGGTGGCGCTCACCATGACATCGAGTTGGTTTGAGATCCCAGTGTACAAGTCCACTTCAATTTCGGGAGCGCGGATAGAGACAACAAGAGCATAACGCACTGATCGCTCCCAGCGTTGAAGGCTGGGCTTCTCTTTCCACCATCCGCTAATCGGGAACACCCCCACAGCGTCGCACTCAGCCAATTCGCTTCCGCTGCCCCTCCAGATGTCAGAATGAATTGATCCTCGGTCACGAATCGAACCCAGCACCCAGTTGTCGCTTCCCGTGCCGGCATCAACAGCGTCGCCCTCCTCTTCGGCGACGGCCGATTTGTTTATGCGCTTGCGAAAAGCTGTTAGCGTCTCAAGAGACCGCTTTAGCGCAAAACGGAGAGAATGAGAGGCGTAGCGGTGGCGCCGTGTCCAGCCGCGCTCACCCGGATTCGGTTCAATAAAGTAAGACAGCGTCATTCGAAGCTCAACGTTCTTATCGCCAATCGCACGAAGCTCATCACGCGGCCAAGGTAGCCGGTGAAGCTTCATATCGCGAGTCTTGATAACCGACCGGTCTTTGCGATACGGCGTAACCTCGTCCTCGACCATCAATGTCGCATCATTAGAGGCGCTCAGAATCGCACGCTGCAAGTCGGGGACGCCCCAACCATAACGGCGGAGCATCGCCATTTTCTGTGTCTGATTGGTTGCCGAAATAAAATACGACCGCATCTGTGCCGTCCATTCTGCAGAATGGACGAGTAGGGCGCGAACTGTCTCAGGCCACAGCGCCGACCGGGCAGCGATAATACCAGCTAGCATATTTGCGGCCAGACCTGCAGCGGCACTTGTATCACCGAAGCTCTCAAAGAGCCTGTTGTTTGGCAAATGGTAAGTAGTCACGAGCTGCAGGTCGTCAACAGGAATAGCAGGGTTTGTCCCATCATGCGCGAGATTGCCGCCTTCAAACACGACGTCGGGACGGATGGGCCACTGGCGATCCCAGACGCCGGAGGTCCTGCTTGCCGGTGAAAGATCCCCGGCCGGCGCGACGGCATTCCATCCAGCAAGATTGACATCGTCGATGTTCGTCTTATCGGTATATGCGCCAACTACGATCGCGTTCCAAGCTTGCGCCGGAGACTCCGCCTCGGCCAAGTCGTTGCTGTCCGGATAAGTCGCAGCAATGATGTTGTCGCGCAAATTGCCGATCGAAAGCACCATCAGCCGTCGCTGGTCGCCACCACCATAGCAGATTTGATCTACAGCGGCTGACCACGATGAGGGGCGACCTCGTCCTCGGCCAAGATCGCTTGTAACCGCCATGCAGAACACCCGCCGACGGAGAGGAGCTTGAGATTCCACCCTGAGAACACCGCTCTCGGTGATCGCACCATAAAGCTGGGGATCGTTTTGGCCAAACGGCGGCAGCAGCTTGAAGGTTTCGAGCCGATGCCGAAGCAGGATCGCTCCGCCTTCAGTCAATCTGTCGGCCAGATCACCGTAGAGTGCTATTCCCGACATCGCGGTGCCGTGACCATTCCACCCGCTGTCGTCAACGCCCCACGCGGCATCGTAGCTATGCTGATCGGAGGGGTCCAATCCCGGCGCGATAAGTGGATGGCCACGGTTCGCTCCGCTGTCGAAAAGGCATACCGCTGGCGCAAGGAGACTGGGCGGCGTTAATCGCCCAAGCAATTCGGAAGACCATTCGGCCTGCTCAGTCGATTGCATCGAGAGAAAAAAAGCCGGCGTATCTTTCGCGAGCCGAAGCTCGGCAACGGCATCCGTGTTTTCGATGAGGCGCCCCATCGTCGTGGTGTCGGCTAGAGCTAACATTACCGCGCGCTCTGGGAAGCGCAAGGCTTGGGGCTTCATTTGCATGTTCAGGCGATCGGCAACGATTTTGAACGAATCTTCACGATTATCGCGAAGCCAGACTTCCCACCACACGCGCAGTCCCAACTGCGGAAAAAGGGCATACTCGTCGGTAAAAAGCGACCTCAAAGCAGCGAGGCGAACACTCTCGATTCGAGCAACAAGGTTCTCGTTTTTCGGCTTACCTTTTGGGGTGTTTTGATCCCGATAAGCATCGACTTTCTTCGAGAAGAACTCGGCTGCCGCCTCAGGTACGAATACCGTCGCGGATACGAACGCATCGCCCACTTGCGGAGGATGTACGGCCACGAGCTCGATGCCTGCTGGTTTATTTTCCAGTGCGTCGGCGGCTGCGCGCTGCGCAACTGGCATCTCAAATTCCAGATAGAAACCTCGCTGGCCATCTGCGAGGGCATCGTTCCGGTCTGAAAGCTGTTGCCGCGCTCCGGCGACCGCGGCACTGAGCCGGCTGGCAAGTTCTTGTGCGTGATTGGCGCGAACTCGGAGCGGCGGCCTACCCGAAAATCCGCGCCGCGGCGACGTGTACAGTTCGGTACTTCCGTGACCAGATAGCAGCAAATGTGGCCTGTCGCGCGGTGCTTTTGCCATGCCTTAAAATCTACGGGATCAGAGAAAGTCGGTTTTGCGTTCGGAAAGCGCAGCCACAAGAACCGGTGATTGGATCCGATCTGTTTCTCCGAGCACCGCAATCTTCGCCGCTTCGTCAGCTGATCGCGCAATGTCTGCTTGGCTAAGACCAACGGAAGCCTTCAGCACTGGCGGCCAATCGATCTCGCGAAGATCATATGTTGCCAAGTGAGACTCGACAATGCCGCGCGCGATCTCCGGACTTGGCAGATCGTATGCGATCACATCATCGAACCTCCGGTACAGCGCCTTATCAAGCAGTTCCGGGTGGTTAGTCGCGGCGACGATGAGACTCGGGCCGTCATCGTTCTCCAAAAATTGAAGAAATGAGTTGAGCACCCGGCGGATCTCTCCCACATCATTTAGACCGGTGCGCTGCGCCCCGATGGCGTCAAACTCGTCGAAGAAGTACACGCCGCGTTGAGCCGCGATCGCATCAAATACGAGCCTGAGCCGTGATGCAGTTTCGCCCATCATCTTGCCGATAAGGCCTTCGTAGAGAACCGTGAAGATCGGTAATTTCAACTCTCCAGCCAATGCTGCGGCTGTCATTGTCTTGCCGGAGCCCGGAGGCCCAACCAGGAGAAGTTTGCGGCGCGGCGCTAACCCCCGCGCTCGCAAACGCTCTTGTTGACGTTGCTCCTGCAAAACTCGTCGAAGGCGCTCTGCTAGAGCGGTGCTCAGGACCATGTCGTTCAGTCGTACATCGGAATAGCGCGCCGCCAAAAGCGTAGAAATCTCGCCCTTGGGCTGCGCAATAGGCACCGGCCCCATATTGCGCCGACTCACGTGAAGTGGACGGTCTTTGGCGGCCTCGATCAGGTCATGCAACTCCTGCGCGAGCCTGCCATGACCCTGGCGCGCTTCGTGCGCGGCAAGTTGCGTCGCGACGTTGAGAAACCGAGCCTCATCGCCGGCGATGTGGCTTTGCAGCAGTGCAATAATGTGCCGAGCGGTCGTCATATCTTCCTTGGCGAGCCGTCAAGCCGATTCGGCCTATTCAAGGGCGAGGTCAGCAGATTGCGAGTATCATTTTGGGAAAATCTTCCAAGGCCTCGTCTCGATTTGCGAATCTCATCGGATGCGAGAGGAACACAAAGCTTCGGGGGTCTTGACTCAGGCTGTGCACGACGGATGAGTGCCTCCCGGAGGTCAATGATCGAGGTCATCCAGAAAGCGTCGATTTCTTGGACGGCGAAGGACGCTGCGTCGACCAAAAACGGCATAGGCTAGGCCGTCGGACCCATCGGGCGAATCAGCATCTCATCAATCCGCATGGCAGCGTCTCGCGCCTGGCCGTCAATAGTGTGCGTGTAGACCATCTTTGTGATCTGTGAGTCGGCGTGTCCAAGCCGCTCGCTGCGGACTTTCTCCGTCACTCCTGCAGCGTCGGCAATCGAGTTCATCGTGTGTCATAGATCGTGGGGCGTCAGGCCGCCGTCGATGTGCGCTGCGGAGACGATCTTGGCAAAGCTCCGGCGGCGCGCATTTCCGGGGCTCACCGGCATGTCGGGATTGCCACTCGGGAAAATCCATATTGAGGTCTCAGACTCCATCGACGCAGCGTCACGCCGCCGCTGCAGGGCGTCGGCGGCTAAGTTTCCAACGGGCACGAGTCGCTGCGAATCATTCGTCTTGAGGTCCGTGATTTGCAAGACGCCTTCACTTCGACCGCCTGACGCCGGACCGCGATAACTGCGTTTGCAAAGTCCACATCGCCCCATTGCAGCCCGAAAATCTCGCCGATGCGTAAACCGGCCGTGAGCCCCAGGAGCCAGGCCGCTTCAAGCCGGTCGGCGCGCGCAGCGTCGATGAACCGCATGCACTCCTGAGGCGAGAGCGCGCGTCCCTCTTGAGCCTTGTGCTTGGGCACCGCCTTCTTGACGAGCGTGAACGGATTGATCGCCGTGTACAGTCCGTCCGCGATCGCGTCGGCGAT
This sequence comes from Candidatus Velthaea sp., assembly GCA_965214335.1. Taxonomy (GTDB): domain Bacteria; phylum Vulcanimicrobiota; class Vulcanimicrobiia; order Vulcanimicrobiales; family Vulcanimicrobiaceae; genus Velthaea. Next base: position 373,722 of record CBDCBO010000005.1, on the reverse strand, counting down.
GATGATCCCCATGACCGTCTTCACGGCGCGGATCGTGTTGGCGCTGCAGCCGCCGTCTTCAAGCGCACCGAAGAGGCCGATGACTCCGCTGCGATCGAAGCGATCGAGTCGCATCCCCCCGATAATGGGAGCCGCCTTGTCCCAGGCCCACACGTAGTGCTCAAACGTCTTGGGCGCCAGTCGCCGTTCGCTTTTTCAAGCCAGGTGGTAACGTACTCGGAAATCCGAGCCGGATTGACCGGCCGCAGGCTACCACCGCCGCGAGCCTTGAGATCGGCGACCTTGCGCCGCGTCTCCTCGGCGGTCTTACCGTAAACGACGCGGCGCCGGCGCTTCCCGTCCGGCGCGCGGGGCAACTCGACCTCGAACTGGTAGAGTTTCTTGTCCTCCCGGAAGACGAGCGCTCCCTCGCCCTTTCGGCGACGGGCGGGCGTTTTGAGGCGCCGCTTGAGCGACTTGGTAAGGACCGCCAGCGCCTTAAGCGCGTCTCGAACGGCAGCCGGATCGTCTCCATTTTCGAGCGCTGAGCGGGCGTCTTTGGCGGGGGCCAAATCGTACATAGCCTGTATTATAGCCTGTACGGGATCGAACACCTGTATTCGCGATGTTGCCAGGCAAAGAAAAAAGCCCGTAAATACAGGCTTTTTCGTGGAGCCGACGAGCGGATTTGAACCGCTGACCTGCTGATTACGAATCAGCTGCTCTACCAACTGAGCTACGTCGGCCTATTGTGCTTCCACCGGGCCATGTGTCGACAGCAACGGTTGCGGCTTCCACGGTCTAGAAAGCGACCCTTTTTTCGAACGGTGGGTACTGGATCGTAGAAGCCGGTAGCGGGGTGCTCGCGGTCCTGAAACGCTCCCCTGGATCGTGTCCCAGGACGTGGTGTATGAGCTGGCCGGTCCGGTAGGGTAAAAAGCGGCCACCGTGGCGCTCGGCGAAGGTTGTTTTTGCACAGACAATCTTCACGAAAGGTACCACGATGGCCAAAGCCAGTATGGCATTAGCGGAGCTCCTTGAAAAGGGGTCCCAAGACGACGTCGTCCGCGAGCTCTTAGGTCACATCGTCCAACGGCTGATGGACTTCGAGATCGAGCAGCGTTGCGGGGCCGAATACGGCGAGCGCAGCGACGAGCGAACGAACAGCCGCAACGGTTACCGCGAACGGCTCTGGGAGACGCGTGCCGGCTCGATCGATCTTAAGATTCCAAAGCTACGACGCGGTGCGTATTTTCCTGGCTTTCTCGAGCCACGGCGAACGGCCGAAAAAGCACTCGTTGCAGTGGTGCAGGAAGCGTATATTCAAGGCGTTTCTACTCGTTCTGTTGACGAGCTTGTTAAAGCGATGGGAATGACAGGCATTTCCAAGAGCCAGGTTTCACGTTTGTGTTCTGAGATCGATGAGCGCGTTGGCGCGTTCCTCAATCGGCCCATCGAAGGCGACTGGCCGTATCTCTGGATTGACGCTACGTATGTGAAGGTCCGGCAAGCTGGTCGCATCGTTTCCGTGGCGGTGATAATTGCCGTCGGAGTCAATACTGACGGGGTTCGCGAGATATTAGGCGTTGCGGTCGGACCAAGTGAAGCGGAGCCATTTTGGACGGAGTTTCTGCGCAATTTAACGCGTCGTGGCTTGCGCGGAACAAAGCTCGTTATCTCCGATGCGCATCTTGGACTCAAGGCCGCAATCGGCAAGGTTTTCAAAGCGACGTGGCAGCGCTGTCGAGTGCATTTCATGCGCAACGCGCTTGCGTACGCCGGCAAAGGCCAACGGCAAGTCGTGCTCGCGTTGATCAACACGGTGTTCGCTCAAGAATCCGTCGCAGCAGCGCAAGAGCAATGGGCGGCGGTGACGGATCAACTACGAGCGAAGTTTCCGAAGCTGTCAGTTTATCTCGACGATGCACGTGACGACGTTCTGGCTTTTATGACGTTTCCAAAAGCCCATCGGACTCAGATCGCATCGACGAATCCGCTTGAGCGCGTCAACGCTGAAATCAAGCGACGAACGGACGTGGTCGGCATCTTTCCCAACGAGGCCGCGATCGTGCGGCTTGTCGGCGCTCTGATGCTTGAGCAAAACGATGAGTGGCAGTTGCAACGGCGTTACATGCAGCTCGAAGGACTCAAGACCGTAAGCGACAATCAGCTGCACCGAATCTCCGCCGTCGTTACGCGCTGACTACCCCTCCCGACCCGTTCTCGTACACCACGTCCTGGGACACGATCCTCCCCTGTCGGAGCGGTGGCTAGCGCTACCGTTGCGACCCCACGACAGCGGACCCTTACTGCTCAGACCCAACTTTGGAAAAAGGGGCCACCATGCGACGAGTCCGTCCGCCTTAACTGCGACGAACTCCTTACGAAACGACGAACCGTCCGAGCTGCTCTTCGAGCCGGGCCAGCGTTCGATACGCGGGCAACACCTGCACAAGACTCGACTTCGGTTCCCGCCCAGCGGCGATGGCGGCGCAAAACTCGCGATCTTCTAATTCGATGCCGTTCATCGAAACCGCAACATGCGCCAGATCGATCTTCTCGCTCCGCCCATTACTCAAGTCGTCGTAATACGCAAGATACGTTGCGTTGTCGCAAATGTATCGGAAAAACGACCCGAACGGGCCGTCGTTGTTGAACGAGAGCGAGAGCGAAAGGATAGCACCCGTCGGAACCTTGAGCTGAATGCTCATGTCCATCGCGATACCGAGCTGCGGATGTATCGGTCCCTGAACGGCGTTGGCGATCGCCGCGGTCTGGCCGGTCTGCCACTGGAACAAATCAACCGTATGACAAGCGTGATGCCATAACAGGTGGTCCGTCCAACTCCGCGCTTGTCCGAGCGCATTGGTATTCGTGCGGCGAAAGAAATATGTCTGCACGTCCATTTGCGCGATCGTCAAGTCGCCCTTTTCAATATCCGCATGAACGAACTGGTGGCTCGGATTGAAGCGCCGGACATGTCCGGCCATTGCGATGACGCCCGTCGCGCGCTGCACGTCGATGAGTGCTTCGACGTCTTCGAGTGAATCGGCAACCGGGATCTCGATGAGCACGTGTTTACCGGCTCGCATACAGGCTTCGGCTTGCGCGCGATGCAGTTGCGTCGGCGACGCGATGATGACGGCGTCGAGTCCCGGCTGGGCCAGCGTCTCGGCAAGTTCCGTCGTCCAGTGGCCGATGCCGAACGTTTGCGCGACGTCGCGCGTGCTTTCGGGCCGGCCGCCGGTAAGCGAAATAACCCGCACTCCGGCAATATTGCGCAGTGCTTCAAGATGCTTGATCCCGAACGCGCCCTGCCCCACCAGCGCAATGTTGATCATGCGACATCGTTTTCGAGAATGAGGTGACCGACGGCCGTATTTGACGCCGGAACATGATAGAACCGATGGACGACCTTTACCTCGTCGGCCAATGCACCGCGCATGATCAACCACATGACGAGTTCGATCGCCTCGGCACCGGCTTCGCGCACGTATTCGAGGTGCGGAACGCGAGCCAGTTCACCCGGATTCGCGATGAGCTCGTCCAAAAATGCCTGATCGAACGTGGAGTTGATGAGTCCCGCGCGCGGTCCTTGTAATTGATGCGACATGCCGCCCGTGCCGAAGATCACGACGCGCAGAGGGCGCGCGAAACTCTCAACCGCTTTGCGCAGCGCTTTCCCGAGCATATAACAGCGATGTCCGGTCGGCGGCGGATACTGCACGACGTTGACGGCGAGCGGAATCACCGGAACGGGCCACGCCGCGGGCTGCCCGTACATCAGCGAAAGCGGCACGGTCAAGCCGTGATCCACCGGCATCCGGTTGACGATCGTCATGTCGAATTCGTCGAGAATCGTCGATTGCGCGATGTGCCAGGCGAGTTCCGGGTAACCGACGACGGGCGGACACGGCCGCGGTCCCCAGCCTTCGTCAGCGATGGGAAACTGCGCCGCGCAACCCAACGCGAACGTCGGGATGAAGTCGAGCGAAAACGCGGAGGCATGATCGTTGTAGACCAGCAGAATGACATCCGGAGCAGTCTGGGCGATCCAACGTTTGGAGAACTCGTAACCCGCGAACAGCGGCTGCCAATACGGTTCGGACGCTCGGCCGTTATCGATGGCCGCACCGATCGCGGGGACGTGTGAGGTTGCGACGCCGGCGATGATTTTAGCCATGCGGGCGCTCCGATTTGCTGCGGTTGCCTTCGATACGGCGTCCGCCGTCAAGCATCATTTGTGCGTACGCTTCGGGCGGTAAGCCGGTCATCTTCGCTGCAAGTTGCTGAAACGAAAGACCATCGGTCGCACCCAGCTTCGCTGTATAATAAATGTTTCCACCAAGCTCGATCATGCGATTCCAATCGCGCGCCAGGATCGCTGCTTTCTGCTCGGATGTCATTTCGAGCGGCGCGAGATAGCCGCGCTCATCGGCTTTGAACGCCGCGCGATTTTCCGGCTTCATGAGCGCCATGCAAAACATGTTGAGATGATAGCCCTGACGCGATCGTTGCGCATCGAAAAGCGTCGTGCCGGGAATGTCGTCGAACGGATCGAGCGGCGTTTCGTTCACGGTCGCTCTTCGGGCCAATAGAGCCGCATGGGATTGTCGACCAGTAGCCGCCGCGCGAAGTCGGCGTTCGGGGCGATGCGCGGAATGAAATCAACGAGCGCACCGTCGTCCGGAACGTGCGTTTCCATGTTGGGGTGCGGCCAATCGGTTCCCCACAGCACGCGATCCGGGAAGCGTTCGACCAGTTCGCGGCCAAACGGCACGACGTCGTCGTACGGCGGCCCGGTTTGCGATAACCGTTCGGCTCCGCTTACCTTGACCCAAAAATTCGCGTGCGTATCGATCAAATCGATGAACTGCCGCCACTGCGGATCGGCGGTGCCCAAAGAAACGTCGGGCCGGCCCATATGGTCGACGACGACGATCGTCGGCAACGTGGTAAGGAACGTCGCGAGCGCGCTGAGTTCAGGCGCCTCGAAATAGACGACGATGTGCCAGCCGAGGGACACGATCTTGTCGACGACGCGAAGATAGTGGTCGCGCGGCGTCGTGTCGACCAAACGCTTGAGAAAATTAAACCGAACACCCCGGACGCCGGCGGCATCCATCGCCGTCAGTTCGGCGGACGTGACATCCGGATCGACGACGGCAATGCCGCGCGCGCGCTGACCCGCAGCCAGCAGCGCGTCGATCATCGCGGCGTTATCGGTTCCGTGACAGCTTGCTTGAACGATCACGTTGCGCGCGAAGCCTAAGAAATCGCGCAAGCCGAACAGGGCTTCTTTGGGGGCATCGCCGGGCGTATATTTTCGTTGCGGCGCATACGGAAAAACAGCGCCTGGACCAAACACATGACAGTGCGCGTCGACGGCGCCGGCCGGCGCCGCGAACGCGGGACGCGCCGGTTGTGGATGATAACGATTTAGGTCGAGTTGCATCGCGTCGTTCCTCTATGCGGCCGGATGCGATTTGGCGAGCGTGGTCTTCAAACGTGGATAAACGCGCAAGACGTTAGCGGCAAAGATTTTATCCCGCGCCTCGTCGCCGAGTGCGAGTGCATCGATGTAACGTTTGGTGTCGTCGTAAAAGTTACCGGTACGCGAATCGACGCCCCGGACGGCGCCGACCATCTCGGAACCGAACAAGATGTTGTCGACCGGAATAACGTTGCAGAGCAGCTCGATCCCGGGCCGGTGATACACGCACGTGTCAAAGAAGACATTGTTGAGCACCGACTCCTCGAGTGGCGGCCGCTTCAGATCTTGGGTAATGCCGCGATAGCGTCCCCAGTGATACGGTACCGCACCGCCGCCGTGCGGAATAACGAACCGCAAGGTCGGAAAATCAACGAACAGGTCGGCGGTAATAAACTGCATGAACGCCGTTGTATCGGCATTGAGATAGTGCGCTCCGGTCGCATGAAAATTGGGATTGCACGATGCACTCACGTGCACCATCGCCGGCACGTCCAGCTCGACCATCTTCTCATACAGCGGATACCAAAACCGATCGGTGAGCGGCGCCGACGTCCAATGGCCACCCGACGGATCGGGATTGAGATTGAGCCCGATGAAGCCGAGTTCTTCAACGCAGCGCTCGAGTTCGCGAATGCTTGCCCGCAAATCGGCACCGGGTGACTGCGGCAGTTGGGCGACCCCGACGAAGTTGTGCGGATACAGCTGCACGACGCGCGCGATAAGATCGTTGCACGCCCGCGACCACGCGATGCTCGTGATTTGCGTGCCGATGTGGTGACCCATCGCTGACGCGCGCGGCGAAAAGATGGTCAGGTCGGTGCCGCGCTCGCGCATCAAACGCAGCTGTGCATTTTCGAGGCTGGCCCGAATCGCTTCATCCGTGATTTTAGGAGCATCCGGCGCCGGCAGCGTCGCATCGCTCAAACCAGCGATCTGCGCTTGGCGAAATGTCTGCAGACCGTCGGGAGCGGTCGTGTAGTGGCCGTGGCAATCGATGATCATTGCGTAGCGTTGTTCCAGATCGCGCCCGGGATCAGCAAATTGCCGGTCATGAGCGCGCGCGCCGTGCGCAGCAACGCCGACCGCGCAACCTGTGGCCCACCGGAGCCGTCGACAATCTCCATATCCACAGTGAAAAATCCGGTCGGGTGTTCGATCTCGAACGTTCGCGCGCCCGTACCACCGGCACCGGTTATGTCGGCGGCGATCGACCCGGGCAGCGCGCAGGCCGTCGCAACACTGACCGCGCCGAAAACGCCGATCGCCTTGTGCACCTTGTGGGGAATGAAGCTGCGCGTTGAAAGCGTGCCGCCGTTTTGGGGTGCCGATACCAAGCACACTTTGGGCACCGTTTTGCGCGTCACATCGCCGAGCTGCATCCGCTCGCCCGCGGCGAGCCGCAGCCGCTCGACGCGCGCGCACAACGTCCGATCGGCTTCCATTTCCGCCGGCGTCTCACGGCCCGTCTGACCGAAGTCGGCAGCCCGCACGACGACAACGGGCATGCCGTTGTCGATGAGCGTCGCGGCGGTACCTTCGATCTCATCCTGCGCGTTGCCGGTGGGCAAAAGAGCACCGCACGTTCCACCGGCGATGTCGAGAAAGTCGATGCGGATCGGTGCGGCCGTCCCCGGCACGCCGTCGATGCGCGCTTCGCCGTCGTACCGCACGCGGCCGCCGGGTGTTTCAACGACGGCGACCGCGACCGATGCCGTGTTCACCATATGAATGCGAATGCGCGTCAGCGGATCGGCGGTCGCAACCACGCCGCGCTCGAGCGCGAACGGTCCGACACCCGCGAGCATGTTGCCGCAGTTCTGCGAGCCGTCGACGCGCGCTTCGTTAACGACGACTTGTAAAAATAAATAATCGACGTCCGCATCCGGCCGCGTTGACGGTCCGACGATCGCCACTTTACTGGTCAGCGAATCGGCGCCGCCGACGCCGTCGATCTGGCGCACGTCCGGCGAACCCAGCGCCGCGAGCAGCACGCGATCGCGCAGCGCCGGATCGGCGGGCAGGTCGGCGGCGAGAAAGAACGGCCCCTTCGAGGTGCCGCCGCGCATGAGCGTGCACGGGATCGCCGTTTGCATCATACGCGCGCGGCGGTGACGATCCGGCGCAAGTCGTTGACATCGTACGAGCGTTCGCCGTTGGCATAGCGTTCGCGGCTCCGCTGCTCGTTCGCGAGCCGCTGGCGCGCGGCGTCGACGACCGTCGCAACTTGCGCGGCGGCGACGGCACAGGCGCCATCGGCATCGAGCACGACCAGATCGCCCGGCACGATGGTCGTGCCGCCGACGGTGACCGGAACATCGAGCGCACCGACGACGGTTTTGCTCGCGCCGCGCACGCGAATCCAGCGGGTCCAAACCGGCAAACCCATCGTTGCCAGCTCTTCGGCATCGCGCGACGAGGCATCGACCAGAACACCCGCCGCACCGGCGACGAGTAGCTGCGTTACGAGCAATTCCCCGATGAGCGCGACCGGCCGTGGCTCGGGCATGGTCAACACGACAATATCGCCGCGTTCGATCCGTTCGATCGCCGCGTGCACCATCAGATTGTCGTCCTGTCCGCAGCGGACGGTCCGCGCCGGCCCCGCGACCCGGCTGTGCGGAATGAGTTGCTGCAGATCGATGTCGATCAGGCCGGCTTTCCCTGAGGCCTCGTACACGGTCGCTACGCCGAGTCGCGCGAGCTCTGCATAATCGATCACGACGTAAGCCCCGCCGCCCGCAGATCGCGGACTGAAAGCGAAGAACGTTGTTTGTCTACCAGGAGGGAACCGATCGAGGCGCCAAGATTGCTAACAATCATGACGCCGATTTTCAGCGAGGTTGTCGCCGCTCCTGCGCGTTCTCGCTCCTCCGCCGAAGTTGCCGAGGCGTTACGCCGTGCCATCGTCGACGGCGAGCTCGCGCCGAACGAACGGCTCATCGAGCAAGACCTCGCCCGCGAGCTCAATACGAACCGGGCCGTGGTGCGCGGCGCGCTCGCGCAGCTCGAGCAACAGCGGCTTATCGTGCGTGAACCGAACCGTGGCGTTCGCGTCCGCACGTATACCGCCGAACAAGCCGCCGAAATTTTAGAAACGCGCGCTTCGCTCGAAGGCTTGGTGGCACGTCGCGCAGCGCGACTCATCGACGCTGCCGGCGTCGGCGCCTTGCGCGAAATTCTAACCGCCATGCAAGCCCGCCGCGAAGCCGGCGACCTGCTGGCATACTCCCAGCTCAACGCCCAATTCCATCGGACTATTTTGGACATCGGCCGCCACGAGACAGCAGCGATGCTGCTTGCGATGCTGCAATCACAAGCGGTTCGGTATCAATTCCGCACGGTGCTCGAGCCGGGTCGCATCGCGCGCTCGCTCGCCGAACATACGGCCATCGTCGACGCGTTGGCCGCGCACGATGAAGCGGCGGCGGAACGCGCTGTCCACGCGCACATCGGCGCTGTCGCCGACACGGTCCGCTCGATCGGTGGCAGCGACTCCAACGCACTCAAAGCCATGTAAATTGCCCGGAAGATCGGCCCTCATTTGTTGCTCGCAGAAAAATATATTAACCGCTGAAAGGATTGCCGTGCCGCTCGAATCTTCGCGACGTCATTTCATCACCTCGGCCAGTAGCGCCGCCGTCCTCACCGCCGCCGTGCCGCCGCTCTGGCAACCGGCCGAGGCTGCCGAATCGATCAAGGTCGGTTTCATCAGCCCGCGCACCGGCCCGTTGGGTGGCTTCGGCGAGTGCGATCCCTACATCATCGGGATCGCTCGCGCGGCGCTGAGCAAAGGCTTCACGAGCGGCGGAAAATCGTATGCCGTCGAGATCGTCGATCGCGACACCCAATCGGACCCGGCGCGCGCGGGACAGCTCGCCAAAGAGTTGATCAACCGCGACGGCATCGATTTCATGTTGACGACATCGACTCCCGAAGTGGTGAACCCCGTCTCCGATGCATGCGAAGCCGCCGGCGTTCCGTGCCTCTCGACGGTCATGCCGTGGGAAGCGTGGTATTTCGGACGCGGCGCCAAACCCGGCGCTCCGTCGCCGTTCAAGTGGACCTATCACTTCAGCTTCGGCGTCAAGAACTTCTTAGACAGCTACGTCTCGCAGTGGCGGCTCATTCAAACGAATAAAAAGGTCGGCGTCCTGTATCCCAACGACGCCGATGGTAACGCGATTCGCCAGCATCTCATTCCCGAATTGCAGAAGGCCGGTTACACCATCGTCGATCCGGGCGGGTACGAGGACGGCACGACCGATTACTCGGCGCAGATCGCAAAATATAAAGCCGAGCAGTGCGAGATCTTTAATTGTTTTCCGCTACCGCCCGACTTCGCGACGTTTTGGCGGCAAGCCGCGCAACAAGGCTACGCCAAGACGGTCAAGATCGTGCAGCTCGCCAAGACCGGATTATTTCCGTCGAGCATCGAGGCACTCGGATCGCTGGGCGATAAACTCGCGTCGGCGGCCTATTGGCACCCGGATTTTCCGTATCGTTCTTCGCTGACCGGAGTCAGCTCGCGGGCGCTAGCGGACAATTACGAACATGCAACGGGCAAACAGTGGAACCAGCAGGTCGGCGCGTCGCTGTCGCTGTTCGATGCGGGCTTCGCGGCGCTCAAGACCAGTGGCGCGCCGAAGAATAAAGCGGCCTTGGCGAAAGCCCTGAGCCGGCTCAACACCACCACGATCGTCGGCGTCGTCGATTTCACCCATGGTCCGGTGCCGAACGTGGCAACCACCAGTGAGATCGGCAATCAGTGGATCAAGTCGAAGCCGGGCAGCAAGTATCCCTTTGAGATGGTGATCACGGAGCACGCCAACGATCCGCGCGTTCCGGTCAGCGCTAAACTGCTGCCGTACAGCTGATCGCGTTGTGCTATGAGCGCAGTCGCCGCGATCGACCGGCCGATCCTCATTGCCGGTGGCATCGAGAAGCGTTTCGCTGCGTTCACCGCGCTCGCCGGTGTCGACTTCACGCTTGGGTCGAATGAAGCCGTCGGCATCGTCGGCCCGAACGGTGCCGGAAAAACGACGTTGCTCAACGTGCTTGCCGGAATGTATGCACCGTCGGCGGGCAGCGTGCGATTCAACGGCGCCGACGTGACCCGACTCGATGCCGCGTCGCGCTGCCGCCTGGGCATCGCCCGTACGCATCAGGTTCCGCGGCCCTTCGGCGATATGACCGTGTTTGAAAACGTGCTCGTCGCGGCCTCGGCCGGCGGCCGGCAAACCGGCACGCGTGGCTACGACACGAGCATCGAATCACTGCGTCTGTGCGGCATGCTCGGCATCGCCAATCGCAAAGCGGCGACGCTTGGCTTACTAGATCGGAAACGGCTCGAACTCGCACGCGCGCTGGGCACCAACCCGAAGGTGCTGCTGCTCGACGAGATCGGCGCCGGACTCACGGATGCGGAAGCCGGCGAACTCGTTGCGATCGTTCGCGAATTACGCGGTCGCGGCATCGCGCTGGTTTGGATCGAGCACATCTTGCACGTGTTGCTGCAAGTGGCGGAGCGGCTTATCTGCATGGACGCGGGGAACGTGATCGCGCAAGGCGCGCCGGACGCCGTCTTAAGACATCCGGCCGTCATCGAAGCGTATCTGGGCAGCGGTGTGGCATGAGCCTGTTGCGCGTTGACGGGCTCGATGCCCGGCACGGCCTGCTCGTTGCCGTGCGCGACGTGACCCTGCATATACCCGAAGGCGAGATCGTCGCGCTCGTCGGCGCCAACGGTGCCGGTAAAACGACGCTGCTCCGGACAATTGCCGGCGCACATCGCGCGACCGCCGGCAGCATCACGTTCGACGGTCGCGACGTCACGGCGGAACGCGCGTTCGCGCGCGCGCGGTTGGGGATCGCACTCGTTCCCGAAGGCCGGCGCTTATTCGGCGGGCTCACCGTTGAAGAGAATCTGCGCGCCGCCGGACGCACCGGGCGTGCCGGCCACTGGAATTACTCCACGGTCCTCGACGCGTTCCCGATGCTCGAGCCGCTGGTTAAACGGCGCAGCGGTGATCTATCGGGCGGCCAACAGCAGGCCACCGCCATCGGGCGCGCGCTGATGACCAATCCGCGCGTCTTGCTGCTCGACGAAGTTTCGCTCGGGCTCTCGCCGGCGGCCGTGAACGTCGTTTACGATTCGCTGCGGACCGTCATCGGCGGCGGAGCGACGATCGTGATCGTCGAGCAAGATCTCACCCGCGTGCTACGGATTGCAACACGCGTGCTGTGCATGCTCGAAGGACGCATCGTGCTCGACGGCCGCACGACCGAATTAACGAAGGCCCACATCACGGAAGCGTATTTTGGCTTACGGCGTCCGGCGCATGGTGCGCACGCCTGATGTGGATCGATCAGATTATTCAGGGCATTCTCCTCGGCGGCTATTACGCGCTCATCGCCTGCGGTTTATCATTCATGTACGGCGTCATGCGCATCATCAATCTCGCGCACGGCAGCCTGGTGGTGCTGGCCGGCTATCTGGTGTGGTCGCTCGCCGATCGCCTGACGATTTCACCGTTTCTCGCACTTCTCGCGATCGTGCCCGTGATGGCGCTCGTCGGCTGGCTGTTGCAGCGGACCGTCCTCGAGCGCAGCTTGCGGTCGGGTCCGCTCACCCCGCTGCTGAGCACCTTCGGCATTGCCATCGTCATCGACAATCTGTTGTTCGAACGCTATGGTGCCGACACGCGTTCGCTCGCGCCGCAGATCGGCGATCTTGCCTTTGCGAGTTGGAATCTACCGGGCGGCGTGACGATCGGCCAACTCGCGCTGCTGACGTTCGGTGTTGCCATCGTCTTACTGGGCGGACTGCAATTGTTCCTCAAACAAACGCCGCTCGGCCGCGCCATTCGGGCGACGGCCGAGGATGCGGACACCGCTGAACTCATCGGCATCGACTCGCGCACCGTCTATGCGGCGGCAGCGGCGATCTCGCTTGCGACCGTCGCGATCGCCGGAACATTTTTAGGCCTGCGCGCGACCTTCGATCCATACACCGGAGCGGCGCAATTAATTTTTGCCTTCGAGGCGATCGTTATCGGCGGCGCCGGCTCGTTGTGGGGAACGCTGGCGGGCGGCGTTGCGCTGGGTATCGCTCAAAACATCGGCTCGCAGCTGTATCCGCAAGGCTTTCTCATCGCGGGCCATGCGTTGTTTTTCATCGTCCTCGCGCTGCGTTTCTTGGGTGCGCGTAGCGACCCGTTTGCGTTTTTCAAAGCGCGAACGCTGCGGCGGCCGGCATGACCGCCGACCGCGTCATCGTCCAGCGCTGGAGTCCGGTTTCGATCGCCGCGACAGCGGGCTTGTGCGCGATCGTTGCGCTGCTCGCATTTGGTCCGTTGTACTTCGGCGCGTATCTCACCGACCGCATCACGACGCTTTTCATCTACATCATCTTGGCCGCGATGTGGAACGCACTGGCCGGTTACGCGGGCCTTGTTTCCGTGGGGCAACAAGCGTTTTTTGGACTCGGCGCCTACGCCGCGATTCGACTCTCGCACGGCGGAGTCGCGGTGTTTCCCGCGCTCGTACTCGGGCCGCTCATCGTCGGCGTTCTCGCGCTCGCCATCTCGCCGCTCGCGCTACGACTGCGGGCCGGCGAGTTCGCCATCGGGATGTGGGTTTTTAGCGAAATCGCGCACCTACTCGTGAATTTGGACGGGCTCGTGCAAGGCGAAACGGGCACCTCGCTGATCGCACTTTCGGCGCTACCTGCCGCTGCTCGCCGATCCGATATCTACTGGCTTTCGCTGGGCGTCATGACCGTACTCGTTGCGTTGATTTTCTTTTTACTCCGCAGCCGGATGGGCGCGTCGATTCAAGCGATCCGCGATAACGAGGAAGCCGCGGCGTCCGTCGGCGTGCGACTGATATCGACCAAGCGCATCATCTTCGTGCTCGCCGCGATCGGCTGCGCGGCAGCCGGCGCGTTGACGCTCGCGACCCTGATCAGCTTTCAGCCCAAAACATATTTTAGCGTGCAGTGGACGGCCTATATGGTGTTCATGACACTCGTCGGCGGCCTCGGCACGTTCGAGGGGCCGATTCTGGGCGCGGTGCTCTTCTTCATCATCGAAACCGTTTTTGGCGGTAGCGGCGTGTGGTATCTCGTTGCGCTCGGCGCATCCGCGTTGATGTTCTCGCTGTTTCTGCCGCGCGGTATTTGGGGCACGCTGAGCGGCCGTTCCGGCATCGCGCTTTTACCGGTCGGATACCGGCTGCTGACTCGCGCCGGTTCGGCGACGAAAGGTTCTTAAATTTGTGAACGTTCAAGCCGCCGTCACCCGTGCCGTACGCTCGCCGATGTCATTCGAGACGCTCGACCTCGAAGAGCCGCGTGACGACGAAATTCTCGTCCGCGTCGTCGCGACCGGCGTCTGCCATACCGATATCGCGATGCGCGATCGCACCTTCCCCGTCCCGCAACCCGTCGTGCTCGGCCACGAGGGCGCCGGCATCGTCGAACGCGTCGGCGGCGGCGTCAGCGCCGTCGCGCCGGGCGATCACGTCGTGATGAGCTACAATTCGTGCGGCACTTGTCCCAGCTGTGCCGCCCACGCGGCCACGTACTGCTACGATTTTTTCGGCCGCAACTTCGCCGCGACGCGACCGGATGGATCGACTTCGCTCTCGGCGGCCGGCAGCGCCGTTCACAGCAACTTCTTCGGCCAATCGTCCTTTGCGAATTTCGCACTTTGCCGCGAGCGCAACGTCGTGAAAGTTGCGCCCGACCTGCCACTGGAAATACTCGGACCGCTGGCGTGCGGGTTTCAAACCGGCGCCGGTGCCGTGATGAACGCGCTGCAGGTTGGACCGGGGCAATCGTTCGCCGTTTTCGGCAGCGGATCGGTCGGCCTGAGCGCAGTCATGGCCGCGCGCGCGGCCGGCGCCGCAACGATCGTCGCCGTCGACGTTAACCCGGCCCGGCTAGCGCTCGCGCTCGAACTCGGGGCGACGCATACCGTACATGCTCGAGCAGGCGATCCGTCCGCGGCGATCGTGAAACTGACCGGCGCGGGAGTCGACTTTGCGCTCGAAGCAACCGGCATTCCGGCGGTCATTCGGCAAGCCGTGGAAAGTCTTGCGCCGCGCGGCGTTTGCGGAATCGTTGGTGCCGGTCCGGTGGGCAGTGAGGTGACGCTCGACGTGCTGCACATCATGACGGCCGGGCGTACGTTACGCGGTATTGTCGAAGGCGATGCCGCGCCGCAAACCTTCATTCCGCAGCTCATCGAACTGTACCGGGCCGGCCGCTTTCCGTTCGACCGGCTGATCCGCTTTTATCCCTTCGACCAACTAAACGCGGCCATCGCGGATTCCGAATCCGGCACCGTCGTGAAAGCCGTCGTGCGCATGGAGCACGCGACATGAGCGTGACTCGCACGCAAGTTGCCATCGTCGGCGCCGGGCCCGCCGGGTTGATGCTCGCGCATTTGTTACAACGCGACGGCATCGAGTCGATCGTTATCGAGACACGCAGTCGCGACTATGTCGAGCGCCGGGTTCGCGCCGGCGTACTCGAGCATGAGACGGCCAATCTGCTCGAGCAGACGGGCGTCGGCGCCCGGATGCGCCGCGAAGGGCTCGTGCATCGCGGCATCGAGCTGCAATTTCGCGATCGCCGCAAGCGAATCGACTTTGCCGAGCTGACCGACGGGAAGACGGTCACCGTCTACGGCCAGCAAGAAGTCGTCAAGGATTTAATTGCCGCGCGCTTTGCAGCCGGCGCCGCCATTCATTTCGAGCACGAAGTGACGGCGATCGAGCCGGGCGGAGCCGAGCGCGCGACGGTGCGCTTCCGCCAAGCCGGCGGTGCGGAGCACAGCGTCCAGGCCGATTTCATCGCCGGTTGCGACGGTTTCCACGGCGCCTGCCGAGCCGCGATTCCGAGCCACAGCGTCACGCTCTACGACCACGTTTTCCCCTTCTCGTGGCTCGGCATTCTGGCCGAATCCCCGCCTGTTTCCGAAGAACTTATTTATGCCAATCACGAGCGCGGCTTCGCCCTCGTCTCGATGCGCTCGCGCACCGTCAGCCGGTTGTACCTGCAATGCGCGGCCGATGAAGACCTCACGCGCTGGACCGACGAGCGTGTCTGGACGGAACTGCGCGAGCGGCTCGGCAGCGAGCGTGGCGGACCGGCGGTCGTGGCCGGCCCGGTGATCCAAAAAGGCATTACACCGATGCGCAGCTTCGTGTGCGATCCGATGCGATACGGACGGCTCTTTCTGGCCGGCGATTCCGCCCATATCGTGCCGCCGACCGGTGCCAAGGGTATGAACTTAGCCATTGCCGACGTGCGGATCTTCGCGCGCGCACTGGCCGCATATTACGCTGACGGAAGCACGGCATTGCTCGATGCGTATTCTGAAACGTGCTTGCAGCGCATCTGGAAAACGCAACGTTTCTCGACGTACATGACGAGTTTATTGCACCGCTTCGAGGGCTATGGCCCGTTCGAGCGGCGCGTTCAGCTCGCCGAACTCGATTACGTAACGAGCTCGCGCGCGGCCGCCGCGAGCCTGGCGGAAAACTATGTCGGTTTGCCATTCGCCTGATGCTTTGAATTCAGCAAGGTACTTGACTGCGCGACCCCGCGCGCGGCCGCCGCAAGCCTCGCCGAACACGAACGTCGGTTTGCCATTCGCCGAAGTGCGAAAATAAGGAAGTAGGATACCATGCAAGCGACTCAAGAAGCACTGCTGCGTCCCGGTCTGTGGGCCGGACGGGCATTCATTGGTGAATGGCAGACGCTGCGCGGCGTGCGTGACGTCGTCGAGCCGGCGACCGGCGCAATTCTCGGCCAGGTCGCAATGGCCGACGCTGCGGACGTTGCGCGCGCAACGGCGGTCGCGCGCGAAGCCCAATCCGGATGGGCGGCGCTGCCCTACGAACGGCGCGCGCAAGTCCTGCGCGATGCGGCGGCCGTGCTTCGCGCCACAGCCGCGGAAGTTGCCGATTGGATCGTGCGCGAGAGCGGATCGATCGCCGATAAAGCTCACTTTGAAATCGGAATAACGATCAAGGCGCTCGACGAAGCAGCGAGCCTACCTTCGCAACCGCTCGGCCACGTGTTAGCCCATCAGCCCGGCGTCACCAGCTTGGCGAAACGCGTTCCGTTGGGTGTTGTGGGCGTCATATCGCCGTTTAATTTTCCGCTCTTCCTGGCGATGCGCGCCGTCGCTCCGGCACTCGCGTTGGGCAATGCCGTCGTGCTCAAGCCCGATCCGCGAACCGCCGTCTGCGGCGGGGTGACGATTGCCCGGATATTCGAGCAGGCCGGCTTACCTGCGGGCGTACTCGCCGTGCTGCCCGGTGGCGGCGAAGCGGGCGAAGCGCTCTGCACCGATCCCAATGTCGCGATGATTCAATTCACCGGTTCGACGAACGCCGGGCGACGCGTCGGCGAAACGGCGGGACGCCATCTCAAGAAAGTCTCGCTTGAACTCGGCGGCAAAAACTCACTCATTCTGCTCGCCGACGCCGATCTCGAATTAGCCGTGAAAAACGCGACGTTCGGCGCGTTCTTTCACCAAGGCCAAATCTGCATGGCGACGGGCCGCATCCTCGTTCACGCAACGATCGCCGGCGCGTTTTCGGAACGGCTGGCCGCCCACGCCCGAACGTTACCGTGCGGCGATCCGGCCGGCGGCAACGTGGCGCTCGGCCCGGTTATCGATCGCGTTCAGCTCGACGCCGTTGCGGCCGTGGTCGACGCGACCGTTTCCGCCGGCGCGACGCTGCTCGCCGGCGGTACCTCATCCGGCTTATTTTATGCGCCGACGGTCATAACCGGTGTCCGGCCCGGCATGCCCGCATACGACCGCGAGGTGTTCGGCCCGGTCGCGCTCATTACGACGTTCGAGACCGACGATGAAGCAATCGCGCTGGCTAATGATACGCAATACGGGCTGTCGGCAGCGATCATCACCAAAGACGTCGCGCGCGCCTTGCGCATGGGCGACCGGATTCGCTCCGGGGCGTTGCACGTGAACGATCAAACGATTAACGACGACGTGATCAATCCGTTTGGCGGGGTCGGAGCCTCGGGCAATGGAACGAGCGTCGGCGGCCCGGCAAATGCGGACGAGTATTCGCAATGGCGCTGGATTACCATAAAGAGCGAAGCGCCGGCCTATCCGATGTGACGTTCGCCGGCGCGAACGCAGCGATGGCTGACGTTTAATCGAACGTCTGTTCGGGTATTAAATCTGTATGTTGAGCGAAATTGAAACCGATCCGATGATGGCCCGTCTTACGAACGACCTAGCCGCGGGAACCGATATCGGTCACTACGGCCGTCTGGTCTTCGCTATGGTCGCGCGCCACTTTGCAACGGAAGACGAACTGGTCGCCGCGCTCGCGAACGACCACGACTTTTCAAACGAACAAGCGCAAGTGCTCGTGCGCGAAGTCATTGAAGCCGGCTATTCGCCGCCGAAGCGTGAAAAAATACTCGATTTTTCGTCGCGCCAGGACTACCCGATTATTGAAAATCCGCAAGATCCGGATCTGGGCAACGTCTACAAATCACTCCGGTTCCCCGACGATGTCTACGAACATATCGAACACTATCGCGAAAGCAAAATCGCCGCCGCACATTAATCGTTCACCGGTCAGGCCGGCGTTGGGAGCTTCGCTGCCACCGACGTCGCCGGCCGGTCGGAACACGTCATGCGCTCGGCCGAACTACGACCCCGGCAACACCGGATGATGATCCGGAAACGCCGGCCGGCGATACGTTGGAATCGGATGCTCGCGTAGCGATGTAAGGGCTGATGCAATCGCGGCTTCGAGTTGCGGATCCCGCCCTGCGCGCACCAGTTGCGGGTTCTGCCAGACCTCGAGATCGGGCGGAATGCCGGCCCCTTCAACCTCCCATTGGCCGTGCAGCCCGCCGATCGCCGCGTGCGGTGCCGTGACCGACCCACCGTCGATGAGCGTCGGATACCCGCCGATGCCGACCAACCCGCCCCAGGTTCGCACACCGACCAGCGTCCCAAGGCCGGATTTGCGAAAGTACCAGGGCAGCGCGTCACCACCCGAACCGGCGAACTGATTGACGATCATGACTTTAGGGCCATAGATGGCTAACGGCGGATCGACGATCATGCGGCCTTCGCGTGAAGCGATGATCGACATCGGTTTGCGCTTGAGATAGTCGATGATATAATCGGCGATCTGGCCACCGTGGTTGAAGCGTTCGTCCAGGATCACGCCCTGCTTGCCGACTTGCGCAAAGAAATAACGGTTGAAGTTCGTGAACCCGTTATATTCGGTATCCGGCAGGTACACGTACGCGAGCTTGCCGCCGCTGCGGCGATCCACTTCGCGCCGGTTGTTTTCGATCCAATCTAAATTGCGCAGCCGAAATTCATTTGCGACCGGAATGACGGTAACCGTGCGCGCATCGCTGCCGTCGGCTTTAGAAGCGACGCTGATCGAGGTCTGCTTCAGCGCGGTATTTTCAAAATAACGATACACCTCGTCCTCGGCGCTTACCGCGCGGCCGTTGACGGCTAGCAGGTAGTCGCCGACGTGCACGTTCGCGCCCGGTTGGGTCAACGGCGCTTGTACGCCTGGATTCCAATTCTCGCCATTGTAGATTTTGGCAAAACGATATCGTCCGTTCTCGATTCGATAGTCGGCGCCGAGCAGCCCAACGTGCACGGTCGGTAGCGGGACCGCCGACTGCGTACCGCCCGAGACAAACATATGACCGACCGACAAGTAACTGAGCATTTCACGGAACAAGAACGTCAGGTCGTCGCGCGAGGCAATGCCGGCAAGATACGGCTCGAAGCGGCGCTCGGCCGCCGCGAGATCCAAGCCGTGATAGTGCGGATCGTAAAAGAAGTCGCGCTCGATGCGCCAGGTTTCGTGGTACATCTGGCGCCACTGCGCGGCCGGGTCGACTTCGACTTGCATATCGGAAATCGGCAGTGGCTTGGCGCTTGCGTCCAGCGGCTTGTCGGCGTCGGCGATCAGCCATTTATCGCCCTGCGCGTAGAGCGCCTTTTCTCCGTTAGCAGCTAACGCAAAGGCGGTGATTCCGGTTGCCAGCGGCTTGGTCATGCGCGAAGCCAAGTCGAATTTCAGCACCGCGTTGGGCGGTGGATCCGGACTAACCGACGTTAGCGGCGCCGCCACCAGAAACACTTCGCCGCTCTTACCGGCGAACAAACCGGTATAATTGGCATTCGCAATCGGCAACGCGACGGTGCGCTGCAGGATACCGTCGAAGTCGATGCGCACGTCCGGCTTTGCACCGTCCGCAGAACTGCCGGCCGGTTTAGCGGCGGCGGAGCCCTTGGGCGCAGCTGGGCCGGCCTTTGCCGCTTCTTCGTCATCCGTCTGTGGTGCCAAGGGCGACACAACGTCGCGTTGCAAGACAGCGGCGTACACATTGCTACTCGTCGGATGCTGATCGCTAGTCATATCGAGCCCACTCGACGTAAGTCCCGTATTCGTACTCGACGCAAAATAGAGATACTTTCCCGATGCGTCGAACGCCGGAAATTGAGCGTCGCTCATGCCGTCGGTTATTTGCCGGCTGTTTGCGGCCGCTACGGAATACACGAAAACCGCGTGCAGAAAACTCGGCAATTCGTTCGAATACGCCAGCCACCGGCTATCCGGCGACCATGCCGGCTCGAATGCGCTTGGAGAAAAGCCGCCGTATACGCCGGCGGCAACTTTCATCGGCGTCGGGTGGGCGAGGTTGACGTACCATAAATTTAGCCGTTTGTCAGCGTAGGCAATCTTCTTCGAGTCGGGCGACCAGGTGGGACTGTAATAGAAGCTTGGCGGCGCGCCGAGATTGATGACCCGCGGTGCGGTTAAGCCGCGTTGGTCGCAAACGTACAGTTGATACTCGCCGCTGCGATCGGAGAAAAACGCGATTGATTTTCCGTCGGGCGACCAGGCTGGGTCGCGGTTGGCGGTATTCGGCATATTGCTGACGTTCCGAATGTCGCCGTGTTCGGCCGGTAGCGTAAGAATCGCGCCATGTGCTTCGAACACCGCACGCACGCCGCTGGGCGAGAGCGCCGCGTTCTCGATCGACGTCGCGTCGCCGCTGTTCGTATCGCCGTCGCCCGGTGCGCCGACTTTTTCCCAGTGCCGTCGCACTTGCGCCATGTCGCCCGCAACCGTTACGTCGACGCGACGGTCGGTCCGGGTGTGCGGATCGTACACGTGCAGCGTATCGAACCGCGCGTACACGATGGCATCGTCACCGGCCGAGGCCGACGTAATATCAAATCCACGAGCGGGTAATTCGCGCGTGACGCGGCGCGTTTGCGTGTCGTATGCGAACAGCGTTACGGGTCCGTCGCGATCGGACAGGAAATAGACCCGCGAGCCGATCCACATCGGGCGGTCGTCGTTCGAGTTATCGCGCGGAACCTTGACGATACTCGAATCAGCCAGGTTTGCAATATACACGGGCGTGGTTTGGCCACCGCGATAGCCTTGCCAGAACGGCTCCCAGCGAAAGTTCGGTACGTAGGCGAGGTGCGATGCGTCGGGCGAAAACGACCCGGTTTCGGCCATATCGAGCGGCACGGCCGTCGGAAAACCGCCCGTTACGGAAACGGTGAACAGCGTGTTCGGGTCGGTAGCCGTCGTCCGGCTCGACCGAAATAGCACGCGCTTTCCGTCAGGTGTCCAGCCGACGGCATAATCGGGCGCCGGATGATAGGTGAGCCGGCGCGGTTCGCCGCCGGCGGCCGGAACCACGTACACGTCAACGTTGCCGTCATATTTACCGCTAAAGGCGACCATCGATCCATCGGGCGAGAAGATCGGCCCCGTTCCGAGCGCATAGCCGGTCACCAGCCGATGCGCGGCACCACCGGCACGCGGTACGGTCCAAATGTCGCCGCCGTACGAAAAGGCGATCTGCGTGCGACTAATGGTTGGTTCGCGCAACAGCAGCGGCGTCGTTACCTGCGCTCGGACGCTCGTCGGCGCGGCGAACAGCCAGGTCAAAAGAAAGGCAACGATACAGAGCCGGGACATCGACGCCACGTGACTTACCTCCGGCGCGACGCTTTCGTCACCCTAGCGTCGGTTCCGTGCTTTCATACCGTGGCCGATACGAGCGGCACGACGCCGAACCGGGACCGTTCGCGTGTGGCTAGCGCAGATTCAATAACGTTACGGTGCGGTTCACGCCCGACATCACGGCCCGCAGCGAAGCCGTAACAATACTGCGATCGCGACCAACGCCGTAGCGCACGTGGCCGTCGGTCACGACTTCGACATACGCCACCGCCGCCGCGTCGGCGCCGCCGCCGACGGCATGCTCGTGATAATCGCGCACCGAGATGTCGAGTCCGAGTTCATCACGCAATGCCGCCACGAACGCATCGATGGGACCGTTACCGTGCCCCGCGATCGACCGCAGCGTACCGTTTTCACGTAGCGTCGCGCTGACGATGGCCGACCCCGTGCCATCGCCCGATACCTGGTAGTCGACCAAACCATAGGGGGTCGCAAGATCGAGATACGCTTGTTCGAATGCGGCGATGATCGCCGCCGGAAAGATTTCCGCGCCCGTCTGTTCGGACAAGGCTTGCACGGTCTTGCCGAACTCAATCTGCATGGCACGCGGCAGATCGAAGCCGAAATCGTGCAACATCACGTATGCGACGCCACCTTTGCCGGATTGGCTATTGATCCGAATGACCGCCTCGTACGTCCGGCCAACGTCGGCCGGATCGATCGGCAAATACGGAACTTCCCAAACGACATCGCCACGCGCCTCACGCGCCGCCAGCCCCTTCTTGATGGCGTCTTGATGCGAGCCGGAAAACGCCGTGAACACCAATTCGCCGCCGTACGGGTGACGTTGATGCACCGGCAGCTGATTGCAATACTCGACGGTCCGCACGATTTCCGGAACGTCGTGCAGATCAAGCTTCGGATCGATGCCTTGCGAGAACATATTGAGCGCGAGCGTTACGATATCGACATTGCCGGTGCGCTCGCCGTTTCCGAACAGCGTGCCCTCCACCCGATCGGCGCCGGCCATGAGCGCAAGTTCCGCTGCAGCGGTCGCCGTTCCGCGATCGTTGTGCGGATGCACCGACAAGATCACCGCATCACGGCGAGCGATATGGCGGTCGAACCATTCGATTTGATCGGCGAACACATTGGGCGTCGCCATTTCAACCGTCGACGGTAAATTTAAAATGACTTTGCGGTCGGCGGTCGGCTCCCAAACATCCATTACCGCTTCGCAAATTTCGCGCGCGAAGTCGAGTTCGGTACCGGTGAAGCTTTCAGGTGTATATTCGTAATGGATGTCGCTACCCGGCATCGACTCAGCGCTGCGCTTGATGCGGCGCGCGCCGGCAACGGCGATGTCGATGATGCCGCGTTTATCCAGTCCGAACACGACCCGGCGTTGCAACGTCGACGTTGAGTTGTACAGGTGCACGATCGCGCGCGGAGCGCCGGCCACCGCCTCCATCGTCCGATCGATCAATTCGCTTCGCGCTTGGGTCAACACTTGGATCGTCACGTCAGCCGGAATGAGGCACTCATCGATCAGATGCCGCACGAAGTCAAAATCAGGTTGCGACGCCGACGGAAAACCAACCTCAATTTCTTTGAAGCCTAAGCGCACGAGAAGATTGAACATCCGCAGCTTGCGCTGTGGACCCATCGGTTCGATCAGGGCCTGATTTCCGTCGCGCAGGTCAACGCTGCACCACGCCGGAGCTTGCGCGATGACTCGGCTCGGCCAGCGCCGGTCGGGCAAGTTGATCGGCGCGAACGCACGGTATTTTTCGATCGGCAGCGAGGGCATCTGGGGTCCTTCCGGTACGACAGAGAAAGAGGGCTCGTCGCTACTGCGACAAGCCCTCTCGAATGTGGAGCTAACGGCGCTTAGCGACTACGCTTGGGGCGAGCCGCTAAGAAGTTTACGCAGCGCCATAGCGCCTGCCGGGCCGTTCATACCACGCGAATCTACCACAGGGGAGCAAGGCCGTCAAGGCGCCATACGCAACCCTTACGGGCACGTTACCGCGAGCCGACCGCAAACAGCGGCGTCATCGGCCGGACGGCCGAGTCGGCCGCGTGCCGCAGATGACCCTCCAGACCAAGAGCATCCTCGATGCTGCGCAACAGGCTGTAGTGGTCGTACGGCGTCGGGTCGCTTCGGCCGCGCGGACCATGGTTCGTAATGACAATGGTCGGAATGTGCCCGCCGCCCGGATTGTGGTCATCCGTCACGCAGCATGCTTGCGGCGCACCCGCAACGCGGTCGCTTTTGCCATCTTCGTCCCAGGTGACGATCACCGCGGTGTTGCCGGTCTTCCAGACGGGTGAGGCCGCAATCGCGTCCACGAGCCGTCCAACCATCGCGTCGCCACGCCGGACCAAACCGGCATCGCCCTTGGCGCAATCGGCGGGCGCCTTGGGCGAATCGATGCCATGCATCTCGTTGCATTGATTGGGCACGATCAGCGTAAAAGCCGGGACGTTTCCGGCCGCGAGGTCCGCGGACAGCGAATCAAAGCCGACGAGTTCTTTGGCGATATCCGAATCGGCGTGCACGCTGGAAAAATTTGTAAATCCGGTATGCTTGGCGGCATACAACGCCGCCGGATCGGTCGCCGACTCGGGCGATACGATCGCAAGCGAACCGGCCGCGGGCAGATTTTCCAAGTACGCTCGCCAAGCCAATCCTTTCGCCGCCAGCTGCGTCGCGAGATTCGGTCCGGCAATAAGGTGCGCCGGGTACATTGGAGCAGCGGAACCCTTGCAAAACGGGCGATCCGAACCCGCTACGCAATACCACGCGTCGTCGTCATGAATGCCGAACGTGTCACCACCCAGCAGCGCGACGTAATTGGCCTCGCTCGGATGGACTTCGGCATACATCTGCGTCGCTACACCATACGTCGCCGCGAACGCGCTGATCCGGGGCGCATAACCGCGGTCGAGCACCGTCGCATAGCCCTTATTTTCTTCAACGATGACAAAAATGTGGTCGTACTTGGGCATCGTTCCCGCGCCATCATCCGCTGTCGCGGCTTGGCCGTGCGCAGCGACGACAAACACCAAGGCTAACGCCCAGGCGACAACACCACGCATCGCCCGATTGAAGACCGCTTGCATCCTACTGATGCAACGCGAACTGCTGGATGAAGTCCTTGTTCGTACCGCCTTCGTCCGACATCACCGCCCAGACGTTCTTGGTCTTGGCGTCGAAAGCTAAGGTGTGCATGTGATACTTGCCCGTATACGTGCCGACCATCTTTGGCGCCGCATCGGCGGCTAGGGCGAAGACCGTGATTCCCGTGCCGGCCGCGCAAGCCAAGAGGTGCGCCTGCTGATCGAGATCGCATTGGTCCACGTGACTCGGCATTGTCGTCTGGAACTGTTTCTTGCCGGCCGCATCATAGATGCTCAGGACGCCGTTCGCGCCGCCGACGACGATCTGTTTGAAACCGGCGTCATATTGCAGCGGATGGTTGTTCGTCAGTTCGGGCGTGGCCATCGTCGATCGAACCGTCAGCTTCTGTGCATCGATGGTAGCGACTTCAGACTTGTCGGCGATATTTTGATACAGGTCGTGCGTTTGCGGATCGACCGCCAGATACTCTGGTTTGTGACCGGGCAGGTTCACCGTCGCAATCTGCTTCATCGTTTTGGCATCGATCACGAAAATGCGCGTGCCGTCGTCTTCATCGGCATAGATATGCCCGTTGGTTTCATCGTACGCGATCGCGTCGACCGGACCCGCGACCGCGACCGTGCGCAACACTTTGAACGTCGCCGGGTCGCTTTCGGATACCGACTTATCGTCGCCGTTACCGGTGTACACTTTCGAGCCGTCGGTGGTGTAGGCAACGCCGTGCATCGGCCCGACCTTGATTTGATTGAGCACGCTGCCCGTGTCGGCGTCAACGACGAGCAGAGCGCGCGCGCCGGTGTGGGCGGCATACACACGGCGATGCGCCGCATCGACCGTAACATAATCGAAGCCGCCGCTCATCGGCACAGGGACGGGCGGCGCTACGGGAATCAGTGTCATAACGTGCCGATTCTAACGCGCCTCAATGAATCGCAGATGAATGCCGCGTACCGCACGCGGGCTACATCCGCTGCGTCAAGGTCAGCGTCAACTGCGCCGGCGGCAAGCCGAATTCTTCGGCGCTGGAAATGCCATTGACGTATTCTTGCAATCCGTTCGCAGCTTGAACGTTGCCGTTGGCGGCCGAGTACACCGAGTTATAGCGGGTGAACGTTCCCGCGCCGATGTAGCCATAGATTTGACTTGCCTGGTTGAAGATATTGGTTCCGCCGATCGTGAGCAACGTCTTGCCGCGATTGAAGGCGTGGGTGATGAAGGCATTACTATGCCAATACGATGGACGATTGAACGGATTGTTTTGCTCGGTATAGTAGTTATCGATGCGGAAGTTCCATGGTCCCGGCGACAGATCGACTGAAAGCGTCGCCTGATGCAGCGGGATTCCCGCCACTTGGCTGCCGTTGAGCTGGGTCGGGTTGTTGGCCAAAACGCTGTCGGGAATGTTGAAGCTTTGTGACGATTCGATGTCATAACCATAATCCAAATACAGAATACGGTTGAGCCGCTCGCGGCCGCTGATTTCGATGCCGCGGGCTAATTGATTGCCGAGATTATAGGTCGTCGAAACGCCCAGAAATTGGTACACGTTGGCAGCCGTAACACCACCGTTGAGGCAGCCGTTCGCATTGAGCCGTCCGATATACGTGCTCAGCGCGCCGCCTTGAAACGCAAGATTTCCAAGTCCGAACTGGGTGGCCGGCACCGTTATACCGACGAGCTGATCCTTGACGTTGGTGACATAGGCGTTGACTTGGAAGTTGCTGTCTTCTTTGAACCGATGGCCGAAGCCGGCCTCGAAGTCGGTCGCGTTTTCCGACGTCAAGTTCAAATTTCCGGCAGTGGCGATGGTATTCGAAGCACCACTGCAGCTGACGCTCGTCAACGAGGCGCCCGGATCGGTAACCTGCACGACCCCGACTTGCTTGAGCAGCGGCGCCGGAGCGCCATCCGACCGACCGTACGTCAAGCGGAAGACATCATCGCGTGTTGCGTGCAGCAATGCGGTGATCCGCGGGTCGAACGTCGTCTTTTCCGTCACGCTCGAACGCTTGATCCAACCGTTGGCGAACAACGATAAGCGATCGTTGAACCGATACGAGTCGCGCACGAACGCGCTACCTTCACTCAGGTACGATTGCGGAAAGTTGAAGTTCGGAATGTTCACGAGCCCGGAGAAACCCGTGCTCGGGTCCGTCGGCCCGTTGCCGGCGAAGCCGTTCGAGGTTTGCAGCTGATTGATGAGCGAATAGCCGATGCCAAAATCGTTGTTGCCTAACGCGATATCATCCGAGATCAAATAACCATGCGTGTTGAAAAAATCGGTGAAGTCGGGCGAACCGATGAAACCGCCGGCGGCATTCGTTCCACCGGACTGAACGCTATTTTTATAGAACCAATAGTTATTGATATACGAGTCGAGCGTAATGTTGTTGACACCGTAGCTGGTTGTAAACTTGAAATCGTAATCGCGCATCGACGACGACCGGCTGCGTCCGGTCCCGCCGCCATCCGGTCCGGATGACGCGGCGGCAAATTGCTGCGCTGAGTAGCACGCCGTCTGATACGGATTCGCCAGCGGATTGGTAACAACGGTGAACCCACCGCCGCCACCCGGCAGGGTGCAATTGGTGCCGCCGCCGGCAACTTGATTGTTGAGATTGGCTAAGCGTGACGTATACGGCAGATAGTCGTTATCGCCGTTGCCGGTCGAGTCGGCATTGATCGTCCCGGAGTAGAACGAGGTCGCAAAGGCCGTCGCGGGACTGAAACTATAGCGCAGCTTCGCAACTTCACTTGTGAGCTTGGTACTTTGGCTCACGGCGTACGTTTCTTGAGCTTGATTGCAGGTGCTCACGTCAAAGCCCGAAGCATTCGAGCACTTGTACGACGGCGCGACCGAGCCGGAGATCGGCACGAGGTTGGCCGAATTATTGGGATCGAGAGTCGAGGACGTCAAGGCCGGACGCGCGCTTTGGAAGACTTGGTTGCCGTTGAAGGCACCGGTCTGGCCTTGCACGGCTGCTGCCAGCGCGTACCCGACTTTGCCGTACGTGCCGGTCGCGGCAACGCCGGTCTGCGCAATGCCGAATCCGCCGAACGACTGCAGAAAGTTGAACTCAGGCTTGGTCGTCGGATTGATGCTTTCGAAATCGACGGCGCCGGCGATCGTATCGCTCCCGTACAGACCCTGCGCACCCGAGCCGTAGGTCACCGTAACGTTGCTGAGCCCGAACGACGGAACGGCGGAGAAATTAAAGCCGTCCGGGGCCTGCACGCCGAGCGGTCCAACGGGATGACCGCCGAACAGCGTCGCCGTTTCAGAGCTGCCGAAGCCGCGAATGTCGATCGACGAGTCGTCGCCGGGCGAGGAACTCGTGCTGACGTTGATCGAGGGCAAATTCTCGAGTTGGTCGACAACTCGAATTTGGCCGGTCCGCAGCAAGCCGTCCACGCTGAGGCTCTGCGATATTGTGGTGGCTTGCGCCAAGGCGGCATTCGCCGAGGTCGAGACGCTGCCGATGCTTCGAATGCCGGAACTTTCGCTGCCCTGCTGCGACGCGGAAAGCGACGAATTCAAGGCCGTGACCGAACCGGCGGCAACGACGATGCCGGGCGACGACGCGACGGAATACCCGCGCGCGCGGATCGCGACATCGTAAATGCCCGGCGCGACTCCCGTAATCGTAAAGCGGCCTTGAGCGTCGCTTTTTGCAGTGCTAACCGTCGTTCCGGCTCGAGACACGACAATCGTCGCGTCGGCGACGGGCAGCGTATTGCGACGATCGAGAATTTGGCCGCTAATAGTCGAGGCTGCCGCTTGCGCCAAAGCCGGAGCGACACAAACAGTTACCATCGCGGTGCTAGCCAAAGCCGCGATCGATCGGACAAACAAACTCATACCGTTACCGTCACGGCTCAATATTAACGTGCGCTTAGCGGTACATTAAGGGAACCTTGTCTCGAGCCGGTTTAGAGCAGATTCATCCGGGGTTCATCTGCGCGCCCCACAACGGCGCAGCACGGTGCTGCGACCGACGCGACTACCGGTCATTCGAGTAGCCCCGCGGCCGGCGCGCGGACCTCGTCGGCTTCAGGGGCATGGTTCACACGTGCGACAGGCTGCGCCGGCGCGGTTCCTTCCGTGAACGCGACTCAGCCGGCCCGGTCATGTCGACGGCCGGCTCAGCGCGTTTTAGCGCGACTCGGCCGTACGTCTTACGGTACGTCGTGAAACGTACGTTTCTGCCCCTTACGCGGGGCCGGTTTCGTCGGTCGTCTCGCTACAGGTCGTGAAACGTGCGCTTGTGCGCCGCGTCGTCAAGTTCCAGGTCGTCCAACAGGTAGTAGACGATCTTGCGATCGTCAAAGCCGACTTTGGCAAGTTGGCGGCCACCGATGGTGACGACTTCGTGAATGTGGCCTTCGCGACCGGCATAGGTGTAGTTCACCTCGCGGTAGTCCGGATTATCAGGCCCCGGCCGCGGTGTGACTTTCGTGCCACGCAGTGGCGTTTGATGACGATGCTCGCTCACGTGACCTCGCGAAACGGACTGCAAAAGCATCGTCTTCGCCGCAAACGGTGAAGATCATCGGGCAACGCCGTCGTTACCCGAACGCCGCGTTCGCGGCAGCTACGGCGCTGTACCGCGAAGCGGGATAAAGCCGACTTCACACGCCTGCTTGAACGGGAACTACGGCGCGGCGAAGTGCGATTCGTCGCCGTACGGAACGAACAGCGTATGCTCTTGGAGGAACCGCAACCGCACCGTGCCGACTTTGCCGTTACGATGCTTGGCGATGATGAATTCGGTGAGATCCGGCTCGGGCGTCGTTTCGCGATTGTAATACGCGTCGCGGTACAGAAACGTCACTAAGTCGGCTTCTTGCTCGATCGCCCCCGAATCACGCAAATCGGCGAGCATCGGGCGCTTGTCTTGACGCGCTTCCACGCCACGGTTGAGTTGTGCCAGTGCGATGATGGGAATACCCAGATCCTTGGCCGTCGCTTTGAGCGTGCGGCAGATCTCGGACAACTCCTCATTGCGATTGACGTTACGGCCGCCGGTGGCGCCCGGCCGCACGAGCTGCAAATAATCGATGAACACCGCGGCGAGCCCGATGCTCGATTTGAGTCGCCGGCAGCGGCTGCGAATTTCCGTTACGGTAACCGAGCCGGAATCGTCGAGATAAATGGGCAAGTCGTGCAAGTCACCCATCGCCCGTCCAATCGTTTCCCACTCGCTCTCTTTGATATTCCCGCGGCGCAGCTTCGAGGCGTCGAGCCGGCCTTCGGATGATATGAACCGCTCGACGAGTTCTTGCTTCGTCATTTCAAGCGAGAAGATGGCGATGGGCTGGCGTTCATCTTTCGCGGCGGCGACCGCCATATTGAGTGCCATCGAGGTTTTGCCCATGGCCGGCCGCGCCGCCACGATGACTAAGTTGCCCGGCTGCCAGCCGGCGGTATACTCATCGATGTCACGGTAACCGCTCGTCACACCGGTGCGGTCGCCTTTGCGTTCGAACCGCCGTTCGAGATCCTGAAAAACGCCAAGTAACAAATCGCCGACCGGGGCAAAGCTTTTTTTCGTGCCGCGATTGGTAACTTCGTACACGATTTGTTCGCTCGAATCGAGCGCCGCGGGGACGTCGTCCTCCGCCTCGTAGCCAAGCTTCGTAATTTGCGTTCCGGCATGAATGAGCCCCCGCAGCGACGCTTTCTCGCGCACGATCTTGGCGTAGTATTCGGCCGACGCCGCCGTGGCGACGGTATCCATGAGCGACGACAGATACGCAATGCCGCCGACCTTGTCGAGCATCCCGCGCGAACGCAATTCCTCAGACAGCGAAATTTTGTCGAGCGGTTCGCCCCGATCGTTGAGCGCAACGAGCGCCAAATAGATCGTCTCGTGCAGCGGACCGTAAAAATCCGCGGCCCGGACGATCTCGCTGACGGTCGCCATCATCTCTTTATCGACGAGCACCGAGCCCAGGAGTGCCATTTCGGCCTCGTGGTTGTACGGCGGAATACGATCGATGACCGGCAGATATTGTGGTGCGTTCATCGCGCGCTCTTCCGGGGCCGCCCTAACGCCGGCAGCGGAATCTGCACGCCGCAGGCAGCGAGCGCCTCAGCCACCGTCGTCACTGGTACGACCGTGATGCCTTCGGGCATCGCTTCGATCTCGCGCGCGTTTTCTTTGGGAATGATCATTACGCGCATTCCGGCTTGGCGTGCCGCATACAGCTTCTCCACCACACCGCCGATCGCGCGCACGCTCCCGGCAATCGACACTTCACCCGTCACCGCGATGTCTTGCGGCAACGCCGACTTCGTCAAGGCCGAATACAGAGCCAAAAAGAACGCCAATCCCGCCGACGGGCCATCGATGTTGCCGCCGCCGACGACGTTGACGTGCAGATCGTAATCGGCCGGATCGATACCGGACAGCGCGCGCACGACGGCCGTCGCGTTGAAGACCGAATCGCGCGACATCGATCCGGCGGTATCGTTGAAGCGCACCGCACCCTTACGCGCTTCGCGCGCCGGGAACGCGGCTGCCTCGATCTCGATGATCGATCCGACGTAATGCATGACGCCCAAGCCGTGCATTTTGCCCAGTTCCTTACCGCGGCGTGCTCGGGCCAGCGTATGCTGTGCCAGCCGGCCCGCTTGCACGACGTCGATCACGTCTTCGTCGCGCACCGTCAACGTGCGATTCTTCGCGCCCTGTCGATAGAGCGCATGACCGTGGGCATCGGCTAGTATTTGAACCGCTTTGCGGCCCTCGATCGTGTACGACGCGATCAACGCGGGAACGGTTTTGGCGATCTTGGTGCCGAGCCGCTCGGCGGCTTCCTGGACGATGCGAACGACTTGCAGTTGCGTGAGCGGCTCGAAGTACACCGCCGCGCAGCGCGATCGAATGGCCGCGTCGATCGCATCCGGGTCGCGCGTCGTCGCGCCGATCAGAATGAAGTCGGCCGGTGCGCCGTCGGCAAATAACTTCTTCACGTAAGCCGGCACGCCGGGATCGTGCTCGTCGTAATACGATGATTCGAACGTGACGCGCTTATCTTCGAGCACCTTGAGCAACTTGGTTTGCATCGTCGCGTCCATTTCGCCGATTTCATCGATGAACAGTACGCCGCCGTGCGCGCGCGTCACCAGTCCGAGTTTGGGCTCCGGAATACCGCCTTCGGCGAATTCACGCCGCGAACCCTGATAAATCGGATCGTGTACGCTGCCGAGCAGCGGATTCGTCGTCTCGCGGTGATCGTAGCGCAACGTCGTTCCACTGGCTTCGACGAAGGGCGCATCGGCAGCGAATGGTGCGTGCGCGCGAGCCTTCGCTCGTTCGAGCGCAAGTCGCGCGACGGTCGTTTTGCCGACGCCGGGCGGTCCGTACAGAATCACGTGCTGCGGATAGGGCGACGCCATCTTGGCCAACAGCGCACGAATCGCGGCTTCCTGACCGACGATTTCCGCGAGCACGCGCGGCCGCAGCACGTCGAGTGCCGCGGTGTTGAGTTTGCGGCCGTCGAGTGCGTTGAGATCGTCGAGCTTGCGTTGCGTCGCGGGCGTTTCGGGTCCGGCTTCTTCGCGCAGCGCCTCGAGCTTGAGGTCGCGCAAATACTCCTGATGCCGCACGAGCATCTTGGCGTTGATCTTGCGCTCCAAATTCTCTTCGACGTTCCGTTGCGCGACGAGGTCCGCCAGCGCATCTTCGATCTCGGCGATCACCGCGCGATACTGCGGCCGGGCCGGTACCTTCTCGATCGTCGGATCCTCGAAAACGAGCCGCTGTAACGCTAACAGCCGGTCGCCGACGGCCGTCGAGCGCATCTGTTTGAGCGTGCCCAATTTACCGGCTCGCAGTACTACCTTTTCGGGACCCAGCGCGACGGAAAGGACGTCGAAGAGCGCGGCGATCTCGCGCCGCATCCCCTCATCTCCACCGTACTTGCGGCGAAAGCGCCCGACGTGCGGGTTCTCTTCGGACGCCGCCACGCTAGCTTTGGTTTACGACCTGTACCGACGTCTTCGCGATGATGTTGTTGCCGAGCCGGATTTGCACCGGGTACGTGCCCAGCGCCTTGATGCCGTCTTTCATTTCGATCTTGTGACGATCGATCGCGACATTGAGCTGAGCGTGAATCGCGTCGGCCACTTGGGCGTTGGTCACCGTACCGAAGAGGCGACCGTTGCCGCCGGCTTTGGCGCCGACTTTGAGCACCATGGCTTCGAGCTGCTCGGCGACTTCACGCGCGTTCGCAACTTCTTCCGCCTGGCGGCGCTGCTTCGCCCGGTTTTGCTGCTCGAGCATCTTGAGCGCGCCGCCGGATGCCTCGGCGGCCAGATCGCGACGGAACAGATAATTATTCGCGTATCCATCGGCCACATTGACGACGGCCCCGCGCTTGCCGAGCGACGCGACGTCGTCGAGCAGAATGACTTTCATAGTTTGAGTTGAGATCCTTCGGTTAATCGGAAGCAAACGGCAGAAAGGCGATGATGCGCGCACGTTTGACCGCGACGGTCAAGCCGCGCTGATGACGGGCGCAGTTGCCCGAGATGCGGCGCGGCAGAATCTTGCCGCGCTCGCTAATATATTTACGCAAACGCGTCGCATCTTTATAGTTGATGTCGGGCAACTTGTCAGCACAGAAGTTGCACACTTTGCGCTTGGGGCGGCGCTCTTTTTTCGCAGCTCCGACGCGTTTCTTGGTAACAGGCATACGTTCTACTTTCATGTAGGTGGGTGACGGGCGCCCAAGCGCCCCTACACACGTCCCGCCGGGACGACCGCCAAAAGGGCGGATTTTCCCAAAAAATGATCCCAAGCAGGTACGACTGCTCGGGATCGCTTCTCAGGCTCGCTCCAGAGTATACCGCGTCCGGTGTTCGCTGGCTAGTCCGCCGCCGGGAGGTCGACGATTCGACCGGTGCAAGACCGGAGCATGTCTGTTGCGCTACCGCCGGCTTCCGGCGACGACGCCCGCCGCTATCTCGAGGCGGCCCGGGCCGCCGCGCTCCCAACCGCCGGACCGCTCGGGTCAGCGCCTCGGCCGGTCGCCGCGGCCGCCGTCATCGGCGGCGGGACGATGGGAACGGGCATCGCACTCGCCTTGGCGGCGGCGCACATCGCGGTAACCGTGGTCGAACCGGACGCCGCGCAACGGGAACGCGCCCGAGCAACGATCGAGCGCACCTACGCCGGCGCCGTCGCCAAAGGCCGAGTGCCGGCCCCGGTCGCGCTGAGCCAGCAAGCACACATTACGTTCGTCGCCGGCATCGACGCCGGGCTACACGCCGTCGACCTCGTCATTGAAGCCGTCGTTGAGGATCTCGACGTTAAGCGAAACGTCTTCGAGGCGCTCGACCGGGCGACCCGGCCGCACACGTTGCTGGCCAGCAACACCTCGACGCTCGATATCGACGCGCTGGGCGCCGCGACGACCCGGCCGGAACACGTTTTCGGGCTTCACTTTTTTAGTCCGGCGCACATCATGCCGCTACTCGAAATCGTCCGCGGCGCGGCCACGAGCGCCAAAACGATGGCGGCAGCGGCCGGCTTGAGCCGCCAGCTGGGCAAGATCGGCGTCATCGCGGGAAATGCCGACGGGTTCATCGGCAATCGCATGCTCTATCGGTTTCGCCGTCAAGCCGAGTTTCTGCTCGAGGACGGCGCCTTGCCGCACGAGGTCGACGGGGCGCTACGGGCGTTCGGCTTTGCGATGGGGCCGTTCGCGGTGAGCGATCTGGCCGGGCTCGATATCGGCTGGCGCGTTCGCCGGCGGCGCAACGCACAGCGGCCTCCGGCCGGGCGCTATTCGTGCATCGCCGACCGGTTGTGCGAACTTGGACGCTTCGGTCAGAAAAGCGGTGCCGGTTACTATCGCTACGCTGCCGGCAGTCGCGTACCACACACCGATCCGCTCGTGACTCGCTTGATCCTCGATGCGTCGCGCGATGCGGGGATCGCCCGCCGGCCCATTACCGATCGCGAAATAGTCATCCGATGCGTGTACGCGTTAGTAAATGAGGCGGCGGCACTGCTGGCCGACGGCATCGCCGAGCGAGCCGGCGACATCGATCTGGTCTGGGTGCACGGCTACGGTTTTCCGGCCGCACGCGGCGGTCCGCTGTATTACGCCGACGGCGTCGGTCTAGCGGCCGTTGTCGCCGACATGCAGGCGTTGGCCCACGTCCACGGCGACGACTGGACGCCGGCGCCGCTGCTCGCCCGGTTAGCGGCGGCCGGCGAACGGTTCACCGGCGCGACACCGGCTACACCGAGCCGACGCACGTGACGCCGCCATCAATGACCAGCGTTTGGCCGGTGATGAAACCGCCCGCGCGTGCCGCGAGAAACACCGCCGCACCGGCAATTTCATCGGGTTCACCGATTCGCCGCAGCGGATACTGCGCAATCGCGCGCGCGTAAATCGCCGGGTCGTCCCACAACCGCTTCGCGAAGTCGGTTCGTATGATGGCCGGCGCGAGCGCATTGACTCGGACGTTGCGCGGTCCCCACTCGACAGCCAAGTTGCGCACCAGCGCGATATCGGCCGCCTTCGAGATGCCATACGCACCCAGCGACGTGCTGCCGCCAAGTCCGGCAATACTGGAGATGAGAATGACGCTACCGTCGTTACGCTCTGCCATGTGCGGAATGACCATGTTGCACAACCACACATTGCTGCGGACGTTACTGTGCATGATTTTGTCGAATACCGCATCGCTCATGCCCGCCAGCGGACCGTAGTACGGATTGACCGCAGCGTTGCACACCAGTATGTCGATGTGGCCAAAGTTCGCTAAGGTGCGGTCGACGAGACCCTGCAGTGCGGCTTTGTCGGCGATCGACGCCGCGTGCGCAATCGCGTTGCCGCCGCGATCGCGAATCGTTTGCGCTACCGCTTCGCAGGTCTGAGCCGTGCGGCTCGAAATAACGACGCCGGCACCGAATTCCGCCATGCGCTCGGCGATGGCCCGGCCGATGCCGCGCGAGGAGCCGGTGATGATTGCGACTTTGCCGGTAAGATCGAACATTACGTCATCGCATTTTCCACGCAACGGCCGGTAACCACTTCCGCCCGGCGAAGATTGATTTCAACATGGTAATTAACCAAACAACTGCAACGACAATAACGTACCGTACGAGCGATAAGCGTTAAGCTTGTGCTGATTTGACGCTAGCGTAACGCAACAGTCTTTCAAACCAAACTCCTTAGCTTGTAAGCTATTACCGTGCAGCAAACACAACCAAACCGGCTGCCGCACCACTGTCAAAGGAGCAATGATGTTCAAAGATCCCACGCCGGCGCCAATTTCGATTAGCAGTGATTTTATCATCGATGAAGCCGGCTTCGGCGCGATGGTTGCCGGTACGACGATTGCTTGCGTCACTACGGGTATCATCGGCACGCCGCGCGTGCGGCCGACCGAATCCGGACTTTCGATCGAGGACTATTTCGCCGATACGTTAGATTCGATTATTTTGAGCGTCATCGAAGAATTTCAGCGCCGCGAAGACGACGCGTTGGTGACGGGTAGTCACACCTCGGACGTGGCGGCGCCCGGCAAACCGTTCGTCGACGGTATCGATCCGAATTTCGAGGTCGATCTCGATGGCTTACTGCGGACCTGGAAAGGCGGTCCGTCGGAGCGCGACTTGCTCGCGGAATTGGATCTCATCGCGTCGCTCTACGCGTAGCCAAAGCGGAATTCCGCAGCCGCAACGCGCAGGCCGGAGCACATGTCTTCTATCGACACTGCGGCGTTGCTGGGGTGGCTCAAACCGCGGCTACCATCGATCGAAGGTCCGCTGACGCTGCGGCGTTTTGCCGGCGGTCAATCGAACCCGACGTACGCGCTCGAACACGCGGCCGGACGCTACGTGCTGCGGATGAAACCGGCCGGTCCGCTGCTGCCGTCGGCACATCAAATCGAACGCGAATATCGCGTTTTGCACGCGCTCGAATTAACGCCCGTGCCGGTTCCGCGCACCGTCATCCTGTGCCAAGACCGCTCGGTCATCGGAACGCCGTTCTATGTCATGGAATATTTAGACGGGCGCGTGTTCACCGATCCGGCGCTGCCGAACGTGCCGCCCGCCGACCGTCGCGAGCTATATGAGTCGGCGTTTACCACGCTGGCAGCGTTGCACGCCGTCGATTTCCACACCGCCGGTTTGAGCGATTTCGGCCGCGCGCAAGGGTATCTGGCACGCCAAGTCGCGCGTTGGACCAAACAATACCGCGCGAGTCAGACGGGCGTTATTCCGAGCATGGATGCGCTCATCGAGTGGTTACCAGCGAACATTCCCGCGAGCGAGGAAGCGGCGATCGCACACGGTGATTACCGCCTCGGCAACATCCTATTCGCGCCGACCGAACCGCGCCCGATCGGCGTTCTGGATTGGGAGCTGTCCACTATCGGTGACCCGTTGCTCGATGTGGCCTATGCCGTCTTGATGCACGCTATGCCGCTCGACGTGTTGCGCGGCATGGGCGGCAGCACCGCACTGGCCCAGGTGGACGGCATCCCGAGCGCCGACGCGCTCGTTGCCGTTTACTGCGCCGCCGCCCGCCGGCCGTTGCCGGACGGCCTGCATTTCTACCTCGCATTGGCGTATTTTCGCAGCGCGGGAATCATGCAAGGCATCGCTCACCGGATCGCGCTGGGCAACGCGTCGGGAGGCCCGGAAGCGGCGGCACGCGCGGCAGCAACCCCGCACCTTGCCCGGCTGGGCTGGGAGATGGCCTGCGCGGGACGAGCCTAAGACGGAGCTTGCCGGAGAGGCACCATCGACCGCGTTCGAGTACCGGTCGGCAGAACCGTATGATGACGATTTTGCACGTGATGTGCGGCACGCTCGTTTTGGGCGTCGCGCCGGCGGCACTGCTGGTCCGCAAAGGCGGAGCGTGGCACCGCCGCTGGGGCACTACCTTCATGCTGGCGATGAGCGGCGTGCTGTTGAGCGCCGGTTTCATGTGGCAGCCGAAAGGCCATATTTTTCTCTTCGCGCTGGCGTTGGTCAGCGCGTATCTGGTGTTCAACGGCTATCGGATCGTCGTGCGCCGCCGCCGGCGCAAGCCCGATGACTTGGATAACGGCGTCGACGTTTTAGCCGCCGGCGCAACGGTCGCGGCCGGTCTGTGGCTGCTGTGGATCGCCGCAACGGCAACGGGCGAACTCATGCGCGGCCTGGCGCCCATCATGGCCGGGCTCGGCGTCGTGGCGGTAGCCTTCGCGCTCAATGATATACGCGGCATTTTTGGTCCGCGCACGCGCAGCGGGCCGATCATCGCCCATTTTAGCGCGATGATCGCGGCGTATATTTCGGCCGTTACCGCTTTCGTGGTCATTAACGCGCACGGCGTACCGATGGAATTGCGCTGGCTCGTACCCATTGGGTTGGGAACGCTGGTCATTACGGCATTTTCACTGCCCTATCGGCTGCCCAAAGGGCTGTCGATCGCGGTCAACGCTTTTTTCGCTCGCGCCAAGCTCTGATGCTGCCGCGCATCGCGCTCGAACGCGTCAGCGTTCGGCTCGGCGGCAGGCCCGTGCTGCGAGGTGTCAGCTGGGCGCTGCGTGCAGGCGAGCATTGGGCCTTCGTCGGCCCGAATGGTTCGGGGAAAAGTACCCTGCTGCGCGTGCTGGCCGGCACGCAGTGGATCGATTCGGACGGCGGCGTGCGCACGTATTCGCCCGACGGCATCGCGCGTGACGCCGTTGGGCGCGCGATGCTCTGGCTTCGCTTCGTTTCGCCCGAACAACACGAGTTCTACGCACGCTTGGAGCTCGGACTGGCGGGGCGAGCCGTTATCGAAAGCGGCTTCGACAATTCGGTCTACGTGCAGCGGTCGCTGAGCACCGCTGAGAACGAGCGAGTCGACGAGCTGGTCGAGAGCTTAGGGTTGGCGTCATTCGCCGGGCGCCGGTTGCGCGAGCTTTCATCGGGACAAATGCGGCGTTTGCTCATCGCGCGTGCGATCGTGCATCAACCGCGCGTACTCATCCTCGATGAGTGTACCAACGGCCTTGACGCCGGCGCGCGCATCGACGTGCTGCAATTGCTCGAGCGGATTTCGGCGCGCGTTTCGCTCGTGGTAGCGGGGCACCGCGCCGACGATTTTCCGGCCGCGATCACCCATACAGCGACCCTACGGGACGGGCGCATCGAGCGCAGCGCGGCCGGGCGGCTGCCGGAACGCAGCGCCGCCGTCCGCCCTGCCGCCGTGGTCGCACCGACGCGGCTCGCCGCACCCGAGGTGCTGATCGCGATTGCCGGCGCCGACGTATATCGCGGCGACACGCTGGTCTTGCGCAATCTCAACTGGCAACTCCGGCGCGGCGAGCATGCCGCCATCCGGGGCGCCAACGGATCGGGAAAATCGACGTTGGCCGGAGTTATCGCGGGAACGCTTCCGGCAGCACACGGAGCGCGCATCGTTCGCTTCGGCGAGCGCGAGCCGTTTGACATTTGGCGGCTCAAAGAACGCGTCGCGCATCTCTCGGACAGTCTGCAAATCGCCTACGATTGGGATGAGACGGTCGAGGCGGTGATCGCCTCGGGCTATTTTTCAAGTATCGGTTTGTTCGCCGAACCGACCGCCGAGCAACGCGCCGGCATCGGCGCGTTACTCGACGCGATCGGCATCCGCCACATGGCGGGCCGCCGTTACCGGCATCTCTCGTTCGGCGAGCGGCGCAAGGTGCTCATCGCGCGCAGCCTCGTCCGCCGTCCGGAGATCTTTATTCTCGACGAGATTTGGAACGGGCTGGATGCCGCGTTCCGGGCGGCGCTGCAGTCGCTGCTCACCACCATGAGCGGGGCAGGCACGACGCTCGTCACGATCGCGCACGAAACCGATGCGGACATCGCGGCGCTGACGCGGCGCGTCTACACGATCGAAGGCGGGATCGTCGC
The DNA here is from genome assembly GCA_965214335.1 of Candidatus Velthaea sp. GTDB lineage: Bacteria > Vulcanimicrobiota > Vulcanimicrobiia > Vulcanimicrobiales > Vulcanimicrobiaceae > Velthaea. The sequence goes on along the minus strand of CBDCBO010000005.1, from coordinate 334,181 downwards.
GGAGCGCTCGTAGCGGCGGCTCGCTGCGTTCGGCGTGAGTACAAGCTGTCGTAACGCTATTGCACTTACGGAACCAGCCCGCTATGCTGTACACGGCTCTGGCCATTTGTACAGATTTTTGGGAGCTGGTATGACATTTGATCAATGGATCGACGCCGTGAACACCGGTGTGCGCCTGCGGCTGGGCGATGCGGTGCGCACGCAAGAGCTGTCGTGGGATTCGGCGATTTGGGTGAGCCAAGCGGGCACGGCGGTCGCGTCGGTTTCCGATGACGAAGCAACGGCCAAACTGTCGTTCGATGAAGGCGACAAGTATTGTGTTGATTTTCGTTTACCGGCGGCCGCTCCCGAACTCATCAGCGCGATGATTGCCGGACGCCTCTCGCCCTAAGGCGACTTGGACAAATGGCGAGCGCGGACGCGCTTCGCCGTCTCCATGTCAGGGGCGATGCGTTCGACGCTTCGCGAATTTCGCTCCGATGGAAAGCTCGTCGGCTGATTTTTTTGCCGGATGCGTCGCGCCGCTCGTGGCCAGATTTGGTGACCGCCTCACGCTCGCGCGTCGGGAGAACGTCGTCTGCTGGAGATACGACGGTCAGTCGGCGGTCGTCGAACTGCACCCGAACGGGCGGCTCACCGCGACGTTTATCGGCGCCGACGGTCTCGACGCCGTAGCGGCGCGCCCGGCCGCAGCCGTGTATTCGACGAACGTAACGTACGCACTCGATCCGGCGAGCTGCCGACGCATGGTCGCCGATCTATACGACTTTTTTTCCGGTGTACGCGAGCCGAAATTTACGTTCGTCGACGCCTATTTGCGCTAACCGGCGGCCAAACGCCGGAACCATATTTTGGTCGGCGTCATCTGTACTCTACGAGCTCGTCGCGTACGATCCGAATGCGGGTCGGCGGACGCAGCCGGTGGGAGTGCATGATGGCTGAACCAGTGACGCGTGAAACCCAAACGTGGCCCGAACTCGCGGAGGGACTATACGGCTTCCTCACCGGTCGCGGTGCCACCATTGAATATCACTTCGAGGAAATGGAGATCGGCGTGCCGAGTTCGACGCGCGATGGTGCCACCCAAGCGAAATGGAAACTGAACGGAGCACTCAAGATCAAGACGACGGAAGCATGACGTGATCGCCGTCGAGGCGGCGCTTGTGGCCGAGGCGTCCGGTATTCGGATGCGCATCGACGGCAAGGACCAGCGCGTAATTTGCCGGCTCAACGGCAACCCGCTCAGCATGATCGCTGCCTTAGGCCGGAGTCCGGGTATATTGCGCGCACTCCGGGCGCTGCTGCCGGTGCTCACGGCCAGTGGGCTGCGGCTCGACGTTATCGCCGGTCGCGTGCTCGTTGCGCGAGCCGGTTTCGGCGTGCGGCAAAACGCGCTCGGCCGGCTGTTACAGCTACCGGGCACGTCGATCGGCTCGTAAGATTCGGTCTTTCCGGCGGCCGCTCGACTTGAGCCGGTTGCGGTCGACGAACCGGCGCTCGAGTCGTACCCGATCCGCCGGCCGCGGCGTTTCCGTACGGCGCTTCGCTCGATGAATGTCCTCGTCACCGGGGCCACCGGCTACATCGGCGGCCGCCTCGTACCGGGGTTAGTCGCCGGTGGGCATCATGTTCGCTGCCTGGCGCGCGACCCGGCTCGCCTCGAAGGGCGCTTCGAAGAGGTCGAGGTGGTGCGCGGCGATGTGTTCGACGAAGCATCGCTCGTCGACGCGATGGCCGGCGTCGACACGGCATACTACCTGGTCCACTCGATGAGTGACGATCGCAAAGACTTCACCAGCAGCGACCGCGCCGCCGCCGAACATTTTGGCGCCGCCGCGCGCACCGCAGGCGTCGCGCGCATCGTATTTCTGGGCGGGCTGGGCGTCGACGACGGGCGTCTATCACGCCACTTACGCAGCCGGCATGAAGTCGGCGACCTGCTGCGCGCGAGCGGCGTACCGGTCATCGAGTTCCGCGCCGCGATCATTGTCGGTTCAGGCAGTGTGTCGTTCGAGATGATCCGGTATCTCACGGAGCGACTGCCGGTGATGGTTGCCCCGCGCTGGGTGGCGACGCGCTGCCAGCCGATCGGCGTACGCGACGTTATCGCCTACTTAGTTGCGGCGCTCGATCTGCCCGGTCACGAGGGTCGTATCTTCGAGATCGGCGGCAGCGACGTGCTTTCGTATCGCGAGATGATGCTGCACTATGCCGCCGTGCGCGGCTTAGCGCGCAAGCTGTTCGTGGTACCCTTGTTCACACCACGGCTGTCGTCGTATTGGGTACACTTCGTGACCCCCATTCCAGCCTCGATCGCCCGCGCGCTCATCGAGGGTCTTTACAACGAAGTTATCGTGCGTGACAACGCCGCGCGGGAAGCGTTTCCGGCGATCGTGCCGGCGAGTTACGACGAAGCGCTCAATCGCGCGTTGAATCGCTATTTGACGACCGGGCCCCAAACGACGTGGTTCGATGCCTTCGACGTCAAGACGCTGCCGGGCGAGTTCGCGGGACTCAAGCAAGGGATGCTCATCGACCGTCGCGAGCGCACGACGGCGGCGGCGCCGGGAGCGGTGTTCGCGGTCGTTTCGAGCTTAGGCGGCCAGCGCGGCTGGCTGTACGCCGATCGCCTGTGGTATTTGCGCGGCCTGTTGGACCGGCTCGTCGGTGGAATCGGGATCCGGCGGGGACGGCGCTCGGCCGATCACCTGCGCATCGGCGACGCCGTCGACTTTTGGCGTGTTGAAGCATACGTTCCGCACGAACTGTTGCGCTTGCGTGCCGAGATGAAGCTGCCTGGGTTAGCCTGGCTTCAATTCGAGTCGCTGGCGCGCGAAGACGGCGGTACGACCCTGCGCCAAACGGCGTTCTTCGAGCCGCGCGGCATTCTGGGCTACCTGTACTGGTTCAGCGTGCTTCCGTTCCACGCGCTGATCTTCGGCAACATGGCCGAACGCATCGTCACGGCGGCCGCGGAGCCGAGCACGGCCGTCGCTTAAGCGCCCAGCAGACGCATGTGGCGCGTCAGACGATGCCGCCGCGCGAACCGCCCGAGGCGGGCCGCAGGTCGGCGACCCGGCGTCGATAGCCGGATGCCCGATAGGCCGCTAACGGATCGATCGCGCCGCCCGCTTCTTGGCGGACGCGAGCAACGATTGGCGACGTGTCGGTTTGAAAAGCGGTTTTGAGCGTTTGGGTCGCTAGGAGTGCGTCGTTCGCTTCTTGATGCCCGTCGAGCGCGACCCGGTCGACTAATAACGCCTGCGCGTACGTCCGCTGCACCGTCGCACCGCTCGTCATCAGACTCTCGATCGGATCGGTCACATTATGCGACTGATCGAGCATATATGCCGGCGCGAAACCGTCGACGCGATCGCGCGCCGCGTCGACAAGCTCGTTGAACACGAGGAAGAGCCGATAGGGTTGAATCGAGCCGCTGTCGAGGTCGTCGTCACCGTACTTGCTGTCATTGAAGTGAAAGCCGGCAAGCTTCCCACAACCGATCAGCCGGGCTACGATCATCTCGATGTTCACCGTGGGCGCATGGTGGCCGAGATCGACTAAACACCGCGCTTTCGGACCGAGTGTTTGGGCGGCCAGCAAGCTGCTGCCCCAATCGGCGATGACCGTGGCGTAGAACGCCGGCTCGAACAGCTTATGTTCGAGAAACATTTGCCAATCGGCGGGAAGTCCGGCATAGATCCGGCGCGCGCTCTCGAGATAGCGGTCGAAGGAACGCCGGAAATGTTGCTGGCCGGGAAAGCTGGCGCCGTCGCCGATCCAGACCGTCAAAGCTCGACTACCCAACGTTTTTCCGGCTTCGATGCAGGCCAAATTGTGCTCGATCGCCGCGTTGCGGACGGCTGCGTCCGTATGTGTCAGACTGCCGAATTTATAGGACTTCACGGCCCCGGGCGGATCTTGAAACGTGTTCGAATTAACGGCATCAAAGTGAAGCCCGAAGTGCGCCGCCTCGTCGCGTAGCGCCGCGAAGTCGGCGACCCAATCCCACGGAAAGTGCAGCGATATGCCGGCCGTGCAGGGCACAAGCTGTCGAATCACCGCGCAATCCGCCAGCTTATCGTGGACGTCGCGCGGCTCACCGGGGCCCGGAAAACGCGCGAAACGGGTGCCACCGCTGCCTACGCCCCAGCTTGGAATCGAAACGGCGAACGCGGCCACCTGGCGCTTGATGACGTCGATATCGATCCCGCTGCGGGCCAGCTTCTCGCCGAGAACGGCATAATCGCGGTCGAGGTCGCGCGCGAGCAGCGCGTTCTGGGCGACCACAAAATCGGGATCAAGCGGAAACGTCCGCTCGAGGGTCGTTGTCATCGGAGCTTCCTCGCTGGGCGGCGCCGAGCGTTCGCGGCGAAGACGAAACGCCCGCGGTTGTTCGCGCGCACTGCACCGATTTTCGCGCCCGCCCTACCATCCAGCCTGCCGCGCCGGCCGGAGCGCCGCTCATGCGCGGTAGGCGGCAAACGGGTCGTCGCTCCATACCATCTCGTGTCCGCGGTCACTGGACAAATATGTTTCAAGCCAAACAATCCTAAGTTTTGATAAGTGTCAACGTCACGTTCGTAAAGTATATTTGTCACATGACCTAGCCGGTTTTTCCCGGCGCACCGTTTGGTGTATGGGTTGCAGGAGTACGTTTACCGTGATCGCGCACGACCTCGTTCCGCTTCGGACCTTTATCATCGAACGCCAGTCGCTTATTGCGAAGGCGCTTCATTCATTCCTCAATGAGAATCCGCTGATTCGAGTCGTCGGCGACGCATCGACCGTCCGCATCGACGATTTGCAGCGCACGCGCCCCGATCTGATCGTCTTCGGCCTCGATAACGCGACCCATGACGTCACCGAAGCGCTGGCCATGGCCCGCAGCGTGTGCCCGGACGTTCGCTTCTGCGTGCTTTCGAGCTACGCGAACTCTGAAGTGATGCAGCGTAGCATCGCCTCGGGCGCTGACGGTTTCGTCGTTAAAGACATCTCGCCCAGCGAGCTCGACGTTGCGTTTCGCGTTTTGGCCAGCGGCTCGTCGTACGTCGACCCACGCGTTGCCGGCGGAATGCTCAAGCGCCGCTATGCATCCAACGCCGGCGCGGCCCTCGGTGACCTCACGATGCGTGAAGCTGAGATATTACGGCTCATCGCGGGTGGTTTGGCTAATAAGGAAATCGGCGCAAAACTAAAGCTGTCCGAGAAGACCATCAAAAACTACGTGAGCCGCATCTTCTCCAAGCTCAACGTGAGCGCGCGGACGCAGGCCGCGGTGTACGCGATCAAGGCCGGTTTCGTTTAACCGCGACTGGGCTCGCGGCGACGGAGTCGCCGGCGTCATTACCGACAGCTTTTTAGCAAAAGCCCTCAACGGCTGGCTTCATAAACCCGTTGGCCGTTGCGTGCGATGCGCCGAAAATCGACCTTAACGGTCATAAGCGTAGGCCGCGTGGGGCGTCGAATGAATCGCAACTCGTTACGGTGTGACTCGTCCGATGTTCAACGGGTCGAAGCGCACTTCACCGGTCGAGCAAAGAATTTGAAGACTCGTGGGAGCGCTTCCCAGCGACTCGGTGATGGCTTCTCCGGAACCAAGGCGGACGGTGACGCTACCGGCCGCGGTCCAGCCGATGGCAACATCGAGGTCCGCATGGAGAGCGGTCGAGGATGCGAAGATCTGATCTTCAGCAATCGTTTTACCGGTGTAGCGAATCACGTGAATGATGAGACGCCGGCTGCCGGCCGGATTCACGATTTGGAACGAAATATGCTCGTTATCGTTAACGAGCGCGATCGTAAAACTCGGCAACCAGTCGCGGTTGTCGCCGAGCCGCTCAACCCGCAAGGTCGTTCGTAACGCGTTGATCGCGCGAAGATCACCGAGCTGCCATTGCGAAACATGCCCGTCCGGCGTGTCGAGATCGAGCACGGTGCTGCCGCTCGCGCCAGCGCTTATGAGTTGCTGGGCGCTCGCAGGGCATTGCCCGCACAGGCACGCAAGCGCGAGAGTTGCAAATGTTTTGAGCATCAGATTTCCTTGAGTCGACGGGCAGCTTCGTTTGCGTGCGGACGTCGGTTCGCTTCGCCGGTGCGTTCATTCGCAAGGCTCGTTCGTGCTTAAAGCGTCGTGTCGATCTGAAAGCATCTTGCCGTAGCGAACACCGAACTACTCTGTGCAGGTTGGCCTACGGTCCCTCGATGACGCGTACGAAATTCGCGGGGCGAACGTACGTTGCAAAAGCGTTTTGAATCGCATTTGCGTCGGTGGCGACGAAATTGCGCGCGTCGATTTGATTCTGATCGAAGGGGAAGCCGTTGGCAGCGTCTTCCAAGAGCGCTTGGCCGATCGAGCCGATCGACGAATCGGCGATTGCCGTTTGACGAACCGTCGACGCCTTGGCCAACGCTAACTCGAAAACGCCCACGGATTCCGTCTGCATGCGCTTGATTTCCGCTTCGATGAGTGTGTTGATGCGCGTTGCGTTAGCCGGCGAACACGCGAACTCGATTGATAGCTCGTAACGCTGCCGGCGCGGTGAGACGCGCGATGAGATTGAATACACCAACCCGGCGTTCTGACGTAGATCGCGGAACAAGCGGCTTTGTTCGGGACCTAGCGACCCGCCACCGAGGATCGCGTTACCTAGTAACAACGGGTACGTTTGCGGCGCGCTACGCGGCAGGTCGACGATCTGTTGCAAGCTGACCGACGTCTGACCGACCGGTAATTGCAGGCGGACGTCGCCCGGCGGGTTGACCGGCACCGGCGGCAATTCAACGACCGGAGCCGCTTCCGCCGGCGCCCGCCAGCCACCGAACTCGCGCTCGATTGCGGCGCGCGCCGCCGCGGGTGCAATGTTTCCAACCACAACGATCGTCGTGAGATCCGGTCGAATGACTTGAGTGTAGTACGCTTTCACGTCGTCCAGATTGAGGGCTTGTACGCCTTCGACCGTCGTTTCGCGCAGCTCGGGATCCCCGGCCGGTAAAAGAATTTTTGCGGCGCGCCGCGTGGCGATCGAATTGGAGCCGCTCAGCGCCGTCTGCAACTCGGCTGCCGCTTGCCGCCGGGCCGCAGTGAAGGTTGGTTCGTCGAAACGCGGATGAAGCTCCGCTTGTGCCAGCAGCGCGACGGCACGCTCGAATTCGCGCGATGTGGTTTGCAAGCCAAAACCGATGCCGGCCGATACGTCGGAATCGGCGTCATCTTGCGCGCGTGCGAAAGCGAGCCGGTCTTGTGTAGCGGTACCGTAATCAAAGAGCGCTCCGAGCACCGACGACACGCCCTCTTTACCGACCGGCTCTTGCGCCACGGCGTTGGTTCGGACGCTGCCGTACACGAAGACGGAATCGGAAATGGTTGTCGGCGCAACGACGAGCGTGATGCCGTTGGCGAGCTTCATCGATTCGGGCCGGCGCGCCGCTTGCGGAATGGTGATGTGATCGACGAGGCGGTTGGCCCAGTCGGGCAAATGGGTGACGGCGGGCTGTGCCGCCAGCGGCTTTTCCGGTCCCGATTGGGGCGGTGCCGCCGCCGCGCGTTGCGAGGCGTTAGGCGACGGTGTCAGCGCTCCGATGATTGCCTCCGTCGGACGCAAATACTTCTTGGCGACGCGATTGACGTCGGTCAGAGTCACGTCGGCGATCAGTTCTTGTTCGCGCTCGATCGACGGCTCGCGGTCGACGGCGATCGTGGTCGCCCAATCCGAAGCAAGCGCAGCAATCGAGTTTCGACTCTCCTCTTGACCGGCGATGAGCCGGCGCTTCGTGGTCTCGAAGAGTTCGCGCGGAATACCATCGGCAGCGTACGCGGCAAAGATGTGTTCGAGCCGCGCCACCGCCGCGCTAGGATCGGCTCCGGGTCCGAGTGCGGCCGTCGCAAAGCCGATCTGCGCTTCATTGACATAGGGCAGCGATTCCCACTGCGCGTCGAGTGCCGCACCGCTATCGACGAGCCCGCGCAAGGCACCACGCTGTGAACCCAAGATTCCTTGCAGCACGAACGATGCGAGGAAATCGGTGTTATCGATACCCGGCAAGCGATATCCGACCGCTGCCAACGGATAGATCAATGTCGTCGGTCGAGCCAGCACCGTCCGCCGCAGCGGCGCGAAATGGGCTGCGGCATGCGCCGGTATCGCGCGCCGCGGAATCGATTCAAACCGCGTGCGAATTTGGGCCAGTGTCTGCTCCGGGTCGACATCGCCGGCGACCACCAGCACGGCGTTGTTGGGCGCGTACCAGCGGCGATAAAACGCTTTGATCCGTGGTCCGGTAAGGCGATCGAACGAAGCCCGCGTACCGACGCCTTCATGGCCGTAAGGTGTATGGGCGAATGCGATGAGCTGCACGTCGCGGAAGAAATCGTTGCCCGGCTCGGATGCGTCGCGCAACACTTCTTGTTCGATCGCGCCGCGTTCATTATCCCATTGCGCTTGGGCATCGAGAACGTCGCGCATCCGGTCGGACTCAATCCGCAACACCGCATCGAGATCGGCCGCCGGTACGGTGAATTGATACTGTGTCGTCATATCGCTCGTCGCGGCGTTGAACTCGCCACCGAGCGCCGTCGCGACCGTTCCGAGTTCGCTCGTCGACAAATTTTTGGTTCCGCGGAACATCATGTGTTCTTGTGCGTGGGCCATTCCCGGCACATCCGCGGGATCGTCGCGCGAACCAACCAGATAGGTCAGATCGGTCGATACGGCCGGCCCAATGGCGTTACGCACGATGACGACCCGTAAGCCATTCGCAAGCGTTGCTTTGAGCACGTCGTTCGTGCTTTTGGGGGCGGGGGCGGCGCCGATCGCTGCCGCGCATACCAGGACGAACAACATCCGGACCACGACCGGCGGAAACACACGAGGACGCACGAAGCACAGCGGCATCGTTGAATCATACCGGTGCAAGCTGCGACGCACCTTGGGCAGCGGTCGAACACCCGCTGCAACATGCCGTTGCCGGATGTTGCTGACTCGTCGGCACTCGGATCGGGCGGGGTGCATACGCTAGCGAGGACCGCCGCCGTTCGACCAGCACACGCGCTGCGCATGCTGCGCACCGCATCCGACGATGATCCGTCGTCGCAGCGGGGTCGTTCAGGTCATTTTGGCTACCACGGATCTTCAGCGGCGTGAAAGGCTGGAAACAACGAGGGAGCGGTCGCGCCAGGCAGCGAGTCCGTCGCGCAAGGCAGCGAACTCGTCGCGCAAGGCAGCGAGCCCGGCGCGCAAGGCAGCGAACTCGTCGCGCAAGGCAGCGAGCCCGGCGCACAAGGCCGAGCCCGTCGCACAACCGTCACTGCGTCGTGTACCTGCAGACCAGGTCGACGCAGCAGCGTTCCGCCGCTACCATTACTCGAAGCGGTCCGCGCAACGCCCGCGGAGCAGCGCGTTCACGCATTGCAGGACGCGCTCGACGCGTAAAGCTGCGTCGACAACCTCTTACGTACCGGCCGGCGTGAGAATATGCAGGACGCGCTGAGCGACGAGGTCTTTGGTTTGAGCGCCGTACGTGGCCATGTGCGGGGCAGCCATGTGCGCCCGCAACGCATCCGGACTGGCCCACTTTTCAACGACGATAAATGTGTCGGGCCCCAGCGGCGCCTGGAGGTCGCCGAAACCATCGGCATCGACGGTCGCGGCGTACTCTAAGCAGCCCGGCTCAGCATGCACGTTGGGTACGTTTGCTGAAAACACCGTCAATAGCGCGTCGCGTTGACCGGGCTTGGCGGTAATGACCGCGATGAGATGCAACATCTAGCATGGTTTGACGTCAACGCCACGTTGTTCCCGCCATACGACGGGCATGCAGCGTCGCCACGACGCGGCTCCGATCGCAGCGTGGTTGCGTGTCGCCGGCTGAGCGATTCGAGTGTGCGGGTGAGCGCGTTAGCACTGTGCTTTACGTGTGCCGGTATGTGTGCGTGTGCATGTACGCACGCGTGCGGGTACGTGTGCATCTATGCACGTGTGCGAGTAAGCGCGTCTGCACGTGTGCGGGTAAGCGCGTCAGCGCGTGCGCGGTACGTGTGCAAGCTGCACGTGTGCGCGGGTACGTGTGCGCGTGCGCGTGCATGAATGCACGTCTACGGGTATGCGCTAAGAAGCGCGGCGTATACAGGTTGCGTGCGAGCGGATAAAATGCATCGTTTACTATGAGCGCCGAGCCGCTACGCGATCGCGGCTACAGGTTGGCGCGGGTTAGTAGGCGCAATAGCTGCGATTGACGTCGGGCTCTTGGACATTGCCGGACCGCCGCAGCATGACTCGTCTTGCCTCACGTGGCATCACGCCGTTGAGATCGCGTTGAATATCGAGGGCGACATACCGGCCCCGGCCGAGATGCAGAGCACACGTACCGGCGTCGAGATTTACAAAGCAGCCCTGGCACGCTTCGCCGTGCCACTCGCGGAATTCAACCGGCGCCTTAAATGGTGCGCCGGCCGAAACGAGCCGGGCGACCGCAGCTTCGAGATCGTGCAATCGTTCGCGTACGATGGCCGGCGGAACGGGGCAGCCGCCTTCGCGATCGGACCGAGACGCACGCAACAGATTGTCCATGGTTTGTATTATAGCAAACAAGCAAGCGTAAAGCTACCCGTTCTTTACAGAATAAAATAAAAATTTCAGCACTAATTTACGAACGGAAGTTCACGGTACGCGTGAAGACAGCGTGTCATACGTCGGTACAAACGGGCGCAACAATCCGGCGCAACAAACCGGCCCAACAAACCGGCCCAACGATCCGGCGTAACCATCCGGCGCAACAAACGGGCGCAACAATCCGGCGCAACAAACCGGCCCAACGATCCGGCGCAACGATCCCGCAACAATCCGGCGCAACAATCCGGCGCAACAATCCGGCGCAACAATCCGGCGCAACAAACCGGCGCAACGATCCGGCCCAACAATTCGGCGCAAAGATCCGGCGCAACGATCCCGCAACAATCCGGCGCAACAAAGCGGCGCATTAATTCGGCGCAAGGTCTACGACGGACGCAACAGGGCCGCATGCCGCGGGTGCCGCTTAATAAACGGATGCAATCATTCTTTCGCGGTGAGCCCGAAGTCGGCCGATGTCTCGGCTAAGTAGGTATCTTGTAGGGACATGACTTACGGTAACTCTGTCTGCGTTGGATCAGCCCGCAAGTCGGCCGACGTCTCGGCTAAGCAGACACCTTATAGGGACATGATCTTACAGTGACTCGGCCGACGTGTTGCGTTAGATCAGCCCGCAAGTCGGCCGACGTCTCGGCTAAGTCTACACCTTGTTGAACATAATCTTACGGTGACTCTGTTCGAGTTCGTTCCGACGTTTGGGAAGCGTCCGTCGTGGCCGCCTACGCGGTGACGCTGGCTAACATTCAACGACTCCCACGGCCAAGCCGCCGAGCGACGTTTCTTTATATTTCGTCTGCATGTCCAAGCCGGTTCGATACATGACTTCGATGACGGCGTCGAGCGAAACATGGTGTGGATCGTCTTCCTCCATTGCCATGCGTGATGCGTGGATCGCGCGCACCGCGCCGACCGCGTTGCGCTCGATACATGGAATCTGCACTAGACCGCCGATCGGATCGCAGGTCATGCCCAAGCTATGTTCCATGCCGATTTCAGCCGCGTTCTCTACCTGCGCGTTCGAACCGCCGAGCGCCGCAACGAGGCCGCCGGCGGCCATCGAACAGGCCACGCCAACTTCGCCCTGGCAACCGACTTCCGCCCCCGAAATCGAAGCGTTCTCTTTATACAGCGCACCGATCGCGGCGGCGGTAAGAAAATAACGGAAGATACCGTCATTCGTGGCATGCGGCGAATACCGATCGTAATAATGAGCAACGGCCGGCAAAACCCCCGCTGCGCCGTTTGTCGGCGCCGTAACGACGCGCCCACCGGCTGCATTCTCCTCGTTGACCGCCATGGCCACCGCGTTGACATAATCCATTGCCGTGAAACCGTCGTCGCCGGCCGCCCGCGCGCGTAACTTCCGATATAAGCGCGGGGCACGCCGCCGAACGTTCAATCCGCCGGGCAAGATGCCTTCGGTGCTCAAACCGCGTTCGACACAGCGCTGCATGACATCCCAAATGGTGTCGACATACGCGCGCACGATCGACTCGGGCCGGTGCCTGCATTCGTTGGCCAAGACCATTTCCCAGATCGCGCGGCCATGCTGCTCACCCTGAGACAACAGATCGGCCGCGCTGGCGAACGGATAGGGCGATCGCGGCGCGTCAAGACGAGCCGCGTCGAGCGGTACCGTATCGGTCTCGACGAATCCACCGCCGACCGAATAATACATTTGGGCGTCGAGCGGCGTCCCGGCCGTATCGTAGGCGTGAAGGCGCAGTGCGTTGGCATGCCGCGGCTGCGTCTGGCCGCGTAGAAACAGCAGATCGCGGGTTTCGTCAAATGCGATCGGCTGGCTGCCGTCGAGTGTAAGCCGGCCGTCGGCGCGGATCGCCGCGACCCGCAATTGCGCGACCTCGGGCTCGATGCCGTCGGGGGCCCAGCCTTCTAAACCAAGCAGCACCGCCCGGTCGGTACCGTGGCCGAGCCCGGTCAACGCTAGCGAACCATAGAGCTCGACAACGACCCGAGCGGTCGAGCGGAGCCGCTCCGCTGCGGAAAGCCGCCGAACGAACATCGCGGCGGCGCGCATCGGACCGACCGTATGCGAACTCGACGGCCCGAGACCAACTTTAAACAAGTCGAACAAGCTGGTCTTCATTGGATGCGTACTTGGCGTCGTACGAGGCCTCACCCGGCTCTGTGGCGGCATTACCGGCATGTGATTCCTACTACTGAGCGACCTGAGCCTCAGTCTACGCACCACTGTGCCCGCCTCGGCTCGGCCCGCACAAACGTCATCGGCTGCAGTCGGTCCTTGAAAGCGGCCCCGCCACCAGACGTTGGACGAGCGTAAATCTCGAGCCGCCCGGCAAGCAGCACGAGTCGCGGCAGAACCCGGCGAATCCCGTGCACGTGCCCCCCTTTTCGGTCGGCGTCAATTACTGGCCGCGGCGCAGCGGTCCGGCGATGTGGCGTGACTTCGATGCAGCGGAGATCGCTGAAGATTTCGCGCGCATCGCCGGCCTAGGCCTCGACACCGTGCGCGTCTTCGTGCGTTGGGACGAGTTCGCACCGCAGGCCGACGCCGTCGATCCAACGATGCTCGACCGGTTAACTAGCGTCGTCTCGCTGGCGTCCGAGTGCGGATTAGGCGTGATGCCGGTGCTGTTTTGCGGACATTTCGACGGCGTCAATTATGTGCCGCGTTGGGCGTTGGATCGACGGGTGCCGCGCGGACCGTTTCGAACGCGTAGCGGCGACGCCGATGTGACGGTCGGCTGTGCGACCCTCTATAGCGGCGCGCTCCTGAATGCTCAGCTTGTGTTCGCCGCCGCCGTGGCGCGACGGCTGCGCGGCCATCCCGCCGTGACCGCTTGGGACATCGGACACGCGTTCAGCAACGTCTCGGCTCCGGCGCAGCGCAAGGTGCCCTTCGGCGAACATTCAAGTGCTCCGGCCGACGAGCGAACCGTAGCAGAGTGGAGCCGCCGGCTCACGGCAATTTTTGAGGATTCGCCGACGGTTCCCGTGACTGCCGGTACCATCAGCGAAGACCTCACGGAAGATCGAAACCTCCGGCTCGGTTCGCTGTGTGCGCCCTTCGGCTTTGCCTCGATGCAAGGTTATACCGTGCAGACCGCGTTTGCGCGCAACCGGCTCGACGCGGAGGTCGTACCGTTTCTCGCCATGCTGACCGCGGCGTTTTCTTATAAGCGCGTGCTTGTCAGTGGCTTCGGAAATCCGCATTGCCGGCCCAATACGTTCTCGGCGTCGGAACGCTTCAGTCAACCGGGTGAGCCGCCGAATATGACCGTTGCGCCGGACGATCCGGTGTTCACCCGTTTTCCGTGTCTGACAGAAGCCGAGAACGCCACCTATTGTAGCGCCGTGCTGGAACGCTTGCACGCCGACGGCCGGCTCGGCGCGTATTGGTGGTGCTGGACCGATTACGCCCGCGACGAACGCACTGATAGTGCGGCCGAAACGGAGCATCGGCATGCGATGGGACTCGTTCGCGCCGACGGTAGCGAGCGGCCCGTGGCCGCGGCCCTCGCCGCCTTCGCGCGGCAACGCCGGACCGTTATGGCCGAGCGTACCATGCCGATGATCGCCGCCGCCTACTATTACCGCACGCTGCCGACGAGTACCACGACGCTGTACGAAGCGTTTTTGCGGCACCGACGCGATCGGCAGCCGGACGGCTCATAGCTGCGTCGTTCGAGTTACCGGTCGAGACCCCAGCTTTGCACGTTCGGCGCCGCGCGCTTCACGATCGTCGCTTGCAGCACGCCGGTTGCCGTAAAAGTGCCTTCAACGACCGTCGGTTTGTTCATGAACAGCGGCCCCGACACGCGCTTGAGCACGTAGGCCTGGGTCGCATCAACGGCGAGCACTCGTCCGCCGCGCAACCGCAAGCTCATGCTCGCGCCGCGCGACGTTTGCAGCAAACCGAAAAAGCGATGTTCCGCGGCGGGCGGCGCGGCAACTCCGGGAGTTGCACAAACAATAAGTAGCGCTAACGCGCAGAGTACGAAGCGAATCATAACAGCCTTTCGTTGGTTCATTGCAGGCCGAACACCGATACGACGCCGTCCGTCGCGAGATAGACCCGTCCGTTGGCAACCAGCGGCGTGATGAGCGCACCGCCGGTATCGCCGTTTCCAGTCCAGACGCCGCCTTGCGCGGTGTAGAGCGTATGGCCGAGGTTTGCGCCGTCGAAGGCATACAGGCTGATCTTCCCGGTGCCATTCGTATTCCCCGGCGGCGTCATGATGGTCCAGACGACCGCGCTACCGGCTTGCGTTCCATTGGACGATACGACCGGCGTCACGCCGGCGTCTCGATTCTCGAGCTGGCCGACATTCGTAGCGGACGTTAAGCTCAACCCATACGGCGCGGTTCCCAACGTATACGCGTTGAGATTCGGCGAGCCGCCGAACAGAATCTTCTGATTGCCGCTGCTGTCGACAAAATAGGCCGGACCACCGAATTGGCCGCCGGCGGTATTCGTTTCGTACGGAATTTGGTCCGACGAGTGCAGACCGCCCAGGTTATCGCGATTCAGAAGATATTTGACACCCGTCTTGCCGCCGGTGATCGCGAGATGCGGGAATGTGCCGGTGGTTTGATCGGGCAGCAGCATGACGCCGCCCGATCCGAGATCGGCGTCGTTGCGTGAGTCGTTCTGCCACGTCGAGGGCGTGAAGAACGTCAGCGATGCCGGATTGAGATCGGGCGTTAATTGCAGCACGCTCATCGAGTAATCGGATTGCGCGTCGTTGGGACCGTTGCCGGTAGCAAAGACGATATTGCTTTTCGAGTCGGCCGCGATGCCGAAGCCACCCTGCCAAATACTGCCCAGAAACAGCGTCCCACCGACCGTGCCGATATTCTTATTGGTCACGTTAATCAAACTGCCGGTTTGCTTGAGCGTCGCGGCGCTATACGAAATCAACCAGCCATGAGCAGCGTCGGAATCGAAGTCGCAATGCGTCGACAACGAAACATAGATGGTATTGTTCGTTTCGAGCAGTCCAGCCCGATTGAAATTGAACTTGGGATCGACCGACGCCGTCCCGCCCGACACCAAGTTCACCGTTGCGGCAACTGCGACCGCGGGTATGACGTCCTTCCCGCCGCGCAAACCAAGGGCGTGCAATCGCAACGTATACGTACCGTTGAGATAGGTCGGAACGACGACGTAGATCGCGCCGCGCGCTCGATCGATAACGGGCGTTCCGTTGATACCGGCATTCGGCCAGATGTCATTACAACCGGTATCCGAAGCAAGTTGCTGTCGCGCTCCACCAAACGTGAACGTGCGCTGCCAGATGAGTTTGAGGCTGTCGGCATCGTAAGCATACACGACGTTGGTTGAATCGGTGACGATCAACAGATTGTGCGTCGTTCCGTCGGCGACGATTTGATTTGAAACGTATAGCGGTTGCGAAAACGACTTGCCCTTCGTCGCCATGGTTCCGATGAGGTGAAACGCGCTTGACCCAACGTTGCTCGTGGTGAGCACGGTCTCGTTCTGATACCAGCCTAAGCGCGAGTTCGTGTTGTGATAGGTTAGATTGTCTTGTGTGGTTGAGGATGGACGCGGGCCACCCGCTGCCACTTGTGCTTGGCTTGCGAGCGGCCCGCAGAACAGCGCAGCGGCAACGATAGTAGTGCCGATGCGCCGGGCAATGGTCCGTAGCGATATATCGAAATTCAACGTGCGTATCCTATGTGAGGTGCGGCGGCATATATTGCGACGCGCATCGCGTTCGGAGCACTACGCGTGAAGCCTTCGCACCGTACCGACTTGCTCCGCGCCTAGGGACGTTCTACTCCGGGTATTCGTACTCAACACGCGCGATCGCAGCTGTGCGAATGCCGTTAGATGTTATTCACGTCACGAATTACACGCTCCCGGCGCAATGCGTGCGAGTCGCAGTACGAACGAGCCGGTTATCGACGGCACGAGGAGCGCTTCCGCTGCAAAGGCGCGCGAGTCACACCGATGCGCAGATCGTTGGTCGATGCGTAACGAGACTGCTTCGAGCCAGGTGCGTCGAAGCGCCGATTCACGATGCCGTTCCGCAAGCTGAAGGCAATCTTTTTCGTTCTCGCCAACGAGAACGTACGGTGAGTACCGCCACTGATACACTTGTTGATAACGCCATCGCGCACGAAGTCGATTTCGCCGGGCCGCGCGCCGTCATTCCGGCCAAGCACGTCGCAATCGTAACGTGCATGGACTCGCGGATCGACATCTTCCGCATTTTCGGTTTAGCCTCAGGCGAGGCGCACATCTTGCGTAATGCCGGCGGGCTGATTACCGACGACATGTTGCGTTCGCTCGTGCTCTCGCAACGGCTGTTGCAAACGCGCGAGATCATCCTCATGCATCATACCGGCTGCGGTTTGCACGGCGCCGACGAGCCGGCGCTGCGGCGCGAAATCTTGGCTGAAACCGGAGAGACGGTACCGTACGAATTTGGGGCGTTCGACGACATCGATGCGGCCGTCGGCCGAGCCATCGAGCGCGTGCGCGTTCACCCGTTTCTGCCACACCGCGATAACGTCCGTGGCTTCGTGTACGACGTTCAAAGCGGCCACCTGCGTGAGGTGCGTCTTACGTAGGGAGCGTTGACGCGCCAGGCAGTTCGAGAATCTCCTGAATCGCCGCCGTGATAAAGGCATTATCGCCGGCGTTCATACCGGCACCGGCGGCGTGGCCCCAGTCGCTGGGAATGACGCGCAATTCAGCCTGCGTCATGTACTGAACTTCGATGACGCTGTCTTCAGGCGGAAAATAGGTGTCGCTGCGGCTCGGCATGACGATCGCCCGAGCGCGGATGGCGCCTAAAGCCGCCGGGAAATCGCCGGCGAAATGCGGCGCGGCGGCGATGTCGGCAGCGCGCCAGGTGCGAAACATCGCGCGCAGGTCGCGCGGATCGCCGGCGAAAGCTGCCGGCCCGTACCACTCGTCCACGAACGCTTCGAGCGTCGTCGCATGGTCGAGTTCGCGCCACACCTCGTTGCGGTAAAAGCTCTGCGAGAGGCCCCAAGCGGCCCAGACACGGCCGAGCGTCGCGGGACCGGCCGCGTCGAGTGTTGCCACCGCTCCATCAATGAACACCCGATTGTGGGCCGACGTGCGAGCCGAACCGCAGATCGGCACGATCCGCTCGACGAGTTCCGGGAAGGCGCACGCCCAATGAAACGACTGCTGCGCGCCCATTGAAAAGCCGGTCACGAGCGCAATGCTCGTAACACCGAAATGCTCGACGAGCAGCCGTTGCTGCGCGCGGACATTATCGTAGACGCTCACCGCCGGGAAAGCCGTTGTGTTGTCCATCGTGCTCGGCGACGTGGACAGCCCATTGCCGAACAGATTGGTCGCCACAACGAACCAGCGGGCGGTATCGAGCGCCTTGCCGGGGCCAATGAGCCAGGCGCTATCCGCGTGGGTGCCTCCATAAGCGCTCGGCACGACGATCGCGTTCGACCGGCCGGCGTCGAGCGTGCCGTACGTCGCGTACGCCAGCCGCGCAGCGGGGAGAATTTCGCCGCCTTGCAGCGTCAGGTCACCAAGCGCGAAAAGCTCGTAATCGGGCATCTGGCTTGATCGTTCACACGAGCGTGGGCACCTGCGTTTCCGTTTTGCCGGCGCTTCATCGGCGATACCTTCGGCTTGCTCCACCGAGCAGGCTCGCTTGGCTTGGCAACGTATGCCCGAGACTGCGAAGCCACGCGGCTCGTATTTGAACGAAAGGTTTTGCGTGCACCGGCTCTACCGCCTTATTCCCGCTGTTGTTCTAACGCTTGCATCCATTTACGCTGCGAACTCACTGGAAGCTCACGCTGCCGGTGTTGCAACAGATGGGTTGCCGGTCGCCGCGTCGATCGGCGTTCGCCGGCTACGCGCTACCGACCCGGAAGGCTTTTCGGCACTCCGCGCAAGTTTCGAGCATTCGCTGCTGTCCGATAACGGGCTGCTCATTGCATCCGAGGCGACCCGCTATGGCGCAACAACACTGTTGGTGCCGGTTACCGGCGACGATATTTCTTCACTCGCCAACGCAAATCCGACCGCGGTCAAAAATTTGGCCGCGTTGATCGCGGTCGGCAACGTGTACCTGGTCGCGGGCGACGTCAGCTGGCTTGCCGCTCCGACAACAATTCCAGCGGACGTTACGGCTCTCACCCACATTGCCACGCTGTATCCGCGGATTGCGGGTATCGTGTACGATGTCGATCCCGAACAGGCTCCGGCTTGGAATTCGAGCGGGCGGCAAACGATAATGCAGCACTACTTCACGTTGGTCGATACGCTGCAAACCGCACCCGGCGCGTCGGTTTTCAAACAGAAGTTTTTCACCGCTCACACCGACTACGCAACGCTGCACTTCGGCGGTACGCCGCAGAGCCCAACGATGCTAACGCAACTGCAAAGCGAACCAGCCTATAGCGGAACGTACATGCTCGTACCGGGCGGCTCCGCCGGCCTGCAGCTGACGAATCTCGCGAGCGCCTTGCCGCAACTCACGAAAACGTTTTGGATTGAAGCGAGTACTTCGAAGTACAACCAGGCGTCGTATTATGGGCAAAGCGCGAGCTATCTGCAGTCGAACCTGACCCAAGTGTCGGCAGCGGTCCGGGCCAAGAATTCCAATCTTGCCGGCATCGAAGTCAATGGCTGGAACGACTTGTACAACAGCCTCCAAAGCGTCTTGCCGCAACCGCCGGTCTTCAATGGAAAATTAGCCGCCGGGCCGCTGGTTCCACGAGCCGGAACAACGTATCTTGGCGAATTCATCAATCCGGCCGGGCAAGGCCCCTCGCCGGCGCAGACGCTCGCGTTCGAACAGCACGTCGGCCGGACGCTCGCGTACAATATGCACTTTTACGATTGGGCCGCGCCGTTTCCGGGCGCCGTGGAACTGGACGACGTCGCACACGGGCGCATTCCGGTGATCGCCTGGAATTGCGGCGACAGCGATGCGGCGATTGCCGCCGGACATGACGATGCGGAAATCATCGCGCGCGCCGCAGCGATCAAAGCCTTTAAAAAGCCGATCATGCTGCGCTGGTTTTGGGAAATGAATCTCGATGACACCAACGACCCGCCGCGCAAACACTGTTACGATCCGAATTCCGATCTCCCGAACGGATACTTTGCCCCCGGACCGTACATCAAGGCCTGGAATCACATCCGATCCGTGTTTGCCGCCCAAGGGGTAACCAATGTGGTATGGCTGTGGTGTGTTGCCAACGCCCACGGCGGCCCGTCGCAGTATTACCCGGGCGACGGCGCCGTCGACTGGGTCGGTATGGACGATTACGATAACAACGATGTGTCGCTACACGACACATTATTCATCCTCACCGAAGAACTGTCGCAGTTTCAAGAAAAGCCGCTGATGGTTACCGAGACCGGCGCGCATGCCACAGCGCAACCGGCGTTCTTTCCCGGCGCGTCGGGCGAACTACAGTCGGCCTTTCCCTGGATTCGCGGCATCGGCTATCTCGACTCAACCGGAACGCATCAGAATTGGATTCTTTCTCCCACCGGTTTCGCCGACTTCAAAGCCTTTGCGCACGCGCCCTATATGGCGGGCATGGCGTCGAACCCGAGCGCGCCTTGATAGAGCACCCTGCCGTCGCTATCTTGCGGCTGCGCTGGGCGATCTGTGGCAGAGAGTACGCTGGCGCGCCTCTGCCCGCGTTGCGCTGTACCACTGAGGACGCTCGTTCACACCCATCGCGGGGTTCTTAGCCGACTACAACCGTCTCTCTCGATTCAGCCGCCGTCACGCACCAGCTGACGACGGGGATTTTATTGCTGCGCGGTATCGGTCGCGAAAAACGATCTGTTTGAATGCAGCCAGAGCACGGTTTTTGCCCCCGATCGGCACGCCGATCGATTCGTGCAGTCGTGTATGAACGCGTTAAACCGTTTTCGTCTTGCAAGTCGGCGACGTGCACGACGGGGGTTGCCGCACGCGACGCTAGGCGCAGGTTGGCGAGGTCCCGCACGTGCCGCCGCCGTATCGGTACGCATTGGCAGCTTCGCTTTGTGACGTCCGCATTGCATAACATTTCAGCAAATATTGGAGCGCTCCAAATGCCGAAATTACATCTCAACACGATCGGCCGCGTCTGCGTCACGATCACCGACACGAACCGCGCGATCGACTTCTACGTCGGCAAGCTTGGTTTCGAAAAGGTGATTGACATACCGATGGGGCCGGACATGCGCTGGGTCGAGGTGAAACTTTCCGGAACGCCGACCACTATCGCGCTCGCACCGCCACCACCGGGCCGACCGGCCGGCGGCGCGCAAACCGGCATCATCCTCGACACCACCGACCTGGAAGCCGATCTCGCCGCACTCAAGTCCGCCGGAGTCGATGTCGATGACGAGGTGACCCGCTTCGGCGGCCCGATTCCCCCAATGTTCTGGCTGCGTGACCCGGACGGTAATTCACTGACGATCGTTCAGCCGTTGGACGGCGCGTAGCTTGCTCGATTGAGCCATCGTCGCACGAGTTTACTCGCAAAACGAATCGTACGTAAGTGAATGCCCGAAATCGCCGACGCATTAAATGTTCATGCCTCAAAGTTGGGACGCCGTTCTTCATTTCTCGCCCGCAACACTCTACCGCATCCTACGATCAGCGAAAATAGCGAAGGGATGACGACTTTAGTTAAAATCCGAGGCGAGCTCGCACCATCCGATCGAGAGCAGTGCGTACGTCATCAGTTAAGACAGTCAACTTTTTCTACGGGCAGTTACAGACTGCAGAGTTGGCTCTTTTAGGTTGACCCGCGGCAGCGCAGGACAGCGTCGACTCAGCCGGCTCAATGAAGCAGAACACCGAATCAAGCATTAAATTAGCACTATACTTGCGGGCCTATAAAGAGCGACGTAGGCTTGCGTACAAGAAAGCGAGCGGTAGGAAACGCTAATGCAAGAAGCCTGTCGACAACCAGGGGATCGCGGCGACTAAAATGAGCGCCACCGCGACACTTGCCAGATACGGAAAGATCCGGCCGATGGCCTGATCGGTGCTGGACCGACCGATGAGTACCGATTGATAGAAGCCGACGCCGAACGGCGGTGAAAACAAACCGATACCCATTGAAAGAATGACGACCATCGTATAATGCACGTCGTTGATATGCAGTTCGCGCGCAATTGGAAAGAGCAGCGGCCCAAAGAGTACGATCGCGGGTATGCCTTCGAGCACGCTGCCCAGGACGATGAATACCACGATCGAGATTGCCAGAAAGCCGCCCTGTCCGCCCGGAACGGCGGCCATCGAGGTCGCCAGCGCTTGGGCGAAGCCCGCTTGGGTCAGCGCCCACGCCATCGCCGTCGCGGAGCCGATGATCAACAGAATCGCGCCCGACAGCGAGGCCGTCTCAACGAGGATCGGCATCAGCCGGCGCCACTGGAAACGGCGGTATACGAAGATACCGATGATAATTGAATAACCGATGCCGATCGTGGCCACTTCGGTCGCCGTGGTAATGCCTTTGAGCACGAAGAACCGCACCAGCAACGGCAAGAGCAGACCTGGGACGGCGATGAAAAAGGCGCGTCCGATCTGAGCTGCGGTTGGACGCGGTCCTTCGCCCGGCCGTTCGCCACGCGAACGAAAATAGGTCACCACAACGAGCGCCAAACCCGCGACGACCGCCGGCAGGATGCCTCCGGTGAACAGTGCCGAGATCGACACACCCGTGACTGAAGCGATGATGATGAGAACTAAGCTCGGCGGGATCGTTTCCGACATTGCCGCCGACGCAGCTAACTGCGCCACCAGTTCGCCCGAGTGGGCGCCGCGGCGTTTCATCTCCGGAAACAATACCGGTGCAACCGCGGCTTGATCGGCAGCTTTCGATCCCGATATCCCGGAAATCAGGAACATCGCGCCCAGTAGAACGTACGAGAGGCCGCCCCGGACGCGACCGACGAGCGCTGCCAAAAAGTCGACGAGCACGCGCGCGATACCGGTCATCTCCAGCAGCAGTCCCAAGAGCACGAACATTGGAACGGCGAGCAGTTCCAGTGACGACATGCCTTGATCCATTTGCCCGACGACGACGGACAACGGCGTCGGCGCGGCAAACGTCAAGTACGTAAGCGTCGCGAGCGCGAAGCAAAAAGCGATTGGAATTCCAACCGCGACGCACACGCCGACCAGCCCCAGAAAGAATATCGCTAAACTAAAGTTGCCTAGCGCATCAAACGCCGGACGTGCGAGCGCCATCGCTATGCCGCTGAGCGCAACAACGCCAAGCGAGCCTGCCAATCCGCGCCAGTCCGCCTCTTCCACGATCCGCACCACAGCGATGATTAGCATGAGCACGATCCCAATGACTAACCCCAGCACGCGATAGGCATCGTGAATGTGCATCGCCGGAGTGAGAATCGCGTATTGCGCGACCATGTAGTCTTTGGCATTGGGCAGCATGATCAGCAGCACGACGCACACCACCAGCAGCGCCGTCGTCGAGATCCAGCGTTGCCAGTGCAGCGGCAGGCGGCCGACGACAGCGGTCATACGCATGTGTTCGCTGCGACGCAGGGCGATCACCGATCCAAACATGACGAGCCACAGAAAGAGCGTTTCGGCGAGTTCATCGCTCCATAACAGCGGCTTATTGAGTACGTAGCGCGCCACGACGCCGGCAAACAAAACGAGGACTTCGACCACGACGAGCACGGCGGCCGGTATTTCCGTCAGCGGGCCGATATACCGGTCGACTGCAGTAAACCGGCGCGCCGGGCGCCGCTCCGCTTCGAGCGACTGCGCTGCGTCCATTACTTCGGTCACCGCGTCGCCGTCTACGGGCATGGCTTAGCCTAACGTTCCGGCATATTTTTCAAGTAACGACCAGGCCTTGGCGCCGAATTGCTCGCTCATTTGCTTGTAGAATCCGGATTTGACCAGCTTTTGGCGGAACGCATTGCGGTCGACGTCGGCAATCTTGAGGCCTTGCGCGACGAGCTTGGGGCGCACCGTCGCATCTTCACGCACATTTTCCTCGCGCTGTTTGAGCGCGCCCTCGTCAAACGCCGCCGAAACAAGGTCTTGCATATCCTTGGGCAGCTTGTTGAAGGCGTCCGGATTGGCCAGAACCCAGTAGCCGACAAACATGTGATCCGTCATGGAACAGTATTTCTGAACCTCGTAAATTTTCTGCGACTCGATCAGCGAAAGCGCATTTTCTTGGCCGTCCACGATGTGCGTTTCAAGCGCTGAATACAGGTCTTTGACGTTGATGGTTGTCGGTGATGCCCCGAGTGCGGCGAACAACGAGGTGGAAATGGGGCTAGGTGGCACCCGCATCTTGAAACCGGCGAGATCCTGCGGCGTCGTGAGTGGCTTCGTCGAGCTGGTCATCTCGCGAAAGCCTTCGTCCCAAATCTTATTCATGGGGTGCAGTCCGGCATGTTCGATCTCGCCGCGCACGTATGCCCCGAGGTCTCCGTCGAGTGCGTGAAAGGCCGTCTTGGCGTCCGGCCAGGTGAAGCCCACATTGTTGATCGCAGCGGCGGGAACGAGTGTCGCGAGGATATTGTCTCCAACGGCCATGAACTGGATGGCCCCCGACCGCAGTTGGGAAAGCATCTGCGTGTCGTTGCCCAACTGATTGGTTGGAAACACTTGTACGGCGACGCGGCCCTTGCTTTCGACGGCGATTTTTACGGCAACATCCCGCGCGACGGTATTTGTCGGGTGATCGGGCGGCAAATCGTTGGCAAATTTTAGCGTGAACTCCGCGGCGTCGGCCGGGAATCTGAGAATGCCGATCGAGGCGAAAGCTGCGGCACCGCCGGCGGCGACGCGGACGAACGTGTTGCGGGAAAGCGAAGGCTGCATGGGAGTACCTTTATGGTGCGGAGTGCGACATGGTAGCGTCATACGATGCGATAAGGGCACGAGCGCGTTGCGCGACGGGAACGTCGATCATCCGTCCGTCGATCGCGATCGCGCCCTGGCCGGACGCATGCGCTGCATCGTAGGCGGCGACGATCGCGCGTGCCCGTTCCACATCGTGCAGTGACGGTGTAAAAGCGGCATTCAGAACGCCGACTTGGGCCGGATGAATACAAGCAGCACCGCGATAGCCGAAGTCGCGCGACCTGCGCGCGACCGCTCCGAACGCGTCGAGATCGCGGAACTGGGCGATCGAACCGATCAGCCCGAGCGGAAGCAGTCCAGCAGCGACCGCCGCTGCGATCAGCGCCGCATGATACGGATACAAAACATCAGCAGCCGGGTCGACGCCCAGATCGGTCGCAAGATCTTCAGTTCCTAACGTTAGCGCGATTATACGTGGGTCAGCTTTCGCAATCTGCGCCACGCTCAACACCGCCTCAGCGGTTTCGATCATGACAATGAAGCGTGTGCTGCCCGCTGTAACGTTGTTGCGCGTTTCCGCGCCGGCGACCACTTCTGCGAGTAGACGCACGTGATCGGGACCCAGAACCTTGGGTAGAGCGAGGGCATGAACGTGCGGACCGACGCTGGCGGAGATATCGGCGATCGCGAGTTCCAGCGGCCGGTTGATGCGCACCACTACCTCAGCGCCCGATTGCGACGCATTGGCGGCGGCGCCGGCGATCAGCTTGCGAGCCGCATGTTTTTCGCTCGGTGCCACAGCATCTTCGAGATCGAGCTGAATGCAATCGGCTCCGCTCCGGTGCGCGGCGTTCACGAACCGGTCGACGTTCGCCGGAACGTATAAGAGCGAGCGCCATAGGCGCGGCGCAGTAGCGTTCATACCGGCGCGTCCGCGGCCGCGCCGTTTGCTCCGAACGTACCGGCCGCGGCTAAACGTGCGAACTCGGCGGCGCCGATACCGAGGTCGGCGGTAAGCACCTCGCGCGTATCGGCACCGACAGCCGACGCACCCGGCGAGAGCCGGGGCGACGGCATCGACGCGAAGCGTGGATACACGTTGCTCATGCGAATGCGACCCAAGGCCGGATCATCCACGCTCACGATCGATTCGCGCGCGACTACCTGCGGATTGTCGAGCATGGTTGCAACGCTCTCAAGCGGTCCCGCGGCGCATTGCGCGGCGTCGAAAATCGCCAGGGCATCGGCGCGGGGAAAACGCGCGCACCACCCGCCCACGAGCGCATCGAGCTCCTCGACATGGCGTAGCCGGTCGAGATTGGTGCGGAATCGCGGATCGGCTACGAGCGGCTCGCCGCCGACCACCCGCAAAACGCGTTCGGCAATGCCCTGCGTGCTGGCCGACAAGGCCAGCCATTCGCCGTCGGCGCACACGTATGCGCCGCGCGGCGCTGAATC
Organism: Candidatus Velthaea sp.; assembly: GCA_965214335.1. Lineage (GTDB taxonomy): Bacteria > Vulcanimicrobiota > Vulcanimicrobiia > Vulcanimicrobiales > Vulcanimicrobiaceae > Velthaea. The sequence goes on along the minus strand of CBDCBO010000005.1, from coordinate 308,278 downwards.
GCCGATGCGATTGCCTTGCGGTGTGTGCAGCGTACCGTTCTGATCGTACTCGACGAGTTGCGATTCAATTGTTTTGAGCGCGGCCTCGTAAATAGCAAGATCGACGACATCGCCGAATCCGGTGCGTTCGCGGCGCACAACGGCCGCCAAGATCGCGGCCGCCCCAAGGTAGCCGGCCAAGACATCGGCCAGCGGAAACGCCGGCAAGAGCGGCGGCCGATCGGGAAAACCGGTGACGGCTGCCAATCCCGCCATCGCTTCGGCAAGCGTCCCAAACCCCGGACGGTTGCGGTACGGTCCATCCTGCCCGAACGCCGTCGTCCGCAAAACGATCAGACGCGGCGTTTCGGCGAGCAAATCCTTGGGAGCCAGATTCCAGCGCTCGAGCGTTCCGGGCCGGAAGTTCTCCACGATTACATCAAAAGACGGCGCCCAACGCCGCACCAGCATTTGCGCGGCGGGAAGATGAAGATCGAGCGCGACGCTGCGTTTTCCGCGCCCAAGCGTTTTCCAATATAACCCTTCGCCCAGCCGTTGGGCGCCGAAGCGCCGTACGTGATCGCCGGTTCCGGGCTGCTCGACCTTTACGACATCGGCGCCCCAATCTGCGAGCAGCGTTCCCGCAAGCGGGGCAGCGATCATGGTTGAAAGATCGAGTACGCGAAGTCCCGTAAGAAGCGCTTGAGGTGTTGGGTTCGCTGCCATTGAACGTGTCCGACCTTTAGCGGCGCTGTATTAGCTATTTCATTGGTTACCGGCAATCGCCGCGTGTCATACGAGGCACCGTCGTCGATGCGCTGAGGCTTGGGTTACGTCCAGCCGGCCGGCGCATCGCGCGATACCATGGGTACCCTTGCGCGGTGCGCGCCGGTTGAGCGTACACCTCGCTAAAACTTGTACCGCAGGCCGGTAGCTGTTTCAACTTGGTGTTTGAAACCGTTCGCGCGGCCATCGAGGTAAGCGCCGCCGGTCAACAGATCGTCACCTGCGACATAGATGTCGACATTGGGAACGGGATGGAACATTGCCGACGCGTATGTCGTAAACCGCGTACCACTAATCGTACTAGTCGCACCGGTAAAATCGACGAACGGGCGCAGCACGTAGCCGGCACTATTTATCGCGGCATTGTGAGCGTAGAACTCTTGCACGCCGAGTTCATAATCGATGCGCTTGGAGGGCGCGTACCGGAAGGATGTCGTCCAAGCCTGGTCCTTGCGTTGTCCAAGGCTGCCTTGATCGCCGGTATACGTAATATAGCCGGCGTTCAAACGATACCGTCCCCAATCATAGTTGCCGCCGAGCCCCAGCGACTGATCTTGAAAGCCGGTATTCGCGGCGCCGATGGTCTTTGCGGATAGTACGTTGACCGTCGTGTAGAACACGTCAGGGTGAAAGCGTCCCGCATTGAATCCTAAGCCAATGGCCTCGGAACTGCCGTGGTTGAATTCGCCGCCTGAGATCGGCCCGCTACCGTTTGGACCACCGGGCCCGTTCGCGTCGCCGAAGTTAAATGCACCCGCGAGGAACAGTCCCGTCTTGTACACCTTCTTCCAAACGACCGCTGAGTCATACCGCGTGTCGCCTTGTCCGCCGGCGCCGTTGCCGCCGCTCATGTAGAAGATGATTTGCTTGAAGTTATTGACGTTGGTGAAGTTGCCTTCGTTGGTCGTCAGTTCGGCGTTTCCATACGGGTCGCCCCAGTTGCCGGCGACGTCTCGCGGTAAGGTATCTTGACGTCCGATCGTCAGTTTACCGAAATCCTTACTTTGCACGCCCAACCACGCGTCACGGTTGAAGAGTACGCCGGGGGTGTCCATGTTTCCACTGGCTAACTCGAACTCGCTTTCCAATTTTGCGATGAGGTCGAGCTTGTTATCCGGTTGCGGCCGGCCTTCCGGATTCGGACTCAACTTTTGATTGATGTCGAGTCCCCACCGGTTCCCACTGAACCACGAGACCGGAATGCCGATCTGCGAGCCACCAGTTTTAGAGAAATTGGTGCCGCCGAAAAACGTCGGCTCGATGAGCCCGTAGAGGCGCACGCTGGTTCCGGCCGTCTCGGCGATATGCACTCCCGAAGCGGTATTCGTCTTTGCTTTCGCCACCGTGTCCGCTTGCTGCGTCGTCAGATCCGAAGCAATCTTTGCTTGCTGCTCTTGCTGCGCCTCGAGTAGATCGAGCCGCGCTCGCATGATTTCCATCTGTGCTCGGAGCGTCGCAATATCATCGGTCGCAGCCGGTGCCGGCGTCGATTGCGCAACGGCATGCGGCGTTGTGCCGTCCGATTCGCTTGCCGCGGCGGGGCCGATGGTAAGCGCCAGGCCCGTGAAAGAAACCGTGGCAATCACTGCCGCGAAGCCGGAAAAATACCTTCGCATACCGGTACGTATGCAAATAGTTGGACTCGACAATTTGGTAACCTCCGTCGTACGTCGGCCTTAGTTTACCTGAAAGAACCTTTCACGGAGCTTTCGTTGCGACGAATGAAAATGCAAAAGGCGGCGCGAGGAGCGCAGCCGTTTTAACGTTTCGCGAAAGGTTGCGTTGGTAAGCTAGCGCTAATTTACGGCCCTAGGCTTGTGTCGGCTTTGCGGTGATAGACGCCGGACGGCTCCTACAACAACACCGTCGCCGAGCGCCGCAGCCGGACTTCAACGACTAAACCGCTGCCCCGCTGCGGCTCGCCCAACGTCACGGTTCCGCCGCTCGATTCGACGATTTCTTTAACGATGGCAAGGCCCAGGCCGCTGCCTTCCGTACCGCTGCCTAGAATGCGATAGAATCGCTCGAACACAAGCTCGCGCTCCGCCGGCGGAATGCCGGGACCGTTGTCTTCGACCCGAAATAGACACATGTCGCCCGCGTCGCAAATCGCCACGGTGACGACTCCGCCCGGCGGAACGCAGCGTAAAGCGTTATCGACTAAGTTCAACATGAGTTCCCGGACGAGCGTTGCGTCGCCCAGCGTTATGACGGGCTCGGACCCGTCCGCCTCAAAGCCGAGGTCGATGTCGCGCAAAAGCGCCAGGCCGGCATAGCTCTCGAGTACGTCGCGCGCGAGCGCCGTCATATCGATGAGTTCGCGGTACGCCGCGGGCGATTGCGACTCTGCTTCCGAGAGCCGCAACAGTTGCTTGGCCAGCCGCGTCATTCGTTCGGTCGTCGCGGATAACGCTTCGATCGCACCTACGCGTGCGCCGGCTTCGGTTTCCCGTAAAGCATAATCGGCTTGCATGCGGAGTAGCGTGAGCGGGGTACGTAATTGGTGCGCTGCATTGGCGGCGAACCGGCGCTGCGCTTCGAGTTGCTGGCGCTGGCGCGCGAGGTGGTCGTTGAGCGCGGTGACGAACGGCCGTAACTCGTGTTGCAACGCCGCTTCCGGTAATGGCGCGAGATCGCCCGTTGCGCGCTGCTTCACGGCCTGACCGAGCCGGACGAGCGGCGCGAGATCGCGGCGCAGCCCCAGCCAAGCCAGCACCGCCGCGATGAGCACCAACAGCCCTTGTTGTACGGCGGCTTGACGTTCGAGCGTCGCGACCATGGCATCGCGTGAACGTAATGTTTCGCCGACAACGACGAAGATTCGCCGCGGCGAGCGGTCGACAAAAACGAGCTGCCTGACCGTAACGAAGCGCACCGGCGATCCGTGAAAGAACAAATCGGTATATTGCGGCGCTGCGTCCCGCGTTCGACCCAGTGAAAACGGCACATCGGAATAACCGGCTAATTCGGTGCCGTTGGGTGCACTGACGCGATAGTACGTAACATCGTTTTGCGGCGAGCGTAGTTCGCCCAGTGCAAACGGCGGAATGTAGATGTCGAATCCATGTCCGCGAGCTTGAACGTGCTCGGCAATTGCCGAAGCGGACAGAAAAAGCGAACGGTCCAACACGATGTTTGCCATTTCGAGCGCGTTGTGCCGGGCCAGTGAAAGATTGACAAAGACGATCGCGGCAAGCGGGATGAGCAGTCCCGCGAGCAGCTGAACGCGCAGGCTCTGCTGCATTACGCGCGCGCCGTCGCGCCAGCGCATTACGATACTGAGGACGTCGAACGTATGGCCAACGTGTAGCCAAGTCCACGCAGGGTCACAATCCCAACATCGCTTCCGGCTAATTTTTTACGCACTCGGTGCACGTAGATTTCGATGGCATTCGGATTTGCCTCGTCGTCGAATCCAAAGACGCTCGTCGTCATCGCGGCCTTCGAAACGGTAGCCCCGGCGCGCATGACGAGCAGCTCGAGCACGGAGTATTCGCGCGCCGTTAGGGCGAGCGGTTCGCCGCTCAGATCGAAGTGGCGTCCGTTGGTATCATACGTCAAAGCACCGCAGCGAATCGTCGCATTCGTTCGTCGGTTGGCACGGCGCAAATGCGCCCGGATGCGCGCTTCGAGCTCATGGATATCAAACGGTTTGGCCAGATAATCATCGGCACCGGCATCCAGACCGGCCACCCGCGCCGCGACAGTGTCGTTCGCGGTCAGAATGATGACCGGCACATCGTCGCCGCGCGCTCGCAGCGCTCGCAAGATTGCAAGTCCGCCGGGTTGCGGGATGGTCAGGTCGAGGATGACGAGCGCATAATCGTGCGTCGCCAACACATGCTGCGCGTCCGAGCCGTCATAGACGGTATCAACGGCGTATTTGTCGCGGCGCAACGCTTTGGCCAGCCAGTCGGCGAGATGGCGATTATCCTCGACGATCAAAATGCGCATCGTACACTCCCGCCGTCGTCACCGCCTGGCGCCACTCCGGTCCGCAGTGGCATATGCAAACAACCATCAGCGCTTATCGATTCGACCGCCGACGGCTGGTGCTGCCGGCGATTCTTCACTGCGGAGAAAGAGCGCCTTTTCTCCAGGCCTCCCGCATCCATCCTCCAGTCGACGGGCTTTCAGATGAAGAAAAATTTCAGCGATGCGTCACGGATGGCCGTGGCGGCCAACAAGGCTGACGCGGCATCCGCGCTGCGGGATGGAGCGGTGCGGGCGGCCAGCGACGCGTACTTCTGCGAGTACCGTGCAATCGCATCATTGGCCCGTCCTTCTGCGCCGAGAGCCCGCGAAGCGTAGCCCAACGACGCCGCTGCTGGTCCTGCTGCACGGCCGCGGTGCAGATGAACGGGACCTCAGCTCGCTGGCCGACGCCCTTCCACGAAGCTTCCTCTGCGTGAGCCTGCGCGCGCCGATCGCGCTGCCTGAGGGCGGCTACACCTGGTTCGAGAGCCGCTCAGCGGCCCGGCCGGTTGCGAAAAGCTTGCACGCGTCGGTCACCGCACTGCGTACGTGGCTTGACGAATTTATCGTTCGCGAAGGCCTGGCGGCGCACTATCTGTTGGGCTTTAGCGCCGGCATGATGATGGCCGGTGCCATGCTGCTCGACGCGCCAGCGCGCTTTTCCGGCGCGGTTCTGCTCAGCGGTGCGATGGCACTCGATAGTGGTTTTCCAGCGGAGCCTGGGCGGCTTGCCGGTCTGCCGATCTTCCGCGGCAGCGGAACGTTCGACAACGTTATCCCGGCCGAACTTGTCGCCCAAACCGATGCCTATTTGCGCGACCGGAGCGGCGCCGCTGTGACCGCCCACTCCTACCGGCGTGGGCACGACATCGCCGAACGGGAAATCGCCGATATCGCGCGCTGGCTCACCGAGCGCGCGTAACCGCCTCCCGAGCGGCCCGCGAGCCCGCGGTCGTCATCAACGCCGCATCGACGCACGCAACAACCGTTCCCACTCCGAAGACGGCCGCCCCCACGACCGCCGCGGCGTTGAGCCCGAAGCGGTCGGCGAGCGCGCCGGAAAGTAAGGGCCCGGCCATCTGACCGCAACCGAAGCACGCCGTGACCGCGGCGAACGCTCGCGCAGCCGTCGCCGCATCGCTGCGGTCGCGCGCGAACGCGCTGGCAACGCCCGGCGTCGCGGCCAGCGATGTGCCGACCGCGACCGCCCCCACAACTGCCGCTACCGTTCCGTCGCGAAGCGATAGGGCGCAGCCGACAGCACCCGCCGCCAGCGGCAGCACGAGCGCGTAGCGATGCCAGCTGCCGGCCAGCACGCGACTGACGCCGGCAGCGCCGGCTACGGCTGCACATCCGAAGCCGAACCAGACGATCGTGAGCGTCGTGCCGGAAATGCCGTGACGCGCAAACGCGGCGATGGCGAACGTCGCGTACGAAATATACGCGACGCCAAAACAAGTATAGGCGATGACGAAACACAGATAGCGGCGCGACCCAAGATCGCGCCACGCGAAGCCGCGTTCGGCGTGTCCTCCAGGGTTCGGTGCGGAAACGTGCGGGCGCAAACCAAGTGTTGCGAGCGGCACGAGCACGGCCGTCAAAGCAAACCACAGCGTCACCGAGCGCCACCGTTCAGGCTCGCCGATCGCCCATTGACCGGCCGGCGCCGAGAGAATGATGCCCACGCCGATGCCGGCCCAGGCGATGCTGCTCGCGACGCCGCGCCGGTGCGGGCTCACGCGTTCGAGTACGTCGGTAACGGCCGCCGCGATGCCGATCCCGCTCGCGATACCGACGATTACGCGCGCGGCACCTAACAGCAGCGGCGTGGACGCGAAGGCGGAGGCCGCCAGCGCCAGCGCGACGACGATTTGCGCGGCGCCGATCGTGCGCGGCAGCTGAACGCGGGCCCGGCCGATGAACCGCGCCGCCGCGAGCGTCCCGGCTAAATAGCCGCCGAGGTGCACGGCTCCGATCGCGCCGTACACACTATACGAACCGCCGATCGTGGCGCGGATCGCGGGCAATACCAGCCCGTACCCCAAGCGCGCGAGCCCGATATCGACGCCGATGGCGAGAAACGCGACGGCGATGCTGACGAACATCTTTGAACGCGTTTCTAACCGCCGACGACGGACGGTTCGGGCCCAGCAGAACGCCGGCTGCGATTTCGGCGGCCGGGCGTGCCGCGACCGGCCCGAATGGCAAGCACCGCAAACGCGGAAACCAAACATAAGCCCGCCGAAAGGGTGAATGCGCCGTCGTACGAGCCGCTGCCGGTCCGAATCAGTCCGGCAATGAGGGCAGTCGCACCCGCCCCGAGTTGGTGACCTGCCGATATCCAGCCGAAGACGATCGGACCTTCATCGCGACCGAACGCATCGATGGTCAGCCGTACCGTCGGGGGTACCGTCGCAACCCAGTCCAAGCCGTAGAAGAGCGCAAACAACGGCAGCCCGGCAACGCCGCTTATACCGAACGCGTACGGTACGAACAGCAGCGACAACCCGCGCAAACCGTAATACCAAAACAGCAAGTACCGACTGTTCCAACGGTCGGATAACCAGCCTGAAACGGTTGTGCCGATGAGATCGAAGGCACCCATTAACGCAAGATAACCGGCCGCGCGAATCTCCGGAATGCCGTGGTCGCCGCAGGCCGAGATAAAGTGTGTTCCGATGAAACCGTTGGTCGTGGCGCCGCAGATGAAAAACGTGCCGAACAGCAACCAAAAATCGCGCTTTTTCGCGCCCCGCGCAAGAGCGCCGAACGCCGTACGCAACGGGTTCCCGCCGCGCAACAGCGGTGGTTCAAAAGGCTCGGCATCTTCGAGCGCGCCGACGGGACGCAAACCGACGTCTTCGGGCCGGTCGCGCATGAACAACGCGACCGGAAGCGCGACAATGAGCGTAATTGCGGCGAGTAATAAACCCACTGACCGCCAACCGAAGCGGCCCGCAACGACAGCCAAGGCTGGAAGAAATACAAGTTGTCCGGTAGCGTTGGCTGCGGTGAGCAGTCCCATGACCGTGCCGCGCCGCGTGAAAAACCAACGCGTCGACACCGTTGCGCCGACAACGATGCCGATCATGCCGACACCGAGTCCGACGCCGACGCCCCAAGTAAGCAGTAGTTGATTCGTGGAGGTAATGCGCGACGCCGCCGCAGTCGCAAGCGCGATGATGCCCAAGCCGAGGAGCAACGTCCGGCGCACGCCGATGCTTTGCATGAGCGCCGCGGCGAACGGACCCATCAGGCCGAACAACACGATGTTGATCGCGACGGCAGTCGAGATCGTCAGGGCCGACCAACCCATGTCGCTTTCCATCGGAACCATCAGCACGCCGGGCGCCGAACGGACGCCGGCCGCGAGCAGAAGCACGACGAAGGTCAAACCGACGATCAGCCACGCGTAATGCACCCGGCCACCGCGCGGCGGCAGCGCCACTCCGCCGTCCGGCGAATGCGACTCGCGTTTCACTCGGGTTGTGCGCCGGAGCGCTTTCGCATCGCACCTTGCGCGGCACAATTCGCTGAACGCGCTCGGTACGACCGAAAGCCTCGATATGCATCGAGACATGGCGCGAGCGCTGCGGCGGCGCCGATGTAAAACACGATCATACGTACGCAGTTGGCTTTCCGGTCGCTAAAGACGGGCCCTGCGCCGGCGTAAAGCATGGGCGACATTCAAACGACGGTGTAAAGATGAGAACGGCTATTACGGCGGCGAAGCGCGATAGCGACACTCTTGCCTGGAGAACCGCATCGAAACCAACCTGACGACGTTGCCCTGGGAAGACGCCTACAATTTCCTTATCAGCAGCGTCATTCCGCGCCCGATCGCCTGGGTTTCGACCTGCAGTGCGGACGGCATCAATAACATCGCTCCGTTCTCATTCTTTAACGGCTTTTGCGCCAACCCCTTAATATTAGGTTTTGCACCGATGGTGGCCGCTGACCGGCCGCAGAAAGACACGCTGGCGAATATTCGCGCTACGCAGCAATTCGTCATCAACATCGCGACGGAAGCGACGCTCGCGCAGATGGATTCGACCGGCCGGCCGTATCTTGCGGAGGTCGATGAATTCGCGATCGCCGGCTTGACTCCGGCGCCGTCGGTTGCCATTGCAACACCACGTATCGCTGAGTCGCCGATTAATTTCGAGTGCGAATTGTATTCGCTCGTTCCGCTGGGCGACGGCGAGGGTTCGGCAACGCTCGTGCTCGGCCGCGCCGTGCATCTGCACATCGCCGACGGCGTGCTGCGCAACGGCCGAGTCGACCCTGAACTGCTGCGGCCGGTGGCACGCATGGGCGGTCCGCTGTATGCCCGGCCGGAACGGTTGGCTTTTCGCCGCAGCGACCGCGAGGAACGTTAAACCAAAAGCCAGTCCTCACTTTCTCTCGGTTCATCCGCGCCGAGCGCAACTCCGGCGCTGACGCCGGCAAGCGCCGTTGGCACGTCGGGCCCGGTGCACGATCGGCGCGCCAACGTTTAGCGGCAGCGTGTGTCAAGCAACGCGTCGGCGCCGCGCCGGCCGGACCGTGTCGGCGCCGCGCGAACATTAACCGCGATAGCGCAGGCCGACGGCACCTAGCCGCAAACCGATGCCGAAGGCCGGACCATAGCCATACCGGTAGCCATACGGGCGGTAGGGATAACCATAGTAGCCGTAAGCGGGCGAAACGGGGACCACGCTTAGCGTTTCGTAAGGTGTGTCGATCTCGTTGGCGGCAAATGTCTTGCCTTGCGCAACGCCGAGAATCGTTACACTTTGACCGGGCGCTAGTTCGAGGCCGGTCGGGTTGATGATCGTGCCCGGCCGCAGGGTCACGTTGTCGACGAAGCCGCGTGCGTCGCGGACGGAAATGGCATATTTGCCGTCGATCGCGGCAATCGTACCGTGGATTGTTTCGTCCGCGCTACGGGCGGCATAGCTGGGCACGGGTTGCGCGGCCGCCGGTGCCGCCGCACCGAGCCCGAGTACGCCGGCAACTGCGGCCGCTGCAAGTCTTTGAATCGTTAACTGTCTTGTGTTCACTGTGTTCGCTCCTCTACAGGTTGAAACACTCTGTCGACTCGAGCGGACTCACACGCAGATGAAGCATGCATAAGAATATGTATAGACGATGCTAGGATAATTGTGGCGCACGAACGGTTACGTAAGTTGATGTGCGCTTGGTTGCGACTCGTCAAGCTGAGCCACGCTTCAGATACGGCGCGGCCCATGCCTTAACGAACTTGGCGACTCGGTGCGGATATGCTTTACCGTACCTCGGCCGATGGTACTTGAGGATACCGCGGTGTGACGAATAAGAAAGAAGCGGACACGCTTTCGATCGTTTTTGCAAACGACAACCGACTAACGCCCGCGTGCCGCACGCGTCGCGCCATCATTGGCATGCTCGATCGCCGTTGCGATATCGGCTTTCGTCATCCGGCTCGTTATCGCGGCGCCCGCACGTTTTGCCTGTGCCACGAGCGCCGCCTTGGATTTGCCTTCAACGTCGACACCACCGTACGACTTGCCGGTCGCGTTGGGACCGCCTTGCTTGGCTCGCGGATCGGACGGGCCGCTGTGTTCTTTGGGTTCCCAATGATCGCCGACTTTTTCGAAGCCGTGCTTTACCGACGCCCAGGCGGCCCGGTGCGCACGCGCTTCATCACCGTCGTAGCTCTTTTCCGCGCTCGCCAGCGTTTCTTCATAGGTGTCTTGCGCCTTTTGCGGCGACCGCTCGAGCGTCGAGGGTAGCGGAGCCGACTCCGCCGGTCGTTCTTTTTTCGGCATGCGGTAGGGTACCCAATCACAGCCGCAACGTATCACCGCTTCGCGTTGGAACCCGGCATCGGACCAGGTCGCCGCGTTGCCGCGCTCGGCCAGATTGTGGCGCGCCCTCGAGCATGCGGAGGCGTCATCGCTTACAGTGTGAAGCATGACTGCATGCACGACCAGCATACGGAGTACGCAATGTTAGCGCGGCGGCGCGTCATGGTAACGGGTGCCGGCGCAGGCATCGGCCGCGAAGTAGCGTGTAGCGCCGCGCGTGCGGGCGCCGACGTCGTCGCGTTCTCGCTCGACGGTGATCTCGATACGTTGGGCGCTGAAGTCCGGGCGCTCGGACGCCGCTACATCGCCCGGACCGGCGACGTTCGAAGCGTGAGCGACATCGCTGCAATCGTGGCTGCCGCCGAACACGATTGGGGCGGCATCGACGTCTTGGTCAATAGCGCCGGCATCGCGATCATCGAGCCGGCACTCGAAGCGACGCTCGAGCACTGGCAGACAACGCTGGACGTGAATTTGACCGGCTCGTTCCTCTGCGCGCAAGCGGTCGCGCCCGGGATGATTGCGCGCAGGTTCGGCCGGATCGTCAACATTTCTTCGCAAGCCGGCATCATTGCGTTGCGCGGGCACGCGGCATATATGGCGAGCAAGGCCGCGATTAACGGCATCACGCAAGTTTTGGCGCTGGAGTGGGGCCCGTTCGGCGTAACGACCAACGCTGTTGCGCCGACCGTCGTGAACACCGAGCTCGGTAAAGCGGTGTGGAGCGACCCGGCTAAGGGCGATCCGATGCGCGCGATGATTCCCGTCGGCCGCTTCGCGGAACCGCACGAGATCGCCAGCGCCGTGCTGTTCCTGGCGTCGGATGCAGCCGCAATGATCAACGGCCACGTGTTGCGCGTCGACGGCGGTGCGACCATTCATTGACCGGCGACCGGCGAAGCGCTTCGTATACGGCTCGATGCAACAGCTACAAAGTGTAACTGACGAAGATTATAACTGACTCAGATAGATGTTGCCGTTACTTGACTGCACGTCGAACCGTCCATTTCCCGGACCGATCCGCACCGTTCGCGACGATTCATCGTTGTCACTACCGTTGTCGCGCGCGGACGCGGCGCCGGGAATTCCGGAAAGGTGAATATTGCCATTACTGGTTTGCGCGGTCACAATGGAATCGGAACCCGCGGCAAACTCTAAAGTCACGCGATCGTTGCTGCTTTCGACGCTCCCGTCGCGAACTTGCAAGGCGCTGCCTTCAATCCGGCCGTCGCTAGCCGATACATCAAGCCGCGCGGCTGCGACCCGTATGAGCGCGATGCGACCGTTCGATGATTCGACATGCAGCGCGGGCGCCCGGTAATCTTCAACCGTGACATTGCCGTTGGCGCTGTTGAACGAAGCTTCAGCGAGTAAACCGGTCGCGCGCGTGTGGCCGGCACTCGCGACGGTGACCCGGGTTTGCGCAGGCACGATCAGCGTTACCATACGGTCGTCGCCCATCGACCAACTATGCTCGGCGGACGTCGCGATCCGCAAGGTGTCGCCATCCACCTCGGCTGTAATCGGCGCCCTGGCTCGAAAGATACCGAAGGCGGTGCTTTTGCTCACCGCGGCATCGAATTGCGCTGCGGTGCCGGCGCGGATGGTAAGGTCGGCGTTGCCGATGTCGACGGTCAGCGCAGGATGCGAGCCGGCGTCGAACAGACGGTGTGGGCCTCCCTCGGCCAGATTCGGACCGTCGACGCGGTAACCGTTCGCGTGCATCGACCAGCGCGCGGGCTGGTCGCCTCGCACGGCAACAACCGTCTCACTTGCGATAGCGACTTCGACCAGCGCGAGGACCGCAACAAGCGCGACGCGTGAAATCATGGCGGATGTACAGCTGTCGCCTACGCCGGGTTTCGTCGCGGCCTAAAATGTTGCGGCTACGCGGCTAGCGCCGTCTCAGCGACACCGGCGGCTAGACCGCGGCCAAATCAGCGGCAGACGCACCGCCGCCGTAGGTCACCGGCTCGGCCGCTTCCCCGACCGCCTCGAATCGTCGGAGGCGCCCTTGCATGGCGCCGTTCTGTGGCGCCGTTGCGTGGCGCCGTTCTATGGCACCGTTGGGTGGCGCCGTTCTGTGGCACCGTTGCGTGGCGCCGTTCTGTGGCACCGTTGCGTGGCGCCGTTCTGTGGCACCGTTGCGTGGCGCCGTTCTGTAGCGCCGTTGCGTGGCGCCGTTGCGGGGCGCGTGGCGCCGTTCTGTGGCGCCGTTCTGTAACGCCGTTGCGTGGCGCCGTTGCGTGGCGCCGTTGCGTGGCGCCGTTGCGTGGCGCCGTTCTGTGGCGCCGTTCTGTGGCGCCGCGATGATGCCCGACACATTGGCATTCCTATGCTACTGAGGTCACGCAAACAATATTTTCTTCCCAATAATCAAATGCTGACCTTGTCGGCGCATCACTGGCGATCGCGAAGTAGTATCGCGGTCACAGCGCTTTGCGCAACGGACCCGCGCATCAAAAGGTGTAGCAACAAGCTTTGGATACATCTGCGCTAGAACACCGCGTTGCACTTTGCCGCAGCTAAAAGTTGTTCGCATCGCGACGCTGCGACGGGTTCGCACCCTGCGCCACGTACAGCTGGATCGTCGCGGCAGAGCACAGCCACCGGCGCGGCGAACGGGAGCTCGACCGGCCGCTGTGAATAGACGAAACGATGGAGATCGGTGTCGACAGCTTTGCCGCAGCTATATCGGACCCATTAAGCGGAGTTACCGTCGATCCGAGTACGCGCTTGCGAGCGTTGCTCGAAGAGATCGAGCTGGCCGATCAGGTTGGACTCGATGTGTTCGGCATCGGCGAACATCATCGGATGGAGTTTCTTGACTCGGCTCCCACCATAATTCTGGCCGCCGCCGCGGCGCGAACGAAACGAATTCGGCTGGCCAGCGGCGTTACGGTATTAAGTGCCGCCGATCCCGTGCGCGTTTTTCAAGAATTCGCAACCATCGATTTGATCTCACAGGGTCGCGCCGAGATTGTCGCGGGCCGCGGTTCATTCGTCGAGGCTTTTCCGCTCTTCGGTCTCGAGCTGTCCGACTATGACTCGCTGTTTGCTGAAAAACTCGATCTACTGCTTAACATTCGTGCGAATACTCACGTCCATTGGTCCGGCAAGCATCGCGCGGCGCTAACCGGCCAAGGCGTCTTTCCGCGTCCACTGCAACAGCCGTTGCCCATCTGGATCGGCGTGGGCGGCACACCACAATCGTTCGTGCGCGCCGGAACGCTCGGGCTGCCGCTGATGGTCGCGATCATCGGCGGCGAGCCGCGTCGGTTTCGGCCGCTGATCGATTTATACCGTGAAGCTGGAGCACGCGCGGGGCACCCGCCCGAAGCCTTGCGAGTCGGGCTGCACTGCATCGGTTTTTTGGCCGACACCACGCTTGCCGCCGCGGACCAATTTTATCCCGGCTACGCGCATACATTTTCCGAAATCGGCAAAGAGCGCGGATGGCCGCCGACGACACGCGCGCAGTTTGACGCGACCCGTGGTCCTACAGGCGCACTGTTTATCGGAGATGCGCAGACCGTGGTGCAGAAAGTGCTTGCCGTTAACGAGGCGCTCGGGGGAATCGCGCGGCTCAATTTCCAGATGACCGTGGCCACCATTCCCCACGACCGCATGCTCCACGCCATTGAAATTTTGGGAACGCACGTGGCACCCGCGGTGCGCCGGGAACTCGGCACCGAACGACACGCTGCGGCACCGGCGCCATAGTCTCCTGAGCATGCTCATTCTCGCAAGTCGCCAACTTCGAACTTGTAGTGCGGAAGCGGGACGGCGCGGGCGACAGCAGTCCGGCGCAGAGGCGCTCGCACTCTACGATAACGGGAAACCACCGGTGCGGTGGAGCAATGTTACGCGATGGCTGCAAAGAAACGCGTTCCCCCGCCCCGTCCCGACCCGAATCGCACCTGGCCTCACTTGACGAAGGCCGAACAAAACGCGCTGTACTCCGCTGCGTTACAAGCGTATGCGCGTGGAGCCGGCCCAAATCCTCAAACCCGTGGTTTATTCTTCCGCCAGCGCACCGAGGCTGCCAATAACGGATGAACCGCTCAACCGCATCCTTATTGCGGGTGTAACGTTCGTTTCGAGGACCTTGCGCCGACAGCGCGCGTAAGCTTGTCGGCGTTGCATGAGGCGCTCAAACTCAGGGTCGCCGGGAAGCGAATGTCGAGATGACGGCTTCTGCTATCGGCGACGAAAGCGCGTCGCAACGGAGCCGCGAATGAGCGCGGATGTTGCGCGCACCACCGGCGCGACATTGTAGGGCGCTGCGCGGCCGCTTCATTTGATAGATTTGCGCTACGACTAAGTTCGCGCAGCTGCAACGGCAAGCAGGACGCCAACCGTTTTACGTCCGCGCAGCTGCGGCCGCAAGCGGGACCCCAACGGTTTCGGCCGCTCGCAGGCCGGCCGGTAGCTGCTCGCGCATGAAGGCTGCGATGTCGCGCATGTCACTTGCTCGTGTTTCCGTCGCCCGCCAGACGAGCGCGATTGTGCGCCCGGCCCGGGCTTCGTCGAGTTCGCGGTAGGCGATCATGCCGTGCATCGTCGTATGTTCGGCGGCGGCGAGCAGCGGGATGACCGAGATGCCTTCGCCGGCCGCAATCATATGCCGCAACATCTCGAGCGAGCTGGCGTAGCGGCTTTGACTGGGTAGACGGCGCGGATCGCATAACGATAGCGTCTGTTCGCGCAGACAGTGGCCATCCTCCATTAATAACAGCGAACCGCGCTCGAGGTCGCGCAGACCGACACGCTGACCTTGCGCGAGTTCATGGTCGCTTGGACAGGCGAGCCGAAACGGTTCGAAAAACAGCGGCTCGGCAACGAGGCCGTCCGACGGAACCGGCAGCGCGACGAGGATCGCGTCGAGTTCGCCCTGACGTAAAGCCAGCAGCAATTCGTTGGTCTTCGCTTCACGCAAACGCAACGCAAGCCGCGGAAAGCGATGACGGCCCAGCGCGATCACGGAAGGCATGTAGTATGGACCGAGCGTTGCGATCACACCGAGACGAAGCTCACCGGACAACGGTTCGGCGCTGCGACGGGCGTCATCGAGCAAACGCCGTGCATTGCCGAGCAAGGCTTCGGCGTGTTGCAAGACCGCCTCGCCGCGCACCGTGATCTCGACTTTACGCTTCGTGCGTTCGAACAGCGGAATGCCGAGAATCGATTCGAGCTTACGCACTTGCTCGCTTAGCGCTGCTTGGCTAACCCCGCACGTTTCGGCGGCGCGTCCAAAATGTCGCTCGCGGGCAACGGCGACGGCGTATTCGAGATCGCGTAACGAGAGCGAGGAAACGGTAATCGACCGCATCACGCTTCATTAATCGGTAATACCTTAAGAAACCTTTAGATAAATCGATTTCACTTGCTGATCGAAACGTGGTACCGTCTGAATATCCCTCGATTGCGAGATCGAAATAATTATGCTTGGAGAGAGAACATATGCTCGAAACGGATCGCGATAAAAACGGTGAATGCCCGGTCGTACACGGAGTTCCCAAAGGCACGCACATGCCGGTTGGCCTGCGGACCAACCGAGACTGGTGGCCGAACCAGTTAAATCTGAAAGTGCTTCAGCAGAATTCGCCGCTCGCTAATCCGATGGGCGAGGCATTTAACTATGCCGAAGAATTCAAAAAGCTGGATCTGGCCGTCCTGAAGAGCGACATCTTCGCGCTGATGACGACATCGCAGGATTGGTGGCCCGCCGACTACGGTCACTACGGACCGCTCTTCATTCGCATGGCGTGGCACAGCGCCGGCACGTACCGCATCGGCGATGGCCGCGGCGGCGCCGGCTCGGGCACGCAGCGCTTCGCGCCGCTCAACAGTTGGCCGGACAACGCAAATCTCGATAAGGCCCGCCGGCTGCTGTGGCCAATCAAGCAAAAATACGGCAAGAAACTCTCGTGGGCCGACCTCATGGTGTTTACCGGTAATTGCGCGCTGGAATCAATGGGCCTCAAGCCGTTCGGCTTCGGCGGTGGACGCGAAGACGTTTGGGAGCCTGAAGAAGACATCAACTGGGGCAGTGAGAGCACATGGCTTGGCGACGAACGCTACTCCGGCGACCGCCAACTTGCCGATCCGCTCGGCGCCGTGCAGATGGGCTTGATCTACGTGAATCCGGAAGGGCCGAACGGCAAGCCCGATCCGCTTGCGTCAGCGCGCGACATTCGCGAGACGTTCGCACGCATGGCAATGAACGACGAGGAAACGGTCGCGCTCATTGCCGGCGGACACACCTTCGGCAAAGTTCACGGCGCCGCCGATGCGTCGCAATACGTTGGACCCGAACCCGAAGGCGCAACCGTCGAAGAACAGGGTCTGGGCTGGAAGAACAGTTTCGGCAGCGGCAACGGCGATGCCACGATCACGAGCGGACTTGAAGGCGCGTGGACAACGAGCCCGGCGGCGTGGGACAATAATTACTTCGATAATTTGTTTAACTACGACTGGGAGTTGACGAAGAGCCCGGCCGGCGCGCAGCAGTGGACACCCAAGGACGCAGCGGCGGGGGGCACCGTACCGGATGCCCACGACCCCTCGAAGCGGCATGCACCGATGATGCTCACAACCGATCTTGCGCTACGTTTGGACCCGAGTTACGGTCCCATCTCCAAGCGCTTCCATGAGAACCCTGCGGAGTTCGCGGACGCTTTTGCCCGAGCGTGGTATAAGCTGACACATCGCGACATGGGACCGCCGTCGCGCTATCTCGGCGCGATGGTTCCGGCCGAAGAACTCGTGTGGCAAGATCCGCTGCCTAAAGTTACCCACGAGCCGATCGACGCACACGACATCGCGGCACTCAAGTCGAAGATAATGGCCTCGGGACTTTCAATCGCGCAACTCGTTTCGACAGCTTGGGCCTCGGCGGCGACGTTCCGCAACTCCGACAAACGCGGTGGTGCTAACGGCGCGCGGCTTCGGCTTTCGCCCCAGAAAGATTGGCAAGTAAACGAGCCTGCGAAGCTAGCAACGGTGCTCGATACACTCGAGCGCATCGCCACCGATTTCAACGGCCCGGCGTCCGGCGGGAAACAGGTGTCGCTAGCCGATCTTATCGTTCTTGGTGGTTGCGCCGCGGTCGAACAGGCAGCGAAGAACGCCGGCCACGACGTCGTCGTTCCGTTTACCCCCGGCCGCACCGATGCGACGCAAGATCAGACCGACGTCGCAATCTTCGCGGTGCTCGAACCGACGGCCGACGGCTTTCGGAACTACACGAAATATCACAAACCGGAGTACACCGTTTCGGCGGAAGAAATGCTGGTCGATCGAGCCCAGCTCATGACGTTGACCGCTCCGGAAATGACCGTGCTCGTCGGCGGAATGCGCGTGCTCAACGCAAACGTTGGTCAATCCGAGCATGGTGTCTTCACGCAGCACCCGGAAACGCTAAGCAACGACTTCTTCGTTCATTTGCTCGACATGGGCACAACGTGGAAGAGCGTCTCGGATCTTGACGACGTCTTCGAAGGACGCGATCGCGTAACGGGCGAGCTGAAGTGGACCGGCACGCGTGTTGACCTCATCTTCGGCTCGAATTCGCAACTGCGAGCGCTCGCGGAAGTCTATGCCTGCAACGACTCGCAAGAAAAGTTCACGCACGACTTCGTGGCCGCTTGGACGAAAGTAATGAATCTCGACCGCTTCGATCTCGCCTAAGCACGGTTAGCGGTTATCGGGCGCGGCTTCAGGCGAGCCGCGCCCGAACGCGCGCTAAGCACGCGCGGCGGCGGCTCCACGCGCACCCGCAAGAGAAAGCCGTGACGCGTGTATGCCGAGATTTGTCTGGACACTTCTTATCCTGGCAATCAGCGCAGCCTGCGCGACCACCGTGGCCGCCGGCTGTACGAAACGCGTCGAGCGAGAGTCATGGACGTATACGGCCAAGGGCTGCACTTTCGACCCTTTTTTCGGTACGATGACCAGCACCCAGACCCAATTTACGGATATGGCAGCTACGCAGTCAGCGCCATCGGTAAAGATAACGTTCCGCGTTTGAACCGCGCACAGCTCCGGTGGGTTGACAAGATTAAAGTGTCACGAGCATATCTAAACGCCGGCGCAAAATGACAACATGCGTCAAACTTTTTGCAAGCGCTACGCCGCGCTAGGTTCGCTGCTTACGTATTTTTGTTGTTGCAAGAAACGCAGTAACGGCGCGCTTTGGAGCGCGTGCGAGCCAACTCTCTATTATTGCATCGCGTAGCTTCGCTGCTCGGATTTCGCGAAGTACAATGAGTACCGCGGCGTAGCCGTCGAAGTGCGGGGTTGTAAAAAATTCGACCGGGTTACTCGCGATGAGTACCGCCTTGAGCTCGAGGTCGGGCGTGCGGACCCCGACGAACGGTCCTGTTGGAGCGCTTGGTCCGAGCGCTGCGAGTTCAGATTTTAGCAACGGACGTTCCCAAACAAAAAGTTTGCCGTGTACGGTCCAATGCGTCGTTCCGCTCTTCGTTATGTGTTCGCCAGTGTCCGGAAGGTCATAGACGATTCGCCGTACGTCACTCCAGGTTGCCATAACGACCTCGCTTACAGCCAAGTATCGACCCACGCACGTCCGAGCAGGCCACGAAGTAATTTGCCTGAGCGGCTCGTCGCGACGCCGCGATCATTTGCAGAAAGCCTTGCGCTATTTCGGCGGTAGCAACCTTGCCGGCGATGTGTAGGCTCGGCCGCTTCGCGCCGGCGAACGCGCCGGATAACGGAGCATGCCCGCTGCGCAATGTGACGGAGGCGTCCTCGCCGTCGCGGTCGTCTTCGCGCCGATAAGGTACTCCCGAACTATGCCGGGCCACGGAAGCACACCGCAACCGGCTGCAGTTTTAATCGACACGTCAAGACCGGCCGCGACATGCGGCGCGCGTGCACTGCAGCAGTGGCCGCGCGGCGCGCAGTGGCGTCGCAATCTCGCTGGCAACACCGGCGTCCCGTAAGCTAGCCGCCTGCAGCGATGGCTTTAAGCTCATCGAATCCCGCGTGAATGACCTCGACGAATTCTCGGCCTGCCGGATCGTCGAGCCAACGGCCGAATCCAACGTAGAAAACGGTCATCCCCATGTCGGCGGCGAGACTGGCCGCCGGTTCCGGCACGCCGCGTCGCTGCAAGCCTTCAGCGAGGGCCGCGGTGAGCGTCGCGCGTTTTATCAGTTCGCGCTCTCGCAGGTCCGTATGTGCCGCGACGACTTGTTGTCGCTCGCGCGCGAGGGCGCGACGTCCGTGCATGAGCGTGGAGATCGCTTCGACGGCGATTCGAACGGCCTCAATCGCCGGAAGCGCCGGAGGTACCGCGTCGAGCGCTCGAACGAGCTCCGCTTGCAGCACCAAGGCGCCACTGAAGAGCACCTCGCGCTTATCCGCAAAATGGCGAAAGAATGTCCGCTCGGTCAGCCCCGCGCGCGCCGCGATATCGGCCACGGTCGTTTGCTCGTACCCGGGGCTAAGGAACAGCTGGTAGGCGGCTTGCTCGAGACGACCGCGTGCATCAGGACTCCACCGGCTCACTCTTCGTATCATACATGATGACAGTAGCTGACATCTATGCTATGCTGATGTCAGTTACTGACATCACGAGGATTGAATTCATGCATGTTTTCGTTACTGGCGCCACGGGTTGGGTCGGGACAGCGGTCATCGCGGAACTTCGGCGCGCCGGCCATACGGTAACTGGGCTTGCCCGCTCGGAAGCCGCCGCGGCCGCTCTCACGACGGCCGGCATTGCCGTACAGCGCGGAAGTCTGGAAGATCTCGACAGCTTACGCGCCGGCGCAGTGGCCGCGGACGCGGTCATTCATACCGCGTTCAATCATGATTTATCGCGTTTCGCGGAAAGCGGCGCGGCCGAGCGGCACGCTATTGAGGCGCTGGGCTCCGCCTTGGCCGGCACACGTCGACCGCTCATTGTGACGTCAGGCGTGGCGCTCATTGCCCCGGGGCGCCTCGTTACGGAAGACGACGTCCACGATCCGAGCGCGGTTTCAATCCCGCGCGACCCGGAGTCAGTGGCGACCGCTGTCGCTGCTCGCGGTGTACGGGTGTCCGTCGTTCGCCTCGCCCCGTCAGTTCACGGCGACGGTGAAAATCATGGTTTTGTACCCCGTGTCATCGCGCTTGCCCGCGAGCACGGCGCTTCCGCGTACATCGGCGACGGCGGGAATCGGTGGCCCGGCGTGCACCGCAGCGATGTGGCGCGGCTCTATCGGCTCGCCATGGAACGCGCTGCGGAGCATGCCGTGTATCACGCGGTAGCCGACGAGGGTGTCCCATTCCGCGAGATCGCCGGCATCATCGGTCGCCGTCTCAATATTCCCGTCGTCGCGGTCGGCGGAGATGACGTTGCAGCTCACTTTGGCGAATTCGCAATGTTCGCTCAGATCGATGCGCGCGCATCGAGCGCCAAGACGCAGCAATCGCTTGGGTGGCATCCGACCGGACCCGGGTTGCTGGAAGACCTGGACAGCGCTGCATATTTTCCGTCGTAGGTTTCGTAGGTAAGGAGACCGGGAGAGTTCAGGTACGCGCCTGGAATCTCCGGTCACTCAGCGTTTTAGCATGTTCAATCTGGAACGCTGCTTGCCGGGGATTTGCCGTAGCG
Organism: Candidatus Velthaea sp.; assembly: GCA_965214335.1. Lineage (GTDB taxonomy): Bacteria > Vulcanimicrobiota > Vulcanimicrobiia > Vulcanimicrobiales > Vulcanimicrobiaceae > Velthaea. The sequence continues at coordinate 287,086 of CBDCBO010000005.1, read as the reverse complement.
CGGTTCGAATCCGTAAAGGTGTTTCATTGCTGCAATCACTGCAACTCATCGCCCCGCGCATGGTGATATTCGCCCGAATCCTCGCTAGCGTATTGGCTTGGCCCGATTCGCCGATATGACACACTGCGATGCGATGCGTTTCGCTTATCGCAAGATTGTCGCCGATCAAGACACGATCCAGCGGCTGCTACGGAGCTTCGTCTAGATACGCGATCACAGGGCAGTTCACGTTGACGCCGATCGGTCCAAACGGCTTCCCTCCCGAGCCCGTCAGCTTTCCGTTATCTGCCGCTTCCGTGAAATCTTGCGGCGATCGAAGCTCTAGATTCGCTCGTGCCGAAAGTGCGGCCACGCTCCAAAAGCCCAAATGCGCTGACCACAGCGGCGTATACGACTCTGGGTCAGCACCGGTTGGAAAGCTCCCGAGAACGTTCATGGCGGAGCCCAATGAGCCAGCATTCGCCAGCGTCGCGTCCTCATTTAATTTTCCAGCGAGAGCCGCAAACGTAAGCCCCTGAGCGACTTCGTCATCGACCGGATCGTTGGCTACGACGTAAACTGGGATTGTTCCATCGGTCGCGCCTTTGAGTGCCGGAGCGAACGTGGCGCGCTCGATCGAAGCGACGCCGGAATCCGACGCCTCCGTACTAATGTAGACAACCGGTTTGCCGTGTGCGAAGCCGCGCGTCAGCAGCAGCGTAGCAGTCATCTTCACCGTGTCGATTGCAAGGACGCGATCATGGGTATTCGAATGTTTCGTGACGTCCAAAGCGCCCGTTCCCGTCGCGACGATCGGCGCGTTGACAACGACCGTCGCCGAACCGATCCGAACGAACGGCGAGTATGCATTCGTCGACGTTGAACCCGGCACGGCAACCTTGGGTGGAAAGCCTGTCGCGCCCGGTGTGAACTCGCGCATGTTCGCGAAATCCGGCGCAGCGTTGAATACAATCTCACCGTTGCGCTCTTGCACGTGCTCAACGCAAGCTGCGCAGGCGGCCTCTATTTCAGACAGCTTCGGCGCGTAGATCACACCGCGCTCGGTCGCGTCGGTGCGGTCAGATGAATCGGTCACAATATACCACACCGCTTGCCCGTTCGCAGAACCGCGATGGAGCGGTACGGTCACGGTCCGCGCAGCGAGGTCAACTGACAACGCGTTCGGTAAGACGATTTTTTCGCGAGGCAGTTCTTGAAGGCGTGGCGACGCCGCAACGCATGTATAGAGTGCCAGGGCAGCAAGGAAGCTGTTTGCGCCACCGCTTGGGTTGCGACGGACGCTGTTCCGTAGTCTTGCCAACACGACTCCAGAATCTTCTTTTAGCACGATCCTGTCAAGACGCACCGATCTTTCAAGCACGATTCGGCCAATCCCGATGTACGCGACTTCGACGAGACCACCGTTTGGCGCAGCTACAGCACGTCACTCGCCCGCCTGCCGTCGCACACGCTCTTTCGTCGAATTAACGGAGCGCGCGGCTGGCGCGCGATCGCTGCCCGACCGTCTTCCCTTATTTACCATCTATTTATTTTGCGCAGCGACCGACAGCAATCTTTCGAGATGGCCGCTCTCGATACTTTGTATTAAACAGTTAACGCTAATCCGATGCACTCCGGCCACGCATGGTTTAATATCATAGCTGCGAGAGGAAACGTTGAAGGGGTAAGTGCGCTTGGCATAATTTTCGCTGTCCGCCAATCAGCCCGATGGTGGCTAAACCTTGATTGGGCGCGATCAAAGCTCCATCTAGGGGGCGGTCGCTGTTTTATTGAGCGCATCGGCGCTCAGCTGTCGCGCATGATTAAGATCGAGCACCATGCTTGCCGGTTGTTTGCACAGCGTGGCACGTGTGCTACCCTAGAGCATGCACCGCGAGATCACTCAACGTGAACTTCGGAACAAGAGCGGAGCCATCATGCGCGCGATCGATGGCGGAGATTCTTTGTCGTTACCCGCAATGGCGTTCCCGTTGCTGAAATGACTCCCGTGCGACGCCGGAAATCCACCTCCCGAGCAGCGAAAGTCAAAGCGTTTAAGAACGCTCCATCAATTGATGCGAAGAAATTCTTTGCGGACATCGACGCCATTCTCGATCAAGATCCGACGATCTCTTAAACGATGCACAGTACGGCCACTTCGACACCTGTGTTCTCATCGACGTCGACAAAATCGAAGCATTGACATTGCCGGACGAATCGTACATCACGACTATCAGCCTAGCAGAGCTTGCAACCGGACTTCATGCCGCGCAGAATCCAAGCGACAGGGCGCAACGCCAAGACCGCTTGCAGAGTGTAGAAACGAACCTTGAAGCACTTCCCTTCGACGCATCTGCGGCGCGCGCATATGGCAGAGTGTATGCCCTAGAGCTTGCTGAAGTCCGGCAACCGCGTGGAGCGCGAACGATAGAGCGCCTTATCGCGGTGATTGCCGTCGCCGAGAATCTCACCCTTTCCACGCGAAATCCTGAAGACTTGGCAAACCTTTAAGCATTCCCAATATGTCGTTGTTTTATGAGCTCGAGTCATCGCGCTGCAATGACCGCTCGTCGCAGCCTAATCGATTGTGCACGTGCTGTTTGGAAGAAGGTGGAGCTCTGCTTCACCTTCTTCATCGGCCGAGCTTACGTTTATTGAGTGTGACAATCGCACGTATGGCTTTCACTTTTCGCCGATTCACTAATTTCAGATGTCGCAGATCAACTTATGGCATTGCCCGCACCTAATTGTTTTAGATAAGAAAAAACCCCACCGTTGCGGAGTTTTTTCTCTTTTGCCGTTCAAGCTTTTACGCTAACTTTAACACTAACACGCGATTTGGACTATTCAGCGTGAGACAACATCAAAACGGAATCTCATCGTCGAGCATCTCATCCTCGTGCACCGTGCTGGTCGCGCCCGGCTTCGACATCGGCCGCACGTTGTCGTACGAACCGCCGCCATCGCCGTTGGAGCGTGCACCGCCGCCGTTTGCGCCCGGCGCGCCGGCGCGATCGAGCATTTGCATTTGGTCGATCACGACCTCGGTCGCTTTGCGCTTGTTGCCGTCTTTGTCGTCGAACGAACGGATGACGAGCCGGCCTTCGACCAGCACGCTCATGCCCTTCTTCAAATACGTATTGCACGTTTCGGCGAGCTTGAAGTTGCCGTTGTCCCACGCGACGATATCGACGAACGTTGTCTCGTCGCCGCCCTTGGAGCGCCGATTGACGGCCAAGGCGAATTTCGTGACGGCCGAACCGGATTGAACGTAGCGAATTTCCGGATCGCGAGTTAAATTGCCGACCAGAATGATGCGATTGTAACTACCTGCCATGACATACCTCCGAAGTGCTGCCGCCGTGTTGGTTGTAAGCGGCAGATGTGCCAACGGGTTGTCACACCCGAACGATGAAGCGCTAGTCGTCGAGCCGGATCAACAGTGAACGCATGACATCTTCGCTTAGCCGCATCTGGCGCTCGAGTTCCTTGGCCTGCGGTGCTTCACTCTTGAATTTCATGACGACATAAAACCCTTCGCGGGTGTCGTCGATCTCGTACGCCAACCGGCGCTTGCCCATCTTCTCGATTTCTCCGACCAACTCGCCGCCGTTGTTCGTGAGTACGCCGGCGAGGGTCGCCACGCGCGCGTCGATCTCGGCTTCTTCGAGCGTCGGTTTGAGAATGTAGGTAACTTCATAATCGATCGGCATGATAATCCTTCTCTGGACACCGGCTATGCCGGTGGCCCACCGGTAACGGCGGGCAGTAGGAAGCGGGCGGCGGAGCGCCCGCGCAACCTGGGAATTGTATCACGCCCAAGCCGGCCGGAACAAGGCACACTGCGGCGGGATGCCGGAACCGGCCGCGTCAACCGCCGCCGCCCGGCGCCAGCAGGTCGAACGCCCCCTGGGTCGCGACCCGCTCCCCGTTGCGCAGGCCGCCCGCCACCAGCGAAGTCCGCTCGTCGCCGGCCGTAATCGTGATCTCGCGCGACACGAATTTCTCGCTGCCGTCCTTCACCCGCTGGCGGACGAACACGATCGCCTTCCCGGTCTGCGGATCTTCAACGATGGCACTGGTCGGAATCACGATACCGCGCCGGGTGCCGACCTCAATCGTCGCCTCGACCGCATCACCGGGAATCGCTCCCGCCGGAACGCCCGCGACCACGATTGTGCTCGTCTGCGTCGACGCATCGACGCTCGGCACCACGCTGCGCACGATGCCCCGGCCAGAACCGCCGCGGCCCGTGAGGTGTAACGTCGCCGGGTCGCCCGGCCGGACGCTGCGCGCATCGTCGGAACCAACCGTCAGCGTGACCGTCGCGCTCGATGGTGGCCCGATGACGATTGCCGGCTGCGTCGGGTCGACCGCTTCGCCCGGATGCTTGAGCACCGACATCACCACACCGTCGCTGGTCGCCCGCAGGGTCGCGATCGCCAGCGCGCGCTGGGCGGCGTCGTAGCGTGATTGCGCGGCGGCGGCTTGCGCCCCGCTAACGCCGATTTGTGCTTGGGCACCGCGGACGTCGCTCTCGGCTTGCGCAACATCGGCCCGCGCCTGCGTCAACGCCGCGCCGATATTCGCGCCGGCACTGGCGGCCTTGGCCCGATTCGCGTCCGCATCAGCCTGATCGAAAATTAATTGCGCGCGGGCGGCCTCGACGTCTTTGCGCGCCGCAACGCCGCCAGCGAATAACGTCGTTTCCCGATCCAAGGCGCGCTGATCGGTCGAGAGCTTCGCTTCGGACTGGCGCACCGCGACGAGCGCCGCTTCGCGGTCGCTCTGGGCGCTGCCGGTTCCGTTGGTCAGCGCGCGCAGCCGGTCGCGCGTGGCGGTGAGTCGCGCTTGGGCCGAGGTAACCGCGCGCGACGGCACGGTCCCATGTCCGTAGCTTGCCGCGGCTCCGGCGGCGTCGCTTCGCGCTTGCGCCAGATCGATCGCCAAACCGCCGGTATCCAGTTGCGCCAGCGTTTGGCCTGCGCTGACCGGCTGGCCGACACGGACGTCGACGCGTGCTACGATGCCGGAATTGGCGAACGCGAGTTTTGCTTCGCCCCCCGATGGCGCCCCGACCCGGCCCTGGGCCCGCACGCGAGCGATGTACGGGCCGAATGCGGCACGCGCCAGCGGCACGTCCGGCGCCGCGCTGGGCGCACCCGAATCGGCGACCGCCGCCGCGCCGCGCCGTCCCAAGACGACGTTCGCCGCGATCGCGCCGCAGACGACGACGAGGATGAGCGCGCCGGCGAGGATCAGCCACATCCGACGCTTCACGCTGCGACCTCCAACATCAACACATCTTGCGCTTGTAGCCGGTCGTAGCGCGCCGCTGCAGCGTCAACGGCAGCCTGCACGTACGTCGTTCGCGCGATGCTTATATCCAAACTCGTCGAGCCGCCGCGATCGTAGCCCAACGTCGCTGCGGCGAGTTCGGCTTGGGCCGCGCCGAGCGCCGCGTTCGCCGCCTGTTCCGCTTCGAGCGCCGCTGCCGCGTTTCGCGCGGCGGCTCCGACTTCGAGGGCGATCGCGCGGGCCACGCCGTCGCGCCGCGCGCGGGCCGCATCGAGCAGCGCGGCTTGGGCGTGAATGCGGGCGGCCACGACGCCGCCGACCGGCAGTGCGACTTGGGCGGTGAGCGTCGGCCCGTTCGCCGGAAAGCCTGAATCGATGCCGCGATTGTAGCCGGCGCCGAGCGTGATCGGCGGTATGAACCCGCGCTGCGCTGCGGTCACCGCTGCGGCTGACGCGCCTACGTTGGTATTTGCCGAGCGCAAATCGGACCGCTGCAAGAGCGCGCTTGCGACCGCGTCATCCGGTGACGGCAGTGGCGGCGGCGCTGTCACCGCCGTTGCGACCGTCGCCGCGAACACCGGCATCGGGCGCTCCACCTCACGCGCTACGGCGTCCGTCGCCGAGCCGTCGGCCGCGCGCGCACTGGCCAAATCACCCCGCGCTCGGGCGACGGCCACCTCGGCGCGCACAACATCTAAGCGCGGCACATCGCCGGCCGCAAAACGCTTCTGCGCGGCATCGAGTTGACTCTGCGCCGAATGCACCGCGTCGGCCCGGGCCGCGGCAACGGCACGCGCTTTGAGTGCCCCGTAATAGAGGCCGATCGTCTTGATGCGTTCGACCCGCTCCGACGCCGCTTCATCGGCCTCGGCCGCGCGCACCGCCGCCTCGGCTTGGCGAATCAACGGCGCATATGCGGTCAGATCGCCCAACGTGATCTGCGCGCCGTAGGAAGTTGTGCGCTGTGCGATCGTGCCTTCGGGCGAACCTTGCGGTATTTCCGCATAGCCGCCGACCAAACTTACTCCGGCTGTGCCGCGCGCCGCGCCTAAGTTCGCCCGCGCGCCGTCGAGCGCCGCGCGCGCCGCATGAACCTCGGGCGATGCGACAAGCGCCAGATGCTGCGCCGCCGCCAGATCGATTCGCGCGAAGCGGAGTGCGGCCGGCGACGCGGACGTCGGGCTCGGCGCGGCGTCCGGAGCGACCGGCGCGGCGGGCGAATACTGGGCGCCGGCCGGCTGCCGCAGCACGAGCAGCAGCACGCTGACCGACGCCAGCACCGCGCGGGCGGAAGCAACCTTAGGCCGGCCACCGAGAAACGTCGCATACAACACCGGAATGACCACCAGTGTGAAGGCGGTCGCTGTCGACAAACCGCCGATCACGGCAATTGCCAGCGGCCGCTCCATTTCAGCACCCGAACCCAGGCCCAGCGCCAGCGGAAAGAGTCCGCCGATCGCGGCCAGCGTCGTCATGACGATCGGCCGCAGCCGCGTCGAACCGGCGGTAACGAGTGCGGTCGTCACGTCGTCGCCCACCGCGCGCCGTTTGTTCGCCACGTCGATGAGCAGAATACCGTTTTTCACGACGATGCCGACCAGCAGCAACAAGCCCATGAACGAAGAAACGTTAAACGGCGTGCGGGTGAGAAATAACGCTAACGCGACCCCGATCAACGCCAGCGGAATCGCACATAGAATAACGAGCGGCAGCCGAAACGAACCGAACGTGCCGAGCATCACGCTAAATACCAATACGATCGCGATGGCAATGACGTTTAAAAATTCGCGGAACGAGGCTTGCTGCGTCTCATACGCACCGCCGATCGTGGCCGTATAGCCGGGCGGTAAACCGACGTGCGCAAGGGCCGTTTTCAGTCCGCCGACCACCGCCGATAACGATACGCCTTCGATGTTTGCCGTCACCCGGTCGATGCGCCGGCCGTTCTCTTCGTTGACGTCGCTGGCGCGCGCCGGCTGGTCCACCCGCGCGAGCGCACCCAGCGCAGCCGTGCCGTCTTTGGTGAACACCGATGTACCGCCGAGTTGTCCCGCATCGGGTGTCGATCCGGCAACCCGTACGTTGACCGGAATGGTCGAACTTTCGCCGGGAATTTGGGTCGCGACGCTGCCCTGCGCGCGTGCTGCCAGCGCATCGCCGAGTTCCGTCCCGCTGATGCCGAGCGCGCCGAGCCGCCCCGCTTGCGGCATCACGCGCAGCGAGGGATCGTCGTACACGACGCCGGCGAACGCGTCGACGACGCCGTGCACTTTGGCGATCGCCTCGGTCGTCTTGTCGGCATACGCAATGAGCGTGCTTTGCTCGGGTCCGACGAGCGAAATCTCGATCGGTTGCGGCGCACCGGAAAGATCGTTGATTTGATCTTCGAGCAACTGATGAAAATCAAGATTTGCGGCCGGAACGACGTCGGCGAGTGTATCGCGCAAGCGGTCCGCGATAGCGTCATAACCGGCCCGGCCGCCGCTGCGTAACGAAACGCGCAACGTGCCGACGTTTGCTTGAGTGGGCGAAAAGCCGTTGGTATCGATGCCGGTCAAACGGCCGACGGAAACGACGTCCGGTTCGGCGAGCACGCTGCGCTCCATCTTGCCGGCCGCTTCATCGCTGCCCGTAAGCGTTGCGCCCGCCGGGAGCGTGTATTTAATTTCGAATTCGCCTTCGTCGAGCTTGGGCAGAAAATCGCTCGGCAACGCCGCCAGCAACACCACGGTCGTAACGAGCACGACCGCGGCACCCGCGAAAACGGCCGGCCGATGCCCCAACGCCCAGCGTAAAATCGGCTCGTACCGCTCGTGCAGCCGGTCGCGGCCTTCGGGCCGTATCTTCGCGCCGCGCAACAGCGCGTCGGCGAGGATCGGTGCGACGCCCACAGCTAACAGGAGCGACACGATCAGCGCCGCCGACAGCGTAAACGCTAACGCGCGAAAGAAGAAACCCGTAACGCCCGAGAGCAGACCCAACGGCACGAACACGACCACCGTGGTGAGCGTCGACGCGGCCATAGCGCCCGCTATTTTTCCGACCGCCGTGCTGATGGTCTGCGCGCGTGGGAGCTGCGGATGTTCGGCGATGGCGCGCGCGATTGCTTCGATCACCACAATCGTGTCATCGATGATCAAACCGACCGCGATCGCCAAACCGCCGACACTCATGAGATTGAGCGACTGACCGGATCGCTCCAGTACGAAAATCGCGATAGCCAACGCGAGTGGAATGATTGCGGCCGCCACCAGCGTCATCCGAGCGCTACGCAGAAAAAAATAGATGACGACGATGGCGAGCAGCGCACCGAGCAGAATCGCGTCGCGCAGCGAGCGTTGCGAATCGACGATGAGCCGCGTCTGATCCCAGTATTTCGTAATCCGCACGTCGGCCGGCAGCGACGGCCGAACGCGGTCCAGCCGCGCCTCGAACGCGTTGACCAGGCTCACCGCGTCGGCGCCGGCCAGCGGAAACGCGTTGAGCACCACTGCATGCACGCCGTTGACCGCGGCCTGATCGACCGGCGTACCCACGCCGAGCCGGACGCTGCCGAGCGATCCCAGTGCGATCGTGCCACCGGCTTTGAGTGGGACGCCGATGGCCGCCAGCGAGCGGGCATCGTGCACGGCGGCGTCGATCAGAATAACGTAACGCTGATGGTAGCGCTCCGCCGTGCCAACCGAGACGACGTTTGCCGCGTCGGCGATCGCGGTCGCGACGTCGGCGGCCGATAGACTCACCGCCGCCAACGAGCCGGCGGATAGCTCCACGCGATACTCGATCGGCGGGCCGCCGACGACCGAGGTGCGGCCTAATCCGGGCGTCCCGGCAAACGCCGGCACGACCCGCGTCGCGACAAACGCATTGAGCGCCGCTTGCGACAGCACGCGCGACGTCAAGCCGTACGATACGGCCGGCTCGGCATTTGGATTGACGATGACGGCTTCAATCTTGCGCGCCGCCGGCAGCGCCGGCTGCGCGGCCGAGATCGACGCTTGCACGTATTGCAAATCGGCGCGCGGATCGGTACTGGTGTCGAAGTCGATCGTTATTTCAGCTTCGCCTTGAGTCGAGTTGGCGCGCACGCGCGTCACCGACGGTAACGTGCCGAACGCCGTTTCGAGCGGACGCGTTACCGCGACGCGGACGCGCTCGGGCGTGAGATCGCCGGCGTCGGCAACGACGTCGATACGGGCGAACGACATTGCCGGAAATATGCTTTGCGGCGCAATGAGGTAGGCCCGCACGCCGAACGCCGCCAGCACGAGCGCCACGAATACGACGACTTTTGCGCGGCCAAGGACGAATTGAGCTACTTTCACGAACCGGTCAAGCGTGCCATCCAAACATGACGTAGGAATGAACGATGCGGATCCTCTTCGTTGACGACGATGCGCGCCTCATTCACCTGGTGCGCCGCGGCTTGGGCGAATCCGGGCATGTGGTTGATTGCGCGGCGACGGGTGAAACCGGCATCGCGTTCGCCAGCGAACGCGCCTACGATGCGATCATCCTCGATGTCATGCTGCCCGACCTCGACGGTTTCGCAATCGTGCGCCGCTTGCGCGCCGGCGGGATTACCACACCGGTGTTGTTCCTAACCGCGCGCGACGCGGCCGACGACACGATCGCGGGGCTCGACGCCGGTGCGGATGACTATCTGCGCAAACCATTCGTCTTCGGTGAACTCGAAGCGCGCCTGCGCTCGATCTCGCGCCGGACCGCGCCGCCGAGCGAACCGGTTTTAAGCGTTGGCGATCTTACCTTCGACGTCCGGACGCGACGCGCGAAACGCGGCACGCGCGACATTGACTTAACCGCACGCGAAGGCGCGTTTCTGGAATATTTCATGCGCCATCCGGGCCGCGTGATGACTCGCACGATGATCGAAGATGAGCTGTGGACGGTTGATAACGCGAACGCATCGAACGTCGTCGACGTGTATATCCGGCGCCTGCGGGCGAAACTCGAAGCGGACGGCGAGCAACGGCTGCTGCACACGTTGCGCGGAGCGGGGTATCGCCTCGAGCAGCCGCGCGCCGAATGAGCCGGCTTGGGCTGCGCGACCGGCTCGCGGTGTCGTTCGCCGTCGCGCTGCTTCTGGTCTATGTGGCCATTGGGCTGTGCGCCGTTTTCTTCGTCGACCGGACGCTGCGCGGTTCGGTCGATAGCCGACTCTCGACCGTGACCCAAGCGGTCGTCGCCATTGCCGGTGATGAACGCGATGAGGTCGACCGGAAAGATCGTCAACAATTCGCCAGCATCACCACCGATGCCAGCGGAGCGCTCGTACTCGACGCCGACGGCAGCGCGATTTTGAGCACCACCACGAGCCTTCCGGCCTGGGTCGGCCCCGCCGTCGCCGGCGCGCCGCTGGGCCGGCCGTTCACCACGACGGCCGCCGGACACGAGCTGCGCGCGCTGGTCGAGCGGCGGCGCAAACATGCGCAGAGTAACGTCGTGATCGTGTGGCAGTTCATGCAGGTCGCGCGCGACCTCGAACGCGCGCTCGGCCTCGTGCTCGCGCTCTTCGGCGTTGCCGTTGCCGCCGGCGGCTATGCGGTGGGGGCTCAAATCGCCCGCCGCGGACTGCTGCCGCTCACCCGCATCACCGCCATCGTCGCCGATATCGCCGCTCACGACTTGGCTGCCCGGGTCGGCCCGCAACCGCACGCCGACGAACTTGGCCGGCTCGCCGCAACGTTCGATCGAATGCTCGATCGGCTGCAGGCGGCGTTCGAGCGCCAGCGCCGGTTCACCGCTGATGCCTCGCACGATCTGCGAGCGCCGCTGGCAACCTTACGAGCCGAAGTCGATCTAGCGTTGCGCCGCGAGCGCACCCCGGCCCAATATCGGGCCGCGCTCGAAGCCATCGCCGGCGACGCCGATCAGCTCGACCGGCTCATCGACGCGCTGCTGGCCGCGGCGCGCAGCGATGCCACGCCGATCGCGCTCGCGCCGCTCGATTTGACCTCCGTTGCGCGTGCGTCCGTCGCTGAGATCTTGCCCTTTGCGCAAGCGAAACACGTGCTGATCGAAACCCGCGAAACGTCGGCCGGCACGATCGTCGGAGACGCCGACTTGCTGCAACGGGCGATTCTCGCAACGCTGCATAACGCGGTAAAGTATACGCCACCGGCGCACCGCATCTACGTACAGGTCAGCGCCGAACCCGACCGCGTCGAACTGCACGTGCGCGACGAAGGGCCGGGCTTTAGCGACATGGCGCTCGTTCACGCGTTCGACCGGTTTTGGCGCGACGACAGCGCGCGTGGACGCGGCTTGGGCTCCGGTCTCGGATTAGCGATTGCGGGCGAAATCGTGCGCCGCTGCGGCGGCACCATCGCGATTGCGAACACCCCGCATGGCGGCGCCGAAGTCGTCATGACCTTTCCGTCCCAACCAACTCCGGCGCTGACACACTCTTAGCACTCCCGGAGCATGCTTCGCCGCTCGGGCGCACTAATGCTGACCGTATGGCGACTCAGAAATACCGCCTCGTCACGCGGAGCGACTTCGATGGCCTCGTGTGCGGCATGTTGCTGCGCGAGATCGAACTCATCGATGACATCACCTTCGCGCATCCCAAGGACATGCAGGACGGCATCGTCCAGATTACCGCCCGCGACATCGTAACGAATCTGCCGTACGTCGCAGGCTGCCACGTCGCCTTCGATCACCACTCGAGCGAAGTTTCGCGCAAGGGTGACCGCGTATATCAGAATCACATCATCGACATCACCGCACCGTCCGCGGCCCGGGTCGTCTTCGATTATTACGGCGGTGCCGAAGCCTTCCCACGCATCAGCGCCGAACTCATGGCCGCCGTCGACAAGGCCGACGCCGCTCAGTTCACGCGCGATGAGATTCTCGACCCGCACGGCTGGGAGCTGCTCAGCTTTCTGATGGATTCTCGCACCGGACTGGGCCGTTTCCGCGATTTCAAGATTTCAAATTACGAACTGATGATGCAGTTGATCGAACATTGCCGGGACAACACGATTCAAGCGGTGCTGGCAAGTCCCGACGTACGCGAGCGCGTCGAGCTGTACGAAGCGCACCGCGACCAGTTTAGCGCGCAGGTCCGGCGCTGCACCACCGTCCACGGCAAACTTGCCCTCATCGATCTGCGCGCTGAGGACGTGATCTACGCCGGAAACCGTTTCATGATCTACGCGCTGTTTCCCGAGTGCGACATTTCAACGCACGTCCTGTGGGGCATGAAGAAGCAAAATACCGTGTTTGCGATCGGCAAGTCGATTTTGGATCGCGGTTCACCGATCGACGTCGGCGCCGTTTGCCTTACCTATGGGGGTGGCGGACATCGGGCGGCCGGAACGTGCCAGATTGCAAACGACCGCGCCGAGACGGTCAAGGCCGAGCTGATCGCGACGCTGTCACGGCTTCCGTCCACGGCGCCGGCATAACCGACCGCCTCGACACGCGCGGATCGAACGACGCCGCGCACACGCGGCAGCGGCGTTAACGCCGCTACGAGGAGCTGACGCGCGTTTCGCGCTTGGTGACGCGATAGACCGCACGCACGTCTTTGAGCGTGCCGAACTTACGCAATAGCGCGTGCAGGTGTTCGAGATCGCTAATTTGGGCGGTCAATGAGATCAATGCATTTTTGTCGCGCTTGACGCGCGCGTTAACCGTCGATACTTGGGTCTTGTTCTCCGAGCACACACCCATGATGTCTTGCAACAATCCGGCGCGGTCGCCCGCTTCGATCTCGATGTCGACGGCATGCATGATCGAGGTGGCATCGGCCCACTGCGCTTCGAGGATGCGTTCGGGAGCGCCGTTCATGTACACCACGTTCGGGCAATCGGCGCGATGCACCGAAACGCCGCGTCCGATCGTCACGAATCCCATGATCGGATCGCCGGGTACCGGGCTGCAGCATTTCGAGAGCCGCACGAGCACGTCGTCGACGCCGGCGATCCGAATTCCGGATTTACTGCGCGCCACACGCCGCGCCGGCACCGGTTTTGCGATTGCGGCGAAATCAACGACGTTACTGGTTTTGAGCTCGTCTTTGAGCCGCGCGACGACGTTGCCCGCGTTGACGTCACCGAAGCCGATCGCGGCGAACAGATCCGACACGCTCGTGTAGTTGAGCCGGGTCGCGATCTTCTCGATCGCCTCGCCGCGCGCGGCGTCGGTGCGTAGCGCCTGGCGCGAGAGTTCGGCTTCGACGGCCTCTTGGCCGAGTACGGCGTTTTCTTCTTTCTTTTCTTTGCGGAACCACTGTTTGATCTTGTGCTTCGCGCCCGAGGTCTTAACGAGCGAAAGCCAATCCAGCGACGGCCGGCCACTGGATTTATTGAGCAAGATTTCCGCGATGTCGCCGTTTTTGAGCTGATAGTCCAGCGGAACGATCTTGCCGTTGACCTTGGCACCGACGCAATGATTGCCGACGTTGGTATGCACTTGGTAGGCAAAGTCGAGCGGGGTCGAAGCCGCGGCCATCGAGTACACATCGCCTTTGGGCGAAAACACGAAGACTTGATTCTCGAACAGGTCGAGCTTCAAGTTTTCCATGAACATGCGCGAATCGCGCATGTCGTTTTGCCACTCGAGCAGCGAGCGCAGCCAGGTCAGTTTTTGTTCGAAGTTATCGGTGCGGCTGTTCTCTTTGTAGCGCCAATGGGCCGCGATCCCGTACTCCGACGTGCGATGCATTTCAAGCGTGCGGATCTGCACCTCGAGCGGGTCGCCGCCCGGCCCGACCACCGTTGTGTGCAACGACTGATACATGTTGGGTTTGGGCATCGCGATGTAGTCTTTGAAGCGACCCGGCAGCGGTTTCCATAAGCTGTGTACGACACCGAGCGCACCGTAACAATCTTTGACCGTGTCGACGATTACCCGCACCGCCGTGAGATCGTAAATGGTTGAGAAATCGCGGCCTTTGATCATCTTCTTGTGAATCGAATAAAAATGCTTGGGGCGGCCGGTGACTTCGGCCTTCACTCCCGCCGCCGAGAATTGGGAGACTAATTCCGAAATGACCCCCGTAACGGTTTCTTCACGTTCGGTCCGTTTCTTGGCCACCCGGTCGGCGATGTCGCGGTATGAGTCCGGATCGAGATACCGCAAGGCGAGATCTTCGAGATCCCACTTCATGCGCCAAATACCCAGCCGATGCGCGATCGGCGCGTAAATCTCAACGGTTTCTTTAGCGATCGAGCGTTGCTTGACCGGCGGCAGCGACGCAAGCGTCCGCATGTTATGCAGGCGGTCGGCGAGCTTGATGATGATGACCCGAATGTCTTTGGCCATCGCCAAGAACATTTTGCGCAAGTTCTCGACCTGCGCATCTTCTTTGGATTGGTACGGAATTCGCGTCAGCTTGGTGACGCCGTCGACGAGTGCGGCGATCTCGGTACCGAATCGATCGGCGACCTCCTCGCTCGTGACGACCGTATCCTCGACCACGTCATGCAGCAGCGCCGCCGCGACCGTCGCCCGGTCCATTTCCAGGTCGGCCAAGATGTCGGCGACCGCCAACGGGTGCACCACATAGGGCTCGCCCGACGCGCGCAACTGGCCCTCGTGCGCCGTATCCGCCAACGTGTAGACGGAACGCAGCCAATCGGCGGTGAGCGTCGGATCGTAGCGCTGGACCTTGCTGATGAGATCGTCAATGGTCATGGGTTGGCGCCTATCATAGCCCGAATATCGGCCCCGCGCCAACGCCCGCGCTCAAAAGTAAACCGTCGCCTGGGCCGCGCTCGGCGACGCGGCGTCAATACGTGATGAAGGCGGTGATATCGGTTCCGCCGAGCCGTTGGCGCCCGCCAAGTGCGGCGAGTTCGATCAGCACGGCAACGCCGACGGCTTGGGCGCCGAGCTTGGCGAGGAGCCGCAGGGTTGCCGCGATCGTGCCGCCCGTCGCCAGCAGATCGTCGACCACGAGCACGCGCTGACCGGCGGCAACCGCATCGTCATGAATTTCGAGCGAATTGGTTCCATACTCGAGTGCATATTCTTCGGTGTACTTCGTTCCGGGCAGTTTGCCCGGTTTGCGCACCGGAACGAAACCGGCGCCGATCGCGTAGGCCAGCGGCGCGCCGATCATGTAGCCACGCGCTTCAATGCCGATCACGCAGTCGATCTTGGCATCACGATAGGTATCGACAAACAGATCGATCATCGCCCGGAAGCCGCCGGCATCCTTGAGCAGCGGCGTTATATCTCGGAACAGAATACCGGGGATCGGGAAGTCGGGGATGGCCCGGATCAGCGCCGCAACGTCTGTGCTTGTCACGGCCAACCCGGTTCGCGTCACTTGCGACGGAACCCCGCCGGTGTCGAACTTCGTTATCTCAGTACACGTTACGACACACGTTACGACGAATGCTGCGCGATTTGCATCGGGAGAATACATGAACGCGAAATTTATCACGGCGAGCGCCCTGGCTGCCGCGGTTACCGCCGGCACGCTGGCTCCCGCGTTCGCTGACGGTGCGGCAAGCACGCGCAACATCTTGATCGGCGGCGCGGCGGCCGCGATCGGCATCGTTAATTGGAACAAGAAGAAACGGCTCAAACAAGAGGAAGTGCGCGAACAGGCACGCCGCCAAGCACAATACCGATCCTATTTTTATAACAAGTATGGCTATTATCCCAATAACGACCAGTTTCGCGATTGGTATTTTCGCACGTACGGCGTCAACCCGTCATAGCGCGAGCCGTCTCTGCTGAGGCCCCGGAGGCTGGGGCGTGATCGACCCGGGGAGCCGTTCGCAGGCGAGCGGCTCTTTTTATGCGCCCGGCGCGATGCGCCAACCGGCCGCGGCTCGACGTTGGATCATCGCGATTGCGCTTTCGATCGCCCTCAACGAAATCTTCATCGGCTTTTTGCGCGCACCGGCGCGGTCGCCCGAGCCGCGCGAGGTGGCGGCCGTGCAAAGCCGGATCGTGCTCGAACGCCGCCGGCCGACGCCGCGGCCGACGCCCCGGCCAACACCGCAACCGACGCCGCGACCCACTCCGCCGCCGGTCGTCCACGTCCGGCCGCGGGTCACTTTGGCACCGGTGCCGCAGATCGCCGCCGCCAAAGCCGCGGGCAGCCCGGCGCCGACGCACGGCGGGGCTCCGGCCAAGCCGATCCACCATTTCAAGAATTTCGATGTGTACCAGCAGCTCAACCGGAGCCGGCTGGGCCGGGCGGCGGGCATCAGCGGGACGGGTGCCGGGCTCGGGACGGGCGCGCTCAACGGTGGCGGCGCCAACGGTACCGGCGCGGGGAACGGCAAGACCGGCACCGGCACCGGCAGCGTCGATGCCAACACGCCGTGCGGCGAGGTCGTTTTCAACGTGCGCGGCGTACCGGAATACCGCAACGGCGCGGCGTCCGAGCGCATCACAGCGACGGTTCAGTTTCCCGACGGCCACATTGAAACCGATACGTTTCCCTACCGCTGGACATACGAGAACGGCGAGCGCGACGACCCGTGGTCGTCGACCAACATCGTCAAGCGCGACCTCAGCATTCCGTTGGTTTTTCCGCCGCCCGGAAGCGATCCAACTTCGTATCCGCCGTTGATCCACTACATTCTCGACCATACCGCGCCCAACGGCACGACGGTCTTGGAACCGTGCCCGAACCAAACGCCTTTGCCGCCGCATTGAGCGGCCCGCTCGAACTCGCGGTCGACGCGCACGACCTCGCGCGCGACCGGCGCGGCATCGGTACCTACGCCCGGGCGGTGCTGACGCGCTTCGCGCAGCGCGACGACGTGCGCCTGACGCTCATCGTGCGCAGTTGGTTTCCGGCGGCACACCGGGGCGCACTGCTTGCGGCGTTGGGCGGCCGTCCGGCGCAGCGCGTGCGGATCGCGAACCGGGTGCCGCACACGGCCGACGTGGTGTGGCATCCCTGGAACGGCACGTTCGTCGGCGCGTCGCAGCCGGCCGTCGCGACCGTACACGACGTGGTGCCTTTCGCGCTGCCGGTCGCCGACGCGGCGCGGCGCGAGGCGCAGCAGGCACCTTTCCGGCGGACGGCCGCGACGGCGCGCGCGATCGTCTGCGATTCGGCGTTTACCGCCGCCGAAGTGGAACGCTGGCTGGGCGTCGAGCCGGAACGGCTGCACCGCGTCGCGCTCGGCGTGGAGCCGATGTTCGGGCCGGGTGATCTTGGCGCGCTGCCGCCCGCTTTGCGCAACCGCCGGTACGTGCTCCACGTCGGCGCCCACGACGCGCAGAAGAATGTGCTGACGCTCGCGGCGGCACATCGCGCCGCCTTTCCCGACGGCGCCACGGCGCTGGTGTTGACCCGGCCCAATCCGCACGTGCCCGACGCCCTGGTCTTCGCGCACGCCTCGCCGGCGCGCCTCGTCGCCCTGTATCGCGGCGCGTGCATCGTCGCGGTGCCGTCGCTGTACGAAGGTTTTGGGTTACCGGTGCTCGAGGCAATGGCGTGCGGAGCGCCGGTGCTGGCGGCGCGGGCCAGTTCGTTACCCGAGGTCGGCGGCGCGGTCGCGGCCTACGTCGACGATCCGCGGGCGCCCGCTGCTTGGGAACAAGCGCTGCGGGCTCTGGCCGCCGACCCCGACCGTCGCGCCGCCATGCGGCACGCCGGTCCGCCGCACGCGGCCGCATTTTCGTGGGACACCTGCGCTGCGCGCACACTGACGATCATCCGCGCCGCCGCACGAACGCGCCCGGGCGCGACATGATCCGCCGCCCGCGACTCGAACCTGGCGCACCTTGATGCGCATCTCCGTCGTCGTTCCCACCTTCAACAATTGGCGGCTCACCCAGCGCTGCGTCGACGCGTTGCTGCGGACAGGGCCCGACGCGGTACCGGCCGAGATCATTGTCGTCGACGACGCCTCGACCGACGGCGAAAGTGCGGCCTGGACGGCTGCGCAGCGTCACTTCACGCCGCTGTTGCTCGAACGCAATCGCGGTTTTAGCGGAGCCTGCAACGCGGGCGCCGCGCGCTGCACCGGCGACGCGATTCTGTTCCTCAATAACGACGCGTTCGTCCGCCCCGATACGCTCGCCGCGCTGCGCGCGACGCTCGCCGCCGAATCCGGCATCGGCATCGCCGGTGCGCGCTTGTTATATTCCGACGGTACGTTGCAACATGCCGGACTCGCGCTGCTGCCGGGCGCGGTCTCACGCTGGTGGCACATCCATAAACGCCGGGACGGCACGCTGCCCGACGCCAACATCGCGCGCGACTTTCTCGCCGTTACCGGTGCCGCGCTGATGATCCGGCGCGAACTCTTCGTGCGGCTCGGGGGCTTCGACGAAGGCTTTACCAACGGCTGGGAAGACGTCGATCTGTGCTTGCGCGCGTGGTGCGCCGGCGCCCGGGTGCGCTACGAGCCGGCGGCGGTGCTCGAGCATCTCGAAAGCGCGACCTTGGGCCGCGAACACAATCACGAACGCAACGAACGGCGCTTCATCGAGCGCTGGGAAACGCTGCTGGCCGATGCCCCCCGCTATCCGTTGCCCGAGGTTCCACCGATCGCGCTGGCGGTCGACGGACGCTTGCCGGCCGAGCCCGATGAAGCGCAGGCGCTCGCGCACCTGACGCGCTGGTGGAAGGCGCACCTCGGCGCGTCCGTGCTGCGCATCCGGCCCGCGTCGCGCAGCGATCGGGCCCGCATCGACTTGCTGGCCGCCGTCGCGCGCCGTCGGCCGACGCTGGAAATTTCGTGGGGCGCGGCCGCTTTGGCGGCGCCGACGGGCGCCGAACGCGTGGCCTTTGTGGCGCCGCGGACGGCCGCCGAAGGCCACCGCTACGCCCAGGCGCCGGGTATCGCGCAGTGGTGGACGCCGAGCGAAGCGGCGCGCCAAATTTTGCTTGCCGCCGGCTGCAGCCCCGAGCGCGTAACGAGCGTGCGGCTCGGGACGGCGACGCCGCCGCCGCGCGCACGCTCCGGCGATCCGGTGGTGGTCGCCAGCGTCAGCGGCGCCGCGCTGCTGGCGCAGCTTCGTAACGTGCGGCCCGCAATTCGCGGCCTGTGCTTTCGCTACGATCGGCTCGCGCAGTTGGCCGCGGCCGACATCGTGATCGTCGGTTCAAACGAAGATCGGTACGGCCTGGTAATTCCGGCGGCGATCGGACACGGCTGCAGCGTGATCGCCGCGGCGCCGGTCGACCCGCTGGCGGCCGCTTCACCGGGCGTGACGGTGGTCGCCGCAGGCGCCATGTTGGAAACGCTCGTCAGTCACGTCGACGCGATACGTCAACTTCGCGCCCGATCGGCGCAAACGTGCCTGGACGCGCACCGGCGACTCGATGCGTACTTAGCCACCCAGCACGTGTCCGAACTCGCGCGCGCCATCACCGGCGGGACGCCGGCCGCGGCGCTGGTCGCGGTCGACGCGCCGTACGCGCAACGTTTGCACGGCGCCCGACCGGCGCAACGCGGCCGGCCGGGAATTGCCGCGCATCTCATCGTGGGGCGTAACGAGGAGTCGTTTCTGCCGGCTTTGCTGCGCAGTCTCGAACCGGTTGCGGATCGGCTGATCGTCAACGACAACAGCGAAGATCCGAGCGGCCCGAACGCCCGCGCGCTGGCCGAATCGTCGTTTGCCGAACGCGGCGCGCTCACCGTGGATCGCGCGCCGTTCGTCGATTTCGCCGACGCCCGGAATCGCATTCTAACGCTGCACCGTCAGCTCGATTTAGGCGAGTGGGCGGCATTCGTCGATGCCGATGAAGTGCATCGCCCGATCGCCGCGACGATCGCGCGTAACTTAGCGAGCTTGCCGGACACGATCGCGATCGTCGACGGCTACACGCGCCACTATTTTCAATCGTTTCGCTTATATACGTCGATCGAACGCCGGATGAGTTTCTTTCGAGTCACCGCGGGCTTGCGCTGGACCGGCCGCGTTCACGAGCGCCTGACCGGCGTCGCCGGCAAGCATCTTGCCGTTCCCTATGTGTACGATCATTACGGCGCGGTCTTTTCGATGCATCGTCAAGCCGCCAAAGGGCGCCAGTATTCGAGCTTGGGTCAAGCCGGGCCGACGGTCGCGGAGAAAGATGAAGCCGCCGTTCGCGACGTCGATTATTTCCGGGCGCTGTGGCCGCTGGTGCTGCACTATCATGGCGATCATCCGCCGGCGGTCGCAGCCTTACAGCAGAGCCTTGAAACGAGCGAGCGCGAACGCTATCGCTGGAGCGAACGGACCGCGGCCGAATTCCAGCCGCCGCGCGTGCGCCTGGCAAATGTGGTCCGGCGCGCGAACTTCGAGTATCGGTGGCGCGGGCGCGCACTCGATCCGCGCGCGCGCCGCATGCTACACCCCGCCCCGTAACGGCGCGAACGACGTTAGGGCGCAGCGGCTCGGGCGATGAAGTAGATTTGGCTGCAGAACAATTCGTCGAGGTCGGCGGCCGTCAGGCCACGCAACGTGATGCGCGCCGTATCGATTCGAAACGTGCGGCCGGTTTCACGTGATACTAAGACCCGGGCGTGGTTCGGGTCCACCAGATTGCGGACCGCATGCGCGATGTGGGCGAACGCGCGCGGGCTCGGCAAGCGCTTGAGGGGCACGCGCTCGGGCAGGTTGCCGTCGATGTTAAGTTGCGTGCGGTCGACGACGTAGCCGGTATCGGCGAAGAGCGCGCGCATGTCAGTCAGGGTGAAAAAGCGGATGTGCGTGATATCGAACAAGCCTTCAGCCTGGTAGTCAAACGTACCGCGCGCGATCTTTTCCAACAGCCACAAATTGCGCGCATTCGGAATCGACGCCAAGAGTATTCCGTTCGGCGTGAGTAGCGGGCGCAGCCGCTCGAGCATGTGCCACGGATCGTACATGTGCTCGAGCACATCGGCGACGATGATGAGGTCGAGCGTCGCGCCGCCGATATGAGCCGCATCGAAGTCGAGCGTTTGGGCGTCGGCTGCAATCACCCGGTCGATCCGCTCGCCGGCCAGCTGCGCCGCCGCCGCGACCGGCTCGATGCCGATCACCGTCGCACCGGGAAAACGGCGTTTGAGTTCGGCGCCCGTCGCGCCGCCGCCGCAGCCAACATCGAGCACCGTCGCGGGCGCGACGCAGATAAGGTCGAGCAGTTCGTCGCGCACGCGCTCGTAGTACGCGTTACCGGCGCCGCGCCGGGTCTCGTTCGCACCGGCGCTCAGCGCGCGCCAGACGCGTTGCGACGTCGTCATGTGCGGCATTCGTTCGCCGCCCGCGGACGCGAAACCGCGCCGCTGCGAGCGGCTTTGGGTTGCCGTCCGAACGGCGCGGCGTGACTGAGGCCACAACGCTTCGCAACTCATATCATAACGGAGGTCTCATGAATCTCGATCCGGCGCGGCTCAACCGCGTGACGCTTTCCGGCAGCACGAAACCGGCGGACCCGCGCGCTGTGTTGATCAAAACACTCGATCCGCAAGAGCGCGTTGGCGTGACCGTGCGCTTGCGTCCGGACAGCGCTATCCCCGACGGATACGCCGGCCTTTCGCGCGACGCGTTCGAGCAGCAGCATGGTGCGCGCCCGAGCGACATGGCCGATGTCGAATCGTTCGCCCATGATTACGGGCTTACCGTCGATCGCACGAGCGCGGCCGAACGCACTATCGCGGTGAGCGGCAACGCCGCGCAAATGCACGATGCCTTCGGTGTCGATCTGGCGCAGTACCGGACGCCGGAAGAAACGTATCGCGGGCGAGTCGGCGACATTAGCCTGCCGCAATCGATCGCCGCCGCCGTCACGAGCGTGACCGGTCTCGACGACCGGTCGACTTCCGTTTCACATATCGTCACCGCCGCAGCGACGCCGGCGACGCCGGGCTATACGCCGCTGGACGTGGCTCGCGCCTATAACTTCCCGGCCGGCGACGGCAGCGGCGAGCACGTCGGCGTGATTTCGCTAGGCGGCCGCTATGACGACCGGACGCAAGCAGCGTACCTGCAGGCGTTGGGCGTGCCGCACGTTCCGTTCAACGTCGTCAAGGTCGACGGCGGCGCCGAGCGTCCGGCCGACGCCGGTCCGACGGGCGAAAACATGCTCGACGCCGAGATGATCGGCGCGCTGGTTCCGAATGCCGACAAAACGATGTACATCGCGCCCAATACCGATCGCGGTTTTCTCGATGCGATCTCGACGGCGCTGCACGATGGCCACCACAATAACGCACTCTCGATTTCGTGGGGCGGCCCCGAAGCGCGCTTTACGCCGCAAGCGGTCGCGGCGTTCAACGAGCTTTTTAAAGAAGCACGCGCGATGGGCGTCAGCGTCTTCTCGGCCGCCGGTGACAACGGAGCGACGGACGGTATGGCGGACGGTCAAAAGCATGTCGATTTTCCGTCGTCGAGCCCGGCGGTGATCGGCAACGGCGGCACCAAGCTCAGCCTGGCGGCCGACGGATCGATCAAAAAAGAAACGGTCTGGAACGAATTAAAGCATCAGCAAGGTGCGACCGGCGGCGGCATCAGCGAAATCAATGCCAAGCCGCCGGTCCAGGCCCAATTACCGATCGCTGGACGCGGCGTTCCCGACATTGCCGGTGATGCCGATCCGACGACGGGCTTTAAAATGCTCGTTCCGTTGGGCGATGGCAAAGCGGGGCTCGAACTCGTCGGCGGCACAAGCGCCGTCGCACCGCTCTACGCCGCACTCGCGGCGCGACTCGAACAAAATCTCGGTCATCCGATCGGCGATCTGCAGAAATCGATCTACGCCGCGCCGGCCGATGCCTTTCACGACGTCACCGTCGGTAATAACGGCGGCTACAAAGCCGGCCCCGGATGGGATGCCGCCACCGGGCGCGGATCGGTCGATGGCACCGCGCTGCTGACGTATCTCAAAGATCAACCCAATACGACACACGTAGCGTAAATGCGTAGCGGCGCCGCCGCGTTGGGGTGCGGATTCGTCTTTTCACCCTCGTTCGTTCGGCGCGTCGCTGCCGCGTTCGCATCGCGGCTTGCGCAGCGTGCAGTCGAGTCGCGGCTCCACTGAGTACCGCCGGCAAGCCGCATTCGTCAGCGGACGAGCGGAACGTTCGTCGGATAGATCGGGCGGTTGATAACGTTCTCGAGCACTTCGGGTTTGGCACCCAGCACCAGATCGCAGAACCGGCCGAAATCATCGCGTTCCGCTTCGCCTTCGGCAAACCGGCTATTGGCGGTCAGGTCGATCTTGCCGTGCACCTCGCGCAAGCGGACGAATCGCCCATCGTCGTCTTCGCCCGTATCGAGCAAGCCGGCTTCTTCAAAGATGCGGATCGCCGCGCCGACCGTGCCGCCGTCGACTTTATCCATATCCAGCGTCGCCGCGATATCGGCGAAGGTCATGCGAACCGTTGCATCAACAGCCAGCCGTTTGATCTCACGGTACAGCGCGCGTAACGTCGCCAACCGCGGTGCGGACCGTTCGATAATGAAATCGTTGATGTTGCGGTCTTTCTCGCCGAAGAGCAGATGAATCTGCGCGTCTTCACCATCGCGGCCGGCCCGGCCCGACTGTTGATTGAATTCCGTAAAATTAAAATTGAGGTGATAGAGAAAAACATTGCGGACGTCGGGCAGATCGATGCCTTCGCCGAAGGCCGACGTTGCCACGACGACGCGCAAGCTATTCTCGCGAAACAACCGCTCGATCTCGGAGCGTTCGGCCGTCGGAACGCCGGCGTGATAGAACGCGACATCGGGTAGCGTCGCGCGCAGTTTTTCTGCGACTTTAGTTGCTTCGGTGCGCGAATTACAGTAGACGATCGACTTGCCGGGTTGCGTGATTCGCGCCGCGATATACGCGAACTTGTTGGTTACGCGGCGCGCGTCGACCATGGCCAGATTTGCGCGAACCGTCGGGTCGATGACCCACGCGTCGATGTGCAGCGTCGCGCGCAGCCGCGCGAATGCTTCATCGCCGGCCGTCGCGGTCAAAGCCAACACCTGCGGCGAGCCCACGAGCCGCAGCACCTCGCCGATGCGACCGTAGGCCGGTCGATGCTTTGATTCGAAAACATGGTGCGCCTCGTCTACGACGACGAGATCCGGGCGGCTCACCGCCGCGGTGAAACGCTCGACATGATAGCTGAAAAACTCCGGCGTCGCACACAACATGTCCCACGCCCCGGTCTCCAGCGCGTCCATCAAAAGCGCTCGCTCCGCGCTGTCGATCGAACCGTTGGCGCGCAAAATGCGCACGCCCAGCGGACGAAGCCGCCGCACGAGTGCTTCGTATTGATCGTTCGCCAACGCGCGTAGCGGATACAGCACGACGGTCTTGCGCCCGCTTTCCAGCGCCCGTACCGCCGCTGGGTATTGAAAGCATAACGACTTTCCCCGGCCCGTACCCAAGACGGCCAGCGTGTTGCGGCCGGCCTCAACTCGCGCGATGACGTCGCGCTGCGCATCGCGCAAGGCGCGCTCGCCGACGAGCGCATGCAGCACATCGTCCGGCGAGAAACGGCTCGCGCCGGCCGGCGCCGCGCGCTCGGGACGCGGCCGCTCGCGCCGCACTAACAGGTTGACACCGAAGCTGCGTTTGCCACCGCCGGTAACACTGGCAATCTGCGCATCGTACACGGCGCCGGAATCCACTTGCGGCGCGATCCGCCGCGCGATCTCGCGCCGCAGAAAGCCGACGCGCAACGCGCCGAAGAACACGGCGATCGCATTCGGGTCGACCGGATTGTCCGCTTCGCGCCGGAGATCGACCGACGCTCCGGTCAGCAGGCCCGCGACCACATCTTGCCGGCCCTCGAACGTGACGCCGACAACTTTCGTATAAAATTCAAACGCCTCGCCGATCGAAGCGTAACGGTCGCGTTCGAGATAGCTTCCGCTCGCGGCATACAGCCGTTCGAGGAACGCGGCGGAATCGCTGACTGAACCCGGCACACCGTCAGCCGTAGCGAGCGCCGGCGTTGACGCCGCCGGTATTGCGGGGGCCTGGGCCGGTTTCACGCGCGATAAAGAGCTAAACGACGGACCGACTGAACCCGCCGGCTCGGCCGGCGGCTGCGCGGCGGCCGATTCGAACGTTGCGAGCAGCGCCTCGAACGCCGCTTCCGAGCGAGTCGGCAGCGGTAGCGCTGCACGACCGCGCGGCGGCCGTTCGCGCGGCGGTTGCTCACGGGCCATGCGGAGGATGCTCGCGCCCCACTACGACGGACCGCAATGTGCGCGCGCGGCGGCTCAGCGCTGCGAGTCGCGCACTACGTCAGCGGCTCGCCGGGCCCCGCCTCGCCGGTATGCGAGACGGGAGGCACGCTATAGTGCGGCGCGTCGACGGCTTCGAGGTTGAGGTGAATCTCTTCGTGGCCCAAGTCGAAGTCACGGTCATGCTGGCCGGCATTTTGGGCATCAAGCGGATCGACATGGCTCGTCGTCCGAATGAGCCGTTCCGGGCCGATCGCATCGCTTGTCTCGAACTCCTCATCGAGTTCGTGGTCGAGTTCCGGCTCCACGACACCAACGGCTCCGGGCGCGACGTCCGGACGGCGCTTCTTGTAGCGCACCGGGGCGCCGTTACGCTGGCCGGCGAGCCGATCGCGATCTTTACGCGCTTTGCGGGCCGCAATAACGGCGTCCCGGTCGACTGCTGGAACGCCGGCGGCCTTGGCCGCTTGTTGCCGCGCCTCGGCTTTGGTACGCGGGGCTTCGAGCGCAACCGCTCCGGCCCGCGCGCGCTGACGATTTTGCAATTTCGCAACCAGTGGCGCCGAGTAAAAGATTGAATGGTAGCCGCCCGAACAAATGCCGACCAGCAGCGCGAAAGCGAAATTCTGTAAGCTGGCTCCGCCAAGTGCGAGCAACGCGACGAGCGTTACGACGACGGTCGCCAGCGTATTGACCGACCGCGTCATCGTTTGCAAGATCGATGTATTGACGATCGTATCGAATTTCTGACCGGCCATCAGCTTGACGTTTTCGCGAATCCGGTCGAGGATCACAATCGTGTCCATGACCGAATAGCCGATGACGGTAAGTACTGCTGCGAGGAACGCGTCATCGACGCGTTTGTCCGCGATCGCGTAGATGCCGATCATCATCGCCGAATCGCGCAATAGCGCGATGACGGTGACCAATCCGAAGATGTAATTCCAGCCGAAGCGGAACGCGATGTACAAGAATTGGATCGCGATCGCGATGACGAGTGCCTTGACCGCATTGAACAGGTACTCGTGCGACAGCGACGGACCGACGGTCGAGACCGAAACCTGTGAAGGGTCGATCGGCGCAATCGTCGCCAGGGCCGCCTTGAGCGGGCCGCTATCGTTGCCGAAATCTTTTTGCGTTTCGATCGTCCAACGCGGCGTTCCAACATCGCCGGTTTTGCCCAGCGTGTTGATTTGCGCATCGGTGACGGCGACTTTTTGCAGCGCGGCGGCGATCTGCGCCCGCGTCACGCTTTGTTTATAGGTGACCGTAATATCGGTGCCGCCGGTGAAGGACAGCCCTAAGCGCAGTGCCGAGCCCGTCGTCGCGTAGTGATACACCATCGCCGCGACTCCGAGCGCGATGATCGCGTACGAAATATAGGAGACGGTATTGAACCAGCCGACGACATTCCAATTGAGACGACGGAAAAACATCGGTTACGCTCCGTACGCCTTGTGATTGGTGGCCAGATCGTTTTCGACGATCACATCCATGAAGAAGCGCGTGATGACGACGGCCGTCACCAGCGAAAAGGCCGTGCCCCAAAACAGCGTGTAGGCGAAGCCCTTGACGGTCCCGGTGCCCAGTAAAAACAATACTCCGGCACCGACGATGGTGGTGAAGTGACTGTCGAACACTGAGGAAAAAGCGCGCGCGAACCCGATCTTGGTCGACGTGCGCAATGATTTACCGGACCACAGCTCTTCTTTGATGCGCTCGAAGATGAGCACGTTGGCATCGACGGCCATTCCGATCGACAGCACGAAGCCGGCGATGCCGGGCAAGGTGAGCACCGCGTGCGCGACCGATAACAGCGCGAGCAACGCGATAACGTAGACGATGAGCGCGAGATCGGCCAGCACGCCCGGCAAGCGATACACCACACCCATGAACACCAGCACCAGCGCGAGGCCAATCGCCGCTGCGACGAGCGACTTCTGCAGATCTTCCTGGCCGAGAATCGGTCCGACTTCATCTTTTTCGATGATCGTCGCGGGGACCGGCAGCGCACCGGCGTTGAGTTCGTTGGCGATGCGGCTAACGTCGTCTTCGGTAAAGCTGCCGTGAATGAGGCCGCTGTCGGTAATGACACCTTCGATCGTCGCGGCCGAAACGAATTTGCGGTCGAGGAAGATACCCAGTAATTGACCCATGTACTTTTGCGTCAAGTCGCCGAATTTCTTCGGATCCTTGGTTTGGAAATTGATCTGCGGCTCGCCGGCCTGGCCGAAGGCCGCCTGGGCGCCCTTAAGATCGGCGCCCGAATAGACGATGGCACCGGAGTCTCTGTACGCGCCGGCCGGGTCTTGCGCGTACTTCTTGTCGCGTTGTATTCGCGTGTCGACCGCCTGCGGAATGATCTTGAAATCGAGCACGGCGGCTTCTTTGAGCTGGCGCTCGACTTCGTCGGGGTCTTTGGCGGCCGGCAATTCGACCAGCAGCCGATCGGTACCGACCTTCGTGATCACCGGTTCTGAAACGCCCAACCCGTTGACGCGATTCTGCACCACCTGCTCGACCTGATTTTGTATGTCGGGCGTGATGGTCTTGATCGTATCGGTCGGCTGCAATTCCAAGAGGACGCGGACGCCGCCCTGGAGATCGAGTCCCAAGTGGATCTTCTGCTGGATCGGGAGGATGGCCCACAGGCAAAGCCCGACCACCGCTAATAAAAGGACCGCCTGTAGCGGTCGTTTGAGTCTATTCCACATACCGCGCTTCGGAGGGAAGGGGAGAACCCAAGCATTGTAGCAGGCCCGGAGACTAGCGTCAAACCGGCGCTGGAGCGTTCGAGGGCGGACTTTTACGCATGGACTCCGACGGTGTCGACGCAGATCTCCTGCGGAGTCGCTACCGCCTCACCAAACAACGCTCGGCCATCCTCGCCGCCCTTGCCGACGGCGCTCATCTGACCGCCGAGAGCATTTTGGAGCGTGTCCGGACGCGGCTCCCCGGCGTGAGCCTCGGGACGATTTATCGAACCGTTGACATTCTACGCGAACTGGGCTTGGTGCAAATCTTTACCCATCACGGCTTGGCGGCGCGCTATGAGGCGTCGCTGAGCAAGCATCACCACTTGGTATGTGAGAGTTGCGGCGACATTACGAATCTCAACCTGCCGGCGCTAGCGAGCATCGTGCACGGCGTTGCCGCGTCGTACCAGTACGACGATGTCGACGTTGCGCTGACGGTCACCGGGCGTTGCGCGCGTTGCGCGTCGGGCGTGCCGGAAGAACCGGCGTTGACCGTGGCCGCACCCGGCTGCGAGGGAACGGCCGCACACCAGCAGTAACCGGCTGGATGGAAACCACGCTCACTCCCGAGCAAGCCGCCGCGATCTGCCGCCACATGAACGACGATCACGCGGACTCGATTGCCGGCTACGCGCGCGCATACGCCGGCGTTGAAGGCGTGGATGCAGCCCGGATGCTTGCGCTCGACGCCGACGCGATGGACCTTCGCATCGAGGTGCGCGGCGAACATGTCGTCAAGCGCATCGCTTTCGACCACGCGCTACGCGATACCGACGATGCGCGCCGCACGCTCATCGCGATGGCGCAAGCTACGGGAAGCGGCGCTCAGCACTAGTTCCGCGGCTGATGACGTGGCCCGCCTAAGCCATGACGATGCGGCCGGTTATGATGTGACGGGCGCGGTCTACCGTGCCGAACGTGCAGTGTCAGGCGGCGAGTTCGCGCGGCGTGTCGATGATGCCGGCCGGCTCGAGCGCCACGTCGGCCGGAATTTCAGTGTAGGCGAAGACGTCGATCCGCAGCCCCATCTGCTCGAAGAATTCGGCCAGCACCGGCCGCAGGGCGGCCGTCGCGACGATCGCATGCGGGCCGGCAAGCGCGTCGTTGAGGTAGGTCTCGATCCGGGCCCGCACGTGCAGCGCGGTTGCCGGATCGGGCGCTAACCCGCCGCCGGGACTCCACATCCGTCCCAATTCACCCTCGAAGCGCGGCGCGAAAATCAACGGCCGTAAGCGGCGGACGCCATCGCGCCGGAACTGTTGCGGAACGACGACTCGCCGGGCGGCTTCGGTGAGTTCGCGCGGATCGCGCGAACCGGCGGCGGCATCGAGTATCGTTTCGAATACCGCGATCGGATCGCGCGGCCAAGCGCGTTCGCGCAGCAGCAGAGTGAACACGCGATGCGCGGCGGCAACCGGCAACATCTCGCCGCCGATGTCGCGCACCACCGACGGTACGGTCGAACGCAGGTGCTCGACGAGCGTATGGAATTCCTGACGTCCGAGCAATTCACCGGCATGACGGCGTGCGAGTTCCGAAAGGTGCGAGCCGATGATCGATATGGCATCGAACGTGAGCGCGCCGGCAGCTGAGGCCCGCTCGCGATCTTCGTAAGTCACCCACTTGGCGTGTAGTCCGTAGACGGGCTCGACGGTCTCTTCACCCGGCAGTTGAGCCAACACGGCCGGATTGCCGACGGCGATCAACCGGTCGAGTCGCACGATCCCTTCGCCCGCGATCCGGTCGCGCACCCGGATGGCGTACGTTCGCGAGTCGCGAACGCCGTCGTCGCGCAACCGCACGCCGGGGATAACGATGCCGATCTCGGCTGCCAACGCACGCCGCACATCGGCGATGCGATCCAGCAGCGCGTCGGCATTGGGCGGTGCGAGCAACGCGTATAAATCGCTGCCGACGTCGATACAGAGCGCGTCGACGCCAACGAGCGCGAGCGCCATCTCCGGCCGCCGAATCGCGACTTTGCGGGCGTGTTCGCCGTCGGCCTTGAGTCGTGCGTTCAGCCGCTGCTTGCGCCGGTCGGCGAAATGCGCGCCGGTAAACGCGCAGGCGCCGATGCCGATGAAGATCGGCGCCGGCAACGCGGGCACGAAGCCCAGCAGCGTTACCAGAAGTGCGGCCGAGCGCAACACATCGGGCCGGCCGATGAGCTGCAAGGCGAGATCGACACCCAACGCGCCGTCGCCCGCCACCCGCGTGACCATCATGCCCATCGCCGTGGAAATCAGGAACGCCGGCAACGTGGTGACCAGCGCGTTCCCGATCGACAAGAGCGAGAATGTTTGCATCGCCTCGCCGGGCGACATGTCGTGATACATGATGCCGACTACGATACCGCCGATCAGATTGAGCGCCACGATGACGAGCGCTGCGATCGCATCGCCTTTGACGAATTTCCCGGCGCCGTCCATCGCGGCATAAAAGTCGGCTTCACGTTGAACTCGCGCGCGTTTCCGGCGCGCGCCTTCGGCGTCGAGCGCACCGGCATGCACGTCGGCATCGATCGCCATTTGCTTGCCCGGCATCGCGTCGAGCGTGAAGCGCGCGCAAACTTCCGCCACCCGCTGCGCGCCCGTCGCGATCACGACGAATTGAATCGTGATCAGAATCGCGAACACGATCAATCCGACGACGATATTTCCGCGTACGACGAATTGGCCGAATGCCGGAATGATCGCCCCGACGCCCCCTTCAAGGTGCCCTTGTGTCAAGATAAGCCGCGTCGCACTAACGTCGAGCGATAACCGAAATAACGTCGCTAGTAACAACGACGGTGCGAAGGCCGAGAACTCGAGCGGCTCCTCGACGCGTAAGGTCAGCAGCAGCACGAGCGCCGAGCCGAAGATATTAAGCGCCAGCAGCGCATCGAGCAACAGCGGCGGCAACGGCACGATGAGAATCGCAACGATTCCCAAGACGAGAAATGCGAAGCTCGAGGTTAATTTTGCGTTCATTCCAACACTCCGGAGCGCACCAGCTCAGCGATGATGCGGGCGACGGCGACAAACGTGGCGCTCGGAATCGGCCGGCCGGCCTCGCCGGCGGCGTATAATGCGCGCGCGAGCACGACATTTTCGATAATCGGAACGCCGTGGCGACGGGCGATCGCTTTGACGTGCGCCGCGGCATCGTCGGCCGCGCGTACGAGCACCTCGGGAACGGCGACGGCCGGCGGCGCATAGCGGATCGCGATCGCGATATGCGTTGGATTGACGACAACGAACGATGCGTCTTTGGTGCGGGTAACCGAACCCCGAACCAGCGTCCGATGCAACGCCTTGCGCCGGGCGCGAGCGCTCGGATCTCCATCGTTCTCTTTGATATCGCGGCGCATTTCTTCGAACGTCATCTTTAAATCGCGCAGCCAGCGACGGCGGGCGAGCGCAAAATCCGCACCCGCGAATACCGCCCCGACCGCGAGCGCCGCCCAGCATGCACGCTGGGCGCCCTCGACCGCCAGATCGCCGATCGCGCCCGGGTCGATGACCGTTGTCGCGCGCGCGAAAATGCTCGAGCACAATGGCCACACGACGGCGGTCGCCACCGCGAAGGCGACGATCGCGCGCGCCGCGCCGACAACGGCCTCACCGCCGAACATCCGCTTGAGGCCGGCGAACGGGTTGAGCCGGGCGAGTTGCCATTTGGGCGCGCTCGCTCGCAGCCCGCGAGCTTGAACGATGCTTGCGACGGTAGCTCCGGCTGCGGCACCGCACATCGGGACCAACCCGGCCGCCACTACTTCGAGCGCAGCCGCCGGCGGATGAAATGGATCGGGCCGCACGCTTATTGCAGCGATCGCGCGGGCAGCCAGCGGCCCTAGGAACGGAACGACGGCGAATGTGGTCAGCGTGGCGCCGGCAAACGCCGCAACGGCCGAAATCTCGCTCGACCGGGCGACGTTGCCGTCGCGCTCGGCCTTTTGTTTGCGCGCCGGCGTGGCATCGAAGTTCTTTTGCGACTTGTCGCTCATCGGTGCGCGGGCACGGGCGTCAGTAAGATGGGATGGGCGGCCAGCGGGCCGTACAGCGGCAACGTCGCGATCGCAACAAGCAACGCCACGGCAAAGACGATCGGGAATGACAGCGTAAAGCTGGAGAATCGCGGAACGACGCGGGCGATTGCGGCGAGGGCAACTTGCACGACGGCAGCCACGCCGATCGCCGGCGCGGCGACCACCAGCGCCGTTTGCGCGATCGTCTGTGGCAGGGCGACCGCGAAGCGATACCACGCATCCGCACCAATCGATGCGCCGGGTGCGACGGCATCGAAGCTGGCGCCGAACGCGCGAATGACGATGCCGTCGCCGCCTAGAAAAAAGAACCCCGCCAAAAAGAGCGACGACCATAGCCGGCCGAATCCTTGGGCCGACGTCACCGCGGCGTTTGGTACGCTGCCCCGAAACCCGATGTAATCGTCGATCATCCGGCCGCCGTAATACGCCCCGTCGTACAGCAACGACGCACCGATGCCGATCGCCGCCCCGATCGCGACTTCCGTCGCGATTGCAAACGATAAGCGCACGAGATCCAACTCCGCGCCGGCCGGCAATGCCGGCGCGATGCCCAATGCGAGCGCCAAGGCCAACGCCAAGCGCACGATCATCGGCACCGCCGGATGGGTGAAACCGGGCGCGCGAAACATCAAGCCGGCGCTACGCGCGAAGACCAAGAGCAGCGTTTGCGTCACGGTCCGTTGACCAACGCCGGAATGTGCGCGAGCACATCGGTGAACAACGCGGCGCACGCATTCATGCCGAAGGCGCCGAACATTGCGATCGCGGCGCCGACCGCGAGCACTTTGGGCAGTAACGTGAGCGTCTGTTCCTGAATTTGGGTCGCCGCCTGAACGATCGCGACGGCCAATCCAACCATCGTCGCAAGGCCCAAAATAGGCAGGACGAGGACCGCCGTAACGATCAGCGCTTCGCGCAGCAGACTAGAGAACGCAGCCACGCGTCGATCCTGACGTCGCCCGTTAACGAAAAAGCAGCCGCCGTGTTGCCGTTACGAGTTCGGTGGTCCGCTAGGTGGGCTCGTCGAGCCCAGCCCAGGCGAATCCATCGGGCAAGGGTGACCGCGGATAGCCTTTCGCGTTGGCCTCATCGGCCGAAGCCCCGCGTGGCTCTGAGGCGGGGCTAGATGTTGATCTGCCGCGAGCCCGCGAAGACGTGACGATCGCCTACGGCAAGGACGAGGTCCACGGCTTTGGCAAGCTGCTGATGCGGGCGCGGCGGGACCCGCGATTATTGCTCGCGCGTGATGTCGAGCGCGCCGTCGGTGTTCGTATGCCGCGCCGAGCGGTAAAGTTTTTAAAAAGGCGAATCTCGTTGTCAGCCGGATCGGCCCGCTACGGTACCAGCGAGACTGCTCGTGACGTTGAGAGGTTACGTGGTGCAACCGGCGCGCCGGTCTCTTCTCAATGAACTTTGCGAGAAGACGCTCGAGTTGTTCGGCTTGATCGCGGCGAACGCGAGCCGTCGAGTCGATCTCGGCGATGCCGATCGCGAGCTGGCGACGAGTCGACACGGCTGCTTCCTGAGCCGTTTCTGCGTTCTGGCATGCGGTCGCGGCGACCGGGATCATGGCGTTCGTAACGTGGTCCGTCGTGCTGCACATCTCTGCCGCCGCCGCAGCGTTTTCTTCTACCGCCGCCGACGCACTGGCCATGTTTTCCGTCACGCGCATCGAGGCGTCTTGCATCTCGCCGGCTTGGCCGGCCGGCGATTCCGCTACGCTGCTCGTCGTCGTTTACAGCGCGGCTGACGCTTTCAAGCGAGCGCGAAGCGCGCTGCGATACGGCGATTCCCGCATCCATCGAGTTGGACGACGTTCGCATCGCGTGGGCCGCCGCGACGGTCTCCCGCTTGATGTCGCTGAGAATCTTCGCGATCTCTTTGGTGGCGATCGAGCTGCGTTCGGCGTCTTACGAACTTCATCGGCCACGACGGCGAAGCCGCGACCGTGCTCGCCGGCGCGAGCGGCTTCGATGGCCGCGTTGAGCGCGAGCAGATTCGTCTGATCGGCGATGTCTTCGATGGTGTCGACGATCTCTTCAACTTGAGACGAGCGTCCTTCGCGGCTGCCCATCGCGCTGGCGGCTGTCGTTGAAACGGCCTTGAGCTGCGCGATCGTGCTGGCGGTTTCGCTTACGGCGGTATTGCCCGCTGTCGCTTCCGAGGAGGCTTCTCGCGCAGCTGTGGTGAGCGTTGCGCCTTGCGAAGACAAAGCGCCGATGCCATTGTCGCCGGCGATTAGCTATCAGGCCGACGTGATGGCGGGTGCGACGGTCGCGGAGACGGGCAGCGTGCGCCGGCTGAAATCCTGCCGGTCCGGCAACGGGCGGTTCGAGAACGCGTTTGCGCCGCGCTACGCGCTTTGCCGGACCGGCGTTCGCATCACGCCGAAGCGCGACGCATGCAGCGCCGATACGACAGCCCGGGTGGCCGGCGATTTATTTAGCGTATAAAAGTGGATACCCGGCGCTCCGCCGTCGAGCAGTTCGGCGCTTTGCAGCGTCGCAAAGGCGACACCGAGTTCAGCCACCGCCTCCGGCTCGTTCCGGCGCAGTTCGAGTTCCGACCGTAAGCCGCTCGGAATCGTGGCGCCGCACATTGCGGTAACCCGATCGATCTGTTCGTAACTCGTAATCGGCATGATGCCGGGAATAACCGGGACGGTTATGCCGCGAGCCCGAACCCGCGCGACGAAGTCGAAATAGTGCTGATTATCAAAAAACAATTGGGTGATGAGAAAGCGCGCACCGGTGGTAATTTTCGTTTCGATCGCATCAAGGTCGGCGTGAAGACTACCGGCTTCGGGATGTTTTTCGGGATAACACGCCGCACCGACGCAAAAGTCGAACTCCCGCTCGAGCAGGGCCACCAGATCGCTTGCGTGCTGAAAACCTTGAGCATGCGCGACGAACGCATCGCTGCCGCGCGGCGGATCACCGCGCAACGCCAAGACGTTCATGATCCGCGCTGCTTCGAGCTCGTGAAACACCTCACGCAACTCTTCGACGCTCGAACCGGTGCACGTGATATGAGCCAGCACGTCGATGCCCAGTTCGTTCTGAATGCGTTTAGCGACGTCGACGGTGCGCATGCGCGAGGAGCCGCCGGCCCCATACGTTACGGAAACATACGCCGGATCCAACGACTTGAGTGCGGCCACCGTCTGCATGAGCGATGCGACGCCGGCATCGGTCTTCGGCGGAAAAAACTCGAAGGAGAAAAACGGCGCTGCCGCTCGCAACCGTTCGGTGATTCGCATGGAACTGGTTTCTACCTGAAGCTCGAGACGACCCCGTTACACACCAGCGCCCAGCCATCGACGAGCACGAACAAAAGCAGCTTTGCCGGTAACGAGAGGACCGGCGGTGAGAGCATAAACATGCCCAGACCCATGAGAATCGCGGCCACCGCCAAATCGATTGCTACGAACGGCAGATACAGCGCCACGCCGATTGCGAAGCCGTTGCGAAGCTCGCCCACCACGAAGGCCGGAACCACGACCG
Source organism: Candidatus Velthaea sp. (assembly GCA_965214335.1). Taxonomy (GTDB): domain Bacteria; phylum Vulcanimicrobiota; class Vulcanimicrobiia; order Vulcanimicrobiales; family Vulcanimicrobiaceae; genus Velthaea. The sequence goes on along the minus strand of CBDCBO010000005.1, from coordinate 251,417 downwards.
TGAGCGGCGTATCGCGGGCTGACTCGCCGGGCCGGCGATGCGCGACATGGGCGAAGATGTCGATGTCTTTGACCTTCGTCTGACGGAGCATAAAGGCGCGCAACGGTTCGAGCGCCCGATCCAAGAACAGCTTTTGCGACAGCCGGCCTTGCGCGTACGGCTCGATCGCTTCGTGCGAGATGCGCTCGAACGTCGGTGTCATGATGACCAGCGTGAGGATCAGCGCCAAGCCGGTCAACACCGTATTGGGCGGCAGCGACGCGGCACCGATGGCCGACCGGACCAGCGACAGCACAACGATGATCCGCACGAACGATGTCGAGAGCACGATCACGAACGGCGCGATCGATAGTAACGTTAGGCCGGCAAGCACGTCGAGCGGCAACGACGAGCGTCCGTGGCCGGCCATGGTCAGCAAAGCATCCATGCGGTCAGTATCGCTGCCCGGTGTGGCCGATACATGACCGCCGTGCATCCGCCGGTGATGCAGCTGACGCAATTTGCGGCGACCGTCGGCGGCTAGGGGCGTTCGATGAGTTCGGTTATACGGACGCCGAATTTTTCATCGATGGCGACGACTTCGCCACGCGCGACGAGCCGGTCGTTCACCAGAAGATCGACCGGACCGCCGGCCAGACGGTCCAATGCGACGATCGAACCCGCGCCGAGTTTGAGGATATCCTCAACGAGCATTTTGCACGTGCCCAACTCAGCCGTAATCTTGAGCGGTACGCTCATGAGCAGGTCGAGATTCTTGCCACTATCGGTTGCCATCACGACCGCGCTTCCATCGTTGCGACTGTCTGTACTTCAAAACAATATCGGCCGCCGGAAACGCCGCACGTACCCTCCGCCAGCCGGCGATCCGCGATTTTCAATGTCGCCGACGCTCCAACCTGGGTATCGAGCAGAAGAACGTCGCCGGCCGTGAGCCCTAAGAGCGTCGCCACGTCGATCGTGCCGCTCGCGAACGTCGCGCGGACTTCGAGCGGCACGTGCGCGAAGAGCGACGGCGCGAATCGTCCGGCGGGGCCGGGTTCCGGCAGATCGCGCACGATGCCGATCCCGATGTCGATCGCGATCGGCGCCTGAATGTGAATGTCGAAATACGCAACGCAGAGCGGTAACGCGGCCGGTTCAACCCGCTGCGTCGCGCCGCGGCGCTCGGCACAGAGGGCGTCGAAGGCGGACGCGCAGCGGGCGGCGATCCGCTCGACGGCATGCACTTCAAGTACGCTCAGCGCCGCCGGACCTAGCGGCTCGCCCTCGCCGAAGGCGCGCAGGACCAGCGTTCGCGCATGTGCGTTAGGAACGACCAGCACGATGTCGGTTTGCCGGCCGCGCGTGAGAAAGCAGTACGCATCGCGCGAGAGCATATCCCACGCGGCCGGCCCGATCGCGGCCGGTTCTCCCAGCGTCAGTTCGCAGCGCTCGCCGAACACCTCGTGCAGCGTTTCGCGCAGCGCATTCGCGACAAGACACGCCGCACCGACCGGAATGCTCGTGCGCGGGACGAAACGGGCCGGCCGAACGCCGCGTCCATTGGGCCGGCCGAATTGCAGGTCGGCGATCATTTAAGCAAGTCCATCGCCGTTTGATCGGTGGCGCCGTGAGCCCGATTCGCGGCCGCGATCGCCGAAAACGCGCGATACGCTTCCGACAGCTTCGCTAGGCTCAGGTCGACGTCGATCGAGCCCGTGTCGCGCGCGTAAGTCGCGAGTCCGGCGAACGTTCCGTCGGACGGTGTTCCTAAATGCGGCGCGATACCCGCCGGCGCGCCGACGTGGCGCTCGTCCAGCCGAATCGGCTGCGTACCGGCGGGGAACCGCGCGAGCGCGACTTTACCCGCGGTAACGCGTTCGACGCCGCGTTCGGTCGTGCGCGGATCGATCGTCGGACGCGTGTACGAGACGGTTCCGTCACTTTCAATGCGGATATCGCCGCAACGCCCGAGCGCCACGTCGTTCGCGGGCAGCGTGAGCGGCGCCGGTAGCGTGCCGCGCGCATCGCCATTCGCATAACCCAAGATGGCGGCGCCGTCGGAGGCGCGCAACACGCCGCCCGTAATGTTGAATCCGCCGTCACGGGTGAAGGTGCGCGCGCCGTTGCCCCCCTGCGCGACGAAATACGCGTTCTGCGGAGCGACCACGCTGAGCGGATCGGATGCGTACTCGGGCGGCCGCGTGTTGCGCGCAACGTCGTTATGGGCCGGAAAGCTGCCCGCGCTATACGCGCGCAGCACGTCTTGCGCGCGGGCTTGGATTCGATTGAGGGCGTCGACTGTCGCAGCGCCGATCATCCGGCGACCTCGATGCGATTACCGGCCGCCGCCAGCGCGAAGCGGGCGTGCGCGAGGGCTCGATCGACGCGTTCGCGCAAATGCGGCGCGCATAGCGCAACGATGCGCGTCGTCGCGCCATCGCTGCGGACGAGCAACTGCACCCGTCCGTCACCGGCATTGATGGCGATTGAAGCGACCCGCGGCAACGGCGCGGACATAGCCTGTCGCTCGACGGCGCGTTCGATCCGGCGGGCCAGCGGACCGGCGATCGCGCGACGTTCGGCGGCCGCCCCTTCGCGCCCGACCTGCGCGGAGGCCGAACGTGCGGCCGGCGAGATGCCGGCCGAACCGGAACGCGAGACCGGCGCCGCGGCGGGGGCCAAAGCGCGCCCCGCCCGGCCGCCGCGTTCACCCGGCGTCCGTGGCGTGCGCGGGCGCGGAGCGAGCGGCGGTTCCGCCACGTGCAAGGCGGAAAACCAGGCCTGCGAGAGCGCCCGGCGGTCGATAGGCGGTACATGTGTCGCGACGACGGCGACGGACCGCGTTGCTATAGTCATGCACCGCAGCATAGGCGCCGGCAATCACGAAATTACGACGGTGTTGTTGCCGTTCGAAGACGGCCGTCATCGAACGTGTCGCTCTTGCGCAAGTACAGTGCGTTGTTGACCAGATCGAACGTAACGATGAAATTCTTTAAAATGCCTAAACCCACGTTGCCGGCATCAATACGGTCGGCGAACGCGCCTTTGTCCGTCTGAACGACATCGGTTACCCGGTGATACAACGGGACGCCGCCGAGTGCGAGTTCATCGAGCGAAGAACGATACGTCGGCGCGGCGCCGCCGATGCCGAAGTTCGCCACCGCTCGATCGCTACGCGGCACGATACCGGCATGCGTGGCGATAAACGGCCGGTACAATAGCAGTTCACCGCTGTTGCCCGTATCGATGATGAACGGCGCATCGACGCGCGCATTCAACCGCAACGTGGCTTCCATCAGCCCGCGGTCGAGATCGAGCGGCACGCGTTCACCGCGCGGCACGAATGAACCCGGGGCACCGAAGCGCATCGCATGATGCGAAAAATCGAGTTCGACGAGCGACGAAGCGAAAAACGGAAAGCCGAGGATGCCGTCGAGCCGCGAGACGCCGCCCATTGCGCCGCGCAGATCGAGCGAGGTGGCGACGAGGTTGTCGAGATGGGCGACGCCGATGTCGATACGCGGCAAATCGAGCAAGTGCAGGCCGCCCGTTCGGCTTGCACCGCGCACCTCGAGCGAGCCGAATTCGGCCAAGCCCGCGGCCTTGGCAACACTCGAGTCCAGTAAAACGCTTTGCGCTCCGGTATCGAGCAAAAAAGCGTAGCGCCGGCCATCGATGCCGACCGTGCACGCGACATGCGAATTGAGGTCGAACAGCGGTACGGTCTGCACCACGTCGGCTTCTATCGTCCGGTTGTGCAGCGGCGCGAAGACGCTCGGCGCAACGGGCGTATCGACGCGCACCGACGTCGTTGTTTCAACGATATCGAAGGCGTGCTCGCCATCGGAGGTGATCGACTTGAAAGGAAAGCGCCGGCCCTCGACGTCACGCCAATCGGACAAATCGATCGTCGTCGGCCCGTCACCGTCTAAAAATTCCACCCGCAACGGCAGTCCGGTAAGCGTATCGATCCACAGCGTTTCCGGCTCGCCGCCGGGCGCGCACACTTGGAGCCGCCAGGTACGCACGCCGCTCAACGTGCCGAAGCCCAGCCACGTCGAGCGTTCGGGCGCTTTGAGAAATGCGCCGCTTTCGACAAAATCCGACGTCAACGCGCGGCGCCGTAAATAGCCGGTAAGTTCGCGCACGTTGCCGTTCGACGTTTGCAGATAGAGACGATCGCCCAACCGCAACGTGAGTTCGGTGCGCGGTCCTAAGCGCTCGTCATCACGTTCGTTCGAACCCGATCGCCAGCGGTGGAAGTCGCCGCTGAGTCCTTCCCCCGTAATCGTGCCGGCCGACTCGAACGACGTCGTGGCGTTCTCCCGCGTCGCGCGATCGTACTGCGCGAGGATAACGCCGATCGCGGGAGCCTCCTCGCGCGCCACGGCCGTCGCCGCCGACGTTGCGCACGCGAGCGCCGCGATCAGCGCCCAAACGCTACGGAGCGGTACGGTACTTCGCGTACGATCCCAACACGTTTTGAACGTAGTTTTGCGTCTCGGCATACGGTGGAACATCGCCGTACTTCTCAACCGCGCCAGGTCCTGCATTATAGGCCGCGACCGCCAGCCGAATATCACCGTTGAAGCGATCCAGCAAGCCCTTGAGGTAGCGCGTCCCACCGGCCACATTTTGCGCCGGATCGTACGCATTGCGAACGCCGACCGCCTGGGCGGTCGACGGCATGAGTTGCATCAAGCCTTGCGCGCCGACGCGCGACGTCGCGTTGGCATCGAAGCCCGACTCGTTGGCGATGATCGCTTTGACTAGCGACGGATCGACTTGCCACGCGGTCGAATTTTGACTGACCAGCGCATCGATCTGTTGGGGCGCGACGGGTGCCGGGGCCGGCCCCGAACCGGCGCCGGGTGCGCCGTACGGCGGAGGTGCGTTGTCGGCCGGAGCTAACGCCGAGGCCAGCGCTTTACCGAAAGCCGGCGCCGCAGCGCTCAGATCGTACTGCGCCGGAGCGCCAGTGATTTCGGCGATGCGGTCTTGAACGGCCGAAATCTCAGCCAGAATATCCATTGCTAAGCCTATCGGTGAGAAGCTGTAGTTCGTTGAGGGTGGCCGACGGCTCGGCTGATTCAGTTTGACGCAAGAAGTCCGCCAGTGCCGCTTCCGCCGCGACGATGCGGGCGCGGACCGGATCGGTTGCCGCCGGGTCCAGTCCCAGTTGGCGCGCTTCCCGCGTTTCATCCAGCACGCCGACGGCATGGCGCATGGCGCGCGCGGCCGCCAGGTGCCGGGCCGTCGCGACGTCGGAGAGCGTACGGCTCGCCGACGCCCCAACGTCGACCGCCGGAAACCAGCCTTGCCGTGCCAACCGTTCGGACAGCACGATATGGCCGTCGAGGGCCGCCCGGCAGGCTTCACTCACCGGGTCGCGCTCGTCGGCTCCATCGGACAAAACGGTCGCGACAAGGGTGATCGAACCGGCTTGGAAGTTACCCGCCCCTTCAAGCAATCCGGCGAGCACGCCGAATACGCTCGGCGGATAGCCGCCGCGGCCGACCGGCTCGCCTGCGGCAATGGCCAAGTCACGCGCGGCCGCGGCGACCCGGGCTAGACTATCAAGCACGAGCAGCACGTCGAGCCCGCGCCGGCGGAGCGCACCGGCCGCGGCGAACGCGACTTCGGCCGCGCGTAGCCGCTCGGCGGCACTGCGGTCGCTGGTGGCGCACACGATCGTGGTCCGGTCGTCGATCCGCTCCAGCCAACGCTGGGCCTCGCGCCCACGTTCTCCGATCAGGCCGACGACGGTCACGTCGGCGCTCGAGCCGGCCGCGATCGATTCCAGCAAGGTCGATTTACCGCAGCCCGGTGCGCCGAAGATCCCGATCCGCGCACCGATTCCAAATGCCAGCGGACCATCAAGGACGCGGATGCCGGTCGTAAAGGGTCGCCGGATCGCTGCGCGATCGAGCGGCGCGTGGTTGCAACCGCCAGCGGCCGGGCCGCTGTCGGGCAGCGGCGGACCACCGTCAATCGGCCGGCCGAGCGCGTCGACCGCTCGCCCCAGAGCGGGTACACCCAAACGCAGCTGCAGCACCGCCGGATCTTCGAAGATCGCGTCGCCGGCAGCGATTCCGGTAATCTCGCCAAAGGGCGCCAGGGTAACGTGGCGCCCGCGAACGGCGATGACGCGGGCCCCGGTCGACCGGCCGTCGCGGCAGACGATGCGCGCGCCGGCGCCGACCGGCAGCGCCGGGCTGCGGCCTTCAATCTGGCCGCCGCGTGTCGCCGTGACGCTGCCGATCGCGACCCCGATCACGCCCGCACCGCCGCCAGCGCCGCGGCCAGCCGGACGGTCAACCGCGCGTCGATCGCACCGCCGCGGCACTCCAAAACGGCGTCGCCGGCTTGCAAGGCCGGATCGACGATCAGCGGTAGCTCACAGGCGATCTCGGCATCGGCGAACGCCACCCGCAGCCGTACCGGATGCTCGAGCATCCGTTCGTCAATAAGCCGCCGCGCGAGCGTGGCAAGGTCGACGGGGGCCAGCCGTAGTTCGCGGCCCACGACATCGACCGCCAACCGGCGTGACAACTCGACCACGACCGCTTCAAGTGCTTCGCTCAGCGCCGCCCGAAAAAGTCGCGCTTCGCGGATTGCCGCCGCGACCACCGGTGACTCGCTCACTGCGGAGCCGGCAACGGCGGCGGCGGTGCTTCCACGACTCGGCTCCGGCGGCTCGCCGCAGGCACTAAGTTCGCCGGATGACGTGCCGGTAACCACCGCGCCCCCGGTAACAACAGCGGCGCCGGTATTCGCGGCGGCGGCCGCCGCGGGTAACGCCGAGACGGTATATACCGGGGGACGTACGCCGGCCGGCGGCGGTTCGGCCACCCGTTCCACGAGCGGACCGTGAACGCCAGCCGACGCCGCTGCCACAACGTTGCTCTTCGAGGGCGCGCGGCGCAACACGTCCGCTAGGCTTACGAAACCGGAGTCAGCCTCGAGCACGGATCAACTCCTCGGCATCCGGTACGAGCGGCGACGCAGCGCGCGCTAGCCGGCGCACGATCGCGGCGCGCTCCTCGGGCGGATACAGTTCCAGCACGGCGGTGGCGGTCGCGGCCGGCAAGGCCGAGATGATGGCCGCCGCGATGTGCGGCGGTTCGCCCGCCAGGGCTCCGCGCACGCGCACCGGCGGAATGCCGGCGACTTCGCGCGTCGCACTGCGGACCGTCGTGGCTTCGACCAGCCGCGACGCCAGCGCGTACGCCGGGCGAGCCGCGAAGAAGATGCCGCCGGCGATCGCGAGGGCGACGATGGCTTGCGGCACGATGCCGGCGAAGGCGCCCAACACCATCCAGAGCCGCGGTGCGGCGGGTTGCAGTGCCGGCAAGGTCGGCGCGAAACGCACCGCTTCGACCCGGAGCAGGTCGCCGCGCGCCGGATCGAGGCCGGCGGTCGCCTGGGCGAGCGAGCGAATCTTATCGAGATCCAAGCCTTTGGCCGCGTCGACGAAAACGGCGACCGAACGCCGTCCGGAGGCATTGGGCAAAAGCTCGCGCTGTTCGTCGTGAACGTCGCTGCCGCGATCCTCAACGCTATTCGCCTTCTGGTACTTCTTGATCGAGGACGTGTAGCGTTCGTCGCTGGCCGAGCGGGTCAAGGTTCCCCCGAGGGCGGTGCGCCGAACGTCGTGGATCGCACGGCGTTCGGCGAGCGGTTCGCGATGGACGCGCACGATTGTGGCGTTGGCACCGAATGCCGCGTCGAGCGCCGACTGCAAGCCGGTCTGGACGCTGTCCGGATCGGACGCGGCGCCGTCGGCATCGACTCCGGCGGCCGGCGCATCGGGCGCTAATCCGCGATCATCGAGCACGGTCACGTTGGCGGTGGCCAAACCCGGTACGCCACCGGCGACGAAAGCCCGAATCCCCGCGATCGTGCGGGCGTTCATGCGGGCTCCGTTGGCCAGCGTGATGCGGACGCTAGCCGAGGCATCGTGCGACGCTTCGTCGGCGTACATGCCGGTGCGAGCCGGCGCGATGATGACCCGCGCATCGGCAACGCCGTCGAGACCGCGTAGTCCCAGCGCCAGATCGGCAGCTAAGCCGTCGCGCGTTTGAGCCTCGAGCACCGATTGCGGAGTTAGCGCTCCGGCTTTGGCGAACACTTCAGCCGAGGTCGCGAGGTGAGGGTGCGGCACTCCGGCGATCGACAGGCGTAACAAAATGTCGCTGCGCCGCGCCGGCGCGACGCGAACGTTGTCGGCGCCCGGTTCGTACGCGATGTTCCAGGCAGCCAGACGCGTCTGAACTTCCGTCGTCTGATCGGGCGACAACGGTGTTGCGAACAACGCGACGCGCGTATCGCGCGTGGCGGTGAAACTCGTCCCGATCAGCACCAGAACGGCCACGGCGAAAGCCGCGTATAACGCTTTGACTTTGGGCGGCGCTGCGAGCACCCGCGCCGGCAATCCGCGCCACGGCATCGCTTAGATCTGCATTCCGAGCAGCGTATTGAGCGCCTGAGCCGCGCGTTGCGCGCCGGTGGCCGTTACGTTGAGCGCGATGTCGGCCCGGGCGCGTTCGACAACCATTTCCTGCAAGCCGCCGGTACCGTGCGCGAACGCCGTCTCGGCAGCGTCGGCTTTCGCCAGTGCCCGGCCCGCCGCGTCGACGAGCGCGCCGAAGCCGCCGGCGGCGGGCGATGCTGCGCTCGACGGTTTGCCGGCGGCGGTGTCGGGGACGATCGGATCGATGCGCATCAGCTGCGCCCGATGTCGATGGTGCGCTCGGCAAGGCGCTTGCCGACGTCGAAAATCGACGCGTTTTGTTCGTAGGCACGTTGTGCGTCGAGCACCGCGATCATCTCGCTGAGCGCATCGCCGGTTCCGGCTTCCTGCGTTACGCTGGCCGCCGGTGCGCCGGTCGCCGCCGGGTCGAGGTCGGGATCTTCGAGTCCGGCGATGCTGTCGGCGGCTTCGTCCGGCGGCGCGCTGAATCGGGCCACCAGCCGCGCATACGGATGATCCGGCGTGCCGGCTTGCGCCGCTGCGACGTTGCGCGCCGCCACGTCGAGCAGTGTGCGCTGAACGGTCATGCCGTTCGCTGCCGCGTCGAGCACGGTCATTTCCATCGACCCCGCCATGCTACTTGGCCACCGAGCGCAGTTCGTTGAAGCGTGCATGAAGCGCACCCAGCAGCGCGTCGGAGAAAATGGCAGCTTGCGCGATCTTGGCCATGCGCGGTTCATCGACGCCGCCCGCGCGCGCGAGATGGGCCAGCGTGGCTCGGGCCGCGAGCGCGGCCGAGGCGGTTGAGTTGGCGATGTCGAGTTCCATACCGCCACCGTAGCGACCCGATATGAGCGGAAGGTTACCGCGAGGTGAGGAACCACGAATCGTGAGCCTCGGTCGAACCTTCCGACGGCAGCGGACCCCCTCCACCACCGCTGTCGTCACTCTCACTTGGATCACACGCGGGCGCGCGGCTCGTTCGCAGCGGCGCGCCACTCGCTCGCGGCGATGAGCATCCCCGAGGCACCGCTGGAATCGGCCAAGGCTTTGGCGGCGCTTCGAACGCTCGCAGGTTCGAGCGGTGATGCGCGGTTGATTGGAGTTTCGCGCGCGATCGATGAGGCGTACGATGCCGCGACTCTCGATCGGATGTCGCTCGAAAGCCGGCTCAACGCCGCGGTGGCGCAAACCGAACGCGAAGTACAGAAGGCCGCGACCATCGCGCGTGTCGCCGAAACCGTGAACTCGTCACTCGAACTCGATGTCGTGCTGCGGCGTATTCTCGACATCGCCGTCGACGTTCTGGGCGCTCAGCGCGGCTTCGTGATGATCGCCGACGAAGCGACCGGCGACTTACGACTCGCCGCGATGCACGGTCTCGATTCGGCCTTGCTCGATTCGGACGAAATGCGACCGTCGCACACCACGGTGCGGCGAGTGTTCGCCTCGGGTGAAACGCTCGTTACGACCGACGCGCAAAGCGATCCGCGCTTCAACGCCCAGCTGTCGGTGCGCTTGATGAATCTGCGTTCGATCATCTGCGTGCCGCTGACGAGCAAGGCGCGCCGAATCGGCGTCGTGTATCTCGACTCACGGGTTACCCCCGGGCTCTTCACCCCGCAAGACCCGAGCCTGCTGATCGCGTTCGCCAACCAAGCCGCCCTAGCAATCGAAAATGCCCGTCTGTTCAACGACCAACGGGCGCAGCTTCGCGAGATCATGTGGCTGGAGGAATTGCAAGCCAAGGTTCTGGCATCGATTACCAACGGCGTCATCACGATCGACGCTCAGGGCACGATCGCGACGTTCAATGCCGCGGCCGGCGAAACGTTCGGCGTTGCCCCCGAATCGATGACCGGCCGGCCGGTGGCCGCGCTCGATGCGCTGCTGCCGCGGCTGTCGTCACTGCTGGGGAAGGCGGAACTGATCGGCAAGACGATCGAAGTCGAAGCCGTGCATCGGACGCGCGGAAATCTGACGCTGCAGGTTCGCATCGCTCCGCTCAATCTGGGCGATCGCGAACGGACCGCCAAACACAGCGTCGCGATCGCCATCACCGACCTCACCGAACGGCGGGCGCTCGAAACGATGCACCGTACCGATATTGAGCAGCGGCGCGCGATCGGCGACGCGTTCTCGCGCTATCTGGCGCCGCACGTGGTCGAATCGTTGATGAAAGCGCCGTCGGCCGTCGATTTGGGCGGCGAACGCAAGACGGCGACGATTCTGTTCGCCGACATTCGCGATTTCACCAAGATGGCGGCGCGCATGGAGGCCGAGCGCGTCGTTGAGATCCTCAACGCCTACTTTGAGGCGGCCGTCAGCGTGCTCTTCGAGCACGACGGCCTGCTCGACAAGTTTTACGGCGACGGACTCATGGCGGTGTTCGGGCCTCCGCGCGTTCGTTCCGACGACGCGGCGCGCGCGCTGCAATCAGCCGCCCGCCTGCATCAAGTTGTGCGCCGGCTCGAGCCGGTGATTCGCGAGCCGTTACGGATCTCGGTCGGCTTGGCCACCGGCGATGTCGTCGCCGGCCATATCGGCAGCACGCGCCGGCTCGACTATACCGTCATCGGCGACGCGGTGAACTTGGCATCCCGATTGCAATCGGCGGCACCGCCATGCGCGACCTACTGCGATGAAACGACCTACCTGCGCTCCGGTTTGGCGCTGCACGGTGAGCGGCTGCAAGCAAAAATCAAGGGGCGTGAAGAGCTCGTTACCGTGTATCGACTGACCTAAGCGTCGGTTTCACCGCCTGCAAACTAATGAAAAGGCACTCGCTGCGGCGCGAGTGCCTTACTTGCGAAGTACGATTTCGTTGAACGATGCGGCGTTCGGCAAACTCCGGAATTACCGTTTCGAGAACTGGAACCGTTTACGGGCGCGCTTACGGCCATACTTCTTCGATTCTTTCTCGCGTGGATCGCGGGTCAGTAACCCGTTCCGCCGCAGGGGCTCGCGCAGCGATTCATCCATCTCGAGCAGCGCGCGGGCGATTCCGTGGCGGACCGCGCCGGCTTGACCGGAGACGCCGCCGCCCTCGCACTTCACATCGACATTGAAGCGCGACAAACTCTGCGTGACATCCAATGGCTGGCGGACGATCTGGACCCAGCTCGCGCGGGGAAAATACTCGTCGACCGTCTTCTTATTGACGGTAATGACGCCCTGACCCAAGCTCAGCTTGACCCGCGCGACCGCGCGTTTGCGGCGACCGGTTCCTTGAAAGATATCGGAAGTTTGCATTCGATCCTATTTCAGGGCTGCGGGTTTTTGAGCCGCATGCGGATGGGCGTCGCCGGCATACACGGCCAACCGGTTCAATTGAATGTCGCGCATGCGATTGGTCGGCAACATGCCGCGTACGGCCCGTTCGACGAGCCGTTCGGGATAGCGGTCGCGAACGTTTTGAGCCGTTTCGGTCCGCAAGCCGCCCGGAAAACCAGAATGACGGTAGTACACCTTCTGGCGCCACTTGTCGCCGCCGAGTTCGACTTTTTCGGCATTGATGACGACCACATGATCGCCGTTATCGATATGCGGCGTCCAGGTCGGCTTTTGTTTACCGGAAAGCGCCTGCGCGATCCGGACCGCCAGCGTGCCTAAGCGTAACCCGGCGGCGTCGACGATATACCAGTCGTGCTGCGTCTCGGCAGTTTTTTGAAAGTACGTACGCATGATCGTGTCCAGAAGAAAAGCAGGCCGCGCCCGTGACCGCGGCAACCCTCGAAGTATACGCAAAGGCGGAGCGCCGCGTCAAGGCGTGCGGAGGCCGTCGCCGGCCCGAGGTAAAGCGCCGGCGCTAGACGGCGAGGGCTTCGAGCGCCTGCCGGTCGGCGATTACCAAGCCTTTGAGCCGGCCGCCGACGACGAATCCGCTGCGCGCGAACGCGGCGACGACTCCCGAACACGACTCGCGCGACGTCCCGGCCAAGTGGGCCAAATCTTCCTGCGACAGGGGCAGTTCGATCTTGGTACCGGTCGGCACCGGCACCCCGAAGTCTTCGGCGATTTCCAGCAGGGCGCCGGCGACGCGAGTCTCCACGCCGGCGCGGCTGAACGCTTCGAGCTTGGTTTGCAGGCGCGCGACGCGCTGGCCGATATTGGCCGCGACCCGGACGTATAACGTCGCATCGGCCGCGGCATGCCGTTCGAAAGCTTCGCGCGGCACGAGCAATAAGTCGGCGTCGGCGATCGCCTGGGCGCCGCTTTCCGCCGAACGCTCGCCGAAAATCGTGCCCGGTGCCAGCACGTCGCCCGATTTTGCTAAAAACAGCGTCACGTCATGGACGAACGCCGCGTGCCGGAAAACCCGGAACCAGGCGCCGGCCACAATGGCCACCGTCGGCCCATCGAGCGAGATGATTGCGCCACGTTGCACGCGTTGTACGAAGCCTTCGGCCGCGAGGCGCGCGAGTTGGCCGGCCGTCAATCCAGACATCGCTAAGATACTTCGGTGCTAAAGGCGCGCGACACTCTCGGGCGAAGCCGCCGCGTCTATGGAAGAACGGCAGCAAGCAGTTTTCGATCTGGCCGAAGACGAAATCGATGCGCTGCCGTTCGGCCTCATCGGCGTTAGCGCCGACGGCACGATCGAGCAATATAACGCCTACGAATCGAAACTCGCGCGTTTAGCGAAAGAGCGCGTCATCGGCCGGAATTTTTTTCGCGATGTCGCGCCGTGCGCGTTGGTCGAGAAATTTCAGGGCCGTTTCGAGCGCTTCGTCGAGGGCAGCGGCGATGCGGCCGAATCATTCGACTTTGAATTTCGCTTCGCATTCGGGCCGCAATTCGTCAACATCACCTTTCTGCGCAGCGCCAAAACGAAGCAGATCAAAATTTTGGTCAATCGCTACGACGATGCGTAGCCGAGCGCCGGCCGGTACGAATGGAAGTCGGCATAAGTCACACCGGCCAAAAACAGCCCGCAGGGCGGCGCCGTATAGCCGGCCTGCATCCGGTCGCGCGATGCGATGATCCGCGGAATGTCGTCGAGCGGACGGCGACTCGTCGCGATCTCCACCAGCGTGCCGACCGTGATGCGGACCATCCGATGTAAAAACCCGTCGCCGACGATCCGAATCCTTGCGAATTCTCCGATATGTTCCAAGGTCACGGAATGAATCGCGCGAACGGTCGGACCGCGCGCCGGAAGCACGCCGCAAAATGCGACGAAATCGAATTCACCGATGAGGTCGGCGGCGGCCCGGGCGAAGCGCGATGCGTCGATCGGTTTCCACACATGGTGTGCGAACCGGCCGGCGGCAGCCGACCGCGCGACACGGTTGACGATGATGTACTCGTACGTACGGCTAAGCGCATCGTGCCGGGCTGAGAAGCCGTCGGCGACGATCGCCGCATCACGCGCACTGACATCCGCGGGTAGCCGCGCATTGAGCGCGAGCGCCAGCCGCTCGACCGGGAAGCGCCGCCGCGCGGTGAACGATACGACTTGGCCGGTGGCGTGAACGCCGGTGTCGGTCCGCCCCGCGGCGGTCAACTTGATCGCTTCGTCAAACAACCCGGACAGCGTCGCTTCGACTTCACCGCACACCGTCCGCAACGCGGGCTGAAATTGCCAACCGTGAAAGTCCGTGCCGTCATACTCGATAACGCAGCGGTACGTAATCAAACTATGCGAGCAGCCCGGCGGCCCGGCGCTGGAGGCTCCGAGCGCGCGAAACGAGCCGGCTCGCGACGGCTCGTTTTGGGAAGCGCGTTCTTCCGGCAACGCTGGTCAGCCGCAGGCCGCTGACTTCTGTCTTGGCGGCTCGCTGCGGAAATTAAGCGGCGACTGGTACTTGACGCTTCTCGTCGAGGTCGAGCAAGTCGGCCCAGGCGGTAACGTCGGTACGGTCGGGAGCCACCTCACCACGCAGCTGCATGAAGTACTTCTCGGAATCGGATCCCGGCGCCGGACTCGATTTAAGCCATTCGGCATTCCACGCTTCGATTTCGGCGTCCGTCTTCTTGTGCACGAACGGCGCGACGTAATCGCTGATCTCTTGATCGCTTTTGGCATCCGCGATCGTGTGCAGCATCGCTTCGTGATCGATGCCCAGAAACGAGAACACGGCCGCGTCCATCGGGCAATTATAATGATACTCGCCAAGATTACCATGGGCCTTGGCTTTGCCCTTATCGATGGTACGCGCGAGTTGCACGACGCCATGTAATTTGGTTTTGACACTCGTAGGGTACGTTTGCGTAAGATCCATAAGACTTCCTTAATTCGGCAATGGTTTGGCGGACCTTTTAACGCCGCCGCGACGGCTAAAGTTTCGACGGCGCCGAACGGCGCCGGATTCGCGCGCCGGCGCTATACCGGCAACGTCGCCGAACGCGCGTCGGCAGCCGTACCCGCTTCACGCAGCAACGGAAACAGGATCACGTCGCGAATCGAAGCGTTATTCGTGAGCAGCATCACCAGACGGTCAATGCCGACGCCGATTCCAGCCGTCGGCGGCATACCGATCTCGAGCGCGTTTACAAAGTCCCAATCGGGTGGCGGAACTTCCTCATCACCGGCCAGCTTCTCCGCGATTTGCAACTCGAACCGGCGACGCTGATCGTCGGGGTCGTTGAGTTCGCTAAACGCGTTCGCCAGTTCCATCGAAGCACCGAAAAGCTCGTAGCGCTCGGTGAGCTCCGGATCGTCAACCATGCGTTTCGCGAACGGCGACAACAACACCGGATAACCATAGACAAATGTCGGTGAGAGCAGATTCGGTTCAACGACGCGTTCGAATATTTTATCGAGCGCATGGGCGTGCGTCGGCGACGCCGGAATGCCGAAATCGCGCAAGATTGTTTGCGCGCCGGTAACATCGAGCAAGTGCTCGCGCTCGAGCCCGCCGTAGCGCTGCATCGCTTCGAGATAACCGATACGCGCGAAGGGTGTCGCGAAGGACAACATCTGCTCGCCGTACATGAGCGAATCGCCGCCGTGAACCGCGTGCACGACGTGCGCGAAGAGTTGCTCGTTGAATTCCATCATCTCGTGCACCGACCAGTACGCGGCGTACAGTTCGAGCATGGTAAATTCCGGATTGTGGGTTGTGTCGATGCCTTCATTGCGGAAAGTCCGGCCGATCTCGTACACCCGTTCGAGGCCACCAACGATGAGCCGTTTGAGGTTTAGCTCGGTGGCAATCCGCAAACTGAGTTGGGCATCGCCCAGCGCGTTCGAGGTGGTCAGAAACGGCCGCGCCGTCGCACCGCCGGCGATGTGCCCGAGCACCGGCGTTTCACACTCGAAGAACCCGCGCGCATCGATGAAGCGGCGCATTTCGGCCACGATCCGCGAGCGGGCGATGAACACGTCGCGGACATGCGGATTCACCGCCAAGTCGACGTAGCGTTGGCGGTAGCGCTTCTCCACATCAGTGAGTCCGTGCCACTTGTCCGGTAACGGCGCGAGCGCTTTGCCCAACACGTCAAACGCGGTCACGTGCAACGTGAGCTCACCCATCTTCGATCGAAACACGAAGCCGCGGGCACCAACGAAGTCGCCGCGATCCAACTCGCGAAACGCATCGAACGCGTCGCCCAGCTCGTCCTTCTTCAAGTACAGTTGAAAGCGGCCGCTAACGTCATCGAGGTCGGCAAAGATCACTTTGCCTTGGCCGCGCAACGACATCAGCCGTCCGGCTAAAGCATGCGTAACGTGTTCGGCATGTTCTTGTTTCGCCAGCGACGCGTAGCGTGTCGCAAGCTCCGCCGCGTGCGCCGTTACCGCGAATCGCGTGACCGCGAACGGATCGATGCCGCGCTCGCGCAACGCGGCAAGGTTCGTTCGCCTAGCCGCGATGAGCTCGGCTTCACGCTTGCCAACTTCTTCGTCGATCACGGTCCCTCGTCGCCCGGCGAACGCCGGGCCTTGTAGCTGCGATTTTGATGGTCGAGCTGCTGTTTTACGAGGCTTTCTTGGTTTTCTTTACCGCTTTATTGATCGACTCGATCTTGTATTTCATTTGACCGCGCGGGGTCGTGACGTCGACGATATCGCCTTGCTTGCGACCCATGAGTGCATGGCCCACCGGCGACTCGTTCGACAGCCGTGCATTCTTGGGGTCCGCTTCGGCCGAACCGACAATGGTGAATTCATGCGCGCTGCCCGAGCCGGTTTCCTTAACCCGAACGGTCGCGCCGAGATGAACTTCGTCGGCCACGTAATCGCTTTGGTCGATGATCCGGGCATTGCGGATCATGCTTTCGAGCTTGAGGATGCGGCCTTCGACGAACGCCTGCTCTTGCTTGGCGTCTTCGTATTCGGCATTTTCGGAAATGTCGCCGAATTCTTTGGCCTGGCGAATCCGCTCGTTGACTTCTCGACGATGGACGGTCTTGAGCTCGTCGAGTTCATCTTCGAGCTTCTTGAGCCCGTCACGCGTCAGTACGATCTCTTTTTCGTTCAATCCGGACTCCCGGGGAATGTCGAACGTCACGCTAAAGGTGCGGCGTTCGCGAACCCGACCCCGCTGATTCGTTAGCATCCCCGCCGGGGACCTTCCGCACCGTACGAAAGGGCCTGTGCAGCGGGCGGCGCTGCCGTGCTGCCGGGCAACCCGGAGGCGTTCTGCGCCCGCTTGCCGTATCTGCTCGAATGATCCTCGAGCGCAATGATTCTGGGCAATTACGGGATCTGTGGCGCTCCAACGTCGCCCGCGGCGTCGGCATCACGCACGACATCTTCGTGCAGCGCGCCGCCGGAGCGCGGGTCTGGGATACCGACGGCCGCGAGTACCTCGACTTCGTCGGCGGCATCGGGGTCCTAAATCTGGGACACGGTCATCCGCGCGTCGTGGCGGCCGTCCATGCCCAGCTGGAGCGCTTCACGCACACGTGCTTTCAAGTCGCGATGTACGACGGTTACGTCGAACTGGCCGCACGATTGGGGCGCCTGACCCCCGGCGCCTTCGCCAAAAAGACCCTGCTCGTAACCACCGGCGCTGAGGCGGTCGAAAATGCGGTAAAGATCGCCCGCGCGGCGACCGGCCGCTCGGCTGTGATCACGTTTACCCGTGGGTACCACGGCCGGACATTTTTTGCCCTTGCCATGACGGCCAAGACCAACCCGTACAAACAGAATTTCGGGCCGTTTCCAGGCGACGTATATCACGCGCCGTACCCGCACGAGTTCGCCGGCTGGACAACTGAAACGGCGCTTGCAGCGCTCGAGACGCTGTTCGAGACGGATGTCGCCGCCGAACGGGTGGCCGCCATCGTCATCGAGCCGGTGCTCGGTGAAGGCGGCTTCGTGCCGGCTCCGGCAGCGTTTCTGCGCGGTCTACGGCGGATTGCCGACCGCCACGGTATCGTGTTGGTAAGCGACGAAATTCAATCCGGCTTCGGCCGCACCGGTAAGATGTTCGCCATCGAGCACAGCGGCGTGGTACCGGATCTCGTGCTCGTCGCCAAGAGTTTAGCCGGGGGACTGCCGCTCGCGGGCGTCGTCGGCCGGGCCGAAATCATGGATGCACCGCTGCCCGGCGGCCTGGGCGGCACCTTTGCCGGCAATCCGCTGGCGTGCGCCGCGGCGCTCGCCACGCTCGACGCTTTCGAATACGACGGCGTCCTGGAAAACGCCGCATACATTGCCCAGCGGACCCGAGCGGCACTCGATCTGCTGCGACAACGGCATGCAGCGATTGTCGACGTCCGCGGGTTGGGAGCTATGCTGGCGTTCGAGCTGAGCGACGGTGCCGCCGCCGGGCGAATCATCGAAGCGGCTCGCGGCCGCGGCTTGCTGCTGCTCAAGGCCGGTTCGGGAAACGTGATCCGGCTGCTCATGCCGCTGGTTATATCGCCGGCCGATCTCGATGCCGGGCTCGAGATTTTGGCTCAAAGTTGTGCCGCCGTGCTTGCGCCGTCGGCCGTTTAATCACTCGTCGCGGTAACCCCGCATGGAGGTCCCAAAATTAATGTCGATGCGAAGTTAGTCCGTTCGTACACCAGCCACATCCTCGACGTGATCGCGAGCCCCACGATCGATCCGTCCGAGGCCGCTTGGGTCGCGAGCGAAACGATCACGGCGTTCCGGGATCACGTGAATCCCGGCTTTCTCGAATACCGCAAGAGCGCCGCTAACGGCTCTCCCGATGCTGCCGTCGAGTGGACGGATGCGGGGCGCAACACCTTCCGCGACTTGCGCGGACGCGAGTATATCGACTTCCTGGGCGGCTTCGGCATTTTCAATGTCGGCCACCGGCATCCCAAAGTCGTCAAGGCCGTGCGCGATCAGCTCGCACGCCAACCGCTGCACTCGCAGGATCTGCTCGATCCGCTGCGCGCGCTGCTGGCGAAAACGCTCGCGATGATCGCGCCGGGCGATTTGCAGTATGCGTTCTTTTGTAACAGCGGAACCGAATCAGTCGAGGGTGCGCTCAAATTAGCGCGCGCCTACGATCCCGCCAAGCCGACCATCGTTTGCGCGACCAAAGGCTTTCACGGCAAGAGCTTCGGCGCTTTGGCGATGACGGCGAAAGGCACGTTCCGTAAGCCGTTCGGAGCGATGTTGCCGGGCGTGCGGCATGTCGCCTTCGACGATTTAAGCATGCTCGAGAAGACGATGGAAGCGTGCCGGCTCACCGGCGAAGACGTCGGCGCGGTGATGCTCGAACCAATTCAAGGCGAGGGCGGCGTCAATATTCCGGCGCCCGGTTACCTGACCGGCGTGCGCGCCTTATGCGACCGCTACGGTGCGTTGCTGATTCTCGATGAAGTACAGACCGGGATGGGCCGCACCGGAAAGATGTTTGCCTGCGAACATGAGAACGTCGCGCCCGACATCATGTGTTTGGCCAAGGCGCTGGGCGGCGGCGTCATGCCGATTGGCGCCGTGCTGGCGACCAAGGACGTGTTTTCGCGGCTATTCGCCAACCCGTTCTTGCACACGACGACCTTCGGCGGCAATCCGATGGCGTGTGCGGCCGCGATCGCGACGATCGACGTGTTGCTCGAGGAGCGGCTGCCCGAACGCGCCGCGCGGATGGGCGAAATGATGCTTGCCGGCATCAAGCGCGCCGTTTCCGGCCACGACGATAAAGTGGTTGCCGTTCGCGGTAAGGGGCTGCTCATCGCGATTGAATTCGCCAACAACGAGATCGGTTTTGAGATCGCGCGGTATCTGTTCGATCACGGCATTCTCGTAGCGGGGACGCTGATCAATGCGCAGACGATTCGAATCGAGCCGCCGCTGACCATCGAAGAACATCAGGCCGAACGGCTGTTCATCGAACTCGCCGGCGCACTGGGCTCGCTGCCGCGCCTGCAAGTCGCGTAATTTTCACCAGGAAGGTTTGTACTCCATGACTGTTTCCGAACTCCGCGCCGAAATGGCGCAGCTCACAATGTCGGCCGACGGCGTCGCACTGATGTATATCGGCGGCGAATGGACGGCGGCGTCCGACGGCGGAACGCGCGAGCTTATCGACCCCGGCACCGGCGAAACGATCGGCCAGGTCGCCGAAGGCACCCCGGACGACGCCCTGCGTGCTATCGTGGCGGCGCGAGCCGCCTTCGACGGCGGTCCGTGGTCGCAGACGCACGCGCACGATCGCGCCAAGCTGTTGTTTCGGGTCGCCGACCTCATCGACGCGCATGGCGACGAACTGGCGCGCTTGGAAACGCTCAATGCCGGCAAGCCGCTACGCGAAACCGAAGCCGACGTCGCCGATGCGGCCAACTGCTTTCGCTATTACGCCGGCTTTGCGACCAAGCCGCACGGCGAAAGTTTCGATGTTCCGGGACCGTCGCAAACCTTCACGGTGCGCGAGCCGATCGGCGTTTGCGGCCAAATCATTCCCTGGAATTATCCGTTGCTCATGGCCGCCTGGAAACTCGCGCCGGCGCTGGCCGCCGGCAACGTGTGCGTGCTCAAACCGGCCGAACTCACACCGCTTAGCGCTTTACGGCTCGCGCAATTGTTCGACGAGGCGGGCTTGCCGCATGGTGTGCTCAGCGTTTTGACCGGCGCCGGACCGGTCGTCGGCGCCGCGCTGGCCGAAAGCCATGCTGTCGATAAGATCGCCTTTACCGGCGGCACCGCGACGGGCCGCACGGTCATGCACGCCGCCACCGGCAACCTGAAAAAGATTTCACTCGAACTCGGTGGCAAGTCGCCCAATATCGTTTTCGCCGACGCCGAATTCGAGACCGCCGTCGATTACGCGCTGCTCGCTATTTACGCCGGTTGCGGTCAAGTCTGCTCGGCCGGCTCGCGGCTCATCCTCGACGCTGCAATTTACGACCGCTTTCTCAGCCGGCTCGTCGAGCGGGCGCAGTCGATCGTCGTTGGTAACGGCTTCGATCGGGCAACCGAAATGGGTCCGCTCGTGAGCGCCGGGCAGCTGGCTCGGGTCGAACAGTACATCGCGCTCGGCGTTGCCGAAGGCGCCAAACTGCTGTGCGGCGGGACGCGTCCGGCGGGCGAACTCGGACAACGCGGAAATTATCTGCTGCCAACGATTTTTACCGATACTACGCCCGACATGCGCATCGTGCGCGAAGAGATTTTCGGGCCGGTGCTCGTCGTGCAACGCTTCACCACCGAAGCCGAAGCGATTGCGATTGCCAACGACACGCCGTACGGTTTAGCGGGTGCCGTCTTCACGCAGGACGGTGCGCGCGCGCATCGAGTCGTGCGCGCGCTGCGTGCCGGCATCACCTGGATCAACACCTACCATCCAACCTACAATGAAGCGCCGTGGGGCGGCTACAAACAGTCAGGCATCGGCCGTGAACTCGGCAGCTACGGCTACGATCAATATACCGAAGTGAAGCAGATCAACGTCAACTTAGCCATTGAACCCAGCGGGTGGTTCGCAGAGTAACAAAAAGTCGAAGGGCTTCATGCAGCGTTGGGCTTAACATGGCGTTAAACCCTGCGCTGCTTGCGTTTTGGAGGTTCGATGTACCGTCGCGTTTCGGCGGGATTGCTTAGCGCAGTCCTATTTCTTGTCAGTATGGTGCCCGTGTTTGCCGGCACGACCGGCGGCCTGCGGGGGCGCGTGACCGACCGCGATACGCATCTCGGCATTGCGGGCGTGCGCGTAACGCTGGCGTCGCCGTCACAAACGGCGACGACCACCACCGATGCGAGCGGCGGCTTTATTTTTCTGTCGCTCAACCCTGACACGTATACGATTAGCGTGGCACCGACCGGTTACGACACGTCGGTGCAAGCCGGCCTCACGATCGTCTCCGATCAGGTACAGACCGCCGGTGTCCAGGTCGTCAAAACGATCAAGACGATCGGCCGAACGACGAGCCGAACGGCGAGTAACATCGTGCGGCCCGGAACGACCAGCGACGTATATTCGGTGAACGCGGCCGCGCAAGAAGCCGCGCAGGCGCTGGGCGGACCAGGCAGTTTGAACCAAGCCTACAGCGGGATGGCGTCTGAACCCGGCATTAGCGTGCCGCAAGGACAGCAGGGCTGGAATCAGCTCGTCTACGTGCGCGGCGGCGACTATGAAGACGTCGCGGTCGAGCTCGACGGCATCCCGATGCAGCGCGCGTCGGACAGCGCTCCGCAGTCAACGCTGTCGAGCCTGGGGCAACAAGAACTGCAAGTGTATAGCGGCGGCGCTCCGGCATCGGCCGATGCCTCCGGCCTCTCGGGCTACGTCAATCAAGTCATCCGCTCGGGCACGTATCCGGGCTTCAAAGATTTGCAGCTCGGGGTCGGCGGGCCCGCGTTTTATCACAAGGCCTCGTTCGAGATCGGCGGCGCGAGCGCGAACCGCAATTTTAGTTATTATCTGGGCTTCTCGGGTGTCAACCAAGATTACCGTTACAACGATCAATTCAACGGCGCCTCGAACATCGACAAATTTTTCTACCCGTTATATGTCCCGAGCGCCAGCGGCGCCGGTGTTTATGACGGCAGCGCGACGCCCTACTTCGTGAACGGCCAAAACTACTCGATCGCCAATACGAACGACCGCGAAACGATTGCCAACTTTCATTTCGGTCTGCCGCACAAGCACGGCGAAGGCAAAGACGATATCCAGCTGCTCTACGTGACGAGCGAAATCGTGGCCGATTTTTACGGCTCGGTCAACGACTTGGGCGGTATCAACAATGTTACCAACGCCCTGTCCGAAGAGTACGGCCCCGGAACGACCGCCATCTATGAAGATAATTATATCTACAACGGGTCGCTGTTAACGCCGCTCAAGGGCAACGAAGCGCTCACGCCGTTCTTGTTTCCCAGCAGCGGTAGTCACGCGTTCGGCAGCACTCCGCTCAACGGTAATCTGCGCGAACAGAACGACAATGGCATCGGCCTGGTGAAACTGCAGTATCAAAAGAACATCAACGACCGCTCGTATTTTCGGCTGTTCGGCTATAGTAACTACTCGAATTGGTTCATCAATGGCCCGGTGAGCGCCAACCTCGATCACGGCGGTGAGATCGCCGACTATGAAGTCAACGCGCACGGCTACGGCGTCAACGCGCGCTACGAGAACCAGCTCAACACGAAAAACTTGCTGACGGCGACGGCATCGTATCAGACCCAGAAACTCGGCACATACTCCAACGGCTCGAACGGCGGCCAAATTACAACGAACCTCATCGACCCGAGTGGAAATTGCTATACGCCGGGCACGGGCGTCTATGCCAGTTGCTTCACACCCGTCGCGCAAGGCGGCAGTCTCAATGTCGTCACGCAGTTCGGTTCCACGCCGGTACCGCTCATCGCCGGAATTCCACCGGCGGGCTCGCCGGCAGCGGCCCATGGCGCCTACTGGGCCGTAACCGAGAACGGGCAAAACGCCCAGGTCGACAACGTCACGCCGTTCTTCACCGCGTACTCCCTGAGCGATCAGTTCCGGCCCAGCGACAAGCTCACGATCAACGCCGGCTTGCGCTTCGAGAACTTCTTGTACCGGCTCGATGATACGGCGGGCGGCTATCCGGCGCGCGCGTTTTGGTTCAACGCCTACAACCGCGAAAATTGTTATACGGCGGGCCAACCCGCAACCGTCAGCAGCGGCGCGGTCAATCCGCTCACCGGCGCCTTCCCGGCCTGCGGCGCGGGCAACATTCCGCTCGTAAATACCGAGCCGAAGACGTCGCAGTACAGCGCCCTGCAACCGCGCGCCGGAACCACCTATACGCTCAATCCCGACACCGTCTTACGCGCTTCCTACGGCCGCTACGCGCAACAGCCCGGAACATCGTACCAAGAGTTCAATACCGTGCAGCAGAATTTGCCGAACTTCATCTCTCAGTTTCTGCCCTACGGCTACAACTCGCCATATCACGAAACCGCGCCGTCCTACTCCAATAGCTATGACTTCTCTCTCGAGAAGCATCTGCACGGCACGGATTATTCGTTCAAGTTAACGCCGTTCTATCGCGCGACGCAGGGCGAATTGCAAAGCGTACCGATTGGGTCGCAGGGTGTGCTCGACGGAATCAACACCGGTACGGGCCGTAATTACGGCGTCGAATTCCAATTTTCAAAGGGCGATTTCGGCCGCCAAGGGCTGTCCTACCAGCTGGCGTACACGTTCACCCAGAGCAAAATCCGATTCGGCAATTTCCAAAGCGGCAATAACTTCATCGACAATCTCAACGCGTACATCAAGCAATATAACGCGTTCACGAAAACCTGCGCGGCGAACCCGGCGAGCAGCTTGTGCGGGACGACACCCACGGGCGTCGCCGCATCGGCGTGTTACGTGGCCGGCGCGCCGGCGCCGTGCACGGCTGCCGGATCGTACGACAACCCGTACTGGAACGCGACGCCCGAGGTCACCTTCGATCGAACCGGCGAATATACGCCCTACGATATTCTGCCCAGCGCTTTCCAGGGTGCAAACGGTTTTGTGACACCGACGGTAGTCACCGGCGTGTTAAACTACCGGCGCGGTAAACTGGTGCTGACGCCTAGCGCAACCTATTCCTCGGGGTCATTTTACGGATCGCCATTAACGTGGCCGGGTTACGATCCAACGACGTGTACCGGCGCGACCGCGACGGCGACACTGCAACAGACGTGCACGGGCTCGCTTTTCATCCCTGACCTTTACACCGGCAAATTCGACAATCAAGGCGCGTTTCGCGAACCGACGCGACTAACGGCAAATTTTCAGATTGCCTACGAACTCAATCCGCACGTCCGGGCCGTTCTCACGCTGACCGGGCTCATCGACCACTGTTACCAGCGCGGTTACGCCTGGGACAATCCGGCAACATGTGTTTACGCGCAATTACCGTCCAATGGACTAGCGCCGGTTGGTAATTTCTTGGATGGGACCGGTATCCCGACACCGCCGCAATTAAAATATCCGTATAGCAGCTGGTACAACAACTCGCAAACCGGCTATGTCGGTCAACGCATTCCGTTCGGTGCGTTCCTGAACTTCGAGGTTCGGCTCTGACGATGTCTCGCCGCGACCGCGCGCTCGGCATGGACCGCCCGATCGCGCGCCGCGATTTCCTGAACGGCATCGCACTAGGCGCCGGCGGGATCGCTGCCGCCGGTATGGGCTTAGCGCCAGCCACGGCGGCGACGCCGTTCGCGCAAGATGTGCCGGGCTATTATCCACCGACGCGGACCGGCATGCGCGGCAGCCATCCCGGCTCGTACGAGGCCGCGCACGCGCTGCGCGACGGCAACAACTCTGGCGTGGCCGCTACGCTCGTCGATCAACCGTACGACCTCGTCGTCGTCGGCGCCGGCATCGGCGGACTGGCCGCGGCACATTTCTACCGCGCCCGCAAACCCGATGCCCGCATTCTCATCCTCGACAATCACGATGATTTCGGCGGTCACGCCAAGCGCAACGAATTCCATATCGATGGTGCGCTCCGACTATCCAACGGCGGCACGTGGGCGATCGAGTCGCCGTTCCCCTATAGTTCCGTCGCCCATGGCTTGATGGTCGAACTCGGCATCAATCCGGCGCGGCTGGAACAGCACGATCACCACCCCGAGTATTATCGTGCGCTGGGACGGTCAGTCTTCTTCGATCGCGAAACATTCGGCGTCGACCGGCTCGTCAGAGGCTTACCGCACGGTTCCGAGCCGGGGAGCGCCCCGGCTTCAGCTTCGGAATGGGCGACGTTCTTAGCGGCGACGCCGCTGACGGCGCAGGCGAGAGCCGATATCGTTCGCGTTGAAACAGCCGCTGTCGACTACTTTCCGGGTCAATCGTCGGATCAGAAAAAAGAGCGACTCTCGCGCGTGAGCTATCGCGATTTCTTGCTGCATGTCGTCAAGGTCCACGCGGACGTCATCAAATTCTATCAAGTTCGAACGCACGATCTGTTCGGCGTCGGCATCGACGGCGTTACGGCGCTCGACTGTTGGGGCATCGGCTTTCCCGGCTTTACCGGCCTTCGATTGGCGCCCGGCGGCTACAAGCGTATGGGCTTTACGGCGCTCGGCGCCGCCACGCCCGGGCAGGCGCCGTACACGTTTCATTTTCCCGACGGTAACGCGTCGATTGCGCGGTTGCTCGTGCGCAAGCTCGTCCCGGGCGCGATCGATGGCGCTACGGTTAACGATATCGTCACGGCTCACGCCGACTATCGTCGGCTCGATCGCGCCGGGGAAGCCGTACGCATCCGGTTGAGCAGCACCGTTGTCAACGTCGCACATACCGGCTCGCCGGACAGCGCCCCCGAGGTGGACGTGCGTTATCTACGAGCGGGTAACGCCTATCGGGTTCGTAGTGCGGCGGTCGTGATGGCGTGTTGGAATATGATCGTGCCGTACGTCGTTCCGGATTTACCAGCCGATCAGAAAGAAGCGCTGCACTACGGGGTCAAGGTGCCGCTGGTGTATACCAAAGTCGCGCTGCGCAATTGGCGTGCTTTTCACCAGTTGGGCGTCCATTCGATCGAAACGCCCGGCATGTATCATGTAAGCATCGCGCTGGACGAACCCGTCGATATCGGTGCCTATCGCGCCGCCCGGTTGCCCGACGAGCCGATCGTGTTGCGGCTGCTGCGGACACCGTGCCGTCCGGGTTTGTCCGAGCGCGATCAGCATCGCGTCGGCCGGGTCGAATTGTTACAGACGCCTTTCGCGACGTTCGAGCGCAACATTCGCGAGCAGTTGGCGCGCGTGTTGGGACCCGGCGGTTTCGACCCTGCGCACGACATTAGCGCAATCACCGTTAACCGCTGGCCGCACGGTTACGCCTATGAATACAACCCGCTGTGGGATCCGGACGCCTTCTTTAACGGCGGCGTCACGCCGAATCAAATTGCGCGCCGGCCGTTCGGCCGAATCACCATCGCCAACAGCGATGCGGCGGCGGCGGCGTATACGGACAAAGCCATCGACGAAGCCTATCGCGCCGTCCATGAGTTGCCGCATAGCGCATGATCGCCTACCACCGGGGAGAGCCATGATAAATTCGGAACTGCGCGCCGATTGTCTTAATTTTTGGGAAGTACTGGCGCAGTCGATTGCCATGATCGGCCCGACCATCACACCGGTGCTCATCGTTCCGCTCATGTACGCGACCGCCGGTGATGCCGGCTGGCTGGCATACGTGTTCGGAGCCGTCACCATCGGCGCGGTCGCACTGAATCTCAATGTGTTCGCGCGCCGCTCGGCGTCGGCCGGATCGCTCTATATTTTCGCCCAACGGGCATTCGGCGGCAGCGGATCGCTGCTCGTCGGCTGGTGTCTGCTATGGGCGTATGCGTTTGTCGCACTGGCAGGCACGATGGCATTTACAGTGTTCTTCGTCAGCTTGACGGCCGGCGCGAAGCTAGCGCTGCCGCCGGCGCTCGGCGTGCTGATCTGTACCGGCATCGCGTGGTTCTTAACCTATCGCGACGTACGCATCTCGACGATCGCGCTGCTCGTGCTCGAAGCTATCTCACTCACGCTCATCAGCGTGCTGATCGTGCTGATTTTTGTGCATCATCGCGGCTCGTGGATTGATTCCGCACAATGGTCGCTGCACGGCGCGACGCTTTCGTCGCTTTCGCTCGGCTCGGTTGTCGCGATCTTTAGCTTGCTCGGGTTCGAGAGCGCGACGTCGTTAGGCGAAGAAGCCAAAGATCCGCTGCGTACGATTCCGCGGGCGGTGTTGGCGAGCGTCATCATCGCCGGTATCTTTTTCGTCGTCGTGATGTACGCCGAGGTGCTCGGCTTACGCGGTG
Organism: Candidatus Velthaea sp.; assembly: GCA_965214335.1. Lineage (GTDB taxonomy): Bacteria > Vulcanimicrobiota > Vulcanimicrobiia > Vulcanimicrobiales > Vulcanimicrobiaceae > Velthaea. The sequence continues at coordinate 223,819 of CBDCBO010000005.1, read as the reverse complement.
CGTCGACGTCACTTGACAAGCTGGTGACGCCGCTCGATGCGCTCTCCGACAGCGTTGGTGCGCCGTTCATGAAAATCCCGATCGACATTGGCGCGGTGCTGTGTTCGCTTTCGATCACGACCGCCGCGCTCAACGGGTCGGGCCGCGCGCTCATGATGATGGGCCGCAACGGCCTGCTGCCGCGCCGGCTAGCGCGCACGCATCCGCAGTTTGAGACACCGCATATTGCGCTCGGGACGATTGCCGGCGTCCTGGTCGTCGTCGGTTCCGCGGCGCTGCTGCTGGGGCGTTCGGCCAGCGACGCGTTCTCCGATACGTCGACGCTGTGTTCGTACGGGTTCGTCATCGTGTACGGAGCGATCGCCGCCGGCGCATCGCTGTATCTGCGGCGGCGGGGTGAACTCGGCATCGGCAACGTTGTCGTCAGTGTCGTTGCGGTCTTGCTGCTGCTCGTTCCGGCAGTCGGCAGCGTGTACCCGGTTGCGCCGCCGCCGGGCAACTGGTATCCGTACGCGTTTCTGTTGTACGTTGCATGCGGAGTCGGCTTGCTGTGGCGACGCCGGGCAGCGGTTACCGACGTAACGGCGGCGGCCAACGCGGTATAGTTTGCGAACGCGGGTGCCAGAAGGTCGCGACGGTGAGCCGGCGCGCTTTCGGCTCGACGGTCTTCACCATGTCGGCCGGTCCGTCCGTGGCAGACTCCGGCTCGCCCGCGCCGCCGAATCGTTACAGCGCGCGCCGGATCTCAGCTGCCCCCAGCACGCCAAGCAGCGCACCCGAGATACGGGTGATCCACATCCGGGTTCGATTGCCCAACGCATGCCGGGCTACCGTAACCAACATCGTAACGAGCAGCCACCACGCCAGCGATCCAGCCAATACACCACTCACCATTGCCCAAGCATCGCTCGCACGAAAGCCGGCCGGCGCGAGCGCAGCGAAGATCGCGACAAACGACACAATCGTGGGCGGATTGGTCAGCGTGAGCAGCAGCGCACTGCTGAACGCCGCGATCGCCGGTAGCGCGCCGGACGCCGCCGGAAGATTGTGTCCTACGGGGGTGGCGGGTGCGCGAAACGTACGCCAACTCAGATACATGAGAAACGCGCCAGCCGTGAGATGCAGCGGGCGTTCGTAGGCGAACATGAAATGCATGATGCCGGCAACGCCGGAGGCGGCGACGGCGCCATACAGTGCGTCGCCGAGCGCGATCCCGGCGCCCGTGGCGAGGCCGGCCCGCGGTCCTGCGGTCAACGTGCGTCGCATGCACAGCACGCTCATTGGACCGACAGGTGCCGCCACTGCGACGCCGATGAGCAAGCCGCGCACAAATGGCGGAACCGCCCACGCGATCACGGGATGCTCGTATCGCTAAGTTTCGCCCACGCCATCGCGCTGATCTTCCAAGCACCCCCAACGTTTCTGAGCGCAAACGCCAGCGAGCCTGACTCACGCGCCGGCCGGCCGTGAATTTTATAGGTGTACACCGTCGGCAGAACGACGTAGGCGCGAATTCCGGCGACGGTGACGAATTTTGGCGCGGTGTACCGGATCTCGGCGGCGCTCACGCCGCCCGCCAGCTGATCGGCTCCAAATCCATCGTACCAATGGGCCGCCGCGTGCGGTGCGGGAAACGAATACGGTGCAAATTCATCGACGATCGTGCTGTCGGCGGTAAATGCTGAAATAAGCTCGGCTCGATGACCGGCGTTTGCCGCGCGGACATACGTTTGGATCGGGACGAGCACGCGCTGATCGGCAGCCGAGGCCGCGCCCGCGAGGCTTAGACCGGCAATAATCGCAACGGCCGTCGTTCGGAAAAAAAACTGCACGGAACGTCCTCTTCGCGGTGTTGGGGCGACTCATCTTCGGCGTGACGATGCAGCAAAGCCTCGGCTCGGTATCCGCCCGCAATACTTTCGCAGCGTTTCGACAAACGGTTTTGTCTCGCCGTCGCGAATCGCCAAGAAATGCCGCGCACGCCGATCTTCGCCAGTCTCCACCGTCTTGCGTGCGATGTCGCGGGCTCACCCCCCAGCAGCGTGCGCGGTCCGTCACGCCGCGCTTTTCTGCAAGCCGCCGGCGCAGCATCGATCGCGACCGCGCTACCCGCGTTCGCCTCGGCGGCTCAGGCCGCGGCCCGTCCGCGCGTGGCGATTATCGGGGCCGGAATTAGTGGGCTCGTCGCCGCGCTGACGTTACACGAAGCTGGTATCGACCCGCACGTATTCGAGGCCAGCGGCCGGACCGGCGGCCGCATTCATACCAATCGCGCCGGCTGGTTTGGCGACCAGGTTGCGGAATGGTGCGGCGAACTCATCGACACCGACCATCTAACGATGATCGCGCTTGCCAAACGCTTTCATTTAGCGTTAACCGACGTGCTCGCCGGTGTCCCGCGTGGCGCCCAATACACGATTTTTTTCGACGGCACGTATTACCCAATTACCGCCGCGGCTCAAGACTTCAAACCCGTATATGCCCACCTGCGCGCGCAGTTGCGTGCCGCAGGCGACTTGGCTGCCTATGACAAGCTCAATGCTGAGCAGCGCCGGCTCGACGCGATTAGCGTGTACACCTGGATCGAGCGCTACGTTCCGGGCGGCCACGCTTCACGCATGGGCCGGTATCTCGAACGTGCGTATTTGGCCGAGTTCGGCCGCGACACGCGCGAGCAGTCGGCGATTAATTTGCTCTACATGCTGGGAACCCAATCGGGACCGGTCGAGGGTGAAGCGGGCTTTCATATTTTTGGGCCGTCCGACGAGCGCTATCACATCAGCGGCGGAAACGAACGCTTGACCGATGCGATCGCAGCACGTTTACCGGCGGGAACGGTGCGGTTGGACACGCGACTTGAACGGATCGTGCGCGGCGGCGGCGGACCGCTTACGCTAACTTTTGCGAGCGAACGCGGCCGCGAGCAGCATTTTTTCGATCGCGTCATCGTTACTATACCGTTTACCCAGTTGCGCCGCGTCGATTATCGAGACGCGGGATTCAGCGCAGTCAAGCGCGCGGCGATCGAACACCTGGGCTACGGTCGCCATACCAAAATGCACGTGCCGTTTCGACGCCGCACGTGGCACGATCGCGGCCCGTGGCCCGGCGTTTCCGACGGCACAATTTACACCGATCTCGGCTTTCAGAACACGTGGGACACGACGCGCGGCCAACCCGGTTCCAGCGGTATCCTCGTCGCGTATTTGGGTGGGCCGGCCGCCGTTGCTGCCGCGGCCGACGCCGCGTACACCACGACCCAAGAGTCACTGAAAACCCGGCGCGCGGTCGAAACGTTCTTGTCTCAGGCCGACCGCGTTTTTCCCGGTATCGCTCGCGAGTATGCGGGGAACGCGACGGTGGGTAGCGCGTTTCTCGATCCGTTCATCGGTGGCAGCTATTCGGTGTGGCTCGTCGGACAGCTTACCGCATTCGGCGGCGCCGAAGGCCGGCCCGAGGGAGCCGTCCATTTCGCCGGCGAGCACACGTCGCTCGATCAACAAGGCTACATGGAGGGCGGCGCCGTCACCGGCTTGCGCGCCGCACACGAAGTGGTGCATGCATTACGCTCTGCGCGCGTGGCAACGTAGAGCGCGCTTTTAATGATTAAGCATTTCGAGATACCACCATACGACGAGCCATGGCGCGCCAATGCTGCAGCGCGTCAAAGGTGCAAAGCAAGCATCAGCGAACGCGCTCGCCCTGCTCTATTTTCGAGCTCTTGCCGCGATTCGTCGCCTCTTGAACAGGCTTGCGCCTCACCCGAAATCGACTAAAACGCGTTCTCCCGAGAAAGTCGATTTTGCCATATGAAGAAACGGCTATCCCTCGCGCTCGTTCTCAGCGCGGCGTTCATAACGTGTTATCCGGTGGCGTCCCAAACGCCCCGCGTTCGATCACCTGCACACGCCCGTATCGTCAAAAGCGTTGCAGCGCCGGCTACGGAAGCAGCACTCTTCATCAGTTGGATCAAACCCGATTCGTTGGGAGTGTTCAACGCGACGTACCATGAAATCAGCGAGCTACGAATTCCGCTTCCTCAGGAGCTACAGGCGGATGGTCAAGGCAACGTATATGGTTTCTTTGAGCACGCACCGTATATCAATCTCTACAAGCCACCGTATAGCGACGCGCCGATCGCTATACGCGTTCCCAATATCGCTAAATCTCCGCAGGCAGTTGCACGGATTGCGGTCGATCCGCGTACCGGGCTGATTGCAGCATCATCAACGATAAACACGCATTTTGGCGGACCAGGAGGCGTTACTTTTTTCAAGCCGGGTCAACGCGAACCGTGTAACGCGATCAGCGGTGACGTCTACGGTGTCGCGTTTCAATCCGACGGGACCCTGCTGTATTCGTCGGCTTTTCAAGATCAGGTGGGTTTCATTGCCGGCGGTTGCAATGCGAAGAGTCTGCAGCCGCTGACAATGAAACATCCGGTTCCCTTCTTGATTGTTACCGGTATTGATTCCCACGGTAACGTGGTCATGGTCGACAACCGAGAGCACGTGTTTAGCTATGCGCCGCCGTCGAACGGCGGGTATGGCAATCCGTTAAGTACATTTCTTATCCCCAAGCCATGTTATTTTCGGCACCTTGCCTCGGACAGCGCACACATCCTTGCCTGGTGCGGGTACGGCAATCTTCGGGAAATCGCTTACCCAAACGGCGGACCGGCGATTCTTAAGTTTGCCGGGCCTCGTCTCATCTACGATATAGCTGAGCCACCGCCGGTGATCCCATAGAAGCTCGTAGAACAGCCGGCTCGTCCGGCGCCACGCCGGGGCACGATCGTGTCCGTTGCCCGGTGCTTCCGACGGCGCGATTGATGCCGATTCGGCTTTGAGAAAGACGGGAAATACGCGCGACGGCAACCCGGTTCCAGCGGTGTCCTCGTTGCGTTTGTCGGCGGACCGACTGCCGTTGCGGCCGCCGGCGATACCGCGTACACCCCGACCCAAGAGTTACCGAGAACCCGACACGCGATCGAAACGTGACGTTTAAACTATGTCCCATGCGGAAGCGCAATCGAGACGCCCTGGGAGCCATTGGACATCGAGCAACCAATCGCGATTTTGCTCGGCTTCGTCCCGTTGGACTTTGGCGGCGTTACATTTTAGCGTAAACAGCACATTTGCAATTCAGCCGGTCCGATAGTGATCCAGCCGCTGCCGGAACGCATCTCGCTGGTGGATTTTTTGGCCGGGGAACAGGGCCAAGAACAGAAGCACGAACTGCTCGCCGGACAGATACTCGCCTTTTCCGGCGGCTCGTTCGATCACAACGACATCTCGCTCAACGTCTGCCGTCTGCTGGACGAGCGCGTCGCCCCGCCGTGCAAGGCGCACAACTCCGATACGATTATCGAGACGCGGGCAAGTAAGGGCGAAAGCGGTCTGCGAGCCGATGCGAGCGTATCGTGTTCGAGCGAAGACGCCGGCAAGGCGAAATACATGCGCTATCCCCGGATCGTCGTCGAGGTTCGCTCGCCCTCCAGCATCGGTGAGGAGTGGGAAAACAAGCTCTTCGAGTATCGTGATACGGCCTCGATCGAGCACATCGTCATCATCGAATCGGAAACGCGTTCCGTGCGATCGTACGTGCCCGACGAGGAATGGCAGTGGCGCCAAGAGCCGACGCTCGTCGGCGACGGAGTGCTGACTTTCCGCGTACGCGTCGACATGACGCTCGATGACTACCAACGGACGTCGCTCTCAAGCAGCGCCTGAGCAGTATGTTCATGAAGCGCACTTTTAGCGCGAATGTCGATAAAGCCAACCCAACACAAAAAGCCGGCCCGCTGTTCGCGAACCGGCTCATGGAGTTCACCGTGACCGAACCAAACGTTAGTTGCGCAGCAACACGCGATTGGCGATAAACGTGCCGTGGCTGTAGTAGCCGACGACGGCGACGTGCTGGGTCGATGCGGGCGTGGCGCCCGTCGGCAGAATGACAGTCCCGTTCTTGAGATCGATCTGCTGCGTGACGCCGTCGCGCCGCGTCAGTTCCAAACGGTACGGCGCGAAGCTCGCGACCGTACCCAAAATAACGTGACGGCGGTCGAAGCGGTACGCATCCCAGCCGGGTTGCCAAACCGCATAGAGCGGAACGCGATGCGGACCGTACTCGATAACTTCTTGGGCGGCCGCCGGCAACATTGAGGCCGAGGTAATGGCGAGTAACAGGGCGAGTGCGCTTAATCGCAGCTTCATGTTCGTGCAATCCTCCAGAGCAGTACAATGAGATAATTTCGTTGGTGCGGCGTTCGTATCGCCTCGCACAGACAACGAATCGCTATTTTGCCCGAGTTCCGCCTTCACTCTACCCTAATCTACTTGACGCTTCACGCACCGATGACCTGAACGATCAGACAAGTGAGGACGACGGCGAACGCTCCGACACCCGCGCCCGCCACACCGCCAGCGGTATTCCCGCGAGCGCGGCGCACACAATAAATATCCGCGTGCTGGACTCATCTTGCACGAACGAGAAACCGAGGATGAGCGCGAGCGCCACGGTGCCGATCGACGGCAGAATCACCCCGCTGAGGCGTCGCGCCGGGTCAGCGGCGAAAATACGCACCGCCGCTGCGGCGCTAAGCATAAACAGAATGCCCAGAAAGACGGCCGTGCCACTCAAGATGAAGTCGAACGCGCTGCGGATGGTCGGCGACAAGCCGCTGGCCAGCGTGAAGATCATGCCGGCGCCGGTCATGAGCACGATGGCGCGCGTCGGCTGGTCACGATGGTCGAGCGCGCCGAGCTCGGGCGGCAGCACGCCGTCGCGACCCATGGCGTAGAAGCTGCGCGTTAAATAGACCAGCGTCACTTGCAACGAAGCGGCGAGCGATACGAGGACCGTTGCCGCGATCACGATGCGCCAGACGTTGCCGCCCAACTGCAGGCCGATATACGCCATCGCGTCACCCTCGTTGGCGGCGAAGCCGTCGAGCGTACCGACGCGCATGAATGCCGTCATGCACAACCACAGCACCGCCGCGCTGAGAACCAGACCAACGAGGCCGCCCAAGCCCGGCGCACGCGTCGCGGCCTGCGCTTCTTCGGCCGTCGCGGCCGACACTTCCCAACCATCGATCATCCAAATACCGATGACCATCGCGCCGATGATTGCCGCACTCCCTGGAAACCCCGCAGTCGCTGCAGCATGCACCACGACCGGATGGGTGAACGCTACCCCCGCACCGACGGCAAGAATAACGATCTCGGCAACCAGCAAAATATTCGTTACCAGCGCCGTCGGACGCAAGCCGGCGTGCAACAGCAATCCGGAGCCCAATACCCACACCGTGCCGACGATCGCTCCCGCCAGTGGCACCTCGGCCAGCTTGGGCGCAAAAATCGAGAGCGTATACGTGCCCGCCGGAACCGCCGTCGCAACGACGGCGAACACATTGGCGACAATTAGCACCCAAGCCGTATACGCTCCGGCGCCCGCGCCGAACGCGGTGCGCACCCACGAATACGATGAGCCGGCATTGGGATAGCGTTCGCCGAGCCGCTGGTAGCCGACGGCGATGCAGGCCATGATGAGCGCGACGAGCAGCAGCGCGAGCGGCGTTGCGCTGCCGCCGGTACGGTCACCATCGGCCCGAACACGGTCGCGAGCACGAACGCCGGTCCGATCGCGGCCGCCGCGATAACGAGCAGGTCGCCAAAGCCTAAAACGCGTCGCATCTCAGCCGTCGCGCAGCAACGAGTGGCGATAGCCGTACGCGACATAAATCGCAACACCGATGAGGAACCAGACGACGAATCGGATCCACGTTGTGAGCCCAAGTCCCGACATGATGAAGATGCACAACAGAGCGCCGACCGGAGCCGTCACAAACAGCAACGGTGCCCGGAACGGCCGCGTCGCCGCCGGCTTGCGAACGCGCAGCACCAGCACGCCGATGCACACGATGGTAAATGCCGAAAGCGTGCCGACGTTGACGAGCGCCAAGAGCGCTTCGATCGGGATTACACCCGCCAGCAGCGCGACGAGCACACCGGTGGCAACCGTCGTCACGATCGGCGTACACGTACGCGGATTGATGCGGGCGACAAACGGCGGCAGCATCCGATCGCGGGCCATGACGTAGAAGATGCGCACCTGACCTAACAGCGACGTCAACATCACCGTCGTCGTCCCCGCGAACGCGCCGGCAAACACCAGCGCGACGAGCCAGCGCGGATTGCCGGCATGCGCGACGGCATCCGCCATTCCGGCGTTGGGATCGATCGTCTTCCACGGCACCAAACCGACCGTTACGTACGCGATGGCTAAATACAGAACGCAGCCGACCAGCAGCGAGCCAATCACGGCTCGCGGCACGTCGCGCGCGGGGTTGCGGGCTTCTTCCGAAGCGATCGTGACGGTATCAAAGCCGATGTAGGCAAAGAAGACGAGCCCCGCACCGGTAATGACGCCGCTCGCTCCGGTCGGAAACGCCGGATGAAACAACCCGGGGCGGGCGGCCCCGAAGAGCGCCACGATAAAGAACACGATCGCTACGACTTGGATAATGACGAAGATCGTGTTCAGCGACGTGGATTCGCGAATGCCGATCGCCAGCAGCGCAGTAATTGCAAAGATGATCGCAATAGCCAAGACGTCGATCTGCGAATGCGCGACGTCGATGTGACCGAACGTCAGATGCAGCGTCGCACGGTCGAAACCAAAGCCGGTCGCCGCGATGTGCGCCACCCGCGCCCACGGCGGTAACGTCACGCCGAAGTTGCCGATGAATGTTTGCACGTAGCCGGACCACGCGGCTGCGGTCGGCGCCACGCTGATGCCGTACTCCAGAATCAGATCCCAGCCGATGATCCAGGCGACGAATTCGCCCAAGGTCGCATACGCGTAGGTATACGCGCTCCCGGCGACCGGCACCATCGCCGCGAGTTCCGCGTAGCACAGTGCGACGAACACGCACGCGACCCCCGACAGCACGAACGACATGATGACACCCGGGCCGGCGGCGTTCATCCCGACGCCGATCGTAGCGAAAATACCGCCCAGCATCGTGCCCAAACCCACGCCGATGAGCCCCGGAATGCCCAACACGCGGCGCAACGCAACGGAACCCGCGGCGCGTTCGCGATCGTGCGGCTGCGTCGCGACGAGCCGCTTCCACACAGCGCTCACGAGCTACGTTTCAGGCCGGCTGCAAATCGATGACGCGCGGCCGCAGCTGCAATTCGTCGAGCATCCGGGCGTAATCGGCGTCGGTCACTTCGCTCCACGCTTTGCCCAATAAGGCAATGAGCGCCGCCTCCACGACGTTGGTACCGAACGAACGGCCGCCGAAATTGGGCGTCGTGGTCACGAGCGACGTAACGCCGCGCGACCGCAGCTCGGCGATATCGCGATCGTTGAGCGTATTGGTCAAGACCATTTTTCCATCGAGCCGGTCCGGCATGAACTGACGCATGAAGTGAAAATCGCCCGCGATGATTTCGGCGTCATCGTAGTATTCGGGATACTTGGGTTGCGGTGGACGATCTTGCTTCTTCCCCGTCGGATAAAAGAATTGGAACGGTAATTTGCACGCGTCGGGCAGATACTTGCGCGCCATTTCCTCGAACTCATCGAGCCCGCGCACCGGCTTGTCGAGATCGAGGGCGAAGATGAAGTCGCCGAAGATCACGTCGGCGCCGGCCGCAACGAGCGCTTGGGCCATTCCAAACCGGTCGAGCGCGCTGACCATCAGTACGCGTTTTCCGGCAAACGTCATGCCGTGCGCCGCTTCGAGATATCCGATGGCTTGGCGTTCGAGCGTATTCTTGAGGCCGCTGCCGTCGACCACCGGCGTCACTTTGGCAGCGCCGAGTAGACGCAATCCGTCGCGCAGCGCGTAGCGTTTGGTGCCCGCGTAGAGATACACATCGATGCCGCCTAAACCAATGGCATCGACGGTTCCGTCGAGTTCGGTCAACTTCGCCAGCGCGCGGTCGAGTGACCCGTCCATGCCGATGCGCGAAATGTCGAAGCGCTCGCCGAGCAGATCGATGTGCGCCTGATGATCGCGCGACGCCGAACCCAGCGAAACGCTAACGACGCGCTTCACGACGGTGCTCGTTCACGACGCGACATTGCGACGCGCGGCGGCCGACGCCCGGACCGTCGCGATCGTTTCGCGCGTAATGGCGGTATCGAACGCGCGCATATCGGCAAGCGCGAAACCGTTACGCTCGGCGAGCGCGTCGATCTCACGCACTTTAGCGATATCGATGCCACGGCCCAGCGTATACGATTCGCGCCGGTTCTCCAAGGCTAAGAGTGCCGTCTCGGACATGCAGGCCAGCAGCGTCTGCTGCGGCAGGTTGAGATCGAAGGGCCGGTCCGGCTCGCGCACGCGCATGGCCCGTAAATTGCCGGGGACGCGCATATTGCCACCCTCAACGACCAGAACGTCGGGCCGTTCGGCGGCAACGCGCCGGCTCACGTCGTGCGGCAGCGACAATTCACACACGACGGCTCCGGTGCGCAAGTCTTCCGGTTCGATGATATCCTGCGTTGAGGTCGTCGCGGTAAGGACCAAGTCGGCACTGCGCACCGATTGGGCAATGTCCAACGAGTACGACGATTCGCACGGCAGCACCGGCGCGAGCGCCGCGTGCGCTTTGCGCAGCCGAGTCTCATTGCGCGCCACCATGATGATGCGCTTGACCCGCGGCGCGATGAGTTCGACACAGGCCAAGCCGATGGAACCGGTCGCCCCGATCACGACGGCGGTCGCGGCGCGTGCATCGATGCCCATCTCGCTCGCACCGCGAAACAAACTGCGGACGCCGGCCGCGATCGTGAGTGAATTACCGGTCGTGACGGGAATCGGCGCGCGCGCGGCGATCGTCACGCCGGCATCGCCCACGACGCCGGTAAAGGCGCCTAAGCCGGCGATCTCGGCGCCCAACTCGACGCCGATGTCGATCGCGCGCAAAATACGCTCGTACACTTTCTCGCGCGGCAATTCGAGCATTTGTTCGGGCAACAGCGGCGCGGCAACGAACCAGCCTTCCGTTTCGCGGCCGTCCGGGCTCTTTATGCCGGTCAGGTGCGCGGCCGCATACGCCGGCATCCATTCGAGAATTTTAGCGACGATCGGACGGCCTTTGCCGGCCGCGCCGGGCTCGTACCGGACGACATCCTCAAACGAAACGGGATGGATGACAAAACAAAATTTGGCCATGTTCCGCCGACCCGCTTCGCGGAGCAAGCCGATGTCCCCGGTTCCCGCCCCGCTCGCGCAGTCGACGGCGGCGTGGCTTGGAAGGCGCCACCTCTGCCCGCCAGAAGCGTGTGGTCATGACGAACCAAACGCTCGTGACGATCGACGAACTGGGACGCATTCCGTCGCCCGGTCCCAAACCGCAAGCCCTCGCTTGTGACGGAGCCGATGTTTGGGTTGCATCGGCGGAGACCGATCGGCTCTATGGCCTGCGCGGCAATACCGGCGCGGTATTCGAAGAGGCCCAAGCACCGGGGACGCCGATCGGCATGGTCGTTACCGGCGACGCATTGCGCATCGTAACGAGTGAAGACGGCAATTCACGCTTCATTCGGCGGTATGTGTTCGGGCACGGGTTCAAAACCGAGTCGATCGCGTGTCCCGACGACACCGGCTCGTTTTTAGCCTACGACGGTGACAGTTTATTTTTGAGTCAGCGCTTCGATCAGCGCATTCTGCAACTCGATGCCGCCGGCGACGTGCAGCGCACGATCGCCGTGCCGCGCCAAATCTGCGGTATGGTCATCGTTCACGGGTGCTTCTATGTGATGACGACGGCCGACCCGGATGAACCCGCGGACTATCGTCTTTTGCGGCTTGATGCCCGCCAAGCCGAGCCCGCCGTGACCGAGCTTGCGCGCGTTCCGTTTCTGGCGCGTTCGCTGGCCTGGGACGGCGCGAAGTTTTGGACCAGTGCGCGCGACGAAAACGAAGTCGTATCGTTCGCGGCAATCGGCGTTTAGCGCTCGGGTGCGCGTTGCGCTTGAAGGTAGTCGTACACGCTGCGTAATTCGGGATCGGTCATCTTCCCGACGACTTGCCACGGCATGACCGTGGCAAGCGTGCGGCCCGCCGGAGTCCGGCCGGTGCGCATCGCGGTTTGGAAATCGGCGAACGACCAGCCGCCGATGCCGTCATGGGTAATATTGGGCGTAACGCTGCCGTCCGGCCGGACCGCACCGCTCAACCGGACACCGTGACAATTCGTGCAGCCGCCGATGACGGCAAGATACGCGCCGCCGGTTAGCGCCGGTGCGGGCGCAAGCGCGGGCGCGTCCGTTGCGGACGCCGTTGGAACGCCGCCCGGCGGTTCGGCCGCGGGACGCGCGCGTGAAACGACATGGTCGACCGGCGGCAACGAGCGCAGGTATGCGATGAGGTCGGCGACATCACGGTCGGTCATGATCGCGTATTCACGCCACGGCATCACGCGCAGCGCCGCTCCATCCGGAGCCACCCCGCCGCGAATCGCGCGTTGAATATCGGCATCGCTTTGCGCTGCGAGCCCGCCCGCGCCACCGGTAAGATTGGACGCATACACGCTGCTGCCCGCGCGCCGAAACTCGCGGCCGCCGGCGAGATTCGCAGCGTGACAATCCGTGCAGCCGGCAAGCGCGGTAGCGATATGCGCACCGCGAACGACATCGGCTCCGGTCCGCACGCCTTGACCGGCGTGCGCGAGCGTCGGGCCGGCGATCGCTAGCGCGACCACCAGCAGCGGACCGAACCGGTTGCGCGGCTTCGGCATCGCTACGGTATGTGTGTCGCGGCCGTCTCGAACGCAGCGGCAGCGTCGAGCGTCCCGGTTTCGGCGAAGAGCTGGGCGGCGACAGCGGCGCTGAGCGTATAGGTGTCGAGCCCGGCCTGCGCCAGATGCGCGATATCGTCCGCACTGCGAATGCTCGCCACGAGCAGTCGCGTCGGGCTGTCGAGCCGGCTCAGAATCGTTTGCATCGCGATGACGTCGGCCAGTCCATCGCGGCCGATGTCGTTGATGCGGCCGAGGTACGGCGCGGCGTAGTCGACGCCGACGATCGCGGCCGTCAAAGCTTGATGCGGTGCGTAGAGCGCCGTGAACGTCGTCGCGATATCGCGTGCGCGCAGATGGCGCACGGCGGCGACGCCGGCTCGGGTAATCGGCACCTTCACGACCACCCGATGATTGATCGCCGCCAGCGCCCGACCGTGTTCGTACATACGGTCTTCGGTTGCACCCCACGTCTGCAGATGCACCTCATGAATACCGTGCTCGAGCAGGCCGTGAACGAGGCCGGTCAGCGCCGGAATATCGCAGCGAATACCGGCCGCGGCCAGGACCGTCGGGTTGGTCGTGACGCCGTAAAATAATCCGGTCGACAGCCACTCGTCCCATTCCGCGCGTACAGCCGAATCCAGATACAACCGGATGCGACCCTCGCCCGGCCGAACAAATGTCGTCAGCATCACGTCCCTTTCCGGCCGCCGACGCGGACCGGGAGCGTAATTTGTGCGCGCCACGGCGGATCGGCTCCCGCGCGGCTGCACGTAATTGCCGAAACGTGCGCGGCGAAGCCGAGCACCTCGTGCAACGTCGCATCGTCGACATGCTCGAAGTCGCGCGGTTCGGTGACGCCGCACAACTCGAAGCCCGCGAGCAGTCCGCCCATAAAACTGTCGCCCGCACCAACCGTGTCGACGAGTTCGATCCGCTCGGCATCGCGGCGCAACGTGCGACCGTCGCGCGTGTACACCGTCGAGCCCGCGCTGCCGGCGGTCACCACCACGAACGTTGCGCCACCCGCGAGCCAACCGGCCGCGACGGCCGCCGGCGCTTGGTGCGGCTCGAGCCAATCGAGATCGGCCGCGCTAATTTTAATTAAATCCGCGAGACCCAGCATCGTCGCCAAGCGCGTCCGGTACACCGCTTCGTTCGCGCCGATTACCGTCGGGCGGATATTGGGATCGAGCGTCAAGATCCGGCGGCCTTTCTCGCGCGCCATCAGCGCCGCATAGTGGCCGGCGGCCGGCTCGTCGACGGGTGCGAACGAACCGAAGTGGAGCACCGTGACGCCCGGATCGAGGTCGCTTTGCGGTTCCCAATATTTGTGCGCCGCTTCGCTGGCATAAAACGTATATTCCGGTTCAACCGATGCGAGGTTGACGAACGCCAGCGTACTGGGCCGGTCGAGTTGCAACACATAGCGGGTATCAACGTTGCTGCGTTCGAGCGCCGTGCGCAGTTGCGCGCCGAAGAAATCGGTTGAGACGCTGCCGAGAAAACCGGCCGCGATTCCTAGTCGGCCGACGGTCACCGCCACATTGAAGGGCGATCCGCCGGCTCGCGGCACATAGGCGTTCTCACCGGCCGCCGTACGGGCCGGCACAAAATCAATGAGTGCCTCACCGCACGAAACGATCATCGCCCAACCATCCACGGCCGCGGCCCATGAGTCGGGCGGCCACATCCGAGCCGCTGCGCACGATCGATCACCGTGGGCTCTGCGTCCGCTGCACTAAGCGATCCTCCTGGCCGGCCTTTAGCCCGTCTTGATCGCGAACCCCTATCACGATCGCGTCCGTCGATATCATGAGTCGTGCGATAATCAAGGTAGCGTTTGAGCGCCAAGGAGCCACCACGTCCGGCATCGCTCGCTTCGGGATACATGGGGAGCCGCTCGAGAACGTCAACCGCGAGTAAGTCCAAGCCAGGTGGCCGCGCGCGTCAGCCGGCGCGTACGCGCGCTTCCGCTTCGCCTTTGAGCGCGGCGAGCATCATTTCGGAATTCTCACGAACTTTTTTCGCCAGCGTGGGCCCGATGAGTTCGGCCAGCGTCGGCACGCCGAAATCATATTCGACGCCCAAGGTGACGTGCGTACGCCCGTCGCGTTCCTCGAAGGTCCAGGCACCTTGGAACGTATCGAGATCGCCTTCGATGAGCTTGTAATCGATGCGAATGGCAACGTCGTCAAAACGATCTTCTTCGGTCCACTCGATCGGCGCATCTTCGACCAGCGTCTTCCAGCGCGTCACGATATGATCGGGATGCCGCGCCAGCACGCGCACGCTTTCGACGTCGGGCATGAACTGCGGGAAACGCTCCTGCTCTTTCGCAATCTCGTACACGTCGCGGGCGGCGGCTTCGACCACGATGCCGATCTCGATGAACGGCATCTACAGCGAGCCTAAGCGGTCGAACGCCGCGCCTACCGCCGCATCGAAGGCCGTCATCGCGGTGTCGATCTGCGCGGCGTCGACCACGAGCGGCGGCTCGAGCCGGATGACGCGTTGCGCGTTGAGCGTCCAAGCCGCCGTGACGCCGCGCCGCAGCAATTCGGGGATGATCGCGCCGCCATAGCCTTCGCTGGTGAGTTCGACGCCAACGAGCAGTCCGGCGCCGCGCACGGCGGTGATAACCTGAGGATACCGGGCCTGCGTCGCGCGCGCGCGGGCAAGCAATTCGTGACCGCGTTCCGCGGCGTTGCGCACGAGCCCGTCGCCAACCAGCACGTCGAGCGCGGCGAGCGCCGCCGCGCAGGCCAGTTCGTTGCCGCCGAAGGTGGACGTATGCAGCAACGGCGCTTGAGCGTACGCCGCATTCCACACCGCCGCGCGGGCAACGTAAGCGCCGATCGGCATCACGCCGCCCGATAAGCCCTTGGCCAGCGTCAGGACGTCGGGCACAACGCCTTCGGCGTCGCAAGCGAACAGCAAGCCGCAGCGGCCGAGGCCGGTCTGCACTTCGTCGGCGATGAGGAGCGCACCGGACCGGTCGCACAATTCACGCGCGTGACGTAAATAGCCGGCGGGCGCGACGTTAACACCGCCTTCGGCTTGAACCGGTTCGACGATGAACGCCGCGGCATCGTGCAGTTCGGCTTCGAGCGCGCCCGCATCGCCGAACGGCACGTGCACGACGTCTGCGACGAGCGGTGCGAACGGCGCCTGAAACGCAGCCCGGCCGCTAACGGATAGCGCCCCGAAGGTCTTGCCGTGATAGGCGCCCAGCGTCGCCACCAGCTTTACGCGCCTGGTCGCGGCGCGCGCGAGTTTGAGCGCGCCTTCAACCGCCTCCGTGCCGCTATTGCTGAAGAACGATATTTGCAGGTCGCCCGGCGTGATGTCGGCCAGCCGCTTGGCCAACCGGCCGAGCACCGGGTTGAACATCGTCCGGCCCGACAGCGCCATCGCATCGAGCTGCGCACGCACGGCGGCGACCACGCGCGGATGACGGTGGCCTAAGGTGAACACCCCGTACCCGCCGGCGAAATCGAGATACGTCTTACCGTTGTGATCGGTGATCGTGCAGCCGTCGGCATACATTTCCACCGGGCTGCCCGACAATTTCATCACCCGCGCCAGCGGCGGGTTGACGTAGGCGCGATAGTTTTCATACGTCTCGGCGTAGACGTCGGCAGCGTGCAGCGGATCCGGCGCGTGCTCCTGTTCGACCACCTACGCGACGGCGCGCTCGGGAGCCGCTTCCAGCCGCGCGATCGTCGCGCGCACGATGCCGAGCGTTTCGGCGGCGGTTGCGGTCCGCATCAGCCGTTCGCGGAGTTCGCTCGCGCCGTAAAAGCCTTTGAGATAATAGCCGAGGTGCTTGCGCATTTGCGGAACCGCGCGGGCTTCACCCCACTCGGCGACCATCGTTTCGTAATGCACCACCGCGAAGCGCAACCGTTCGGCAGCCGACGGGTACGGCGCCGGAATCTCGCCGGCGAGCAGCGAGCGCAAACCGGACACCAGCCACGGATTGCCCAGCGTCGCGCGACCCAGCATGACCGCGTCGACGCCGCTGACGCGCATGCGATTCAACGCCAGCGGCGCGTCCGTCAGATCGCCGTTGCCGATCACGGGAATAGCGACGCCGGCTTTGAGTTCGGCGATGCGATCCCAATCGGCGCTGCCGCGGTAGAACTGCTTGGCCGTGCGCGCGTGCAGAGTGAGCGCGGCAACGCCCACCGCTTCGGCCCGCCGGGCAACGTCGAGGAAGACAAGGTCGGTCTCCGACCAGCCTAAGCGCATTTTCACCGTTACCGGGCAGTCGACGGCGTCAACCACGGCCCGCATGATCGCCTCGCAGCGCCGCACGTCGCGCAGACACGCGCTGCCGCCCTCGGTTTTGGTCACCTTGGGCGCCGGGCAGCCGAAGTTGATGTCCACGATATCGGCGCCGCATTCACGAACCACGCGCGCCGCCTCGGCCATAATGCGCGGGTCGTTCCCCCATAGCTGCGTCGAAACCGGCTTTTCGAGGCCGTGCTGATCGATCATCTCCATCGTGCGCCGGTTGCCGAACTGCAGGGCGTTGGACGACACGAATTCCGTCACGGTCAGGCCGAAGCCAAACGGCTTGTAGAGCGCTCGCAGGGTGCGGTTGGTGACGCCCGACATCGGCGCGAGCACGATCGGGGGCCAAATTTCGAGCGAACCTATGCGCAAAGCGGGGACGACGCGGGCCATAAGGGCCCAGTATAACCCGACCGGGCCAGAACGCCTAGAGAGCGTCGAATATTAACCGCGCGCTGGGGCGTGAAACGCGGTGGGTCACGCTTTGTGCCGGCGTCCCAATACCGGTGGAGGCGGCGCCAACGGCGGCTCGCCGAAGGCTTGCGCCGCACCGCCGGCCGACCGGGCCAGCGTCCAGCGCCGCTGGTAGTCCGCGACGTTCGCCGCGGTCACTACCGGCAGCGCTTGTCGCACGAACGCCGGATACGTTTTTCCGGTCAGCAAGCCGTGCAGAATTTGCACCGACTGATAGCCCCAACCCCAATAATCTTGACTGACCGCGGCTTTGATGGTGCCGTCGGCGATGAACCGCAGTTCGGGCTCGAGCGTATCGAACGCGACCACCTGCAGGCCCAACTTGACCTTCCTGCGCAGCGCCGGCAGCAGATCGGGCGCGGCCAACAGCGGCCAGGCACCGACCAAGACTAAACCAATGAGCTCGGGGTGCGCCTGCAAGACGTCATTGAGTTGCGCGACGGCCAGCACCGGGTCTTCGTCGCAAAAACTCGTCCCGGCGATATTCAGATTACTCGAAATTGACTTCTGAACGCCGCCGATCCGCTGCTCCAGGTTCGGCGCATACGGCGAACCGCTCACGATCCAGACGTCGCCTTTTTGGCCGCTGAGCAAGTCGTTGATCAGGCGTGCCTGGAGTTGACCGCCCTTGAAACTGTCGATGCCGTAGCACACCGAACGTTTGCTTTTCGGCGAGTCGGAGTCCCAGGTGATGACCTTGATGCCTTTGGCGACGGCGTGCGCGATCGGCTTGACTAGGGCTTTAGCCGAGCAGCAACTGACGCCGATCGCGTCATAGCCTCCGGCCACGAGGTTCTCAAAGGCCGTTACTTGAGCGCCGGCATCCGAACGTATCGACCCGGTAAAGATGAAGTCGACGTCGCCGAGTTCCGTCGCGCGGGCCTGACCGCCGGCATTGGCCAAGGCGAAAACCGGATTGTCCAAACCCTTGGGCACGAGCGCGATTTTGAAGCGCTTAGCCGTCTGAGCGCCCGCCGGGGCGAGCGCCCGCAAGAGCCCAGCGGTGGTCAACAGGCTTGTCCCGGCGGCTGCCGCCGCGATGAAAGCGCGGCGGGACGGTGGACGATCGATCATGTGTAGCGCGTGTCCTCGAGTGGTTCGGGAAGCGCTCCGCTTCCAGCGGGCGACTTGCTTGCGTGCTTACCGTTAGCCTGTCTACCCGCTGCCGCGGCGCCCTTCGGCAGCGACGCATAGTGCAACCGCAAGCCCTCGTGAACGAGATTCGGATCGACCCGCTCGATGATCGGCGTTTCGCGCGCCACAATCTCGGCCAGTCCGCCGGTCGCGATAACGCGGGCTAGGCAGCCCATGGCGGCCCGCAGCCGGGCCACGATGCCTTCCGTCTGCGCCACGGCACCATACACGATTCCCGACTGCAGCGCGCTGACCGTGTCGCGGCCGATCGGCGATGGCGGCGCCAGCAGCGCGATCTGCGGCAACTTGGCCGTCCGGGTCGCCAACGCGTCGATCGAAATTTGAATGCCGGGGGCGATGGCCACGCCGAGCAGTTCGCCGGCCGGGTCGATCGCGACGTACGTGGTCGCCGTGCCGAAATTAATCACGATGAGCGGCTTGCCGGCCGCGGCGACTCCGCCGATGGCACCAGCGGCGATATCGGCGCCGAGTTCGCGCGGCCGGTCCGTTCGAACGTCGATGAGCGTTTGGCCGATCGCGCTAAAGCCGATTGGTTCGCAGCGAAAATAGGTGCGGCAGCCTTCGTAGAGGGCGCGGTCCACCTGCGGTACCACGCTGGCAATAACGATCGCCTCGACCGCGGTGACGTCGAGCCGCGCGGAAGAAAAGAAGGCCTGGAACAAGACGCCGTATTCATCCGAGGTGCGGCGTTGGGCGGTCGTGACGCGCCATTGAGCGACGAGCGCATCGGCCGCGTCGAAGTAAGCCAACTTCGTATCCGTGTTGCCGACATCGATCGTCAGAAGCATCGCTACGGGCGTTTCGGCCGCAGCAGTGCAAGCGCATCCCAAAACCGGCCGGCCAACTCGCGTTTTGGCCCGCAGCCGAGATCGCTGCGGCCGGCGGCGCCCCACAGCAGCGTTAAGGAACTTGGCCCGGGTCCAAAACCATGTCCGCCGGACACATCGTTCACCGCGATCGCGTCCAGCTGCTTTGCGACGAGCTTGGCCCGCCCGTGATGTTCGGCGTCGCTGGTTTCAGCGGCAAATCCGACCAAGAACGTTCCGTCGTGACGGGCGCCGAGCGCCGCGAGGATGTCGGGATTGCGTTCCAGTGCGAGCGTCTGCGGCTCGTCGGATTTCTTCACCTTATGCTCGAAGGTTTGAGCCGGACGCCAATCGGCGACCGCCGCCGTAGCGACCGCGATCGTCGCGCCGCCGGCGCGCTGCAGCGTCGCTGCGTACATATCGCGCGCCGACGTTACGTGCGTCACGTTCGCACCCGGCGGCGGCGGCACGAGCGTCGGTCCCAATACCAGCTCGACGTGCGCCCCACGCGCCAACGCTTCGCGCGCGATCTCGATGCCGATCGTGCCGGTTGAACCGTTGGATAAGAAGCGCACCGGATCGATGGCTTCGCGCGTCGGACCGGCCGTTATGAGAACGCGCTCGGCGGCGAGCTCGCCGGTCCGCTGCAAACGGCGCGCGATCGCAGCCACGATCTGTTCTTCATCCGCTAAGCGTCCGGCGCCATACTCGCGTTCGGCCAGAAAGCCGCTGGCGGGCTCCACGATTTCAACGCCCCGCGAGCGTAACGTCGCCAGATGCGCCTGCGTCGCCGGATGTTCGAGCATGGCGGTATTCATGGCCGGCGCAAGCAGTATCGGGATCCGTGCCGCGAGCGCAATCGTGGTGAGCAGGTCGTCCGCAATACCGAGTGCGATGCGCGCGATCGTGTTCGCACTGGCGGGAACGATAACGATGATCTTATTTTCGCGCGCGAGCGAAATGTGTGGAATCGCGGCTTGCGCTTCCCATAGCGAAATATGCACGGGTCGCTGCGTAAGCGCTGCAAAGGTGAGCGGAGCGATAAAGCGCTGCGCGGCATCGGTGAGCACGACATCGACGAGCGCTCCGCTTTGTACTAACCGGCTCGTGAGTGCGGCCGCTTTGTATGCTGCGATACCGCCGCAGACGCCGAGCAAGATACGCTGACCCGTCACGTTAAATACAGTACGGTCGGCGCAAACGCGAGGACGGACGGTAACCCGTTAGCGAAGACATCATACGTTGCAAACAGCGGCGCATCGATTAATGCTTGAGCACGCGCAAGATCGTTCGGCCGACCGAAAACGACTGTCCCATCACGATCGATTTAGTACCAGTGACGGGACGGCCGTCGACCTGCGTACCGTTACGACTCGCCAGGTCGGTCAGGTGCAACTCACCAGAATTTTCGGCCAGCTTCGCATGTTTACGTGAAATATACCGATCAATAGTAATGCACGCCGTTGCGACGGAATCGTCCCTCCCGATCGTGATCTCACGGTCGAACGTCCAGGTCTTTCCGTCGAGCGGCCCGCTCATCACCTCGAGGACATACATCGCGTTGGGCGTTCGCCCGGCGACGAGGCGCGGTCCTCTCCGCAGATCAGGAAGAGCATGTTACACAACTCGACTTCAGCCGAACCGTCCGACGTTGACCCCGACGCGCTGCGGGCTGCTGAATTCCTGCAGGCCCAGATGATCCTCGACACCCTGGTCGGAAAAACGATCGCGTCGGCTCAGATTGAAGAAACGCGCATCGCCGTATCCACGACCGACGGCTTGACGTTTTTCTTTTACGGCTTCATGGGCGGTCGTTCGGCCGACCGGTGACGGTATGCCGGCGACGGCTCCGCTAAAGCAAACAATACGCCGCGACGGCCCCGCCGACGCAAACGGGCGCCGAAGGACCGAACGCGGCGTTGCGTGCGACCGCGCTCGTTGGCGGTCTGCGCGACCGCGTTCGTCGCAGATCGCGGCTTTGCCACGACGTCGATCCGCGCCCCGATTGCCGCCGACCCGATCGCGACGCGCTCCTATTACCACGAGCTTGGTCTAGCGCGAGGCGGCGATCTGCCGGCGATCGAGCCGGCCGGTCATCGAGAACCCGGCGCACTTTAAGGCCGGCACCGCCGGCAGTGCGACGGCTTCGCGTAGAACCGCGCCGGCGCGGCGAAACGTTAGACCCGCGTCAAATCGCGCGCAAGCGGGCCTTAGCTCTTATCGGAGCTCTGAATTTGGACGACGCGCCGCACGATGAGTTGTTGGTCGCCGGGATCGATCGCCGTGAACGCCACACCGTGGATAAAGCGCTCGCGCGATTTATCGAACAACGACATCGCAACGCGTGCGACCGCGGTGATCGGCGTGCCCTCGATATCGAAGCGCAGCGACATGACCGTCCCCGCAGCGACGTCTTGCTGCGTATGAAGTCGCACACCGCCGCCGCCGAGATCGTCGATCGTACTGGTCTGCCAACCGACTTGACCTTCGACGGCGTACTGCGCCGGCAGATCGACTGCGGCCCGAGCGAACCGGCGAGGAATGACCGGCGGAGCCGGACCGGTTGTCGTTGAGCTCGATACGGACGGTGGAAATTTACGCGCCATAGGCCACTACTTTTTTTGGCTAACGCGGAGAACCTCCGTTGCAGCAATAACTGAACCGAGAGCAATATGTTCTGCGGTTATTCCGCCTTGCAGATAGACTTCATACGGTTCACGGAGCGGAGCGTCGCACGACAGATCGATCGTGGCGCCGCTAATGAACGAACCACCCGACATGATAACCGGATCGACGTAGCCAGGCACCGGCCCGGGTTCGGGCCGGAAGCGAGCGTTGACGGGCAACGTGCGTTGCAAGCCACGGGCAAACGCTATTAACCGTTCGGGTGTGCCCAGGCGAATCGACTGCACGATATCAGCCCGCGGCGCACCGGCAACCGGATCGACGGGGTAACCGAGTTCCGCGAACAGAGCAGCGGCAAAATCTAAACCGCGCAGCGTTTCACCGACCACGAGCGGCGCGTAGAAAAAGCCTTGGATGAACGAGCGGCCGATGCCCAGCGTCGGACCTAAACCGGCACCGATACCGGGCGCGTAAATGCGCGTTGCGATGCGCTCGATGAGATCGGCGCGGCCGGCGATGTAACCGCCCGTCGGCGCGATGCCGCCGCCTAAATTCTTAATGAGCGAACCGATGGCGACATCGGCGCCGGCTTCAAGGGGCTCGGCGTCTTCGACGAGTTCACCGTAACAGTTGTCGACCACGACCGGAACGGCTGAGTCGACGCTGCGGACCGTGCTTACTAGCGCTGCGATATCCGCGATCCGCAGCGATTGCCGCGCGGCATAACCGCGCGAGCGTTGCACGAAAATAACTGCCGGCCGGTGCGCACGCACGGCGTCGGCGAGCAACGCTAAATCGGTCGTACCGCCGGCGGTGCGCGGTACTTCGCGATACAGAACACCGCGCGAAACCAACGAATACGGTGCCTGGGCGAGCGCAAAAGCCAGCGTATCATACGGCGCGCCATTGGCGCACAAGAGTGTTTCACCCGGCCGGGTCAGTGCATCGAGCGCTGCAACGATCGCGTGGGTACCGCTCACGATCGACAGCCGTGCCAAAACTCGTTCGGCTCGAAAATAACGCGCCAAGAGCGACTCGAAACGGTCGCGAGCCGGATCATCGTAACCGTAACCGGTGCTACCGGCGAAATCGCTTTCGCTGATGCCTTCGGCTAGGAACGCCGCGATAACGCGCAGCTTGATTTGCACGCGAGCCGGATCGTAGCGCAGCAGATGCGGCGCGGCTCGCTCCGCAGCGCTCCGAACGAGCGGATCGACGTCGTGCCCCGCGATGATTTCCGCGATCATCGCGGGCGGCGTTCCGCCTCGCCCGTCGCCGCCGGCACATGTTCTTTGGCAAGTTCGGCTCGCTCGAAGATGCGCACGAAGGGAGCGTAGATTACGATGGCAAGTCCGATGTTTACCGCCGCGAGCACCAGCGCGCGCCAATCGAATGTCGCAAGCACCACACTGATGAGGGTCGGAATCGACGACGGCACGTAGAACGCCGGCGCATGGACGAAACCGACTTTCATCGCAAAGTAGGTCGTTGTCGCCAGCACGCCCGGCGCCAGCAGAAACGGTATCGCGAGATACGGATTGAACACCAGCGGCACACCCAAAATCAGAGGCTCGTTGGTGTTGATGATCGACGGTCCGATCGATGCGTACGCAATCTTTTTCAGCCGCGGGCTTTTGGAGCGCAGCAATAATAACGCCAGCGCCAAGGTCGCACCGGCGCCGCCCGGAAAAACGAACAAAAACGTTGATACGACAACGATGTGCGGTAACGGCGTTCCGTGTGAATAGGCCGCCGTATTGGCGAACTGCAGCTTGAGGTAGATCGGCGTGACGACCGCTGCCAGCAGAGCCGGGCCGTGAATGCCGACGAGCCAAAGCGCCGCTTGCAACAACGTGATGATGAGCAACGCGAAGTACGTATCGCCCAAATTACCCAACGGTTCGATCGCCGCGCCAAGCGTCCGCGCCAGCGACAAGTGCAACTCGAACGCCGCAAACGCGACGCCGATGATCGCCAGCGCGCCGGCCCACATGCGTGAAGCGCCGAGCCGTCGCCGCGCGAGCGACAATGCCCCGGCTGTCAACAGCGACACGACGATCGCGAGAAATAAGCCGCTAGCGCCCAGCGCCAGCGCATAATCTTCGATCGTCGCGCCGCGTGGATGCGGCATGGAGAGCAGAAAGACGGCCAACGTGGCCGGCACCATCAGCCAGCCGGGGTAGCGTAAGCGGCGCGTCAGCACCACGGCTAACGAAAAGAGCAAGACGACCGACATCGTTGTAAAACCGACGTCGAGCGTCAGTACCAGCCGCTTCGACGAAAACGCATCGCGAAAGCGGGTGACGATACCGCCGTGTTCGGCCCAAAATAAGAACGCCGCAAGTCCGGCGATGAGGCCGACGAAACTGAACGGCAGCGCATCGCGCAGCGCGAGGATCGCCGGCACATCGCCGAATCGTTGGGCAAACGGTTCGAGCCGGCGCTCCAGCCAACGAAAGAACGGGTTGAGGCTAGAGTCTGCGGACGACAGCCTCGACTCGTCCGACGATGGTGACATCGTCCGCGTAGATTGGCGCCATGGTTGAATTCTCCGGTTGCAACCGCACGCGCCCCGGTTCGCGATAGAAGCGCTTCACCGTCGCTTCGCCGTCGATGAGCGCCACCACGATTTCACCGTTAGCGGCATCGGGCTTGGGAGCCACCACGATGAGATCGCCGTCGAGGATCGCCGCATCGATCATCGAGTCGCCCTTGACACGCAGCATGAACGTCCCGGACTGACGGACGAAATCAGCCGGCAAGGCGAACGTTTCTTCATGATTTTCGGCTGCGGTTATCGGCACGCCGGCCGCTACGCGGCCAACGATCGGAATCAGCGCCACTTCGGGCCGATCGCCGGGAGGCGGCGCCGGCTTGGGGGTGCCGGGCCGCACGTAGTCGTGCGTGACGAGCGCGCGCGGCTTGGTCGGATCGCGGTGGAGCAATCCGCGGCGCTCCAGCGTTTTCAGGTGCGACTGTACCGTCGACGACGACGACAAACCGACGTGCTCGCCGATCTCGCGCACCGATGGCGGATAGCCACGGTCCGCTGTAAATTCACGAATGACATCGAGAATGCGCAATTGCTTCTCCGTCACCGCCCGGTCGGACATAGAGAACCTCCTAATATGGTGACATTCTCGCGAACAATGCCACCCAGTGGGCACAGCCGGCATTTAGGCTAGCCCTATTAAGGAAATCGTAACAGACCAGCGGCCAAAAGGCAAACATATGTTCGTGCCATATTGACGCTTGCCGTCCGGAACGATATTATCTTGGGGACGAACAGCCGTTCGCCACCATATCTGGGGTTCGAGGAGCGCTAATGTACGGTCGTCGTCGAAAATTCACGCTTATGCCGTTGATCGCGCTGGGCACCTTGAGCCTGGCCTTCACCCTGCCGATGCTGTCGGCTGCGACGCTCCACGCCGCCGCTCCCGTGCGCTATACGATGGTCACCGTGCAGCCCGGCGATAACATATGGTCGATCGCTCAACGGCGGGCGGGCAAGGACGCAGATATGCAGTCCGTCGTCGACGATATCATTGCGGTGAACAACATCGGCGCCTCGGGTGTTACACCCGGTCAGCGGCTGCGCATTCCGGAGTAACCGCGCCTTTCCTGACGGCCACTAAACGCGTCCAAACGTTTATTCGACGGCTACAGTCGGGGGATATCTTCTTTGGTCAGCGACGTTGAGTGATAACGACGCTATGGCCTTCGTGCTTATCGAGGAAGTCGAGGCCCTCGACGATCCAGGAATCGAGGCCGGCGCTCACGTGTCTGGCAACCTCTTGCACCACGTGGCGGCGGTTGCGCAGCCACACCAATTCTGGCCGCGACGTTACGGGAAAGACAGCTTCTTCGCATTCTTCGCAGTGGTAACCGGTTTGCACCGTGGCTCGATACAAGGTTCACTGCGAAAGGCCTTCGGGGCCACCGCTGCGTCATCCAGTACTTCCAAAGAAAAGGACGACCCTCGCCGAAGTCGAGGCCGTCCTTTTCTTGCGTCCGCGTAAGCGCAGGAACCGTTAAGCGATTACAGTTTTACGCGAGCACTCACAAACACACCGAATGGGTTTGTTGCGAAGCTGGGGACATATGGTGCCGAAACGTACGGCTGAATTGGAGCGCCGGGATTATAGGTGTTGCCGACGCCGCCGGTCGCGCCGTTTGCGACAACCCCATACGAACACGCGCCATGAACCGTAAAGCCGGTCTTGGTGCCGCCGAAGCACTCGTTGACCACATTCGCGAGATTGACGACGAGCGACACGCGCTTCGTTACGTCATACGCAATTTGCAAATGGAGTTGCAGGATGGACGGATCGACGAATGCGCCCAACGTATCGAACTTACCGGTGAAATTATCGGGGATGCCGCCGGCAAGGGTTCCACAGCTTGCGTAGTTATACGACGCGCCGCCGGCTCCACCGAAGTTGTACCGCGGGTCGCCCGCGGTTGGCCCGTAAAGTCCGGTGCATGTATCCGGCGCGATGCCGAGAGTCGATGCGGGAGCACCATACCGTTGGCCTCCATAAAACTGCACGGCCGGCGTAATCGAAAGCCGATCATGCTTATATTGGAGCAAGAGGGTCGCCGTGTACGGCGCACCGTATGCGGCCACGGAACTACCGATTCCCGCTGGAAAGACGTCGAAGGTCGGGTATAAGCCGCTCTGATCGAGCAGTGGTTGAGCCGGCGCGTTCCAATATGGATTGGAAACGTCATTCTTGGTACAAGCTCCCGCTGCCACAGCCAAACCAGCGACCGTATAGCAGGGTGCTGCCATGTTGCCCGACGAGGTTGTCGCTCCGGTGCATTGTGCCGCAGTCGGATTCGTTGCGCAGAACGACGTGTACGCGTTGTACTGCTTGATCTGATTGTTAAGCGGCGCTATGATCGATGAGCCGTTTGAGAGGGGGCCATATTTGATCCGGCTATATGTGTACGCAAGCGAGAGCTTCGCGGCGATACCGTTGCGGGCAAAATTGCCCTTGTCGAGTTCGACCTCGAAGCCTTTGGAAGTCTGATTGCCGACGTTGAGGCCCGAAACGAAGCCCGTCTGTTGATTGAGGTAAAACGACTGGATTTGATTTTGAGTCGTGCGATAGAAGGGCGAGAGCTTGACCGAGGTATCGGACCCAAATTGGCGCTCGAGCGAAAGGTCGAGATTATCCGAGGTCGGCGGCACGACCGTGTGATCCGGTGAACTAAAACCGAACGTTTGGAAGCCGTACGTACCGTAGAGCAGGGCCGGAGCATTCTGCTGCAAGGCATTGTACTGCTGATACGCGCTGCTCGGCGCTTGCGCGAAGCGACCGTAACTTGCTCGCAGAACGGTTCTGGGATCGAGGGAGTACGTCGCGCCGATGCGCGGCTGATATTCATTATACCCTTCGGTTACGATGCCGCTCGGGTTGATGAAGTTCGCCGCGGTGTAGCCCACCGGACAAGCTGCTTTCGGCGTTGCTAAGTGGAGGTCAATCACCTTATCAAAGAGCTTGTGATCCGAATTCAGACACGTATCGAGATTGAACGAGTTGTACCAAAACGCCCGAGCGGCCGTTCCGCTGGTATCCGAACCTTGAAAGGCAAACCGATCGTATCGAATGCCGGCATCAATTGAAAGCTTGGACGTTGGCTTATACGTATCCGTAAGCGAAACCGACGTAAACTTCGGGCTCACCGTATTGTATGTCGCGTATTGTCCGTTACCTGTCACAAGGTACTGGAGACCAGCGGGTGCCGGCGCAATCGTGCCGCCGAATGCTTCCGACGTCGTCGCGAAGAGCGGTTGATTCGGTGCACCAGAACTACGCGTGCAAGTCGTCGCGACGCCGGCAGCGGTATAACAAAGTCCGTCGGCGCCGTTCGACGGGTCGACGAGAACACCAATAATCGATCGCGCTCCGCTCGAGTTCAACATTTGCGTGTTGTTATCACGCAATGTCGATGCGGTCGTATATGAGCTTTGCAGGTTGAGGAGATTGTTCGAACCGATTTGGTCGGTGAACGTTCCACTCACGCCGCGGGTATGTGAGGAGAGTTCGTAATCGGCGGATGACGGGCCAAAATAGTCCGCATACAACGACTGCGGACCATTCTGAAGCCAGTCCGAATAGTAGGTATAGCCGTACAGCTTCAGGATCGCGTTTGTTCCGATTGCATGCGTGTACTGCGCCTTGAAGATGTTTTGGTCATTGCTGATTCCGTCGCGCTGATCAGCCGGAATGACGCCACCATACCCGATGTTCGAACCTTGTTTAGGAAATAGATATTGCGACGTCAGCGCTTGGTAATTTGCCGGCAATGTCACGCCGGTCGGACCGTTATATTGGTAGCCACCAAAGAACGTCGGTTGACCAAGGCCAATCGCGTTCACGTACGCCGCTCCGCCTTGGTCGTTGGTCGAATCGTAGTATGAGGTTGCGAGGTGATTGATCACCGCCAGCAGTTGAATGTCGTCCTTGGTACCGTTCTTGTGCGGCAAACCAAAGTGGAGGTTGAAGACGCTATCGCGATCCGCAATGCTTGACTGACCGAAAAGGTTGTAGCCGCCCAGCACAAAGCCGCCCGGACCATTATTATAATTCGGTTGGCCATTGGTGAAGCAGGACGGTACGAGGGCCGGCGTTGGGTTCGCTACTCCGGAACACGGTGCGATCGGCGTACCATACAATTGACTTATGCCGCCACCGTTGAATTGGTCGCCGTAGCGGAAATCTTGATTGTATCCGCCCAAGCCGATGTAATACGAAAAGTTCCGGCTTTGCGTTGCACCGCCGGTTTCAGCTGAGAATTTGTGATAATACGCCGGTCCACCAAGATCGCCGGTGAGCGTGGATGACGCAGGATACGTTCCGGTCCGAATGACTTGGTTGACGAAACCGGACAATCCCTGACCCTCGGCGTTCGCAGGAGCGGCTCCGGTATACACTTGCAGCTCCTGTTGACCAAGAGACGACTCCGTTCCCGACGGATATTGGTCGAACGCACGGTTGACGGGTACACCATCAATTTCATAGCCGACCTGATCGTAGTCGCCGCCGCGGATGCTTAAGCCGGCGAAATTATTATAACCAGCGGCACCCGCCGAAACAAATACACCCGGAACTGTTGCAAGTGCCGAGAACGCAGTGTTCAAGCCGCTACCACCGCCGAGCGCCGACGCTTTGTCTTGCACGACGGGATCGACGGAATACACGTCCGCCGTCGTGCCCGGCTTGACTAGATCGGTTGAGGCACGCGAGGTGACCTTACCGATCGTCTGCAACGTTTTGCTGGAAGTGACATTGACCGTCCGGTCCGAGTCCGCGATGACGGTGACGCCGGTGACCGACGAATTGTCGTAGCCCGGCAGGGTCACGCTGAGTGCATACGTATCGGGCGACAGCGCCAGAAACGCAAAATGACCGCTGCCATCCGACGTAACGGAGGCGCTCTGAGACGGGCTTGCTACCGTAATCTTCGCGCCCGCTAGCGGTCGATGGGTGGCCGCGTCGGTGAGAACACCGCTCAAACTTCCGGTCGTACCTGCCAGAACGAATGTTCCCTGACAGAGGAGCGAGAGCACGAGCGCCACCGCGGCGAATACCCGAAATGGCCGAAGCCAATAAGCCATAGAGTTGTCCTTATCCTGACACGACGAAGGGATTCAACCTCGACGGAACTGCCAATTCGGCCCTCTTAAAGAAGAGCCCGGAAAGTACTATCTGGGGTAGTCCGAGACGCCGTCCGTCCGCGAGAGTTGTTCTGGAAGACCGTATATGGACAAGAAGTCCGCATTCCTTTGGCCAAGCTGAGAACCGCCCGTCAAAGTAAACGCCTGACGCGGGCGCACGCTTGAAAAAACCGGCGCGGACCACGCACACGCTAACCTGCGAGCAGCCCGCGCGCGGCCTCGCTACACCGGCACGCTCTTCATTAATTCGGCCAGCATCCGCGGTATCTCCGACGGCCGATCGGCGACCGGCACACCCGCTGCAGCGAACGCCGCGACCTTACTTTCCGGCGTCCCGGTGTTGCCTGAGATAATCGCGCCGGCATGGCCGAGCCGCTTCCCTTTGGGCGCCGAACGGCCGCCGATGAACGCGACGACCGGCTTGTCGGCAATAAACTCGCGAATGAACAGCGCGGCGTCTTCTTCATCGGAACCGCCGATTTCGCCGGCCACGACCAGCGCGTACGTTTGCGGATCGCGCGCGAACTCGCGCAGACAGTCAACGAACGTCGTACCGATGATCGGATCGCCGCCGATACCGACACAGGTCGATTGACCTAAGCCGGCGCGCGTGAGACCATCAACAATCTCATACGTCAGCGTGCCCGAGCGCGAAATCATGCCGACGTTTCCGGCGCTGAAAATGTGGCCCGGCATGATCCCGACGAGCGATTTGCCGGGCGAAATGAGGCCCGGACAATTACCGCCGATGATCCGCATGCCGGGAGTCGTCGCAACGACGCGCAGCATATCGTGTGCCGGGATGCCCTCGGTGATACAGACCGCGAGTTTGATCCCCGCCGCGTGCGCTTCCCACAGGGCGTCGGCTCCGGCGAACGGAGGCACGAAAACGATCGAATGCGTGGCCCCCGTGGAGTTCACCGCCTCGTGCACCGTATTGAACACGGGCTGGCCGGACTCGATCGTGGTTCCGCCCTTACCAGGCGTCACGCCGCCGACAATGTTTGTGCCGTAGGCCAGCATGCGGCTCGTATGAAACGCGCCCTCGCGCCCCGTGATACCCTGCACGATTACTTTTGAATTTTTATCGAGCAAAATCGACATTGTTAATTGGCTCCTTGCGCGAGAGCGACGGCTCGGGCCGCGCCTTCGTCCATCGTCTCGACCGGCACGTAACCCGCCGCGGCAAGTATTTCAAGACCCTCTTTAGCGTTCGTCCCCGTCAGCCGCACGACCAGTGGAACTTTGCGCAGATCGTCGCCGCTCAACGCCTCGACGATCCCGCGCGCGACTTGGTCGCCGCGCGTTATCCCGCCGAAAATATTGATGAACAACGCCTTGACTTTGGGATCGCTCACGACGAGCGAGTAGCTGTCTTTGACGAGTTTGGCTTGCGCGCCGCCGCCGATATCGAGAAAGTTCGCCGCCGCGCCGCCGGCGCTGCGAATGGCGTCCATCGTGCCCATGCCCAGACCCGCGCCGTTGGCGATGACGCCGATTGACCCGTCGAGCTTGGCGTAGTTGGACATACCGAGTCCGATCGCGACCGCCGCCGCCTGGTCCTCGTCGGCGGGAGTCTGCTTATTCCAACCGGCGATATCGGGATGTTTATACAAGCCGTTGTCGTCGAGATCGACCTTCGCGTCGGATGCGATTACATTGCCGTCTATCGTCAACACCAGCGGATTGATCTCGACGAGCAGTGCGCCGTAGGTCATGAAACAAGCGTAAAGGGCGCCGACGATTTTGGGAAATGCTTTATGATAACCGGCCGGTAATTTTGCCGCGAACGCCAGCTCGCGCGCCATGTAGGGCGAATAGCCCGCGGCCGGATCGATCCAGTAATACGCGATCGCATCGGGCTGTTCGGCGGCGACTTCTTCAACGTCCATCCCGCCTTGCGCGGTGACCATGATGACGGGTTGCTTCTTGGCCCGGTCGATCGTGATCGAAACGTACGCCTCGCTGGCGATCGCGACTTTCTCCTCGACGAGCAACGACTTGACTTCCTCGCCGTCGGGGTTTTGGACATTGCGCAGCACTTTGCCGATGAGTTCCTTGGCAAGTTCGTCGCCTTGCGTCGCATCGTCGGCAAATTTGATTCCGCCGGCTTTGCCCCGGCCGCCCATCATCACTTGACTCTTGAGGACCCACGAGCCCGGATTGGCCCCGATAAATGCCGCGACATCACCGGCCGTTGTCGCGAACGTTCCGCGCGGCGTCGGAATGCCGACGCGGCGGAATAAATCTTTCCCCTGATACTCCATCAGCTTCATGCCGTACAAAGGTCCTCTCACGAATATGCCGTCCCGGATAGCCCGGGACGGATCTGGAAAACGTTACATCTTCAGCTCGCGAGTTCGCCTCACACAGTCACCGCCCTCGAAGCTTGGCCCAATATGTTACTCGAGCGGCCGCCGCGCGTCGCGCTTCGCGCGTCCGCCTACGGTTCGGCGATGCCTGCGTGCGAGCACTACGCTGTCAAACCGCGTGCAGTTCAACCGGCGAGCCACACACGATTGTCGCGTTGCGATCAGGTTGCGTTCAAACGTCCGAGCATGCTGCGGGCTATGATGATCTGTTGAATTTCCGATGTGCCTTCGTAAATTTCCGTAATCTTGGCATCGCGATAATACCGCTCGACTGGAAACTCCGTTGTGTAGCCGTAACCGCCGTGAATCTGCACGGCTTCGGATGCATGCGTTCGCGCAGCCGTGGAAGCAAACAATTTGGCTTTACTTGCTTCGACCGCGAAAGGCCGGCCGGCATCGGCCAGGGCCGCCGCGCGATACACCAGCAGCCGCGCGGCATCGAGATCCGTTGCCATGCGCGCGATTTTGAATGAGATGCCCTCGAAGGCCCCAATGGGCCGGCCGAAGGCGGTGCGTTCCTTAGCGAACTTTACCGACGCTTCCAGGCACGCCGCCAGAATGCCGACCGCCTGCGCGGCGATTCCAATCCGGCCGGCGGTCAGCGTTTCAAGTGCCGACGAAAGCCCATCGCCTTCGCGGCCCAACCGCATGTCGGCCGGCACGCGCGCGTCGCTGAAGGCCAGATCGACGGTGTTGCTCGTATGAATGCCAAGTTTCTGGGTGACTTTCTCGATCGTCACGCCGGCGGTCGCGGGGTCGATGAGAAAGGCGGAAATGCCTTTGGAACCAGCTTCTCCGGTCCGGAACATCGCCATGACAACGCCGGCGTAACTGCCGTTCGTGCACCATTGCTTGCGGCCGTCGAGCACGTAGCTCTCGCCCTCGCGCCGGGCGCTACCGCGGATTGCCGCGGCGTCAGAGCCGGCATCCGGCTCGGTCAGCGCAAAACCCGCGATGCAATCTTCCGTCCCGATTTTCGCCAGCCACGTTTCTTTTTGCACCGCCGACCCGGCGTGCGCGATCGCGGCACAAATCATCGAGTGCACCGACACGGTGACCGCGGTTCCGGCATCGACCTTCGCTAATTCTTCGATGGCGAGCGCGTAACTGACATAGTCGGTCGCGACGCCGCCGAATTCTTCGGGGACGAGCATCCCCATCAAACCGACGGCGTTGAGTTCGGTATACAGCTCGCGCGGAAAGGTGTGTTCGCGATCCCAGCGCTCGATGAACGGCGCGATTTTTCCTTGCGCGAACTCACGCGCCAGCGCGCCGATGGCGCGCTGATCGGCGGTTACCTCGAACAGATTGACGCGATCCGCCGCGATCACGACGTGCTACCGGCCGTTGCTGTCGCCCGACCGTTGCCTTCGGTGACGCCATACGCGTAGAAACCGCGGCGCGTTTTCTTGCCCAGCCAGCCGGCCGCGACATATTGCCGCAACAACGGGCACGCGCGATATTTGGGATCGCCGAACCCCTCATGCAAGACGTCCAAAATTGCAAGACAGGTGTCGAGTCCGATGAAGTCGGCCAGCGTGAGCGGCCCCATCGGGTGATTCATGCCGAGTTTCATCACCGTATCGATCGCCTCGACGGACGCAACGCCTTCGTACACGGCGAAGATCGCTTCGTTGATCATCGGCATCAAGATGCGGTTCGCCACGAAGCCCGGAAAGTCGCGCGCTTCGGCCGGTACCTTGTCGAGCTGCAGCGCCAGATCGCGCACGAAGGCAAAGGTTTGTTCCGATGTCGCCAGTCCGCGAATCACTTCGACGAGTTTCATGACGGGCACCGGATTCATGAAATGCATTCCGACCACGCGCTGCGGGCGTTGCGTTACCGCGCCGATCGTCGTAATTGAAATTGACGACGTGTTGCTGGCGAGAATCGCCTCCGCCGGCAGACGCCGGTCGAGCGTCCGGAACAGATCGAGCTTGATGTCCAGATTTTCAGTCGCCGCCTCGATCGCCAGCTCGACGTTCCGGAGATCGCCGTGCAGGTGCGGCTGCGCTTCGATACGCGCCAAGATCGCGGCCTTTTCGTCGCTGCTCCGGCGGCCCTTGACGATGTCGCGCTCCAGCACGTTGGCGATTCCGGCGATACCATGCTCGATCCGGACGGCGTCGACATCGTGCAGAACAACGGCATGGCCGAACGTCGCGCAGACCTGCGCGATCCCGGCTCCCATCTGTCCGGCTCCGACAACCAAGATCTTCAAAACGACCCTTTCTTCATTGCAATGCCGTTAACGCACGGACGAGCTCAGGCTCATTCCGAATCACCCGTAGCTTGGGAACGCACTTCGTTGCACTCGCAAACTTGACTCGGCTGCGCTCGACAAATCGGCGTTCGGTCTGCGCCAAGCCGTTCGTCAACATCCGCTGGGGTCGATTCGACGAAATGTGGGCGAGATGAACGGGAGTGCACTGATCGGGCACCGTCTTTAACCGACGCGAACGAGCACCGCGTCGCCTTGGCCGCCGCCGCTACAAATTGCCGCGATGCCGTAGCCACCGCCGCGGCGCAGCAATTGATGCACCACCGTCCCGACGATCCGCGCACCCGACGCGCCGATCGGATGGCCCATCGCGACCGCCCCGCCTTGCGTGTTGACGACGCTCATGTCCAAGCCGAGCCGGCCGGCCGACGTCAACGCAACGGCGGAAAACGCTTCGTTAAATTCCCAAACCGCAATGTCGCCCGTCGCGAGATGGTGCTTATCGAGTAATTTCTGCGCCGCCATCGCCGGCACGAGCGCCAGATACGGCGGATCCCAGCCGACGCTGACGTGATCGACGATCGTGGCGAGCGCTTCGAGTCCATTCGCGCGCGCGTAATCTTCGTGCGCGAGCACCAGTGCCGCCGCGCCGTCGTTCACGCCCGGCGCGTTCCCGGCCGTAATCGTTCCGCCGGCATCAATCGGCTTGAGCTTCGTCATCGCAGCGAGCGAGGCATCAGCGCGCACCGGCTCGTCGCGTTCCACGCGCGTGAAGGCAACGTCGCCGGTGATGTAGGGCGAATATTGCTGCGGGTCGGCAATCATGTTCTTGGGCGCGATATGGTCCCAAACGCTGCCGCCCGCGGCGCCGCCGCCCACGCCGGCCGGAACGCGGTCACGCGCGACGACCGGCAAGGCGTCGACGACGATTTTACCCTTCGCTTTCGTCGCCACATTAATCGGCGCGATCTCGCGATCGAAATGGCCGGCATCATGTGCGTCGCGCGCGCGAACGTGACTATTGTACGCGAACTCGTCTTGCACTTCGCGCGTGATGCCGAGTTCGGCGGCGACTTTGGCGCTCGACGTCGACATCGCTTCGTTGAAGTAATAATCCCACAACCCGTCGCGAATCATCGCGTCGAGCACGGTCGCGTCGCCGAAGCGATATCCGGTGCGCGCGCCGGGCAGCAGATACGGTGCGTTGGACATCGACTCCATGCCGCCCGCGGCGATCACCCGGGCGTCACCCGCATTAATCGACTTTGTCGCATAGGCAACGGCCAGCATGCCTGAGGCACAGACTTTGTTGAGCGTATCGGCCGTCGTGGTCTTGGCCAGCCCCGCCTTGAATGCCGCTTGCCGCGCCGGCGCTTGACCGACGCCGGCTTGAACGACGAGTCCCATGATGACGTGCTCGACGTCGGCCGGATCGACTCCCGCGCGCGCAACAGCATGGCGCAACGCTTCCCCACCCAACGTCGTCGCGCCGAGCGGCGCGAGCGCTCCGCCCAGCCGGCCGAACGGCGTGCGTGCGACGGAAAGGACAACGGTGTGAGAGTTCATAGTACGCTCGCTAATTCGATTGTCGCGGGCCCGCTCCCGCAACTCGAGCGTCAGCGCGCGACGACCTGGGTACACACGATGTTGTCGGTCGGATCGCACGTTTCGCATTCAAATTGCACGGTAACATGCGAGATGTCGAATTCAGCCCGCATGGCCCGGTCGATATGTTGCAAGACGGCGGTTGCTTCACTAATTCGCCGATCGTGTAACACGACGTGCGCAGCGAGCGCATGCGATCCCGAACCAATGGTCCAGACGTGCAGGTCGTGAACGTCAACCACGCCATCGAACGAGCGAATTCGCTCGCGCACGTTTGGTATTTTGGCATGGTCGGGCGCGCTCTCCAGCAACACATGGCCGGCTTGACGCATAATCCCGATCACGCCGAAAACGATGATTGCCGAGACCAGCAGCGACAGCGCCGGGTCGATCCACGCTGCGTGCGTTCCAAGAATGAGTGCGCCGCCGAAGATGACGGCGATCGCGCCCAGCGCGTCGCCTGCCACATGCAGCACGGCGGCGCGCACGTTGAGGTTGCCGTGGGCGCCGCGCACGAGCATGAAGCCGATCGCAAGATTCACGACCAGCCCAATCGCCGCGACGATCAGCATGATCTGACCTTGCGGTTCGACCGGCGCGGCGAACCGGCGAATTGCTTCGATCACGATTGCGATGGTGACGCCGAAGAGTAAGCCGCCGTTGCCCAGCGCCGCCAAGATTTCGAGCCGCGCGAAGCCGAAGGTTTGTCGCAGGTTTGCCGGCCGCGTCGCCTGCAGGCTGGCACCAAAAGCGATCGCCAGCGCGACCACGTCCATCGACACGTGGGCGGCATCGGAAAGCAACGCGAGCGAGCCGGACCGAAACCCGCCGATGATTTCGAGCGCGGCGACGAGCGCCGTGCCGATCAACGCAAGCTTGAGCTTTTCGGGGCCGGCCGAACGATGATCGTGACCGGTTGCACCATTGTCATGATGATGGTCATCGTCATGGTTGTGGCCGTGATCGTGGCCGGCGGCGTCCTGGGACAAGGGGACCTACGCTTGCAGCGCCTTGAGTGCGAGTGCGACGAGCATTGCACCCAAAGTAATGAACGTCCGCGATTCGGCGCGGCCGATGACGGACGGATCGTACGACCCGAATTGTTCGGCGGCGGGTTCAAGCGCCGGAAAAACGCGCGGCACCCGGCTGCGATACTCCTCGAAAGCGGTGCCGAACGTCGACTGCAAATACGCTTCCTCGTGCGGAACGATCACCGCGTACACGCCAAGCATTGCGGCCAGCGAGCCGGTCACCAGCAGCGCCCGGACAGCCGGCGTATTGGCGCCCGTGAAGGCGATAGCAAAGCCGGTGGCGGTTACAAAATTGCCGAGGTAGAGCGGATTGCGCACGTACGCGTACGGTCCGGCGGTGACTAAAGCCGGCGCTTCAACGGCGTTGGAGCGAGTGGTCGCGCCGGAATAACCGACCGCCCAAGCGCGCACCGCTTCACCCGTGAACGCCAGCGGCAGGCCCAGGGCAATCGAAAACGCGCTCGGTTTCCCCGCGAAGGCGAGCCCGACGGCGGGGATTGCGAGAAGCGTTCCGCGGCGCCCAAACACGAATGCGTTAAACCACGCTGACTTCCGGTTCATCAAACCGCGGAGTTCGCTTGCGCAGAGCGGGCGACCCGTCCGGCGCGGTCTCGGCGTCTGAGCTGTCGTTCACCGCTGCTCCGGATACTTGAGCCGGCCGCGACGCCGCGATCGGTTCGCGCGCGGGCCGGCGCCCCAAGCCGGCCGGTCTCGCTGTCGCATTCACCCGTACGCCCCACGCCGCACAGCGGCACGAAGGTCAAGCCGTCGTCAAAATGTCGCTTTGGAAAACAATGCTTGCAACGAGAAGCCTCCTTCACGGTACGAGCACAGGTCCGAAGTTTGAAGTGAGGGTCAGCCAATGCGAATGGTTAACGAGGTCGCCCTTGCGCAAACCACGCCGGAAACGGAATTAATCGGCGATCGGCCGGCCTGGGCTAAAAGCGGTAACCGCGGCCAAGTCGGTACGGAGTGGCGCTTTCGCGCATCACCGCCGGGCGAAGATCGGCACCCGCTCGTGCCCGACGTGGCGTTCCTATCGTACGAACGACTGCGGCCGCTGTCGCTCAAAGAGCGCGAAGTGCCGCCCGTTGCGCCCGAGATCGTCGTCGAGATACTCTCCCCGGACGATCGCGGCAAAGACGTTGCTGAGAAGCGGCGTGTCTACCCGGCGCGGGGCGTGACGCTCGAAATCATCGCCGGCCCGGACACGCGCACCGTCGAATTCTACGATAGCGCCGGAGGTTATGAGCGCGTCGCGGCGTCGGTTGAATCGTATTCGCCGGTAAGCATCCCGACTTTAACGCTTCCCCTACACGCGATTTTCGCCGAGATGGAGCTACCCGAGTGGCCATAACCGAGCGCACTGGGCTTCGGCAACTCTCGGGCCGCCACTGCGGCATGGCGCAAGTACGAAGGTGCCTTTAATCAACTCTTGCGCGCGCATCGGTATACACGTCGCGCAGCGATGTGGGCAGTGAGATGACGGGCGTCCAGCCCGTTGCGGCGCGCAGCTTCGCCGCATCGCCCAGGACGCGCGGCATATCCGAGGGCCGCAACCGCGTCGGATCGTCGCGAATCTCGACGCCGACGCGCGCGATCGTGACGAGCTGACGCAGAATCTCTTTCATCGCAACGGCGCGACCGCTCGCGATATTAAAAATCTGACCGGCTTCTCCCGCGCCCTCGAGCAACGCAACGTAGGCGTTGACGACGTCGCGCACGTCGAGAAAATCGCGTTCGGCGTCGAGGTTGCCGACCAGCAGCAGCGGGTTGCCGCCGGCAGCGATGCGGGCCAATTGATGGGCGAAGGATGCAACGGCGAACCGCGCATCCTGACCCGGTCCGATATGGTTGAACGCACGCGTCACGACGACGTCGAGCCGATACGACGCGGCCGCGGCCACGGCATACGCCTCCGCGGCGACCTTACTTGCCGCGTACGGGTTGGCCGGATGCAATGCCGCGGTTTCCGCTAACGGATAGTCAGCCGGCGGATGCGCGCCGTAGACCTCGGCGCTGCCGGCGATGAGGATTCGCGCGCTCGGACCACCGGCGTCGCGCACCGCGCGCAGCGCTTCAAGTATACGCAGGGTTCCGCCGGCATTGACGTCATGCGTGTACCACGGATCGGCCAGCGACGCCGGCACGAACGCTTGCGCGGCCAAATGCGCCACAGCGTCGGCGCGCGCCAGGTCGACGATACCGCGCACGTTGAGCGCATCTTGCAGATCGAGCGGCAACACGTCCTCGCCGCGGTCGGCACGCCCCGCCGCGATCACCGTGTGACCGCGCGACGCGAGAGCAGCGCACAAATATCGGCCGACAAAGCCGTTCGCGCCCGTTACGAGAACCCGCATCAGACGGCGCCGATTCGGCGCCCGCCACACCTGAGCTTAATGCGCAACGAGCGGTCGCAAGCGAGCTAAGATCCGCTTCGACCATCTGTTCGACGAGTTCTTCGAACGACACCGCCGGCGTCCAGCCCAGCGTGCGTTTCGCATGCCCCGGATCGCCGATGAGCAGATCGACCTCGGCCGGCCGGTAGAAACGCGGATCGACCACCACATGCGCTTCGTAATCCAAGCCGACCGACGCGAAGGCCAGCCGCACGAAATCGCGCACGTGATGCGTGCGCCCGGTCGAGATCACGAAGTCGTCGGGTCGATCGTGCTGCAGCATCAGCCACATCGCGCGAACGTAATCGCCGGCAAAACCCCAATCACGTTGCGCATCGAGGTTGCCCAACCGCAACTCGTTCGCCATACCGAGTTTAATTCGCGCAACGCCGTCGCTAATTTTGCGCGTGACGAACTCTTTGCCCCGCCGCGGCGATTCGTGGTTGAACAAGATACCGCTGACGGCAAACAGGTCGTACGACTCGCGGTAATTTACCGTGATCCAATGGCCGTACAGCTTCGCCACGCCGTACGGCGAACGCGGATAATACGGCGTTGTCTCATTTTGCGGAACCGTCTGGACTTTACCGAACATCTCAGAGCTCGATGCTTGATAGAAACGAATCTTCGGATCGACCGCGCGAATCGCTTCGAGCACGCGCGTTACCCCCAGCGCCGTAAATTCGCCGGTAAGTACCGGCTGGGTAAACGACGCCGGAACGAATGACTGCGCGGCCAGATTATAAATTTCGTGCGGCCGGACTTCGGCGACGATCGCCGTTATCGAACTTTGATCGAGCAGGTCGCCGGAGTAAAATTCAATGCGGTCGGCAATGTGCCGGATGCGCTCGTGCACGTCGGTCGAGGTTCGACGCGTCATCCCGACGACGCGATAGCCTTCGTCGAGCAACAGTTCCGCTAAGTACGAACCGTCTTGCCCCGTGATCCCGGTGATTAGAGCTGTTTTCTGCGCCACATTCAACCTCGTGCGCACGCGGCGCCGCTCGGACGATACCACGTCGCTGACGTGCCGCCCATCAGGTACGCGCTGCGCCGCTCGGGGGCCTCGGCTTAGCGCGGCCAGGCGGTAGCGCCGATGGCCGTCCACTGTTCGGCCGATGTGCCGTCCCAATCGAAAAACGTTTCGCCGATCGCGCCCAGTTGCCGGGCCGTCATCAAACTCGCAGCGACTTCCGCCGGGGGCGGCGCGCCGAAGCGGTTTCCCAGACTCGCGGTCTGGCCGCCGATATCGATCGCAACGCGCATCCCGGCGAGCTGCCGCAACGCCGAATAAGCTGCCGTCAACGTCGCGCGGACGCCCGCCGTCGACGCGCCCGACCGGCGTGCCCGCCAATAAACCATCGGCTGCAGCACATCGGCGTCGGCGGCGATCGCGGCATACGGTACGTCCGCCGGACCGAGATTCTCGATGTACGGATCTTCGACCGTGGCGACGAGCAGCACGCCCGGCCCGACCGCTTCGCGCAACCGGTGCAAATACGTCGCGAGTGCTTCGCGACCGACCGGACCGGTGCCCAAGAAATCCGCGCCGCGTTCGAGGTCGACGGCCAGACCGCTCGGGCCGTTGCCGGCGGCAGTCCGGTATACCAGCGTGGCAACATTGGTTGCCAGATCCTCGAAGCTGACCGCGCGCGGCACGGTCCAGGCCAGAATCGCGATGCCGCGCGCCGCGGCGCCGTCGAGGAAGCGATCGATCGTGGCTTTACGCACCGCCGTGATTTGCGCGTATTCGCCATAGGCCAGCCGCAGCTGGACGGCCCGAACTCCGGCACTCGCGGCGCGGTCGAGCATGGCATCGACGTTCCATGCCGTCACATCGTCGTCAAAGGC
Source organism: Candidatus Velthaea sp. (assembly GCA_965214335.1). Classification (GTDB taxonomy): domain Bacteria; phylum Vulcanimicrobiota; class Vulcanimicrobiia; order Vulcanimicrobiales; family Vulcanimicrobiaceae; genus Velthaea. The sequence continues at coordinate 182,533 of CBDCBO010000005.1, read as the reverse complement.
CAGCCACATCGCTTTGCCGCGCAGCACGGCCGCGGTCGACTGCGGAAGCTCCGGCGGCACGTCGACCGCGACGTCGATCCGGTCGGCGCCGGGTCGCAGCACGGCGTAGGTGTAGTGCGCGCCCGGAGCAACGCCCGTATCCTGAAATGACGACGCCGGCGCAGCGATGACGACCGCCGTCACGCGGCCACCCGCGGCAGCGCTGCGCTCGATCCGCACCCGGCCATCATGCACGCGCGGGAACCAGCCGATGCTCACGGCATGCGGCCCGAGCGCGCGCGCCGTTACCGGCGGTAGCCGCCAGGCCCGGGTATCGGTCGTCGCCGTCAACCGGCGCGGCAGGTGTGGCAAGTCGCTATCGACGCGCAGTGCCAACGGTCCGGCCTCGGTCAACCGGACGATCGCGGCGGGGTCACCGTATTGCGCGCGCGGCTGCCATTGCACGCGTCCGCGATCGGCGAAAACGTCGACATGTCCGCCCGGCGGCACGTGCGCCGGACCTCCGCCGGCAGCGGTATACCGCAGTCGCACGAGCAGCCGCAGCTCGCCGTCGGGCGAAAGATTTAACGGCTCGAGATCCAGCGCGGCGGCCACCGCGAGTGGCGCCGGCGCCGCCGCTTGCCGGACCGGCGGCGGCGCGTGCGGCGCGCAGGCGCTCACCGCCGCGGTGCTAAGGAGGACGAACCCGAAGCGGCCGAATCGCCGCCGGCGCGTCAATCGCCGATCAAACGCGACAGAACGCGCGCGCGCAGCGCCGCGAGGTCGGCATCGGCGCCCTGCCAGTCGTCGACCGACCAAGCAAAGGTCAGGGCACCGTGGTGCAGCGGCGCCAAGTAGCCCGCCAGACCGCGCGTGTGATTCACGCTACCCGTTTTGGCGAAGGTCCGCCGCTCCGCGGGTGTTCCGGCGAAACTCGTGGCGAGCGTGCCGCGCACGCCGGCCAGCGGCAGATCATCGATGATCCGCTCGCGGTACGGTCCGTTCCAATCGGCTTGCAGAATAGCGACCAGCGCCCGCGGCGTGATGCGGTCGTAGCTCGAAAGGCCGCTGCCGTCGGCGATCGTCACCGTTTGCGGGTCGACGCCGATGCGGCTCAGCCAGTCGCGCTCGGCCGCGGCGCCATTGGCGGTGGTGCCCGGCGCGCCGCCGGCATAACGGCCGACGGCCCGCAGCAGCAATTCGGCCGCCAAATTGTCACTCGGCCACCACGTATCGGCCAGCAGATCGGTGAGCGGTTCGCTGTCGTGCGCCCACACGATGCGCGCGCTGCCCGGGACGCGACCCCCTGCGTCAACGGCCTCGCCGGCGGCGGTGGCTACGGGCGGAACCGTTTTGAGGCCGCCACCGGCTAGCCGATGCGCAACGATCGCTTTCGCGTACCAGCCGGGATCGGCCACGGCCGCATCGATCGATTCCGGCGAACGGCCCAATCCAAGCGAGCCGGTGACCACGATACACCCACCGCTGCGTTCGATGTCGAGATCGTCGGGAGCACCGCGCTGCGCCGTCGTGGCCTGCCCGAGCACGACGACCGGCGCGTTGTTCGCACAGCTTCCGTTCGGCGCATCGACCTGCTCGAACGGCGCCGGTGCGCCGCTGATCCGGACCGGGGCACCGACCCGCGCCCCCGGCGTTACGGTCAGGTGCACCACATTCTCCTCGATCGACAACGCTGAAACGACGGGCGCGTAATCGTACACGAAGTCGTCCCACGACCAGCCCGGCGGATACGGCGCACGCTCGAACGCCGTCGCATCGATGCGGACCGTCAACAGCCCATTGCCGCCCGCTGCGCCGATCGCGGCCGGCAGACCGTCGAGATCGCCGGCGCGCAAGAGTGGATCGCCGCCGCCCCGCACGTACAGCATCGACGGCGCATCGAGCAGCGCTTGGGTCTGAAAGCGAAATGCGGGTCCGAGCGTCGCGAGCGCCACACTCCCGGTCAGCAGCTTAAACGTCGAGGCGGGCACGAACGCGTCGTCGGCGTGCCGGGCATAGAGTTCCAAGCCGGTCCGCGTGTCGCGGACGAGCAGACCGGCGTGCGCGCCGCGCAAAGTCGGCGCGTTGTCCAACAACGCGTCGATATCGCGGTGCAGCCGGCCGATCGCGGCGGCGGTCCAAGCTGCGCCGGTCGCGGCCGGCTTCGCAATTGCGGCACCCAGGCTGCGATCCACCGCCCGCGCCGGCGTCCCGCAAGTAACGCACAGGACGGCGAGCGCGCTCAGTGCGAATCCACGCGCAAACATTCGCGCTGACCCGTTAGGCCGGAACGCGTTCGGCCATTGCGCGTGCAATGAACGTCGCGACGTCGCTGGGCAACGTACCACGTCCAAAACCGGCGTCGTAACCGAGTTCGGCCGCCAACAAATTCGTGACGCGCGGTCCACCCGCGACGAGCACGATGCGCTCGCGCAGGCCCTCGGCTTCGAGCAATTCACCCAGCGCCGTGAAATTCGCGATATCGCTGCCTTTTTGGGTCACCACTTGCGACACGAGGATCGCGTCGACCGTGCGATCTTTGGCAAAGCGAACTAATTCTTCGACCGCGACTTGAGCGCCTAAATTAAAGACCTCCAGTTCGCGATACCGTTCGAGCCCGTAGTCGCCTTTATAGCCTTTCATGTTCAGGATCGCGTCGATGCCGACGGTATGCGCATCGGTTCCGATGCAGGCGCCGGCGACGCGGATCTTGCGCCCGATCCGGTCGCGAATCAAAGCATCGACGGCGTCCATGTCGAGCGCATCACGCGTCGCGCTCGGCGCCGCGATCAGCGAAACGTCGATCGCGACCGGCGTTCGCGCGTAGATGACGAAAAACGAAAAGCCGGATGCGATGCGTCGCCCTTCGACGACGGCGACGTCGCTAAAGCCCATCTTCGTCACAAGCTGACGGGCCGATTCATCGGCCGCTTCACTCCACTCGATGGGCAACGTGAACGACAGCTGCATGGCCCCGTCGTCGAGCGTGTCGCCGTAGGGTTTAACGAGTTTCATACGGCCGCAAGCGGACGCAGCGCGTCCTCGAACGGATTCCAGTAGGTCGCACTCTTGGTCATCACGCCCTCGAAGCCGCGCCCACCATTGGGCGTCCGGGCCACGTCGGCGAAGGTTTTGGCGGCGATCGATTCCATCAAGCCGCGTTCGGCCACGCGGCCCAGCAGTTCCACCGCTTGAGTTAACACCAAGCGCGCGCGCGTTTCGATCTTGCCGTCGGCCTTGAACTCGATTTCAGCGCCGAAATGGCGCGCCGTTCCCATGACATACTGCGCGTTGGCCAAGGCCAGCGCCCGATCGCCCAGAAACGGTGTATGGATCGCTTCGGTCAACATGCCGCACAGATGAATCGTTTGATTCGTCATGACCGACGTCAAGTTGAACATCGCATCGATGAGGTGGCCGCGAAAAATGTCGCCCGTCATGTGCTTGGTCGGCGGCATATATTTGAGCGGCGAATCCGGAAAACACTGCCGGGCCAGTTGCGCCTGCGCGATGGCGAACAAGAAGCCGTCTTCCAAATCGGGATCGATCTCGTACGCGTCGCCGAGCCCGATTTGCGCATCGGGCATGCCCGCGCCGTGGGCGAAGGCTTCGTTAATGAACTGCGACGCGAGGACCGCGGGCGCTTGTTCGACGGCATCGGCAGTCGTGAGGTAATTGTCCTCGCCGGTGTTGATGATGATTCCGGCGCGCGCGTTGATCAAGCGCGAGAAGTGCTGATCGACGAAGGTGCGCTTCATGTTGATGTCGCGAAAGAGAATACCGTACATCGAGTCGTTGAGCAGCATGTCGAGCCGCTCGAGTGCGGCAATCGACGCGATTTCCGGCATGCACAGGCCGCTGGCGTAGTTCGTGAGCATGACATACCGCCCGAGCCGCTCCGACACTTCATCGAGTGCGGCGCGCATGATGCGGAAGTTTTCCTGGGTTGCATAGGTCCCGCCGAAACCTTCGGTGGTGGCGCCATAGGGCACGAAATCGAGCAGCGATTGGGCGGTCGAGCGGATGACGGCGATGATTTGGGCCCCGGCTTCAGCCGCGGCCACGGCGGCGGTACGATCTTCGTATATATCGCCGCTGGCGACGATGACGTACAGCAGCGGCGGCGGCGCTTGAGGCAGGCGTGCCAAGCGTCCGTCGCGCTGGGCGCGCTGCCGGTCGATCGTTTCGATGCCGCGCCGAACGTACGGTGCCAGCGCGCCTCGAATCGCCGCCGTCGGTGTATCGCTGGGATCGGGCAGCAGCGTTCCGGCGGCCAGCGTTTGGGCCAGCGTTTGCGGCGATTCGCCCGTGCGAGCGACGGCCGCTCCGATCGCCGTTGCGACGCCGGCCCCGAGGTCACCCACCGCATCGACGACGCGATTGGGAAGCGGCACGCCGTCGCTGTCGATCCCGTCGACGCCCAGCAAGCGCAGCACCGAACGCTCGACGGCAATCGTTGTGTGCCCGGCGATAAAGGCGGCGATCGGGTCAACGATCGCCGCCGCGCGGCGGCGCGCTTCCGCGACGGCGCCCAGATCGATCCGCAGTTCCATAGCGTGAAAACTTCCGGCCGGCCGGTCGAACCTCCGCCGTTCATTCGTTCGGGCCACGTTACAAAACATGTTGCCGGCGACGAATGAACCGGCGATGCCCAAGTGCGTTCGTCAGCGCGCGTCAGCTCGGCCGGCCGGCGCGCCTACGGATCGGTCGAGATCGCCGTTTGAGCCGCCGTATACACGCCCTTGAGGCCGTACCCCGCGTCGACGAGGCCGTACGGCTCGTTGAACGGAGCAACGTTGCCGGCGCCGCCGTCGCGCAATTCGCACCATACCAGCGTCGGCAGATTGAGTTCGCGATGCAGGTACCACATCTCGTTGAAATAGTCCGATTGACTGCCCACCGAACTCGAAATGCACGTTTCGGTCGTGTGCACCTGGACACCGGCCGGCATGAACGCCACCACCTGCTGGTATTCGGTGCGGGCGAAGCCGGGCGGCTTATAGCTGTGCACGGCACATCCGTTGGCGGAGTGAAACGCTCCGCGCGTCGCCAGATTGTAGATCCAATTGATATCAACGCCGCTGGTTCCGCCGGTCCAGATATCGGTCGCGCCGGCCGCGCGCAAGGCCGTCGCGGTCGCCGCCAGCACCGCGATATACGCGATGACGTCGGGCGGCCCGTTCCAGTATTGCGGCAGGTTCGGCTCGTTCCAAATTTCCCAAATGGGATTCGCGGCGGCGTAGCGCGTGTGGATGAGCGCCGCCGCACTCGCGTATGCGGCGAGGTTCACCGGCTGCGACGCATAGGCCGATAACAAAATCACCCGCAGACCGGCCGCCGTTGCGGCGCCCACCATCGCATCGAGAAACGCGGTCGGGTTCTGCACGCTCAGCCGCACGTATTTCGCGCCCATGGTTTTGAGCAACGCGGTCGACTGGGTAACGCTATCGGAGCCGTAAACCTGGGAACCAAATCCCGTCGGCGTGCGCGTCGAGCCGGCCGCGTAGCTGATCGTCGGCGCGCCGTCGTTGCACGCGGCCAGCGCCGCGAAGGACGCCGTGCCGCCGAGAAGTTTGAGCAGCTCGGCGCGCCGCATGGTGCGGATCGTGCGGCCGGGCGTCACTGCGCGGACACCATACGCGCCGCACGCCCGGCCAGGTATTCATCGAGTCCCGCTTCCCACGGCGGCGGCGGCGCAATCCCGGCGGCGGCGAACGTCGTCGACGCGAGCGGCGAATATAACGGCCGCTGCACCGCTGAACCAAAGTTGTCGTAGCTGAGCGCTTCGACGGCGGGCGTCAAGCCGGTGCGCGCGAAGGCGGCTCCGGCGAAGTCGAACCAAGTGGTTGCGCCGGCGTTCGTGACATGATGCGTACCGTACAGCCCGGCGTCGATCGCGTCGCGGATGATGCGCGCGGCGTGCGGCGCGAAGGTCGGCGAAAAGGTCATATTACGCACGATCCGCAGCGGCTCGCCGCGTTCGGCTTTTTGCAGCATGAGTTCGATGAAGGTGTAGCCTTTGTTCGACGTGCCCGAAGCGCTGAAAACGCCGCTCAGGCGGAAGATGTAATGCCGTGAACCATGCCGCCGGACGAGCAACTCGCCGGCCAGCTTAGAAACACCGTAGGCGGACAGCGGATGGGGGGGGTCGTCTTCGCGGTACGGCCGGTTCTGCGTGCCGTCGAAGACGTAATCGGTGCTCATCGTCGCGAACTCGATCTCCGCCGCCGCGCACGCTTTTGCCGCCCGATCGACCGCCAGCGCATTCACCGCGAAGGCGCGCTCGGGAATGCGCTCGCACTCGTCGACGTTATGGAAGGCCGTGCAATTGATGAGCACGTCCGGCCGGTGCTCGGCCAGAAACGCGGCGAGCGCGGCACCGTCTTCGATATCGAGCGCCGCGTGACTGGGGGCGATGATCTCCCGCCCGGCGTACGCGGCCACGAGCGCCGTCCCGACTTGCCCGGTGGCTCCGAGAAGAGCGATCCGTCGCGCCGGCATCAGTAGATACTCGCGAAGTGACGCTGAGCGGCGTGCACTTCTTCGAGCAACGTCATCCAGGCAATGTTATAGTGCCGCGGGTCAGCCAGCAAGCTCACGTCGTCGAGCGGTATTTTCTTGAGCATATCGTCGATGGACTCCAACACGGTGACGGCGGGCGTGAACCCCAAACGTTGAGTCAGCTTGAGGTTCGTCATGCGATAGTTACGGACGATGGGAGGCAGCGGCGCATCGACGAGTTCGACCGTGCGACCCACGAGCGACAGCGAACCCGCCACCAGCATCGCCAGTTGGCGGACTTGATAATTTTCTTGCATCACGTTAAAGATTTCGCCGCGCACCGCGTCAGCCGGCGCGCTCAGACACAGCACGTGAGCGGCGGCGACGTCAGCGACGGCCACGAGCGGCCGCCACTGCCATCCGCCGCCATGAAGATATAGCTTGCGAACCGTTACCGCGTCTTTGAGGAAGGTGTTGACGACCAGATCGAAGCGCATCCGCGGACTGAAACCATAGACCGTGCCTTGGCGCAGAATCGTCGGTGCGAAACGCTCGTCGCTCAACTGCCTCAAGGCGTCCTCGGCATACTTCTTCGAGATGGAATACGCGCCGCGCGGCCGCACCGGGCTGAGTTCATCGAACATGCCCGGACCGATACCATCGTAGATCGAAGCCGACGAACCGAAAACGAAGCGCTCGACACCGCGCCGCTTACAGGCCTGACCCAGCCGCTCGGTGGCCACGGCGTTCATCTCCCAGTTGGCCGCCGGGTTATATTCCGCCGTCGGGTCGTTCGACAGCCCGGCCAAATGGCTGACGCCGTCGATTCCGCTGAGCCAGGCGTCGTCCCAAGCGCGGACGTCGCCATGAATATAGTCGAGCCGGCCGCCGGCGTTGGCCCGTAACTGTTCCAACGGTGCCGCGCCGAAGAAGAGCCGGTCGACAACCCGCACGCGGTCGCCGCGTTCGAGCAGTTGACGGCATAACTCAAGACCGATATAGCCGCCGCCGCCGGTCACCAGAACGTGCATCCCGGTTCCCTTCGCCTCCGGCGCGTCCAAACTCTCGCCGGAACTTTTGCCGCGGTAGCGGGTATTTCCAGAGTGAGGCCGCTGTTCGCTCCGAATGCCGGCCGCTCTGTGAACCGTGAGGGATCGATGATCGCCGTCGAAGAGACCGATGAAGTGCTTGTCGGCTCGGTGCTGGCCGGCAACCGCGACACGTTCAGCGTGCTGGTCGATCGCTACAAACGCGGCATCGCCAACTTTATCGGCGCCAGCGTTCGCTCGTCGGCCGATGTGGCGGATTTGACCCAGGAAACGTTTCTGCGGGCGTACGCTCACCTCGCGACCTTCAACCCCGAACTGGGCAAATTTTCGACCTGGGTCTACCATATCGCGCGCAACGTCGTGCGAACGTTCTTGGGCAAATCATTGCGCCGTCCGCCGACAACCGATTTAGGCGAAGAACGCACTCTTGACGGCGCGCTTCCCGATCTGTCGCTCGAAGCCGACCCGGCCGGCGGTGTTTTACGGGCCGAAGCGCAAACCGAAGTCCGCGCCGCGCTCGCCGATCTCCCCGAGCGGACGCGCACCGTGCTCGCGCTCCGTTATTACGACAACATGGACTATCAGACCATCGCCACCACGATGGGCCTGTCGCTCGGTAACGTTAAGACGCTCATTCACCGCGGCAAGCTTGCTCTAGCGCATAAGCTGCGTGAGCGCGAGGAGGTCGCCACGGAGGGCAGCGCGCGAAAGTCGCCTCTATTCGGAGGCTTCCATGAACTGCAGTTCAGCTGAGGCGCTCTTCGAACGGTTCCTCGACGCGGGCTTGACCGGCCGGCGCGAGCGCGCGTTCGTCGCGCACGTCGACGGCTGTGGCGCGTGCCGCGGCGTACTCGAAGAACTGCGCTCGGTCGACGCCTTGTTGGACGCTCCGCGTGAGGTGCCGCTCGCGGCGAATTTCACCGTTTCAACGATGGCCCACGCCCGGGCGTTGCCGGCTCCGGCATCACGCCGGGTGCCGATCCGGGCCTATCTCGTTGCGTATCTCTCGGCAGTCTGGCTCATTGGCGGCGCAGCGTATCTATTCGCACCGCATGCGATGCATGCCGGAGCGCAAACCGTCGTGACGGTAGCGCGTAGCGTCGCCAATGCTTCGGGCGGCTTGGCGGCGGTTTTGTCACGCTTACTTGGCCGCAACGGCAATGTCTTCTCAACCTTGCTCGGCGCGTTGATCGTCCTTGACATCGTGCTCGTTGCGGCGTTCAGCTGCGCGCTGCGCTTGGTCCGGCCCGGTTGGATGGAGCGGCTGCGGTCGTGATGTTGCGAGCCGTTGCGACGCTCGGCCTCATTTTCGGATTGTTGGCGCTTTTTCTGCCCGCCACGGCGGCGGCTCATGGCCGAGACGGCAGCGTCACCAAATTCTTCTCTGACGAAATCGTCCCGCCGGAACAAACGATCGACGGCGATCTCAACGTCGTATTCGGCAATGCCACGATCGCGGGCCATGTCACGGGCAACGTGAACGTGATCGGCGGCTCGTGCAGCGTGCTCGATTCCGGAACGGTCGATGGCGAACAGCACTGTGTTTGGAACGATGCCGCGGCGGCGGTTGCTCCGCTCGTCGTTTCCTCGACCCGCCTCGACGGCTTCGCCGAAGCGGACCGGCGGCTATTTGTAAAGCTTGCCTCGAGCGCCATCGTCGTACTCGTTTTTCTCTTGTTTCCGGTTCGGATGCGGCTCGCACTCGATCGCGTCGAACGACATCCGGGCTTCGCGGCGGCGGTCGGACTCGCGACCTTCATTGCGGTCTTGCCGATCGCGATCTTACTGCTGGTAAGCTTGGTCGGCATTCCCCTTATCATCGTTGAGATCGCGGCATTGTTCGCCGGTGTTTGGTTGGGTACGGGAGCGATTGCGCTGCTGGTCGGGCGGCGTTTGTGCGAACTGGTTCTGCCACGCGTAACGCCATCGCCGTTGGCCGCGCTCATCATTGGTTTAGTCGTGGTCAGCGCGGCGGAGATTGTTCCGATCGTAGGCTGGGCCGTCACGGCGCTCGTATGGCTTGTCGGCATGGGAGCAACCGTTTTAGCGTTTGTACCCGGCGGTTCTAAGGGCTTTGTGAATAGAGGTCAAGCCGGCAACCGGCCGCCGATTAGCGGACCGCCGATGAAAACTGTGCCGTAATAAAACAGAGTAGTTGTGATCCGTATCCTATTTGTAAATTCTTCATCATGCAAGAAATAATGCTGCAGGGTAACCTCGGCGCTTAGGAAAAATAAATCAACCGCGGATTCTTGTGGCAGACGACGTAGCCAGAGCGATATATCGAGTTCGTTCTAACCTCCGGCCGAAAGCGCTCGATCACGTACGTTTACGTTGTCTAGATTACAAGCGAGTGCTGCCGATATGTTGCATATGAACCTTCCAACGATTCTTCTCGCGGGCGCGGGATGTTGTCTCTACATCATGGCGATGTCGGCACTGGGCCGCTGGCTTGCGGCCTGCGGCGAACTCTCATCGACGATCTATCGCGGCCCGAGTACGCCCGTCGTGTGGAGCGCCTCGTTGTCCCTGCGCTCGTAACGATCGGAGCCGCCGAGCGACGCTTCGTCGCGGCCGGCCTACGCCTATGGAGCAGCGAACCAGAAACGCAACGCTGAAGACAAGGCGCCCGAACCGCCGTCGCGAATCGTAGGCCTGACTTGCTCCTTCTCGCGGGGAACGTTGCTTGGGTCTCGTGGTCACCGGTATATCGCAGAACGGCGATATCAAAGCCCTTGAAGCGTCGATCGTGGCCGCCGGCCTGTCGCTAGAGCCGATTCAACTCATCTCCGGCGGCGATAACGGCGCCGGCTATACACGTCGCTCGTTGAGCTCCCAGATCATGACCGGGGATCGTTCGGGATCGGTTCCCGGCCTCAATAGTCGCGGACCAAGCTTATCGTCGTTTCGCAGCGATCCGGGTTCGGAGCAATTGGCCGACTTGGATATCCCCGATTCGGAAGTCGACAATTATGTCGAGGCGCTCGAAGCCGGCCGCAGCATCGTTGCCTACTATGCAAAGCCCACTAGCGTCACCATCATTGAAGACCTGTTCCGTACATCCGGGTTGGCCAAGGTTAAAGTCTTTTAGCCGGCGCGCCGGCGCTTGCTTCTTACTTCGTGAGCTTACCGGCTTAGCCGGCGTGCATCAGCGCTAACTTTCGGGCAATCCGGCGTAACCAAATCGATTCAACTGCGAGCGGGCCGCCGATTACACGCGCTAATGTTATTGAGAACGCTCGGCAAATCGGCAGTCGACGCCTAAGCGTCGTTGCGCACGGCTCCATGTGCCGACAGCGATCAACTTGCCTTGCTTATGCACGCGCCGCAATTGGCAAAGGTCCCAACGGAAGCGCTTCATTTGGGACTATGGGGGCTTCTCGCGGTTGGCTTGTTGTGGTATTTGTAAACTAGAGGGAGGATGCACGCATATGAGACGCATCGCGATTATCGGAACCGGTTACGTCGGGCTAGTCACCGGCACGTGCTTCGCCGAACTCGGCAACTCGGTCGTCTGTTTGGATAACGACGCGAACAAGATCGCGGTATTACGGCGTGGCGAAGCCCCCTTCTTCGAGCCGCAATTGCTCGAGATGATCGTCCGCAACCAACACGCCGGCCGCTTATCGTTCGCGAACGACGTTGAAGCCGGCGTGCGCGATTCGGAGATTGTCTTCATCGCGGTCGGTACCCCGATGGGCGAAGACGGCAATGCCGACTTGTCGGCCGTGCGGGCCGTCGCCGCCACGATCGGCCGGGCGCTCAACGGTCCCAAGATCGTCGTATCGAAGTCGACCGTGCCGGTGGAAACCGGTGAGATGGTGTCGTCGATCATCGCCGAGAATTCGATCGAGCGGTTTCCCGTGGACGTCGTGAGCAATCCCGAATTTTTGCGTGAAGGTTCGGCGGTTGCCGACTTCATGCAACCCGATCGGATCGTCATCGGCACGAGCAGCCCGGAGGCCGAAGCGGTGATGCGCGACCTCTACGCGGCACTCGATGCGCCGTTTGTCGTGACCAACGTTCGGACGAGCGAAATGATCAAGTACGCCGCCAACGCGTTCCTCGCTACGAAGATTTCGTTCATGAACGAAATCGCGAATATTTGTGAACTCGTCGACGTCGACGTCAAATCGGTTGGGCGCGGCATCGGCTTCGATCATCGCATCGGAACCCAGTTCATGAGTCCCGGCATCGGCTATGGTGGTTCGTGTTTTCCCAAAGACGTTCGGGCCCTCGAGAAGATTGCCAAGGTCCGGCGCTACGACGCGACACTGTTGCGCTCGGTTGAGACGGTGAATCGCAATCAAATCGCGCGCACGTTTGCAAAAATCGAAGCTGCCGCCGGTGGCTCCGTGAGCGGTAAGTCCATCGGGGTGTTGGGGCTGGCCTTCAAGCCGAATACGGACGATGTCCGTGAAGCGCCGGCGCTGCACTTGATCGACTTGTTCGTGCGCGCCGGTGCCGATGTTCGGGCCCACGATCCGATCGCAGTCGACGGTGCCCGCGCGCATGCCGGCGTCGAAGTCACGTACTGCGCGCAAATGTACGAGGCGATCAACGAAGTCGACGTGCTGTTGTTGGCCACCGAGTGGAACGAATACAAAAATATCGATTTCCGGATGGTTCGCAAGTTGATGCGCGGCAACGTCGTATTTGACGGGCGCAATATCTTCGATCCGGAAAAAGTTGTCGCCGAGGGGCTGCGCTACTTGGGCGTCGGCCGGGCGCGCGAGCCGGCGCTGGTTCCCGCTACCGCGTGACCGGAGCCAGCATCCGAAAATAGTTGAGCGTCGACATCAGGCCGTCGCGCAAAGCGATTTTCGGTTCCCAGTCGAGCAACGAACGCGCGAGCGTGATGTCCGGCTTGCGGCGGGTCGGATCGTCGGGCGGCAGATCGTGCTCGACCACGTTGAGCGGTACACCGGCAAGCTCGGCGACGATTGCCGCTAATTCGACAATCGTAAACTCACCGGGATTGCCGATGTTGACGAGCTTCCCTTTGAGTCCGTCACGCTTGGCTAAGCGCACGATGCCCGCTACCAGATCGTCGACGTAACAAAAGCTACGCGTCTGCCGGCCGTCACCGTAGACGGTCAGCGGCTCGCCGCGCAGCGCCGACAAGCAGAAGTTGGGAATTACGCGGCCGTCGTTCGGCTGCATGCGCGGACCGTACGTGTTGAAAATCCGAACGATGCGTCCGTCGATGCCGAGCTTGCGGACGGCCGACGTCAGATACGCTTCACCGTAGCGTTTCGCTTCGTCATAGCACGCCCGGACACCGACCGGATTCACATTGCCCCAGTACGTTTCGCGTTGCGGATGTTCGAGCGGATCGCCATACGTTTCCGACGTCGACGCGAAGAGCAGGCGCGAGCCGGTTTTTTCGGCCAGCGCTACGGCGTGCATCACGCCGAGCGCATTCACCGCCATCGTTGCCAACGGTTCACGCCCGTAATCGACCGGGCTTGCGGGCGAAGCGAAGTGCAGGATCAGATCGGGTTTGCCGTCTGCCCATAGCCACGGTAACGATACGTCGGCGTCGATGAACGAGAAACCACTATGCTCTTCCGCCGTTCGCAGATTCGCTTTCGCACCGGTGACGAAGTTATCGATGCCCACCACCGTGTCACCGTCGGCGAGCAGATGATCGACGAGGTGCGAACCGAGAAAGCCGGCGGCACCGGTGACGTAAACGTGCATAGCGTCCCGGTTCGCTGCGGGCGCACTTTCTCCAGGTCGACAATGGTCGCTGCCGCTTGTCGAAGGGCAAGCGCACGTCGGGCGCGAGTTTCAACGGCGGGACTTCCAGGTTTTAAAACCGTGCCGTGCAAAGCGCCGTACAAGACAAACCCTATTTGCATCGAAGCCGCGATGTCTAAGGAGCTTTCGGTCTGAGCATTGCACTTGGCAGCGAACACTCATTCGGCAGTATTGACGAGTTGCGCGATGCCGACGATCCGAGCGGCAACGCAACCATCGCCAGCGGCGGTTTTCTTTTTCTTCGCGGCTGGTTACTAGGTACAACTCCGGTACGGCCGGTCGACAGCATCGCGGTCGGCATTGAGGGCATCAACCTTTTCGAGGCGGCTATCGGTTTCCAGCGTTCGGATATTCGCGATGCGTATGGTGCCGGCGCGCTCACCAGCGGTTTTTCCGCCGCGATCCCAGTCGACGTGCCGAGCGGCCGGTATGCACTCACGATCGTCGATTCATTCGCCGGCCACACCGCGACGATGCGTCCCTCCGACACGCTCACGATCGGCCCGCCCCTCTTTCCGCTGGCCGGCCTAACGCGCCGCGACCGACGGTGGAAGTTTGCCGTCGACGGCGTCTTTTGCGGCGATCGGGCACTTGCAATCGATGCTGACGGTGCGTTCGTCGTTGCGCCCGCGGGGCCGGTCGAGCTCCGTCTATGGGCGATTGAAAGCGGCTCGCTGCGGCCGCCGCTGGCGGTCGTCGCGCGGCGCGGCGGGACGTACTTGGCGGTTGCGAGCGGCCTCGATCGCAAAGACATTGCCGCGGCCGTCGATACGCCGATTGCAACACGCTGCGGGGCGTCGATCCGCGTTTCGGTCGGACCGTTCGGCAGCGAAGAGATTGTCGTGTATGCCGTCGGCCACGACGACACCTATTCGTACCTGACCTCAATCCGCCTGAAGCAACCAGAACCGCTGCCGACGGTACTCCTGCCGCTAAGCGCGACCGTGGCCGGAGCCATCGACGAGGTTCGGGTCGGAAACACACCGGTTCATAGCAATGCCGGCATCCATGCAACGGCCGGCCAGCGGGTGCGCTTACGCGGCTGGGCGCTCGACCAGATTGGTCCGCGTTTGAGCGGCGGCATCGAGGTAATCATGGGCGCCACCGTGGTGCTGTCGGGTCAAACATCCCATCCACGACCGGACATCGCGGCGCAATTCGGTACAGCGGTGAGCGACTGTGAATTCGATGTGGCCTTTATCGTGCCGCCGCTCAAACCCGGGGCGCACCGCCTCACGGTTCGCGGCCTCACCGCTCGCCGTGACGCAACCGCGGCAATCGGCGACCTCACCGTGCACATCGGACAGTAGCCAAGCCGGTGACCGCAGTCATGCCGGGGCCGGCGGCACCGGGTAAACTTTCGTCACTGCTCGCTACGAGCACCCGCCGGCTCGGACGTCCCAACCCGACGATCAGCGTTGTCATTCCGGTCTTCAATAAGTGGCCGGTCACCGCGCGCTGTCTCGAGGCATTACTGTTGTGCGATCGAGACATCGACATTCAGGTTGTGGTGGTGGACGACGCTTCGACGGATGAAACTCCCGTGCGGCTCGCACAGCTCGCGGGCATCGAAGTGGTTCGGAACGGTCGTAACTTAGGCTTCGTCCATAGCTCGAACCGCGGCGCTAGTTTAGCCTATGGGACATTTATTTTATTTTTAAATAACGATACGGAGGTCTTCGACGGCGCGCTGGCAGCGCTTGTCGCTCGCATGGCGGCCGACGATCGAATCGGGATTGTCGGATCGAAACTGCTGTATCCCGATGGCCGGCTCCAGGAAGCGGGCAACATCATCTGGGCGGACGCGACCGGCTGGAATTACGGCCGCCTCGACCGGCCCGGCAAAGCCGAGTATAATTTCGCACGCGATGTCGACTACGTTTCGGGCGCCTCGCTGCTCGTACGCACGAGGTTGTTTCGGCAACTCGGCGGCTTCGACGAGCGCTATTCGCCGGGCTACTATGAAGACGCCGACCTGTGCTTCGGCGCACGGGCGCTCGGACAGCGCGTCGTTTACGAGCCCGCATCCGTCGTTCTGCACCATGAGGGAATTACGTCAGGTACCGATCTCGCGGTCGGCATGAAGCGATTCCAAGGCATTAACCGGCAGAAATTCGCGTCGCGTTGGGCCGACGAACTCAGCCGCAGCCATCTCGAATCGAATTCCAACAACGTCGCCCGCGCTGCTCGTCTGCGCATTGCCGCCAAGCGAACCATACTCGTTATTGATTCGTACGTACCGCTCTATGATTGCGATGCCGGCTCGAGCCGCATCAAACGGCTCATGGACGGTTTTACCGCGGCCGGTTACCGCGTCATCTTTTATCCCGATAATTTGCTGGCGACGGCGGGGTACACGCAAGCCTTACAGCAGGGCGGCATCGAGGTCGTCTACAGTACCGATAACGATGAACGCACCTGGCAAGACTACTTCGCGGGTGCTCTCGCGCAGGCCGACGCGGTGTGGGTTTCGCGCCCCGATCTGTGTCGCAAGTATCTACCGCTCGTGCGCGCGCGCTCGCAAACGCCGATCCTCTACGATACGATCGATCTGCATCATCTGCGGCTACGGCGTCAAGCCGAACACGACCAGACGATCGATGAGTATACGTGGCGAGCCGTCGAACGGCTCGAGCTCGCATGTGCGAGTGCTGCCGACGGAACGATCGTGGTCAGCGACTACGAGTTCGCGATGCTCGCAGCGGCGGGCATCCCGAACGTGTCGATCGTTCCGACAATTCACGATCCGGAGCCAAAACGCACGCATGGCTTCGCCGGGACGAGCGGTATCTTGTTCATCGGCGGCTACGCGCATCCACCGAATATCGACGCTGTCCGCTGGCTGGTGCGGGAAATCATGCCGCTGGTGTGGCGGGCGCTGCCCACCACCATCGTCACGTTGTTGGGCTCGGGTCCGCCGGCCGCCGTTCGGGAGCTCGCCGGCGAGCGCGTTCTCGTGCCCGGCTACATTCGAGATGTCGGACCGTACTTTGAGACCGCACGCATGTTTGTCGCACCATTGCGTTACGGAGCGGGAGTAAAGGGAAAGATCGGCCACGCCTTGGGCTATGGGGTACCGATCGTGACCACCTCGGTCGGAGCTGAGGGCTTTAATTTGCTCGACCGCCGTCACGCGCTCGTTGCCGATGATGCGGCGGCGTTCGCCTCGGCAATGCTCGAGCTTTTCCACGATGCCGGGTTATGGACGCGCTTGGCCGAAGCTGCCGCCGAAGCACTCGCACCGTTCACCTCGTTGCGCGTAACCGCCGACGCGATCGCCGCGGTCGAAAACGTCGTAACGAACGCGCGGTCAGCGTCGTAAACGTGCGAACCCCGAATCAGGAGTGACGCGATGCAGATGACTTTTACCGGCGAGCGGTACGTGCCCGAATTACGCGGGCAGATTTACTACGAGCATCTCCACCGCTACGCGATCGCGCTCGCGCTGGCGAAAAATAAGGATGTGCTCGACATCGCGTCGGGTGAAGGGTACGGAGCCGCACTGCTCTCGATGGTCGCCAAATCAGTCACCGGCGTTGATGTTGATGATGCCTCGGTGAACTATGCGTCGGCCCGCTATACCGCAATGAACCTTTCGTTCATGAAGGGCAGCGCGACACAAATTCCGCTGGCCGACCGTTCGATCGACGTGATCGTCAGCTTTGAGACGATCGAGCATCTCATGGAGCACGAACGGATGCTCGGTGAGATGAAACGCGTGCTGCGAACCGACGGCCACGTCATCATTTCATCGCCCAATAAACTCGTGTATTCCGATTCCCGCGACTACCACAATCCGTTCCACGTACGCGAGCTCTATTTTCATGAGTTTCGCGATCTCTTGCGCGGCTTTTTCCCCGAAGTGCGCATCTTCGGCCAACGCATCTTTGCCGGCTCAGCCGTGCATCCGCTGGGCGGCGTTTCAACGGACTCGCGCTGGTTGGGTCCGACGGTCGAGCCGCAAACCGGAATCTCCGCGCTACCGGATCCCGAATACTTCATTGCCGTCTGCAGTTGCCAGGCCGGATCCCAGCCACCCGACCTCACATCGGTCTTCGTCGACCCCCGCGACGACCTGCTCAGCGACATTCGTTCCGGTGGTTTAGCCGGCGCCGCCGTTCACGTCGAGATCGCGAACGGCGCCAAAGAATTGGCGAGCTCCGCGGTGCGCGCGATCGGCGGCAACGGCTCGCCGCCGCAAGCCAATGAAAGCGATGCGGGCGGGACGTCCGACCTTGCAACGCTGCAGGCCGAATTCGCCGCTGAGAAAGAGACGCTGCGAGCCGAATTTTCCGCCGAACGACAGATGCTGCAAACGCAACTCGAGCGCGAGCGTGAAGCCGCCGCCAAAGCCGTGCGCGACCGGGGGCAAGCGGCATTGCTGCAGGAAAACCTGAATGAAGAAGTTCGCCAGTTGAACGTCACCTGCGCGCGCGCCGAACAAGAAATCTTCAGCCTGCGCGAACAGGTCGCCGAACGGGAAGCCGCCACGGTCGCGGCGCTGGCGATGATGTCGACCTTGCAATCCGCCCTGCGAGCCGAGGTGGCCCGCAGCGCGGAAATTGCTCAGAACTTCATGGCCAAACAACAACAGCTCGACGAGACCGGCAAGGCGCTGGCCGACACCGACCGAGCGCTGACCCAGACCACAACGTTGCTTGCCGACACGCTGGGCTCGAATTCATGGCGGCTGACGGCCCCCGTCCGCCGGATCGGGATCAAAGTCCGGTCGCTCCGTGCCGCGCAGTCCGGCAAATAACGCCCGGTTTATCGCGCTCGGAGCAGACGGCGCTCAAAAACGAAACGACACGCGGCGGATAACCGCGCTGAGGCGCCGCGTATCGCCATTCATACGTTCCGCTTTTGGTACGAACGATTTCGCGAAGTCGAGATCGACAGTGAGATCGCGCTCGCGGTTCGTGACGATCGGCAGTTCGACCGAAATGGTTTGCAACACGCCGGGGTCCAGCCGCTTGACCGTGGCCGGTTGCGATGAGCCAAAAGTTACGCGCAGGCTGCCGAAGTGGCCGAGGTGGGCCGGGAGCGGCGGCTGATACAGCAGGATGTCGAGGCTTCGCGCGCGGGCCGGAACACGCAGCTGCATGCGCACCGCCGGACCCGCGAAACAGCAGCCCGGATCGGCATCGACGTACAACCCCGCCGGAATAACCGCCGCTCGAGCGCCGACGGTATAATCGTACTCGGTCGGCAGCTCGGTTGGAATACCATTGGCCCGCAGCGGCACAACGCTGCTCAGTATCACGGACAGCCGGTGCGGATCGCCGTTGACCCCCGTCTGGTTCGGTACGAACGACGTGCTCGGCCGTATCTCGATCTGGATCGCCCGTTTGCCAAGCGCAGCGGACGGGAGCGGAACGTCGACCGTTGTTCGGCGGCCTTTGGGCAAAATGCCGGTTGTAGCGACGCGTGCGCCGTCAACGAAAAAGGTCAAGCGCTGATCGCGCACTTGGGCGAAACCCGGCGTATACACATCGAACGCCAAGCGGCGCGAAGGCGCGGGGATCCGGGCGGTAAATTTCGCGTCGCCGGCAAGGAAGCAACATTTGCCGATCGGCGCCGGATAGATGCCCGTGTACGGAGTGGTCCCATCTTGGGTTATGCCGTCCGGTAATTGCTGGCCGGCGGGCACACGGAGCGCCGGGACGCTATCCGGTGGCCGGCAAGCCTCGCGGAGCGGCACCAGATGGACGATCGCGTACGGAAAGCCGCTGTGCGCGTCGCGCAACGAGTCGACCGCGACGACCTTCGCGCCGAGTTCGGCGAAATGGACGTCAGGATGAGAGAGACTTTCCGCGCCGGTCAAGACCAGGTTCGCGCGTCCGTACCCGCAGAGCGCCGTTCGCATACCGCTTATGCTATAGGCCGGAATGCGACCTTCGGTGAGGTAGATGAACTGCATCATCGAGCCCCACTGCCAAAAGATGTGCGGCGTTCGGTCGTTGTGTGCTAACGCGGTGCGCGGATAATCGGAGAGGATGCTTGAAAATAAACCGTCACCGCTTTCGCGGCCGAGCCGGCCCGTCATCGCGCTGGTGGCGGCGACGTTGAGTCCAAAAAACAATGCTCCGATGACGCCGACGACGGCTGCGCTACGCAACGTGCGTTCGGGCAATGCCGACTCGAGGGTCAGCAGCCGGATCGATGTGCCGGCCACTAAAAACAGGAGCGGCAACAGCGGCGTGAGATCGTGGCCGCCGAGCCGCTGACCAAAGACCGTCGCCACGAGCACGAAACTTGCGGCGGTCAATCCGGTCAAGCGAAATGCCCGACCGTGCTCGCGGTCCAAAGCGAACGGCAGAGCGGCCGCGGGCAACAACAGCAACCCGATTGCCGTGATGTTTTGAACGACGTCGGATGTCGACCGGCCCCAGAACGTGATGGCATCCCAATCACCGGTGATCATAAGCCACGACCAATTCAACACCGAGCTAATTCGCGCAAGATAGGACTGACCCGAATCAACGTGCACCATGAACAAGATCGATGAGATGTAACCGATTGCCGGGCCCCAGCCGAGCGCGACGAAAATTAACCCGTAGCCGAGCAGATACGGCGATAACCCAAGGATGAGGCCGACGCACAGCCCCACGGCGGTGCTGCGGCGTCTTCGCGCCTCGGCGTCGAACAGCGCAAAAATCACGGCGCCCGGAACGAGAAAAATAAACACAAAATAGCCGAACGCCGATAAGCCGAGTAAGGCGCCGGCCACGATCCGGCTGCCCACGCTTTGGTAACGATACAGCACGTAGAACCCGGCGGTCGCAATACAGACGGGAAAGGTAACGAGGTACGCTTGCGTCCGGAACAAGAGCACGAAAGCGGGATCGACGGCGAGCACCGCCACAACGGTCGTCGTGATGGTGAGCGAACGCGTCGTTTCGCGCAAGAAAATAAACGCCGCAACGACGACGGCTAGGCCGAGCGCGATATGAGCCAACCGCAGCGCAACGAGCGTTCCGCCGAAGAGCGCGTAGAACGGCAACAACATGTACGCGACATAACTGCCCGAGTAGGGCCCGGCCAGCACCGGAAACCGGTCGGCGATCAGATTGCCGGGAGCCAGCCAATACTCCGTCGGTGAATGCCCGTTGAACATGCGCACGACGAGATAGTCGGGGTTTACCGCATCCATGTAGAGCCCGGGCTTATCCAACGCCTGAACGCCGGCGACGACATGGGCGATAACAACGGCAGCGAGCAGAACGGCCGACACCAGTAGGGAAGGCCGGCGCACGGCGGCGGCGGTCGAAAAACTCGAATGCACGTTAGTCACGTAGATTTCGACACGGGTCGACTGCCTCCAGCAGATCTGCGCCTGGGCCCGGCGTCCGATAAACGGCGTTGCGCTCGAAATCCGCTCTAGCCGTACTGCGGCAAGCGCGGCGGCGGCATGATGCGGACTCAGGCGAATGCTCCGCTGCAAAGAGTTCGCGCGGCTCGAAGGCCGGCGCCTCTAATAGTAAACTCTGCCGGCAAACCACGCACGACAATTGCTCCTGCGCGACGACCGTCAACGAAACGCACGCTACGATGTTGCTTCCATTACAAGTCAACCAAGGTCACCGCGACCGTCATACACTGCTCGACGTCCACGCGCGGCCGGCATGGCGACGCACCTGTCAGCGCCGAAGGTCAGCTCGCGCGTTTCCCCGTACCACGTCGTTTCGTCGCGTCTCAAACCACGTGCGTTTGCAGCCGCCGCCGCGTAGCCGCGCGATGCTTCGTCGGGCGTGGTAAGGATCTGACTTTTTGACGGTATTGCGTCTGATCGGTATTCGGCCCACTTGATCGCCCGGTTCGCTCGTCTGCTCGTTTCGCAAGAGACGTTAGCACGTGCGCTGCGCAGCGATGTCGGCCGTCACGGCGGCATGCTCTTTGTGGCGACGACGAGCATCAACATCGCGAATTTCTTATTCTATTCGCTCGCCGGCCGAGTTATCACGGTCAGCGACTATGGCGCTTTGATGTCGCTCGTGTCGCTGGCGCTCATCGTTACCGCGCCCGCCGCGGTAGCTCAAAATACACTGGCCAAACTGGTTGCCGACGTAACGGCGGCGGGCGATCTGGACGTGGTACGCCGGCTGGGCCGCAAAGCCACCAACTCGGCGCTGCTGGCCGGTGCGGGTTTGATTGCCGTAGCCGTCGTGCTCGACGGGCCGCTTTCCCGCGCCCTGCAATTAAGCGATCCCTGGCTCGTTCCGCTTGCCGCTTGCGCGGCGGCGGCGACGGTAGCCGTTCCCGTGCAACGCGGCATATTGCAAGGATCCAATCGCTTCGGCGAGCTCTCGCTTTCAATGGTCGTCGAAGCGCTGACCCGGCTCGTCGCGGTCGTGCCGCTGGGCCGCATCGCCGGCGCGCGCGGCGGACTCATCGCGTTCGCGTTGTCGATGGTGATCCCGTTCGCCGTGCTTCGAATCCGTGCCGCGCGCGCACCGCAACCATCGTCCGCGGACACCGCGATCGATCTGCGACGCTTCGTTCGAGCGACGGCGCAGACGGGAACCGGATTTTTCGCCATAACGACCATGCTCTATTTCGACGTCGTGCTCGTGCGCCACTATTTCGACGCCTACAACGCGGGCTTGTACGGCGCAACGGCCGTTGTCGGACGCGCGATTTTTACCGGCGCTGCCTTTGTTCCCATCGTGCTCATTCCCAAAATCGTGCTGCGCCGGGCCAAACGTATTTCCGTTCAGCCGATCGCGCTGTTCGGTATCACCCTGACGGCGATCGTCGCCGGCTGCGGCATCGCCATCGTTTGGCTGGCGCCCGAGCGGATTGTCACGCTCGTCAACGGGCCGGCTTATGCCGGTGCGTCGCCGTATGTCGTGCCCTACGTGTGCGCGGTGTCGATGCTGGCCGGCGCGAACGTCGCGGCCGCCGTGCGCGTGGGCTTACATCGATTCGAACATGTGATCCCGTTAGTGGTGATCGCCGCCGCCGAGGTGCTCATCGTTATCGCGCGGCACGCGACGATCGGCGATGTACTTTGGACGATCGTCGGAGGTCATGCCGCTGCGCTGATCGTACTTCTCGCGTTTGCCGTGCTTGAACGACAATCGTCCGGACAGAGCGCCCGCCTGTCGCCTCGCGGCTCGCTCTCCGAATCGTGAAGTATCTCGTTACCGGCTGCGCCGGGTTTGTGGGCAGCACGGTCGTCGACCGGCTTCTGCTCGACGGACATGACGTCGTCGGTATCGATAACTTCTCGACCGGACGTGAAGTATTTCTCGCCGGCGCTACACGCAACCGGCGCTTCACGCTCGTGCGCGGCGATCTGCGCGACCCGGCGACAGCGCTGGAAGCGGCTCGCGGCTGCGCGGCGATTTTTCATTTTGCGGCCAACGCCGACGTTCGGTACGGCACCGACCATCCGACGCGCGACCTCGAACAGAACACGATTGTGACGGTCAACGTGCTCGAGGCCGCCCGCCGCAACGAAGTTCGCGATTTCCTTTTTTCGTCAACCGGTTCGGTCTACGGCGAGAGCGTTGTCGTGCCGACGCCCGAAGACGCGCCGATGCCGATCCAGACATCGTTGTATGGCGCGTCGAAAGTCGCCGCGGAGGGTTTCATCGCGGCCTATGCCGAGGGGTATGGCATCCGCGCGCTCATTTTCCGCTTCGTATCGTTGCTTGGCGAACGCTACACGCACGGCCACGTGATCGACTTCGTACGCCAGTTGCGCGAAGATCGGCAAACACTCACTATTCTGGGCAACGGTTTACAGCGCAAGTCGTATCTGTACGTCGGTGATTGCGTCGAAGCGATGTTGGTCGCGCTTCGGCACTCAACGCACAAGGTCGGCATCTACAATCTGGGCACCGATGAGTATTGCCAAGTCAACGATTCAGCCGGCTGGATCGCGGCCACGCTCGGTGTTCGGCCGACGCTGGTGTACGGCGGCGGCGACCGCGGTTGGATCGGCGATAACCCATTTATTTTTCTGGATTGCGCGCGGATCCGGTCGCTCGGGTGGCAGCCGCGACTCTCGATTCACGAAGGTGTCGTGCGCACCGTGCGTTGGCTCGAAGCGACCGGATCATGAAGATCGCAGTCGTCGGACTGTGGCATTTAGGCATGGTCACCGCGGCTTGTTTGGCCGCCGAAGGCCATGCCGTGTGCGCGCTCGACCGGGCTGAGGTCATCGCGGAAATCCATGCCGGGCGGCTACCGGTCAACGAGCCCGGCTTAGCCGAACTGGTCGCGGAACAAACGCAAGCCGGGCGATTGACCTTTGCAACACAGCCGGCAACGGCGGCCGGCGCCGAACTCATCTGGATTTGCTACGACACGCCCATCGATGATGACGACCGGCCCGATACGGCCTGGGTACTCGACCGCACAGCGGCATTTCTCGCCGCGTATCCCGGCCGGGCGGTGGTCGTTATTTCGTCGCAGCTTCCGGTCGGCAGCATCGCTTCGCTCGCGCGCGCCTGTGCCGACGAGCGCTATTCGTTCGCGTGCATTCCCGAGAATTTGCGCTTAGGCTCGGCTATCGATTATTTTCGGCACCCCGATCGCATGGTCGTCGGCACGTTGGCGCCGGCGGCGCGCCGGGTCATCGAAGCGGCCCTGGCGCCATTCGTGCCGTCGCTGATCTGGATGGACGTCGAATCGGCCGAGGTCGTCAAGCACGCCATCAACGCATTCCTGGCGACGTCGGTGGTATTCGCCAATGAAATCGCCGCTATCTGCGAACGAGTCGGCGCCGACGCACGCGACGTCGAGCGCGGATTGAAAAGCGACTTTCGGATCGGCCCCAAAGCCTACGTTCGGGCCGGTGAAGCGTTCGCCGGCGGCACGCTGGCGCGCGACCTTGCATTTTTAGCCGACATCGGAACGCGCGCAGACGTCGCGCTCGACCAAATACCGGCTACGACCGCGAGCAACGACCGGCACCGCTCGTGGGTCTACGACCAGGTTGCCGCGGGCGGACCCCTAACCGGCCGGCGCATAGCGCTGCTCGGGCTCGTCTACAAGCCCGGCACCGATACGCTGCGTGCGTCGAGTGCCGTCGCGTTGGCGCGCAAACTTAGCGCTGCCGGATCGCTGGTCACCGGCTACGATCCGGCGATCGCGGTGAACGACCGCCGGCTCGACGGCGTGCTGCAACTGATGCCGACCGCCCAAGCGGCACTCGAACATGCCGATCTGGCCGTGATCGCGACGAGCTGGCCGCAATTCGGCGAACTTGCGCCGGCTGCGTTCATGCAGTTGACCGAACGAACCGTCATCGATGAAGCGCGCATTGTGGAAGGCAACGCCGGCAACGTGCCGGGTCTGCGCTACATCGCCTTCGGCCGGCCGGCGACGCCGATCCCGATCGCCCGATGAGCGGCCGCCGGCACGTGCTCGTCACCGGCGCCTCGCAAGGCTTGGGATTCGAGATCGCCGACGCCTTTGCAGCCACCGGAGCGGATGTCGCGATCTGCGCCCGGGACGCTGCGGCGATTCGCGCGGCCGGCGCAGAGTTGCAACGCCGACACCCGGCCGTCGGCGTCTATGCCGCCGGCGCCGACGTCGCGCGCGAAGCCGACGTTGATGCCTTTTTCGACGGCGCGAACGCCTTCATGGGCGGTCTTGACGTGCTCGTCGTCAACGCCGGCGTCTACGGACCCAAAGGTTCGCTCGAAACCCTCGACTGGCCGGCCTGGGTCGATGCGATCCAGATTAATTTGATCGGCGCGGTGTACTGCATGAAACGCGCGATTTCGCTGTTACGCTCCAGCCGGCGCGGCAAGATTTTAATTATATCCGGCGGCGGCGCCACCAAACCGCTGCCGTTCGTAAGCGCGTACGCAGCCTCGAAAGCCGGTTTGGTGCGCATGGGCGAAACACTGGCTGAAGAGTTGCGCGCCGACGGAATCGATGTGAATATGATCGCTCCGGGTGCGCTCAACACCCGGCTGCTCGATGAAATTCTGGGCGCCGGCCCGGCCGTCGTCGGCGCGGCGTTCTTCGAAGCCGCGCAAAAGCAGCACGCCGCCGGCGGCACACCGCTGTCGGTCGGGGCCGCGCTGTGCGTGTTTCTGGCTTCGCCGGCGGCTGACGGCATCACCGGGAAACTGCTGAGCGCGCCGTGGGATCCGTGGCAGCAATTCGCCGAGCGTAAAGCGCGCCTCGACGGCGATGTGTACACGCTACGCCGCGTTGTGCCCGAAGATCGCGGCTGGTCGTGGTGAACGCCGGCGTCGCGATCGTCGGCTGCGGACTCATCGGGCACAAACGGGCGGGCGTCTTGGCGCCGGGCGAACTACGCATTGCCTGCGACACGAATCGCTCGCAGGCCGTCGCGCTGGCGGAACGCTTCGGGGCCGAAGCGGCAACGGATTGGAACGCGGTGGTGCAACGGGCCGATATCGATCTGGTTATCGTGGCGACGTCTCACGACGCGTTGGCGCAGATCGCGGCCGCCGCCGCGGCGGCGGGAAAAGACGTTCTGGTCGAGAAGCCGGCCGCGCGAAACGCTGCCGAACTTGCCGCCGTGCACACCGCCGTGCAAGCCACCGGCGCGCGCGTACGGGTCGGCTTCAACCATCGCTATCATCGGGCGTTTCGGGCCGCGCGGGCAATCGTCGACCGCGGTGAACTCGGCCCGCTCACCCACATTCGCGCCCGGTACGGTCACGGCGGCCGGCTCGGCTACGAGCAAGAATGGCGCTTCCGGCCCGACATATCGGGCGGCGGCGAAGCGATCGATCAAGGGCTGCATCTCGTCGATCTCGCGCGCTGGTTTCTGGGCGACTTCCGCGATGCCGGCGGCTTCATGCCGACCTATTTCTGGGACGCTCCGGTCGAAGACAACGCGTTCTTCTTGTTGCGCACGGCGAGCGGTCAAGTGGCCTCGTTGCACGCATCGTGGACCGAATGGAAAAATACGTTTTCCTTCGAGATTTTTGGTAAATTCGGCAAGCTTGAAATTACCGGCCTCGGCGGAAGCTACGGGGTCGAGCGGCTGGCGCATTACGCAATGACGCCCGAACTTGGGCCACCGCCCACGACGATCTATGAATATCCGATGAGCGACGATTCATGGAACGCCGAATACGCGGCCTTTCGCGACGATATCGCGACGGGTCGCGCCCCCGATCCGAGTTACCTCGACGCCGCCGCGGCGTTGCGGATCGTCGAACGCATCTACGCCGCCGACGGCCGCGCGTGATCATCACCCGCTCGCCGCTGCGTATTTCACTTGGCGGAGGCGGCACCGATTTGCCGTCATATTATCGCGAGCACGGCGGTTTTCTCATCGCCGGCGCGATCACCCGCTATGTCTATATTACGCTGCACCGGACCTTCGTCGACGAGTGCATCATCAAATACTCGCAGTTGGAGCGCGTGCATGCGATCGACGAGATCGTGCATCCGATCATCCGCGAAGCGCTGCGGCTGACCGCCACACCGTGCGCGTCGCTCGAGATGGCGAGCATGTCCGACATTCCGGCGGGTACCGGGCTCGGCTCATCGGGTAGCTTCACGACCGCGCTGCTCAGTGCGTTATATGCAATGAACCATCAGATCATCTCCAAAGCGCGGCTGGCCGAAGAGGCGTCGCATCTCGAGATCGACGTGCTGGGGGAACCGGTCGGCAAGCAAGATCAGTATATTGCCGCTTACGGCGGGATCATGGTGATGCGGTTTCATCCCGACGATACGGTGGAGGTGACACCGGCGCGGATCGATGCCGAAACGCGCGCCAATCTGCAAGACAATATGATGTTATTCTTTACCGGATACACGCGCGCGGCATCGACGATTCTCAAAGATCAAGACGACCGGACCAAGCGCAGCGACCGGATCATCATCGACGAACTGCACCGGGTCAAAGAATTGGGCCACGCGAGTCTAGCCGCGCTCGAGAGCGGCGATCTGCCGTCTTTCGCGGCGATCATGCACGAACATTGGGAGCGTAAACGGCATCGCTCGGGCGGCATGACCAACGATCGGATCGATGAATGGTATCGCCTCGCGCGCGCGAACGGGGCGCTCGGTGGAAAACTCATCGGTGCGGGCGGCGGCGGTTTCTTACTATTTTATACCGAAGAGAAGACCCGCTTGCGACACGCCATGCGCGAGGCTGGGTTGACCGAAGTGCGACTCGATTTCGATACGCAGGGAACCGCCGTCGTTTCGATGAGTTAACGGTGCTACCGCTCGCGGTACTGTGCGGAGGTTTGGGGACGCGCATGCGGCCGCATACGTTGCGCGTTCCGAAACCGATGATCGAAGTGAACGGCGAACCGTTCTTGGCCCACCTGCTGCGATCGGTCGCGCGTCAAGGTGTCACCGAGGTGGTGCTGCTCGTCGGTTATCTCGGCGAGATGGTGGTCGAATTTGCCGCCGACGGCAGCGCGTTCGGTTTACGGATCGCTTATGTATGGGACGGCGAACAGCCGCTCGGAACGGCCGGCGCCGTGCGTCGCGCGCTGCCGCTACTCGGCGCGCACTTTCTCCTCACCTACGGCGACGCCTATTTGGACGTCGATTACACCGCTGTCGCGACCGCCTTCGAACGTGCCGGTCGGGCCGGACTGATGACGGTTTACGCTTGGAACGGCAGCGGAACAACCAAGCCCAATACGGCCGTCGCCGGCGGCCTGGTGTCCAAGTACGACAAGGAAACAAACGCAGCTGATATACAATACGTCGACTACGGCTTGAGCGCGTACACAGCGGCGGCGTTCGATGAACTGACGGCCGGCGAGCCGGCCGATCTAGCGCTCGTGAACCGGCGGTTGATCGAGCGCGGCGAACTGTCGGCGTACATCGTCAATGGACTGCCGCTGGAGATCGGCTCGTTTGAAGGCCTAGCTGCGACCCGAGCTTTCTTGAGGAGATCGTCGTGACCGTTGCCCAGTCGCCGCCCGGCGTGCAATTCGTTGAGGTGTTTCTCCAAGAAGCGCGCGCCGTGATCGACGGCCTCGATTCAGCCGCCATCGAAGCCGTTGCCCAAAAATTAGCGCAGGTGCGCAATCACGGTGGACGGCTCTTTATTTTAGGTGTCGGCGGTAGCGCCGGTAATGCGTCACACGCGGTCAACGACTTCCGCAAATTAGCGGGCTTCGAGGCGTACGCGCCGACCGATAACGTTAGCGAACTCACCGCCCGGACCAACGATGAGGGCTGGCCGACCGTCTTCGTGGAGTGGCTTCGCGTCAGCCGCTTGCGCCGCGACGATGCGCTGCTGGTGCTGTCCGTCGGTGGCGGCGATCTCGAACGCAACGTCAGCCCCAATCTGGTCCTGGCCCTTCAATACGGTCGCGAAGTGGGCGCCACGATTTTGGGCATCGTCGGTCGCGACGGTGGTTATACGGCTCGGACAGCGGACGCCTGCGTGATCGTGCCGACCGTCAACGCGGCTCATATCACCCCGCATGCCGAGGCATTCCAAGCAGTTATTTGGCACCTACTGGTGTCCCATCCCGCGCTCAAGGCAGCGCCCACGAAGTGGGAGTCGGTTGCTTCTGCGCGCGGGTGAAACCGGCGATCTTCTTCGATCGAGACGGTGTGCTCAATGCGGCCGTCGTGCGCGACGGGCGACCGTATCCACCGGCTTCCGTCGCCGAACTGACGCTCGATCCGTCGGCAGCAACGTCGGTCGCTCGTTTGCGGGCCGCCGGATTTCGCATTATCGTCATTACCAATCAGCCCGATGTCGCTCGCGGATCGACAACCTATGCGGCGGTCACGGCGATCAACGACCGCGTGCGAAGCAAGCTCTGCGTCGATGCGATCTACACGTGCTTTCACGACCGGAACGATGGCTGCGCGTGCCGAAAGCCGTTACCGGGAATGTTGCTGCAAGCCGCGCACGAGCACGACATCGAACTTCGTGCGTCATATATGGTGGGCGATCGCTGGAGCGATATTGTCGCCGGGCGCGAGGCCGCGTGTCGAACCGTTTGGTTACAGCGCGACTACGACGAACCGCCGCCTGACCGGCCCGATGCACGTGTCGTTTCGCTCACCGCCGCCTGTGATTGGATTATCAATGACCGCAACGCGTAGCCTGCCCGACGTTCCGACACTGGGAGCACTGCGCGTTAAGGTGTTCGCCGACGGCGCCGATCTCGCCGGAATTCTCGAGATGGCTACGCTGCCGTATATTGCCGGATTTACCACCAACCCGACCCTCATGCGCAAGGCCGGTATCGTTGATTACGAGTCGTTCGCGCGCGAGGTGTTATTGCACGTAACGGACCGCCCGATATCGTTCGAAGTGTTCTCCGATGAGCTCGATGAAATGGAACGGCAGGCCACCACGATCGCAGCCTGGGGCTCCAACGTCTATGTCAAAGTTCCCATTACCAATACGCGCGGCGAGAAGGTAACGGGTCTGGTACGCAAGCTTGCGGCCGCCGGCGTGAAGCTCAACGTGACCGCGCTGATGACCCAGGCGCAGGTCGACGATGTCGCCGCGGCACTCGATCCCGGCGTACCGGCGTATGTGTCGCTTTTTGCCGGCCGCATCGCCGACACCGGCCGCGATCCAATACCGATGGTCGCAGCCGCGGTGCAGACGCTTACACCGCTGCCGCGCGCCGAGTTGATTTGGGCCAGTCCGCGCGAGCTGCTCAATGTTTTTCAAGCCGATGCCGTGGGTTGCCACATCATTACCGCCACCAACGACATCCTCAAGAAGCTCGTTTCGGTCGGTAAAGACCTCGACGTGTTTTCACTCGAAACCGTGCGGATGTTTCACAGCGACGCCGCGGCCGCCGGTTTTTCGCTATAGGGTCGGGACTCGGGCGATAGCCATGATTTCCCCGATGTTAATGTCGAGCGGAAAAGCGCGCAGCCGTTCGGGAATAACGCGCGCCGCCGCCCGATACACCTTGACGAGCGCCGGTACGTACATATCGACCTGGCCGGCCAAATAGTCCGCAGTTAATGTTTTCGTTGCCGGACCAAGCGTGATATCGTCGTACCCCGCAGTCGACAAGGCAAGCCGAAGACTACGGCGCGAAAACAACACCGTATGCTGCATCGGCTGAAACATCGGCCAGCGTCCGCGTAACATATACCGCAAAACGTGACCGGCGTCGGGCGTCGTGATCGCGATGAGTGAGCCCGGCTTCGCGACGCGCCGAATATCGTGCAGAAACGCAAGCGGTGCAAAAACGTGCTCGATGATATCGAAGGCGGTAATGACGTCGAACCGCGCGCCGGCCGCCGCATCAATGGCATTGACGTCGCCCAGCGTGAGTCGCCCACCGACGGAGGGCGGCGCTTGCGCGATCGCCTCGGCGGACAGCTCGACGCCGTAGGCATCGAAGCCGGCGTTGAGCGCCGCTTCGACGAAATAGCCGCACGAGGCGCCGACGTCGAGCAATCGGCCGCCGTTCACGCGGCCGGCAAGCCGCGCGGCGCGCCGGGCAAACGTCAAGGCCTTGAGTTTGCCGGCAGCCACATAATCGTGATACACGCCCGACGCGTATTGATCGTCGACATAGGCGCGCATTTGCTCGATCGTGGGCATCGGCGCTTGAAAGAGTGTATCGCACACCGGGCAGCCGTAATACATGACCGGTGCAACCCACTGAGCGGCGACTGCGCGAACGTCACAAATCGGACAGCGCGCTACGGTCGTGGTCGATCTCGTGCTAGGGTTCGAGATCGGCATAGAGGCGTTCAATCCGGACTCCCATCAGTCGTGAAAAGAGCGGGCGCGTAATGAACGGAACCGCCGCGTAGAGCCAGGCCGCGACCCCGATGCCGGCTGGTATATTGGTGAGAAAACGTCCGCACTCGATTGCGCCGATCGTCGCTTTGGCGACTCGACCGGCGCTCATTGCCGAGGTGTTCTCCGGTCCATGCGTACGCTCCCGGAAGGTTGCATGATCGAAGAATGGTGTCGCTACCCGGCCGGGGCAGATCGCGGTAATTTCAACGCCGAAACGCTTGAGCTCGAACCGCAAGGCCTCCGCCAGACCAAGCATTCCGTGCTTGGCCGCACAGTAGGTAGCGTTGGGTGTAATCGGCATTCGGCCGGCGATTGAAGTCATAAACGAAACGGCTCCCGTCCGCCGCTCGATCATCGAGCCGATCAGACCTTTGGTCAGCCGAACGTGACCAACGAGATTGACCGCCAGAAGGCGCTCGATCTCGGCCATGCCGGCGCGCTCGAACGGAACGTACGTTCCAAAGCCGGCATTGTTGATAAGAACGTCAGGTCCGGTACCGCTCGCAAGCAGCGTGCGCACGAGCATATCGATATCGGACGGCGAGCCAAGGTCGCAGCGGAGCGCTTCAACCGGCCTGCGGTCGAAGGCCGTAAGTTCGGCCGCGGCAAGTGCTAACCGCTCGCCGTCATCTGCAACGATAGTGATTCGATTACCACGCCGGCACAATTGCTTTGCCAACTCGAAGCCGATACCACTCGATCCGCCGGTGATAACGATCCAACGACCTTGCAAGCGCACGAGTTGCACAGTAACCCGTGCAAGCCGCTTCTCCTGCACGCAGGGCAGGTGTCATGCGAAGCGCTGCCAACTCTCGCGCATGCGTCATTCTGTCTCGGCTTCGAGCGTACATCGCCGGCAAGACCAATGTCCGGCATGTAATTCGGACCGGGTCGAGTACGAATTTAGCGTGCGTCGCGTGCACCTGTCGCGTTGCGTCGATTGCAAGATGCTGTTCTATCGCGAGATCCCGCCCGCCGCCGCGCGCAACGATCACCATATCGCCGACGTGGTTCGAACGCAAATTCGGCACCTCGAGCGGAACATCGGGCGGCCGCTGATCGCACCGCTCGTGATCGTGCCCGACGGATCGCCGTTAACGTTCCCGGGATACGCGGTGATCAACGCATCGGACGTCGGCAGTGCGTCGTATACGCAAGCGCGCTACGATGCAGCGGTGTGCGTCGACATTTTGGACCTCATCGACGATCCGGGAACGTTTCTGGACCGGCTGCACGCGGTACTACTTCCCGGTTCGCCGCTGTCCGTCACGGTGCGCTCCGTCGACAGCACCGCGGCACGGCACGCGGGTGCGGCGTGGCGAGGTTTTCAAAGCGGAGCGTCGCGCTTCTATGGGATCGACAGCCTGCAAAATACACTCGTACAGCACGGCTTCCGCGATCCGACCGTCTATGTTGACGGAGCCATTCGAGCCAATTCAATTCGGCTGCGTGGCTTGGCCCGCATTGCCGCGGCGATCGGCATCAGCGGGGCCGCCGTACGCATTGGGAAACGCGCCGGATTCATCGACGAATCCGTAACGATGCTGTGCCGGCGCGGCGAGCGGATTCAACGTCACCGGCTGTCGGTGATCGTACCGGTATACAACGAAGCGCGAACGTTCCCCGAACTCATGTCGCGGCTGCTGGCAAAGACGATCGACGACGTCGACATCGAGATCATTATCGTCGAAAGTAATTCCAGCGACGGATCTCGGACCGAAGTTTTGCGGCACGAAGCGCATCCGCGAGTCTCGATCGTTCTGCAAGACACCGCTCGCGGTAAGGGTAATGCCGTTCGAGCAGGGCTGGCCCAGGCGACCGGTGACATCGTGCTGTTTCAAGACGCCGACTTGGAATACGAAATCGAAGATTACGACGAACTGCTACGGCCGATCGTCGCCTACCAGCGAAATTTTGTCATCGGTTCGCGTCACTCGAATGCCGGTAGCGCTTGGAAAATTCGCGAATTCAACGGTGCTCCGCTGCTCTCCCAGGTTTTCAACCTCGGCCACGTCGTCTTCCTGACCTTGCTCAACACCATGTACGGACAATCGTTGGCCGACCCATTCAGCATGTTCAAGGTCTTCCGGCGCGACTGCTTGGCCGGCCTGACGTTCGAGTGCGATCGCTTCGATTTTGATTTCGAGATCGTTATCAAGCTGTTGCGCAAAGGGTATCGTCCGTTCGAAATTCCGGTCAACTACCATTCGCGCTCGATCGCCGAAGGCAAAAAAGTAACAATGGTACGCGACCCCCTCACTTGGTTACGGGCGCTGGTACGTTTTCGAACCAGCTCGCTCTATGCGGCACAATCGCCGAAAAGCGCCCGCTCGTAGCGGTCGCTGCCGGGCCGCCGTCGATCGCCGGAGGCGGTAGCCGGGCTGCCCGTCGTGGGTATCTCCGTGGCACATGACGATCGGTCGCGATCGACCGCCGTCCTGCCTAATTGGGCATTAAGTCCTACTTTAGCTGCAGACGGCGAACGCTTGCTTTGTTAAACTCCTGTCAAGCTCACGGCTTTTACCGATCGCCTTTTGTGGCGAACGAGCGAACGAATTGGAGTTTTCTACAACATGACCGCCACCGATTTCGTCCCCTTGCGAACCTACGTTATCGAAAAACAATTCCTGATGGCCAAGGCTCTTCGCGCCTTCTTCGATCAGCAGCCGTACGCGCACGTCGTTGGCGACGCAACCGAAGTCAATGCTGCCGAACTACAGCGCACGCGTCCCGATCTGCTCATGTTCGGACTGGATAACGCAACGGGCGAACTCACTGCCGCCATCGCCACCGCTCGCGCGATCAACCCCGCGATGCGCGTTTGTATTCTCTCGAGCTACCCGAACCCCGATTTACTCCAACGCTGCATGGCGGCCGGCGCCGACGGCTTCATTCTCAAAGACATCAGTATGAATGAACTCGACGTCGCAATGCGGGTAATGTCCGCCGGATCGTGTTACGTCGATCCGCGGCTAGCCGGCCGGATGTTGAAGCGCCGCCTGCCGGGCGCCGTCAGCGCCGACGCACTGTCGGCATTAACCGAACGCGAAGCCGATATTCTGCGCCACATCGCAACCGGCTTAGCGAACAAAGAGATCGGCGCAAAACTCAAGCTATCCGAGAAAACAATAAAGAATTATGTCACCCGTATCCTCTCAAAACTTAACGTAAACGCACGCACGGGTGCCGCGGTCTACGCAATCAAAGCCGGGATGATTTAAAACCACCTGGGTCATGCTCGACTATGCTAGGATCGGCGCGTACTCGGAGCGGGTGGTAATCGCCTGGGAAGAGCGCCAAAGCGCTAAATTCGAGGTCCAGTCAAACTGCGCTCGATCGACTTGATAACGTCGATCGCCGACATATACGAGGATGTCCAATGTGTGCCCCGCGTACGGCACGACGCTCCGGAATAAACGTCGTAGAGACATCGCTCAGAGGTCTAGCTCGAACGCGCCGGCCGTCGCTGGAAACGGCTTCGAGTAAACTGTCGGCCGAGTCGGCGGCGGCTACGCCCCGGGTAGCTTGAGCTTACCGACCTTTGCGCGGAGCGTTTGAGCACGTTGCGCGGCAATCCGCATGGGCTCCGTGTACCGCCACGAATGCGAGCCGACGACGGCCCGTAGCGCGGCTTCGGTCGTCGCGAGCTCTTTTTGCGTGTCGCGCGTCCGCCCTTCCATCGCCTGCACGCGTTCGGTCGCGGTCGTCAAGCGAGCGGCTAACGTCGACAGCTTAACGGTTAGCGCCGCCCGGCTTTGCTCCAAATTTACAGCCTGCTTGTGCAGTCCGCCAATGACGTCTTCGCGTTGTTGTTCCCGCTCGCCGGCTTTACGGATTTCCGCGTTGAGCCGCTGCAGTTCCACTTCGGCTGCGGCGATCGCTTCGCGCGCAAGCCCGGCACCGGCACGCTCGCGGTCGAGCTCTTCCCGCGTACTTTGTGAAACGGCGCGCTCGCGTTCGAGTTCCGCCCGGACGGCCACATATTCGGCCCGCACGGTTTTGAGCTCGAGCTGCAACTGCGTAGCGTTCGTGCTTTCACCGTTGCGTGCGAACAGCAGCGGGTTGTCCACGTCGGGAGCCGGCTTACCGATCCGCGGCGCCGATTTATTGGTGTACGTTCCGCGGTCGAATACAACGATACTATCGTAAAATGAAATTGCGTGCGTCGTCCGAGTGAAGTCGGTCGGCTCGAGTTGATCGCGCGTGAAGTCGGCGTTGAGTTCGTCGATGAGCCCTTTGGCGATCTCGATGAACGAATCGGCCGCACGCAACCCGCCGCCGTATTCCGGCCAGTAGGCGGTATGCAGATCTTCCACGAGATACACGCCGTTTTTCGACAGCCGCGAGTACAGGTGTGCGAACGACGCCGCGACATGCTGCATGTGATGGCTGCCGTCGTCGATGACGATGTCGGGCGCGCCGAATTCGTCCACGATTGAGTCGAGGAACACCGGATCGTTCTGAGAACCGATGCGCACCGCAATTTGATCCTCTTCAAATGCCTTGCAGCGCGGGACGATATCGAGACCGACGATCTGCGCGTGCGGCCCAAAAAAGCGCTTCCACATGTGGAGGGAACCGCCCTCACCAACGCCGATTTCGATGACCGTCACCGAGCGTCCGACGAAGCGGGCTAAGTGCCGCTCGTACGCTAGAAAATAATGCTTCCACTTATGGATTAACCGGCCGTCGGTGTTCGTTTGGAAGTCAGCCCAGAGAGACATCGGCAACTCGAATTGCCCGCCCGTGGCGATCGTTCCCTTCGCTCGCACGAGGGAACGGTCGCCGCTGTGCGTCAATGGATGTTGAGAAACAACGTCAAGTCTTCGGGATTCTCAACGAGCGAGCGCGACGAAATGACGGGAACCTCGCTCCATAGGCGAGCGAGCGTATACGTTTCCAGATCGAGGTCGCGCAACTCGCTCAGCAAGGAGCTGTACGCGGATTGCAGTAGCGTCGAACCGGGATCGAGATTCGCGATCGCGACCAAGCCGGTGGGCGCGCAATCGAGGATGAAAATGTCGAGATCGGGCCGGTGAGCTTTAAGGAGCGGGACGATCTTCCAGACGTCGCCGGTCCACGCATGCCGCCAATGCGATTCAGATTCATCGCCCAGTTCGTGGGTCCGAAGCGCCATCCGGCTATTTACCGGAAGGCAATCGTGCATGAAAACGATCGAGCGCCGATGACACAGCCGCTCGGTATTCATAAAATCACGCAGCAGATACTCGCTGCGATGCATACCGTCGAGAAAGCAAATGTCCGGGCCATGCTTGAAGATCGACCGCAAGTCGTGCTGGGCAAAAAACGCGTCCGACGGCATTTGATAGAAGTGCGTCTCGCGGCGGCCCGCTAAGACGTCGGCTTCGAGCATGAACTGCGGATCGACACATACCGCGCTGCAGGTGAAGGCGGCGATCGAACGCCCGAGATGCGTACCGATCTCAAAATACGCTTGCGGCATGAGATGGTCGTTCACGAACCGGAAAAAGTCCGTATAGTGCGTACCGGCCGGCACGAGGCCTTCGCTCTCGCTGCGGAAGTGACGCAGGGGCGACCGGGCCGGCCGTTCGATGCGAGCGGGTGCGACCGCCACATCCGGATCGCCCAGCGATCGTTTACGCGGCGCGAAAATCATGTCTAGCTCCCCGCTGAACCGGCTGCAGCCGCCGTCAACACGACACCGTTGTTCGCGGCATGCGCGAAGAACGCTGCGATCGTTGCCGGAATGTCGATAATGGTATAATTCTCATAGCGTAACAGGTGTCCGTAGGCGTGTACACCGGCGGGCACTTCGTCGTCGCTCACGAGTTGCGGCGAGACATACGCCGGCGGCAGGGCGACGGCGGATTGAGCGGCGACCCAAGCGCCCGGTGTGTGTGCTAGAATCGTGCGATTCGAGTGCACCAGACCCGGAACGGAATGAAACCAGCCGATTTTGTGCTGGACGGTCCCGTGGTGGCAGAAATAGATCGACGCATGCCGGGCAAGCGCGATCGAATCGAGGATCGTAAGACCGACGGCGATCTCGACGCGCCCGGCGGACCCGGCCGCGGCAAGTGCATCACGTACGGCCTCGGCGGCGACCCGGTCCTCGGCGGCGATTTTGTGCGCCATATCTTGATGGTAGCGCGGGTAGCGCGCGAGGTCCGCGGTCAGCGAATAGCCGTCGATAACGATTATTCCGTCCGGCGCGGACTGCAAGAAAGCCGCGCCCAGCGCCGTCAAGACCGCGTGCTGGTTCGTCAGCGTCCGGTTCTGGGTCCGGACGCTCATCCATAGCACGGGTCCGCGCGCGCCTGCCACTGTCGCGACGATCGCTTGGCCGGCGGCGGTGCCGTTGGCATCGGCGACGGCGGTGAGACGTTCGGTCAAGCCGGCGGAAATTTTCCGCCCACCGACTGGGGCGAACAATGCTCCGGGCGCGTTGAGCGCTTGCAGTTCCGTGTCGTGCGTGTATGTTAGCGGCCACTTCGCAAGGTCGGGAAACAGGTCTTGAATCGGGCCCAGCGGTTCCTGCGTCGCCACCATGGTCAAGCCGTCGGGAACGCCTTGCGGCACGAGCTCGTCGAGGGCGGACAGTTGATTCCAGGCGTGGTGGGCAAAATTGAGGTCACCCAGCACCAACTGCAGCCCGGTTGTCGCCGGCCCGGGCGTCCATTGCGTGGCGTCGATGACGGACGCGAGGCCCGGCAGGTGCCGCTCGGAAAATCCCCAGTCCGTTGCGACGAGTCCGAGCAGCAGCGCGCGATCGGTCAACAGCGCCGCACAGATCGGATAGCCCAAACTGAGGTCGCCGACGCCAAGTAGGAGCGCCGGCTCGTCGGGAAACGAAAAAACGACCGTCTTATCGACCAGCAGCAGCGAACAGCCGCTTTGCAACCGGCGGCCGGTCGTTGGTGAAACGATCGCGAACCAGCCCTGCCGGACGAGATCGCGCAAGTACCTGCGAACCGTGCCGCCCTCCGCGGCACGTTGCACCGCGTCAACGCTGGAGGCGAACTGCTCGAGATACGGCAATCCGAGCCGGCTCGCCGTGGCGGCGCGATCGTCCGCCGGCAGCAGATGCAGGTCGTGCCGCCCATAGACCGTTCCGGCGTCTGTCATTCGCGTCCGCTCACTTCTCGCTGCTTGCACGTTGCAGCCTCCTTGCCCGTGTCGACACCTCGATCATACCGCGCAAGTACCCTTCATACGTCAACCGCGCTTCGTAGCGCAATCCGTAATTCGGACCGTCCTCGCGTCGATACCACTCCATATCGAAATAGTCGACGACCACCGGATGGATCGGTACCCGAAAAAATGCCAGCGGTCCGTCCGGGGGCAACGTCGCGATCGTCGCGTCGATGGCGACCTTGCGCAATGCGGGAACGGCGGGCAGTGCCGCTGCGAGCAAACGGCGCGCCAATTCGGCTAACGGTGCCATCGTTGGATGATTGACGGACCAAAAAATATTTTGTTTGGCGATTTGGTCGAAAAGATAATCGCTGATCTTGATATCGGCCTTGGCCTCACGCGCTCGCAGCCGCCCGCGCTCTAGCGCCGTCCGGCGTTCCAGATTGCCGATATACTCCGCTGAATGTTGCTCGTAAAACGTCATCGCCTCAGCCACCGATAGCTCGCGATCGACGCAGTCCACAACGACGCGATCGCCTTGCGGGAAACGGCCCCATGGCCGTTCGGGCGTCGGCGCCTCATCGTAGCCGGCGGTGGTGATGAGCGGCCACAGCAGGGTCAGATCCATCGACGGAAAGCTTACGATCGGACAGCCTGCCGGCACGGCGGTGCGGTAAGGAAAGACGATCGGATCGACCTGCTCGAACACGATCGCCGTCCGCGCCGTTTCCTCCGGCGCAAGAACGCGTGCGCCCGGAGTACCGTCATCGAAACTCGGAACGTAACGCATCGTATATGTGGCAGACAGGACCGGATCGGCGCCGAAAATATACGCCAGCGCGCCGGCCTGACAATTGCCGTAGATAACGAGCAGCGGCTTTATCTGTTCGGTCATGTCAGCGCCGCTCCGACGTGACCCGCACGAGGTCGGCCAGTTCGCCCAACGTCTGCACGGCGAACACGCGCTCCAACGGCAGCGTAACGCTAAACACGTCTTCCACGTCCATGATCAGGATTGCGTGCGAGAGCGAATCCCAACCGTCGATGTCGGCGCTCGAGGTCAGGGCAACAACCGGCACATCGTCGGCAAGGCGAAATGTCCGCCGCACGACGTTGGCCAGGCGGGCAAAGGTGTCGTCGCCGGCGTCGTTCATGCATCGACCGTCGCTTGGGCGCGGCTCAAACGGAACCCGTTCAACCCGGTTGCACCCCGACGTACGCTTCTTTATTTTTCCGGCGGCTGAGTTTGCCGCTCGTCGTTTTGAGCAACCGGCCGGGTTCGAGCAACGTCACCGAGTGCACCGTCAATCCGAGCCCTTCGAGCAAACGGAGACGAATCTGCTGCGTGATCCGCTCGCGATCCGGCTGCGGTTCGCGGCACTCCGCGAGTACCACGATCGCGGTTGCGTCCGCGCGTTCGTCGTCGATACCCAGCGCGACGTTGCGGCCCGGAATGACCCCCTCGGTTTCGTCGACGAGCGCTTCGATTTCATGCGCGTATACGTTTCTGCCGTTAACGATCAGCATGTCGTCGACGCGGCCCGTGACGTACAGTTCTCCGGCGTGGAAAAAGCCCAGATCACCGGTCGCGAACCAGCCGCCGACGCGTTTGCGCGCGGTCAATTCCGGCTCGCGATAATAACCGGCGAAAGCGTTGTTGCTCGATAGGTAGATTTCACCGATCTCGCCCGCGGGGGCTTCCGCCTCAGCCGCGTTCGAACCACGCACGGCAACGCGAACGCCGCCGATCGGCGGGCCGCACGACATCAGCCGCTGACCGCCGGACCGCACCGGCGTGATGCGCCCGCGCGAGAAGTCGTGCACGTCGACGTCCAGCGTCCGCACCGCAGCACCTAGGTTCGTCTGCGTCGCAGCGAACACGTTTTCGGCTAAGGCGTAACAGATATGCAGTCGATCGCCGCCGACCGCGAAACGTTGCGCGAAGCGTTCGAACGTTCGCGCTTTACACGGCTCGGAACAATTGATGAATGCACGCATCGAACGCAGATCGAACGCCGCCGCGCGGCGCACCGCGTTCACCAAATGCGAAAACGCGAAATTCGGCAGCCAGCACAGCGTGGCCCGATGGCGTTCGATCGCTTCGAGCAGCAATTGCGGGCGCATCACCCACTCGAACGGATCGAGCGCGATGAGTTCGACACCCTCGATCAACGCCAACATGAAGCATGCGATAAACCCCATATCATGGTACAGCGGTAGCCACGATACAATACGGTCGTCGGGCGTCAACCGGATGGCGCGGCTGTACTGCGCGACGTGATCGACGATCGCGGCGTGCGAGAGCATGATGCCCTTTTTTAGCCCGGTCGTGCCCGACGTGTGCTGCAGGCACGCGATCGCGCTCGGGTCACCCGCTACGTCCGCTGCGGGCAGTACGGCGTCGGGCGCCAAGAGCGCATCGGTTGCAATCAACGTTTCAATGGCAAAGCCGGGAATCGCCGCGCGCGCGGCGGCGAGGTTTTCATCATACGTCACGATCAACCGCGGCTCGATCCGCTCGAAGAGCTGCGCATGATCGTGCCAGTAGCGGTCCGAGCGTTGTTTTGGCGACGGAAACGGCATAAATGACGGAATCGCTCCGACGAGCAATGCGCCGACGAAACTATAATAGAGATGCGGACTGTGGCGCAAGATGATGATGACGACGTCGCCGGGCGCAACACCGCGCGAGCGATACGCGCACGCATACGCGCACGCGGCGGCGAACAGGTCCGCGAAGGTTATCGTTTGGACCGAGCCGTCGCTAAGGAAGCGACAAAATATGGCCGTCGGATTGACTCGTGCATGGTCCGCGACGCGAGCCCCGATGGTCATCATTGACGCAATTGCACGCCGGAATTCATGCCTGCCTGTTTAAATTAACCGTTGGGGGGCCCTTCCACGCCGACGTGGCCGGTGCGCCCGCGGCTGCGAACACGGATCGGCACTGCGCCGGGATGGTACGCGGCACGGAGAACGATACGTCAATGACCGTACTTCCAACGATCTGCGTGTGTTGCGGAGCGGCCGAGTTCGCAACGCTGACGGTGCTGTGGCCCGAATTGATCGCCGCCTGGGAACTGACGGACGACGAGACCGGCTACATCAATCTTCAGCAGGGTTTTCACTGCACGCTCTGCGGCAGCAATTTGCGGACCATGGCGCTGGCGCAAGCAATCCTCGGGATCTTCGGCGCCGCGCCGCCGTTTTCGGACTTCGTCGCATCGCCCGCCGCCCAAGCGTTGCGCGTGCTCGAAATAAACGAGGCATTCACGCTAACAAAATTCCTCGAACGCTTACCGGGACACGTTCTCGCGCGTTATCCCGAAGTCAGCATGACGGCGTTGCCGTATGAATCGGGCCGGTTCGATCTGGTGTGCCATTCCGACACGCTCGAGCACATCGCGGATCCGGTCGCCGCGCT
Organism: Candidatus Velthaea sp.; assembly: GCA_965214335.1. Lineage (GTDB taxonomy): Bacteria > Vulcanimicrobiota > Vulcanimicrobiia > Vulcanimicrobiales > Vulcanimicrobiaceae > Velthaea. Next base: position 140,994 of record CBDCBO010000005.1, on the reverse strand, counting down.
GCGCGAATGCCGGCGCGTCTTGCGGCCCGGCGGTGCGCTCGCCTATACCGTACCGATCGTCGTCGGCCGGCTGAGCCGCTCGCGTTCGGCACTGCCCGCGAGCTACCACGCGGGACCAGTCGACGAAGCGCCGGATTTTCTGGTCCATACCGAGTACGGAGCAGACGCTTGGCGCGATATCGTCAACGCCGGCTTTCCGGTGTGCCGAATCGTTTCGTTCGCACCGCCCGCCGCATTCGCGTTAGTCGGCTCAGCCTAACTCCTTCGTCGATCCGGCGGCGATGGTCGCACGCGGGGGCGACTGACGTTGCGGGCGCGGGTGAGTGCTAAAGTAGTCTTCATACTCGCGCATCAGCTGGGCACAACGCAACCGGAAGAGTTCGTGGCCGTCGATCCGGTCGCGTTCTTCGAGCGCTTTAACGTGGTCGATCAGGTCGTACATTGCCCGCAGCAGGTTCACCCGGGCGAGATAATCATCGCTCGCAACCGCCGTTTGGGGCAGCCACAGGTCGATCGCCCGATGCGCGAACGCGCGCAAATCGCCGCCCGGCTCGGCCAATCGCGCTAACTCCGCATCGGCGTCGAGATACAGGCGCCGCCGGTCGACTTGAGACGTGTAGCGATTGGTCTTGCCGATCCACTGCTCGGTGCTTTCGTGCGATAAGTGAACGATCGCAATACCCGATTCGAGGGGAATCCGGTACTCGTTCTTGCTCAAGTATCGATCCGAATCGTGCACGGTATTAGCGTAACCGACGGCTCCCCGGCGATACACTTGCGGGCACCAATGGGGCCAATACCAGGCACCTTCGTCGAATCTTCCCAGCACGTAATCTTGGCGCGGCAAGAAATAAATATCGGCGCGCGGATCGTGCAGCTCGCGCGAGATGAAGTCGATTGCGGCCCGGTTGAGGCACTCGTCGTCACTGAGCGCCACGACGAAGTCATGCGTACACAGCGAGAGCGCATAACTCCAAGTATCGCCGGGCGACGGGCTCCAGGGAACCGTCACCAGGCGATCGACCCACGGCGCGGCGCGTTCGCGGGTTGCATCCGTCGATGATTTGTCAACGAGTATCACTTCGTCGGCGAAACCCAATCCCGCCAGCACCGCCTCGATCAAGTTCTCGCGATTGTACGATACAACAATAGCACTCGTCTTCACGTCCCGTGCATTCGGAAAATCGAACGCTCGATCCCTATCGCGCGCCGAGCGAGCACTCGCAATCTTAGCCCGTAAATTCGGCGCGCCATAGGCGGCACGTGGCTCGTCGACAGCGGCGCTGATGGACGGCGTCCTCGCCGGCCCGGGAAGCTACGGGAATGGGTTGACGGGTGCCGGTCGCCCGGGCCTGGCCCGCGTTTGCCAAGGGGCGTAACGAAGAAATCGAACGAAGCAACCTTGGTGAGTGCGAACGCCGGTGCGGCACAAGCCGCGGACAACCTGACCGTTGCGCACCTTTGCTTGTTCAATCGCGCGGAGTTCGCGCAACTCAACCTCGCCGGCGGGCAGCGTTACCATCGGGTCGATGTGCGCACGGCGGGCCGCTTGACCGGATCGCTTGCCGGGATGCTCGCCGGCGATACGTTCATCTCCGGCTGGTCGGCCGGTTTTGGCGGCATCGATCTGCCGCGCAACGGCGAGCGCCTCGAAACGGTGCTCGAACTCGTTGCCGGCGTGCTGGCGCAGTTGCGGGCCGATGGGGTGCGAACCGTGCGCATCCGGGCGAAACCATTCCATTACTCGGCCAACGAGGCGCTGCTCCATTTCGCCTTACTGCGCAACGGTTTTACCATCGAGGAAGCGCAACTCAACTATTTTTTTGACCTGACCCGCTATGATAGCGTCGACGACTATCGGCGCGCGCTGCGGCACGCGCCGCGCCGTCAAGTACAGCTTGCGGCGGCCCAGCCGTACGCGTGGAGCGAAGCCGGGGACGACTGGCAAGCCGCCTACGAAGTGCTGCGTGAGAGCCGTGAACGCAACGGCGCGACCCTGAGCCTGTCGTTCGCGTATGTGTCTGCCCTGCGTCAGCTGTTTGCCGGCCGAATCAAAATGTTCGTTCTGAGCCGCGATGGAGCGATCGCGGCGGCCTGCCTAATGTATGCCGTGCTGCACGGTCACGCCATGGTCATGTTCTGGGGCGATAAAGCGCAGCGCGACGGCCGCGAAGGCTCGAGCGCGCCGATCGCCGTGATGAATCTCGTCGCATTGCGGGTGGTGGAAACCGGCCTCGAGCGCGGGTTATCCACGATCGACCTTGGTCCCGTTACTTCCGCCGGCGGCATGAACTTGGGCAACGCCCGCTTCAAGGCGAGCGTCGACGCCGAACCGAACTTCCGGTATACGCTTTCGCGCACACTATAACCGCTCGCGACCGTTATCGAGGCTATCCCATCGAGACGCAGCCCACCAACCCGCGCGATATCGTTTCCGAAGCTGCCGTCGGCGCGGAAACGCACCTTTCACAGCATTTACGCAGCGCACCGATTCCCGATGCGGAACTCGCCTTAAATTGCGGGCTCTTCATGCCGCCGCGAACGCTCAAGCGCATGTTGTTTCTCGACGAAATTTACCGCGCGACGCTGCCGGTTCACGGCGTCGTCATGCAATTCGGCACTCGCTGGGGTCGCGATATCGGCGTGTTCGACAGTTTACGCACCATTTACGAGCCGTTCAACGTTTCGCGCACCGTGATTTGTTTTGATTCATTCGAAGGCTTTCCGTCGATTCATGAAAAGGACGGTTCCGACCCGATGATCGTGCCGGGCGGATTGTCGACCACGGCCGACTACGATCGCGAACTCGAAACGATTCTCGAACTACGTCGACGACTCGACCCGCTGCCGCATCTCAAACGCTTTGAAGTCGTCAAAGGCGATGCGGTCGAGCAGCTTGCACGCTATTTGCAACGTCATCCGGAGACCATCGTCGCCTTAGCCTATTTCGATCTCGACATCTATGCGCCGACCAAGGGTTGCCTCGAACTGCTGCGTGATTTCGTCACGAAGGGCAGCCTGATCGCGTTCGATGAACTGAACTTTTTCAAAGCGCCCGGCGAGACGCTGGCCCTCAAAGAAGTCTTTCCCCTCAATACGATTCGAATCCGGCGCTCGGTGCACTTCTCGGGCCAGCCGAGTTATTTCGTCGTCGAGTGACCGGCGCCGGCAGAACGCTCATCACCGGTGGCGCCGGCTTCATCGGCACGCACTTGGCGGAGCGCCTCGTCGCCGCGGGCGGTGATGTCGTATTGTTCGACAATTTCCGGCGCGATTCGCTCGCGTCCGTTCCGGCACTTCGCGCGAGCGCGAAGATTACCGTCATCGAAGGCGACGTGCTGGATGCCGCCGCGCTCGATGCGGCCATGGCGGGCGCCGACGCCGTCATTCATTTAGCCGCGATCGCCGGCGTTAGCAGTTACTATGCCGAGCCGCTCCGGACGCTGCAAGTGAACATTCTGGGAACCGTCAACGCGCTCGAAGCGGCCGTCCGGCACCACGTCAAGCACTTCATCGATTTCTCGACGAGCGAGGTATTCGGCGCCGATGCGCTCTGGGTGACCGAGGAAACGCCGCACGGCATCGGACCGGTCGGCGACCGGCGCTGGGTCTACGCGACGAGTAAACTTGCCAGCGAGCACTTTACCCTGCGCTTCGGCGAGCAGTACGGTTTCGCGTGCACGTGCCTGCGGCCGTTCAATATTTACGGCCCGCGCCAAACCGGCGAGGGCGCGATCAGTAATTTTTGCCGCGCAACGTTGGCCGGCCGGCCGTTGGAAGTGTACGGCGACGGCACACCGATTCGCGCCTGGTGCTTCGTCAGCGATCTGGTCGATGCCGTCGAACTCGTGCTCGAACACCGCGAACGTGCGGCCGGGCAAACATTCAACCTCGGGAATCCGCGCGAAATCGAGACGACGCTGGGGCTAGCGCGGCGCATCGCGCGCTTCGTTCCCGGTGCTCGGCTTGAGATGAAGCGGGTGGATCGCAGCGAAGTTCGCGCCCGTGTGCCGCAGATCGAAAAAGCTCGCGGCCTGCTCGGCTTCGAACCAAAAATAGACCTCGAAGCGGGTCTCGCGCAAACCTTTGCTTGGTTCAGGGAGTCGAGCCGATGAACGTCACGGTTGTCGGCGGCGGCAAGATGGGACTACCCCTCGCGTGCTTATTTGCGCGCAATGGTGCCACCGTCATCGTCGCCGACGTGCGAACGGAAACCGTCGCAGCGATCAATGCCGGCCGCTGTCCGATCGACGAGCCGGATGTTCCGGAACTCGTCGCCGCGCTGGTGGCGGCCGGCCGGCTTTCGGCCACGACCGACACACCGGCGGCGGTCGCCCAAAGCGACGTCGTGGTCGTGATCGTGCCGGTGCTGCTCACGCCGGACAACGATGCCGACACCTCGATCATTGAGTCCGTCTCGCGTCAAATCGCCGGCGCCATGCGGCCGGGCGCAATGATCGTCTATGAAACGACGCTGCCGATCGGCCGCACCCGCGAACTCGGCACGATTTTGGCAACCTCCGGCCGCACGGCCGGCGTGGATTTCGATTTGGTTTTTTCGCCCGAGCGCGTGAAGAGCCAGTTCGTGCTCGCGCGGTTAACGGAAAATCTTAAAGTCGTGGGTGGCGTCACGCCGCAATCGGCAAGCCGAGCCGAGACGTTCTACCGTACGTATCTGCGGGCGCCGGTGCGCAACGTCGGTACATTAGAGGCGGCCGAAATGGTGAAGCTGGCCGGCATGGTCTATCGCGACGCCAACATTGGTTTGGCCAACGAAATGGCACGCTATGCCGAAGCGGCCGGTGTGGACTTATCGACCATCGTCGACGCCATCAATTCCGATGGCGAAGCGGCGATGCTGCAGCCGGGCATCGGCGTCGGCGGCCACTGCGCGCCCGTCTATCCGTATTTTTACATACATGATGCGCAGCGGCGCGGTTTGACGGCCGGCATGGCGGTACTCGGGCGCGAGCTCAATGACGGTCAAGCCGCTTGGGCGCTCGACCGCGTCGAACGGGCCGGATTTCCGCTCCGCGGCAGCGACCTGCTGATCCTTGGTCTCGGCTATCGGCCGCAAGTGAAAGAGCATATCTGTTCGACGGCATTTTTGCTGCAGGCCGGCGCCGTCGAGCGCGGCGCGCGGGTCATGCTCGACGATCCGCTCTATACCGACGCCGAAATCCGCGCACACGGTTTCGAACCGCTCGCGCTCGCGGCGGCGCGACTGCCCGCAGTCGTGATCCTCAATACCGCCCACGCGGCATACCGCGACGTATCGTTCGCCGATCTGGCACAACGCGGCGTGCGCATCATCGTCGACGGCCGCGCGGTTTGGCCGTCGCAAGGGGTCGAGCAAGCCGGAATCGTGTACTTACGCGTCGGTAGACCGGCCCGTTCGGTAGCCGAGGCGCAGGTGTGACCGGCGTACCCGACTGGGGCCGGGCTTTGCTCGTCGCCGCGGCCGGCATCGAACAGCCCGCCGGGGCTTATGTCGATGACGGCATCATCCGGCTACCGATTGCCCAACCGGATCGCAACATCACGTATTATCGTTCGATCGGCGGCTCGCACTTTCACGAGCGGTCGAGTGTAGCATTCGCAATGAGTGCGCTCGACACACCGATCTACCATTCGTACCTGGATGATGTCCAACCACCGGCGCTCGACGACGTGATCGTCGACATCGGCGGCGGCGACGGCCGCAACACCTTGCCCTGGCTAGAACGCGGCTACCGGCGCGTCGTCATCGTTGATGCGGTGGCCGATTCGCTGCGCCGGCTGCGAACGCGCATCGAGGAACGGTCGCCCGGCTGGCTCGAGCGGATCGTATTCATCGAGTGCGACGCGCGAGCGCTACCCTTGCGCGACGGATGTGCCGCCGCCGTCGTCGCGATCGAATCGTTATGTTATCTCACCGCCGATTATGAAGTCGGCGTTCGCGAGTGCGCGCGTATTCTCGCAGCCGGCGGCAAACTGCTGGTGTCCGAACGCGATTACGAGGGCACGCTCCTGACGCGGCTTCTGTACGCCGGCACCGCCGGTTGCCTCGAGTTGGCAGAATCGAAAATAAGCCGCGACGGCGGCGGTCCGGCGGGCTCACGTGTCTTCGGTCAAGCCGAACTGGCAGCCGCGCTCGAGCGCAATGGCTTCGCTACGCTCAGTGTTCGCGGCGTTTCGTTACTGAGCGTCGTACTGGGCTGGCTGAACGCAAACGGCATGCTCGCCGAGGACGACCGGCAACGGTTACCGGAGGTGCAGGCGCTCCTAGCCCAACTCGCCGCGGGCAGCACGTTGCGCCGGTGCAACGTCTTCATCGCCGCTCGGACGGCCTGACCGACCACCCTCCACCGCACGCCCGGGCGATACGCCAAGCGCGGCTTCTTGTTGCCGCCAGGCAGCGTTGACTTGTTGCAAGGTGAGCGTCGGGTAACCGGCGCGAGCGATCGCGTCGAGCAGCTCGACAAACAACGTCCGCGTGCCGCGTCCCGTCTGACGCGCCGCACGCAGCCGTTCCACATCGTTGTAAAATGGCCGAATCGCATCGTACCGCTCGACGTCGGTAGCATTGACGTACACTAATGTCGGATGAAAATCGACCACCTTCAGGCCCGGCGCGTCGAGCTTGAGCCCGGCGACCGAAAAGCCGGTCGTCTGCGTCAACAGATCGAAATAGTCGGCATAATACGTCGGAATTTCGACGATGTCGTGTTGCTTGCGAAACGGCCGCAAATGCGGCACGAGTTCGAGTCGCAACGTCGAGTCATACTCTAGCCCATGCCGGCGGTAGATCGGCAGCAGCGCGGAGTCGAAGAAGAGGCTGTGCGATCGGACGCCGGTGGCTTCGGGCGCGAACGCTAAGGTCGTTCGGACGACGTGTTCGAACACTTCGTCATCGGTGCGGCGACCGGCATCGCGCAAGGCCCGATAGGTGTCGCCGTTGCGGCGAAAATTGGGATGCAGCGCGCGCTCGTGCAAACCGGTTTGCAGGCCCGCATGGGTGACGAAGAACGTTGCGAGAATGCCGCGTTCGTCGAGCATCCGCCGCACGTCGTCGACAACTGCCTGGCTCGCCCACTCGACGTCGAACGTCAAGCAGATACAATTGTCGAAGATAGTAAACTCCCGTGGCTACATGCTCCCGGACGGCCGGTAACAGCGCAGGTAATACGCGCCGCGCCGGTCGAACGCCTATCCGATGGACGGCGAGCGCAAAGCGGGAGTGGTGCCGCATGCTCGAACGCCGGTGCGGCGCCGGCTGGGAGTCGCGGTTGTGGGCGCCGGCTACTGGGGCCCGGTATTGCTTCGCAATTTTTTTGCCGCCGCGCATTGGAATCTCAAAGCGGTGTGCGACCTCGACCCGCTACGGTTAGCGAAGAGCGCGTCCGTCTATCCCGGCGTGTATCAAACGCCGGCAATCGACGGCCTGCTGGCCGACCCCGCGATCGACGCGATTGCGATCGCAACACCGCCCGAAACCCACTTCGCGCTAGCCTATGCCGCGCTAACCGCGGGAAAACACGTGCTGGTCGAAAAGCCGCTGACGACCAATAGCGACGACGGCCGGATATTGTGCGAACTGGCGGAGCGGCTGGGGCTCACGCTGATGGTCGATCATACGTTTCTGTTCGCGTCCGCCGTGGAGTTTCTCAAACAATATATCGAGGACGGAAATTTAGGTGAAATTTATTACGTCGATGCGGTGCGTGTCAATCTGGGCTTGTATCAAAAATCGTCGAGTGTCATCCTCGATCTTGCACCGCACGACATTTCCATCTTGAATTACCTGCTGGCGGCCACCCCGCTGGAGATCGCCACGACCGTCGCCCAATGCGTCGATCGCGATATCAACGACGTCGCGTATCTCACGTTCCGCTATCCGGGCAACGTGCTCGCACACGCGCATTTGAGCTGGCTATCGCCGGTCAAGATCCGCCGCATGAACATCGCCGGCCGCGGCAAGATGATCGTATGGGACGATCTGGGCATGGATCGGATCAAGATTTATGATAAAGGCGTCGACGTGACCGTCGACGACGAGATGAAGACCAAAAACCTCGTCACCTATCGGACCGGCGATATGATCGCCCCGGCACTCGATAATAGCGAAGCCATGGCGCGCGTCATCGATGAATTCTACCGCGTGATCGTGGACGGAGCGCACTGTCGCTCGACCGGGCGCGATGGGCTCGAAGTGGTTCGTATTCTCGAAGCTGCGGAGCGATCGGTGGCAGAGGGCGGCCGGTCCGTTCCGGTGAGCGGAGCGATCGTATGACGACCGCATCGCGCCCGATCCCATACCTCGATCTCGGCCGACAATACGAGTCGATCAAACACGAGCTGTGGCCGGCCATCCAAGCGACGGTCGAGCGCAGTCAGTTCGTATTAGGACCAGCGGTCGAAGCGTTCGAACGGGACTTCGCGGCGTACTGCGAGGCAGCCGACCACATCGGCGTCAGCTCCGGAACGGCGGCGTTGCACCTGGCACTCGTCGCGCACGGCATCGGCGCCGGCGACGAAGTTATCACGCAGGCCAATACGTTCGCAGCGACGCTCGAAGCCATCGCCTACACCGGCGCGACCATCGTTCTGGTGGACGTCGCGCCACCCGCATATGCCATCGACGCGGCCGCCGTCGCGGCGGCCGTCACGCCGCGTACGAAAGCCATCATTCCGGTCCATTTGTTCGGCATGCCGGCTCCCATGGATGCCTTGGCCGAAATCGCCCAGCGCTCCGGAATCACGATTATCGAAGACGCGTCGCAGGCGCACGGCGCCCGGTATCGCGGGCGCCGCATCGGAGCGTCACACACGGCCGCTTTCAGCTTCTATCCCGGAAAAAACTTAGGCGCCTACGGCGACGCCGGCGGGATCACGACGAGCGATCGCGCGGTCGCGGCGCGCCTGCGCAGCTTGCGCAATCACGGTAGCCGGCAACGCTACGTTCACGATGAAATCGGCTATAACGACCGCATGGACGGCATCCAAGGCGCGGTGCTGCAGGTCAAGCTCGACCATCTCGATCGCTGGAATGCCGAACGCCGCGCGGTAGCGCAGCGCTACGACCGGCTCTTGCGCGGCATCGCGCGGCCGGCGGTGCCGGATGACGTCGAACACGTGTATCACATCTATCCGATCTTCGTCGAAGACCGGGCGGCCGTTCAAAACGCCTTGGCTGCGGCCGGCGTCGAGACAAATGTTCATTATCCGATCGCATGTCATCAGCAGGCGGCGTTCGCGCATCTCGGCTACCCGGCGGGCGCATTTCCGCAAGCGGAATACATGGCGCGCACCGAGCTGTCGTTACCGATCTATCCGGGTCTCGACGAGGCGGCGACGCGCTGCGTTGCCGACGTGCTGCACGCCACGGTCCGCTAACGCAACGCTTGACCGCGGTCAGTGCGCCGGCCGCAGGATGCGCGCCGGTACGCCGGCGACGGTTACGCCGGGGGGCACATCATGCGTCACCACCGCCCCCGCGCCGACGACCGCGTCGCAACCGATGCGAAGGTTGGGCAAGATCGTCGCATTGCTGCCGATCGAAGCGCGCCGCCCGACTTGCGTCGGCAAGACGACCCAATCCGTGGCACCCTGCAAGGCACCATCGGCTGTGGTGGCGCGCGGATGCCGGTCGTTGGTAAACATCACGCCGTGTCCGACGAACACTTCATCCGCGATGTCGACACCCTCGCAAATGAAGGTGTGCGATGAAATCTTACAGCGAGCGCCGATCCGCACGTTGCGCTGAATCTCGACGAACGGCGCGATCTGCGTCTCGTCGCCGATCTCGCAGCCGTAGAGATTGACCAGGCTGGGATGCAGTATACGTACGTCGTGGCCGAGCCGAACGTCCGGCGAAATTGGCATGCGAGTCTCCGATTCTGTCGCGCACTACAGCGCCAACGACGCCAATTCCGCCGGGTCGAGCCGAATGGCGGCCGCACGGGCGTTGTCTTCGAGATGCTCGAGCCGTACCGTACCCGGAATGACGACCGCGAGCGGCGATGCCGCAAGCACCCAGGCCAGCGCAATTTGGACGGCCGTCGCGTCGTGCGTGCGCGCGATACGCTCCAGTTCGGTGTGCGCCGGCAACGCTGCGCGCCCGAGCGGACTATGCGCGATATACACGATATGATTGGCCGTGCAATACGCCACGACGTCGGCATCCTGCCGGAACGTTAGCCCATACCGGTTTTGCACCGCGGCGATGTCAACGATGCTGCGCGCTGCGACGAGTTGCGCGAGCGTCACGTTCGATACACCGATATGCCGGATTTTACCGGCGTCGCGCAAATCACGTAACGCGCCGACCTGCTCGGCCCACGGCACGTTCGGATCGCTGACGTGCAGTTGGTAGAGATCGATGCATGCTACGCCCAGCCGCGCAAGACTTTCCTCGCAGCGCTGTCGCAGTCGTTCCGGGCGGCAATCGACGCCCACACGCCCGTCCGGCCGCCGTGGCGCCATCCCGCCTTTGGTGGCGACCCGGAGCCCGGCCGGATACGGGTACAGCGCATCGGCAATTTGCGTCTCGACGACGCCCGAGCCGTAAATGTCCGCCGTATCGATGAAGGTAATGCCGAGCTCGACCGCCCGGCGCAGCAGTTTGGGCACCACTGCCCGCTGCGCCGGCCACAGCTTGCATAACGGCACCGTACCGAAGCCCAACCGCGCGATCTCGAACTCGCCGCCCAAGCGCACGAAGCCGCCGGCGCCCGCAATACCGGTCGTCATGCGGGCGGCTTCGCTTCGCCGGTCCGGGATTCTTAGTCCGCGCCGGCCGAACAGAGAAAACAAGCCGCGTTGCCGTATTCTTCGCGCATGCGACAGCACGGGCATCGGTTTCCCGATTTCATCATCGCGGGAGCTCCGCGCAGCGGCACCACCTGGTTGTGGCAACTCGCCGATCGGCATCCCGAGATCGCGATGGCCCAGCCGGCCTTACCCGAGCCCAAGTTCTTTAACGTCGACGATCTGTACGAACGCGGCATGGACTACTACGCGGCGCGCTGGTTCGATCCATTGCCCGAGACGGCCGTGTGCGGCGAGAAGAGCGCGAATTATCTCGAACGGAGCACCGTAGCCGAACGAATTCACGCCCATTTGCCGGCCGTCAAACTGGTCTTCGCCCTGCGCAATCCGGTCGACCGGGCGTTTTCCAACTTTCTGTGGTCGACGCAGAACGGTCACGAACACGAGCCGTCGTTCGCGCGCGCAATGGAACTCGAGGCCGAGCGCGAGGCGCGGTATCCGCCCGACCTCCGTTTCGCACGGCCGTATTCCTACTTTTCGCGCGGACTGTACGCGCAACTCTTGGCACCGTATCTTGCGTTGTTTGCGCGGGACCAGGTGCTGGTTCTGCGGACCGAAGACGTTGCGGCGCAGCCGGACGACGTTGCGCGGCGCGTCTTTGCTTTTTTAGGCGTTGACTCGACCGCCGTGCGCGCCGCCGACGTCGGCATCGTCAACGCGGTCGAACGGCACGCCACCCTAGCCGCCGATGTTCGAGCCCACCTCGCACACCGCTACCAAGACGCGAACCAATCGTTAGCCGCCATGCTGGGCTCGGATTTTGTGTTGTGGGAGAATTAGCTTGAATCTCATTCACGGCTGCATCGACGAGCCGGTCGCACAGGCGCTCACGTATCGCAATAGTCTCGTCGTGCGCGGATTCGCCTTTAGTGTACCGGCGAATCGCGAGGTCATAAAGATCAGCGCCATGACCGGCGCTCACATCATCGGCTCGACCTCCACCTTATACGATCGCCCCGACGTCGCGGCCGTCTTTCCCCACTATCGGTCGCGCCGCAGCGGCTTCGAGGTGTTATGTACGCTCGAAGCCGACGAAGCTGACGAGTCGCTGGAAATTACCATTATCGCCACTTTGAGCAGCGGCGAAGAAGCGCACATCGGCAGCGTCGCGATCCGCCTGACCGCGACCGATTACCGCCACGTTGATTACGGCCGGTTGATCGATCCGAGCGGCGCCGAGCCGTGGAAGCGCGACGATATCTACGGCAGCGGTCCGCCCTCGCCCGACCCGAGCCTCGGCTGTTTGGGTTTACTCAAACGCTACATCGCGCCGGGCGAAACGGTGCTCGATGTGGGCTGCGGCGTCGGAGCGTACGCCGATGGACTCATTGCTCACGGCGTCGACTGGACCGGCTGCGAAGCCGCCGCGCCGCTCTGCGCCACCGTTATCGCGCGCGGGCTCCCGTGCGTGCAGGTCATCGACAATCATCTGCCGTTCGAGGACGCGGCGTTCGATCGCAGCATTTGCATCGAAGTTCTCGAGCATATTCCTCAGCCCGCACACTTCGTCGCTGAGATCGCGCGGGTGACGCGCGAGGCGGCTTACTTTTCCGTGCCCAATGCCGAGCTGATCCCGCTCATGCGTCCACTCGGTGCGGTTCCCTGGCACTTGCTCGAACTCGATCATAAAAACTTCTTCTCACGCTATAGTCTCGAGCATCTCTTGCGGCGCTATTTTATGCACGTCGAAATCCTCCAGTACGGTCCGCTCAGCATCAAGAGCATCGAAGGTTTGCCGCTGCCGTGCCATCTGTTCGCAGTCGCTTCGGGCGTCAAGCTCCGCGCCGGCGCGCACGAGCGAGCCGCCGATACGGTGTTGCTGCTGGCCAGCGAGGCATGACCTCACACGTTGTCGATTGAAACGAGGCGTAATGGTCGAGCCCGATGCAGCGTTCAACGGTCCCGTCCCGGAAAAGTACGACCGGTTCCTCGTGCCGCTCTTGTTCGAGCCGTACGCGCGTGACATAGCCGCTCGGGTCGCGCTGCTTGGCGCCCACAACGTACTCGAGATCGCGTGCGGGACGGGGGTCGTGACGCGCGCGCTGTGCGCGGCTGCACCGGCTGCGGATATCGTCGCCACCGACCTCAATCCAGCAATGATCGCGGTCGCGCGCGAACGAGCCGCGTCGCCACGCATTCGCTGGCAGCCGGCTGATGTGATGGCTCTGCCCTTCGCCGACCGGACGTTCGACAGCGCGGTCTGTCAGTTCGGCGTAATGTTTTTTCCGGACATCGAGCAATCGTTTCGCAACGTGCGGCGCGTCCTCGTTCCGGGTGGCGTATATATCTTCAACGTCTGGCGCGACTTGGCGCACAACGACCTAGCGCGACTGGTGTCGGAAGCGGCAGCAGCCGAATTTCCCGACGATCCGCCGGGTTTTCTGGCGCGCACCCCGCACGGCCATGACGATCCGGGCCGCATCGAGGGCGCTTTGCGACACGCCGGTTTTCAGCGAATCGAGCATGAGACCGTCGAGTGTCGTAGCTTTGTCGACTCGTGGTCCTGCCTCGAAGGGCTGGTCTCCGGTTCGCCGCTACGTGCGGAAATCGAAGCCCGAGCTCCTAACCGGCTCGGGTTGGTTGCGATGCGGGCCGCCGCGCTGGGTGAACAGCGCTTCGGTGGTGCGCCGCTCGACGTTCGGATGTGCGCGCACGTCTTTACCGCGCGGGCGTAAGCGACTACGGCGACCCGCACCAGAGCGCACGCTCAGGCGCGAATCGCAAAGTCTTCCGTGATGAGCGAGAGATGCCGGCTGTAGAACGGGTCTTCGAGCTGCCCGATGTTCCAGCGTTCTTGCATGAACGCTTCCTCACGTTTGGTCAGCGCGCGCTTAGCGTCGGTGTCGTCGAAGCCGCGCGTCTTCGACTCGAAATGATACAGCGCGGCGTGCGGCACGTACACGATGCGGTAACCGGCTTTGCCGATGCGCAGACACAGGTCGACGTCGTTGAACGCCACCGCGAGGTCTTCATCGAAACCGCCGACCGCATCGAACACCGCCCGCCGCGTCATCAAACACGCCGCGGTCACCGCGCTGAAATTACCGATCGTTTTCACCACGTGGAAGTAGCCGGCAGTTTCGGCCGGCATGAAGCGATGCGAGTGCCCCGCGACACCGCCGACGCGTAAGACGACGCCGGCATGCTGAAGCGTGTCATCGGCATACAGCAGCCGGGCACCGACGGCGCCGATCGCCGGCCGCTGCGCCTGCTCGAGCATCGCTTCAATCCAATCCGGCGTGATGACTTCGGTATCGTTGTTGAGAAAGAGCAGATAGTCGCCATCCGCATGCCGCGCCGCGTAGTTATTGATGTGCGAAAAATTAAACGGCACGTCGTAGCGAACGACCCGCAGCCGCGGCTGAGCGGCTTGCCAGCGCTCTAGCGCGGCGAGCGCGGCGGGTTCGACCGATCCGTTATCGAGGACGACAACCTCGAAATTCGCGTAGGTGGACTTGGTGAAGATCGACTGCAGACAGCGCTCGAGATCGGCGGCATGGTCGCGCGTCGGAATGACGATCGAAACCCGATCCACGGCCCGCAGCGCGTACCGCACCTGATACCGGCCCAGGTCGGCGAGCATTTCGACGACGCCCGGCTCACCGCGCCGTTCGAGCGCTTCGCGAAGCGCCCGTAACGCGCTGTCGTACGCATACAGCTTGACATCGGCATTACTCGCTACGGAATGCGCGTGAATGCGCCAATGATAGAGCACCTGCGCGATGTGCGCAATGCGCTCGGTGTGCTCGGTCAAGCGCAACACGAGGTCGTAATCTTGACTGCCGTCGAACGCCGGCCGGAAGCCGCCGATCCGCGCGACGAGCGAGCGACGAAAAACCGCCAGATGCCCGGTATACATGCGCGACAGAAATGACTCCGGCGACCAATCGGGTTTGAAAAACGGGCCCGTGCGCCCTCCGGTGTCGTCAATTTTATCTTCATCGCTGTAGAGCATGTCGATCTGCGGATCGGCGTTGAGCGCGGTTACCACAGCGAAAAGCGCATCCGGACTGAGCAGATCGTCGTGATCGAGCAGCGCCACGAACTCGCCGCTCGCGAGCGTTAGCGCTGAATTACTGGCCTCCGAAATGTGCCCGTTTTCCGCCCGGTGAATTACCCGAATGCGCGCGTCGAGTGCCGCATATTCATCGAGCACGGCGCGGATATACGCTGACGGCGACGCATCGTTGGCCAGACACAGCTCCCAGTGCGGATAGACTTGCGCGATAACCGACTCGATGGCCGACCGCAGATAGACTTCAGGCGTTTCGTAGACCGGCGTTATGATGCTGATCGTCGGCGTGTAGCGCAGGGCCGGGACGACCGCACGCATGCAGTCGAGGTCCGCTTGGCGCGGCGCATGATCGCGCAGCCAGTTGTCATAGCGGTTGGGTTCTTGCGCGATCGCGAAACGATCGACGTCGATGAGTTCGATCGCGTCGGGCGACCGCTGCCGTTTGCGTGCGCCGCCGGTGAGCCGCACCACGATACGCCGCAAGCGCCAGAACGGGCTTTGCCGCATTTCCGCGATTGCATCACGATACGCGCGCAGGTACGGCTGCACGCGCGCCAGATACGCCGCGAGCCGCTGCGAGCGACTCTCCGCTTCGCGCCGCGCGACGTCACAACGCTGTAGCGTGAGCTCCCGTTCGTACGCGGCGAGAGCAGCGCTGCGTTGTTCTGCGTCGTGTGTGGCCATATCGTCGGTCCGCGCTTCGTCTAGCCGCTCGGCACTCCTTCGCCGGCAACCGCCGCGTGATTCGCCGCGCAGTATCTCGCGCGCAGCATCCGGAAGACCGCGTCATGCTCGACCGTATCAACCGGTTCCGCGGCTCACGAACGGTACAAGCGCGCATGTTTCGCTGGCTCGGAACGCGCCGGCGCATCAATACGCCGGCGGCGGGTGCGATCGACGCACTCAGTCCGGTTACCGGCGAGCCGGGTTTGATCGCGCACTTGTCGAGCGTTGACATTGCGGCCGCCGAACCGCTGTTCGTTCGCGGTTGGGCGATCGATAAACATCGCCGGGCGCTGGCGTGGGATATCCGCTTCGAGATCGACGGACGACCCGCGGCCGCCGACGTTCGGTTGGGTCTGGTGCGGCCCGATGTCGTGCGGGTGTTCGCCGAACCAGCCGTGCTGGCTTGCGGCTTCGAGGCGATCGTGAGCACCCGCGACTTAGCCCCCGGACCGCACGACGTCGGGGTTCGAGTGACGGTTGGCCGGCGCGGCGCGGCCTACGCGCGCATACCCGCGCCAACCCGCTTCTTCGTGCAGCGCACCTATGCAGCGCCGCTCGCACCGCCGGATTCGCGCCGGGCGACGCGCGTCTTCCGGCTCGACCCGATCGTGCCGGCTCCGCCGGGCGCCGTCTTGACCGTCAACGGCTGGGCGCTCGACCGGCAAAACCGCTATTTTCGCGAGGTGGCGGCCCGCGTCGACGGCGGCCCGTGGCAAGCCGGTTGGACCGGACTCGAACGGCCGGGTCTCGCGGCTGCGGCGAGCCGCGCCCGACTCCCGCACGGCGGATTTTCCCTGCGTATCAGCCTCGCGCAGGTCGAGCCGGGTGCTCGACGCCTCGAACTGGCCGGCAAAACCCGCGCGGGCGAGTGGCAAAGCATCGGTAGCGTTACGCCCGTCGACGTCAGCTTGCCCGACGCTGGGCTGCCGAGTTCGACGCGTGCCCTCATCGACGGTGGCACCGCGTCGATCCGGATGGTACGGCGCGAAGGGCAGCTCGGCGGGCGCGACTTCTACTTCGACGCAGCGGACTCCATCTCGTTCATGGGCACCTTGCGGCGGTCGAGCCCGGTCGCCGCGCCCGCCGCGCTGATCGTCCACCAAAGCGAAGAAACCAAACTCCGGATACCGGCTTGGATCGCGCCGGGCGAGGCAACCCACAGCTGGCGTTTTGGCGCGACGTTGCCCAAGGGTGTCTTGGCCGGCGGTGCCTATGCCTTAGCCGTCGAGGCGCCCGATCCGACGCACCGGTTCGTCGGCCGCGCCGAGACCGGCTGCCGCCTTCACGTCCAGGCCGACGCCGAGGCCGGCGAAGCGACCGGCTCGGCCTCGGGGATCGACCGGATGACCGCATCGTCGACGATTTCGACATCACGCGAAGTGTAGCCGTGGACCTTGAGCCAGGTCGGATCGGTGATCCAGCGGCGCTGGCCTTCGCGCACCAGGAACACCTTGGTGCCCTCATAGTCGAGACCGTGGCCGCGAACGAGCATTTCGGCCGGCGTTCGGACCGCGGCCCGGCGCAGCAGCGAGTCACGGTCGCGCAGCACATTGACCATCAGCACCGACTCTAAGTACTGATCGGCGACATCGCGCGCCGGCCCGTCCATGCGGACCTTGCCGCCGTCGATCCAGATCGCTCGCGTACACTGCGATCGAATGAAGTTCAAATCGTGAGATACGGCGATGATCGTCGAATCAGCGTCCCAGAAGGTCGCGATTCGTTCGGCACACTTTTGCTTGAACGATTCGTCACCAACGGACAGCACTTCATCTAGGATGAGAATGTCGGGGCGGGTCTCGGTCGCGATGGCGAACCCGAGCCGCGCGTTCATGCCCGAGGAAAGGGTCTTGAGCGGCTCGCTGGCGTGATCGTGCAATTCGGAAAAATCAAGAATCGCCGCTACCCGCGACTCGATCTCTTCACGCGAATAGCCGAGCAGAATTCCATAGAATCCGATGTTTGCGACGACCGAAAGCTCGCCGTCGAAACCGGCACCAAGTTCGATGAGAGGGGCAATCGTTCCATGCACGTGGACGCGTCCACAAGTCGGCCGCAATATTCCGCAGATGACTTTAAGGAGCGTCGACTTTCCCGATCCGTTGGCGCCGATGATACCGACCTTCTCGCCGCCCCCGATGCGCAGCGAGATATCGTTCAAGACCTGACGCCGGTGCGCTTTGCGGTGTTTGCCTTCCATCGCACGCAACAGCAGCCGCTTGAGATCGTACAGATATTCTTCTTGCGTCCGCCGCCAGAGCGACACGCCGTCGAGTGCGATCTTCGCGTTCATAGCAAATCCATGAAGTCGCTTTTAACGCACAAAAAGATCGCGATTCCGATGGCTAACGACGCCAGGCCGCTCAACAATGAAAAAGCGAGCAACGCGAGATGCGGCGGGCCGCCTGACAGCGCGATATCGCGCACGCTTGAAATCATTACCGCTAACGGATTTACGACCAAGAACGGGCGCAGCTGCGCCGGAACGAGTTCGATCGGATAGAAAATCGGCGTGCTGAGAAAGAGCATAAAACCGAAAAGTTCATAGATATACTGGAAATCACGAAAGTAAACATAGATCGCACTCGTGATCAACCCGAATGCGGCAGTTACCATGATGAGGCTCAACACCGGAATCACGAGCGCGATGACGTTGAGCAAACTTTTCGATGTGGCAAGCGTAATAATTGCGAGAAACGGCACGACGCCGATGATGAGTTGGAACGCGTTGGCCGCAATGATCGAGACCGGAAAGACGCTTACCGGCAGTCGGATTTTATTGAGCAAACCACCGTTGCCGACGATACTGGACAATGCTTGAGCGCTCGCCTGATTAAAGAAGTTCATGAAGGCCAAGCCACAGAAACATGAGAGCGCGTAAAGAAAAATCGAGTTACCATAACTTGCGGCAAAGGCCGATCCGAAAATCGCCGAGTAGACGAGCGTTATGAAGACTGGATTAGAAAGCGACCAATAAATACCGAGAATGGAACCACGATACTTGGTTTTGAGATTTCTGCGGGCCAGCGTTTGCACGACTTCGAGGTAGCGTCGCATTTGCAACCGGCCGCGAATGCTTCGCGGGAAACCCCAAGCGCTACTGACCGCCGACAATTGCTCCATGACGCTGGAAACTTTGCCCAGCAGGGACTCTCTCCCCCCTCCCCAAGGACTCAACCCGGGATGGTACACGGTAACGCTAGCACGCAATCACGCTGGGTTCTGCGCACGCTTTGGATCATCGCGGGATTACTCGTTGTGGCCGTGCTTAGCGTGCGCAGCAGCAGCGTTCTGAGCCAATCGCAAGAGATGCTCGAGCGCTTACAAAAGGGTGCCGCACTATCGTTTGTCGTTCCGACAGCGGCACGGGCACCGGTAGTCGGCTTTGACGATGTAACCTGGCCCGGACACGCGGCGGTACACATTCATCCCGGGCTCGTCGCCACCGTGCTTCCCGGTACGCCCTTGACGATCGATGGCTGGGCTTTCGATACCGAACAAAACAACGTCTTTGTCGGCATCGGTGCCAAGATCGATGCGAATCCAGCCCCGATCTACGCCATCGTCAACTTGCCGCGTCCCGATGTCGCAACGGCGCTGCGCAACACCCGCGCCCGTGGCAGCGGGTTCGCCAGCGTCATCGAAACCAAGGGATTGAGCATCGGTCAGCACACCATAACGTATCGGGCGCTTGCGCCGGATCAGAAAAACTCGGTCGCATTGGGCAGCGTCACGTTTGCGATCGGCAGCCCCACGCTGGCCGCTCAGCGAACCGATTTCATCGATGCAATTAACGGAATTATCGTCGATCCGGCCGCATCCTCGAGAACCCCTGTTGCCGTGACGAGATCGATTCGCAAATTAACAATCGACGGCTGGGGCTTTGTCACCAACGGCCGGCGACTCGCCAGTTATACGATGATTCTCGTCGACGGAGTTCCCGTAACGCCCGCTCGCTACGGCCTGCCCCGGCCCGACGTCGCACGTGCCTTTCACGACGTTAGGGTCGCGCGCAGTGGCTTCGAGGCGACACTAGCGCTCGACACGGTGCCGAACGGCGTGCACGAAATTCGGCTGCGAATGGGCTTATCCGACGGCACCAGCGTCGACTCGGCCACGATGCTGCGGGTCGCGATCCGAAACTATTTGTAATACGGGCCGTCTTTGACCGCTTGCAGTTCCTTGATCCAGACCTCGACGGGCTGCTCGAACGGAAACAATCCGGTAAGTTCGGGCCCGCTACCAACGATCAGGGCCGGATACGATGAACGAGTTTGGGCGACGAGACTTTTGCCCAGCGCAAGCCCGTTACGGTTCGCGCCGGCGTAGAGCACGATAAGCCCGGTAACAACGATTGGAAGCAGAACGCTGCTGCCATACCGTAAACGAGCTAATACGGGTACCTCGAAGGCGGACGCCAAGGCGAAAATGGTGATCCAGCAGTAGATCGCGATCGACGTGTAGCGTGATGCTTCGGCCGAAGTTTCGCCCAAGCCGACCCGTCCCGCGGTCGTGATGGCCGCGACGCAAAGCGCGTACGCCGCCAGGCCAATGAAACTATTGGCACGCGCGGCGATCCGCCGGTCGCGACGGAACGTCGCGACGACGGTTCCCACCAGCACCGCCAGGGCCACGAGTGCGGCCCAACCACAGGCGACGGCCGCCGGATAGCCGATCCAGCCGGCGAACACCGTACCGAGGTAGGCTCCAAAATACCGCAACGTCATCGCTGGTCGGTGCAGGCCCAACAGCGGGTCGGGCAGCGTTGGCGGATGCTCGTAGCCATAAAAATACAGCATGAAGATGGCGACGGCCAAGAGTATCCAAAGTCCGATTTGAACCGGCCGGCGCTTTTCGGTCAACACCAACGTTGCCAAGCCGCCAAACCAAACCATCAGACCCTGCGATGAAGAGAAGCTGGCGACGATCGCCAACGCTCCGGCCGCAACCCAGGCGAACCACGATTGGCCGGCCGTACCGAGCAGGAGGACCGCCCAAACGGCACAGGCGTTACACAGAAACCACGCGAGTTGAAAACCCCAATCCCAGTTCTCGATTTGCGCGAAGCTGTAGAGCATGAGCGAAGCGGCCAAAAAGACGAACGGCAGCCGAGCAACAACGATGATGCGCCGTAACAGAACGAAGATCCCGATTTGCGTTATAACGACGAGCAATACACTGAACAACGTTTCTCGTAGCTGACTCCAGCCGCCCAACGACGCGAGACCGAGTGCGATGAGGTTGGGGAAGAAAAGGCGATGTTCGTTGTGCTGTAGCCACAAATCGTGAAACGTCAACGAACCGAGATGAAACCGGTAAATGAGGTCGGCCCACGCCCATTCATCCATGAATGGAACCCGGATGGCGAGCAGCGTGATTGCCAATGTGGTAAGCAGCGGTAAGGCGCACGCGATCGCGTACGCGATCACTCGCCATGACAGCGGCCAACGGCCGCCGGTAAAGCGCGTCAGGCGCCGGGCGGTGTTAGAGCCCAACTAGCGGTGCAGCGTCGAGGGAACGGTACCGGGCTGCCGCCGCAACCGGTAATCGCCGCGCGATAGCCACTTCTCGATGAGCACGTACAAGATGATGAACAAATAGCGGCTGCCCATTTCCTTGATCTTGAATTTCGACACGCCGGCTTTGCGGTTGTACCAGTTGCTCGGCACGACCGTCCACGAATAGCCGCGCACGATGGCTTTGAGCGGTAGTTCGACCGTGATATTAAAATGGTGCGAGAGAATCGGCTGCACACCGCTGATGACGTCACGCCGGAAAGCTTTGAAGGCGTTGCTCATATCGTTGTAGCCGAGGCCGAAAAGCCCAGCGATAAAGACATTGCCGATCCGATTGAGCACCAGCTTGTAGACCGGATAATCGACCACTTTGGCCGCGCGCATGAAACGTGAACCGAAGACGCAGTCGTACCCCAACTGCAGTTTGCGCCAATAAGCGACGATGTCGCGCGGGTCGTCCGAGGCATCCGCCATCACGATCACGACCGCATCGCCGGTGAACGCTTCGAGTCCGGTGTTGATGGCGTTGCCGAAACCGTTAGGGCGCAAGTTCTGCACGACCCGCACGTGCGGCCGGCGTAGCGCGAACAGGTTCACCACCTCGGCGGTGGCGTCGGTCGAGTGATCGTCGACCACGATGATCTCGAAGGCGATGCGCTCGGCCTCGAGGGTCGCGCAGATCGCGGCGAGCGTATCACCGATGCTGCCCGCCTCATCGTGCGCCGGAATGACGACTGAGAATGTTTCCATCTACACTCGTCCCAGTTCGGCAACCGGGGCCTGCCAGCGCTCGATATTCTTTTCGTACATCTCGGCCACGAGCGCGCGCAAATCGTAGTGTTGCGACCAACGCGGATAGTGGTTGCTGAACTTGGCCGTGTCGCTGATATACCAGATGTGATCGCCGATCCGGTTCGTTTCGGTGTACGTCCAGGCCAGTTTGCGGCCCGAAACCTCTTCGCACAGCGCGATGCCCTCGAGCATCGAACAGTTGCTCAATCGGGTGCCGCCCATATTATACACTTCGCCCACGCGCGGCGCGGCAAAGACCTCATCGAAGGCGCGCACTAGATCGAGACTGTGAATGTTGTCGCGAACTTGTTTGCCTTTGTACCCGAACACGGTATAGGGCGCGCCCGTCACCGTACACTTGAGAAGATACGCGAGAAAGCCGTGCAGCTTGGTGCCCGAATGATTGGGACCGGTGAGACAGCCGCCGCGAAATACCGCTGTCGGCATGTCGAAGTAGCGGCCGTACTCTTGCACCAACACGTCGGCGGCGACTTTCGAAACGCCGAACAGCGAATGTTTTGATTGATCGATGCTCATCGACTCATCGATGCCGGGCCAGAAACGGTGCGCCGGATCGATTTCCCAGCGCGTTTCGAGTTCGCGTAACGGCAGCGCGTTGGGCGTGTCGCCGTAAACTTTGTTGGTCGAGGTGAAGATGAACACGGCCGACGGCGCATACTTGCGCGTTGCTTCGAGCAACGCCAGCGTTCCGTTGGCGTTGACCGTAAAATCGGTCTGCGGATCGTTCGCGGCCCAGTCGTGCGACGGCTGCGCGGCGGTATGGATCACGAGCGCGATGCGCGCGCCGTAGCGGGCAAAGATCTCGTCGACTGCGCTCAGGTCACGGATGTCGGCATGATAGTGCGTGTATTGCTTGGGATAGCGCGTCTCGAGCGACGACCGATTCCACGCCGTCGAAGCGTCGGCGCCGAAAAAGTGTTCGCGAAAATTGTTGTCGATACCAACGACGTCATGGCCGCGATCCGCAAAATAAGCGACAGATTCCGAACCGATCAGGCCTGCGGATCCAGTGACGATGACGACCGACATTCGCGTGCGTACTCCTTTTAGTTGCGCCACAACGGCGCAACGATTGCTTCGTTGGCGTGGATCCAGGCAAAGATGTCGGCCAGGGTCTCACGGGGGGTCTTTCGAGGCGCCCAGCCGGTCGCTGCCGTCACGCGCGCATTGTCCGTGATGTATAATTTAACGTCCGCGGTGCGATTCTCGGCGACTTGCTCGATTTCGACACGGTTGCCGGTGATCTCTTGGCACAGCGCGGTCGTCTGCGCTAAGGAGAGGCTCGACGCCGTTCCGCCCCCGGCGTTAAATAGCCGGTGCGGCAGCTCGCCGAAGATCGCGAGTTGCGCCTCGATCAACGATCCTAGGTCGTCAACGGAAACGAGATCACGGACTTGCTTGCCGGTTCCTCCGTAGCCGATATATTTTAATGGGCGGTTAAAATAGTGCTTGCCCATCCAGAGCGCGAACACACCCTGGTCGGCCTTACCCATTTGCCACGGACCGGTGATGACGCCGCAGCGGTTGATCACGTAACGCAAGCCGTACATGTCGGCGTATTCAGCAATGACTAGCTCCGAACAAAGCTTCGTGGTGCCGTAGAGCGAGCGAGCGCCTTCAAGCGTAAAACCTTCCGCGATGCCCGCCGGCGAGAGTCCCGGCGCGTGCTCGCCGGGCGAAATATCGAAGCGGTCGGCATGCTCGACGGTTCCGATCGCCTCGAGCGCGGCGATCGGGTACACGCGGCTGGTCGAAAGAAACACGAAGTCGGCCTGCGAGCGGCGGGCGACTTCCAAGCAATTGAGCGTACCAACGGCGTTGGTAGCGAACAGGTAACTCGGTCCGGCAGTAAAGCCGGCCAACACCGACGGCTCGGCCGAGCATTCGAGAATCAGATCGAACGCGATGCCGGGGAACGTCAAGTCGTCGGTTTCCCGGACATCGGCATGCACGAACTCGACGCCGGCCGCGACTAAGCGCGGCAGATTGAGTTCGCTGCCGCGGCGTTTGAGATTATCCGCCGCGATGATCCGGGCGTGTGGAAACCGGCCCCGCATCCGTAACGCGAGGTTCGAACCGACGAATCCCGCGCCGCCCGTGACCAGAATCGTGCTATACGACGTCATGAAACAAGGCCGGACGGGTCTGCTGCAATCCGACCCACCCGAGCGCGGTTTGTCATTCGGTCGCGGCTTTCCCGTTGCAAGCGGCTCAGCTGAGTATGTGCGCCGAGCCGTCGAAGACGCCGGCATGCTCGATGCCTTAATCGTGGCCCGCAATCCGAAGCCGACAGCTCGCTGCCTTCTGGTGTTTCTGCCCATCGACGGATCTTTGACAGACGGCCAAGTCGGCTGCCGACGTTCGGCCCGGCCTGCGTGTCCCGCAGCGGCCGGGGCGAGCGCTGGACCGCATTGCGATCGACACCCGCGAACGCTACGGCTACACGTTCCGGGGCCGTGAGGTCGAGCTCAAACGTATCGCGCTCCGGGCCGGCGACGATGCGGCGTCGACGCTCCGCAACCACCGGCAAAACGGAAGCGCGGTCCACGAGTGGTCAGCCCGGCGTCGGCACCGTGATCTGGCGCTGCCGACGCGTGACCCGAAAACGGACCAGCGTCGCGAGCAGCGCGAGCGAATGGCCGATGCACAGCATCGACAGCGTCGTATGGACGTCGGGGTGCCAGCTGACGACGGCGATAACCTCGCCGCACGCGATGAGCGCCAGTGGAACCACGAAGTCGAAGCGGTGCAGACCGATGTTGTACATCGTGACGACGTTGGCGAGCGCCAGCGCTCCAAGCGCTCCCATGTAGAGCAGCACGAATCCGCCGGCGTTCGCGTATGCCCGGCCGGCAATGATCGAGACGATCAGGCGCGGCGCCAGCGCGGCGGCCGCCAGCGCAACGGCGACCATCAACGACGCGGTGACGAGCGATGCGATCAAGAGCGGACGGGCGCCCCGCCCCAGATTGCGCCGGGCGGTGGCTTTGGGCAGCACGATCGTCGGAATGAATGCGATCACCATGTACAGCGCCCGCGCGGCCAGCGCGGCGGCGCCGAACAATCCGGCCGTGACGGCCGAAAAATAGTGCCGCACGAGGATGACGTCGTAAAACAGCAAGGCGTTGATCGCAAGCACCGCGATTGCAACGTTCATCGAGCTCACGCCGATGCGCCGCACATCGAGCCGCAGCCGCGCCGCACCGCGCGCCGACCGGCGCAATTGCACGACGTTATAGCCCCAGGCCACGAAGCACGCGATCGATAGACCGGCCAGCGCACCGTCGATGCCGAAACGCAATGCCAGCAGCGGCGCGACCACGACCTTGCCGCCGGCCTCGACGATCATCGAAAGTGAGTAGGCGCTGAACCGTTGGGCGCCTTGAAAGACGCCGCGCTGGACGGGCAGCGCAACCGAGAATGCGAACAAGACGCCCGTTATAACGACCGGCAGCGTCGAACCCAGATGCAAGAAGGTCGCGATCGGCGCCGCGACCGCGACGACGACTCCGAAACACAGCGCCCCAATAATCCCGGTGGCCGACGTCACCACGTCGCCGAGCCGGCGCAACTTGGCCCCGTCGGCGGTTGCGCGTAGATCCGCGGCGAGCCGCGTCACGATCGTCCCAGCGACCGTCGCAGGTGCGGTGGCCAAGAGCAGCGCTGCTGAAAAAAGCGAGCTGAACGCGCCATACTGCTCGATACTGACGGCCCGACTGAGCAGAAAGTAAAATGCGAACTGGAGTACGTTGGCGGCCATGAGCCCGGTGAATACGAGCAGGCCGTGCCGGACGAAATCGCTTCCGCGCGCTCGCTGCGTGAGCGAGTGCAGCGACGTCATCGCAAACGGCGCCGGCGTATATCGGGCGAAACGTCGGCCTCCATGCTCGCCGGGTTCCACACGCCGGAAGCAATCTGCTCCTCCGGCTCGCGCCGGGCGAGCCGCAGCCGGCGCTGGGGGGATGCCGCGCGACCAGCGCAGCAATCTCCGGGACGTGCCGGCCCAGCCGGCCTGGCCGGCCGGACAGCTTCAGCCACAGCGGAACGTAACGCGTGCAGCGAAGTTCGACTGGCCGCCGCGAGGGCCGGTGCGGCCCTCCTTCCGCACCGATCGTTCATAGGTGGACCACTTCTGACTTCCGCGCCGGATCGCGTTTGCTTCATTCACATTGGAACGCATAAAACCGGAACGACCTCCATCCAAGCCTTTCTTGCCGAGAATCGTGAACGGTTAGCGGGTCTGGGAGTTTTCGTTCCCGACGGCTTGCCCGCCGACGACGCACGGTTTGCCTCGCATCACGCGCTTGTCGCCCAACTGCTGGGCACGGCACCCGCCGGTACCGCCGGCGGCCTGGATGCCATCGTCGATCAACTGGCCGCGAGTAGCGCGCCGGTGAGCTGTCTGAGTTCTGAAGATGTGTCGCTACTCTACGATCGTCCCGAGCTGCTCGCTCGGCTGCGCGACGCCGTCATCAGCACCGGTTATCAGCCGCAGATCGTCGTGTACGTTCGGCCGCAAGTCTCATACGCGATCGCAATTTATGCCGCCAATGTGCTCAGCGGTTACCGCTTACCGTTTACGACGTTTCTGCGCGACGTGTTCGAATACGGCTGTTACAAGTGGGACGGTGGCTCCGGGCCACCGTTTGACTACGCCATTTTACTCGATGCCTTTGCCCGCACGTTCGGGACCGGCGCGCTGCACGTGCGCGTGTTTCGCAGCGACGCTCGCGACAGCGCCCTGCTCCAATCGTTCGTGGGCACTTTATTGCCGGCGCTACGCGACTTACGCGCCTTCGTGATCCCGGCCAAGCGCGCCAATCGGACGTTGACCTTTAGCTCGGTCCTCAACCTATTGGGCGTCGAGAATACGATCGATCAGCACGTTCGCTTCGCGCCACTAACGTTAACTGAACTGGCGCGCTTTGTGGCTCGCTTTAGCGGCTCGAACCGATTGCTGCGCCGGCGCTACGGCGTGCCGCTTCCGGCGTTAGAGCCGGCGGATATCATGCGGGCGCTCCCGCTGCGGCGCACGCCGGCGATGATCGCGCAGCTTCGGCTCGCACGCAGATTATTCGCGGGCGCCGCACGCGAGGGCGACGCGCGCAGCGCCGACGGTCGCCGCTAAAATGCAATTCGTCGAGCGGCGCCGGCGATTGGTGCTGGCGTGCATAACCACGCTAACGTTATTGGTTATTTTCGCATGTACGTGGGGCGGCGGCCAGCCGTATATCGGCCTGCACCCGTCGGGTGGTTTTACCCACAACGGTGAATATGCGTCGGCAAATACCGCTGCGGCTCATTCGCCTCGCTTCGGCTCGTGGAGCGGCTCGGATGTCAACGAAGGCCAACTCACGTCCGATGTATTCGCGGCCGGCCCGGCGGTCGCATTGCTCGTCGACGGTTATCCGACCGGCGCCGGAAACGCCATCTATCTCGAGCGCGTAGCCGACGGCGCTCGCTATTACCTTACCTTCACGACCGATCCCGCTGAACGCTGGAAGGCCGCCGCCTTTCGGGTGCCGCTGCGGTGGATCGGAAAATCCGTCCGGTTGCGCGCGATCGACGCGTCGCGCCTACCGCGCGGCTGGCTCGGCGTCGCGGACGTTCGTACCACGATGCTCGTTGCGACACTGCTCCGACCGGCCGGTGATGTCTGGCCGCCGACGGCGCTTGCGCTATTGCTCGGGACCGCTGTACTCGCGCTCGTGCCGTTGCGCGCGCGCCGAACGACATTTGCGCGGCTACTCGGACGTCCGGAGCTTTTCGTTGCCGTCGCAAGCGTGACGGTCGTCTTTTTCCGCTTACCGGCGATCACGACGGGTCTGTTGTTGAATCCGGATGAAGCGCAAATGACGGCGCAGGCCATAACGTTCGTCCGGCATCCGGTGCCATGGGCCGATTTTGACGGAACGACAAGCGGGCCGCTCAACACGCTGGCGCCGGCGCTAACGCAACTCGCCGGCGTCACGCCCAATCTGGCCGGCAGCCGTTTCATCGGCGCGCTCGTGCTCGCGGCGGCAATCGGTTTTTTCTACGCAGCGTTGCGCCGGCTCAGCGGTGAATTGAGCGCGCGCATCGCGGTGGTGTTGCCGCTCGCCGTACTTTGCGGTACGACCGATGCCTCGTGCCTGCAATACGCAAGCGAACCGGTATCGATACTGCTGTCGGCGGTGGCGATCTTCTGTTTGACGGCGATCCGAAAGCCGTATTTGGGCGGCGGCGTGTTGCCGGCGGTTGCCGGTCTGGTGATCGGAGCGCTGGTATTCGCGAAGCTGCAAGCCGCACCGCTGGCGGCTACCTTGTTCGTCGGCTGCGCCGTAGCGTTGTGGCGGGCCGTACCCGCCGCGCGCCGCAAAATCGCCTTTTCATCGTTTGCCGCCGGCCTTGTCTGCGTTCCGGCCGTCATCGTCACCGCCGTTACAGCGAACGGAGCGTTCAGCGACTTTATCACGGCCTACATTATCTTCCCGCGCTACTATGTGGCCGGCAATTGCTGCACGTTTGCCGGGCTCGATTTCTTCTTTGCCGACCCCGCATTCGCGGCGTTCTTTGCCGTTAGCGCGGCGGCTGCCGTCGTGCTCGGAGCCGGCTTGACGGTCGCGACGGCCGTTACGCGACGAAGCTATTTTGCGCCCATCGCGCCGCCGCTTATCTTTTTTGTAACGCTGGCGGTCGTCGCGATCTACACGATCGAGGCGCCGCAGACGCCATTCATTCATTACTTGCTGTTTCTCGTGCTGCCGGTCGCCGGCATTGTCGCCATGCTTGCCGCCCCATGCACGCTTGCGCGGCCGGCTACGCCTCAGGCACGATGGCTGCGCAGGCTCGGTGTGATTGCTTTTGTCGCGGTTTCGCTTGCGCCGGTGTTTTACGGCAGTTTGAACGATAACCCGTTTCTCGATCACGACATCTTTCGCGTCGAAGCTCCGCGCGGAACCCTCGCCGTGCGACTGCAGCAGCATATCAAGCCCGGTCAACGCGTCGCCATGTGGGGCTGGAGCCCGCAGTACCTGGTCTACACCGCCGCCGTCATGGGTACGCGCGATTCGATCTCGCAGTTTCAGATCGATCCGCGACCGTTCATCAGCTATTACCGCAACCGGTATCTGCGCGACTTCGAGCACAATAAACCCGACTTTTTGCTCGAGGCTGTCGGACCGTCCGCATTCGATTATCAGGATCGTGCGACGCAAGGAGTCGCCGCGTTTCCGGCGCTGGCGACGATCCTGCGCGACCGTTACACCACCGTGTTCGACCACAATGACCTGCGACTCTTCGAACGCAACGATCTGCTCGCGACGCTGCCGCGTGCGGGCGCGTCGAGGCTATGAAGAGCTATCTTGCGGCGGCGCGGCGTAACGCCGAAAAGCGGAGCTCCGGACCGCACGTCGGGCTGCTCGCAATCTTGCTTGCCACCGCCGCCCTGTGGCTGATCGGCGTGACCGGTAGCGCGCACAATGTCTATGTCGACCCGCCGGCGGTCGGCGACAAAGGCGCAGCCTATACCGCATCCGCGGACCCGCGCACGCTGGCGCCGGCCACAACCGTTATGTATTCGCTCGATACGCTCGAAAACGGCGCCCATACCACAGCCATTACCGGCCGTACGTTACGGGTAAACCGGCAAGCTTCGGCTTTTCTTACCGGCTGGGCGATCGATACCGACGGTCGACAGCCGGCCTTAATGGTTTATCTGCAGATTGACCGCGGACCGCTTCGCGGCTTCGCCGTAGACCGGCCGCGGCCCGACGTCGCCGGCCATTTCGGCAGCAACGACCTCCTGTTATGCGGATTTCGGCTGCGGCTCGATCTTCGCGGTGTTCCAGATGGGCCGCACATCGCGCTACTGAGGATAACGAGTTCCGACGGATTGGCCGCCGTCATCGCTTCACCCCTGCACCTACAGGTCGGTAGCGGCGCGCGTACGAGTCGCGTGTGATCGCAGCCGGCTGGGTCAGCACGCATCCGCAATTCTACGGATTTGTCGACAGCCTCATGTGGGCAGCGCTCGTGGCGGTTGCCGCTTTTCCTCCCGCTCGCGCGAAGCGCGGTCTCGACCGGCTCAATCGGATCGCTTTTGCGGTCTTAACCGTCGGCGTGTTTTACGTCGACCGCTGGCCGCTGGTAGTCGATCCGGTAACCTTAAATCCGGACGAAGCGCAAATGACCGCTCAGGCGATCAAAGCCCTAAGCGATCCGCTCCCGTGGCACGGTTTTGACGGCACGACGAGCGGGCCGCTCAATTCGTACGTTCTGATGTTACCGCGACTCTGGGGCTCCCCGCTCACGATGCAGACGACGCACTTTTTAGCGACCGTGCTGGAACTCGGTACCATCTTTGCAATCAGCGCGGCCGTCGCGACGCTCTTTGGACGGGCCGTTGGGCGCTGCGCGGCGCTGACGTTACTGCCGTTCTACGCCTTTGCGCAGTCAACGGAATACCTTCACTATTCCAGCGAACATTTGCCGCTATTTCTGCTCGCGTGCAGCCTGTGGGCACTGGCCTCCGTGTATCGCAGCGGACCCTACCTCATCATTAGCGCCACGGCGGGCGGCGTTTTGCTCGGCCTGGCCCCGTTCGCAAAACTCCAGTGCGCGCTCTTGGTCGCGTACATCGGAGCAACGTTCGTTATAATACTCGCCGGCCGTGCCCGATCGCGGCCGGGCAAACATGCGGCGCTGCTATGGTTTTGCGGCGCCGGTATCGGGACGCTTACGGTTGTTATCGGCCTCATCGCTGCGGGCGGATCGCTGCACGATGCATTCGTCTCATATCTGCTTTCGACTGCCGCCTACAGCCAGGCCGTGACGTCGCTGGGGCTTGCGTTCTTTCTTGCCCCTGATCCGGTGTTCGAGGTATATGCCTTGGCGGTGATCGTGGCGTTGGTCATTCTGAGTGCGATCGCCGTCTGGATCGAGCCGCAGCGCCGGAACGTGCGGGTCGTCGCGTTCGCCGGCGGCTTGAATATTGTCGCGCTGTGGACGGTGCGCTTGGCCAATCATCCGTACCAGCATTATCTGTTGTTCACGGTCGTCTCGATGGCGTGCTTGGTGGCGGTGTTGCTCGGAACGATCTACCGGGATGGGTCGCACACTCTGCGGACGCTGCTGCCGCGCCGCGCCTGGATCAAGAAGCGGCTGGCGCGCACAGTGCTGGCCACCGTTGTTACCGTTGTCGCGCTGCCGGCGCTCATGCAGCGGCTGGCCGGCGGCAGCCCATTTCCACTTGCAGCGCCCGGTTATCTAGGGTTCCACGATCGGATGGCGGCCGGCCTTCGGCACGTGATTCCAGCGCAGACGCGCATCGCCGTTTGGGGTTGGATGCCGCAATTTTACGTCGATTCGCAGACGATCATGGCGACCAAAGACGCGCATACCTACTTCGAGATGATCGACACTCCGTACCGCGCGTATTTCCGCGAACGGTACATGCAGTCGATGCACGAAACGCCGCCCGAATTCTTCGTTGATGCAGTCACACCCGGATCGTTCGGCTTCACCAACCGCGCGGTGTTCGGGATTGCGACCTTTCCTGAGCTTGCCGCACTCATCGCACGCGACTATTTGCGCGTTGCCGAAATAAACGGCGTGGACATTTACCGCCGACGCATCCCGCAACGATGATGTCATCACGCTTCCCGGCGCCAAACGACGACAACCGTTTTGCCCAACGTACGCCGCAGCAGCGGATCGAGGATCCGCGAGAGCCGCACGAGCACGCTGTCCCAGAAGCGGATTTGGGCCGAGGTCGGCATCGCGGCGCGCAAAGCGAAGCGATTTACCAGCGACGCCAACAGGCCGACGCTATCGAGGTAATACGCCTCGACCACCCGGACGCCGGGCGGCGTCAGCGCCAGCAGCGAGCGTTTCGAGTAGCGGCGAAAATGCCCGATCGCACGGTCGAACGGCGAGTATAGCTGCGCGTGAGCGGGCGCTAGCACCACAAGATGGCCGCCCGGCTCCAGGCACGCCGCGGCGAAGGTCAACTCGCGCCGGTCGTTCTCGATGTGTTCGAGTACATCGATGTAAAAGATGGAATCGACCCGCAGTGCCGGGCCCAGATCGGCAAGCACACCGCGTTCGACGTTGACGTTGGACGGAAGCTCGTTCCGGCGGACGAGTTCGCGCAGCCGGTCGCTCATCGCGATATCCGGCTCGATGCAAAACCAGACTTCCGCGCGACCGGTGTTTAGATCGCGTGTGTTGGAGCCGATGCCCGCACCGACTTCAGCGACCCGCCGGCCGGCATAGCGCACGACGCGCCGGCTCCAATAGCGCTTCCAGTGCCGCGCACCGGCGAACAACTCGAGTTCGCTCCCAACGTAGGTGTCGGTATCCGTCACGGCCGTCTTTCCGGCCCGCTAAAGATGTGCTCGCGGTCCAAGATGAAGTGTTGGGCCTCGAGTGCCGGCACGACCAGCGGCCGCGACCGGTCGCCAAGAATCTGAAAGGCGGCCCCCGCCGACACGGCCAGCGCTTGAAAGAGCAGCACGATAAAGATCGCACCTAAAATCGAGGTCCAGCCGGGAATCGCTAGAGCGCTCAGGAGCCGGACCCCGACGATGCCGATGAACGCGACGAGCGCCGCCGCGGAGCAAGCCAGCGCCGCGACGAGTACGCGAACGAACACGACCTCACCGTACACCGACATCGCACTAAGGCCTAACAGAATGAGCGACGTGAAGTTCATCGACGAGCGACCCATGAGGCGGCGTCCGCGATCGGTCCCGACGCGCCGGATCGGCATACCCGTCCGCAGGACGGCGGCCGCGTAATGATTCCAGCAATGCGGCGAATACACCAATTTGGTCATCGTTGCCATGCCGGCGGCGCTGAAGTTACCGAAGTCGATCGTGGTGCCCGTTAAAATTCGAAAGCAGACCTTGTACGCGTTGTACGATACTTTGAAGCGAAAACTTTCCGAGCGCTTCCGTCGCTGACCGACGGTGAATCCGGGCCGCGTATCGGCCAAAACGCTTTCGAGCAATCGCCGTACGTCATCCGGACGGTCCTCGCCGTCGCCGTCCATCACGAGCACGATATCGCACGCGCGGCGCCGCACCACGTCGGCGAGGCCAATCGCGATCGCACGCTGATGGCCGACATTGCACACTAAGCGCAGCGTACTGATCTGTGCGATTCGTGATAAGCGTAAGCGCCGCGCCGCGTCGACGAGCCGGCACGGCTCAGACCCGTCATCGACGGCGACGATCTCGACCCGGAGCGACAGCGGCGCGAGCGCTTCATCCAGTAACGGCACGAGGGCGAAGAACGACTGCCAATCGTTATAGACCGGAATCACGATGGTCACCCGGCGGTGCTCACCGCCCGCGACCGGCGGCTCGCTGCTCACTTCATCCAAGATCATCAAAAACGGTCCGGCAGATCGCTGACCCGCATCGCACGCGCAGCGTTAATTTAGGGCGCAATGCCGGCGTCCTCGCGCACAAGCGTGAGCGACGGGTTGTAGTAGGGATCGGAGGTGTGGGCGATATTCCAGCGCCGGCGCAGCTCTTTAACTTCGGCGGCATTGCGCGCTACTTTCGCTGCATCCGTGTCCAGTCCGCGCGTGACCGATTCGTGATGGATGAGCCGCACGTGCGGCAGGTAGACGTTGCGATACCCCGCCGCCCGTAAACGCAAGCAGAAATCAACGTCGTTCCAAGCCACCGGAAGAGCTTCATCAAAGCCGCCGGCGCGGTCGAACGCTTCGCGCCGCACCATCAAACAGGCCGCGGTCACGGCGGAATAGTTGGTAACGGTCTTGAGCGCATCGTAGTAGCCACCCGCCTGCGCCGGGAAGCGCTTGAACACGTGGCCCGCCAGTCCGCCGATACCTAACACGACGCCGGCGTGTTGCACCCGGCCGTCGGGATACAGCAGCAGTCCGCCGACGGCGCCGATCGGCGCACGTTGCGCGTATTCGAGCAGGGCCTCGATCCAGTCCGCGCTCATGACTTCGGTATCATTGTTGAGAAACAGCAGAAACGGTGCGGTACCGGTTCCGACGGCGGCATTATTGAGCGCCGAGTAGTTGAATGGCCGGTCGTCGCGCAACACCCGGAACCGGGTCGGCTCACGCTGCTTCCAGCCCGCGAGCAGCTTGGCGGTGGCCGCTTCAACGCTCCCGTTATCGACAACGAGCACCTCGAAATGGACATAGGTCGAGCGGGTAAAAATCGAATCCAAACAGCGTTGCAGCACGCCGGCTTTATCACGGGTCGGAATAATAACCGTAACGAGCGCGTCGCCGGACCGCGCGAAACGCACGCGGTAGCGGCCGCTGCGGCCGTCGACCATCTCGACGGTTCCCGGTTCGCCGCGGCGTGCCAGCGCGTCTTGCAAGGCCGCGAGCGCGGCATCAACCGCGTATGGCTTGGCATCGGGAGCGGCGGCCGCCGAACCGGTGTGCGCGCGCCAGTGATACAGCACGTCGGGAACATGCACGATACGGTCGGTCCGTTCGCTCACGCGTAGCACCAGATCGTAATCTTGGCTGCCGTCGTACGCCGGCCGCAGGCCCCCGACGGCTTCCACCAGCGCCCGCCGGATTGCCAGCAAATGGCCGACGTACATCTTGGAGAGTAACGTCTCGGGCGACCAATCCGGCTTAAAGTATGGGTCGTAGCGCCCGGCGGGATCGTCGCCGATTTTATCTTCGTCGGAATAGATCAGACCGGTTAGCGGATCGGCGGCGCCGACGAGCGCGAAGCGGTACAGCGCGTGCGGCGCGAGCAAATCGTCGTGATCGAGAAACGCCACGAACGCGCCGGTCGCGAGCGCCAGCGCCCCATTAGTGGCCGTCGCGATACCGCCGCGCGTCGCACGGGTCGTGAGCCTGATGCGCGGATCGGCCGCAATCTCGCGCAGGTAGGCGCGCACCTGCGGATCGCACGATGCATCGTCGGCGATGCACAGTTCCCAATGCGGGTACACTTGGGCCGCAACCGATGCCACGGCCGCGCGCAGATACGCGATCGGCGGATCGCAGACCGGCATGCAGATCGAAAACACCGGCGCGTGCGAAAGCAACGCGACGACGCGACGCATCTCGGCAAGATCGTGCTCGCGCGGATCGTGGTGCGTGCGCCACACCGCGTAGCGGTCGGGCGGCGGCGACAGCATGTCGAGCACCGGACCCAGCCGCGCGCGACGCATTGCCGCTCCTAGGCGCGCCAGCGCCCGGCGGGCGGCCGCACGTGGCCGCAAGAGCGTGCGCAGCTTCATATGCGGAGTGAGAAATCCTCGGCATCGACGGTGAGATTGGGATTGTAATACGGATCGCGCGCCGCGACGGCGGGCCAGCGCGACTGCACGAACGCGATCTCATCCATCGCCCGCCGGATTTTGGCCGGCGTATCGTCGCCGCCGCGCGTTTTTGATTCGAAGTGATACAGGCGCACGTACGGCAGATACACGCTGCGCCGGCCCGCGGCAGCTAAGCGCAAGCACAGGTCCACATCGTTGAACGCGACCGCTAACGCCGGATCGAACCCGCCGACGGCCAAGAACTTCGCGCGTTCGACCATCATGCAGGCGGCCGTCACGGCGCTGTAATTGGTGGGTGCCTGCAACGCCCCAAAATGCCCCGGCGATTGAGCCGAGACAAAGCGATGCGCGTGACCGCCCAAGCCAAGAATGCCCAGCAGTATGCCGCTGTGCTGCACGCTGTCATCGGGATATACCAGCAGCGCGCCGACGGCGCCGATCTCCGGTTGCGCGGCCGAACCGAGTAGCGACTCGATCCAATCCTCGCTGATCACCACCGTGTCGTTGTTGAGAAACAGCACGAACGGCGCATCGGTCGCCGCGACCGCCAGATTATTGAGCTGCGAGTAATTAAACGGAATATCAGCGCGCAGCGAGCGGAAGCGCTGCGGCTCGCGGCGGGTCCAATTGGCCAACAGTTCCGCCGTCGCGCTTTCGCGGCTGCCGTTGTCGACGACGAGCACCTCGAATGCAGCGAACGTCGAGCGCGAGAAAATTGACTCCAGACACGGACCCAGCAGCTCCGCCCGGTCGCGGGTCGGAATGACGATCGTCACGCGCTCGTCGCCACGCAGCGCGTAGCGCACCGCGAAATGCTCGCCGCCCGCGGCCGGCAGCGCAACGACCGCGCCGTCGATGCCGCGGCGCGCGACCGCAGCGACGAGCGCCGCACGAATTTGTTCGCCGCGCGTAGGGCGACTGCCGCGCCGATGGTATAAGACGCGCGCTTCGTGCACGACGCTGGATTTTTCTTCGGTCATCCGCAGCAGCGCGTCGTACCACATCGCGGCGCCGAACTGCGGCCGCAGGCCGCCGGCGCGCCGCAGCGCGGCCGTTTCGAGCATGCACGGACGGCCGATGTAATCGCGCGAAAGCAGCGTGTCGGGCGACCAATCGGGCTTCATGCGCGGAGCCCGGAAGCCGCCGCGTTCGTCGATCTCATCTTCGTCGGCGTAGAACACGCTTAGGCCCGGATCGACGTTGGCGGCCAGCGCGCAGGCAAATAACGCATCGGCTTCGAGCACGTCGCCCGCGTCGAGCGCGAGCACGAACGTGGCGTTCGAATGGGCCACGTACGCCGCATCGGATTCCGCGACGACCCGCACCCGCGGTTCGCGCGCCGCGATCGCTCGCCCAATCGCGAGCACACGCTGCGGCGCCGCCGGCGGCAGGACAAGGGCCGCCTCCCAATCGGACCACACTTGCAGTTCGAGCGAGCGGACCGTGAGCTCCAGGAATTCGGGCTCAGCCGCGCTCGCGTACAGAACCACACCGAACGCCGGCCGCCGCGCCAACACCCGCGCCATCGACCGAAAGCGATCGATATCGGCCGGTCGCAGCGCGTTGCGTTCGCGCCACAAAAAATACGGATCGCCGACGGCGCTCAACTCGGCCGCCGCGGTTTCGGGCGACAGCTGCGGCAGCACGTCTTCACCTTTGAAGCGCAACTGTTTTTTGAGTCCGAACCAGGCGTTTCGAATCTGCCAGAAGCGGCTTTGCTGCATCGCGATGATCAGGCTGCGCTGACGGCGCACGACGGGATACAAATACGCGACTTGCGCGAGCGCCCGTTCGCGCGAACGGCCGTCGTCGAGCGCGGCCAGATTATCGACGACCGCATCGATGTCGGCCAGCGCCCGGTCCCAGCCGGCCGGATCGCCGTTGAGCGGGCCGATCACCCGGCAGCGCGGTCCGATGCCGCCGCCCAGCACCGCGATGAGCGACTCCCGCTCGGCGTCGTCGCGCAGCAAATACGCGCGCGCACCTAACAGCCGCTCGCGCACCACCGCGGTGAAGCGCACCGGATCGGTGTCGAGTTGCGGCATGACGATCGCGCGTTCGGCCGCGAACGGCAAGGCTTGCAGCGTGGTGGCGGCGTTATAGGGAGTGAAAATAAAGGCATCGTACGCGTCGGCAACGCGGCGCAGGTGCGCGAGCAAACCGGGGCTGCGCACGCCCTCATTGAGATAGGCTTCGGCGTCGGCGAGCGACGTCGCGCCGCCGGCGGAAAGCGCGAGCACTGCCGCGCTATACGCCGGGCGGTCGCGCGGCTCGACTTTAAAGCGCTCGATCGGAAACGCCTCGGTGGCGTCGCGGCCGGCGCGATAGTAATTGGCCGCCCAATCGTCGGCGGCCGACCGCGCACAGGTCGTCAGCACGACGAGCGTGCCGCCGCGTAGCGCGATCTGCGCCGCGAATTCAAACGCGAAGCGTTCTTGCGGTTCACCCGCTTCACGCCCGAAGAACGGCGCGACGAGCGCGATGCGACGCGTGTGCAGCAGCGCCATCTAGGCGACCACCGGCGCGAACGCGCGCGCCCGGCGTCGTTCGAACAGCGCCTGCGCCGACATCTCGGCGACCGCGACGCCCAAGGTCAGCCAATACATCGAGCCGACTTTGGGGAAAAAGAACAGATCGTCGAATATTTGGTGCAACGCGACCGCGGCGGTCGCAGCCAACATACCGACCACGATCGGCCGGCGGACCGCCGATCGGGCTAACATGACGAGCACGGTGATGAACGAAGCGAGCGTCGCGCCGAGCATCACGATGCCGCCTTCGGCCAGGCTCTGCAGATAGATGCTGTTGGCGTGAGTGCGCACGCCGAACAAACCGACTCGCGCTAGCACGAATTCATAGTTTCCGGCGCCGACGCCGACGAGCGGCGAACTTTGCCAGAGCGCGATTGCCGCATGCCACAGCTCGGCGCGATTGCCCAAATGATCGGCTTGTTGCGGCACTTGGTCGAGCGAAAAATAACGCGGCGGTAAGCCGGCTCGGACAGCCGCGAGCCCCACGACGGCGGTCATGACGATCGTCGCGATGGCGAATCGCATGCCGACCGCACGCGGCGTCCGCATGACCACAAGCACGAGCGCGCAGGCAAACATGGTGGCCACGATTCCGGCTCGCGAGAACGTCAACACTTCAGTAATCGCAGCGACGATCAGGATCGCAACGAGCACGCCGTCGCGATGCAGCAGATTGCGCGCGAACACGACCGGGATCGCTATTTCCAGCCAGCCGGCGAGCTGATTCGGCCCTTCGAGCGCACCGGCGATGCGGGGCACCCCGTGGTGCCCGATAAAAATGCCGCTGCTCGCACCGCTGACATATTGAACGAGCGCGGATCCGCAAACCAGCACGACGACGGTTTCCAGCGCGCGCCAGAACGGCCGGTCGTCAGGATCGCCCGCGTACGCGATGACCGCGCCGGTGAACAGCGCCGCGTATTCTGCGACCTTGAGCGCTTCGCGTAGCACCGGCGCGTGATATTGGGCGTGAATCGCGCTCAAGCCGATGGCAAGTTCCAAAACGCCGAACGTGGCCAGCACGGCATACACGGGCGCGGTGCCGAATGCCCGAACTCCCGGCCGGCGCAGAGCTAAAGCAACGAATAGCCCGAGCAATCCGGCTTTGAGCAGCGTTATCGTCGTCGGGCCGATGTAGCGCGCGAGCGAGAACGGCGCGACGAGCACCAGCGCCGCGATGCCCAAGGCCGGCCGGCGATACGTCAGCACACCAACGATGATGGCCGTCGCGATGTACAGCGCGACGCTGACCGCGTCGAGCGGAACGTGCTGCTCGGTGCGCAGCGTGATGGTCCAGGGGTGGAACGGCAGCCCGCTCACGGCAACGGAACGAGATCGCGCGGCCGCTGCCGCCGGACGAATAACGCGATGGCCAGATGGACTTCCTCGGAATCGAACAGCCGGGCTAAGCCCAAGAACACCGCCGCGCCGAAGGCTAAATGTTCGCCGAGCGACACGATACGCGGCAACTCGCCGCTCACAACCGGCGGCTCAAACGATTGCACGACCAGCAACGCCGCGACCATGATCGTGCTGCAGCCCAGAATTTTTAGAAACGAACGGCCCACCGCGAGCGCGTCGAAACCGCCCACCACCCGCCAGGCGATGAGACCGAGCGCCACCGTTTGTAGCGTTTGGCTTATCGTATTGGCCAGCAATAGGCCGCGCGCACCGAGCGAGGGCAGTAGCGCGATCGACAAGAGGACGTTGAGCACGACGGCGGCGACGGATGCCGTCACCGTGAGCCGGGCTTGCCCGCAGGCGAACGTACAGCGCGTCAGCACGACGTTGGCCGCGAGCGCGATAAGTCCGGCCGCGGCATACGGCAACAGCGCCGCACATAGCGCCGTCGCCTCGGGCGTGAAGGCGCCGCGTTCGAACAGCGTCCGCACAATCGGTCCGGCCAGCATGATCAATCCCAGCGCCGAGGGAACGGTGCAAAACGCCACGAGCTGCAGACTCGTCGCGATGCTGCGCCGCATCGCCAACCGGTTACGGTTGGCAAACTGACTTGCGAATACCGGAAAGATAACCGTCGCAATCGCGGTCACGAACAGCTGCTGCGGGAAACCGACGATCTTGACCGCGTAATTCATGCCCGAGATCGAGCCCGCATTCAAGCCCGAGGCGAAAAACCGGTCGAAACACAGCGCGATCTGACCGGCGGCCGAACCGACGGCAACCGGGCCCAGCGTAGCGAGAACCTGCTTGATGCCCGGATGCGTGAAATCGATGCGCGGCCGCCCACCACCGAGCGACCGGAGCTCGGGTACTTGCACGGCGAGTTGGGCGAAATACCCGAGCACCGTTCCGATGATGAGCGTCCAGATACCGTAGCGCCCGAACCCGAGTTCGACCGCCGCGATAACCGCCGCGTTGAGCGCGACGCCCTGCAGCGCCGCCGCGCCGAACCGCTGATGCGCGTTGAGCAACGCCGCGACGATGCCCGCCAGCGACGTCGCCACGATCATCGGCAGCAGCCAGCGCGTCATCTCGACCACGATCGCCAATTGTTCTTGCGGAAAATGAACGATGAGCGGAACGTAATACGGCGCCAAAATCCAACCACCGACGGTAGCGGCGGCCAGGATAATGGAAATACCGACGATGAGCGTGTATGCCAGGCGCGCCGCGTCGGCTTCGCGGCCGGTCGATACATACGTTGCGAAGATCGGCACCAGCGCACTCACCAGCGCGCCGTTAAAAACACCGAACAGGATCGTCGGCACGACGAGCGCGGAAAGAAACGCGTCGAGTTGCCAGCTGGCCCCGAAGAATCGGGCGGTTACCACTTCACGCGCGAACCCCAGCGCCGTTGAAGCCAGCGTCGCCGACATGACCAGAACGGTTGAACGCGCCAGCCGCCGTGCCGGCGCCGGCTCGCTGACGACGGAAAGTCGGCGGCTAATGGGCGCCGATCCCGCGGATGACCGCGGGGATGGTCGCAAGGATGATGCGCAGATCCAGTAACGGCGACCAGCGATCGATGTACGCATTGTCGAGCGCCATCCACGCCTCGAACGACAGCTCGGAGCGACCTGAAATCTGCCAGAGACACGTAACGCCCGGCTTCACTTCCAAACGCCGGCGCGCGAAGTCGTCGTAATCGGCGACTTCAGATGGCAACGGCGGGCGCGGTCCGACCGCCGCCATCTCACCGCGCAGCACGTTGAGAAAATTCGGAATCTCATCGATGCTCGTGCGGCGCAAGAATGCTCCCAGGGCATGCAAGCGCGGATCGTCACGCATCTTGAACACCGGCCCGTCGACTTCGCTATACGGCCGCATATCGGCGTGCAGAAGGTGCGCGCCGTTGACCATCGTGCGTAATTTGCACATCCGGAACGAACGTCCGTCGCGCCCGACACGCTCTTGCATGAAGATCGGCGAGCCCCCGGTCACGAGAAAAATACCGAGCATCGCTGCGAATACGATCGGCGCCGTCACGGCTAAAACGAAGACCGAAACCACCACGTCGATAAGGCGCTTGAGAGCGAACCAAGCTCGTGGAACGGCGCGGCGCTTGGTTCGGATGCGGCGTGGTGACGGAGCGGTCGGCCGTAGAACTTCGGTCACACCGCCACTCTCCCGGCTTCTAACACCGCAGCAACGCGTTCACCGACGTGCGCTAAACCGGGAACGACGCCGATATCGCCCGTCCGTTCGGTGCCATATTCAACGAACGGCACGTATTCGCGGGTGTGGTCGGTGCCGGGCGCGGTTGGATCGCAGCCATGGTCGGCCGTGAAGAACAAAGCATCGCCGGGCCGGATGCGGGCCCGGATGGCGGGAATTGCGGCGTCCAAGCGCTCGAGCGCGTCGCCGTAGCCACGGACGTTGCGGCGGTGACCGAACTTGCTGTCGAAGTCATTGAGGTTCACGAAGATAAAGCCGTGCTCGGTACCGTCGGCAATATGTAACGCCTTTTCAACCGCATCGGCGTTGTCGACAACTCGTACCGACGAAGCAATGCCGTGCCCGCAATAAATATCGCAAATCTTACCAACTGCGTGAACGGGAGTTCCGAGCGTGGCCAACCGGTCGAGAATACTCGGCGGCGGCGGCAACGCGTAATCTCGTCGGTTCGGTGTTCGCGTATAGTTCCCGGGCGAACCTGTAAAAGGTCGCGCAATAACGCGGTTTACCGCGTGCGGCGGGACCAGCATCGCCCGGGCCGCTTCGCACCACGCGTACAGCGTCGCCAGCGGAACCGTATCTTCATGGGCCGCCACTTGAAAAACCGAATCGGCCGACGTGTACAGGATCGGGCGGCCGGTCCGCTGATGCTGCGCCCCAAGATCGCTGATGATTTCGGTACCCGAGGCAGGAATGTTGCCGAGCGGCTCCTTCCCGCAGATCGCCTCGAATGCGTCGACGACGTCGGCCGGAAAGCCCGTAGCGTAGGTTGGAAAAGGAATGTCGGTAACGATGCCCGCCATTTCCCAATGGCCGGTAATCGTATCCTTGCCTTTGGACCGCTCCGCCAAACGGCCGACTGCCGCGAGCGGCCGGGCAACCGGCGCGACGCCGCGGATCGGCGTGATCGAACCAAATCCGAGTTGTTCGAAATTCGGCAAATGTAAACCGCCGAGCCGTTCCGCTACGTTACCAACGGTATTCGCCTGCGCAGCATCACCATAGCTCGACGCGTCCGGTAACGCACCAACTCCGGCCGAGTCCATGACAAATGCAAGCACGCGAGGCATCGTCGGGCGCGGTTCGGGCCACCGCAGGAGCGCGCCTTCTGTTTGGATGAACGGCA
Source organism: Candidatus Velthaea sp. (assembly GCA_965214335.1). Classification (GTDB taxonomy): domain Bacteria; phylum Vulcanimicrobiota; class Vulcanimicrobiia; order Vulcanimicrobiales; family Vulcanimicrobiaceae; genus Velthaea. The sequence goes on along the minus strand of CBDCBO010000005.1, from coordinate 98,550 downwards.
ACTTAGAATCTTATGCGTTTTGTTTTGTCACTCTGCGCCGTGCTTTTAATAACGCTGGCAAGCTTTCGTTGTGCCGACGCGTCACCGACCACGAGTCTCGATTTGCGCGCCGATCGCGTTTCGTATTACAGTAACCGTTATATCGTGGCGGGCGAAGGCCACGTGCACATACGGCTCTCGGACGGGACCATCGTAACGGGTGAGTCGTTTTCGATGGACCTCAAACTCAATCGATACCTCGTTGCCGGTAACGTGCGCATTGAAGGCGCGGGCGTGCACGAAACGGGAGCCGCGTTCGCCGGCTTTCCCGATATCGACCGTTCCTATTTTCTATCGGCCAACGGCAATCCCGATAAATGGACCTACTTCGGGCTCGATTTCAGCCACCCCAACAAGGGTCGCGCCCAACCGGGCGATGCGTATTTCATTCCCGATCTCAGCACCGAAAAACCATATATCTCAGCAACGACCGCGATGATCTTGCCCAAGACCAACGTGAAGTTCGGCGGTTCACGCCTGTACGTGCTGGGCGTGTACGTTCCGACCGAGTCGTGGGTCCAGACGTTTTCCGCAAATCCGAACTACGCTCAGAACGCTTTTGCCGGCGCGTCGTTCGATATCGGCCTGCCGTATCAAGGCTCGGAGCACGCGATCTCCGAGCTGCATCTCCGCTATGACGGCCTGCGAAAATTTTACCTTTCGTTCGACCAACATTTTGTTTGGGGCCGCGATTACGCCGTTTTCTCAGTGAACCCGCTCACCCAAGAAGAACGGCAGTTCAATCTGATCGCCTACAAACGCATCTCGCCAAAAATGGAAGCTCGTATCTTCGCCCAGCTCAGTACGCTGCAGCACTTCATCTATCAGCCGGAGATCGCAAGCTCGTACGCCAATTTGTCGTATGTGTTCTCGGCGCCGCACTCAGCGGTAACGGTGAACGCCGACCAATATAATACCAGCCTGCTGCAATTTCCGGTCCAATCAACGCAGAGCAATGAATATGCGTACGATCATCCGTCCGATGCGCAGATCAGCTGGACGGGCAGCGATAAGGAATTGCTGCGCTTCCCTCCGGTGTATTTCCGCCTGCGCAGCGGCGTCGGCATAGCACACGACGGCTACCACTGCGGACGGTACGCATTCTGTTTGGGCAGTCTGCAAAATCCGCTCCGACCCGGAGCGCAAGATGAGGGTTTCGTACTCGACTATTTTGGAAGCGATCGAACGCGCGTTCCGACGATTTGGAACCACTTCGCCGGGTTCACTTTATATACGTCGTCGATTCCGCTGGGCAGTCCCTCATTACATTTTAATCTTACGTTCGATAAGCAACGGCAGTGGTTTTCGCTGCCGCATCATATCGACACGACCACCACAACGGCGTCGATTTCAAAGACCTACACGAGTAAATTGGCGTTTCTCGGTGCATTTTCCGTAACGCAGTTGGGCGATTACTACGGCGCGCGCCAGCTCGAATTCTATCCCGCATACGCACCGGTGTTCGAAGGTGTAACGTATTCGGGCTTCGACACCTTCCGCGGCTTCTCGACGACGCGCTCGTTGACGGGATCGGCAATCGTCACCCCGAACCAGTTTTTCAATTACGCCTTTACCGTGCGCCGCGGCCACGACTTTCCGGCGCCGATTCCCGGACTCTTCGGGCTCGCACCGTGGCAAGTGATCAATGAAGTTCGTTTTCGTATCGCCCGGCAAATTCTCATGGACGTGACACGGACGGATTATTTCAATTTCGGCGGCTATCATCCGTCGTTCAACGTCCAGTTCGGCCCCTGACCGTGGGGTCGATCCGCCTGGGTATTGCGACGATCTTGAGCGCCGTGGCTCTGCTGAGCGCGATGACGATGGCACCGGCGCAGCAGGTTCCGCGTCCCGGCAGCCCGCCGGCGGGTCCGCCGGGGCCGTCACCGGGAGCGCCGGTGCCGATCACACCGGTGCCCCAACTCACGGCCCCCGGGCTGCCCGCTCCACAGGTCTCCGCGAGTCCCACGACAGCGCCGCTTCCGGCGGTACCGGGGGCGGCGACTCCGGCCGGAACATCGCTGACCGCGCCGCCGACCCGGCCCGCCGGCGCGTTGATCCGGTTCACCGGCCAGTTGCTCGACTTGCGCGACGGCTACGTTTTCTTCACGACCAGCGACGCATTTCGGGCCGCTCCGGCGATGCGGCTTGTCGATTACGATACCGGCGGACCGACCCGGCTCGAACCGTCGCCCGGCATCTACGGACGAGCGACGCTCGACCCGCAGTCCGGTGCCATCGTTGAGCTGGCGCTCACGAAGCGCAAACTGGCCCAGGACCAGGCCGCTCAGCAGGGCTACGCCCAGGCGCATGCCTTCGTCGTCGCCGGTTCGCCGAAGGTTGCGGCGCCCGAATTGCAGGGCGGACGCCGGTTGACCGGCCGGCCCGTCGCGGTAACCTTTTTCGTGCAAGTTCCGCCCAACACGCCGCTGACGGACAGCGTGTACGTGACGACCGACGCCAGCGGCTGGGTGCCCAATGCCATGAAGATGGATCGCATCGATGCGCTGCACTACCGGCTCACGCGAACCTACGCATCCGGAACGAAGTTCGCGTACCGGTATACGCGCGGCACGTGGACCTCAGTCGAAGTCGGCGAAGACGGACTGCAGGACGACCCGCACCCGTTCTTCGTTGCGGAAGTCGACGCGAAGAGCACCAAGGACACCGTCTACCGGTGGTCCGATGAGAACCCGAACCAGCCGCAAGTCGGGCCGGATAACATTCCCACGCCATTCAACCCCAACCCGTTCGGAAATCTGCCGTCGGCGATCAAGAATCCCGGCGTACCGCAGCCGTCACCCACGCCGCGCCCGTAACGCAGACCGGGCCGCCGGGCCGCCGGATGCTGCTCGGCGCAGCGGTCTTTTGCCTCGCCCTGACGCTCTATCTTTCGAACGGCCAAACGATGGGCTCGTTCGATAGCGCGCCCACATCGGTGCTGGCGTTCAATTTGCTCGAACGTCACCGGCTCGACCTCGACCCGTTTCGCGGCAGCTACTTCGCGCCGCTGGGCGGCCAATACGCCTTCACCGAAGCACCCAACGGGCATCTGACCTCCGTCTTTCCGGTCGGTACCGCCATCTTGGCGTTTCCGCTCTACGCCGCGATCTGGGCGGTGGATGAAGCCCGCGGCGCCCCGCCCGACCTCACTTCACCGGGCTTCGAGCCGCAGCGCCGGCGCGACGAAAAGGTCGTCGCCGCAGTGCTCGCCGCGCTGGCGGTCGTGGCGTTCGAGCAGTGTGCGACGTTGCTTGCCGGGCCGGTCCGGGCCGCGCTCGCCACCGGTGTGTTCGCGCTCGCGACGCCGATGTGGACGATCGGGTCGCAGGCGCTATGGCAGCATGGTCCAGTGAATCTGTGCGTGCTGGTCATGGTGTATGCGCTGCTCCGGGCGACCCGCAGCGCGGACGCCGCGCAGACGCAGATCTGGCTCGGCTGCGCCGGACTCGCCGCGGGGTTTTTGCCCGTCGTGCGGCCGACGGCGCTGGTTTTCACGCTGGCCGGCATCGCGTTCGCCTTGGTCACATTTCGCGGCCGCGGCGCGCTCGCGGTCGTGGCGGCGGCCGCCGGCAGCTTGCCGGGGCTGCTCTGGAATGGCTACTTTTTCCATTCGCTCGTGGGCGGATATGCGGTGAACCTGGGTTCGTTCAGCGCTTCACCGCCGGCGATCGCCGGCAATTTGGCCGGCTTGCTCGTTAGCCCCAGCCGGGGGTTCTTGGTGTATTGTCCGGTCGCGCTGTACGCGGCGGCCGGAGCCGTTCGGGCCGCGCGGACGCCCGGCGCCGACGCGCGCTTATTGATGCTTTTGGCCGGTGCGGCAGCGGCGCTGGTCGTGAGCTATGCCGGTTACACGCAATGGTGGGGGGGCTACACGTATGGGCCGCGCTTCCTGACCGACGTCGCCGCCGTAACCGGCCTGCTCGTTGCGTTCCGTCCCGGTACATCGGCGCACCGCCCGCGAACCCTGCGCCGGCGAGCCGGCTCCGCCGTGTTCGCGACGGCGTTGGGCTGGTCGGTGTGCGTGCAGTTCGCCGGCGCGAATTCGGGCGCGGGCGGCGCTGACTGGAATGCCGTACCGGTCAGCATCGACGCTGTTCCCGAACGTCTGTGGCGCGTGAGCGACAACCAAATCGAGCGCAACGCGCTGGCGGCATACGTGAAAGACTTCGCTTGGAATATGACGCTTGGTGCGGCCTACCGGCGCGGGCTGGCCGCTCACGTTGTGCCGTTCGCGGCGCCGCAGCCGGCCCGCGCTGGCCAAGCGGTCATCATGTCGGCCGTCGTGCGCAATGACGGCACGTCACGACTCTATGGATACGCGAGCGGCGTCTATACCGGCCAAATCCGGATCGCGGTACGCATCGTCGATCGCTTCGGCCGTAGCGGAGCCGAACAAAACTTGTATCTGGCCGGCTCGCCCGAGCCCACCTCGAGTGCGCTGGCGACCGGCACAGTCGTCATGCCGCGCCTTCCGGGCCGGTATACGCTTCGAGCGCGTCCCGTTAGCCTTGGTTTCGAGCCGTTCCCAACCGGCCCGAGTACGGACGTTATGCTGGACATTCGGTAAAGCCGAGGCCGGCCTCGGGGCTTGTCTCGTATTTGGGCCGGTCGCTAGCGGTCCGCGAATGAATTCGCCGCTGAACCGCATTTGAAACGACGCCCGCTTGGGGTGTCCGGCTTGGCGCTGGATGAGAATGCTGCCGGCTAATGGACGCGGACCGGGAACGCTTGCTTGACTTCGACCCCGTCGACGGAGCGCGCGATGATCTGCACCGTCCACTGATGGCGCAACCACGGCGGCAGCCACCACGGAATCGTGTAGACCAACGAGAACTTGCCTTCCCCATCGTGATGTAAGGGCGTGTTGCGATACTCGATTCGCGCTTCCACATAGCCGACATTGGGAGAAGTGGTCACCGACCCGCGCACGGTCTGACCGGCGTGGAAGTCGCGGTCGATCGGGATATCGACCGATAGAATCTGAGGCATCCCATGAATCGGCGCCGGGCTGGGAGGCGCCGGCGACTCGGCGAACGACGGCGGCGTCAGCGTTAGCGTTACACCTGCAACCAGCATGAAGGCGAGTCGGATGACGGAGAACATCGGCACGTGAATGATTCTACCCCTGCAGCGCTCGTCACTCGGCGGGATTGCGCCGCGACGCTGAGCGTTGTGATACCGCTGTTCAACGAAGCGGGAAACGTCGATGAGTTGTTGCGCCGGATCACATCGGTTGTCCGTGCGCTGCCCCAAGCGCCGGACTACGAGATCATCTGCGTCGACGACGGCAGTCGCGACGGCACGCGGGCTGGGCTGTTCGCCGCCGCGCGGCTCGATCCGCACGTGCGCGTGCTGGCGCTCTCACGCAACTTCGGCCACCAAATCGCCGCGACCGCGGGCTTGGACGCATCGCGCGGCGACGCCGTCGTGCTGATGGACGGCGACCTGCAAGATCCGCCCGAACTCATCGCCGACTTCCTGGCGCGCTATCAAGCCGGCTACGATGTCGTGTATGCGACCCGGCGCCGGCGCAATGGAGAAAGCCGCTTCAAAATCTGGACCGCGGCGGCGTTCTATCGCATCGTCCGGCGGCTGACGAACGTCTCGATTCCGGTCGACACCGGTGACTTTCGGCTGATGAGCCGGCGGGTCGTCGACGCGTTGCGCCAAACGCGCGAACGCGGACGCTTCATTCGCGGGCTCGTCAGTTGGGTCGGCTTCAACCAAACCGGCGTGGAATACGACCGCGACGCTCGGTTCTCGGGCGAAACCAAGTATCCGTTCTCGAAGATGCTCAAGTTCGCGATCGACGGCATCACGGCGTTTAGTGAAATCCCGTTGCGCTTCGCGTCGTACCTCGGGTTCTTGACCAGCACGTTCGCATTTCTGTATGCCGTCGTTATCTTGGTCCTCAAATTTTTGCACTACAACGAACCCGGCTACACCTCGACGATTCTGACCGTGCTGTTCCTGGGCGGCGTGCAGCTCATCGGCATCGGCATTCTCGGGGAATACGTCGGCCGAATCTACGACGAAATTAAAGCCCGGCCGCTTTACCTCGTGGCCGATAACGTCGGCAGCGGGCTGTCTTCGCATATCGACTCGCTGCCCAGCAGCGTGCGTGTCGCCAGGTAAGTGCCCACGTAGTCGTTGACCGCGGCCTCGAGCGACGTGATCGGCGCCGTATACCCGGCGCCGCGTATGCGGTCGATCATGGCTTGCGTATGGTACTGATATTTCTCGCGCAGTGATTCGGGCATCGGCACGTAATCGATTCGCGCCGGCCGGTCGAGCGCGGCGAAAATCGCCCGCCCGAGATCGTTCCACGTGCGCGCGATACCGGCGCCGACATTGAAGAGACCCGCGGCGGCCGGCGAACGGCCGAGAAACGACGTGATCGCGACGGCGTCTTTGACGTACAGAAAATCACGCGTTTGTTCACCGTCCGCGATCCCGGGCCGGTAACTGGCGAACAATTGCATTCGCCCTTCGCGCACGATCTGCTCGTACGCTTTGGCGACCACGCTGCGCATGTCGCCCTTATGATCTTCGTTCGGGCCGAAGACGTTGAAATATTTTATGCCGACGGCCCGTTCGAGCACGCCCTCACGGCGCGCCCACAAGTCGAACAGATGCTTCGAATACCCGTACATGTTGAGCGGCCGTAGTGAGTGCGGGTCGAGATCTTCGCGCAACTCCGCTTCGCGTGAACCATAGGTTGCCGCCGACGACGCATACACGAAGCGCGCGTCGCGTTCGAGCGCCCAGCGCGCGAGGTCTTGCGAGGCACCGACGTTGTTGCGCACCAAGTAGGCCGCATCGCGCTCGGTGGTCGACGAGCAGGCGCCTAAGTGGTAAACCGCGCCGATCCGCCCGAACGCCTGCGGATCGCGCACGATGCGCGGATAAAAATCATCGGCTTCGCAATAGTCGCTAAAGCGCAGTGCGCTGAGATGGCGCCATTTTTCGCTCGTGCCGAGCCGGTCGACGACGATTGCATCATCGACGCCTTCGCGGTTGAGTTGCCACACCAGGGCGCTGCCAATTAAGCCGGCCGCACCGGTAACGACGGTGCGGCTACGGTTCCTGCCGTTCATTGCTCGCCGGGTTCGACGGCTGCCCGGCACTCGCATCCCGGAGCACGGCGCCGATCAACGGCCGCTCCGGCCGGCGCGTCGCCTCAACGGTAAACGCCGCTGCGACGCGCTCGCGCAGCTCGCTGTCCGGACCACCGAACAGCCACGCAAGCGGGTCGCCGCGATCGACCGGCGTGCCGACCGGCGCAGCGATCCGAACGCCGGCCAGCGGACCCGCCGCGGCAACCAGATCGCGAGCCGCCTCCCCGATCGCCACGGCAGCGATCGCACCGACGTAACCGGCGTCGGTGGCTCGGATCGCGACGCCCGCATCGGCCGGTGCCAGGGCCTCAAGCGCCCGGCGCGAACCGCCCTGCGCTTCGACGAGCGCCACGAATCGCTCGTAACCGCTACCGGCCCGCAGTGCGGACGCGAGCCGGCCGGTGATTTCCGCTTCCGCGACACCGCCGACTCGCAGCATCTCGCCGGCGATCGCGGCGGTCAGGCCGGCGAACCGGGCGCTGCTCGTTTCGCCGCGCAAGAAATCGCGCGCTTCGATTGCCTCCAGACCGGTACCGATATTGGCCGCGAGCGGCTCATCCATATCGGTGACGATCGCGCTGGCCCGCCGGCCGCCGCGCTGAGTCAGGCGAACCATCGTGCCGGCGAGCCGTTCGGCGGCGGCGACGGTGTGCATGAAGGCGCCGCTGCCGAGCTTCACATCGAATACGATCGCCTGCGCACCGCCGGCGATCTTCTTGGACACGATCGACGCGGCGATGAGGCCGATACTCGGCACGCTGCCGGTGCGGTCGCGCAGCGCATAGAGCTTCTTGTCGGCCGGGACGAGTCGCTCACTTTGGGCCGCGATAGCGCAGCCGATACGCTCGACTTGGGCGGCGAACACCGCCGGGGCGAGGCCGGTTCGCACGCCCGGGATCGCTTCGAGTTTGTCGAGCGTCCCGCCGGTGTGACCGAGGGCCCGGCCCGAGAGTTTGGCCACGGCGACGCCGCAGGCGGCTACCAGCGGCACGACCACGAGCGAGACCGCATCGCCGACCCCGCCGCTCGAATGTTTATCGACGATCGGCCGCTCGCCGCCCAAGCGCAACACGTCGCCCGACGCTACCATCGCATCGGTGAGCGCCAGTATTTCGTCGTCGGCCATACCCTGGATCGCGCAGGCCATGGCCAGCGCCGCGACCGGCGCATCGTCGATCCGGCCGTCGACGTAGTCACCGATGAGGCGGTGCCATGTCGCCGTGTCGATCGTTCCGCCGTCGCGTTTCGCCTCGATCGCGCGCCGGAGCCAGCCTGCATCCATCGTGGCCGTGGGTTTGCGGGGCGGTTGCGAGAAGCCCGCAACGGTGCTCCCGTTGGTCTATGCCGCCGGTTGGATTCCGGCGCTGCTCTGCGCGTACGCGATCCGCGCACGCGTCGCTCCCAGCGGCGTGCTCACCTCGAGCGCGGGAGCCGGGTGGACGGCGAGCATCGGACTCGCCGTCTCGCTCGCGATCCTCACGGTTGCCTATCTGGGGGCGATGCGCCGGCCGCCTACGACGCGGCAACTCGTGCTGGCCTGCGGCGGATCGCTGCTCGCCGCGTTGGCGCTGCCGGTGCTCTTCTCGGCCGACGCGACGGCCTATGCCTATTACGGCGACCTGGCGCTGCACGGCCGCAATCCGTGGACTCACGACCCCGCACCGGCGGCCGATCCGCTGGCGGCGCTGGCCGTCGCAGCTTGGGACGGCCGCATTCCGCCGCGCTGCGTCTACGGGCCGCTCGCGGTCGCCGTCGCGGCGATGGCCGATTGGCTGGGCGCCGGCGGCGGGGCCGGCGGGCAGATTTTCGGTCAGCGCATCGCCGCGGTTACGGCCTACGCGGCGTACGTCGCCGGCATGCTGCGGCTCGTCGCCGCGCCCCGGGTCCGCGCGGCCTTGGCGCTCAATCCGGTCGTCGTCTGGAGCGTGGCCGAGGGCCACAACGACGCGCTCGCGCTGGCGTTCGCCGCCGCCGGCTTCGCGCTCCCGCGCGCGCGGCTGCTCCTCTTGAGCTGCGCGGCGCTGGTCAAAGCTCCGGCGTTGCTGCTGTGGACGCGGCTGCCGCGCGACCGGGCGACGCTCGTCGCGACGGCGCTCGTCGCCGCCGGTTACCTGCCGCTGGGCCTGGCGGCGGTCGCCGACCGCGCTCCGGCAGCGGGCGGCCTAGCGATCAACAACTGGGCATCGCCGCTGGGGCTGCTCGCTACGTACACCGGCCGGCTGCCGGCGCTTGCCGTCGGGGCGGTGCTGGGCGCCCTAACGATCGCTGCCGTGCGCCGCTTGCCTCCGGTCGAGCGCACGGCGGCGCTGGCGCTCGCGGCATGGTTTAGCCTGCCGAACGCGTATCCGTGGTACTCGGTGTGGATCGTGCCGCTGGCTGCCCGCAACCTGAGGTCGCTGTGGTCGCAGGCGCTACTTGCCGCCGCCCTCGCGTCGCCGGTGCGCGGCATGCTCGATGTGCTCGAGCCGGTTGCCGGCGGCGCGACCCTGCGCCTCGGGGCCATCGCGCTCGCGTTTTGCCCCGCGTTGTTCGTTCTGCTCGTTGCCACCGTGCGTAAGCCGGCGGTCGCCGGGCTCCTCGCGGCTGGGCTACTCGCGGCGACCGTGCCGGCAAGTGCAAACGCGGCAACCGGTTCGCTGCAGCCGGCGCCCAGTCCAGCGCCGGCGCCCACTGCGCCGCCGAGCCCGCTGCCCGCCCCGAGCCCACTGCCGGCTCCAAGCGTCGTTCCGGTCACTCCGGCTCCCGCCGGTAGTCCGGCTGCCGTTCCAGCGCCGCAGGCCCAACCGGCGCCGACGGCAACTCCGGAGGTGGTACCGGCTTCGGCACCGCCGGTCGCGACGCCGGTGGCTGTTCCGGCCCCGGTCGCCGCGCCGCCGGCCCAAGCTGTTCCGACGGCCAACCCGTTCGGATACATCATTACCCCGCCGACCGTCGCGCCGACCAATCCCGATGGGCCGCACATCCTTGAAGTCGAGCTCAACGACCGCCACATCCGGGCCGGCGGACCGCTCGTGGTGCGCGTTCTGACCTCGGTTAACGTCGTCGGCGTCGAAGCGAGAGCGCTGGGGCGCTTCATTCCGATTCCGCAAAACAGCCCCGGCCAGTTCGCGCTCGCCTACACGCTGCCGGGCGGCATTCCGTTCTGGCTGCTCAATCGCAACTACGACATCGTGATCGCCGCCGCGACCGCCGACGGGCGCCAAACCAGCGTGTCGTTTCCCATGCTGCTCACGCGCTAATAAAGAAAGCCCGGACGGTCGCGACCGCCCGGGCACGTCGGCGCGGCGAGCGCTTTAACCGCCGACGGTAACGTTGATCTTGCGCGGCTGGGTCTTGGGGTGCAGGTTGAGTGCGATGGCCAGCATGCCATGCTCGACCTTGGCGTCGATCGACTCGGCGTCGATCTCTTCGGGGATCAACAGGGCGCGGGTGAAGTTGCGGCGCTCGGTGCGACCGCTGACCGTCAGAACCCGGTCCTCGAGCGTCACGTCGATGTCGGCCGGTGCGTACCCGGCAACCGGTAATTCGACGGTATAGCCCAGTTCCGTCTTGTTGATCTCGAAGCCGAAGCCGCTCGTGGTGAGCGTGCGAAACGGGTCGAAGCCGAGGAAGTCGCCGAGCATCCGGCGCGAAGCGGCGGGGCGAATCGTAATGTCTGTCATTCTAGGTGATCCTCCTGGAAGTAAGCCATCCCAGCGGACGGCCAAATTTATGACACCCCTATGATATTCGTTTGTTAGCAGTCCTGTCAATACACTGCCAATACTGCGCCGTTCGGACGATATGGTACGATAGCGCGTAGCCGCCGGTTCGCCGACCGCGGCTCGCTCCTAAAGGTCACATCATCGCTACCCTCGCGCCCAGTTTAGTTCGTGCGCTGTCCTCAAGTAGCCGATCGCTCGCGGAGCTGATCGAGCGGTTGCGCACGCCCGCCGGCCGCGGCCACGCCTTCGCGTTGCACGAAACGACCGCCGCCGCGCGTCCATACCTGCTGGCCGGCGTGCACCGCGCATTGGGCGGCCAAATGTTCGTTATCGTTGCGACGACCGACGTCGCCGAGCGAACTTTCGCCGATCTGGTCTACTTCATGGGCGAAAAAGAGTCGCAATCCGTCGCCTTGTTACGTCCGCGCGACGAAACCGTCGGTGCGATCGAGTCGCCGTCGGAGCGCAGCGCGCGCATGACGCTGTTGGCCGACCTGTGCGCGCGCAAGCCGCAAATCATTATCGCGCCGGTCGCCGCATTGCGCCAATATGTGATGCCGCGCCGGGTGTTCGAAGACACCGCGCTGCGGGTCGCCGTCGATGCCGAAGTCGGCTGGGATCGCATCGGCGAGCAACTCTACGAATTGGGCTACGCGCGCGTCGACGTCGTGAGCGCGGCCGGCGAGTATGCGGTGCGCGGCGGACTTATCGACGTTTTCGCCGCCACGGCGGAGCAGCCGGTCCGGCTCGAGTTCTTCGGCGATACGGTCGAGTCGATCCGGCCCTTCGACCTGCAGTCACAGCGCAGTGAGGGAAATCTGACCGAACACACGATCGCGCCGTGGCTGGAGATCCCGCGCGTTCCCGGCTATCGCGAACGCGTGCTGGCCCGGGCAACCGGCGAAGCCGGCGTCGTCTCGGCTTTGCGGGCGTATCTGGCGACCGGCGCCGACGTGCCGGAGCCATGGCTGGGGCTCGCGTACGATCAGCCCGCCACAGTTGTCGATTACCTCGACCCCGGCGCGCTGATCGTGGTCGAAGAACCCGGCATGCTCGCGACGATCGATCGCAGCCTCGACGAAGAACGCTCGCGCGAGCAATACGTGATGCTCGCGGGGGTCGAATCGGGCGAACTCGACGTGCGGGCCAGCGAAGTCGGCGAAGTCCTGCTGGCCGAAGTCACGGCACCGTTTCCGCGCTTGACCGATTTCGGCGCATCGTTTGCGGCGCGCCGCCTGCTGGTAATAACCGGCGGTATCGAGGGTGGCGACGAAGCGTGGCTGCCGCCGGTCGCCCAATCGTTCGTACTCGAAACGCGCCCGGCCGAACATTTCAACCGGCGGGTCGAGCTTTTTATTACCGCGGTGAAAGGCTGGCTCGCCGCCGGTGAAACCGTTTGGCTGGTGGCGAACGGTGCGTCGCGCTTAGCGGAACTGCTGCGGGGGGCCGGGGTTCGGGTCGAACGCAGCGCGACGATCGTGCACTTACGCGCCGCCGGACCGTTCGGCACCGACGGTTTGGCCATCGGCAGCGGCGGCAGCGTGTACGTCGACAGCGGCTCCATTGAAGCCGGATTTTCGATCCCGGGCCTGCGTCTGCACGTGCTGGGCGACCGCGAAATTTACGGCCAACCCGCCAAACGCGTGAAGCTGCGGGCGATCAAAGAAGGCGTTCCGGTGACGCTGGCCGATCTGCGGGTCGGCGATTACGTCGTCCACGCCGTGCACGGCATCGGCCAGTATTTGGGCCTGCGCACCGAAACGATCTTGGGCGCCACCAGCGATTATCTGGATTTGAAGTATGCCGGGACGGATCGCATGCTCGTGCCCGTCCACCAGATGCATCAGGTGACCAAATACGGCGCCAACGAAGGCGCCGCGCCCAAACTCAGTAAGATGGGCGGCGCCGATTGGGCCCGGGTCAAGGGCCGCGTCTCGGAAGCCCTCTCGAAGATCGCCGACGGCCTGGTGCAACTCTATGCCGAGCGCGAGATCGCCGAAGGTCATGCCTTCGGACCCGACTCGCCGTGGCAAGCCGAACTCGAAGAAAGCTTTCCCTACGAACCGACCGTCGATCAAGCCAAGGCCATCGACGACACCAAAGCCGATATGGAAAAGTCACGGCCGATGGATCGGCTGGTGTGCGGCGACGTCGGCTACGGCAAAACCGAAGTCGCGGTGCGCGCGATCTTCAAAGCGATCGCCGACAAGAAGCAAGTTGCCGTGCTTGTCCCGACGACGCTATTGGCGTCCCAACATTTTCGTACGCTATCCGGCCGGTTCGCCAGCTTTCCCGTGCGCATCGACGAACTGTCGCGCTTTCGGACCAAGAAAGAACAGCAAGCCACATTGGCGGCGCTCGTGGCGGGTCAGGTGGATGTCGTCGTCGGCACGCATCGCATCTTGCAGAAAGATATCGTCTTTCGCGATTTAGGGTTGATTGTGGTCGACGAAGAGCAGCGCTTCGGCGTGATGCACAAGGAACGGCTCAAGCAAATGCGCGCCACCGTCGACGTGCTGACGTTGTCGGCGACGCCCATTCCGCGCACGTTGCAAATGTCGCTCATGGGCGTACGCGATCTGTCGCTGATTCAAACCGCGCCCAAGAACCGGATGTCGATCAAGACCGTCGTCGTGCCCGCCGCCGACGCGATCGTCCAGCGTGCCATCGCCACCGAACTCGACCGCGGCGGCCAAGTCTATTACGTGCACAACCGGATCGAGTCGATCTACGCGGTGGCTCGCGCGCTCGAAAAGCTGGTGCCCAAAGCGCGCATCGCCGTCGGTCACGGCAAGATGACCGAAACCGAACTCGAGCCCGTGATGTCGAGATTCATCGAAGGCGAGGTCGATGTTTTCGTCTCGACCACGATCATCGAAAACGGAATCGATATCCCCAACGTCAACACGATCATCGTCAACGACGCCGACAAGTTCGGGCTCGCGCAGCTGTATCAATTGCGCGGCCGGGTGGGACGCTCGAACCATCAAGCCTACGCGTATCTGCTGTATGCCGCGCACAAAGCGCTCAGCGAAGATGCGAAGGCGCGGCTCGAAGCGATCCGCGAGTTTACGCATCTGGGCTCGGGCTTACAAATAGCGATGCGCGATCTCGAAATTCGCGGCGCGGGCAATCTGTTGGGTGCCGCGCAATCCGGCTTCATCGGCGCGGTCGGATTTGAAACGTACGCCGAGTTGCTGGCCGAGGCGATCAACGAACGGCGCGGTTCGGCGCACGAACGAGAAGCCAAACGCGAAGCCGTCATCGACGTGAAGCTCGACGCGTTCGTACCCAACGATTACATTCCGCAAGTGTCGCAGAAGATTGCGGTCTATCAGCAGCTCGCGGCAGCGCGTTCGATCGCGCAGGTTCAAGAGGCGGTGGCCAGCGTCCGCGACCGGTTCGGTCCCTTACCCGAACCGCTCGAGAATTTAGTCGCTATCACCGAACTGCGCGTGATCGCCTTGCGCAAGGGCGTCACGCGCGTGGTCATCGGCGAAGGGCGTTTGACGTTGGGCGTCGGAACGGCGTTCGCGCTCGACCCCGCGACGTTGCCCAAGCTGCAGTCGATAACGCGCAACAAATTCCGGTTTCACGAAGGCAAGATCGTCATCGATTTGCCGGAACGCAAACCGGTCGAACAAATCCCGACGCTGCGCGAGCTGCTCGAAGCACTCTAGGCTTTGTCGTTTGGACAAAGTCTCGCGCGGGCGGTAGTCTTGCCCGGTAATGCTTCCCGAACGCAACGCACGCGCTGGTAGTGCCCCGGCGGTCCCAATGAGAATTGCCGAAGAGCGTGCTCGCGGCTTAGCATACGGGTAGAACCACCTGTGGATGGAGAGTAACACGACGCGGCCGCTTTCCGGCGGCGCTCAAGAATCGATCGAGTCGGTCGCGGGACTGGAGCATGCCGCACAGCAGGGCATCTCGACGCATCAGCGCTGGATCGAACGCGCAACCGCCGCCATCGGCCGTCCGCGGGCCGTCTACTTCACGTTGGCGTTCGTGATCGCGTGGATCGCGATCAACGTGGGGCTGGCACGCACGGGCCACGCCTTCGATCCGCCGCCGTTCGCCTATCTTGAGGGCATCGTCAGCTTAAGCGCGCTGTTGATGACAATCTTTATTTTAACGCGCGAGAATCGCACCAATCAGCACGATACGCGGCGCGACCGGCTCGATCTGCAAATTAACTTGCTCAACGAACGCAAGATCAGTAAGGTCATCGAAATGCTGGCGGCACTCCGGTACGACAGCCCGGTCGTGCCGAATCGGCACGATCCCGAAGCGCACGAAATGGGCCGCTCGACCGACCCCGCGGCGATCGCTCGCGTCATCGAAGAACAGACGCCTAGCCCAACGTAGAGCAAGCCGGCTCGAAGCGAAGTCGAGCCGGCCACGTGAGCGTTGCAGCACCAGCATTCGACCGGCTCCGAGCGCAACGCGCAGTTCGTGTGGGGCTCGCAGACGGCTTGCCGGCGGTGTAAAACGACCGGACGATTTGCCGCGACAGGGGGCCAGGATACCGCCGTATACCTGGGTATAGGCTCGTTTAATGGAAGTGCCGTCGCTCGACGAGGCGTATTTTGAACGCGTCTACGCTGAAACGTCCGATCCGTGGGATTTCGCGACGAGTTCCTACGAAAATCAAAAATATGCGGCAACGATCGAAGCCTTGGCCACCGCCCGGTTCGCGCGGGCCTTCGAGATCGGCTGTTCGATCGGTGTGCTGACCGCGCTGCTCGCGGCGCGCTGCGACCGGCTCTTGTCCGTCGATATCAATGCACGTGCGCTGCAAGCCGCGCGCGAGCGCTGCCGGAGCATGACCAACGTGCACTTCGAGCTGATGACGTTTCCGCGCGAAACGCCGAGCGAGTCGTTCGATCTGATCGTCATTTCCGAGGTCGCCTATTATTGGTCGGACGCGGATTTGGCAAACGCAATCGATGTTTGCGCTCGGCAAGCCGCCGGCGGGACGGTCGAACTTTGCCACTACCTGCCCAAAGTCGACGATTACGTTCGCGACGGGGACGCCGTCCACCAAGCGTTTTTGGCCGATTCGCGCTTCACGCCGATCCAAGCGCGACGCGCCGAAAAATATCGCATCGACGTGCTGCGCGTCGCATGAGCGATCCGGTAGCGATCGTTCCGGCTCCGGCTTCCGAGTGCCGGCTGACCGTTGTCATTCCGGCTCGGAACGAAGCCGCCATCATCGGGCCGACCTTAGCCGCACTGGCGGCGCAGCGACAATTCGACGGCACGGCTCTCGCGCCCGAACTCTTCGACATTATCGTTTTTGCCAATAATTGTAGCGACGAGACGGCGGCCGTCACGCGCGAATGTGCGGCTCGAACCGCGGCGTGCCGAATCCACGTCATCGAGGCCGACCTGGCTGCGGCGCACGCCCACATCGGAACCGCCCGCAAATACGTGATGGACATCGCTGCGGCACGCTTTCTCGCCGCGCATCGGCCGGGCGGCATCATCGCTTCAATCGATGCCGACACGATACCCGATCCCGATTGGCTGGCTTCGATTCTGCGCGAGGCCCGCACGTGCGAAGCGATCGCCGGTTTTGTGACCATCGGAACGCCGGAACAAGAGCGGCTGTTGGCGCCGGTACGGCTGTTATACGCGCGCGAACTGGCCTACCGCCGGGCGCTGGCCGAAATCGAAGCCCTCATCGATCCCGTGCCGCACGATCCGGCGCCCCGCCACGGCTCCTTCGTCGGCGCGAATTTCGCCGTAAAAACGGCCTGCTATATCGCCGCCGGCGGTCTACCGCCGCTGGCGCGCCTTGAGGACGTCGCCTTTTCGCTGGCCCTGCGCCGGATCGATGCGCGTATCCGCTACAGCCTGCTGGTGCGCGCCACCACGTCGGCCCGGATCGACGCCCGCGTCGAGGGCGGATTCGGCACCTTCATCGCCGGTTTGTTCGAGAGTGCCCGGCGCGCGGAGTCGTTTCGAGTCGAGCACCCGCTGCGCAGCTTGGACGATCTGCGCAGCCGCGCCGCACTGCGGCGCATCTGGTTGGGCCGGGAAGGGCCGGCCGACGCGGCGGCCGTGACCGAGTTGCTCAATCTGGCTCAAGACCGCTGGCGCCCGGCCCTCGCTCCGGACGCACCGTTCGGAACGGCGTACGAGCGAATTCTCGCGGCGGCGGAGCCGCTCAGGCGCAGCCAGCCGGAAGCGACCGTCGAGTACGCGATCCGCGTCTTGCGCGACGCGGCCGCCGAACGGCGCCGCTACAGCGGAACGGTAGCGCTCGACGACGCGGCAGCCGAAAGCGGCGACGTTTCGTGAGCCAGCCGGAAAGCGGCCCGTCCGACCCGTAGTGCCGCGGCGTCAGGCGCCGGCTGGCGCAAGTACATTTGCAAGTCGCGTACCAACGGCCCGAACGGCTCCGGTTCGACCAGGCCGCGAGCCCCCACACTGCGCACCGCCCGTTCGATAATATCGAGCGCGCAGCGTTCGACCACCGTTCGGGCGGCATCGACCGTGGACAAGACGTCGGCCGTGGTGCGCTCCGACGGCTGCGCGTCGAAGGCCGCCCAGGCTTCGGCTCCGGCGGTCAGCCACAACGCGGCCGTGCGCGCCGCGATGGTCATCTCCGCGACCCGGGCAAGTTGAAACGGGTCGGCGTCGCGTCCGCGCGCGACGAGATAGCTTACGGTTTCCGCGACGATCCGTTGCGCGATCCCGGTCTGCACGGCGGCGAACCGCAAGGCGCCCGCGAAGAACCAGGGCTGGCGTTCGTAGTCGCCGGGTGCGCCGATCAAATCCGCGGCGCCCAGTGCAACCCCGTCGAAGCCGACGCGAAAGCTGTTACTGGCTTGCATCCCCAGCGGTTTCCAGGCGCTCGGATCGATCGCGACGGCTTGCTCGTCCAGCGGCGGCAGGCACATTTGGATGCCGCCGTCGGGCCAGGCCGCGGTCACGATCGGGCGCGTTATCGACCCCGCGCCCGAGGCCCACGTTTTTGACCCGCTCAAGCGAAAGCCGCTCCCGGACCGCTCGATCCGCAGTCCGTCGTCGTCTTGCGTGTTCCACACCCCAAACAAGTGGCCGGCGGCCAACGCCCGCGCCAGCATGGAGCGCTGCTCGGTCGTGCCGCAGCGCGCGACGAGCTGCGCACCGTTGAGGTGACCCTCGAAGATCCGGCCGTGGCTCGCATCACGCGCGCCGACCGAGCGCAACGTTTCGATTTCGGCCAGCCGTCCGGCCAGCGGCACACCCCGCTCGTCGGTCCGAGCGAGGGCCAACTCAGCCGCCTCGAAGGCAAAGGGCCCGCTCGTGGTCGCCACGGGAGCATCGTAATCAAGAATCACTGCTTGCTCCTTACCCAATACCGTGCAGTTGATAGAAGCGTTCGAACGGCGTCAGCCAGCCGGACAACAGTTCGGCGTCGATGCAGAATCCGGCCGGGTCATCATCGATCAGCGTGCCGGTTTGCGAGCGATGGTGCATGATCGCAACGCGTTTGCGCTCCACGTCGGCAGGCGTGAGCGCGACATCTTGGACGCTGGCTTCAGCGCGGTCGGGCCGATCGCCGGCGGCGCCGCGCACGGGCAGCCACACGCGATAGTAGTAGACCCGGGGCCGGCGCCCGCAATCCGCCAGCGCTTGAGCCGCCAGCGCGGCCGTTGCGACGTGATCCGGGTGCGGATCGCGCGGCCAGGGCGCGAACACCAGCTGCGCCCGTAGGGCCCGAATGCGCTGCGCTAGCGCGGCCACGAGCGTCCGCCGTTGCTCGGGGCCGAGCGTCGCTAAAGCGCTGTCGGGCGCGCGCAGAAACTGGGGCGCGCGGCGAATACCCAAGCTGCGCAGCGCGGCGCGCGCTTCAGCTTCCCGTACGTCACGCAGCACCGCCGGCGGAAAACGCAGCGAGTTCGGATGACTCGCGCTGCCGTCCGTCACGTAGGTCACGCCGATCCGCGCGCCGCGCGCCGCCAAGCGCAGCAAAACGCCGCCGCAGCCGATGATGTCATCGTCAGGATGTGGGGCGATGACGACGACGTTCGGGCGCGGCCGACCGAAATTGGCCCGTGCGTAGCGCCCAGTTACGGTCAGATCGGATCCTTTCGGCAGCTCTGGGAGATTTATAACTGCCGCGCGGACGAGCGGCAGATTCCGCCGCTTCACCGTTAGCCGCGAGCTGTTTTTCCGGCGCGGCAGGTCGGTTGAGATTGCGACTGCATCCGCGCCATTACGGAGCGCCGGATGGTAGCTGACGACGTAGCACGCCCGTCTCGCCGGCCTGATTTTGCTCCGTTCGCTGCCGGGCCAACCTAAGCTTGGCGTATTAAAAAGCGTTAAGGTCGAAAGGCCTTCCCGTCGGCAGACCTAATTCGGAATGCACGGGACCCGGGCCGACACGCCCGCTTAGCGTTCCGACAGGACCAGCGGCATCGAAACCGAAGCCCGGGCCTGTTTGCGCGGTCCGTCAAGCGGCCCGTCCCTTACGTTTTGCACCCACTCGAATCGGGAGAATCATGTCAGTAGTCAACCGCGTGGTCGCGGGATTAGCCACGGCCGCGCTCAGCGCCTCGCTTGCGGCGTGCTCATCCGCCGGCGCCACCGGCGGCGACGTTGCCTCGGTCAACGGCCAGAAAATTACGCGTAGCGATTTCGATAAGAAGCTCGAAGCCGGACCAGCCGGCAAGTCGGTGCTCACGCAACTCGTGCAGCAAGCGCTCGTCGACCAGTATGCCGCCGATAAGAAAATCACCGTTTCTGACGACGAAGTCGCCAAAAAAGAAGACGAGATCAAGCTCAAGTATCCGCCCGGCCAATTCGAGCAGATTCTCAAGCAGCAGGGCCTAACGGAAACCGACGTCCATACGATTCTCCGCCAGACGGTGGTGATCGAGAAGGCCGTCGACCCGCAAATCAAAGTGAGTGACAGCGACGTGAAGGCGTACTTTGACAAGAATCACGCCACGCTCGACAAGCCCGAACAGGTCCGGGCGCGCCACATTCTGGTCGCCGATGAGAAGACCGCGAACGAAGTCGAGGCCAAGCTCAAGTCCGGCGGCGACTTCGCAGCGCTCGCCAAGCAATATTCGACCGACCCATCGACCAAGGACAAAGGCGGCGAGCTGGGCTTCTTTGGTAAGGGTCAAATGGTGCCGTCGTTCCAAGCCGCCGCGTTCGCCGCGCCGGTCAATTCGATCACGCCGCCGGTGAAGTCGCCCTTTGGCTATCACGTCATTCAAGTCGAAGAGAAAAAGCCGGCGACGAAGGCCACCTTGGCCAGTGCCAACGAGCAGATCGTCGCGCAGCTCAAGCAGCAGCAGCAGTCGACCCAAATTCCGGTGTTCTTGCAGCAGCTCAAGTCGCAGGCCAAGGTCGAAATCTACGACGACAAGTTCAAGGACGCGTTCCCGCCGCCCGGCGCGGCTCCCGGTGGCGCGGCTCCCGCGCCCGCTCCCGCCGCAACCAAGTAGGTCGTCGCTGAGGGCCCCGCGGCAGTCCTTGGGGACAGCCGCGGGGAATTTGCGTAGCGTGGCACAGCGGATTCGCATTGTCGGACTTGGACCAGGCGATGCCGATCTGCTGACGCTGGGCAGTCGCGAGTCGCTGCGCGCCGTCGGCCGGGCCGTCACCGTCCTGGCGCCGCCCGCACTGGCGTTATTTCTGGAAAGTGACGGCATCGTCATCGAGCGCAGCCGCATTACGGATCAGGGGCTGTTCATGCGCGGCTCGACCGACGTGATCGATGCGTTCGTGGACGGTTTGGACGGCCGGCCGCTGGCGCTCGCGGTGCTGGGCAATCCGCTCTCGGATTTCGCCGGTTTACCCGTTCTGTTACGGGCGCTCGAACGACATCGCATCGAAGCGGAAATCGTGCCCGGCATGCCGCGCGCGACGCTGTCGGCGTCGATCACGATGCCGCTGGTGCCGCTGCCGCCGGGCTCGGTGCACCATACCTGGGACGACCTCATCGAGATCATGGCCCGGCTGCGCCGCTCGTGCCCCTGGGATCGCGAACAAACGCACGAGTCGCTCGTCCGCTATTTGGTCGAAGAAACGTTCGAGGTGGCCGAAGCGATCGAATCGGGCGATGAAGACAACATCTGCGAAGAACTCGGCGATTTACTGTTTCAAGTCGTCTTTCACGCGCAACTCGGCACCGAACGCGGCAAGTTTTCGATCGCCGACGTGATCGACGGCCTGTCCGACAAGATGATCCGGCGTCATCCGCACGTTTTCGGCGATGTCGCGGTGAGCAGCGTCGATCAGGTGTGGGCAAATTGGGAGCAGCTCAAGGCGCAAGAGAAAACCGGCTTGACCCGCAGTTCCAAGCTCGACGGCATCCCGGCCGCGCTTGGCGCAATCGCGCGCGGCCAGAAGATGCAAGAGAAAGCGGCGCGGGTGGGCTTCGACTGGGTCGCCGTTCGCGACGTCACGGAGAAGCTGGCCGAAGAATTGCGCGAATTTGCCGAAGCGCGCGTCGCCGCCGCGCCGGGCGCGGGCACCGCCGCCGGCCGGACCGCCGATGCGCACGTCCGCGAAGAACTCGGCGACGTGCTGTTCACGGTCGTCAATCTAGCGCGCAAACTGGGGATCGATGCCGAAGGCGCAATGCGCGACGCCAACCGCAAATTCGACCGCCGGTTCCGGTATATGGAACATCTCGCGCTGGCGCTGGGCCGGCCGCTCAGCGACATGTCGCTCGACGAATTGGAACGATTGTGGCAGCAGGCGAAGACCGCGGCGTAAGCGCGCCGGTAACGCTGCGCGTGCGGATGAGCGCGCACGACGCGCATTACGGCGGCAACCTCGTCGACGGCGCGCGCATTCTGGCGCTCTTCGGCGATGTGGCGACTGAATTGCTGATCCGTTCCGACGGCGATGAAGGACTCTTCGCCGCGTACGATTCGGTTGAGTTTCGCGCTCCCGTCTATGCCGGCGATTTCATCGAGGCCTCGGGCCACATCACGCGCTTCGGCAACAGCTCGCGCGCGATGGCCTTTACGGCCTACAAAGTCATCACGCCGCGCAGCGACATATCCGCCAGCGCCGCCGACGTGCTGGCCGAACCGATCCTCGTTGTCCGCGCCAGCGGCACCTGTGTCGTCCCGCCTGCGAGTCAGCGCGGAACGCGCGCATGAACGCCGGCGCGCAGTCGCGCAGTGGTGGGGTGCGCGCTGCGGCTGGATAAATTCCTCAAGGTATCGCGGCTATCGAAGCGGCGGGCTGAAGCCAAAGACGGGATCGACGCCGGGCGGGTCAGCAAAGACGACCGCCCGCTCAAGCCCGGCTACGCGGTGCGCGTGGGCGATGTGCTCGTGATCCACTACCGGACGAAATTCGTCACGGTTCGGGTGCTGCTGGTGCCCGACCGCGTGCTGCCGTCGCTCAAACCCGCCGATTTGTACGAACTCATCGCCGAACGCAAAGACGATCCGCGTGACTGGCTCGACGGCTGAGGGCCCGCGCGGGCCGCTGAACCGGCCGGCAACGCGCAACGTCTCGGCGCTATCGGCCGACGCCAAAGACGCACTCGCGCGCAGCCTGCCCAAAGACGCGCATTGCCGGACCGCGTTGCGTGCCGGACTCGCGTATTACGGCAGTATCGCGACGCCGCACGGCTGGGCGTTTCGCACCCGCCGGCCCTCGGTGGCTCGGCTGTTCCGGACTTTGCTCGACGATCGCAACACGGGACCCGTGCGGCGCACGCCCGAGCCGCGCTTATTCCGCTCGACAACTTACGACATCGACATCGACGACACGCTCGCGATGCCGCCGCGCAAGCCGCGCGCCCGCTGCGACCGGCGCGTCGAATTGCGCGCCGCATTTCTGGCGTGCGGGTCGTTAGCCAACCCGCTGCACGGCTACCATCTCGAGTTCGTCTGCAGCGATAGCGATCGGGCGCAGCGCATTTGCGCGTTGCTCGGCACCGAATCCGTCGCCGGCAAACGCGCCGTCCGCAAAGGCCGCTGCGTGGTGTACCTCAAGGGGCTCGATGCGATCGTCGCCGTGCTCTCGGCGATCGGCGCGTACGGAGCCGTGCTGCATCTCGAAGATGTGCGCGCGATGAAGGAAACCAAAAATCGCATCCATCGCATCGTGAATACCGAGGCGGCCAACGTCGTGCGGGCCGCCGACGCGGCCGCCGCACAACGCGAAGCACTGGTGTTCTTGGCCGAAGCCTACGGCTTGCGCAACCTGTCGCCGGTGCTGCGCGAAAGCGCCCAATTACGGCTCGCGCATCCCGACGAAACGCTCGCCGAACTCGGCCGCCGCTGCAGCCCGCCGGTTGGGAAAGCGACCCTCAACGGCCGCATCGCGGCGCTCATGCGGCTCGTCGCCCGGCTGCGCGGGCCGGCGGCCGTACCACAATCGGCCACTTTAGAGGACCCCACAGAGGCGCATGGCTAACGGAGCCGACGCTATGCGCATTGGAATCAACGGCTTCGGCCGCATCGGCCGTAACTTTACCAAAGCTCTGCTCGAGCGGTATCCGACCGTCGAAATCGCCGCCGTCAACGATTTGACCAGTGCGGCGGAATGCGCGCATCTTTTCAAATACGATTCGAACTACGGCACGTTCGCGGGCGACGTCGGCGCGACGACCGACGGCCTGACGATAAACGGCCAAACGATTAAAGTGTTAGCCGAGCGCGATCCGGCGAAATTGCCGTGGCGCGATCTGGGCGTCGACGTCGTGGTCGAGTCAACCGGAATTTTTACCGATGCAGCGAAAGCGCGGGCCCACATCGACGGCGGCGGCGCCAAAAAAGTGCTCATTTCCGCGCCGGCCAAAGGTGAGGACATCACGCTCGTGCTGGGCGTGAACGATAAACACTACGACGCCGCTGCGCACCACATCATCTCCAACGCATCGTGCACGACGAATTGTTTGGGCGCCTTCGTCAAACCGATCGTCGACGAACTCGGTTGGGAAAAAGCGTTCATGTCGACGATTCACTCCTACACCAACGATCAGAACATTCTCGATGCGCCGCATAAGGATTTGCGACGCGCGCGGAACGCTGCGACCAACATCATCCCAACCTCGACCGGTGCGGCGAAAGCGCTCTACCTCACGATCCCCGAAGTGCAAGGTTCGTTCGACGGCTTCGCGTTACGCGTGCCGACGCCGACGGTTTCAATGGTATATTTAGTCGCGATCGTCAAGCAAGAAACGACCAAGGACAAACTCAATGCGCTGCTGCGCACGGCCGCCGCGACGTCGCTCAAGGGCATCCTGCAATACACCGAAGAGGAGCTCGTTTCGAGTGATTTCAAACAAAACCCACACAGTTCGATCGTCGACGGCAAGCTGACGAACGCCAACGGCACGATGATTCAGATCGCGGCCTGGTACGACAACGAGTGGGGCTATTCGTGCCGGCTGGCCGATGTCGCGCACATGGTTCTGTCGAAGATTCCTTCAGCGGTTTAGTCCGCTGTTCAACTATCCCGCGGCGGTCGCCACGGGCATCACCGCCGCACTCGCGGTCGCCGCGCTTTCAACCACCGGTGCGCGTGCGCAAGGCGCACCATTCACGCCGGCGGATCTGGCCCGCGTCGTTAGCCTGTCGGCCCCCCAACTCGCGCCCGACGGCCGGCGCGCCGTCTTGGTCGTTTCGCGGATCGACATGGAGCACAACCGCACCGACGACGAGGTCGATGTCATCGATCTGGCCGTCGGCACGCACCGCGCGCTGACCGCCGGGCGGACCGGCATCGCGTCGCCGAAGTGGTCGCCCGACGGGCGCCGCATCGCGTTTATTTCCAATGCCGGCGAGCATGAAGGCCGGCCGCAAATCTTCGTCATGCCGCTCGACGGCGGCGATCCGCAGCGCGTCACCGATGCGCCCGATGGGGTCGAACAATTCGCCTGGCGGCCGGATGGCCACGCGCTCGCGTATGTCGCCGTCGACCCGCTGCCCAAGCGCTCGGGACCGGCGCGGTTCGTCGACGCCTATGAAGTCGGTAACGGCAGTAATCTCCTGCCCGGCGTGGCCCGCTCGTTGCGGGTGTGGCTGCAGCCGCTCGACAACGGCAAAGCCGAACTGCTGACGCGCGGAACCGGCAGCGTGACGGCCGGCGAATCGATGTCGACGCTGTCGTTTCGCGCCGACGGCACGCAGCTCGCCTATTTGTGGGCGCCCAATGCGATTCTCAACGACGCCGACTTCGCGACGGCCCGCATCGTCGATGTCGCGTCGCACGCGGTGCACCTGGTGAGCGCGCATGTGAATCGCGAGCGCGACCCGCTGTTCGCACCGGACGGCACGCACCTTGCGTACATCTATTCCGACGGCGACAATCAAACGCATCCGCAAGATGTATATGTTACGCCGCACGCCGGTAGTAACGGCGATAATATCTCGCGCGGCGTCGATCAATACGTACACGATGCGGCCTGGCAGCCTAGTGGCGCGGCGCTCTATTTTTCCTCGACGTCGGGCACGCACACCGCGCTATGGCGGCGCGCCGGCGACACGCCGCCGGTGCGCATCGACACCGGCGAGATAAGCACGCTGTCACCGCTGGCTGGGGCGATCGGTTCCGACGGCACGCTGGTGTTCGTCGGCAGCGCGACGACCGCGCCGCCGGAACTGTACCTCGTCGCGCCGGGCGGCGCGCCGCGCCAAGTCAGCGACTACAATCACGTATTGGCCGGGCGCGCGTTTGGGTCAAGCGAACGCATTACCTTTCCGACGTCGACGGGCATTGCGGGCGACGGCGTGCTGGTCAAACCAGCCGGCTTTGACGGCCGCCGGCGCTATCCGCTCGTGGTCATTATCCACGGTGGTCCGACCGACGCATCGACGCAAAGCTTCGACGACCTGGCCCAACTCATGGCAGCGCGCGGCTGGCTCGTGCTCGAACCAAATTACCGCGGCAGCAATAATTTAGGACGCGCGTATTTAGCGGCGATCTTTAACGATGTTTCGACCGGTCCCGGCCGCGACATCATGGCGGCGGTCAACGCCGTGCGCAGCCGCGGTATCGTCGATCCGGCGCGGATCGCCGTGTCGGGCTGGTCGTACGGCGGAGTGATGACCACCTGGATGATCACCCACTATCATCTTTGGAAAGCCGCCGTGTCGGGCGCCGCCGTCACCGACTGGATCGCCGACTACGCGATCGCCGACGACCTCGATGCCGACCTGTATCTATTTCATGGTTCGCCGTTTCTGGCGCCGAATCGCGCCCGCTGGATCCACGAACAATCCATTACGTACGTGCGGGACGTCACCACGCCGGTGCTGTTGTTAGCCGATCGGGGCGATGCCCGGGTCGCCAACGTGTCGTCGTATGAATTCTTTCACGCCTTGCGCGATTTGGGCAAACCGGTGCAATTCATCGTGTATCCCGTCGACGGACACTTTCCGCACGATCCCGCGCGCAACGCCGATGTTTACGCGCGCTGGATCCGCTTCATCGGAGATCACTTCACGCCATGAACTTTAAAACATTGGCCGATGTCGACGTTCGCGGTAAGCGCGTCATCGTGCGTGAAGATCTCAACGTACCGATGAAAGACGGCGCGATCGGCGATGAGACCCGGATCACGGCCGCGCTGCGGACGTTGCGCTATTTGCACGAGCACCGCGCGAAAACGGTGATCCTCTCGCATTTGGGTCGTCCGGACGGCAAACGCGATCTCAAATACACGTTGCGCCCGCTGGCCGCGCGCTTGAGCGAACTGCTCGGCACCACGGTCAGCTTCGTCGACGACTGTATCGGTGAAGCGTGCGTGGATGTCTCGCACGCACTGCCCGACGGCGGCTTCGCGCTGTTTGAAAACGTGCGCTTCCACGCCGGCGAAGAAGCCAACGATCCGCTGTTCGCAAGCGAACTCGCCGCGGCCGGCGACGTGTATGTCAACGACGCGTTCGGCACCGCGCACCGGGCACACGCGTCAACGGCGGGCATCGCCGCCGATCTGCCGGCCTACGCGGGCTTCCTCATGGAGTCCGAGCTGCGCGCGCTCGCGCAACTCACCGATACGCCGGTCAAGCCCTTCGTGTGTGCGATCGGCGGCGCCAAGGTGGCCGACAAAGTCGGTGTCTTCGCGAATTTACTCACCCGCGTCGACGCCTTCGTCATCGGCGGCGGCATGGCCAATACGTTTCTGGCCGCGCAAGGCGTCGATGTCGGAACGTCGCTGCGCGATCCCGACTTGACTCCCGCGACGAGCATCATCGCCAACGCCAAGCAGCGCGGCATCACGCTGCATCTGCCGATCGACTGCGTCGTCGCCGATGCGTTCAACGCCGATACCACCGCGACCGTCACCACGCTCGACGCGATCGGCGACCGCATGATCCTCGACATCGGGCCAAAGACCGCCGACGCCTATGCCGCCGCTGTGCGCGGCGCCAAGACCATCGTCTTCAACGGGCCGATGGGGGTATACGAAAAGACGGCCTACCAGCACGGCACCAAAGTCGTCGGCGAGGCGATCGCCGAAGCGACGCAGGCCGGTGCGACGAGCGTGGTCGGCGGCGGCGATGCGGCGGCCGCCGCGCACGCGCTCGGCTTCGCCGCCCGGATGACCCATATCTCGACCGGCGGCGGCGCCACGTTGGAGTTTCTCGAAGGCAAAGCGCTGCCCGGTGTGGCGGCGCTCGAACGGGCGGCCGGCGCGTGAAGACACTTATCGTCGGTAATTGGAAGATGTACAAGACGCCGGCGGAAGCCGTCCGTTTCGTCGCCGATTTCCGAGCGCTCGCACCCGACTTCGCGCATGCCGAGGCCGTCATCTGTCCGCCGTTCGTCGCACTGGGCCCGGTCGGTGCCGCGCTCGCCGGATCGGCGCTGGGGCTGGGCGCGCAAACGATGCACTGGGCGGATTGCGGCGCGTTCACGGGTGAAATCTCGCCGCTGATGTTACGCGCGTGCAACGTCGACTGGGTGATCCTCGGACACTCGGAGCGGCGTGCGTTCGCCGCTGAAGCCGACGTGACGATCAACCGCAAAATTAAAGCCGCGCTCGCGCACGGGATCACGCCGATCGTCGCGCTCGGCGAGACGCTCGCGGAACATAACGCCGGCCTCGCGCGCGAACGCGTCGTGGCCCAAACGCTGGCGGCGTTCGACGGCATCGCCGACGACGACGTGGCGCGCTGCGTCGTCGCCTACGAGCCGATCTGGGCGATCGGCACCGGAAACGCCGACGAGCCGCTCACGGCCAATGCCGTGATGGGCGCGATTCGCGGTGCGGTCGCCGGACTGCGCGCCTGCCGGCTCCTGTATGGGGGCAGCGTCAAGCCGGAGAACATCGCTGAACTTGTCGCACAGCAGCACATCGACGGCGCGCTCGTCGGCGGCGCGAGCCTCGATCCGGCGTCGTTCGCCGCGCTGCTGCGTAACGCGCGCAAAGGAGTCGTCGCATGAGCCGCCCGCCGTTCGTTCTAGCCATCCTCGATGGCTGGGGCTGTCGCGACGACCTGCACGGTAACGCCATCGCGGCGGCCGACACGCCGAACTGGCGCCGCATCTTGGACCGCTATCCGTCGACCCAACTCGAGGCCAGCGGTGAAGCGGTGGGGCTGCCGCCCGGCGTCATGGGCAACAGTGAGGTCGGCCACATCAACATCGGTTCGGGCCGGACCGTGCCGCAAGGGATCGTCGTGATCGACGCGCAGATCGCGGACGGCTCGTTCGGCACCAATCCGGCGTTGACCGAGGTGCTGGCGCAAGTCGCGGCCAGCCACGGGACGCTGCACTTCATGGGTCTGCTCTCCGACGGCAAAGTCCACAGTTCGCAAGACCATCTCGAAGCGCTCATCGACGCCGCCGTCGGCGCGGGCGTACCGATCGCGATCGACGCGTTTCTCGACGGTCGCGACGTGCCGCCGCGCTCGGCGGCCGTGTATCTCGAACGGCTCGAAGCCTATCTGGCCGCGCACGGCCGGGCCGGCGCCATCGCCACCGTGAGCGGCCGCTACTATGCGATGGATCGCGACAAACGCTGGGACCGCACGCAAAAGGCGTACGCGGCGCTCGTTCGCGCGCAATCGCCGCACCACGCGCCGACCGCCCGCGCGGCGCTCGAAGCCGCGTACGCGCGTGACGAAAACGACGAGTTCGTCGTGCCGACCATCGTCGGCGAAGCACGCCCGGTCCACACCGGCGACGCCGTCATCTTCTTTAATTTTCGGCCCGACCGCGCACGCCAAATCACGCTGGCGATGAGCGCTCCGGCATTCGGCGAATTCGCGGTCGAATCGCTCGCCGGCGTGCCGTTCGCAACGATGACCAGATACGAGGAAGACTTTCCGAATCCGGTCCTCTTTGGTCCGCGGCCGCAGCACGATACGTTCGGCGAGATCGTGGCGCGCGCCGGCTTACGCCAACTGCGCCTAGCGGAAACGGAAAAGTACGCGCACGTCACCTATTTTTTTAACGGCGGCCGCGAAGACGTGTTCGCCGGCGAAGATCGCGTGTTGATTCCATCGAATCGGCGCGTCGCGACGTACGATTTAGCGCCCGAAATGTCGGCGGCCGACATTACCACGACCGCCGTCGAAGACGTACAACTTGGCCGGCACGACGTCATCGTCATGAATTACGCCAACGCCGACATGGTCGGCCACACCGGTAAATGGGCGCCGACGATTTCGAGCGTCGAGACCCTCGACGTGTGCCTCGGGCGGCTCGAGCAAGCCGTCCTTGCCGCCGGCGGAATGCTGGCAATTACCGCCGATCACGGAAACGCCGAAGAGAAAATCGATCCGGACGGCAATCCGTTGACCGCCCATACGACCAATCCCGTGCCGTTCGTGCTCCTATCCGAAGCGCCGGTCGGCACGTTCAACGGCGCCGGCAGATTAGGCGATGTCGCACCGACCCTGCTGCCGCTGCTCGGTCTCGCCGTTCCGGCAGCGATGACCGGCTCGAATCTGCTGGCGCCGGTGCCCGCCCCAACCGGCTAACATGAAAAAGAAGCACATCGAGGAGGCCGCGGAATTCATCGTCGATCGGGCCGGCGGCAGCATCGATTGTGCGATCGTGCTCGGCTCGGGCTTCGGCGGGGTGCTGCGCGACCGGATCGACGCCGGCGCGGTCAACTATAAAAAACTTGCCGGTATGCCGCAGCCGACCGTTCCGGGCCACGCCGGCGAAGCGTTGATCGGCGAGCTGCACGGCCGGCGCGTTATCGCGTTTTCGGGGCGCTTTCATCTGTATGAGGGCCGGTCGCCGCTCGAAGTGACGTACCCAATCGCAATCGCGGCGGCGGCCGGCGCGCGCACGATGGTGCTCACGAATGCCGCCGGTGCGGTAAACACCGATTTTCATCCCGGCGACCTCATGCTCGTGAGCGATCAGATCAATCTTACCGGCACGAGCCCGCTGGTGGGAACGCATCCGCCATTCGGCATCAAGGATCGCTTCGTCGATATGGTCGATGCGTACGCGCCGCATCTGCGCGATCTCGCGCGCCACATGGCGAGCGAATACGAGATCGTCATGCAAAACGGCGTGTATGCGGGACTGAGCGGTCCGGCCTATGAAACGCCGGCCGAGGCGCGCTATCTGCGCACGCTGGGCGCCGACGCGGTCGGCATGTCGACGGTGCTCGAGACAATCGTCGCGCGCGCACTCGGCTGCCAAGTCGTTGCCTTCAGTTTAATTACCAACGTGCATAACGGTTCGAAGACGTCGCATCTCGACGTGCTCGCGGCCGCCGCTCGCGGCGCCCAAGCGGTGGCGCGGCTCATCGAAGGACTCGTCGCGAATCTCGAACCGTCCGCCGTTCCGGCCGGGTGAATGCGCCGCCGTCTCCCGCCGTCGTCCGGTTGCGGCCGCATCACCTGTTGTGCATCCTCACGTTTGTCGGCGAAGGCTACTCCGCCGCGTTCGTCGCCAATTATCGCGCTATTGTCGCGCGGATCGGCGCGGGTGTTCCGATCGTGCTCGTGGACGGCCCGGACGATGTGTGCGCGCCGCTGTGCGGCACGGAGCCGGGACATTGCACGAACGAGTCGGTCACGCGAAGCGACGCTGCGGCTCGGCGCGCCTTGGCCGATGTTCGCGAACTGCAACCGCTGCTGCACGACGGCGCGCGTTACACGCTCGGCGCCGCGCTGATCGCCGATCTGCGCGCCCGCTTCGCGCGCGGTGAAATACGCGCCGCCTGCGCCGGCTGCGAGTGGTCCGCACTGTGCACGTCGATCGCCGCCGACCGTTTTTCAGCGACGCTGCTTTAACCGCGCCGTCACGGCTCAGCGTTAGCGCCGGTCGATAGCGATGCCGCACGTGCCGGCGTAGAAGTCGTCGCCGACGATGAGCGGCAGCACGGTACCGGCGACCACGGCCGCGTCCTTGCCATGGTGGAACGTGTTGTAGATGCCGGCCGCGGTACCGATGTAGTACGGCAGGTAGCCCAACAGCCCGGCGTCGGAACTTCCGGCACGCACGAACGACTGGGCGTGACCGTCGCCGGCCGGCACGAATACGACCGGTATGTGGCTGCCGTCGGCCAATACCATATAACGTGCTTCGAGCACGAGGTAGCCCGAATGACCCTGGCTCTTCGAATGATCGAGCGTCGCAATAAGACCGACGCCGTGGCTCGCCGCCGGAATCGTCAGGTTGCCGACCTCGACCGGCGTGCGCGTCGTGAAGGCAAAGCGTTCACCGGCTTTTACGACCTTCGTGTCGATCGTCGCGTCGAGCGTCGCCTGCACGTGCGGGCACGCCGGCAGCGCGGCCGGCGCGTCGGTCGCCGCCGCATATGCGGCCGCGGCGCGCACCATCACCGCCGCTAACGCTGCAGCCTGCATCACGCACATCCGCCGCGTCCAAAACATCGCTCTCATGATCCGGTCGTTCCGACGACCGGACCAACGAACCTACGTTGCATTCGCGCACTACGCCGTGCCTTACGGCCGATCGTCGATCACCGGCTCGAAGCGACGGCCGGGGACGAACCAGATCGCGGCAACCGCGATATACACAGCGCGTCCGCGAGCACCGGCGATAGAAACGCGCAGCCGCTGCCGCAAACATTCAGAACGAGCGATAGTCCGCCCTTGACGTCTCGGTTGCGAAACACGCTTTCACGCGAGCACCCCAATTGCGGACGTTCGCTGTCGGGCGCGCGCGTCACCGTCGGCGTCAAGAACGAGTAGAGCGGGCGAGAAAGCGCGAACGCACGCCTTCGTTCGTTTCGTCATCGCGCGGCCGAACCTGCGCTAACTTCGCTACCGGTTTGAGGCATTGCAAATGACTGACAGCACACGCATCGATACGGCGAATTGGCCCGACGTCGATGTCGCCGCCTGGGCGCCGACCAAACGCAGCCTGCACTTATACCTACAGATGCTGGGCAAGATGCGCGTCGCGCTTTCGCCGTCGCAACCGAACTGGATGTTCGCGGCGTTGTTTCTATCCGCGCGCGGCCTCACCACGGGTCCAATCCCGTGGCGCGGCACATCGGTCGAAGCGGCGCTCGACGTCTTTTCGTCTGAAATTTGGGTAGCGCGCAGTGACGGCCGCAGTCGCCGCATCGCGCTCGTGCCGGCTCGCACGGTAGCGGAGATCTACACCGAGTTGCAGACCGCGCTCGAAGCACTCGCGGTCGACTGCACGATCACGCCGACGCCGCAAGAATTGCCGGACACCACACCGCTCGATGAGGATCGCCGGCCGGCGGCCTACGATCCGGCTGCCGTGCAGCGCTGGTTTGCGGCCACGACGGCGAGTGCTGCGATCTTCGACGAGTGGCGCGCGCACTTCTTCGGCCGTAACGGTATCCAAGTCTGGTGGGGGGCGCTCGACGTTGCGTTACTGCTCTTCAGCGGCAAACATGTGACGCCGCCAACCGATCGAGGCTACATCATGAAGTACGATCTGGATGCCGAGTTGATGAATGTTGGGCTCTTTTACGGTGATGAAAAGACGGCACCGTTCTTCTACGGCTATATCTATCCGCAACCGCCCGGCGCCGAGACATTGCCGATCGCACCGGCCGCAGCGTCGTGGTCCGCTACCATTAATGAATGGGTGCTGCCGTACGACGCCGTCCGGCACGCCACCGATCCGGCCGCCGAACTACGCGCGTTTCTCGACGCGATCTATCTCCAATGCGGCGCGGTCGCCGGCTGGGATCGCGCGGCCTTGTCATACGTCGCGCCGAACCGTTCTGGCCGCTTCGGGGCGCACTTATGACAGGGCGCGGGCGACCTGTTTGCGCTCGTAGGTTTGTCGGGCCGCGATCAAATCGCGAACGTGTTCTTCAAGCCAGCTTATGAGTTCGTGCAGGCGCCGTGCCACTTCAAGCCCGGCCGCCGTGAGTTCGTATTCGACACGCGGCGGAACTTCGGCGTACTGCATGCGCACCAACAGACCATCACCTTCGAGCGCGCGTAGCGTTTGCGCCAGCATCTTCTCGGAAACGCCGCCGACGCGCGCACGGAGCGCCGAAAACCGCAATCTTCCCGGCAGCAATCCGGTCAGCACCAAGCCGCCCCAGCGGCCGGTCACGTGGTCGAAGACATGCCGCGCGGGGCATTCGCTTTGAAAGCAGTCGCCGCGATCCGGGATGTCCGCTTCGCCGATTGCCGCGTAGAGAACCGATTTTGTCACGGCCAACCCTCCAATACTTACTTTTACGTTAGTACTTACAATTCGTAAGTTTCCCTGGTAGAGTGAAGCCCTCCCCACATCCATATCGAGAGGTCCTCATGTCAAACCAGCGGATTGCCGTCATCACCGGCGCTAGCTCGGGCTTCGGCCGCCTTACCGTCGAAACGCTTGCCACGGAGGGTTGGCACGTCATCGCGACGATGCGGAATGTCGACTCGGGCAACGCCGCGTCAGCCGCCGCGCTGCGGACGGTCGGCGCCGACGTGGTTGAACTCGATGTGACGAGTGACGCGTCGGTCGACGCGGCTGCGGCAACAATTTTGGCTCACGGCGTACCGGATCTCCTAGTGAATAACGCTGGAGCCGCGTTTTTCGGCATCGAGGAAGCGTTCTCACCCGAAGTCGTAGAGCGCCAATTCGCAACTAACGTGTTCGGCCCGCTGCGCGTCAATCGCGCATTCTTGCCCGCGATGCGCGAGCGGCGGTCGGGTTTAATTGTGTACGTTTCGTCCGTTGCCGGTCGGATGACGTTTCCGCTCGGCGGCGTCTACGCCGCCTCGAAGTGGGCGCTCGAAGCGCTCGCCGAAGCCTCATCGTACGAGTTGGCGCCGTTCGGCGTCGACGTAGCGATCGTACAGCCCGGTGCATTCCATACCGAAATTAGCGCGAAGGGAACCTCCGCCGATGATACCGCGCGCACTCAAAGCTACGGCGATACCGCACAACGGTTCTCCGACGCGATGGGAGCCTTTGTCAGCGCCGCCGATGGTCGCGATCCAGCCGACGTCGCCCGCGCGATCCTCCGTTTAGCCAACCTGGCGGCCGGAGCGCGACCGCTACGCACCACGGTTCCGTTCGACGCGGATGCCGAATCGCTCAATGTAGCTGCTGCAGCGGTGCAACAGCGCGTGCTGTCAGCAATGAATCTCGACGATCTGCTGCCGAAAGCCGTAGCCTAGCGTCGGCTTCGCCTTCTGAGGCCGCGGTAGCGCCGATAAAGTTGTCACGGCCCGTGGATGCTGCGCACCGTGATGGCTTCGGCCAGGATTTCGGCTTCGGCATACGCATTCTCGGGGGGATGGATCTTCGGGCCGATACAGTGGGCGAAACATACACGGCGACGCAGGTAACCGGTGGGACGCGACAAGACGGCTGCAAGGACGTGCTGACGAATCCTCAGCAGCCTCGGTGTGGAACAGCATATTTTGATCAGGCTGGTTCACAGGCGTACCCTCAGCTAAAAAGTGCAGTCTCGCAGCAGAACGCCGTGGCCACCCACGGGCAGACAGACACGGTCACATTCTCGCTTTGATCTGTGGAATCGTTACGATGAGGCGCTGCAAGCATCTACGTGCGGTCCTATCAACGATCATACTGCATGTAACCATCTTATCTTCACTCCAAAGTGCGCGGGCCCAGTATTCAGCATCTCAGCCGATCGTTGCTGCGATAGAATCATATTCGATCCTCGATATTGGCAAATCCGATGTGCCTTCGATCTCCGTCAATGAACGCGCGTGGGTACAGAAGGTCCAGCGATCGCGAAACTACGGACCGATCTTTCCTGAACTTCGGTTTCTCATGCCGTTACGTAGGACTCGTATACAGCAGCCTCCCCTCTTGATCTACGATGCGTGCGGGGAGCAGTTGCGGACTTGCGGTGCGCGTGGGCTGGATCAGGTGCATATTGGCAACCCCATTTCAATCGTGGGGCTTTGTAGAAAATTCTTAGTGTACCTTAAAGTCGGCAAACGGACGGTAGTAAGCCTCGGGGCTCCGCCGCCTGACGATATAGCTTGCGGCACGGACCGCGACCATCTAAATGGCTTGGAAGATATCAATTCAGCCGTTACTGCAACGCATACCTACGCCATCACAGATGTTGGGTCCAGAAGGGTTCCGCATCTGACCAAAACGCAATTTGACTGGATCGAGACAGTCAAAACTTCCGCTAGATATCGCCGTATCGTTAGCGACCTGCGATTTTACGACCCGAGGGCGTTCGCACCATCGAAATATGCTTTTAAAATTGGCGTTCCTGTCATTGTGTATGATCCCTGCGCCTGGAATTGGGGCTATCGTCGCGTTTGTAGCATCCCGCGCGATCAAACGCTCCGTTTTGCTACTTACAAGATAATTGGCGCTAAGTGTTCACTCATCGTAACTTTCGTAGCGTTTAATTACTTTGACATCGGGCCAGGTGCCTGTAATTGGCACGGACGCTCGCGGATCGATCAGATAATCTATCGCAGCAAAGTCATGCATTCGCGCACCGCGAGACGAACTGAAACAGTCTCCGCGCTGCTTTACGCCAATGGGGAAGCATGATGCCAAGAAGCGGTAAACACAGGACCGATGCGACAGCTTCGTTCCCGGTACTGGCTGCCCAAGGATTATCGGACCGAGTAGAAAAAATTGCGGTTGCCACTCCGAAATTTGGTACAGGCGTACCTGTGTTTCGCGCAAGGGGCCTCGATTCATACCCCGTTGTACCGCACCATCGGATCGTTTCATGTTGTCATTTGCAGCATTGGCTGTTCAGGGCTTGAACCTGACACAACAGGCAGGTTTTGGAAATCCCGGCGACGCGAGCGGCGTCGAGAGGCGTCGATGATCGGTTGGGCGCGCGGAGCGAGAAGCGTGAATTCCAGCCGGTGGTTGCTCGTCATAGCCGCGATCGTCACCCTGCTCGTCGTTGCTATCTTCGTGATTGGTGAACGCTCCCGATCGTTCGTACGCTTTACGGCCGCTGGGAGCTTTACCGTCGACGGTGAGTATCCGTCGACGAATCGGTCCGTCATCCATGGGATTCGGTACGGCTCATGGAGCGGCGACGATCGCAACACCGGGACATTAACATCGGAACCCTTTACGGCACCGAATCGAATCGCGTTTATGATCGCGGGCTACCCAAATCATCGTGGGGAGCAGCACGAACTCGTGCGCGTCGACAACGCTCGAACGCGAATCGACGTGGGCGTCGCGGCTGCCCCCAAAGAACATTGGCAGCCGCGTTTTTTCATCGTCCCGCCCAGTTGGCAAGGGCAGCAGGTCCGCTTCGTTGCCACGGATGCTGGTCGCGCTTGGGGTGACTGGATCGGCATCGCCGACGTTCGGCCGGCGGATAATAATGGCACGATTCTAGAAACAATCGACGCTCTGGCCGAAGACATTGGAGTACGGCTCTTAGGTCTTACGCTCGTCGCTTCGCTTCTTATCTTCCCAGTGATCGGAGCGGGCACCGCCATCTGCCGTCGTTTGAACCTGCCGACGTTGCTGGTTTACGCGATGTCGTGCCTTGTGCTCGGCGCCGCGGCGGAGTTTACGTTTTTCATGACCATGGTCAACCGGCATGTCGCTTCGGCGCTGGTAATCGTCGGCGCCGTCGGTGGAACGTGGCTAACGGTTCGTATGCTACGCGCTCACGTCACGTCACGTCACGTCACGTCACGTCAGAGACATGGTCGACGCCTGGGGTCCATTTGCGCTGACTGCGTTCATTAGCCTGAGCTACGCCGCGCTTCTCTCCCTAGGTATCCACGGTACTGCAGACATTTACAGCGAAACCGAAACTTGGCTCAAGCTACCCGACGACAATGTCCTCCCGCACATTTTGGCGCTGCACATAGCGGCGCATGCGGCGCCGAAACCTTTCGTGGGCGCATGGCTGAGCAGTGACCGGCCGCCACTGCAAGCCGGATTCGACTTGCTCCTAGCGGCGTTGACCCCGTTCGTAAAAGACGGCGACAGTCGGTACCAAGCGATCGCAATCGTTCTGCAAGTAACGATCTTCGGCGCACTGTTCACACTCTGCCGGCTCGTCGGCCTTTCCAAACTCCGATCTGTCGGCGTTGTGCTGCTGTGCTGGATGTCGGGATTCTTTTTCTTAAATAGCATTTTCGTGTGGCCGAAGCTCCTTGCCGCGGCCTACGGCGCCTTTGGCCTAGCATTTTTAATAGCGCCAGATCCGCGGCGCCCAACACGCGCGGTTCTGGCCGGTGCGAGCACCGGTTTGGGGTTGCTGTCCCATGGCGGTGTCGTTTTCACCCTTCCAGTCCTTGTAATTTCGTGGCTGCTGCGTGACCGCAAAGCAGCACCTCGCCCGGTTCTCACCGCGCTACTTACTATTGTCGCGGTCACTGCTCCGTGGACGTGGTATCAGAAGGTTTACGATCCACCCGGCGATCGACTCCTCAAGTGGCACCTTGCGGGGCACCGGGACGTTTCGAGTGAGACGTTCCCAGCGCTGCTCATCCGCGCGTATACGCGCGTTGACCCTGCCACGATCGTTGCAAACAAAATGGAGAACCTCCGCACGATCATGCCGATGAACATCTCGATCCCGTTGCAAAAACGAGAGTTTTTTCACTTGCGCTATGGTTTGAGCGCACTGTTAATTCCGTATCTCGCCGCACTCCTATTTTTTCGAACCCGCCGCCCCGCGCTGCGCTGGGCCAGCGCCTTTGCATGGATCGCGCTCAGTTCTAATCTGTTTTGGTGCCTGGCGATGTTCGGACCAGCCACTACAGTGATCCATCAAGGCTCATATTTGACGGTGGCGTTGATGTTCTTGGCCGGAGGGATCGTCGCTACCGAATGGATACCCGTATACACTATTGTGCTTCTCGCTCAAACGGCGATTTTCGTCGCGGCTTGGCTGCCGAAATATGACCTTGGCGCGCCCGCAACCCCCGGTCGAGTCTGCGACATTGTCGTGGTCGTTGCGCTTGCGACTTTGGCTCTCCGAATGCTGTGGCGACCGGTCACCACGCGGCTTCGCAATATGCGACTGCAGAATCAGCTAGCCGACGATGAACGACGGTTCTCAATTCGGAATCATAAAGAAGTGCTTATTTTCGGCATCGTCGCGTTGATCGTATTCGCTCTAACGTTCATCGCGCATACCTCGCTTGCGCTACTGATTGTCGAGTGATTGGACGAAATGAAGCGCGATCAACGGCGCCCACAACATAGGGCGGCGACTCGAATTGCACGCCGAGTCGGAGCGGTAATGAGAGCGGCAACTTATCCACACTCGATATCGCGGTGAAGTTGATAAAGTCGCCAAATCGCCGCTCCACCTTATTTGTTACCGCGTCGGACGAGCGTCGGGGACGTCTGGAGACGCATTGAGCGTTACCACTATTGCGACCGTCGATGCCACCATGAGCGCCAGCGCGACAAAGCTCGTCCCGCTTTCGACGGTTGCCGCATCGCGCGCCGTTCCAAGAATCCAAACCACTACGAAATCACAGCACTGGGCCCGAACGATAACTGCGCTTAACCACTTGGGTGCGCCCGCGATGAAAATCTCGAGTGCCGCGAATAGCACCACGTCAACGGCGTACGCTGAATGGGTGACGACGGTTTCATTCGGCCCCCAAGTAATCAAGCTCCAGAAGACCAGTGATGCTACGGCACCAGCGACGACGATGGACGGATACGCCCCAAGTCTCATCGCGCGCCGCTGGAGTACTTTCCATATTACGAAGAGCCAGCCGAGATTCGCCCACGCTAGGGCGGCGAAGATATGCTCACGCTCGTAGAGCCGCCAATCGTTGATGGTTGAGCGCGGCTCGCCGGTGGTTGCATTTTCACGGAGTTTGTCCCAGAGAAATGCCGATTTTAGATTTGAAACTTTGTTTGAGAAGATCGTGGCTGGCGCTGTTGAAAGATACTGATTCTCAATAGCGCGAAGTGCGTCAGGCGGACCGGGCGCGAAGATTCCCGCAACGTGCATCTTGACGAGCCGGTCTCCCGGCGGATCGTAAAAATGTTGATAGAGGCTCCACGGCGCGATGAGCGCAACGCCGATCCCCGCCGCGATCAAGAGCGAAGCAACGTTGACGAAAAGCATCGTAACTACGATCGTGACGCCGAGCGGAATTATAAAAAAAAGCTGAACCGCCGTTAGACAAGAAAGCAGCGGCGCCGGCCGCCGCTGCTAAAGCGATTTGCCCGGTGGATCGGTTTCGCATTCCGTCCCAAAGAAAAAGTGCGAATGCGATGCTCAAGGTGGCCGCTAGCAACTTCGGCCAGATATACACGCTATTATACAAGAAGTAACCCGAAAAGATCGCCAGCGTATATGTGATCGTTCGGCCGCGCGCCGAAATTTTGGCGCGGGCGCACAAAGACGAGAATGCGAAGATCCAAGTGAGCTGGGCAACGGTTCCCGCACATTGGTAAAAGACGTCCCGTAATCCCAACAGTGCCGCAAGCGGCCGGCTCATGAGCTGCAAGCCGCTCTGCAGCGGTGGGCGATCGCTGCCATGGTACCCAGCCACCAAATCGCGAAGGCCTGATCCATTATATAAGTGCTCCGCGAACAGTTGTGGGAGTATGTTATCCGGGGGTCGGAGCATGAAAAATCGACGACCGCTATCCATGTTGCCGGGCAGATACAAAATCGACAAGTACATTACGCCTACGAGGTAAACAAGCACGGCGGATGTCCGACGTTTCGGATCCCGCCAATCGGACCGCCGAGCGATCAAAAGACACGTAGCAAACGCCACGACAATGAAGACCGCTGAAGCGGTGACGCCGAGTGTCGGATTAAGGAAGTACAACCAGACATTGAGGTAGCCGGCCAGAGACACGACAACGGCGCCGGCGAGCGGGACAACCAACTCGCAGAGCCGCAGCCGTTCCTTGAGCCACGATCCGGCAGCGTATGCCGGCGCCACAAATATCACGTACGTGATGGTGAAGACGACCAGCCAACTGAACGGCCCGAGGTGACCGAGCAACTACAGAAACCCAGGCGTCATTTTCGCAACAACGTTCGTGAATAGAAGGCGATCGACGTTACGAGCAACAGTAAAACCCCAGACGTTAAAAAGGTCGGCCAGTGTCTCGAGTGGCTATATTTTCGGGTTTGGGTAACACGTTCCGGCGATACCCGTGACCCTCGCTATCACCGCGCAACGGCTAAGCCGCCGGCGCCGGTGCTGTGAACACGAACATTCCTCGCAGCTGAACCGTTCCTACGCATGCGGCAGCAAAATTGCCTTGATCGCGCCGCGGCCGCCTTCCATCAGATCGAATGCCTCGACGTACGACTGCAACGGTAATTGATTGGTAACCACGCCGTCCATCCGTACGCTGCCGTCGGTGAGCGCGGCGATCGCCGCCGGATACATCCGCGCACCGAGATGCGCGCCCAATATGTCGAGTTCTTTTTCTTCGCCGATGATGCTCCAGTCGACCGTCACCGGCGATGCAAAAACGCTGTATTCCAAAAACCGGCCCATCTTGCGCAGCAGACGTAACCCCTGCTCCACCCCTTTTGGCGTACCGGTCGCCTCAATGTAGACGTCGCAGCCATACCCTTCGGTAAGTTTCTTCACTTCGGCGACAACATCAACGTCGAGCGGATTGAAAACATGCGTTGCCCCTAATTGCTGCGCGAGCGCCAGCCGCTTGGGATCGAGATCGAGCGCGATGACCGCCGCCGGCTTGCGCGTGACCGCCGGACCGATCATACCGAGTCCCAGCGTGCCGGCGCCGGCGATGACCACCACGTCGCCGGGCTCAATCCGAGCGCGATCGACGGCATGAAAAGCGCAGGCCAGCGGCTCAACGAGCACGGCGAGTTCGAGCGGAAGCGATGTCGGCAGCTTATGCACGACCGACGCCGCCGTGAACTTCATGAAATCGGCCATGCCGCCGTTGACTTCGGGCTGAAAACCGAAGATGTTGTGAACTTCGCACATCCAGTACGAGCCATTGCGGCAAAAGCGGCATTTTCCGCACGGCACAATTTGTTCGGCGACAACCCGATCGCCGATCGCGAGTTCGCCGCTTTGGGCGCGTTCGTCGCTAATATCGACGATAGTTCCGAAGAACTCGTGGCCTGGAATCACCGGCGTCTTCACGAACGCCTTTTCGCCCGGCCGGCCCCAATAGCGCTCGGCACCGTGCAGCGTTTTGACATCCGAGGTGCAGACGCCGCACGCGTCGACGCGAATGAGCAGTTCACCGCGTTCGATGCGCGGTTTCGCCACTTCTTCGAGCCGGAAATCGTTGATGCCGTAATTTACGACGGCTTGCATCGTGTCGCTCATGGATCGTACTCATTCCTTCGCTGGGTGCGCAACGTCAGCCGCGGCTGTCGTCTTCTTCGTCGCGCAACGCTAAAGTAATGCCGGATACGCGGCCCGGGCGACGGCCCCGAATGCGGCTGCCGGGCGGGCCGCGCGACCCACGAACAGGCCATCGATGCCGTCCACAGCGGCATAGCCGGCGGCCGAACCAGCGGTGATGCTGCCGCCATAGAGCAAGGGCAGGGCGCCGCAATAGGCGCGGATCGCAGCGGTTACCGCTTCGATGCTCGCCGGTTCGGCGGCGACACCCGCTGCACCGATCGCCCAAACCGGTTCGTACGCGATCATCACCTGGGCGCGGTCGGTAACACCTTCGAGACCGAGTTTAAGTTGCCGCACGACGGTCTCGACGCCGGCGCCGGCGCGGCGCTCTTGGGCCGTCTCGCCGACACACAACAGCACGCCGAGATCGTTTGCGAGCGCGGCGTCAACTTTGCGCCGGATCAGCGCATCGCTTTCACCGAACGTATGACGCCGCTCGGCGTGGCCCAACAAGACGAAGTCGACTCCCACATCGCGCAGCATCGCCGCCGAAATCTCACCCGTGTATTCGCCCGCGTCGGCCCAATGCATATTTTGCGCGCCGACCCGGATGCCGGCGGCATGCGCGGGTTCGGTAATGACCGCAAGCGAAGTGAACGGCAGAATGACGAATAACTGCAGAGCATCACTATGCGTCAGCTGCGCCAATTCCGCCACGTACGCAATGCTCTCAGCCGCGGTTTGATGCATTTTTACGTTGGTTCCGAAGTAGGTCAACCCGCGCTATCTCCACGGCTGGGCCGGCTCAATCGACGATCGCCCGCTTCGCGCGGCCGCGTCGACCCTTTGCGCCGTGCGCAGTCGCTCGCACTGCGGCTGCGACACACTGCGCGTTACGCGGCACTGCGGCAAGTCCTTTGCGCTTGCCGGCGTCACGCGCTGCGTTTATGTCGCGCGCCTAGCCTCGCCATTCGGGAGTATGCACATTTTCGCCAACCGCTTTTTAGATGCCGCGCGCTCCGCTACCGGCACGCGCGCACGAACGATCGTGACGATCGCCTACCTTCTCGGTATCATCGCCGTCGCGGGCTTTATCGCGTTTGACGGCAAGACGTCCGATGTTACGCTTACCGCTCACGGATCGTTTACCCGCAACGGTGAATACCCGTCATCGTATAGCGGCTTGGTGCACGTCGCGCGCTTTGGGTCCTGGAGCGGCAGCGATACGAATACCGGCACGCTCGTTTCGCAACAATTCGTTGCCCCGGCGGCGCTCGTCATGTCAATTGTCGGGTATCCGAGCCATCCGACCCAGCGCATCGTTCTGCGCAATCTCACCACCGGAGCAACGCAGCGTCTGGGATTCGGCCCTGATCTCGGAACGACTTGGCGTCCCGTCTACGTCCCCATATCGCCGGCGTGGCAGGGCAAGTTGGTGCAGCTCGTCGCGGTCGACGCGGGAACCATGTGGGGCGATTGGCTGGGGTTGGCCGGCCTGCGGCCGGCACGTCTAGACGAACGCATCTTCGCAACGCCGATCCTGTCGCGTTGGGCCGTTATCGGTCTGATCTATTTCATCAGCATCTGCGCCGGATTGTATCTTGCGCTGCGCCCATTCGGCCGCCCGCGGCTCGACCGGGTTTGGGCGACCGCGTGCGTGGCCGTCACACTGCTCGCCTTCGTGACCGGGTGGACCAACATCGACCTGTCCGGCTGGTTCGCGACCTGGGGCCGCGACGCGCTGCAGTTTGGGCCGGCATCGCTGTATCAAGCACCTTGGCCATCGGATAACCCGCCGCTCAATCCGACGATGATGGTGCTGCCGGCTGCGCTCGAAGCGTTATTCCGAACGACCGATCCGCACCTCGATCCGTTTTTCTTTAAGCTCGTTCCCATCGGCAGTCTCTTCGTTCTCCCGCTCGTCATGCGCGCCGCTCTTTTGTCGGTCGGCGTGAACGTCGAGGAGCGCAAGTTTCGTACGATCGTTCTGTGGACCGTTGCGAACCCGGTTTTCATCTGGGCTACGGCGATATGGGGTCAATCCGATATCTTCGTGGTCGTCCTCGTGATCGCCGCATTTATCGGCTTCACTAGCGGCCGGCCCGGTATGGGAGCGGCCTTCTTCGCCGCCGGCGTACTAACCAAACCGCAACCAGTCTTGGCCCTTCCAATCATCGCCGTACAAGCCGTGCATTCACGCCGTCCACTGCATGTTGTGGCCGCTATCGTGCTCGTGGTATTGAGCGTTCTGCCGACGACCTATCCGCATGGCGCTTTATCGGCGGTTACGGGTGGCTGTTCCAGACCTTCGTGGGCGCCGTCAACCGGTATCCATACGCGACGATCGGTGCTGGAACGTTGCCGGCGATTTTAACCGGCGACGGCTTGAATTCAGCTACCGGCATGCTCTTTGGCGGGTTGTCATTGGCCAACTTTGCCAATCTCTGCGTCGGCGTTTCGATGATCGCGCTGGCCGCCGGCGCGTGGCGTGAACGGACGCGCCTCTCGTCACCGCTGGGTCTCTGGTTTCTCGCGCTGTCGTGTACGCTCGTCTACTGGACGGCGCCGCACATGCACGAACGCTACGTCACGTACGGAACCGTCATTGCGATCGCCTGGGCGATCGCTATCAAGAAGCGCAGCG
Source organism: Candidatus Velthaea sp. (assembly GCA_965214335.1). Lineage (GTDB taxonomy): Bacteria > Vulcanimicrobiota > Vulcanimicrobiia > Vulcanimicrobiales > Vulcanimicrobiaceae > Velthaea. The sequence goes on along the minus strand of CBDCBO010000005.1, from coordinate 54,395 downwards.
CCATCGTCGCAGCATCGCTGCTGTGCGCGGGGCTGGCGCTGCAAATACTCACGAACTGGCCGGTCGACCTCGGCTGGACGCATAACACCGTGCTAACGCTGACCGGGCTCATCCCGCATGGCCTGCTTTTCATCGCGTATACGACCCTGGGAACCGCTGGTCTGGGGGTGCTTGCGCTATCGCGCTTGGAGCCGGCCGATCGACGCGCGCTTCGGCTTAGCCGGCGTGCGGAGCCGGCGGCTACGGCTTAGTTCAACGCGATCGTTAAGTAGAGCCTGGGTGCAAGTTCCAGCGCGCCGACAGAAACTGTCAAGCGCCGTCAGCGCAGCCGGTAGCAGCCGCTTGCATCGACGCCGAACGTCCGTGCGCCGATGATAATGTCGCCGAAGCGATGATCCCAGAACGTCAGCACTTTAACGACCAGCGGGCGCAGCGCGGCAACGACCGCGCGAGCGCGCGATGAGAGCGAGAGCACGTCGCGCTGCCAGGCGGGATGGTCGCCGGGTAGCGGCGGAAGCATGTCCGGCGCATCGAGATCGGCGCGAACCCCGAGGATTGGGTCGAGCAGAATCGGATCGACTCCGGCCGGTTGCGCGAGACGCGTATCGTTCACGCCGTTGACGCGAGCTTGCCGCGCAGCCGCCCAATCGCGCTGAGGTGTAATTGTGACACGCGCTGCGGCGATACATTCATCTCGCGGCTGAGCGTGCGCAGCGAACGTTCGGCGTAATAGTGCGCCACAATTAATTTGCGTTCACGCACCGGCAACCGCGCCAGCGCACCGTGCAACCGCTCGCGTTCCGCTTGCACGAGCGCGACGCGCTCGGGATTGTCGCGTACGCCAAGCTCGAAGCGTTCGCCGCTGGGCAGCGGTGCGTCAATTGAAATCGGCGTACCGCGATGCGCCTCGGTGCGCGCGCGTTTGAGGCCCGGAACGCGCTGCTCCATTTCGCGCATCGGCGGGAGTTCACCGCGGTCGGTGGCCAGCGCGTAACGTTCGCGATCGGCTTCGCGCAAGGTCCGGCGCACGCGTTCGCTAACCGGATCGAGCCGGCGGATGCCGTTGAGCATGGCGCCGGCAACGATCCGGCGCGCATACTGTTCGACCGTTATTCCGTAGCCGGCATCGAATGAGTCGACGGCTCGAATCAAGCCGATGCTGCCGTCGCCGATGAGGTCATCGAGATCGGATCCGCCGACCACGCGCGCGACGCGCCGGGCAATGCGCCGCACCAGCGGCAGCAGCGCGCGAATCTGCTCTTCGCGGTCGATCATGACGACTTGCCGATGAACAAGCCTTGCGTTACCGCGGCCACCGCGCTATCGCCGAGCGGGCCGAGCGCCGCGCTGATCGGCTTGAGAATTTCGCTAAAGAGCACTGCTTGCATGACGTTCGCAGCGGCCGGCGCACGCACGCCGGAATTAACTGCGGTGAAGGTTGTTGGCGATCCGCAGCATTTCATCAGCGGCTTGCACTCCTTTGGCGTTGGCTTCGTACGCGCGTTGCGCGGTCAAGATTTGCATCATCGATTCAACGATCGAAACATTCGATTTTTCGAGCATGCCGAAAGCGATCGTCGAACGCCCCGGTCCCGGCGCGAAGCGTAGGGCCGGCCCCGAATCCGGACTGGCCGAAAACAACGTGCCGCCCAGTGAGCGCAGCCCTTCGGGCGCGCGAAATGTTGCCAGTTCGATGCGCGCGATACTGCGGTGTTTCGCGCCCGTCGTATCGACGAACACCTGCCCGTTCGGCTCGACGGTCGCAACGAGCGCGTCGGCCGGGATGCGCACGCCGCTCAGCGCCCAGCCATCGGCGTTACGCAGTTTGCCGTCGGCGCTGCGCGCAAATTCGCCGGCTCGGGTGTAGGCCGTCTGGCCGGCTTTTTCGACGCGGAAGAACCCCGCGCCGTCGATTGCGAGGTCGAACGGACCACCGCTCTTCATGAGTTTGCCTTGCTCGAAGATCGCGTGCCGCCCGATCGCCGTCGTCCCTAAACCGAGGTTGCCGCCGGCATTCACGTCGCTGAACGACGCCGCCGCGCCCTTAAAGCCGGCAACATCGGCATTGGCCAGATTATTGGCAATGATTTCGAGATTTGTTTGCTGCGCCGCCATCCCCGACGCCGCGGCGTACATGGCGCGATTCATTTCAAGCGCACCACGTCGTTGACGGCTTTCTGACGCGTCTCGTCGATGGCGACGAGCACTTTCTGCGCCGTTTCAAACGCGCGTTGCGCATCGAGGATGTGGACCGTCTCGCCGATCGGGTCGACGTTGCTCGCTTCGAGCGCACCTGACTGCAGCTTCGTTCCCGGCAACAGCGCGATGCGGTTGACGACCCGGCCGCCGGTGCGCACCAGCCCGTCGCCGTCGATCGTCGTGCCGGGTTCGACGCGAATAGCGCCGCCCGTTCCGTGTACGCGGCGACCGCGAGCGTCGCTGAGAAAACCGGCGCGGTCGACGCTAAAGGCTCCGTTGCGCGTCGACCCTTGGCCGACGTGAAAGCTGCCCGCGCCGAGCAGCGCGAAGTCGAACGATCGGCCGGTATGGCGGATCGCGCCTTGTTCGAACGTGCGTACCTCGCGAGCTGCGATACCGTGCGCGGTTACGCCGAGCTGCGAGGTGGCGCGTCGATAGCCGTCGCTCGACACATTGGCCAAGTTGTGAGTCGCCGTTTCCAGCTGCGAACGCGCGGCCTGCATCGCGCTCGCCATCCACTGCATTCCATCCATGCCGCGATGCTAAAGTCCAACCGTGATCGATTTGTGACCGCGACGTGAGAAGTGCTCGTCACACGGCGTTATTTGCCGGGTCGATCTCGCGCACGATCGGGCTCGGCCGCAACGCCGGCCGCCTCGGCTGCCAGTAACGCGCGTTTGCGCTCCGCGCCCCAGCGGTAGCCGCCCGGGCCGCCCGCGGCCGGCACAACGCGATGGCACGGAATCGCTAGGGCGATCGTGTTGGCCGCGCACGCGGCGGCAACGGCACGCGCCGCCGAAGGCCGGCCGATCGCCCGGGCAATCTCGGCGTACGTGGCCGTCTGCCCCGGCTCGAGCAGCATCAACGCGCGCCATACACGCCGCGCGAAGGCGGTGCCTTGCACGTCGAGCGGTAAGTCCAATCCACCCGCCGGGCGTTCGATGTAGTGAAGAACCGCCGCGATCACCGCACCCAAGCCGGCGCCGTCCTCGGCTACGTCGGCGGCCGAAAAACGCTGCTCGATGCGAGCGCAGACCGCCGCGCGGGTGTCGCCTAGCTCGATTGACGCGACGCCGCGTTCGGTCATCGCGACGGCCAGCCAACCCAACGGCGTCATTAGCGCCGCATAGCGTACGCGTTCGCCGCGACCGTGCCGCCGAAACGCCGACGCCGGCATGCCTAGCGTCGACGGCGCGAGCGTCTGGGCGCGCGCGAGCGAGCCGAAACCGGCTTCGTACACGGCATCGATGACCCGTTCGGCACCCGGCAAATCGCGCTGCAGTGCGTCGGCGCGCAGTCCGGCCGCATACTCGCGCGGCGTGACCCCAACGATCCGTTTGAACGTCCGCTGAAAGTGAAACGGGCTCATGCCGGCCGTCGCCGCCAACTCGCGCAAGGTGAGCGGCGCATCGGCCGCCGCGATGGCTCGGCAGGCTGCCGCAGCGATCTCAGCATGCTCGTTGCGGACGGACCGGCCTCCCGGCCGGCAACGTTTACAGGCTCGAAATCCGGCCGCCTGCGCCGCGCCGGGCGTTGGAAAAAACTCGACGTTCGCGCGTAATGGCCGGCGCGCCGCACACTGCGGACGGCAAAAAATGCCGGTCGTCCGCACGGCGAAGACGAAGCGGCCGTCGGCATTCGCGTCGCGCGCGCACACGGCGGCCCAATGCTCGTCGTGCCGGTCTACCTCAATCACCATGCCCCGATTCTACACGCCCGCCGGCGGCTCGCGCGTCGTGCGCCTTGCTGTCGCATTGGGCGGCAGTGCCGGGCATTAAGGGGCGCGGCGACGGCCGGAGAAAGAAACCCGCAAGCTGCGGCAAATTTTCAGCAGCGCTTGTCTTCCCTGACCAGGTAGGATGACGACCATGAACATTGGTATCCTCGGCGCCGGCAACATCGGCGCGAACGCTGCTCGCCTTTTCGTGAAGGCCGGCCACAATGTCCGCATCGCCAACTCGCGCAATCCCGGCAGCTTGAGCGACCTGATCGGCGAGATGGGTCCGCTGGCGGTTGCCGCGACGCCGAGCGACGCGGTCGCCTTCGGCGATGTCGTGCTGCTGGCGATCCCGTGGGTGGCCAAAGAGGAAGTGATCCCGGAATGTGGGCCGTACGACGGAAAAATCGTCATCGACGCGATGAACCCGTATACCGAGGATTTTGAAATCGAGGATCTCGGCGAGCGAACTTCGAGTGAGATCACCCGGACGCTGGTTCCCGGCGCCCGGTTAGTCAAGGCCTTCAATACAATGTACTACCGGCGGCTCGCAGCCGACGGCAAACCGCCGGGCACGCCGGGCCGGCTGGCGATCCCGGTCGCCGGCGATGATGCGGCGGCCAAAGCGATCGTCATGGAACTCGTCGATGCGATCGGCTTCGATGCGATCGACTCCGGCAATCTGCACGACGGCGGCCGCCAACAGCCCGGAACGCCGGTGTACAATCAGCCGTTCGACGCCATCGAGGCGCGCGAGGCCCTCGCTCGCGCCTAACCCGCGCGGCTACTTCGTTTCGCGCACTTTCAGAGCGGCTAACAGCCGGGCGCGAAACGGCGCCGGCAGCGTTGCCAGCAGCACCGTGGCAAAGCCGGATAACCCGAGCGCAATTTCCAGCAGCCGCCCAATCATTTCCCGATTAACTTACTCATGTCGAGAATGGCATTCCCGCTGCCGACGACGGTCGGCAGATGGCCGTCCCAGTGCTTATAAAATTCGTATTGCAATGATGACGGCGTCAGCGTGCGGGCCAACAGCGATTGTGATTCGGCCTCACCGCGCGCCGCGGCGACCTTCTGTTCGGCTTCGATTTTATTTACTTTGAGATCGGCTTCCGCTTTGGTCAGGTTTTGTTGCGAAACGGCGGTTTGTTCGATCGCGTCTTGGTAGGCTTTGTTGTACGCAAAGTTCGTCAACGACAACGCGCCGGGGCCGATAATCAAGCCCTTGCCCGCAGTTTCGTGCTGAATATAGGCCAGCATTTCCGTCTGAACGAGCCCGCGATTGCGGACCTGCGTCGCGGCATCGTAGCGCGCGGTGATCGTCTTCGCGGCTTCGAGCACCTTCGGCGTCACGATCGTATCGACGACGCCGTCGCGATACTGATCGTAGGTGATGTCGGCGGTATGCGGATCGGTTTGTACGACGAGCGATAAATTAAACGTGACCTGTTGGCGGTCGGACGTTACCGCACTTTCGTCGTTGAAGTCGACCTTGTGGGGCTTGGTGTCCATGACGTGCACCTTCTGCACGAACGGCGTTACAAAATACAATCCCTCGCCTTTGAGGTTTCCCTTATCAACGGCGCCGAACGTCGTAACGACGCCGGTATCGCCGGCCGGAATCTGTCCGGCCGAACCCCAGATTGCCGGCACCACCAAGAACAGAAAGAGCGCGGCAATAGCGGCACTGAGTAAGAGCCGGAACGACGGGCGGCTATCGGCGCCCAAAAAGTTTTTCGACGGAGTGGGAATACGCATGTGTCACTTCTATCGGGTCGCAGCATGCGGTTGGACCGCAAACGCTGCTCGTTGGTTGGCGAACGATTGACGCCGCTCGCGATCGCGATAGCACCGCCGCCGGGCTTTGTGCTCGCGCGGGCGGAGCGCCTAGCCGGGCGGCAGCACGCGCTCGCAGTCGAATTCTCCTCGTAAGCTCCGGCACCCGCCCTCAGACTTCGCCGTTGCAGTGTTGCCTCGCCACCGGCCCGAACCGGTCCGGGATGGCACTTACGGTCGGCGCGAGCCACGAGCTCGATGGGCAGAGCATCACGCTCGAGGACATTGAAGACATCGCGCTGCGCGGCGCGCGGGTCACCATCGCTCCGGCGGCGCGCGAACGGGTTGCGGCGGCGCGAGCGGCAGTCGACCGGCACTACGCGCTCGGCTCGATCATCTACGGCGTGACGACCGGCTTCGGCCGCATGGCCAACGTCGTGATCGGACGCGACGACACGGCGACCTTACAGCTGAACTTGGTGCGCTCGCACTCCTCGGGCACCGGAACGCCGCTGCCCGAAGCCCAAGTTCGCGCGGCCGGCGTTTTACGCGCGAGTTCGCTTGCCGCCGGACACTCCGGGATCCGGCTCGCGACGCTCGACCTCTTGTGCGAGCTGCTGAACCGCGGCGTAACGCCGGTCGTGCCGTGCCAAGGTTCGGTCGGCGCCAGCGGCGATTTGGCGCCGCTCGCGCATATGACCTTGACGCTCATCGGGGAAGGCCACGCCACCTACGCCGGCGAGTGCTTGCCCAGCGCCGAAGCGTTGCGCCGCGCGGGCTTGGAGCCGATCGTTCTAGCGGCGAAAGAAGGCTTGTCGCTGGTGAACGGAACCGAAGTCATGACCGGCATCGCCGCCTTAGCGGTGTTGCGCGCCGAGCGGCTCATCGCCGCGGCGGACGTCATCGGCGCGATGTCGCTCGAAGCGTTTTTAGGGACCGATCGCGTTTTTGATGCGCGCATCAACGCGCTGCGTCCACATCCGGGTCAAGCGCGCGTCGCCGACAATTTGCGCGCGCTCCTCGCCGGCTCCGCTATCATGGACTCGCATCGCGAATGCGGGCGCGTCCAGGACCCGTATTCGTTCCGCTGCATTCCCGTCGTGCACGGAGCCGTGCGCGACGCCGCGCGCCACACCCGATCGGTGGTCGAAACCGAAGCCATTTCCGTGACCGATAATCCGCTGGTGTTTCCGGCCGACGACGATGCGTTTCTCACCGGCGGTAATTTTCACGGCGAACACGTCGCGCTCGTCAGTGACTTTTTGAAAATAGCGCTAGTCGAATTAGGTTCGATCTCCGAGCGCCGGCTGTATCTGTTGCTCAACGGCGAGGAGCGCGGGCTGCCGCTGTTCCTCGCGCGCAAACCCGGCCTCGAATCGGGATTGATGCTCGCGCAGTACACGGCCGCCGCGTTAGTTAGCGAGAGCAAGGGATTGGCGCACCCGAACAGCATCGATTCGATTCCGACGTCGGCGGGCCAAGAAGATCACGTGAGCATGGGTACCATCGCCGCGCGCAATCTCGACACCGTGCTCGATAACATCGAAGGCGTGCTGGCCTGCGAACTCTTGGGCGCGCTGGCCGCGACCGACTTCCGGCGACCGCTGCGCGCGGGAACGGGAACAGCCGCCGCGTACGTCCGGGCGCGCACCGAAATTAGCGAACTTGTGACGGATCGTGCGCCGGCGCCGGATATCGTCGCAGCTCGCGGATTGCTGCGCGACGGGAGCTTGGTCGCCGCGGCTGAAGCCGCCGCCGGTCCGCTGTTCGCCTAGCCGCACGTTGCCCACGTTGTAATGGAGCCTAACGCCCGATGATCGCTCAGCCCCGCGTCGTTCGCGCGCCTCGCGGCACCAGCCGCAGTGCGAAAAGTTGGCTCACCGAAGCGCCGCTGCGCATGCTCATGAATAATCTCGACCCCGATGTCGCCGAACGGCCCGACGACCTCGTCGTGTATGGCGGGATCGGCAAAGCCGCGCGCGATTGGCGCTGCTTCGACGCGATCGTGGACACGTTGCGCTCGCTCGATGACGATGAAACGTTGCTGGTGCAGTCGGGCAAACCCGTCGGCGTGTTCCGCACGCATGCCGATGCGCCGCGCGTGCTGATCGCCAACTCGAATCTCGTACCGCATTGGGCCACCTGGGAACACTTTAACGACCTCGACCGGCGCGGGCTCATGATGTATGGCCAGATGACGGCCGGCTCGTGGATCTATATCGGTTCGCAAGGCATAGTTCAAGGCACGTACGAGACGTTCATGGAGGCCGGCCGGCAACATTATGGCGGCGACTTGCGCGGTCGCTGGATTTTGACCGCGGGCCTGGGCGGCATGGGCGGCGCGCAACCGCTGGCGGCGACGATGGCCGGCGCTTCGCTGCTGGCCGTTGAGTGCGATCCGAGTCGCATCGAACGGCGCTTGGCAACGCACTATCTCGACCGGCGCGCCGATACGCTCGACGAAGCGCTCGCGATCATCGACGCCGCAACCGCGCAGCGGCAAGCCGTTTCGGTGGGCCTGGCCGGCAACGCCGCCGAGATTTTTCCGGAACTCGTGCGGCGCGGGATTCGGCCCGATCTGGTCACCGACCAAACCAGCGCGCACGATCCGCGCAATGGTTACCTGCCGGCGGGCTGGACGCTGGAGGAAGCGCGTGCGGCCCGGGCCGCCGAGCCCGAACGCATCGAGCAGGCCGCGAAAGCGTCGATGGCGGCGCACGTCGCGGCGATGGTGGCGTTTCATCGGCAAGGCATTCCGACCATCGACTACGGCAATAACATTCGCCAGATGGCGCTCGACGCCGGTTATGCCGACGCGTTCGCCTTTCCCGGCTTCGTGCCGGCCTATATCCGGCCGTTATTCTGCCGCGGCATCGGACCGTTCCGCTGGGTCGCGCTATCGGGCGATCCGGACGATATTTACAAAACCGACGCGAAACTCAAAGAGCTGTTTCCGGACAACGCCGGCTTGATCAATTGGCTCGACATGGCGCGCGAACGCATCGCATTTCAAGGCTTGCCGGCTCGCATTTGCTGGATCGGTCTAGGCGACCGGGCCAAAGCCGGGCTAGCGTTCAACGCGATGGTCGCCAGCGGCGAAGTCAAAGCACCCATCGTGATCGGTCGCGACCATTTAGATTCGGGTTCAGTCGCCAGCCCCAATCGCGAGACCGAAGGCATGCTCGACGGCAGCGACGCCGTTTCGGATTGGCCGCTGCTCAACGCCTTACTCAACACCGCGAGCGGCGCGACGTGGGTAAGTCTGCACCACGGCGGCGGCGTCGGTATGGGCTACTCACAACACGCCGGAATGGTCATCGTCGCCGACGGTTCGGCCGCCGCCGCGCAACGGTTGGAGCGCGTGCTGACCAACGATCCGGCGACGGGCGTCATGCGACACGCCGACGCCGGGTATGCGATCGCCCGCGACTGCGCGCGCGAGCACGATCTCAATCTGCCGATGCATTAACGCGTTGGCCGCGTTTGTAGACCGCGTGACACGGATTGGCACCAAGCGTGTAAGCGAGTTCGGCCGGATGCTCCACGTTCCAAACGGCGAGATCGGCCAGTTTTCCGGGCTCGAGCGTCCCGCGGTCGGCGCCGAGATCGAGTGCGCGGGCCGCTTCGATCGTCAATGCGCGCAGTGCTTGTTCGGGCGTGAACGCGAACAACGTGCAGGCGAAATTCAACGCCAGCAGCGGCGAAAGCAGCGGCGACGTGCCTGGATTGCAATCGGTCGCAATCGCGATCGGAACGCCGGCCGCGCGCAGTGCGGCAACCGGCGGCGCCTGACGCTCCTGCAAGAAATAATACGCGCCCGGCAGCACCACGGCGACCGTACCGGCGCGTGCGAGTGCCGCCACTCCGGCGGCGCTGGTGTACTCCAGATGATCGGCCGAGAGGGCGCGATAGCGCGCCGCCAACTCCGCGCCGCCACCGTCCGACAACTGATCGGCGTGCAACTTAACGCGCAGCCCGTGTTGGGCGGCGCAGGCGAAGACGCGTTCGGTTTGAGCGGCCGAAAACGCGATCGTTTCGCAGAATGCGTCGACGGCATCGGCCAAACCCTCGGCGGCGATGCGTGGCAGCATCTGCTCGCAAATTACGTCGATGTACGCATCGGGTCGCGCATGATACTCCGGCGGAATGGTATGCGCGCCCAAGAATGTCGTGCGCACGTCGACCGGCAGGCGTTGCCCGACTTCACGCGCCGCGCGCAGCATGCGGATCTCGGTGTCGACGTCAAGACCGTAACCCGACTTGATTTCGATCGTGGTCAGACCGTGCGCGCACAACGTCCGCACGCGCTCCTCGGCTGCATGCAGCAGCCGCTCGAACCCCGCCGCGCGCGTCGCTCGCACGGTCGAGAGAATACCGCCGCCCGCACGCGCGATCTCCGCGTACGCGATGCCGGTCAAGCGCTGCTCCCATTCGCGCGCGCGATTACCGGCGTAAATAACGTGTGTGTGCGGATCGATCAAACCGGGCGTTATGAGCCGGCGCTCGACATCGACGGTGCGTTCCATCGGCGGAGCGCCGGCGCGCGGGCCGGCATACACGATCTGCTCGCCGTCGACGGCAAGTGCCCCGTCGTCAACGAGTCCGTACGGCTCGGCGCCGGCCAGTGTAGCGAGCCGTGCGTTGACCAGTAAGAATTGCTTCATCGCCCCTTATGCGTTGCTGCCCGCGGGCTGGAGCAGCGACGTGCGGATCGATATCGACGCCGATGGAACGATCGCTTGCATCACGCCCGATTCGCCGTCCGGCGGGCTGACGCTTTTGGCCGGTCCCGTCGTTGCCGGAATGCCCAACGTTCACTCACACGCCTTTCAACGCGCGTTTGCCGGGCGCGCCGAGCGACAGATCAGCGGCACCGACAGTTTCTGGTCGTGGCGCACCGCCATGTACGACCTCGCGGCCCGCATCACGCCCGACGACCTCTACGCGATCGCCGCGCAAGTGTACGTCGAAATGCTCGAAGCCGGTTATACCGCCGTCGGCGAATTTCATTACGTTCACCACGATCTCGGCGGCGTACCGTTCGCGCAGCGTTCGGAGATGGCGCAGCGCGTGCTGGCCGCCGCGACCGAAACGGGTATCGGCATAACGCTGCTCCCGGTCTTGTATCGCTGGAGCGGCTTTCACGCCGCGGCGCCGCTGCCCGAACAAACGCGTTTCATTACCACGCCCGAAGCGTTCGTGGCGCTCATCGACGAGTTGGCGCCGGATTGCCGGACGCCCGACCGGCGCTTAGGTATCGCACCGCACTCGCTGCGTGCCGTGGGCGGCGACGATCTGCGCGCCGTCATCGCGGCACTCGACGAACGCGATCCCGACGCGCCGATTCACATGCATATCGCCGAACAAACCGCCGAAGTTGAGGCGTCGGTGGCCGCTTCGGGAATGCGGCCCGTCGAGTGGTTGAGCGAACACGTCGCGCTCTCGGATCGCTGGTGTCTGGTTCACGCCACGCACATGAATGCCGCCGAAATCGCCGCACTCGCACCGACCGGCGCCGTAATCGGCTTATGCCCGACAACTGAAGCAAATCTAGGCGACGGCATTTTCCCGCTGCAGGCCTGGCTCGCCGCCGGCGGTGCCTCCGGCATCGGCTCCGATAGCCACGTCAGTGTCGATCCGGCCGAAGAATTGCGCTGGCTCGAGTATGGGCAACGCCTGCGCAGCCGGCGGCGCACCATCGCCGCTTCACCTGAAGCGCTCTACGTTTCAAGCGCCCGTTCCGGGGGGCGCGCCCTGGGCCGTCCAATCGGCAGTATCGCCGCCGGTCAGCGAGCCGATCTGCTCGTCCTCGATGCCGAACATCCAACGCTCGCCGGAGCGGACGTTGCGACGCTGCTCGACCGCTATCTCATGACCGGCCGGCGTAGCGCGTTACGCGAGGTTTATTGCGGCGGCCGGCGCGTCGTCGAAGCCGGCCGGCACTACCGGCGCGAGGCGATCGCGCGGCGTTTTCGCACTACGCTCGCGAAGTTGACTCAATGATTGTATCGCCGGCAACCACATTCATCCGCGCGTATGCGTATCGGCTACGCGGCCCGCTCGGGCGCGGCGTGGCGACGCTCGTTATGACGATCGTCATCGGCACGATCGTCGACCGCACGACCGGTCAGCCGCTAACGGCGGTCGACGTTCGCGCGGTGGGCCCAGCTAAAGCAACAGCGCGGACCAATGATTCGGGCAGCTTCACTTTGCGTGCGCTTACACCGGGCCGCTATACGCTGACGCTCAGCTCCGACGACGTTCCGCCGCAAACGTTCGCGCTAACGGTCGGCGGCGCGAAACAGCAGCACGTCTCCCTTACGGCTTGTAGCACGACACTCGATTATTCATGTGCGCCGTAAATAACGCTGCAATGGCGCGCCGGTCCGAGTGTATGGAGCGACCGCTTACCCGATGCAGATTGTGGTGTGACTGACGTTCCGGGGAGGCTCCCACCAACGGCAATCTACGAGCCACGCTGTGTCGTTCTCAAGCGAGATGCACGGCTGTCTTTCGGCGCACCGTTGGGCGGCAGTCAAGCACCATACTATCTTTTCCGGAGGCCGTCATCGACGCTCGAACCACGCGCACATCTTTTCTGGCAACGACAGCGGCGACGCTGACGTTGACCGCATTTGCGCGACCACTGCCAGCCGGCGCGACCGAACCGATGATGGCTTTACCGTCACAGGACGAACGCGCGGACGCCGACATGCAAAAAGTGCTGCAGCAGCTCGCGGCATTCCACGCCCCGCCGCTGCCGAAGGTCACACCGCGCATCGCGCGCGAGCTTCCATCGTTCGCTGATGCGCTGCAAGCGACGCTTTCGGCCGAGGGCAAGCCGTGCGTCGTTCCGGTTGCCAAGATCACGCATAAGGTCATCGCCGGGCCCGGCGGGCCATTGCTTCTGCGCATTTACACCCCGGCCGGCAGCGCGCCGTTTCCGGTAGCCATGTACTATCATGGCGGCGGTTTTGTTATCGCGAATCTCGACACGTATGACGGGTCGGCGCGTCAGCTGGCCAACGGCGCCGGCGCGGTCGTCGTCTCCGTCGCCTACCGGCAAGCACCCGAACATCCGTTTCCGGCGGCCCCTGATGACGCGTTCGCCGCGTATCAATGGGTGCTGGCGAATGCGGCCTCAATCGGCGGTGATCCCAAGCGCGTTGCCGTCACCGGCGAAAGTGCCGGCGGTAATCTCGCAACGGGCGTCGCTCAGCGCGCCGTGCAGCGCGGCGTTCAACGGCCGGTCCATCAGCTGCTGGTTTATCCGGTGACGAATTTAGTTAAAGGGCCGCCGCCGCCGTCGTACGTTGAAAATCCGGTGACGATACCGTTGTCCACGCCGGCGCTCATGTGGTTCGGCAAATATTATTTAGCCAATCCAAGCCAAGCGGCGAATCCCCTCGCTTCGCCGCTGCACGGGAAGCTGGCGGGCTTGCCGTCGGCGACGATTATCAATGCCGATCTGGATCCGCTACGCGACGACGGGGCGATATATGCAATGAAGCTCAAGGCAGCCGGCGTTAGCGTCACGCACACGCTATACAAGGGCGTAACGCACGAGTTCTTCGGCATGGGCGGCGCGGTCGCAAAAGCCAAACTGGCGATGCACGAGGCGACGACGGCGCTCACGACGGCATTCGCGATGTAGCCGCGACGGCGCACCGGGCAAGGCCGGCGCGAGCGCCGGCTACTCCAGGGATAGATCGGCGGCGACAGAAGTGGGAGCGCCTGGAAGCGAACCGGGTGACGCCACTGTGAGCCAATCCGAAATTCTTACGCTGGTGATCGCGGGTGCGGGCACGTGCATCGCCGCATTCGTGATTGCCAGCGGGACGAGTCTTATGGCCAGTGCGCGCTCGGCCAAAACGCTCATGGAACGCAGCACCAGTATGACCGGCGTGCGCACGGATGTGTACGTCGGCGCCGAGGGAACGTCGCCGCCGGCAGCCGGAGCTCCGGCCGCCTTGAGTCGCGCCGTTACTTCGCTGATCGGTCCGCCCGCCGGCCCCCAGTCGCAAACGGACATCATCAGCGATGCGCCGGCGTACGGGGACAACGCCTCCCAGCAAACGTTCGCGCTGCTCAACCACTATTACGCGGCCAACATCAGTCAAGGTACGGCGATCTTTTGGGCGTCGCTGCTGTCGATGAGCATCGGGTTCGCGATTATCTTCACCGGCATCGTGATCGCAACCGTGTCGCCGACGGCGATGAGCGGCATGACTGCCCTCGTCACGGCAATCGCCGGCATCCTCAGTCAATTCGTCGGAGCGACGTTTTTGGTGGCCTTACGTTCAACCCAGAGCCAGGCTACCACGTACGCTCAAAGCCTGGTCGAATTGCGGATGCGCGATATTCGCGTGACCGCCGACGCAACCGCGATTGAACTGGGACTGCGCTTACTCGGCGAAATCGAAACGGGCGACGGACAGGTGCTTGCGGATCAAATGCGCGCGCGGCTCGCGCTGGGCTTGATCCTCAAAGACGGCGCGCCCGAAATCGTCATTCCGCCACCCGCGACGCCGCCCGTTGACGATGACGGGCGCGCCGGTATGAAGGTCGAACGGCGCGGGCCTCGGATCGACAGCGTTTCGTCCGACACGCCGGTGCCGGCTCCCGCTCCGCCTCTGGATGTCGCGGCGAAATCACGCAGCTGATGTTTGGGCTTCACCTCGATCCGCCGGCCCAGACCACCTGGTGATTGCAGTAAACGCCAAACGCTTTAGCACCCTCTTCGCGATCGTCAGTCTCGTATGCCTGACGCCGATCGTGCGCCTGCCCGCGGAGGCGGCTCCGGCTCCCAGCGGCGCCGACACGCGAAGCGTGCTCGAAGCGCGAGACATTGCGCGGACGATCGGCGATACGTTGTGGCCCAACTGGTCTAAAACACCGTTCATCATCGACCTGCTGACGCCGAGCTACGAGCTGCTGCTCGGTACCGCGAGCGTGCCGAAGGGCTTCACAAAACCAGTCAGCGGCGCGGTATACCGGAAGCGAACGTTTCCGGCAAGCCTGCAAGCCACGTTTCCAGCCTTCAACGCCGTGCCCGTTATCGTTATCGGTGAGCAGCCGCTCACCGCATCTAAAACGCCAACACGTTGGCTCGTAACGCTGCTGCACGAACATTTCCATCAGTGGCAGTACAGCTGGCCGGCGTACGGCGATGCAGTCGACGCACTGCGTTTAGCGAATGGCGATACGACCGGCATGTGGATGTTGAACTACGCCTTTCCCTACGGCTCGCCCGCAATCGCTGCACACTACGCCGGCGTTGCCGCGCGGCTCGCGGTAACGGTGAAGGCCGCCGGCACACCACGATTCAGTGTGGCGCTGCGCGAATATCGCGCTGCCCGCTCAGCCTGGCAGGCGTCGCTCAGGCCTAATGATTATCGGTATTTTGCCTTCGTGTGCTGGCAAGAGGGTGTGGCCCGCTACACCGAATACCGCGCAGCACAGGTGGCCGCGTATGCGCACGCGGCGCGTTCCACATTTCTGACGGCGGCTCAAGCCCGGCGACTTCGGCTGGATTCGAAGGAAACGTACGCCGGGATACTGCATGAGCTGCAAACGGCCTCGCTCTCGAAGGCGCAGCGGGTCGCCTTCTATGCCTTCGGCGCCGGTGAAGCGCTGCTACTCGATCGGGTTGCACCTCATTGGCACCGGCACTATCTGAACGCGCGGATGGATCTGGGCATTTTTCTACGGTCGCGGCAAACGTCGTAAAGCCTCCGCGCGCCGCTGAGCGATTGACGCCTAATGGTTCGCACTTTATGACGGAGATACGCATTCGGCTATTTTTAGCGTCAACGCACGGGTCGCAACCGGTCAGGTACACGACCGTATCACAAGTGAGGTTTCGTTCATGAGCTTGGAAACCGGTCCCCGGCTTCGGCTACATTCAATCATGCTCGGCGTTCGCGACGTCGACGCATCGGTGCAATTTTATACCGACAAGCTCGGACTCGTGCTCCGCGGGCGGTTTAGTGCTTTTGCCTTGCTCGATGCAAACGGGTTCACGATAACTCTGAGTGGCCAACTCCCGCCGGACGAGCCGGCGCGAAAAAGACTGCCCGTAGAAATCGTCCTTGCCGTGGACAGCGTGCGTGAGGCCTACGCCCGGCTACGTGCGCGCGACGTGCACTTTCTCACCGAACCGCACACGATCGACGGCACGAACGACGGAGCACATTTCGAGGATCCGGACGGCCATCTTTTTTCGCTGTTTGGCCTCCCGTAGCCGGTGACGCGCCGGCGATTGCGCGTTCATTGCTGTGATTTTCAAGCGCAATCGATCTCGGATTCGAGCGCGCAGCGAACTTGCAATTTGCGGCTTTTCCGATTTGGACCCCAGGTGACGCAGCCACATCGCTCGCTATGATGCGACGGCGCCCAACAATGCACGCGTCAGCACTACGCGTCCGCAAGCTCGCGATTCTATAACGCGACACCGACGAGCGGCATGAACACGATTGGCGAGATTCTTGTGGACGACGGAAACGGCGCGTTCGCGCCGGCATTGGACGTACCGATCGCAGGCTCGGTATATATTCACGCTTCCGGCGCGATCGCCGATTTTAACGGCGATGAAAGCCCGATGTTCGACGCCGCCGCGTTTTACGCCGCCGCGGACAGCGCGAACGCGTCGGCCAATAATTCATACGATCGCAAGCGCAAAGCATAATCGGGAGCAATCGTCACGATCATCGCTTCGTCCGCGGCATGTGATGCTACGAGCGCTTCGATCTTGGGTCGAATCGAGGCCGGCGACCCGAAGACGACCCGACGCGTCTGCTCGACCTCGAACCGTTCGCGCGCCGTCCAGGGGTAGGCGTGCGTCTCGGCGAGCGACGGAACCGGTGTCGACAGTCCACGCAACAAGCGCATCCGCCAGAGCGACAGCGGCCAGGTCAGGGCTTCAGCTTCCTCTTCGGTCGGCGCAACGATCGCTGCCAAGGCCACGATAACGCGCGGTGTTGGACAGCGGTCCGACGGCACGAACCGCTCGCGGTACGCGCGTGTCACCTCGGGCGCGTCGCCGGCAATAAAGTGTGCCAGCGTGTACGGCAGGCCCATCTGCGCGGCCAGCAGCGCCCCAAACGAGGACGAGCCCAGCAGCCAAACATCCGGCGACGTGCGGCCGCTGGGCATCGCGGTGAGCGATCCAAAGGCGCTGCCGGCCGGCGTGGTGCCATCCAGAAAATCGATCAGGTCGAGAATTTGCTGCGGAAAGGCCGCGACGTCGCCGCTGTCGAGCGCCGCCGAAACCAAGCCCGTACCGCCGGGCGCGCGGCCGACGCCGAGATCGATGCGGCCGGGAGCCAACGCTTCGAGCATGCGAAACGCTTCGGCAACTTTGAGTGCGCTATAGTGCGGCAACATGATGCCGCCGGTGCCGAGCCGGATGCGCGACGTTTCGGCCGTCAAGCGCGCCAACAGCATTTCAGGCGACGCATCCGCCAGGCCACGCATCGCGTGATGTTCGGCCAGCCAGTAGCGACGGTACCCCAGCGCCTCGGCCCGCCGCGCCAGGCTGATGGTCGCGGCCACGGCGTCGCGCGGAGTCGCGCCTGACACGATCGGGGATTGGTCGAGGATACTCAGCGGCACAGACATGGCATCGACCATGACGCCGATAGCGGGCCATAAGGATGCAGCGGGCTCGGGAAATGCCGCGGCTAACGCAGCGACTGGTGAAAGATCGACTCGTCGCCATGCGTCGCCATCTCCACGCCCATCCCGAGCTTTCGATGCTCGAGTTTGAAACGGCGCGCTACGTGCTCGAGCAACTCCGGCCGCTGGGCCTCGATCGGATCCGCACGGGCGTCGGAGAAACGGGTATTCTGGCGACGCTGGTCGGCGGTAAGCCCGGCCCCGTTACGCTGTTGCGGGCCGATATGGACGCCTTGCCGATCGATGAAGCCGGCAGTGCGCCGTACCGGTCGCAGAACCCCGGCGTGATGCACGCTTGCGGACATGACGGGCACGTCAGCATTCTGCTCGGGGCGGCGCAGACGCTGGCGCGCCGGCGTGAAGAAGTACCCGGCACGATCGTGTTCTGTTTTCAGCCGGGCGAAGAAGGCAGTGCCGGCAATCGGCTCATGATCGAGGACGGCGCACTCGAGGATCCGCACGTCGACCGGGTGTTCGCCCTCCATCTCTATAGCGGGCTCGACGCGGGCAAGATCGGGGTCCGCGATGGACCGTTTCTGCCGTCGTCGGATCGCTTCACGATCGAGATCGTGGGCCAGGGCGGCCATGGTGCGATGCCGCAGAGCGCTCGCGATCCGGTCGTCGCAGCCGCTCACGTCATCACCGTCCTGCAAACGATCGTCAGCCGCGAAGTGGCGCCGAAGGATCCCGTCGTCGTCACCGTTGGCGCCGTGCAAGGCGGGACGACCTTCAACGTCATCCCGGATGTGGTCACGCTGCGCGGAACCGTACGCTGTTTCGATCCGGAGATCCGGCGGACGATGCCCGAACGCATCGAGCGCATCGTCGACGGACTGTGTCAAGCACTGCGCGTGGAACTCCGCTTTACGTACCGCTATACCTATCCAATGACGGTTAACGAACCCGTCATGAGCGATGCGATTCGGGCCGCCGGCCGGGCGGTGCTCGGGCCGGCCAATGTCGTGGAACACGATGTCATCATGATGGCGGAAGACATGTCGTTCATGCACGCCGAGCGGCCCGGCGGCTACTTTTTGGTCGGCACGCGCAGCGGCGATGCCACCGCTTTTCCCAACCACAACGCGCGCTTCGATATCGACGAAGATGCGCTGCTGGTCGGCCACGAGGTGCTGATCGCGCTCGCCGGCGTAACACCCGGCGCGGCGCCGCTATTTGCGCAGCAGGCCGGCTAAAAACTCGAGAACTTCAGGGGCGGCCGACTTTTTGCCGGCTTCGGCATGCGAATCGTAGCGGTTGCCGCACCGGCCACAGGCGAAACCGGGGTGGCGCAAGATCGTGCGTGAACCAACGAACTCCGGGCAAACGGCTACGAAATCTTCGCGCCGCGCCGGCACGCGCGCTGTGGACAGCGCCGCGATGACTTCGGCTTTGCGCGCCTTGAGCTCGTCGAGCAAGCCCGGCGGCAGCGGCGTGAGGCCCGGCTTGAAGCGCACCCGGTCGCCGCCGCCCAGTTCGATAAAGGCTCCGGCGCGCCGGAATTGCGCGATGAGTTCGTAGATATTGGACATCGGAAGTCTCCAAAGTGTCGAGCCGCGCGGCGCAGGGGATGTTGCCCAGTGTACGTGGCGCGCCGGATTTTCGACGGTATCCCGCGCCTTCACAACGCAGGTCTTTGGACTCGCGACGAATCCGCGTCGCTAGCCGTGTGCGGCCCGCGCCGCAATGTCGATTGCACTGGGCATCCAACGCTCGATCACCGTTTTGAGATCGGCGAGGCTCACCGGTTTTGAAACGGAGTCATCCATGCCCGCCGCTAGGCACGTCTTGCGATCTTCAACCCACGCATCGGCGGTCATAGCCACGATCGGGATACGCCACTGACGTTCGGACACGAGCGCTCGAATGCGGCGTGTCGCCTCGAAGCCGTCCATGACCGGCATGTGACAGTCCATGAAAATGAGATTGAAGCGTTCGCCGGCGACCGCTTCGACGGCGGCTCGGCCATCGGCCACCACCTTGAGCGTGAAGCCCAGCCGCTTGAACTGTTCGATCGCGAGTAGCGCATTTACCGCGTTGTCTTCGGCGAGCAAAACGTTCTCGGGCCGGCTGCTCGGTGCCGCCTGGCCTTCCTCCATTTCGCGCGCCGGTGCGTCGCGGTCGGTGAATTTTAACGCGTTTCGGACTAAATTAATGAGAATCTGACGGATGCGCCCGGGATCACCGTGGCAGATAAGGGGAACCGACGCATCGACGTCGGTTGCCAGCGCGACGCCTTTAACATCGAACTGTGGCGCGAGCAACGACGTCACCGAGCGAATCTGATTGCGAAGCTCGAAATCGACAAGGTCGAGATCGATGCGCTCCGACGTTCGACGCCGGAACGAACAACTGCGGAAACAGCAACAGATACGGGACGGTGAGAAGTCCCATCAATCCGAAGCTGGCACCGAAAACCGCAAACGAAACGCAGCCCGTTATTACGAATTGGGCGAACAGCAAAAAGGCGGTGAGAAATTCGAAGATCGTCTAGAGCGTGGCGACGATCGGAATGAACGGTAACACGATCGGCCAGGCATCGTGGCCATGCCGGATCGCGAACACCGTTGTCGCCAGCATCGCCGCGACCATAACGATCGCCGCAGCAGAATGCCGCGACCGTTCCGATCGACTCGTGCTGCGCAAAAGCGAGTCGAGCTCGCCGTCGCCGAGGTCCTGCATACCCCTCGCGTCTCGCTTTCCGTATAGGGCATCGGCGGGTCGACGGAGTTCTTGAGTTTCCCGGCGGACCAAGCGAAACGAATGTCACGCAACGCGCCCGGCCCACAAGCGAGGCCGGCGCGCCTTTGCAGCGTCGCGTTTTTACCCAAGCGACGGACCAACGAATGGGTCGGTTAAGACTCGGGCTAGCGGCCTTTGTCTGCGCTTGACGCTTACGCGTGGGTCGTGGTAGTAATTGACAACATGTCCGCCGTTCGCCGTGGTATCGAGCTTCTTGGCCTTCTTGCGCTCCTTGCGGAGCGGCGAGTGGCTTTGACGTAGCGCGAGAAACGAATCCGAATCGCACACTTCAAGCCCTTCGCCCTGTGGTGAGGGGTTTTTTCTTGCTAGGAGCTGCCGTGGAATCCCAGATCCGTCCTCAACTCAGCGCCGCGATATGCGTCGCAACCGACTCGCCGGAGCCGGTGTAATCGATGCAAGCCTATTACGACGCCGACATCGATCGCCGCGCGCTCGACGGCAAGACGATTGCGATCATCGGTTACGGCAGCCAAGGGCGGGCTCACGCCCTCAATCTGCGCGATTCGGGCCAGGACGTTGTCGTCGGCCTGCGGCCAGGTTCGGCGAAGCGCGAAGAGGCTCGGCGTGACGGCGTCAACGTGGCCGACATTGCGGCCGCGGCGGCCGCCGGCGACCTCGTCATGCTGCTCATCCCCGACGAAGAACAGCCGGCGACGTATATGCGTGAGATCGCCGGCGTCCTCAAGCCGTCGGCGGCACTGGTTTTTGCCCACGGCTTTGCCATCCATTTCGGCACCATCGTCGCGCCGCCCGGCAACGACGTGTTCATGGTCGCCCCCAAAGGCCCCGGCCGTCTAGTGCGCAGCGAATACGAAGCCGGCCGCGGTGTTCCGGCGCTCGTCGCCGTGCATCAAAACCCGTCGGGCAAGGCTCGCGAATTGGGGTTTGCCTACGCGTCGGGCATCGGCGCCGGCCGCGCCGGCGTGCTCGAAACCAGCTTTAAAGAAGAAACTGAGACGGATCTCTTCGGCGAGCAAGCGGTTCTCTGCGGCGGCGTATCGGAACTCATCACGGCCGGATTCGACACGCTTACCGAAGCCGGTTACGCGCCCGAGATGGCCTACTTCGAGGTTTTGCACGAGATGAAGCTCATCATCGATCTGATGTACGAGCGGGGTATCGAAGGCATGCGCGGCGCGATCAGCAACACCGCGAAATACGGCGACTACACGCGCGGTCCGCGTATCGTTACGGCCGAAACGCGCGCCGTCATGAAGACGATTCTCACCGAGATTCAGAGCGGCCAGTTCGCGCAGCAGTGGGTAGCCGAACACGCGGCCGGCAAGCCGTCCTTTAACGCCTACCGCGAAAAAGCCGCACGGCATCCGATTGAAGCCGTCGGGAAACGCTTGCGCGGTTTGATGCCCTGGCTGCGCGAACCGGCGGCGGCCAAGTAGTGGCCGCGCTCGAAGCAGCGGTGCCCGAACCGGTTGCGATTTTCGATACGACCTTACGCGACGGCGAACAATCGCCGGGCGCGACGATGACGCTCGCCGACCGGCTGCGCATCGCCGAGATGCTGGCCGACGCGCGCGTCGACTGCATCGAAGCCGGCTTTCCGGCGGCGTCGGCGCTCACCGCCGCGAGCGTTGCCGCGATTGCGAAGCACGTGCGCAGCACCCGCATCGCCGCGGTTGCGCGCTGCACGTACACCGACATCGAAGCCGCCGCAGCGGCGCTCGAAGATGCCGCGGCGCCGCGCATCCATGTCGTTTTGGCAACCTCCGATTTGCATCTGTCAAAGAAGCTGCGGATGACGCGCGAGGCGGCGCTCGAACGCGTTTCGGAAGCGGTGCGCTTTGCGCGGCGTTTTACCGACGACGTCGAATTCTCGGCCGAGGACGGCTCGCGCAGCGACCTCGACTTCGTGGCCGAAGTTTTCGCCGCCGCGATCCGCGCCGGCGCACGTACGGTGAATTTTCCCGACACCGTGGGCTACGCCACGCCGGACGATATGACCGCGGCGATCGCAACAATTCGCGAGCGGACGCCGGGCATCGAGCAAGCCGTCATCAGCGTGCACACGCACAACGATCTCGGACTCGCGACCGCCAATGCGCTCGCCGCCGTGAAAGCCGGAGCGCGCCAGGTCGAGTGTACGATCAACGGGATCGGCGAGCGCGCTGGCAACTGCGCGCTCGAAGAAATCGTGGCCGCGTTTTACGTGCGGCGCGATGTGTTGCCGTTTACCTCGGGCGTGGTGCTCGAACGGCTGGCCGATCTCTCGCACGCCGTCGCGGAGTCGACCCGCATGCCGGTCCAAAAGAATAAAGCCATCGTTGGTGCCAACGCGTTCGCGCACGAAGCGGGCATTCACCAAGACGGCGTGCTCAAAGACCGGCGCACGTACGAAATTCTCGATGCCGCGATCGTCGGCGCGACAACGCTGTTAACGATTAGCCGCAACTCCGGCCGGCACGCGATCGTCACCCGGGCGCGAGAAATTGGCTGCCCGATCGATGAAAGCGAAGAGCGCGCGTTTGCCGCGGCGGTCATCGACTTCTCGCAGAGCCGCACGATCGTCACCGATAACGATCTGATCGCTATCGCCGCTCAAGTCTTAGGAGGCTCACGTGAATCGGTCGCTATTTGATAAAGTCTTCGACGCCCACGTCGTTGAGGAACTCGCCGGCGGCAACGCGCTCGTCTTCATGGATCTCGTCGTGGCGCACGAAATCACCACCCCGCAGGGCGCGATCGCGATCGAAAAAGAGTTCGGCGATCGGCTGTACGATAAGCGCCGCATCGTCGCGATGAACGACCATGTGTCGCCGGCCAAAGACACGGCGACCGCAATTCAAGCCCAAGTCGTGCGCCGTTGGGCCAAGCGTCAGGGCATCACGATGCACGATATCGGCGACAACGGTATTTGCCATGTCATCGTGCCCGAACGCGGCTACGTCACGCCCGGCATGACGGTGTGCTGCGGCGATAGCCACACCTGCACGTTAGGTGCAGTTCGGCGCGTTCGCTCTCGGCATCGGCACGACGGCTCAAGCCGGCGCGATGCTTGCCGGATGCTTGATTTTGCAGCGGCCCAAAGTCATGCGGGTAGAAGTTACCGGCGCGCTCGAAAGCGGTGCAACGGCCAAAGATTTGGCGCTCGCGGTGATCGCGACCATCGGCTTCCGCGGCGGTACCGGCTACGTGCTCGAATACACCGGCTCCGCGATTCGCGCGTTGAACATGGAACAGCGCATGACGCTGTGTAACATGGCGATCGAGTCCGGTGCGACGAGCGGAATCATCGAAGCGGACGAAACTACGTTTACCTATATTGCCGCAACGCCGCTCGCGCCGTTCGGCTATCGCGCCGAGCGCGCCGATGCTGACGCTGTTTACGCTGCGACGGTCAGCATAGACGGCAGCGCGATCCGGCCGACCGTCTCGTGGGGCATCAACCCCGGTGAATCGGCGCCGGTCGACGGTCGCGTTCCCGCCGACGCGTCGCCCGCGTCGCTGGCGTACATGGATCTCACGCCGGGTCAAATGATGACCAGCATCGCCATCGATCAAGCCTTTATCGGTTCGTGCACGAACGCGCGCATCTCGGATTTACGAGCCGCGGCGGCGGTGCTGCGCGGCCACAGAGTCAGCGTGCCGACGATCGTCACGCCGGGCTCACAAGCCGTGCGCCGCCAGGCCGAGCGCGAAGGCTTGCACGACATTTTTCAAGATGCCGGCGCGCTGTGGACGCACTCGTCGTGCGGTCCGTGCCTGGGCATGTCGATGGGCGTGCTGGCGCCGGGTGCGCGTTGCATCTCCTCGACGAACCGCAATTTCCCCGGCCGCATGGGCGACGGCGGACGCGTGCACCTCGCCTCGCCGGTTGTCGTCGCCGCCAGCGCGATCTTGGGACGTATCGGTTCACCCGTCGAAGTCGACGTTCGCGAAGCGGTGCCGGCATGATCATCGACGGCCGTATCTTAGCGATCGCGCGACCGAACATCGATACCGATCAAATCATTCCGGCGCGCCATCTCACGAGTATCGACGAAGACGGCATGGGGCAATACTGCATGAGCGGTATGCCCGACGGAGCCGCACAACTCGCGCGCGTGCCCGACGCCGCGATCTTGGTAACCGGCGAGAATTTTGGTTGCGGCTCATCGCGCGAACACGCGGCGTGGGCCTTACGCGATCGCGGTTTCCGCGCCGTCATCGCGCCCAGCTTCGCCCGCATCTTTTTGGAGAATGCG
This sequence comes from Candidatus Velthaea sp., assembly GCA_965214335.1. Taxonomy (GTDB): domain Bacteria; phylum Vulcanimicrobiota; class Vulcanimicrobiia; order Vulcanimicrobiales; family Vulcanimicrobiaceae; genus Velthaea. The sequence goes on along the minus strand of CBDCBO010000005.1, from coordinate 30,068 downwards.
TATAATAATGCCATCGTGCCGATTGTTATCGATGCTTCGCAGTTAGCGACGTTCGCCGCCGCGGAGCGCGGCGCGATCGATGTCGATACCGAAACGATCCGGCTCGATAACGGACAACCGATCCCGTTCCAACTCGATCCGTTGCGCAAGGCATTTATCATCGGCGGCGGATTCTTACCGTATCTGGCAACGAAAATCGACACCGTTCGGGCATGGGAAGCCGCTTGCCGCACGTAGCGGTTTTAGCCGGCGACGGCATCGGGCCGGAGGTCACGGCCGCAGCCCAGCGTGTGCTCGCGGCAGCCTTACCGGATCTCCGTTTCAGCGCCGCGTCGGTGGGTGCCGCAGCAATCGCCGAGCACGGCATGCCGCTGCCGCAGGCGACGCTCGCGCTGTGCGAAACCGCGGACGCCGTCTTGTTCGGCGCGGTCGGCGGCCCGGGCTTCGACGGCGTACGCCCCGAGCAGCGGCCGGAAGCTGGGATTCTCGGTCTGCGCAAACATTTCGGCTTATACGCAAACGTGCGTCCCTCACGCGTTTATCCCGGTCTCGAAGAACGCTCGCCGCTGCGCACCGGAAACGTGCGCGGCATGGATCTAGTTATCGTCCGCGAGCTCACCGGCGGCTTGTACTTCGGCGCCAAGTCGTTGGAACACGAGAATGGCGTGCTGACGGCGCGCGAAGAATTAGTGTATACGGCGGACGAGATCGAACGCGTGGTGCGGTTCGCGTTCGAGCTGGCTCAGCTGCGCCGGCGTCAGGTGACGTCGGTTGATAAAAATAACGTTCTGGTCAGTTCGCAGTTATGGCGCAGCATCGTGACGACTGTCGCTGCGGCGTATCCCGACGTGAGCGTCGACCACATGCTCGTCGATAACGCGGCGATGCAGCTCGTGCGCGATCCGCGACGATTCGACGTCATCGTGACCGAGAACATGTTCGGCGACATTCTCTCCGACGAAGCCGCGATGATTACGGGATCGATCGGGACCGCTCCCAGCGCGAGCCTTGGAGCGCCGAGCGGCAATCGCCGTTTCGGCCTGTACGAACCCATCAGCGGCACCGCGCCCGACATTGCCGGCAAAAATATCGCCAATCCCGCCGCGGCGATTTTATCGGCGGCACTCTTAGCCCGGTTTTCGCTCGGCGAAGAAACCGTCGCAACAGCGATTGAAACGGCCGTCGCACACGTGCTCGCAGCCGGCCCGCGTACGGCGGACTTGGCCGCCGCAGGCGAAGCCGTCGCTTCGACGGCGGAGTTCACCGATCGCGTCATCGAGTCACTCAGCGGCGCCCTCGTTCCGCGCTAAAACGCCGCTAAGCCGTAACGTTTTGCGGCGGTGCAAAGTCGGCGGGGTCGGTCGTAAAGTGCTTGCGATCCTCGATGGTCGTCTGCTCAGACTAGCTTGATGCTCGTCACGTGGACCTGCTCCGCTCGCTCGACGTTGCGCGGGCGCTAGCTGCAAGTACGCATGCTGCGGCACGGGATCAGGAGTGAAGCATCTAACCCGTGCGGTTTCAGTTTACGCCCGCTGACGCGCTTGCGCAACGCGGCGGCTGAGTAAATCAGTACCGCACGCTCCGTTCGAGCAATGCAGCTTTCAGACAACAATGCTATCGCCCCGAATGAGGTTCGCGATCGCGCGCGGTATCCCGATTCGCAACCGGTTCGACCAGGTATCCAAAGGACAAGCGGACCGATCGCGCCGATTGCCGGTTTTGGTCCAGCAGGCTCGGCCGGTCCAATCGTGATTCCCTCACTTGCCGCACTATCAGCTCAATTCGGTAGACCCTCGAAGAAACGAACGGCTCCCGAGCAGGAAAGACCGAATATCTCAGATCCTTCGCTATTCGAATCGCCACTGAAAATCGAAAGTGTTGACGCGTCATTCAGCATCACCAGCTTTGCGCGAGTCATGCCTTCGAAACAGGCAAATGGAGCATATTTGCTGGGTCGGGTTTCAACAGCTACAGCGCGATCGGCATCGGCGGCGCGAGCAATGGGACTTTCATAGTCACCAAAAATGGGAGATACAAAGGGAAACGCGAGCACGACTACCACGCGCCGGACTTAGCGCCGGGAAAGCGGGCCGACTGATCTTGCTCGTGTACGGCAACTTGCCAAGCAGCAGTCGAAGCTAGGTTTCACGGCACTCATGCACCACCTCACGCCCAAACTTCGTCGGCAGTCGTACTTGGCGTTAAAGCGTGATGTTGACCGGGCTCCGTCGTAAGGATATTTAGTGTGGCGCTCGAGCCCGGTTCGCGATCGCAATGCGCCCAACCGTATAGGCACGGCCTGCGCTGGCGGTTGATGCTCCTTAGCTGGCATGCCACAGATCATCACGCGCCACGGCCGAGACGTCACTATCGTTATTGGTACGAAGCAGTATGCGGAGGCGGTCGGTCAGCAATCGACGATCGTAGAGTTTTTCGCGCGCTCGCCACTCGCTAGAGTTGATCCCGACATCGAGCACGCTCGGCCGGTCGACCGGTGAGTGCTGGACAAGATCGCGCTCGAACTCTTCCCCGACGTCACCTTGAGCCGTCGCAGACAACGCCGTAGCGCCCGCAACCGCCGAACCGCCGGAAAGCTCCGGCTTCCAGGGCGGCGAGAGTGCGATGCGATATAGGGGCATTGCGCCTTAGCTCAACGCGACGTGCTTGCGAACGTGCGCCGCGTCGCGCGCCGGCGGCGTACCGAAGAGGCGACGATATTCGCGGCTGAACTGTGACGCGCTTTCGTATCCGACATCCAGGCTCACGCGCGCGGCATCGGCCTCACTCGATAACAGCAGACGCCGCGCTTCGTGAAGCCGGATTCGCTTGTGAAATTGCAGCGGGCTCATGTTCGTCGCCGCGCGAAAGTGACGATGGAACGACGTCACGCTCATACCGGCGGCGCTCGCCAGTTCATCGATGCGGACTTTTTCATCGTAACGCTCGCGGATCATGGCGATCGCGCGGCTGATATGCGAAAGATGACTCGTCGGTGCGGCCATTTGCCGTAGCATCTCGCCTTGCGGGCCCAACAACAAGCGGTACACGATTTCGCGCTCGATCGATGCGGCGAGAATCGGAATATCGGCGGGCCGGTCGAGTAAACGCAAGAGGCGCTCCACCGCATCGGCGAGGTCGCCGTCGAACGGGCTCACGCCAAGCGCCGCGGGAGTAGCTTCGCGGGCGGCTGCGGGCGGCATTGCGAGCAGCACATCGGCGATCAGCGCCGCATCGAGCAGCAGCGTGAGCGCCGAACACGGCGTGAGCACCTGACCGCGGACCGGCAGATCGGCCGAGGCGATCAGATAATGCTCGGCGTCGTAGTGGTACTCCTGACGGCCGAGCACGAGCCGTTTAGAGCCGGTCGCGAGCACACAAAGCAACGGCGTGAAGATCGCGGGCGACAATTTCGTCGGCGCCTCGACCCGGGTCAGGGTGAGCCGGGGTATCGCGGTCTGTGTCTGTACGCCGCCCACGTTATGACGGGCGACTAAATGCGCTAATTGTGTCGACATGGCAGGTTTAGGCAAGAAATCGACACGATCGGCCTGTCTCCTTCCGTCGCTCGCGCGTATGCTCTAAGCATGAGCGACGTGAACATGAACTACCATCTTCTCGGCCGCAGCGGCCTGCGCGTGTCGGAATTGAGTCTGGGCACGATGACCTTCGGCGAAGATTGGGGCTGGGGCGCGGGTAAGGACGAAGCCCGCCGCATCTACGAAGCATACCGCGAAGCCGGCGGCAACTTCATCGATACCGCGAATGTCTACACCGGCGGCACCAGCGAGACATTCGTCGGCGAGTTCGTCGCCGGCCATCGCGATGAAGTGGTGATCGCGACGAAATACACCAATGCCGCCTCGGGATTCACCGGCGGCGGCCGCGACCCGAACGCCGGCGGCAATCAGCGCAAAAACATGGTTCGCGCGGTCGAGGCCAGCCTCAAGCGCTTGGGCACGGATTATATCGATCTGTACTGGCTGCATATTTGGGACGGCCTTACGCCGGCCGAGGAAGTAATGCGCGCCTTTGACGATCTCGTTCGCGCCGGCAAGGTGCTTTACGTCGGAATTTCGGATGCACCGGCCTGGGTCGTCGCGCAATCGAATACACTCGCCGACCTGCGCGGCTGGTCACCCTATGTGGGCTTGCAAATCGAGTACAGTCTGCTCGAACGGACCGTCGAACGCGAACTGCTCCCGATGGCGGCGAGCTTCGATCTCACGATTCTGGCGTGGTCGCCGCTGCGCAACGGGGTGTTGAGCGGCAAGTATCTCCCGGAGAACGCCGGCTCCAACGGCGACGGACGGATGCATTCGCCGATGATGCAGGGCTTCGGCGGCGGCGTCGGCGCGTCCGAGACGGTGGTGCGCGAAACGCTCGCCGTGGCGAATGAGCTAGGCGTATCCGCAGCGCAAGTCGCGCTCGCGTGGCTGCGCACGCGTCCGACCGCGGTGATCCCGATTGTCGGCGCGCGCAAGCTGGCGCAATTCGAGGATAATCTGCGCAGCCTCAACGTCGTTCTTTCGCCGGAGCAGCTCGAACGGCTGGACCGCGTCAGTGCAATACCGCTGGGCTTCCCGCACGACTTCTATACCAATGCGTCGGTCCAGGCGATCCTGCACAGCGGGATGCGCGAACGCATCCTGGCCTGACGCGGCACACAGCCGCCGCCGGCCGTGCGGAAACGCAACGGCCGGCGCCAGGGCGGCCTGCACGAAAGGCATGCCGAACGCATACGTTCGACGCCGCTTGTGGACCGCCGCCACAGCCGCTCGGGGATCGCAGGTGTCTCCCATGATCTGCATGCATGCCGCCGCGTTGTGCGGCGGGCTCGGCAGAACCGCGCCGATTTGATGGCGCATCCACAAGAATTAATCGCGGCTCAAACGCACGCCGGGCCCGTAGTCGGTCACGAACCCTCGGCCATCAGCGAAGCGAATACGGCCGGGAATCTCCGCGAGGCGGTCGTTTGCGACGGGCGGCCCGAGCGCCGCGTCATTCGTTGGAACCTACACGGTGGGTATCGCTTATCCGTTTCTCCCGTCCGCGCTCGGTGTATACACCGCCAATGTGACGGCTGCGTGGTTGCGTAAGAGGCTAATATGATCGCACACACCACCGCATGGCTTTCGGGTAAGCACGCGCAGCTTGGGGTACAGCCCGCGTTCGCCGCGCAAGTACTGCGATTCTTGGAGCGCTACCGTGCTTAAGATTGCCATCCTCGGTACGGGTAAGATCGGCAGCACCTTCGCCTTCCAACTCTCTCGCGTCGGTAACCACGATGTCACCGTCATCTCGCGACCGGGTTCCGTCAGACTGCAGCAGCTGCAGCGCGACGATGGAATCATCGACGTGAATGGCGAGCGCGCGAACGTTCGGGTCGTTGACGTGCTGGACGAGGAGACGCCGTACGACCTTCTACTTGTTACGCTTCTCGATCACCAGACCGAGGCTATGCTGCCCAGCTTGCAACGCAGTGCCGCGAAATGCGTCCACTTCATGTTTAATACGTTTCGTCCGGAACGACTACGGGACGCAATTGGCTCCGGGCGCTGCGCGTTCGGTATGCCATTCGTTCAAGCGACCTTCGATAGTGATGGCAAGCTCAAAGCAACGATCGGAGCCGGCGGCCAGAAAACCATCATGAGTGACCAACGCTGGGTCGATGTTTTCAATGCCGCCAATTTACCTGCCGCCATTGAGCCCGACATGCCTCTCTGGCTGCGCTGCCATGTTCCACTATGCGTAGCGTTCGAGAGCGTTGCGGTCGCCGGCCAGCGTCGGGGCGGCGGCGCTTCGTGGGGAGAAGCGTTCGTCCTGGCGCGTGGCGTCCACGCAAGCTTTAACCTCATCAAAGGGCTCGGTTATCGCATCTACCCGACCGCAAAAAAGATGATCGACAGCAGCCCAATACCGGTCCTGGCGGCATCGCTGTGGTGCATGTCGCGCATCAGCTCGTTTCGTGAGGTGTTGGCGACTGGGAAAGCCGAATCTCAGACCCTGGTAGACGATATGGTCGCGGCTGCGCCATACGCACAACGGCCTGTCAATGTACAGCGGATTCAAGCGATGAAACCGTGAGCTGCCGCGCGGTGGCAGTGAGCGATTCGAGATCGTCGTACGCATCGAGCCCCTCGGTAAAATAGCTACGGTCTCGGTCGGACAATACGGCATGCTCGACCAGAGACGGGACGACAACATGACGGTCCAACTTGAACTCTGACACCGTCGCAGCCGGATGCATGCTGACGATAGATTGTGGGGCCGTTTGCCATACTCGGCCCCGTTTGTTGCTCGAACTCGAGTCGATAAGCGGCTTGGTAACGTGGCTCTGAAGCTCGCGCACGACTTCGTCGTGCGCCCCTCTATTAACGAGCTCGCCAAGATCGGTGTTCTGTGAGAGTTCGTTGAGCATGCGCGGCATTGCCATGGCAACAGGAAGCCACTTATGAATCTTCCACGGTTTGTTGACACGCATTCCGATCAAGAACAAGACGAACCCAGCCTCAAGCTGGGCGGTTAATCGATCTGAAACGACCATGGTGCGGCGGTTCTTAGACCCTAGCACTTGTAGCCGTCTATTGTAGAATCGCGATGCGCTCCGCAAGTCTTGAAACTGAACATGTCCATTTCAGCCGTTGCGTCCTACCGCGACGGTAGTGACGTTGGGAGAACCGCCCATTTGGCCAACGATGCGGACGATCTGCTTGCCCCTCCGGCCTCCGCTCTGCATCGTGCGGTGAGCGTCGGCAATTGCTGACATTGGATAGACCTTGTCGACGATCGGCCGGATCGCACCGCTTTCCACGTAGGTGGCGAGATCCGTAAGAAGCTTCGTCTGCGGCTTGTCGCTAAAGAAGCGGACTCGACGACCGCCGTAAATCCGCGACACCATCGTGTAGAGCATCGAACCCAGCGGGTGCTTGGGGTCAGGCACGATCGAGGCCATGCGCCCGCGGGGCGCAAGGAGGGCCCGATACGCCCGAAGCTCGCTGCCCACGGTGTCGAGAATGACATCGAAAGTTCCGAGTTCTGCCGCCCGCGTTGTGGCATAGTCGAAGACCGTGTCGGCGCCGAGTTCTCGGACGAAGTCGAGACTTGACGCGCCAGCCAATGCGGTGACACGTGCGCCGATAGATCGGCCGAGTTGCACGGCGATAGAGCCCACGCCGCCGCTTCCGCCACGAACCAGGAGCCGCTCGTCGGTTTTCAGTTGCCCGATGTCGCGCAATGCGGTGATCGCGGTCGCGCCCACGACGGGAAGCGCCGCCGCCTCGACATCATCAAGCCCGCTCGGGGCTGAGGGACAATTGCTCGGGTAGGACGCAGACGAACTCGGCAGCGCTCCCCGTCTGTCCGTTAGGCAAGGCTCCCCACACGTGGTCACCGACCTTGAACTGCAACGCACCTGCGCCAAGTGCCGCTACTTCACCGGCGAAGTCGAGCCCGGTGCGCCGGGGGAATTTTCGACCGGTCAACAGTTTCAGCGTTCCGGCGCGAACGATCAGATCGATGCCGTTCACGCTGGCGGCATGGACCTGAACGAGCACTTCCCCCGGCTTCGGACTTGGCACCAAGGCCGCGCCTTCGTACAGCACTTCCGGCCCTCCATACCTATCGTAGAGGGCGGCTTTCATCTGTGGCAAGGTATCGTTCCATCGACTGCAGCGTGAAAAACGCCACGCTGCGGGCGTTATTGCCAACGAAGCCCGGATAAGGCGGTGCCCTGGAAGGCAAAGCCGATTAAAAGGGACTTGATGTAATAACTCATAACATACACATTGCAGGACTTGCCGTCAAGTAAAGTGATAGATCATTACATAGTGTCGATCAAGAAGGCTGTCAAACAGCCAAAGCGCGGACAATATCATCATGGTGACTTACGTCGTGACTTACTGCGCGTTGCTCGGGAAGAAATTTCGCGCAATGGCGCAGACACGGTCACGCTGGCTTCCTTAGCGCGTCTTGTGGGCGTCACACAACCGGCGCCGTATCGGCACTTCACCGACAGGGAAGCGCTTCTCGAAGCCGTCGCAGCCGCAGGGTTCAGCGATTTTGTGGCGGCACTCGATGATGCAGTAAAAGCGAACCTTGCGCCGGACGATAGCCTACTTGCGATCGCGCTCGCTTACGTGGCCTTCGGCGAGGCGAATATCGAACTTTACCGGTTAATGTTTGCCTCGCGTTTGGTTCCCGAAGCCAAACCGGGAAGCGCTCTTGAGAAGGCCGCCGATGTGGCCTTCGATCGCTTACGCCATGCAGTTTCGGCGGTTTCCTCCACAACGACCGTCACGGACGATGCCTTGCTCGTCTGGGCGCTACTGCATGGTCTCGTCATGCTTCGCGCTGATGGCCTCATCCGTCGTCGTCTAAGTGAGTTCGTAAAACTTTCGAGTTTGCTTGGAACACTTAAGGCGAAGTCGGCATGACCGATTCTGCGAGATCGATGATGCAGTAGCGGAACCCGCGGCCGACGGCGGGTGGAGTTCTCCTCAAAGAGCGTTGTTCCGCTGAGATGTGGATTAGTGACGAGCAACGGTAACAACTCGGACTGCCACACCGCCTCGAATGAGTCTCTTTTGATATTCGCCGGCGGTCGAATCATCAAGTCTCGTGATACAAGCTCCACCACCGCTGTCGAGCGGAAAGCGCAGCAACGAAGGCGTTTGTTCCCCGGATGCACTTGCGTGTACCTGACGACGCGCGCTCGCCGGGGCCAAACGTCGTTGATGGAGTACATGGAAGGGTCGGGACGAGGCGAGCGCCTCGTGATTAATCTGACTTACTCATCGCAGGCCCGAGGTGGATAAGCCTTCGGCGGCGACGCGATCTCTCAGAACAGAACACCGTCAGACCGACCGCTAGCTCCGATGCATGTCGGGGTACAACGCACACTCGTGCTGTGAGGGGCCATTTGGGCGACCGAGGAGCCCGCAAATGGCAGGCCGGCTCTCCACATGGGCAGCTTTCAGCTAACGGCTTACCAACAAGAAGACTGGATCGTGTCCCAGGACGTGGTGTACGAGAACGGGTCGGGAGGGGTAGTCAGCGCGTAACGACGGCGGAGATTCGGTGCAGCTGATTGTCGCTTACGGTCTTGAGTCCTTCGAGCTGCATGTAACGCCGTTGCAACTGCTCATCGTTTTGCTCAAGCATCAGAGCGCCGACAAGCCGCACGATCGCGGCCTCGTTGGGAAAGATGCCGACCACGTCCGTTCGTCGCTTGATTTCAGCGTTGACGCGCTCAAGCGGATTCGTCGATGCGATCTGAGTCCGATGGGCTTTTGGAGGCCAGAACGTCGTCACGTGCATCGTCGAGATAAACTGACAGCTTCGGAAACTTCGCTCGTAGTTGATCCGTCACCGCCGCCCATTGCTCTTGCGCTGCTGCGACGGATTCTTGAGCGAACACCGTGTTGATCTTGCCGTTGGCCTTTGCCGGCGTACGCAAGCGCGTTGCGCATGAAATGCACTCGACAGCGCTGCCACGTCGCTTTGAAAACCTTGCCGATTGCGGCCTTGAGTCCAAGATGCGCATCGGAGATAACGAGCTTTGTTCCGCGCAAGCCACGACGCGTTAAATTGCGCAGAAACTCCGTCCAAAATGGCTCCGCTTCACTTGGTCCGACCGCAACGCCTAATATCTCGCGAACCCCGTCAGTATTGACTCCGATTATCACCGCCACGGAAACGATGCGACCAGCTTGCCGGACCTTCACATACGTAGCGTCAATCCAGAGATACGGCCAGTCGCCTTCGATGGGCCGATTGAGGAACGCGCCAACGCGCTCATCGAGAACACAAACGTGAAACCTGGCTCTTGGAAATGCCTGTCATTCCCATCGCTTTAACAAGCTCGTCAACAGAACGAGTAGAAACGCCTTGAATATACGCTTCCTGCACCACTGCAACGAGTGCTTTTTCGGCCGTTCGCCGTGGCTCGAGAAAGCCAGGAAAATACGCACCGCGTCGTAGCTTTGGAATCCGATCGAGCCGGCACGCGTCTCCCAGAGCCGTTCGCGGTAACCGTTGCGGCTGTTCGTTCGCTCGTCGCTGCGCTCGCCGTATTCGGCCCCGCAACGCTGCTCGATCTCGAAGTCCATCAGCCGTTGGACGATGTGACCTAAGAGCTCGCGGACGACGTCGTCTTGGGACCCCTTTTCAAGGAGCTCCGCTAATGCCATACTGGCTTTGGCCATCGTGGTACCTTTCGTGAAGATTGTCTGTGCAAAAACAACCTTCGCCGAGCGCCACGGTGGCCGCTTTTTACCCTACCGGACCGGCCAGCTCATACACCACGTCCTGGGACACGGACTGCCGGGGCTGAGCGGGCTGCGCTACCTCAATGGTGGCTGGGTGACACGGATGTTGGGTAATCCCAACATCCAGTTTTTCGAAGGGTAGTGGAGACGACTTTCGAAGCGACGCCGACGCAATATCTTTCAATATCTCACGGCTGAGCAGCGTGCACCGTAACGCTGAAACCTCCCGGTGCATGCAGCTTGAACATGCGGCCAAACGGACCGTTATCGACTTCCCCGGCGTCTGCTCCGCGATGCAGCAGCGCGTCGCGGTACTCGTCAACGTCTCCGCTAACCGAGAACCAAAGAGCCACTCCAGCGCCGCCGCCGATGCTCTCTCCCGGACGCGGAGTTCGAATAGCGAAGGGGATCGGACTGGTCTCAAAGACTTGCGCGCCTGGTGGACTGTGCGCGGCTGGTTTTAGCCCGACCACGTCCATCCAAAATTTGGCGGTCGCTTCAACGTCCTCGACGACGAACGCGACAAAATTGGTCCGACAATGCTGGCAGCAGACATCACGACTCCATTTGGCGAATCAGGTTCCTGATGTCAGTGTATCAGGAACCTGATGAAACGGCAAGTGCTGGTGATCCGACGCTTTCGAGAGTAGGCTACCTCGTGAAGCGGGTGCAGGTGGCGCTGCGGGCAGCTATGGATGAGGCGTTCCGTCCAATGGGTCTTAGCGTCTCACAGTACGCGATTTTGGAGGCGCTCCTTGGAATCGCCGCGTCAGAGGCGACGAACGCTACGATCGCCCGCCGCTGCTTCATCACGCCACAATCCGCGAACGAGCTCATCGCGACCATGATCGCAAGCCGCCTCGTCACTCGGCGTTCCAGCACCGGACCCCGCCGGATAACGTTTTCGCTAACGAAGCGTGGCCGCGACGCGTGCATCGAGGCGCGTCGACTTTCGTTTGAAGTTGAGCGGCGAATGCTTTTCGGTCAGACGAAAGAGGACCGCGAGCGCCTGGCAAGTCTTCTCGACCGTTGCGCGCGAGCGCTGGAGAGCGGCGCCGTAACGTAGAGTCAGCGAAGCTCTTCAGAACGCGATCCTGATGTTCTCGGAAACGGTCGTTTCTGACAAGGCTATCGAGCTTGGCGCTCTGCTCGGCGGAATATGACTTTGGGCTTCTCGAAAACCTTTCTCGATTGTGTCTTCTCGATCACATAGCTTCTAGACGAGTTTCGAGAATAACTGGGTCATGCTGATCGGCTATGCTCGCGTTTCGACCCAGGATCAAAACCTGGATCTTCAGCGAGAAGCACTCAAGAAAGCCGGTTGCGAGAAAATCTTCGAGGACCACATCAGCGCGGTGCGCGCAGAACGGCCGGGTCTGACCCGCACGTTGGAGCTCGCGAGAGCGGGGGACATCCTTGTGGTTTGGAAAGCTCGATCGCCTCGGACGAAGCGTCAAAGACCTTGTCCATCTCGTAGGCGAGCTCGCCCAGCGCGGCGTTCACTTCAATAGCCTGACCGACAGCATCGACACGAGCACGCCGGCCGGGCGTTTCTTTTTTCACGTCATGGCAAGCCTGGCACAGATGGAGCGAGAGCTGATCATTGAGCGGACACGCGCCGGCCTTGCCGCGGCCAAGAATCAGGGGCGCGTTGGCGGTCGGAAGCGGCGAATGACCGGCAGCCGGATCGAATCTGCCAAGAAGTTGCTCGCGACCGGCGTTCCGCCGAAAGACGTGGCGCGAAACTTGGGCGTTTCGATTCCAACGCTATATCGTTGGGTGCCAGCGTCCTCGGCGCGGTAATCACCCCCGTGGTCGATGTTGACATTGAACTCGAACATGAGCACGAACGATGGACGCTGACACCGGCGGAACGCGCACTCGTAGCAAGTAAAAACCTCGCCAATCAACTGACGTTCGCTGCTCTGCTCGCTTTTTTTCGCGATGCTGGGCGCTTCCCACGATCTGACGCTGAAATCGATCCCGAGATGATCGATGCGCTCGTGCATCAGCTCGCGTCGGATGGCGATGTTGCGTCATATGATCTCGCTCTCACGCGTACCGTCAAGCGACACCGAGCCGAAATCCGCACGTTCTTCGGCTTCCGCGAGACATCGATGGAGGACGCTGAGGTCTTGTCGGCGTGGCTGCGAGATAATGCGGTCGCGCAGCACCGTGACGTGGCCCAGCTTGCGGCGACACTTGAAGCAGAGTGCCGCCAACGTCATCTTGAGCCTCCGGCTCCCGATCGTATCGAGCGCATCGTCCGATCGGCTCTCTCGATGTATGAAGAGCGCTTCCATGCCCGAACGCTCGGCCGTCTCTCCCCGATCGCGCGCGCACGTATTGGATGCTTTACTCTTGCCGGCGGACGGCGAAACTGCTTCCAGCGACGAGAAGTCTCCACCCCGGACGATCATCAGTGCCTTACGTTCGGATTCCGGCCGTATTGGCGTGAACAGCATGCGCGGCGAACTTGAAAAGCTCGCGATCATCCGCGATGTTGAGTTGCCGCCGGAACTCTTCGGAGATGCTCTTGCGCACGACCTCGAATCGTTTCGACAACGGGTCGCCGTTGAAACGCCATGGGAACTACGCCGTCATGCTGAACCCGCCCGGCTAACGTGGCTTGCCGCATTCGTCCATCTACGCGGACGCGCAATCACGGACACGTAACCGACCTCCTCGTGGACACCGTCCACCGCATTAACGCCAAAGCCGAACGGCGCGTCGATGAGGCCTTGCTCGATTACCTCCGGCGCGTCACAGGTAAGACCAATCTGTTATTCCGGCTCGCCGATGCGACGCTGGCGCAGCCTGACGGCGTGGTTCGCGATGTCGTCTTCCCTGTCGTCGGCGAAGCGACGCTTAACGATCTCGTCAAAGAGTGGAAGGCAACGGGGCCGGCCTTTTACAACACGCGACGCGCCTTCATCCGCAACTCGTACAAATCGCATTACCGGCAAATGATTCCCAAACTGCTGGCTGCGCTGGATTTCCGCTCCAACAACGAAATGCATCGCCCTGTCATCGAGGCGATCGATCTCATTCGACAGTACAGCCAAACGAAGCTGCGTTACTTTCCAGCCGAGCAGGACATCCCGCTCGGCTTTCTACCGCCGCTCTGGCGCGAGACGGTTATTGACGGCGAGGCAGACGGGCGTCCGCGCATCAACCGAATCACGTATGAGGTCGCCACGCTCACGGCGCTGCGCGACCAAGTCCGCTGCAAAGAGATTTGGGTTTCCGGCGCCGATCGGTATCGCAACCCCGATGAGGACGTGCCGGCCCATTTCGAACAACGGCGCGACGACTATTACACGGAACTCAAGCTGCCGCGCGATCCCGAAGTTCTCATCGCTGAGCTTCAAAATGAGATGCGCTCCGGGCTCCAAGCACTCAACGACAGCCTGCCGCGCAACTCGATGGTGACGATCAGCGGGAAGGCCGGCGGCTGGATTCATCTGACTCCGCTCGATGCGCAACCCGAATCATCCAACGTCACATCGCTCAAAGCCGAGCTTGCATTGACCTGGCCGATGACCAGCCTGCTGGACATCCTCAAGGAGACCGATCTGCGGCTCAACTTCAGCGATGCGCTGCGCAGCGTGACGTCGTATGAGAACCTTGAACGCGCCGTGCTTCGGCCGCGATTGCTGCTGTGTTTGCACGGCATCGGCACCAACCACCGGTCTTCAGCGGATGAACGCCGCTCAGCACGGTGCGACGTACCGTTGACCTCGCCTATGTTCGCCGACGGTACATCACCGTCGAGAACCTCCGCAAGGCTATCGCCATCGTCGCCAACGGCACGTTGCACGCGCGCAATCCGGCGATCTAGGGCGATGGGACGACGGCTTGTGCATCCGATTCCAAGCACTTCGGCGCCTGGGATCAGAACCTCACTACCCAGTGGGACATGCGCTACGGCGGCCCAGGGATCATGATCTACTGGCACGTCGAGCGCAAGTCGCTCTGCATACATTCGCAACTCAAGGCCCCGTCCTCATCCGAAGTCGCCTCGATGATCGAAGGCATTCTGCATCATGTAACCGAGATGAGCGTCGACCGCCAATACGTTGACAGTCACGGGCAAAGCGAGGTCGCTTTTGCATTCTGTCGGCTTTTGGGTTTTCAACTTCTCCCGCGACTCAAGGCCATTCACTCCCAAAAGCTCTACCTGCCCAACGACGGTGCCGCCGCGTCGTACAAGAACCTCGAACACGTCCTCACGCGATCCATCAAGTGGGACCTCAGCCGGCAGCAGTATGACCAGATGATCAAGTACGCAACCGCGCTTCGCCTGGGAACCGCCCAGACCGAGGCCATCTTGCGACGCTTTACACGCAACAACATCCAGCACCCGACCTACAAGGCTTTAGCCGAACTCGGACGAGCCGTCAAGACGATCTTTCTCTGCCGCTACTTGAATTCCGAGACGCTACGCCGGGAGATTCACGAAAGCCTCAACGTCGTCGAGCAATGGAACGGCGCCAACGACTTCGTCTTTTTCGCCAAGCGCGGAGAGCTGGCCAGCAACCGGCACGAGGATCACGAGACGAGCATGCTTTGCCTGCATCTGCTTCAGAACTGCATGGTCTACATCAACACGCTCATGATGCAACGCATCCTAAGCAAGCCGGAGTGGCAGACCCGGATGACGCCGACGGATTTCCGCGCGATCACGCCGCTGGTCTGGGAGCACATCAACCCGTACGGCCGCTACGATCTCGACAAGGTCGTGTGAGCGATACCAGCCATGAGCTTAACGGCCGGCGTGCCATTGTCAATCAGAAAATATGAGCGCAACATTTTTTACGCTCGCAAGTGAAACGCCCACTCGCACATATATCGCAAGCCGACACGCAACGAAGTCGACTGTTGGCCGCGAAGCGGAAGGCGATCGCCGATCCGCTAAACCGGCGCGACGAGTTGCGTGCGCAGCGTTTGCAGTTCGTCGCGCAAGCGTGTCACCGCCTCGGCGGTCAAGGCGGAGCGGCACGCGACGTCGTTACGCACCGCGACCAAACGAGGTTGGAGTTCGGCCCCGGCATCGGTTAACGAAACTCGGACTTCGCGTTCGTCGCGCTTGGATCGCCGGCGTTCGATGAACCCTTGCCGCTCGAGTCGCCGCAACACCGGAGTGAGTGTCCCGGAGTCGAGATACAAACTTTGCCCGATGTCACCGACGGTGCGGTCTGAGCGCTCGAGCAGCGCGAGCACAACAAGATACTGCAGATACGTGAGCCCAAGCTCGCGCAACGGCGCGGCGTACGTCCGTTGGATCGCATTACTTGCAGCGTATAACGCGAAGCACAGCTGATCGTCTAGGCGTGCCGCTTCGTTTAGTTCCGCGCCGCCTAGGCGCGGAACGGCGAGATTAAGCGACGGCGACGGGTTGGGCTGCGTCGGTCGTGACGGCAAGGCGAACCGGGATGTTGTTACGCGTTGCATTGGAATACGGGCAAACCGTGTGTGCGGCGCGGACCAGTTCCTGGGCCTTGCTTGCATCAACGCTCGGCAGCGCGACAGCAAGATCGACTTCCAAGGCGAAGCCGCCCGCGTCGTTCGGCCCGATTCCGACCGTCGCGGTGACCGTCGAGTTGTGAATCGAGAGCTTTTGCTGACCCGCGATCAACTTAAGCGCGCTGTGGAAACAAGCCGCATAACCGGCTGCAAATAACTGCTCGGGATTCGATTTTGCGCCGCCCGGTCCGCCCATTTCCTTGGGAACTGCGAGCTGCAGGTCCAAAACCCCATCCGCCGACCGCACGCCGCCATCACGGCCTCCGGTCGAGGTCACCGTCGTCGTATACACACTAGCCATTCCACCCTCCAATACATTGAGTACATTTATATCGTACACAATCTATAAGCTTTGTCAAGCCTATGAATTCCCGTCAAGCCTGCTTGAAACGAGCGGTCGGACAAGAAATCGCACGCCCACAAGGTCGGATGCGATGCCGGCTCCGGCGGGGCGCAGGGCTTTGGCGCGAACGGAAGCCGAGCAACGGCAGTCGTTGCCGACGCAGTGAGGCAGAGAACGCCAAACACTTGAGGCATGCGGCGCGGCATGCATGATCCGGCGTCCGGCAAGGGCAACATCGGATGATGTCACTGCCTCGGTCGGCCCGGCCGTTGCTCACCGCAGCCCGTTTCAAAGCCGCCGCGACGCTATTCGTGTGTACGAAATGCCGAGCCGGCAAAGACCTCCGCCGTCAGCTCAAGCGGACACTCAAAGAGACGGGCCGTAAACGCGAGCTGCGCATCGTGGCTTGCGGCTGTCTTGACGTTTGTCCGAAGCGCGGCACGATGACCGTGCTTGCGCGCAATGACGGCACAACGCACTGCGCCATCGTTACGGACGCCACGAACGCAGCCGAAGCGCTGGCGCCGCTACTTGACCAGGGTGTGGGTCACACCGTTACGGATTAAGACCGGCTGCGCGAATTCCGGAATCGGATCGTGCTCGGGTTCGATGTCTGACGTGATGGTCGGACGATCTTCCAATGCGATCGTCGAGCGCTCGTCAGGCGCAATACGATCTTCGCGCGCACTAAAGGCCGCCGCTTCGAGCGCCTGACGGCGTTCATGCGGTGCCGGAGCCCGGTCGATGAGCGAAAGATGCGACATGAGCAGGGATCGCAATTCGCTTTTCGCCTGAGCGGCGGTGTCGAGCGCGCGCTGATATTCGCGCCGCGAATCGGAAATGCGATCGCCAAGGTCGGCAATCTCGCGCTCGGCGATCATTCGCGCTTCTTGGCGGATCAGGTCGGCTTCCTTGTGCGCGGCGGCCTTCACTTCGTCGGCCGTGCGCTGGGCCAGCACCAGCGTGTGCTGCAGCGACTCTTCCATCGCCTTGAAGTGGCTAATCCGTTCGCGCAGATCGGCGATTTCGGCTTCGAGCGCGGCCCGCGCGGTGGCTTCGTCTTCGATCGTCTCGATGAGTTCGTCGAGGAAGCCGTCGACCTCGCCGCGATCGTAGCCTTGTAATTGCTTCTTGAACGTCTTGTGCTGGATATCGACCACGGTGATCCGGCTCATGAAAAGCGGCTCCCATTCTGGTGCGGCTTCGGCGCGAGATTCACCAACCCGTCGGCGTCGACTTGTTCTTTGAGTCCGTCGGAGCTGACATTTACGCCCGACGGAACGATCAGGTACATCGCGTCGGCGAGTTTTTGAATCCGGCCATCGATGGTGTAGGCGACGCCCGATGTAAAATCGACGACCCGCTGCAACAACGTGCGATCGGCACCCTGTAGATTGACGATGCAGACTTGGCGCGACCGTAACGCGTCGGCAACTTCGGTAACGTCGGAAAACGTGTGCGGCGCGAAGACGGCGACGGAGCCACTCGACCGGCGAACGCCTTCACCGATCGGAACCACGTTGCGCTTGCCCGACGCTGACGGCTCGGAGTCGTAGAACTCCTCGTCTTCCTCGTCGGGAATTTTGAACCATGAACCGATTTTGCCTAACATGCTCATGCGAGTGCACCTTCCCGCGCGGGGCGCGGACCAAAAAGCGCGGAGCCGATCCGGATCATCGTGGATCCATGCGCGATCGCGCGCTCCCAATCACTGGACATTCCAAGCGAGAGTGTCGTCCCGCCGACTTCGGCAAACGTCGCGGCCGCTAAAGCAAAGGCGTCGTCGACGTTGCCGTCGAGCGGGCCGATCGCCATCACGCCGTCGATGGTAAGGCCCTTCATCGCGCAACCGGCGCGCCAGAGGCCGGCGCCTCGGCCGGCGCAACGCCGAAGCGCTCCGCCGGCGAGATGTTGATCTGAACGAGCGCGCGCAACGCTTTGCCGGATGCTTGCGCGGCGCGGGCGAGCGCACGTCCGGATTCGAGGCGATCGACGCTTTGCACGACGTCGAAGAGCGCGGCGATGGCTTTGGCTTTATTCGTTTGCACGTGACCGATGAAGTGCGTCCGCGCGGCCGGCAGACCGGCGTACTTGTCGCGAGCTTCCTGGAAGTAGTTTTCCCCGACGTCGGTCAAGCCGGCGGCGATGGCGGCCATCACCGCTTCACGCGACTGCGTTTTGGTGACGCCGAGGATGGTTACCGAACCCGGAGCTCGGTGCGCGGCGGCCGTCGCGGTATCGACCAGGTCACGCATTTTCGCCACGGACGCGGTAATGTCCATGGCCCGCACACTTCACCGCGCTCCGGTATGCCTCCCGCGGCGGATCGACCAGATTAATAATCCCAGGCCGATGAAAATCTGTGGAATGGCGGCCAATTGGCCACCCGAAAGACCGATGACCGTAAAGCCCGGTTCACGCCAGATCTCGGCGATCGACCGGGTTACGCCGTAGAGGGTGAACCACGTCCAGGCGACGACGCCGTCGGCGGGGCGGCGGCGATACACGAGCAGCACGATCGGCAACACCAAGATATCGAGTACGCCCTCGAAGAGCTGCGAGGGGTACCGGTAGCCGGCATAATTCGGAAAGGCGATGCAATACGGCTGGTCGGGATTGCAGATTTTCCCTTGCAGCTCGTCGTTGATGAAGTTCACGACCCGCGTCAGCGCGATGCCGACCGGCAGCAACACGACGACTTCGTCGGCGATCACGTTGAAATCGAGGCCACGGTGTTTGCGCAAGTACAACACGATCGCGAGCGCAACCCCGATGAGCGCGCCGTGAAAGGCCATTCCGCCTTGCCACACCGCGATGAAGTTCACCGGATTGGCCAAATACTGCGCCAGATTATGTTGCGTGATGATGTCGGCGATGACGAAGCCGATGCGGCCGCCGATGAGGACGCCGACGAGCGCGTAGACGAGGAAGTCTTGTATCTCGTCGGTGGTGAGGCCGAGCCGGCGCCGCCCGGCGGGCCGATTCATC
Source organism: Candidatus Velthaea sp. (assembly GCA_965214335.1). Classification (GTDB taxonomy): domain Bacteria; phylum Vulcanimicrobiota; class Vulcanimicrobiia; order Vulcanimicrobiales; family Vulcanimicrobiaceae; genus Velthaea. The sequence goes on along the minus strand of CBDCBO010000005.1, from coordinate 10,946 downwards.
CACAAAAACACACAGATAAAGCCGAATAAGTACGATAAGCCGTACCAATGGACGGCAACCGGACCCAGGCGAAACGCAATCGGATCGATATTGGGATACGTAAACCAATGGGTCACTTCGCTTGCTTACGCCGTCCGGACTCGAACCTCCGCGCTCCGGAACTTCACTCAGGTCCGTTGGCGATCCGCATTCCAGGTCGTGACTTGAAAGCGCGACTGTCATCCCGAGTCGCACGACCGTCATCCCGGGTCGACGCAAAAGCGCGAGCTTCAACCCCGGAGCGCGACCGCTATACGCAGTAGTTGTCGACCCTCATTCGAGGCGACTCCGCTGCCGCCAACCCTCGGTTCACGCAACGTCTATCTCGACGAGCGTTTCGCGCGAGTCGATAGCGGTCTTGATGAGATCGATCGGACGAGCGGCCATTTTGCCAGCGTTATCACCTGACTATTAGCGTGGCAACAGCTTTGGCAGCACATGTCGCGCCGTACCGGTGTCCAAGCTTTTTTCCCAAAGGCCACACGCAGAGCAGCGAGTGTCAGCGAATCGGCTTAACAAAGCCGTCGTTCCGTTAACCGGCGAACTGCGCGCGGGGTCAACCCAGTCATCGACATCCGACCCGAAGTCATTTCGGTAACGCGAACCGGGCCGCTGGCGTGCGCGGCAAGCAGTTTGTCGCCGAAATCGGCCTTTCATTTCGAGCTGGTCCTTTTGCGGCATGGAATTAATTGCGGGGCGGGGCCGCGTTTCGGCATCAAAATGACCAGCTGATACGCATCCCTCAACCCACGTATCGAAGCCGGCCTCTCAAGGACGTACGCGTTCATATTATTCAGCTAAGCTGCCGACCACAATCTAAAGGATCTTCACCTTGGAATGTGAGCGGATATGCTGAATCGGTTCTTCGCCGGCGTTCGTGAACGCACACAGAGAGAACCGACGACGTTTTACCCAAACGTTCGTGTAGTTTTCCTATCGCTGATCATCGGAGCGGTGCGCGCCGCCTGTTCCGGAACGCATCAAGAAGCATCGGTACTCCCGACGCCACTCGCCGCTGCAAGCGTTGCGCCACCGAATACCGTAGGCGCCGCAACCTCAATTGAACCGCCGGATACCATCGCCGCGGCAAGCGTTGCACAGCCAGGTACCTGTACCTGACCCGCTTTGGTGGACCCTCAGTTTAGCTTGGCGAAGGCCGGCTCAGGTGCGTTCACATGGCCACGAAGCGACAGCAGCATACGCGGGAGTATAAGATCGAAGCCGTTCGGCTTGCCAGCATGGGCGACGCGCTGTATCGTTGGAAGCGCGAGATCGCGTTGAGTCAGGAGGAAGCCTTTCGCGGAAACGGCGTTCTCCGATCAGCGGACGAGGAGCTTGCCCGCCTACGTCGCGACCTCAAGCGCGTTACGCGACGAGCGTGACTTCCTAAAAGAAACGGCGGCGTACTTCGCGAAGGAAAGCAAGTAAGGTTCCGCTGCGTTCGGGCTCACGAGGCTGAGTTCGATGTACGTATGATGTGTCGGGTACTTGGCGTTTCTGTCTCCGGCTACTATCGCTTCCGCGAGCGCCCACGCGCGTTACGTGCTCAACGTGACGCCGAAATCCTCGCCCAGATGCACCAGCACCATGCCACGAGCCGCAAGACGTACGGGCGCCCTCGCTTACGAGCCGCGCTTCGCAACGACGGCGTTCGCGTCAGTTCCAAACGCGTACGGCGCCTTATGAAGCAAGGTGGCATAGTGGTCGGTACGCGGCGGCGCTACAAAGCGACCACGAACTCGCGGCACCATCTGCCGGTGGCCGAGAATCTGCTCGACCGGCAATTTGACGTTGCCAAGATCGGCCGACCGGATCGCTCCTGGGCCGGCGACATCACATACATCTGGACGCGTGAAGGCTGGCTCTATCTGGCCGTCGTGCTCGACCTTTTCTCGCGTCGTGGCGTCGGCTGGTCGATGTGCCACGAGATGACGGCGAAACTCGTGACGGATGCCTTTACAATGGCGCTTGCGCGGCGCGATGCGCCCTGCGGAATGATCGCGCATAGTGATCGCGGCAGCCAGTACGCGAGCGCTGCCTAACAAAGCCTCCTCCGTCAACATGGCGTCGTTTGCAGCATGAGCCGCAAAGCAAAGCGCTGGGACAACTCGGTGGTCGAAAGTTTCAACGCGACGATCAAGACCGAGCTTATTCACCGGCACGATTGGACTACGCGCGAGTCGGCGCGTGCGGCGGTGTACGAATACGCCGAGACTTGGTATAATCAGCAACGACTGCACTCGACTCTTGGCTACCTCAGTCCGGTAGCATTCGAGAACCGCTACCGAGCAAGTCTATCGTAAGTCACTACTCCACCAAAGCGGGACAAGTCCAAACGGCATTTTGGAAGCGTGTCACGGGTGTGTGCCACATGCGTGGCGCATAGGGCCCGATCGGTGCTAAAAATGACATCATTCCGGAAGAGGGTGACGGTGTATGGTTTTCGACCACGTGGATTTGCGAGTTGCCGAGGTCGCTTCCGCGCGGCCATTCTACGATGCGTTTTTAAAAGCGTTCGGATTTAGGCGCCAAGGGCAAGCCAATGGAGACATTGTGTACTATCGATCTGCCGAACGCCGCGTTCAAGAGGCGGTCACCATAATTGAGTCGGCCGAGCACATCGCAAATCACGGGCGACTGGCGTTTCATGCGGGCACTCCAGAAGATGTTGATCGGATTGCCGCAATCGCGCGTGAGGCCGCCGCGCGAGCCTTTGAAGAGCCTCAATGGTGCCCGGAGATCGCTGAGCGGTATTACGCCGCGTTTTTCGAGGATCCGTCGGGAAACCGACTTGAGGTTCTTTGCCGATAGGTCGGCCTAACGGCAATAGAATTAGTGAAGGTCTCGCGGTTCGCTCGGCGCTGCGAAAAGAGTTTATGTCGTCCCTTCCTTGGCCGTGCTAACCGCGGCTGGCATGATCGCCATTACGCGCGCCGTTCGACGGCGATACTCGCCCGGCGTCATCGCGAACCGGCGCCTAAAAATGCGCGCAAAATGACTTTGATCGGCGAATCCGCCGCGCTGCGCGACCTCCGCAAGCGGGATAGAAGCATCCTCGACGAGCTTGCGCGTTTTCCAGACCCGGACGTCCCGCAAGTAATCGCCGATTGACTTGCCGTACGTTGCCCGAAAAACGGTTGCGACATGCGTGACGTTTCGATCAACTGCCATGGCTAGCGCTTTTAGCGTTGGCGGATTACCGTACTCGTCTTCAATTTGCTCGCGTACGTGCCGCACCCACTTCGGCGCCGGCCTCTCCTTGTCGTGGCCCGAGGCGATATGGGCTTCAATATGCGCACACAAGTTCTCAAGAGCGAGATCGGATGCGGAATCTGTCGCGTCAAGCTCGTGATAAAGTCGCCTGGCAACGCCCGGCAACTCATCATCAAAGAACGTAAACGCGGTCGTTGGCCGCCGCTCGGCAGCGGGTAACAGAATACCTAAGCACACCGTTTCGCCAGCATACACATCGCGATGTTCGACGTGCGCTGGGCGGACGATCGCGCGTTCTGCAGCAAGCGGAAACCGCAGGCTACCGTAGACGGATTCGAGTTGGCCGCGCACGGTGAGGACGATCCTGGTTTCGAAATGCGCGTGTGCGCCCATCGTACAATCGGGCATGTAGGTGCAGCGGCGCACTGCGTAACCGCCCGCAATGCGCACCGTATATTTCTGCGACGGACAACCGCAGGGCATCCTTTCAGTCGAAGGCACGCGGCACATGTACCGTGCCTAAAACTCTGTGTCCTCGTCGCTCGGCGGTAGAAGATCTCGCAGGGCAATCGTCACGCAGAGATGCTCGTTGCCACGCCGGATCCCGTAAGTGATGTTTGCGCGCCGTGAAGCGTTTACGCTGCTGAAATCCCATGTAGAGAACTGCGCGGACGGCTTGCCGTCGATGCTCAAGATCAAGTCGCCGCTTTGAATGTCGGCCGAATACGCGGGCGAATGTCGGAGGATGTAACGAACCGCAAAGGCGCCGTCCGCGCGTTTGACAACGACAACGCCGGAACGCGTAAAGGGCGCCGGTGTGTACCGCCGAGCCGGCTGCAGCCACATCCCGCGGCGTGCATAATCGAATGTCGTAACGAATCCATCGATCAACGCTTCGCTGATGACTGCCGCCTCAACGTTGAAGAGCTCGGCATCTGCGCCTGACGCGTATTTGACGAGTGCCCCGCGTCTCACGAACGGCCCGAAGGAGATCCTCGCCCGCGAGATGTGTTCTCCGCCGACATCGATGCCGCCGGAGAGTCGCATGTTCAGTCCCTTTCGTTGCGCCCACTCATTCGCGACGATCGTCTCGCCGGCGTTGCCCGTGTCGAGCATGCAAATGCCGGGCAATCGGTCGATACTGCAAGTCGTTAAGGGCGAATCTTCATCAAAAACGAGCGGCAGCTTCGTACCGGCCGGCGTAGGCCGCGGCTTCGTAAGCGGGCGTAATGTGAGCAGTCGGTTCGACGGATCGAAGGTCACGGCAAAACGTTCGAAGAGCTCGAGACCGATCCAGCCGGCTTTAGGCGGCCGCGGTCCGCGCTCGAGCTTCGCATATGCGTACGGATTGATCTCTGCTACGGCATTGTGGAGCACCGCGCCGCCGATCGCGAGGCGCGCGACGTGCACGAAACCGACGTGGTGAATCGCATGCTCGTTCGCGCTGCTCGCGCGACCGAGTCCGGTGAGCCCGAGTCGCTCGGCAGTTTGCGCGGTCAAAATGAAATGTCCGCCGGTATCGATTACTAGAGGGAAAGGGCCTTTGCCGTTTATCGTCACGTTGACGATCGGCTTGATGCCGTCAAAGACGTACGGCACCGTAACGGCCGTCGCGTTGGCCGGAAGCGTTACGTCAAAAGCGGTTTTCGGGGGCGCGAAAACTGTAGCAACGCCGGAGACCGGCGTAACGTTTGAGACCGTCTTCGTCGAGGTTTCTTGGTCTTCTGGGTCTATGCTGTCGATCTTAAACGGGACGGCAGCGGAGGTAACGGTGCGCCAATCCGCATACTGCGTGATCTCGGTATACTCGTCGTATCGCAAACTCGTGCGGTCGATCAAATGAGAACGGCGATTAAGGTATAGATTCACCGTCGCTCCGCCAACCGGTCGCGCTGCGACGACGTCGAGCTTGCCGCCGTCGGCCGAAGGCCCGGTTTCAACGTAGGTGTAGCGGGCGCTACGCGGATTGCACCAGCCGTGCGCGCGCAGCCACGCTTCGGTCTTGGCCTTTGCCAGAGCGCTCGGCGCGTCCTTAATGTGGATCGTACCAGAGAAGTCGCGCTCCCATGAGCGCATGCCATCGAAACCGTCGCCTAGCGTGAAGCCGCCACTCCTCCAGGTCTCTAAGTAGCGCCCTTTGCGGGTATCGATCGTGTCTTGGAACGGTCCGTTCAAGCCGCCACCGACGTGCGTACCGGCTATTTCGAGCGTCCCGAGGCGTCCCCAGGCAACGCACCCACTCGCAGCTCGAAGAGCTGCTATGACGTTAGGGGCAGCTTCCGCTGTTGCGGCGGCGCGCGGCGAGTCCATGACCACAGCGAGGAGAATGCCGACCGTAATGGCACGCACCAGTAATCTCACCCAGCAATAGTAAGCGGCCGACGCCCCGGCCGTCTAGAACGCTCTTCTGGTCGGCTCGCCGTATCCTCGCGGGACCGCCCGCCTCGGGGAGTCAACGTGGTGATTAGGCAAAGTACAGTCCGTGGATGGGCTTTCGGATCGTTGGTCGTCGTGGCTGCTCGAGAAGCGCTTCGTCGGCGATCGTGAATGGATGACGACGAGCTTCAAGACGCTTTATGCCGTCCGCGACAGAGTGCTCGATAATGCTGGCCTCAACGAGGCGTCTGTTATGCTCGACGTCGGCGCCGGCGACGGATTAATCGCTTTCGGCGCGCTAGAACGCCTTAAGCCGGACGCGCGCGTGATCTTCTCAGCTATTTCGGCCGCCCTGATCAGTCACGCGCGCGACCTGGCGCTGCAGCTCGGCGTATCGAACCGCGTCGATTTTCTGATAGCCGACGCATGCGACTTTACCACAACGAGCGCGAGCTGGTGCGCATGGCCTATGACGCTGGCTCCGCTGAAGTTCACGCTGACCTCAGAATCGACATCGAGCCACGCCAACCCATGTCATGGAAAACGTATCTCAACTTCTCGCCAAATCCAAACGCTACGACAATGAGAGAGTATTACTCCAAAGTCTTCACCGAGGATCAGTTGCGGCGATACGAAGCGCGTACCTTTGGCGAGCGGTCACGCTGAATATAACGAACCACTCTCCATCGTGTACTCGATTACGGCCGATGGACAGACCAACCAATTTACGGGCAGTTTTGGGAACGTTCGACGTTTCCCGCTCAATAATCGGTCAGTGCCGTATCCGACGGTTCCGGCCGATCCCGCATGGGGACAAACCCTTTTTTTGCCCGAGTGCCGTTTGTCGCGATTGATGAAAATTTCCAGAAAACGGAACCGGGAACTGGCTACTACAAGTCAAACGCGGCTGAACTTCTCGGAAACGATCTCATCAGGCAAGGCTTTGCAAAACCGAATCAGCCTGGCGAGGCGTTCGAGGCGCACCACATAAAACCAAGTGTTTGGGATGGGAGTAACACGGCGCGCAACGGGGTCTGGCTTGCAAAAACCGAACATCGAAAATTCACGACGTGGTGGGACCCGCGAAACTTTACTCCGTGACTAGTCTAGGTGAAAGTGTAGTGTGACCCGTTTTTCGCTAAAAACGACGTTGGAGAACGTCGTCGCCAGCCGAATCTTAAGGCGTCTCGCGACTCGTGTTATTCTACGCCCTCCAGCTTCGGAAAAAGCGTTACGAGACATCGAAACTTTCACGAGTTATCCGCTTGCGCCGAGTCATCGCGCCTTTCTTGAACAACATGATGGATTAACTGTTGAACTTTTTCATCATAGCAATCCGTCGCCGCACGAAGCCCCAGTTGGCGAACTTGTTATCAACAGTTGCGCAGAAATCCGAGCCGATACTCAAGATTTGCGAGAAATTTTTGATCTAGCTTATGTGGGAACCGTTGAGGATGTTACACAAGATACGGCAAGGCGCTTCTTCTCAGTTGCGAGAAGCGCCCAATTAGACAGACCGATTCTTGCCTTCCCCGAGATCCGCTCGACCAACGGCGAATACCAACTCATCGAGCCCGATATCGGTGTATCCCACTGGCTGGATCATCCGTTGCGTCCGTATGTAAATATTGTTGACCAATCATTCGAGGCATTCTTACGCAAGAGCCTTGATCACCTCGAAAGCACCGGAGATCGCTTCGAATACTGGTGGCCACCTGGCAGTTGGAGCTAGCCTCTTTGCATCAACAGGTTTGCCGGGCAGCTTGTGCGAGCCATTGCGACTCGAATGCCTTCAAGCTGCAAGATGGAAGGTCAACGCTTCGTGCTTTCATCGCCGGTGGCGAGTTTGTATCGCAAAGCTGTATATCGGTACTGGCAGGGGCGGAGCGGAATTATCGCGCTAGGAACGCACGTTTCAGCACCTACACGCCGTCGGTACAAGGTACAATCCCGGCGGCCTCGATTCGGCACCGGGCGTCCACGAGGGTTCGCCACGCTCCTTTGTTGCTCGCACTTGGTCCGGCCATCGGCGCGTCCGCATCGCATCGAACTCCCTTAACCGCGGCCCTCGCGGCACTTCTCGCCTTCGCGCTACATACAACCCGCTCGCCAAGGCCCGGAGATAAGGCCGCGACGAGGCGGCGCGGCCTTGGCGGCGTACTTGGAGAAAGCCGTGCACCCCCAGCTCAACATCGCTACCGCCTTCTTGGCCGGGCTTCTGTCTTTCGTCTCACCCTGCGTCCTGCCGCTGATCCCAGCGTACTTATCGTTCCTGACCGGCTCGAGCCTCGAAGAGCTCAAGGCCGATCGCAACGCCGCCGGGCGCACGCGCGTCCTGCTGCACGCGCTGGCATTCATCGCCGGCTTCACCGTGGTCTTCATGCTCATCGGGTTGTCCGCGAGCGCCGTCGGCTCGGTCTTCAACGACTATAAGGAGTGGATCGCGCGGATCGGCGGCGTGGTCATCATTGTGCTCGGGCTCAACATGGTGGGGCTCTTTAAGATACCGTTTCTGGCGATGGATAAACGGCTTCAGGTACGCAGCGCGAACCGCTCGCTGTTTGCCTCGTTCCTCGTTGGGCTCGGTTTCGCCGCGGGTTGGTCGCCGTGCATCGGCCCCATTCTCTCGGGCATCATTCTACTCGCGGCTCAAGAGCGCATCGGTGCGGCGACCTTCTTGCTCTTCATATATTCGATGGGCTTGGCTATTCCGTTTTTGCTGACGGCCGCGGCGATTACCCAAGCCTTGGGTTTCCTCAACCGTATCAAGCGCTATCTCGGCGCGATTGAAATCGGCGCCGGCGCCTTTCTGGTCGCGACCGGCTTAGTGCTGGTGACCGGCTCGTTCGTGCGCATCGCCGGCTTCTTTTACCAGTACGTCAACATCAAGTCGGGCTTGTGATTCTTTGGCTCGTCGCGATCGTCGTCTTCGCGCTCGATCGGTACACCAAACACCTTATCCTGGCGTGGTTCATGCCGGGCGAAAGCCGGATCGTGGTTCCGCACCTGCTGTGGTGGACCTACGTGCAAAATACGCATGGCGCATTTGGATTGTTTGGCAGTTCGCCGGTGCTGCTCGTCGGTCTGGCGCTGGCCGTACTGGCACTGTTCGCGTTCGCCTTCCGTGACGCCGCGCGGCGTTCGACGCTCGTGCGCATCGCGTTCGGCGCGATCGTCGGCGGCGCCGCTGGAAATATCGTCGACCGCCTGCAACAACAATTCGTGGTCGACTTCATCGACTTCAAGACCATTTGGCCCAACGTCTTCAACGTTGCTGATTCGTGCATTACCGTCGGTGTGTTTCTGCTCATCATTTCCTCGCTGCGCCGCGAGGACACGCCGGCGTGAGTGAGGTGCGCGTCGATGAACCCGACGTCGGGTTGCGGACCGACGTCCTGGTGACGCGGCTGACCGGCTTGTCGCGCAGCTACGTCGCGGGTGCGATCAAAGCGGGCGCCGTCGACATTAACGGCGTCGTAGCCAAGCCCAGCCGGATACTGGAGGCCGGCGACGTGCTGCGCTTCGCGATCGACCCGCCGGCGGTGTATGCCGTCATGCCGCAAGCGATCCCGCTCGCGATCGTCTTCGAAGACGACACGTTGCTCGTGGTCAACAAACCGGCCGGACTCGTTTCCCATCCGGCGCACGGCTCCGCCGACGGCACGCTCGTCAACGCGCTGCTCGCACATCTCGGCCATCTGCCGGGCGAAGCCATCCGCGGCGGTTTGGTTCATCGGCTCGACCGCGATACGTCAGGCCTGCTGGTGGTCGCGAAAACCGAGGCTGCGTTAGCAACGCTCGGCCGCGCGATGCAGAAGCGCTACATTAAACGCGAGTACCGCGGTTTGGTCGAAGGAACGTTGCGCGAAGCGGCCGGCACGATTCGCGGGGCGCTGGGCCGCGATGCTCGTAACCGGATGCGTTATGCCATTCGCGCCGACGGTAAACCGTCGATCACGCATTATACGTTGCGCGAGCAAATGCGAGGCGCGGCCGAATTGACGTTCCGTTTGGAAACCGGGCGCACGCACCAGATTCGGGTGCACATGGCGGCGCTAGGTCATCCGATCGTCAACGATCCGCTCTACGGCCGGCCCGATTCGCGGCTGCCCTTGCCCGGCCAAGCGCTCCACGCCTGGAAGCTCGAATTCAAGCACCCGGCGAGCAAAGAGTATTTGGCCTTTGAGGTCGAGCCGCCGGCGGAATATCGCACAACGCTGACGTTTCTGCGCGGGTGACCGGCCTGTTCCGGCTGCGCGGCACGTCGGGTGACGCCCGCCGCGGAACGTTGGAACTGGCCCACGGAACCGTTCAGACGCCGACCTTCATGCCGGTCGGAACGATCGCGACCGTCAAAGGCCTCACGCCGCGCGACCTGCGCGAGATCGGCGTGCAGATCATCTTGGCCAACACGTACCATTTGTGGTTACGCCCCGGCCGCGACACGATCGTCGCGGCCGGCGGGCTGCACCGCTTCATGGCCTGGGACCGGCCGATCCTTACCGATTCGGGCGGCTTTCAAGTCTTCAGTCTTGAATCGCGCCGCCGGCTCGACGACGACGGCGTCACGTTTCGCTCGCACATCGACGGCAGCGCGCACCGTTTCACGCCCGAAAACGTCGTCGCGTTTCAAGAAGATCTGGGCGTCGACATCGCGATGATGCTCGATGAATGTATTAAATTACCGGCTTCGTCCGAGGCGGTCACCGCATCGGTACGGCGCACGAGCTTATGGGCCCAGCGGGCGGCACAGGCGTGGCGCCGCGGTGGCACGGCGCTCTTTGCGATCGTGCAGGGCGGACTCGACGAAGTGGCGCGCGCCCAAAGCGCGGCCGAACTCGTCGCACTCGATGTCAGCGGCTACGCGATCGGCGGTTTGTCGGTGGGCGAAACGCGGGCTGAAATGGTGCGCGTCGCCCGGTTCACGGCCGCGCTACTGCCGGCAACGAAACCCCGCTATCTCATGGGCGTTGGTACGGTTGCGGATTTGATCGAAGGCATCGATTGCGGCATCGATATGTTCGACTGCGTGTATCCGACCCGTTCGGGACGTCACGGCCGAGCGCTGACGCGCGCCGGCGAACTCAATCTGCACAACGCGACGTTCGTGCGCGACCTGCGGCCGATCGACCCCGACTGTGCGTGTGAAGTGTGCGCGACGTTCTCGCGCGCGTACATCGCGCACTTGTTCCGGGCGCATGAATTGCTCGGCATGCGGCTGCTGTCGTTTCACAACATCTTCGTTCTCGATGCGTTGATGGCCGAAGCGCGAGCAGCGATCGAGGCCGGTGCGTGGTCTGCTTTTCGCGACCGCTATG
>CBDCBO010000004.1:0-31837 GCA_965214335.1 Candidatus Velthaea sp. | reverse complement strand
GAATTACAGCGCACGAGCGCCCCGGCCGAAGGTATCACCCAAACCGTGTATACCGTAAGTCAAGTCAGTAAGAGCGATTTGCTGCTCGAGCTGCTCAAAGACAATGCGATCTACAGTGCGATCGCGTTCACGCGCACCAAAGCGCGGGCGAATCGCCTAGCCGCGCTGCTCGAACGGAATAACGTGTCGGCCGAGCGCATTCACGGTGACCGCTCGCAAGCCCAGCGCACCCGCGCGCTCGCCGATTTCAAGCGCGGTAAATATCGCATCTTGGTCGCGACCGACATCGCGGCCCGCGGAATCGACATCATCGAGTTGGGACATGTCGTGAATTACGACGTCCCGATGGTACCCGAAGACTATATTCACCGGATCGGCCGCACGGCGCGCGCTCAGGCGACCGGCGACGCGATCACCTTCGTCTCACGCGAAGAAGAGGGCTATTTTGCCCAAATCGAACGCAAACTCGGCAAGCGCATGGATCGGGCCAAAACGCCTGAGCTACCGGCTCCGACCGCTCCCCCGGATCCGCCGGAACGGACCCGCAGCCGCGGTCCGGTCCATCCGCGCGCCGGCCGGCCGGCTCACGATACCGCGCGTCATCCCGGATCCGGCAAGCCCGGTTTCAAACGGACGAGTCACGCGCAGTAAGTTCACCGTTAGATAAAAGATAAAACGCGCCGCCGGTCGAGACCAGCGGCGCGTTTTGCGTAACGTGGTAGCGTGCCGTCAGCTAGTGGTCGCCGTCTTTATGGCGACGTGAATCGGTAATGGCGAGCCGCAGCGCCGCCACGAGAAACGAACCAAAGACGGCTCCAAATAATCCGCTGCCGAAGATCGCATAGGCGGGAACGGGCCGCTGGCTACCCATCGCCAAGAGCGCCGACATGATCAACGCCGACAGCAACACACCGGCACACACGGCGCCGAAGGTCGAATCGACGATCGGATCAGCGTCGGGCAAGCGTTCGGTGACGGTTGCCGCTGCCCGGCTCTTGGCCTCAGTGATGCGGCGCGCCCCGGTATGCGTCTGCAGCACGCTCAAGGGCTCAGGCTCCATGCCATGCGATCGTCGCTGATAAACCGCAATGTCGCGGCAGGCTGAATTGGGCCGGGCTCGAGTGTCGCCGCACGCACCATGCACTACGCTCCTTCGTCATTACGCTGCTGCGCGTACGTTTCAAACGCACTCGGCGCCGTTCCCTGTGCGGCGCCGACCGCGCACTCGTTAGACGCCGGCAGCCGCCGCCGCGATGAACCCCGGCAGCGCTCCGTGCCTGCGAGGGCAGCCCCGAACCGGACGATCCCGGGCCTCACCGGCGCCGGATATCGAGCGGTTCGGCGTCTTCGATTCTAGCCGTGTGTAGCCTGACGCCGGGCCGAGGTAACTTGCACCGACACGACCGCGTTTTGCGGGACGGTCACATTTTCTTTGCTATTTTTGGCAAACAGATAACCGCCGCCGGCGCCGAGGGCGCCGCCTAAATTCGTGCCGAGCTTTTTGCCGATCAGATTTCCGACGAGCATGCCGACGACCGCGCCGCCGACTTCTTTGACGGTATTATTTTTCGTATTCGTCTGCACGTCCTGAGCCCGGCCCATTAAGGCGTACGAAGCGCCCGAACGCGTATGGAGCTTATCGAAGGCCAATTCGATTTTTCCGGCCCGGCCTTGGCTGGCGCGCTGCACGTCGGACACGTGACCGTAAATCGTGGCGCCACTGATATTGTTGTCCTGCGAGTGAACGGCGCTCATGGTGAAGCGCTGGCCGACTTGGGCGCTTTTGGAATCGATGGATTGATCCATGCTCCCCACGAGAATGGTGCCCGGGCCGACTTGGGCCTGTGCCGTTAGTGGAGCAAGACCGATGAAAGCGGCTGCGATTGCAGCGAAGAGAGTGCGCATGAGTTCAAATGCCTCCGGTAGTTTGTAGCAAGCAGACCCGCGTTTCGCGGTCTGCGCGACGGTGTTCACCGTTGCAATAACGTTGCTCGCAACCGACATGTTGCACTTGCACGTGCGCACGGGAACCGGCTCGACGTGTCGGCTCAGCCGAAATAGGGCTTGGCCCAGTCCAGTCCGGCGACGGTCGCGCCGGCCGGCCGGTATTCACACCCGATCCAACCGTCGTACCCGACCTCGTCGAGTACGCCGAGCAAATAGGCGTAATTTACCTCGCCAACATTGGGTTCGTGGCGAGCCGGGTTGCCGGCGATTTGAACGTGCGCCGTATGGGCCGCCAGCGAGCGGATCTTGTGTTCCAGATCGCCTTCGGAGATTTGGGCATGATAGAGGTCGAGCTGCAGCGCCACGTTGGGCCGGGCGATGCGCTCGATCAAGGCCACCGCTTGACCGGTCGTGTGTAAGAAATACCCCGGCATATCGCGATGATTGATCGGTTCGAGCACGATACGCCGGCCGCTGGGAGCGAACGCGTCGGCTGCGGCTCGAATGTTCGCGATGTAGGTAGCGGTCGCTGTCTCATCCCCGTCGGCGCCAAAACCGGCCATCGGGTGCACCAGCGGACAGTTGAGCGCTTCGGCATAGACGAGCGCGCGTTCGATCCCCGCGGCGAACTCGGCCTCGCGCCCCGGCAGCGCCGCGATACCGCGTTCGCCCGCGGCCCAATCGCCCGGCGGCATATTAAAGAGCGCTTGTGAGAGCCGCGCGCTCCGCAGCCGCGATACGACCGTCTCGGGCGAGTGCTCGTAGGGAAAGAGAAACTCAACGCCGCGGAAACCGGCCGCGGCCGCTGCCGCGAAGCGATCCAAAAACGGAACTTCGTTGAACATCATGGTAAGGTTTGCCGCGAGTTTGGGCATCGAACGTCTCCTAGGAGTTTAAACTTCATTGAATGTGCTCGACTCGTCTGGGTTACGCGCGACGAATCCGGCTCGGGACTTGGCCCAAGCGGCTTGTCCTCACGCGTCGGCTCAGCCGACACCTGCCTTGTGGCGGACGATGGTGCGCTTCGACGGTCCGCGCTGCCGATGACGATCGTCGTGCTGGCCGCCGGAGCGGCGCTGCGGATGGGTCGCCAAAAGCTGCTGCTGCCGATTGACGGTCAGCCGCTGATCGGGCGCATCCTGGCGGCGGTATCGGCCTGGCCGCTCGTCGTCGTCGCCGGCGATGACGTCGCCCGAACGCTGGGCCAAACATCGCTGCGCATCATCCGCAACGCTATGCCCGAACGCGGTATGGCGCATTCCTTGGCGCTAGCCGATTGCGCAATTACACCTAATGAACCAATTGCAATTATGCTTGGCGATCTGGCCGACATCACGGCCCAAACGATTGGCGCCGTTATCGCCGCTTATGACGACGCTGTCGATGTTGTGGTTCCTTGCTGCAGCGGCGTACCCGTTCATCCGGTCGTATTCGGCCCAGCCGCCCGGGCCAAGATTGCCGCTTTACCCGACGGTGATACCATAAAACGCATTCGCGACGATCCGAGCTTGCGGCGCCGCATCGTCGAGGTGGATCGTACCGCCCTTATCGATATCGACACTCCGGACGATTATTTGAAGCGCACCGGGCTGCAGTTGAACTAAAAGCTGAATCGTTACCGTAAATGTGGTGTACGGTCGAGGGTTGTTCGCGAGCGTAGTCTAATAGCAGCGTACCGGCTCTTGCAGGCTCGCAATGCCTCGATCCGGATATCGCACACACCCGCTTCGCCGTATTGCGACGAAGCGGCTCCGTATGTATAGGCGTCATGGCAATCCAAGACGCGACGGCAGCCGATGAACCTCGGCCGCTCCGCCGCTCGGCAAACATAACTGCAGTGGAATCACCATTGCGGGCCCCGCATCTGCGTCCGTATCAAATCGAAGCGCAGCAGCAAATACTCGAACATCGCAAACGCGGTATTCGCACGCAGCTCGTTTCCTTGGCGACCGGCCTTGGGAAATGCGTCGATCCCCAAACGTGGGTCTGGTCGAACGGGCTACGTCGGTTCGAAGACATCTGGGGTAGCCGGCATATCGCCGGACCACACCGGACCGACACGGTCGCGGGCTGGTACGACGACGGCATCAATGCCGGGAAGCGGGTCACCACCGCCGCCGGTTTGACCATCGACGGCACGTTGGCGCACCGCATTTGGATTCGGCGTGACGACGGATTCGAGGGTTGGTGCCGCTTGGCGGATGCGCGCATCGGTGACTATGTTGCCGTCGCGCGCGGTCGAGCCGATTTCGGCCCGCACGACCTTCCCGCCGACGTCGCGTCGGCGCTCGGACGAGCTCTCGCCGGCGGTGGTACGCATCGCAACGCGCTGCGTGACGCGATCGGCACCGCGGTCGGCCGGCAACCGGCGGGCCCGCGTCCGGCGGCCGAACGCGGCGCGAACGTGCTTACGGCGGAGCAGCCGACCCTCGCGGCTCATGTCAGCTCGACGTTCGGGATCGGCTGGACGCCGCCGGACGCCGCACCGGTTCCGGCGCTGATCTTGCAGGGAACCCGTCCGACGATCGTGGCTTTTCTGCGTGGCTACTTTGATGCCGGCGCGCCGGCCGTCGCGCGGGAGACCGCCGAGCAACTCCAACACCTCTTGCTCGGGTTGGGCGTGTTCTGCGGCGTACACCCGACGTACCACGACGCGGGCGTCGCCCGATCCACCGTCGACGTGTATGATGCGCTCGCTTTCGCGCGTGAAGTCGGCGGCGCGCGGTTCGAGGCGGCATGCGCTGCACATTTGGATATCGTGCCGGGCTTAGGGGCGGTCGTGCGCGGCCTGGCCACGCACAGCGCCAAGGTTGACGCAGCCGAACAACGCCGCGCCATGCCGGCCTATTTCGACCGCACCGGCTGGCGTCGCCCGACATATGCGCTGTTGCGACTTTGGCTCGACGCCGCACCGGACTGCGACGAAGCACGGGAAGTGCGCCGCATCGTCGACGAGCACCGGGCTTGGACGCCGATCGTCCAAGTGTGTGATTCGGCAATTCGGCGCATTGATTGCGAGGTCGAGTCCTCGCATGCGTTCATCGGCAACGGCATCGTTAACCACAATACGGTCATCATCGCGACCTTGCCCAGATTACTGGAGTTGCGCGACGGCGACGTGACGCTCGTCGTCGCACACCGCGACGAACTCATCGAACAAATCGTCGAGAAGATGCACGTCGAAAATCCGGCCGCGAAGATCGGTGTTGAAAAAGCCGAACGGCGGGCCGAGGAAGATTGCGACATCATCGTCGCTACGGTGCAGACGCTGGGCGATAAGCGGCTGGCCGAGTTCTCGGCCCGCTTTGGCCGGCGCATCGGTCTTTTTGTAATCGACGAAGCGCACCACGCCGCCGCCCCGTCGTATCGCGCCATCGTCGACCGTATCGCGGCGCTGCGCGGCGGCGCCATGATCATGGGCTTCACCGCGACACCCAACCGCGGCGACGGCGTGCGGCTCGTCGACGTGTTCGAAAAAATCGTCTACGAAATGGATACGCGCAAAGCGATCGATGCCGGCTATCTCGTGCCGGTTAAATCGTTCGCCGTCGCAACGACCACCAATCTCGACAGTGTCGCCTCGCGCGGCGGCGATTTCGTCATCGGCGCATTGGCCGCGGCGGTAAACACCGTCGACCGTAACGCGCGCATCGTCGCATCGTACAAGCAGCACACCGCGGGCATGAAGGCGTTGGTTTTTACCGCGTCCGTCGAACACGCGCGCGACGTCGCCGAAGAATTCGTCGCCAACGGTATTCATGCCGAGTGGGCGAGCGGCGAAACGCCGCGCGGCGAACGCGAACGGATCGTGCGCGACTTCCGCAGCGGAAAGACCAACATCCTGGTCAACTGCGGGCTGTATCTCGAAGGCTTCGATGTTCCGTCGGTGCAGGTTATCTTAAACGCCCGACCGACCAAATCGACAACGTTGTACACGCAGATCACCGGGCGCGCTCTGCGGCCGGTCGACGATATCGCCAACGCCCTCTCGAACACCGACTCGGCGTTGACGCGCCGCGAACTCATCGAGAAGAGCATCAAACCGGCGGCCATCATCATCGACCTCGTCGATCAGGCCCAGCGTCACGCGCTCGTCACCTTACCGTCGCTCTACGGTCTACCGCCGCAAATCGATGCGCAAGGCCGCATGACGGCGCAAGTGGCGGCGAAATTCGAGGAACTGCTGCGGCTCGATCCCAAACGCGCCGCGCGCGTGCGCAGTGCCGACGACATTATCACGATGCTCGCCGAAGTCGATGCGTTCGCCGCACCGTTGGAAATAAAACCGACCTGGACGGCGATCGACCCGATGGATCATTGGCGCATGGAATTGCCCGCGCAGCGCGTCGCGTACGATCGCAAAGGCCGGCCGATCGCCAACTTCGCCAAGCTCTACGACCAGTGGGTCACCGAAGCCAAGCGCATCGCGCCGCATGAAGATGCCGAATCATTCGCACGCCGGATGCTCAACGTCGATGGAAAATCGATTCGTTACGAACGTTCGCGAATCGATGTCAAGCGCGACGGCGATATGTATCTGACGCTGTATTCGAACAACGATCTGCCCGAGCGCGTGATCGATAAATCATCGTCGCTGCCCGGCGCCTTGGGCAGTGCGTACACCCGGGTCGACGAGATGCTTTCCGGCTATACGCAGATCGCGGCCGCGGTGCCGGCGGCTCGGCCGCGCCCCGTTGGACCGGCGCAGATGGGAGCCGCCAAGGCCGGCGCGGCGCCGGCAAACGGTGGACCGGGGCCGGCGGTATCGGGGGGCGTCAAGCGACTACGCATCGGACGAGGCAACCGGCGCCCCAAGCCGTGAAGCGGCTGGCTCTTCTGCTCGTGGGAACGATCGGCGCGGCGGCCTGCGCCGCGCCCCCAGCGATGAGCACGGGCCGCCATGCGTATACCAAGCCCGGCATTTTGCGGATCGGCGTCGTGCGCGATATCGACACGCTCGACCCGCTGATCTCCGGCCAGGCCGGCGTTACCGACATCGCCCAATTTATTTTCTCGGGACTCATTCGCTACAACGATCGCGGCGAAGCCGTTCCCGACGCAGCGACACAGGTGCCGTCACGTGCCAACGGCGGGGTCAGTCACGACGGCCGGACCCTCACCTATCATCTGCGCAAAGACGTTCGCTTTTCCGATGGTCACCCGCTGACGGCCGCCGACGTCGTGTTTACCTGGCAAGCGGATCTGAACCCCAAAAATAACGTTCCCTACCACTTTCCGTACGATCTAGCTCGGAGCGTCAGCGCTCCCGATCCGTACACCGTCGTGGTCCGGCTACGCGAGCCCTCAGCCCCGTTTCTAGCCCAATTCATGCGTGACGGCGTGCAAGGCGCGATCGTGCCCAAACACCTGCTGGACCGGCTCGCCGACGTCAACCGGGCGCCGTTCAATCTGCATCCGGTTGGGAGCGGCCCATTCATGGTCAGCTCGTATCAGCCCGGTGCCACCTTGCAATTCGTGCCGAATCCGTATTACTTCGGACCCAAGCCGAAGCTCGACCGCATCGACTACCGCATCATGCCCAACGAGAATACGCTGCAAGTGGCACTGCAGACGCACGAGATCGATCTGTATTGGGGTGCCTCGGAACCGCAGTATCGCACGCTCACCAGCCTCGCCGGCATCACGGTCGCCGCGCAGCCGAGTTATCAATTCGAGCAGGTTGCTTTCAACACGCGCCGGAGTCCCTTCTCCGATCGGGCGGTGCGGCGCGCGGCAGCCTACGCGATCGACTGGGACGCGCTGTCCCACAACGTCTACTTGGCGGTCGACCGGGCCGGCGTGAACGATATCTTTCCCGGCAGTTGGGCCAGCGATCCACAGGTTAAACGCTATCGGCACGACCTCGCGAAAGCGCGCTTATTGCTCGACGGCGCCGGCTGGCAGCCGGGTCCCGGCGGGATCCGTGTAAAGAACGGCAAGCGGCTCACCGCCGACATCGTCACGGTTACCGGTATCATCACGCGCGCCAATGCCGAAGTCTTCATTCAACAAGAGTTGCGCGACGCCGGATTCGAGGTGCAGATCCGAAATTCGCCGGCCAGCCAATTATTTTCCGCTTATGGCGCGGGCGGTATTTTCGCGACCGGTAAATTTGACTTGGGAATTTACGCGTGGACCAAAGTGCCCGATCCGGACGATACCGAAACGATCGGTCCCGACCGCGTACCGCCCAACGGTGCCAACTATTCCGGGCTTATCGACGCCCAAATCGGACGACTGCAAACCGCCGCCGCGCACAGTTACGAGCGCTCCGTTCGCAAACCGCTCTATTTTCAACTGCAGCGGCGTATCCAGGAGATCGTACCGTACCAAACGATGGTTTGGCGGGCCAACATCAATGCGTATAACGACGACTTCAAGCATTTCGCACCGGCGCCCGCAGTCAGCGATTTCTGGAACGCCGCCGACTGGTCGATCTAACGCCGGCGGAAGACCGCACCGAAGCCGAGATCGGCGACGCAGTCGAACGCGGCGCGCGCTTCGATCCGCTCGCGTTCCAGCGGCGTATGGTAGAGCAGCGCGATATCGCGCGGCGCGGCCAGCAGCGCATCGAGAACCGGATCGAGCACCGGTGCGCGAAACGGATTGTACAGATACACGACCAGATCGCCGGGCGGAAAAATATATTGTGCCGCATCGGCGCGCACGAGCCGGATATCGCGACAGACCTGTTCGGCCGGCGGCCAGCGCTCGCGATTGGCGCGTGCGATCTCGTGCAGCGCCGGCGAGATTTCCACGCCGATGATTTGCCGAAACGCACGGCGGGAGGCCAGCAGCACGATGCGACCCATTCCCGACCCGAGGTCGACGAACGTCGAACGCTCGGGTGTCAGCGGCGAAGCGTCGAGCAACCGCTGCGCGTCGTCGACCGGCGTCGCTTCGTAGTGCGTCGCGAACTCGATACCCGAACCGACGTTCTCGGGATCGAGGTCACCCAGAAAAATAAGCGCCTCGGTCGTAACGTTATGTGCCGCATCGAACCGCTGCCCGGCGCGGCGCCCGGACGTCACGACGCGACGCTGCGATCGAAATAGAAATGGACTTGAGCGCGGACGACTCGGCCCGCATCGACTCGTAAGGTCGCGAACGAATAGCGCGCGTTCATGCGCTTATCGGTCGGTGAGCCGGGATTGAGGAGCAACCGCCGGCCTTGGCGTTCGTTCAACGCGCGGTGGCTATGGCCAAAGCAAATAACGTCGACGTCATCTTCACCAAACGCCGCCGCGGCATTGCGCGGCGCCGCATGCGCGCCCATGTCGCCGTGCACCATTCCAATGCGCACGCCGTCAACGATCAGAATTTTTTTACGGCCGAAGCGCGCGCGGATTTCCTCGCCGTCGTTATTTCCGGCGACCGCGTCGACCGGCGCGATGGCCGCAAACAAGTCGACTGCCAGCAGATCGGTCATATCGCCGCAATGCAAGATGCGCTCGACCTGCTCGTCGCGCAAACCGTCCACGAGCGCGCGCGGCAGCGCGCGCCCGAAGCGCGGCAGGTGGGTGTCGGAAACGATGCCCAAAACCGTCATGCCACGGTTATTTTCGGTTTACGCTCCGACTCTTCGTCGAGATTCGAACCGACCAGAACGGCAAGCGCGCCCAGAGCAACGAGCGCCCGGCCGACGGCGATCCGCGGACTGCGCACGTGGTGGCAGAGCGCGACGTCTCGAGCGACGTCACGCTGCCGCTGTCGGCCAAGCTCGGTCAACAGCACCAGATTGAACATAAAAAAACCTCCGGCTAGAAGCGGAGGTCAACACTGGAAAGCAATTCGTGAAGAACTGTTTTACCGAACGTGACCCTCCGCGCAAAAATGAACGGCCATCGATTTGCGACCGACGGTAGGCGATGAAGTGGCGGGAACAATCGGATTCATTCGAGGCTCCTTTCCGCGCTGATAAAGAACGGTATGCGCACGTCAGCGTTACGCTACCGTATCACGCGCGCACTACTTTAGCAAGGACGCAGCGCGTTGCTCGACACGTCATTGAGACCACACTCGAGTTCGCTCGGTACACCCGGGGGCGTAAGCCTAGCCGCAATTCATCCGTGTGCGGCGTCGAACGTTTACTGCGCCGACCAACCACCGTCGATCGCGATCGGCGCGCCGGTTATCGACTTTGCGATATCGCAGCACAGATACGCACACAACGCGCCGACCTCGGCCGGCTCGATGAACCGGCGCGTCGGCATGGCTGCCAAAAAAGCCCGGTCGAGCGCTTCCTCGGGGCCGATACCGCCGCCGAACGAAGCGGCGAGATCGGCGGCTTGACCGCGCACGAGTTCGGTCAACACGGCTCCGGGGCAAATCGCATTTACGGTAATTCCCAGCGGCGCGCCCTCGATGGCACAGACTTTCGTTAGTCCGACGACGCCGTGTTTGGCGGCGACGTAGGCGGCTTTAAATGGCGAACCGATCAAGCCTTGGACGCTGGCGATGTTGACGATCCGACCGCGCCCGCGTGCCGCAAGGTGCGGCCAAACGGCACGCGTCGCGTAAAACACGCCGTCGAGATCGACACTGCGGACCAACTCGTATTTGTCGACCGGGAATTCACCGATCGGCGAGACATGCTGAACGCCGGCGTTATTGACGAGGTGGTCGATGCGACCGAAATCGACGGCGATCGTATCGATTGTCGCCCGGACCGCGCCGGCCGAGCGAACGTCGCAGGCATAGCCGCGGGCGCTGATGCCGAACGCACGGCCAAGCTCCGCCGCAGCAGCTTCGGCGGCAGCCAATTCTAAATCGCAGACGGCGATCGCGCAACCGGCGCGGGCCAGTTCCGTCGCACATGCAAGGCCAATGCCGCGTGCGCCGCCGGTAACGACGCTGACGCGCCCGTCGTGTTCGCTTGCCATGAGCGGTCGGAGTACCCGCTTCGTGGTGCCGCTCCTGCGCTTGCACCGTCGCCGGACGGAGCAAACGGGCAAAGCCGCTGCGGTCCGAAGCTCGGCAATACGATGCCGATCCGCACGCCGCTTCTTCCGCTCTCCAGTTTTAGCGCGAGCCGCCGATAGGGTGTTCATGCAGGAACCGTCGACCGTGCCGCTATCGTTCGGGCAAGCCCGGCTATGGCTGGTCAACACACTGCAGCCCCGGTCGCCGGCATATAATGTCCGCACCGCGTACCGGCTGCGCGGGCCGCTCGCGGTCGACGCGCTGCGCGCAAGCTTGCAGACGATCGTCGGGCGCCATGAAGCCTTACGCACGACGCTGGTAGCCGTCGCCGGCGAACCAGCCGGCATCATCGTGCCGGCCGCATCGTTCGCATTGCCGGTCGTTCAACTGCCGACCGCCGGCCGCGATGACGCGCGCCTGCAAGCACTCCTCGAACGATCGGCGGACGAGCCGTTCGATCTCACGGCGGCACCGCTGATGCGAGCGCTGCTCGTTGGGTGCGGACCCGACGACCACGTGCTGCTGCTCGCGGTGCATCATTGCGCGTTTGACGGTGAATCGGTCACGCCGTTCAACCGCGAACTATCGGCGTTGTACGCCGAGTTCGCGCGCGGCCTGCCGGCCGCATTGCCGCCCCTGGACATCGGGTACGCGGATTACGCGGCGTGGCAACGCGACGAGTCAGCCGGCTTCGCCGCCGCGCGCGATCTCGCGTTCTGGCGTGCCGCGCTCGAAGGTGCACCGCCGCGGGTCGAACTCCCCGCCGACCGTCCGGGCGCCGCCGGAGCGGAGCGCAGCGGCGCGATCCGCTCGCTGCGCATCGGGCCTGAGGTCGTCGCGCGCCTTGCCGCGCTCGGGCGGACGCATGGTGCGACGCTGTTCGCCACGCTGCTCGCGATCTTCAACGTCGTGCTGTATCGCTCGACCGGCCAGTCCGATCTGGTCGTCGGTACGCCGATTGCAAATCGACGCCGGACCGAACTCGAGCCGCTGATCGGCTTCTTCGTCAACACGCTGGCTATTCGCAGCCACATCCACGGCAGTTTGGCTTTCGACGAGCTGCTGCGGCACACGCGCGATGCGCTGCTCGCGGCGTTCGACCATCAAGATCTGCCGTTCGAGCGGCTCGCCGCCGAAATCGGCGGCGAGCGGCACGGCGGCGAAACGCCGCTGGTCAACGTGATGTTTTTCGCGCGGACCGAACCCGACGTCGCACTTCAACTCGACGGTCTGCACGTCGAGCGGGTGCCGCTGGCGAGCAACCGCGCGCGCTTTGACCTGAGTTTCCGCTATGCC
Source organism: Candidatus Velthaea sp. (assembly GCA_965214335.1). Taxonomy (GTDB): domain Bacteria; phylum Vulcanimicrobiota; class Vulcanimicrobiia; order Vulcanimicrobiales; family Vulcanimicrobiaceae; genus Velthaea. Next base: position 19,672 of record CBDCBO010000004.1, on the reverse strand, counting down.
GCTGGTCCGGACGGCTTGACGTGCACGGCGCAGTACGACACGGCGCGCTTTGACGCCGCCACGATCGACCGGTTCTTGCAGCATTTCGCTCGCCTGGCAAGCGCGATCGCGGCGGCTCCGTCCGAGCCGATCGCCGCCTTCGAATTGCTCACGGCGGCGGAGCGCGAAGCGCTTGCCGGCAGCACCGAGCTTCGATCCGGTCCGCCGAGCGCCGCCGGCTCACTCTGGCAACGCTTCGCCGCCCGCGCTACCGCAACGCCGCAAGCCGTCGCGCTCGGCGACGGCTCGTGCGACATCACCTACGCCGATCTCACCACCCGTGCCGGCGCCCTGGCCGGCGCTTTACGCGCCCGCGGTATCGGGCCGGGCGCAGTCGTCGGCATCGCCTTACCGCGGTGTGCGCAGGCGATCGTCGGCATACTGGCAGTCATCAAAACCGGCGCGGCGTACGTGCCGCTCGATCCGCTCTATCCGCCCGAACGGCTGCGTTTTATGCTGGCCGATACGGACGCCCGCATCGTGCTCACCAACGACGCGACCGCCGCACGCTTGCGCGAAGTGATTCCCGCGAGCGAGTGGCTGAATCTCGATCGGCCGGCCGCACCGGCGGCATCCGCGAGCGACGATTCGGAGACCGGCAGCGAGTCCGACTTGGCATACGTGATGTACACTTCCGGCTCGACCGGCCGGCCCAAGGGCGTCCTCGTCGAGCAGGCGGCGATCGTGAATCTGGTCGCGGCCACGCCGGCGCTCGCCGTTCGCCCGGCCGACGTCGTAGCGCACCTGGCGACACCGGCGTTCGATGCGGCAACGTACGAAATCTGGAGCGCGCTGCTGAACGGCGCGCGCTTGGAAATCGTGCCGCACGAGGTGGCCCTGGACGCGCGCGCATTGGCCGGTTTCTTGCGCCAACGCGCGATCAGCGTCGCATTCGTTACCAGCGCCTTGTTCCACCACATCGCGCACGACGTACCGGCCGCGTTCGCGCCGCTGCGCTTGCTGCTCACCGGCGGCGATGTGCTCGACCCCGCCGCGGTGCGCGCGGTTCTGGCGCACGGCCCGCCGCAGCAGCTGCTGCAGGCGTACGGCCCGACCGAGACCACCACCTTTGCGACCGTCTATGAAATCGTCGCGCCGCCCGGCGGCCCGGTCCCGATCGGCCGTCCGCTGGCCGGTTACCAAACCTATATTCTGGACGCCGACGGCAGCCCGGTTCCCATCGGGGTCAACGGCCAGTTGCACATCGGCGGCCGCGGGCTGGCGCGCGGCTACCTCAACGCCCCCGACGCGACGCAGCGCGCCTTCGTCGCCCACCCGTTCCGGACCGACCCCGGCGCGCGGCTGTATGCCACCGGCGACATCGCGCGCTTCGCGCCTGACGGCAACATCGTCTTCGTGGGCCGCCGCGACCGGCAGATCAAGCGCCGCGGTTATCGCATCGAAATCGGCGAAATCGAAGCGGTCCTCAAAGCGCTTCCCGGCGTTACCGACGCGGCGGTCGCGGTCGAAACCGGCGCGACGCCGGATGAGAAGCGGATCGTCGCGTATGCCGTCGGCTTCAGCGCCGATCTGCGCGCGGCACTTGCGGCGCGTCTGCCGCCCTACATGCTGCCTGACGCTGCTTTCAGCGTCCCGGCGCTCCTGCTCAACGCGAATGGGAAGCTCGATCTGCCGGCGCTCGCGGCCAGTGTGACGACATTGGCGCCGCAGCCCGCCGGCGCCCCGTTATCGCCGGCCGAACGCGTTGTGGCCGCCATCATCGGTGAACTGTTGGGACGCGCCGAGGTCGGGCGCAGCGATGACTTCTTCGCGCTCGGGGGCCACTCGCTACTGGCGAGCCGCGTCGTGGCCCGGATCGGCGACCGCTTCGAGGTCGAAATTTCGCTGCGTGCGTTCTTCGCCGAACCGACCGTCGGCGGACTCGCCCGGCGCATCGCGGAAGCGCCGCGGCGGCCGGCGGCCGGCGTGCGCGCCCCGGCCGATCCGGCAGCGCTGGCCGGCCTGTCCGATGCGCAAGTAGCCACGCTGCTCGCTGGGCTCGAACGCGGGTGAACGTTCTCGATCCGGCCGACCGGCGGCTGCTGCTGGCCGAACTGCTGCGCCGCAAAGCCCAGCGCGCGCAGCCGCTGCCGCTGTCGGCGGCGCAGCATCGCCTGTGGCTGCTGGACCGGCTGGCGCCGGGCGCATCGACCTACAACGTACCCTCGGCCTTCCGGCTGCGAGGCGCGCTCGATCGCGACGCCTTGGCGCGCGCGCTCGCCACGATCGTGCAGCGGCACGACGTGCTGCGTGCGACCATCGGGATCGAGGCCGGCGAACCGGTGTTCCGCGTCAACGAAGCGTTCGCGCCGGCGCTGCCGGTCGTCGACATCGTTTCGGCCGCGGAGCTCGACGAACTGCTGGCCGATCAAAGCGGCTACCCCTTCGACCTCGCTCGGGACGTGCCGATCCGGGCCCTGCTGGCGCGCATCGGCGCCGGCGAGCACGTGCTGTTGATCAACCTGCACCATATCGCGGTCGACGGCTGGTCGCTCGCTATTTTCAAGCGCGAATTGACCCGGCTGTACGAAGCGTATCGGGCCGGCAGCGATCCGCAACTCGACTTGCCGGCCTGCACGTATGCGGACTTCGTGGCCTGGCATCAGGCGCGGCTGAGCGACGGCGCCGCAGCCCGCCAACAACAGTATTGGGCCGCCCAACTATGCGAACTGCCGGAGCCGCTGGCCTTCGCCCCGCGCGGCGCGGGCGAGCCTCCGGCCGGCGGCGGTTTCCTCACCCGGACCCTCGACAGCGCGCTAGCCGTGGCGGTGCAGCGGTTCTGTGCAGGCCACCGGACGACGCCGTTTGCGCTATTTCTGGCGGCGTTCAGCGCGGTGTTGCATCGCTACACCGGCAGCCGCGATTTTTTCATCGGTGCCGCCGTCGCGAACCGGACGCGCGCCGAATTCGAAGACCTCATCGGCTTCTTCGTGAACACGCTGCCGCTGCGCGCCCGCATTCCCGACGATCCGACGTTCGCGGACTGGCTGGCGCGGACGCACGCCCAAGCCATCGACGCGCTCGACAACCAAGATATACCGTTTCAGACGTTGGTCGAAGCGGCCCAGCCCGAGCGGCACGCGGCCGGACAAGCCCTGCTCAACGTCATGTTCGTCCTGCAGAATACACCCGATGAACCGTTGTCCTTGGCCGGGCTCGAGGTAGCGACGGTCGCCCTGCCGCGCACCACGGCGAAGTTCGATCTGACGTTGGAAGTCATCGTCACGGGCGATCGCGTCCAGCTGGGGTTCGAATACCGGTCGAGCCGCTTTGACGGCGCGGCGATCGAGGCGCTCCTCGACGCCTTGCAGACGCTCCTCGCTGACGCATTGCGTGACCCCGACCGCGCGCTGTCGCAACTAGCGTTGCTCCCGCCGCCGGCTGTCGCGCAACAACTCCAGGCTTGGAATGATACCGAACGACCGCTCAGCGGAAAGCGCATCGAGCGGCTGTTCGAGGAGCAGGTACGCCGAGACCCGCGGGCGATCGCCGTCGTCGATGGAGCGACGCAGCTTACCTACGGCGCACTCGACGCACGCGCGAACCGGCTGGCGCGCCGGCTGCGGGCCGCCGGCCACGGTCCCGGCGCGCGCGTCGGTACCTGTTTTGTGCCGAATGCGCACGCCGTGGTCGCAACGCTGGCAGTTCTCAAGATCGGCGGCATCTACGTTCCGCTCGACCCCCAGTATCCGGCGGACCGGCTGGCGCACATGCTGGCTGACGCCGGCGTCTCGGTGGTGCTGTCCGATCGCCAATCGAGCGCGGCGCTAGCCGGGCTCACCGGGATCGACGTTGTGCGCGTCGACACCGGCCGCGCCCGCTTGGCACGCCGTTCGCCGGCGAACGACGCCGGCGCGAGCGCGGCGGCGGCTGCCCAGGCCGCCTATATCATGTATACATCCGGCTCGACCGGAACGCCGAAGGGCGTCCTCGTTGCGCACGCCGGCATCGAGCGGCTGGTCACTCAAACCAATTACGTGCGCATCACGTCCGACGACCGGCTGGCCTTCGCCGCAACGCTGGCCTTTGACGCCTCGACGTTCGAGCTGTGGGGAGCGCTGCTCAACGGAGCGCGACTCGTCGTCGTCCCCAAGCGCACGCTGCTGGCGCCGCACGACCTGCGCGCCGCGATCGCGCGCGGGGGCATCAGCGTCATGTTTCTCACGACCGCCTTGCTGCGCGAGGTGGTGCGCACGGCACCCGCCACGTTTGCCGGCTTACGAACGCTCATCGTCGGCGGCGATCGATTCGACGTCGAGACGGCGACGCGGTTGCAGGCTGCGGCGCCGCCGCGCGAACTTATCAACGGCTACGGCCCGACCGAGGCCACGACGTTCGCAACGACCTGGGCGCTAGCGGGCCGCCCGGCCGGCGCCGTCATCCCGATCGGCCGGCCGATCGCGAACACTACCGTGTACGTGCTCGATGCTAACCGCCGCCTGTTGCCCGCCGGCGCCGCCGGCGAACTGTATATCGGTGGTCCCGGAGTCGCGCTGGGATATCTCAACGACCCCGCTCGGACGGCCGAAAAGTTCGTACCGGATCCGTTCGCGGCGACGGCCGGCGCGCGGCTTTACGCAACCGGCGATCGCGTCCGCTATCGGGCCGACGGCACGCTCGAATTCCTGGGCCGGGCCGACGGGCAGCTCAAACGGCGCGGCTTCCGCATCGAACCGGCGGAGATCGAAGCGACGCTGCGCGCCTGCGCGCCGATCAGCGACGCCGCCGTTGTCGCGGATATCGACGACAGCGGTGAGTGCCGGCTGCGCGCGTTTGTTGTCGCGGCCGGACCGGCCGGCCTTGAATTCGATGCGATTTGCGACGAACTGCGGCGCCGGCTGACAACCGTCATGCTGCCCGATACGATCGTCGCGTTGAAGCAACTGCCGCTGCAACCAAACGGGAAGGTCGATCGGGCGGCGTTGCTCGCCGTGCCCGCCACGCCCCGGGGTCCCGTTCGCGAAGCACAGACCGAGACGCAGTCCCGGCTCGTCGCGCTGTGGGAACGGTTACTGGCGGTCGGTCCGATCGGCATCGCCGACGACTTCTTCGCACTCGGCGGGCATTCGCTACTGGCGGTCCGGCTGTTGGGTGAGATCGAGAGCGTATTCGGCGTGCGCCTTCCGGCGGAGCTGCTGTTCGAGCGGCCGACGATCGAACAGCTCGCGGCGGCTCTGCACGCCGGTCCGAACGCCGGACCCGGCGAGGCGGTCCGAACGTTGAATGCCGCCGGCACGGCGCAGCCACTCTTTTTTCTGCACGGCAGCGTCGACGGCGACGGATTCTACTGCCGCACGTTGGCCGAATATGCCGGCGCGCGCCGGCCGCTGCACGTGCTGCGACCGCACGGTCAAGCGGGCCGGCCGCTGCCCGGGACCATCGAAGCCATGGCCGCCGACTATGTTGAACTGGTACGACGGCTGCAGCCGCAGGGGCCATATCTGCTGGGTGGTTTTTGCGCCGGTGGACTCGTCGCGTACGAGATGGCGCGCCAACTCGTGGCTGCCGGCGAGCAGGTCTCACAGGTGATCTTGCTCGATGTGCCCGTCGCCTCACGCCGCCTGCGACTCAGCGCCGCGCTGGCCGACCGGATCGGCACGACACTACGCGTTCCGGCACGGGTGCGAGCCGGGTGGCGTAACGCGATCGGCCGGTTGCCGCACCACCGTCGCCGGCTTCTGAGCAGCGAGTCCAAGCTGCGCTTTGTCAGCGAACGCCTCGCGCGCGGCCTGCGCCGGCTGGTCGGCGTTGCGGGCCCGCCGGCGACCGGCGGCGCCGCCGCAAGCCTGCTGCCGGCCTGGACGCAGCGTGCCGAACAATACGTGCCGCGCCGCTACGCCGGGCCGGTCACGCTATTCTATACGCACGCGGATGCCGCCGGCGCAGCGCCCGCCGCCGGTTGGACCTCGATCGCTCCGCAGGTCGTGCTCCGGCCGATCCGCGGAACGCACTTGAGCTGCATCGGCGAATTCATCAACGACACGGCCCGGGCCGTCGCCCAGGCATTGGAGCAACTGCCGTGATGCCGCTCGAGCCGAACCCGAACGCGCCGGACAGCGACGTAGCCATCGTCGACGGCTCGCGGACGTTCACGTACGGCGACCTGCGGCGGCGCTCGGACGCGGTGGCTGCGGTGCTGCGCCCGCTCGGCGTCGGGCCGGAGGTCGTCGTCGCGATCGCGCTGCCGCGCTCCGCCGCGCAAATCGTGGCCGCGCTGGCGATTCTCAAAGCCGGCGGCGCGTATCTGCCGCTCGATCCGGCTCAGCCGCGCGAGCGATCCGCCTTCGAACTAAGCGATAGCGGCGCGCGCGTCCTGCTGGCGGGGCCGACGTACGACGGGGCCCCGGCTGCCGACGTCCACACGTTGGCGCTCGACGCGGACGGTTATCTCACCGGAGAACCACGAGCCGGCCGGCTCGTCGCCACTGCGGGCGATGTTCCACCGCCCGCCGCGAGTGCGAACGATTTGGCGTACGTCGTGTATACCTCGGGCTCGACCGGCCGGCCCAAGGGAGTGGAAATTAGCCGCGGCGCACTCGCCAACTTGATTGCGTGGCATCGCTCGGCATTCGGCGTAACGCGCCACGATCGGGCCAGCCATCTGAGCGCCGTCGGATTCGACGCGGCCGGCTGGGAAGTTTGGCCGTATCTGGCTGCCGGCGCCACCATCGTCGTCGCCGGCGATGCCTTGGCGACCGACCCCGCGGCGCTCCGCGACTGGCTCGTCGCCCAGCGCACGTCGATCGCGTTCGCCGCAACGCCGCTGGCCGAGCAGCTCATCGACCTGGCCTGGCCGGCACCCGGAACGCTGCGGACGCTGTTGACCGGCGCCGACCGGCTGCACCGCTTCGCGCCGCCGCACCTGCCCTTTGCGCTCGTCAATAATTACGGCCCGACCGAAGCCACCGTCGTGGCGACCTCGATCCACGTCGAAACGGACGGCCCGGCGACGCACCCGACGCTGCCGCCGATCGGCCGCGCGATCGACGGCGCCGAGGTTATCGTCGTCGCGAGCGACGGGCAGCCCGCGGCGGCCGGTGCGGTCGGCGAAATTTGGATTGGCGGTGCCGGAGTCGCTCGCGGTTATCGTAACCTCGGGGAATTGACCGCGCAGCGCTTCGTTACCGCGACCTTCGCGCGGAGCGAGCACCGGCGTTTCTTTCGCACCGGCGATCTCGCGCTGGTGGACCCCGACGGCGTTCTGCACTTCTGTGGCCGTAACGACGAGCAACTCAACATTCGCGGCTTCCGGATCGAGCCGGCCGAAATCGAAGCGGTGTTGAACGAATATCCGACGGTTCGGGCCAGTGCCGTCGTCGCCCAGCCATTCGCCGGCGGCGAGGTTAAGCTCGTTGCGTATATCGTCGGCACGCAGCCCGGCAACACCGACGCGGTAACCGAGGCTATAGCGCGACGACTGCCGCCGTATATGCTTCCGGCCGAACTCAGGTGGGTGCACGAACTCCCGCTGACCGAACGCGGGAAGATCGACCGCGCGGCGCTGCGCGCGCGGCGCGACGAATGCAAGACCGATGACGACGCTGAACCACAAACCGCGACCGAACGCCGTTTATTACCGGTCTTCGCAGCGCTCTTTGACGGGGCGCCGCCCGGTCTCGACGCGGATTTGCGCAATGCCGGCGTCCACTCGTTACTGATCGCCAAGATCATTGCGCGAGTTCGTGACGCATTCGGCGTCGAGCTCGGTTACCGTGACGCGTTCGCGGCGAACTCCGTACGTGCGCTGGCGCTCACGATCGACCGGCTACTTCCCGATCGTCGAGCCGCCGCGGCAGCACCGATCCGGCGGCGCGACCGGCTCACATCGATGATTGCGCAACCTCGTCAATGACCGAGATCAACTTCTCGACCCGATCCGCATAGGCGCGCGCGTCATTTGCGACGCTTGGCGGCGCGGCGCTCAACGCCGTTAAACGCGATTGGGCTTGGTGCAGGAATGATAACGCCTGCAGATAGTCACCACTTTGCGCGTACGCCGTGCCGGCCAGCGCGATTGCGTGTGCGTTGAGCAGCAGGTCGTCCGGCCGGTCGCAGCCGGCGCCGTGGCGGGTCGCCGCGACGTACCAGCGGGCGGCATTGACGAAATCGCGCTGGGCGCGATAGCGGTCGCCGGCCGCGCGGAAAACGGCCGAGTGTTCGCGATCGCACGCCGGCGGTTGCGTGGCCGCCGAGACCGGCCCGCCAAAACGCACCATGGACATCAGCAGCCCGCACAAAACGCCGCCCACCAAGCGCCACCGCATTGCCATGCCTTGGTCTGCCCGGCGGGGATGCCGTCAATCCCGGGCATCCGGCGCGGCAGCATGAGTCTTTATACCGCCTAGGTACGGGCGCGAAGCGAGTCACGTGATGTTCGATGCAGGCCGGCATGAGAACAAATACATTAGATTCGGAGATCGATCGTTGGTCGCGGTTTTGGAGGCCGACGGCGGATACAGAAATTGCTACAGGGGCGCGGATTCGCGGAATTCCACTGAAGCCGAGCCGCGATGCAAGACCCACCGCCACCGACGCCCGAGCACACGATAACGTACGAACAGTTCCTTTGCATTTATTGCCGATACGGAAGAACAATACGCGTATGTTAACGGCCGGGCGGTCGCGTTAGCTTCACCGTCAAAGCAGCCTGGCCGGCTCGTTACCGTCATCATGCTTATCTTCGTCCGTTTGTGATTTACCGGAATGGCTACGGTTTTCTGTACGGATATGCGTTTGCGCCCAAGTCCGGATCTGCGTCTGAGCGAGCGTCTGATGTCAGCCGCGCGCGCGATCGATCTCCGGTTCGCGATCGCGTAGCGACTCCGATGAGCGGCGGCGGCGCGTTTTGATTGTGTTTGCTCGGCTTCGGCTCGCAGGAGGGCGGCGCGCTCAGCGCCGACTGCGCCAGGTGAATACGGTGGCACAGAGTCGCGGCGTTCAATATTGCGCCGACGCATCGGGCGCCGGTGGCCGGCTCCGGTGTCAGGTCTTCGGCCGCGAGCTCGACACCGACGGTTTCGCCCGCTTTTCGATCGCTGTTGAAAACGCGACCGCCAATGAAGCGCACGTGCTGGCTTTTGTGCCGAACCCGCTCGCGACCAACCGCCAGAACGTCGTGCGCACGACGATTGCAGCCCGCTCCGAATTTTCAACGAGCGCAACGCTCGCGATGCCGCAGCCCGGCGCGGCGCTCGAACTGCACGTCGTCCTTACCAGTAGCGATATTCATTTCACGCTCGTCGTTCCGGGTGTGGCGACGGCTGCGGCGCCGGTACATTCCGCGGTAAGTGACGGCGGGCTGCCCGCGTTGCGCGCGCGGCTGCCCGCGGTGCGCGAATCGTACGCGCTCGCAACGCCCATGCCGGCGCCGCCGGCGGCACCGCTGGTGCGCATGAGTTCGCGAGACGGCGATCGGCCGCGTGCGTCACCGCCGGGCATACCGGTACTGGCGGTGTTTGCCGCGCTGCTGGCGATGGTTGCCTTCACCGTCTCGCGACCGCGGATCGACGCGTTCGCGATTCCGGCCGACGCGCACGCCGGCCAACCGCTGCTCGCGACCTATCAGGCGGCGGGCTTCGGCACCGTTACGTACACGCTACTCGGTGCCGACGGTACACGCCTGGGAGGCGGGCCGCTCGCCGCCGGCGCCGGGAGTTTTCGGCTTGCGCTGCCGGCTGCGACGTCGAAACAGGCGTATCTGGTGCGGCTGCGCGTCAGCAATCCGTTCGAGTCGGCGGCCGGCGAAGCGTACGTGCGGGTGGCGGCGGATGCGCCGCCGGCTACGGTACATCGCGCACCGGTCGTGCGCCGGCCGGCGCACGCGGCGCCGCCCCCGCAGATCCGCTCGCTGGCGCTCGACCGCGCGACGTTGGCCGGCGGTGAAACGCTGGGCGTGTATTACGACATGTCGGCGACGAGCGGCAGCGTGACCTTAAGCGATCCGGCCGCGCAAATTACCTACGCGCGCGCACCAACGAACGCATCGGGTCATGTGGCCTTCGTGGTTCCCCACGTCGACGCGGCGCGGCTCCTGAGCGTGACGCTCAGCGCCCAACGCGGCGCCGCCGCGACCCAGTCTCGAATCGCGCTGACCGTGACGCCGGCCGCGGCGCCGGATGCCGCGCCGGCTGCGGACGGGTCGATGCCGGCCGGCGCCCAAGACGGATTGAGCGGCGTAACGGTCACCACCGAGCTCTCCGCACCCGCCACGGTTCAGGCCGGGCGAGCGGTGCGGGTCGAGGTCAACGGCGGGACGACCGGAACGCCGGTGGTGTTACTCGATACGGCCGGCGTTGAGTACGCGCGCCGGATTCTGCGCGCCGGTCAGCAATCCGTTACCTTCGTTGCGCCCAGCGTGCCCAAACCGAAGCGTTTCATCTTCGAGGCAACGGCCGCGCACGGCGCCGGCAGCGACACCATCGTTCGGGCAATCACCGTCACGCCGTGACCGGCGCGCCGGATGCCGTGGACGTAAGAAGAGCTGCAGCTCACCGCTGGGAACGACGGTCCAGCCGCCCGTGCGCAATGCTTTGGCCAGTGGTCCGGCCGGCTCGACGATAACGGCGTCGATGTTCCAGTGTCCAACGACCGGCAGCGCATCGCCCTGCGTGAGCCGGCGATAGTCAGCGAACACGGCTGCGGGATACGCGTCGGTGCGGCCGTCGAGCAAGACGCGCACCCCCGCGTCTCCGGCGAAGCGACTGCACCAGCTAAAGTCTTCGCAGGCCACGCGCAGCGGCCGGTGCAGTGCCGTCACGTGCGCGACCGCCGGCGCCGGCCCGCTATGCGCCGGCAGATTGATCCGGAACATCACGAACAAAACGCCGGCGGCACCGGCGGCGAGCATGAAGTTGCGGTCGGCCGACGGCGACCGCCGCGCCGGCGTCGCTCCCGCCAGCGACGGCAGCAAGCGGCCCAGTGCGTGCGCCGTCCAGGGCCCGGTGACAATGCAAAAGAGACCTAAATTGCGGATGTGCACCATCGTTGCGGCAAAGAGAGCGAGTGCGAGCAAGCGCTGCGCCCACGTGAGGCGGGCCCCCCGGCATTCGCCGGCGATCAGAACCACGGCAGCGACCCACACACCGGCCAGAATGAGAATCTTATCGGGCGCCGCCGGCATCCACTCGTAGATCAGCGCGGTGGCCGGATTTGCCGACCACGCGATGATGAACGCCGGCAAGGCGCTGCCGAACGGTGTGCACAGCGAGGCGAGTCCGCATCCAATCGCGACCGTGCCGAAGGTGATGCCGTCGGCCGGGCGCCGCTCGTCGAGAAGCCGGCCGATACCGTACACCGCAACGATGCACGGAACCACCAGCGCGCTGGCGTGCAGGTTGTACCAAACGATCGCGATCGGAACGGCATACCAAACCCGTTTGCCGCCCGCTTCGAGCACCAGCAGCAACAGCGCCAACAGCGGCCAGCCGAGCACCTGCGCCCGTACGCCGAAGTACGGCGCGAGCGCGCTAGCGACGAACACCAGCATGATGACCCGCGCCCGAATGGGTGCGCCCTGCGAACGCGCCGCTTCGATAACGAAGGTCAGAACCGCAATCGCCGCACAACCGACGCAAAAAGCGGTGGTCCAGCCGGCCCGGTTCGCGACGGCCCAAAGCGTGGCGAAGACCCATTCGTGCGGAATCCAGAGCGCATCGGGCGCGCTGAACGTGGCCGGTCCCAGCGTATGCGGCAGCGTCTGCGTTCGCAGCACGAATTCACCGAGTTGCCGTTGCCACCACAAATCCCCGTCGCCGTATGCATCGCCGACGACATTGGAGGTGAATAATGCCGCAACGAGCGCTAACGCGCCGGCAAGCGCCGCGTTCATTCCAGCGCCAGCCGGTCGCCGGCAGTCAGGCTCGCTGCCTGCGTCGCGCCGGCGCCGAGCTCGATTGCGGCAACCGCGTCGCGGCCGCCGCGAAAGATACGATTGCGCCCGGCGTTCGGAAACGAGCGCACGATCCGCCCGTTCCCGTCGACGAAAACAATATCGATGAGTGCACGCAGTCCGAAGGTATGTACGGCCGCGCACTGGTCGAACCACAGACCTTCGGCCGGACTAACGCTGCGGCGCCCGAGATATCCCGTCGTGCGCTGCCAGGGTGTAACGGCGCGCGTGATGCGATCCGACACGAGCGCGCCGGTATCGATGTTGCGCAGACGCGACACGGCTAGGTGTAGACGCCGAAGGCCAGCGCGACCGCGACGGCGATCACGAGATACGGCGCAAAGGCGATCGGCGTTCCGCGCCGTCCGCTAAAACGTCCAACCAGACCGGCGGTCAAACACGAAGCCGCGAATGCGACGAGCGCGGCCTGCGCGCCGAGCACGGCGCCGCCGAGTGCGACGAGTTTGGCATCGCCCCAGCCCATTCCGCGACCGCGTGACAACAGCGCCGCCAACGCGAACGGAACGAACGGTATCGCGGCGGAAAGCAGTAGTCTACTTTCGCCCTGCAATACCGCGAACAGCGCTAGAGCGCCCAGCGGAAACAGCGTGAAAAAATCGGGCACGATGCCGCGGGCCAGGTCGCAATACCAGCAGCCGGCAAGTGCAAACGCCGCGACCGCTCCGACCGCGATAACGGACGCGGCGAACCCGTGCAGCGCAACACAGCCGCCGGCCCCGGCGAGGACTGCGACGATGAGCAGCGGACGCGGCTCGGCCGGTGGCGGACCGTCGGCGAACGGGACGATGCGGGCGCAGATCATATCGGCGCATACGACGCCGAGCAGCGCCGCGGCAGCGAAAATGAGAACGCCGACGGCAGCCGCGGCCAACACTATTTCGCGCTCAGCAGATCGGCCACGACGGGTCCGAAAATCATGACCACGAGCGCCGGCAACATGAAGAGCGCCATCGGAAACACCATCTTGACCGGTAATTGCGCCGCCAGTTCCTCGACCCGCATCATGCGCGTCTCGCGCGCTTCGACGGCCACTTCTTCGAGTACGCTCACGATATTGCCACCGAGTCGCTCGGCCTGCACGATTGCGATGATCGCCGTCAAGAGATCGGGCTGCTGCACGCGCTCGGCCATCGCCATGAGCGCATCGGCGCGCGACCGGCCCAGCCGAACGTCCGACATCGTCGATTTGAGTTCTTGCGCGAGCGGTCCCGAAATCGAGTCCATAGTGGCGGTGAGCGCACCGTTGAGCGACACGCCGGCTTCGACGGTCGTCGTAAGCATATCGAGAAAATCCGGCAACGCTCGCTGGACGGCTTTTTGGCGCGCTTCGACCGCCCGGTTCAGCAGAACGGTCGGTCCGATGAAACCGGCGAACACGAGCATTCCGGCAGCGCACAGCCAGACCAGCGACGTATCGCCGACCAGAAATACCAGCCCGAAACCGGCGACGATGCCGCCGATGCAGCCGGCGACGGCGCGCATCACCATCTGGGTCGGTGTCGTCGTATACCAGCCCGCGGCAAGCAACTTACGCGAAAGTTGCGAGCGCTTTTTTTGATCGATGAGCTTGGCGAAGAAGCCGGTCTGGGCTTCGCGCGCGACCATGCCGCGATCCAGCTCGGCCAAGCGTTTATCGACGCCCGAACCGCGCGGCAACAGCGCGAACGCCAACAGGAACAGCGTGGCTCCGCCCAAGACGGTGACGGCAACGATGATCGGCGGCATATTAAATATCGACCCGGACCATCATGGCCAAGATAAACGCACCGATGCCTTCGAGGGCGACCGCCAGTCCGAAAGCCATATGTCCGATTTGGGTGTTGAACATTGACGCACGCATATTCGGATTGGTCAAGAGAATCATGATGCCGACGCCGATCGGCAGGGCCGAAATAATGCCGCCCGTCGCTCGGCCTTCCGACGTAATGGCTTTGATTTTGCGGTGCAATCGGCGCCGTTCTTTGATCGTCGACGCGAGCTGCTCGAGCACTTTGGCCAAGTTGCCGCCGGTCTGCGCTTGCAGCCGAATCGCTCGCGTCAACATCGTCATCTCATTCGATGCTAAGCGCCCGGCGAGCAGATCGAGCGCATCGTACATACTCATACCGATATTGGTCTGGCCGATGACGCGCCGAAATTCATGCCGCGCCGGATCGGGTGATTGTTCGACGACCATCACGAGTGCCTGACGAATGCTCAAGCCGGCGCGCAGTCCGCTGACGATCAAGCGTAATACCAGTTCGAGCTGATTGGTAAACTTGTTGCGCCTGCGGGTGATGAGGTTGCGGACGATCGTGCGGCACGCACCGAACGCCAACACCAGCGCAACGGGTAACGCCAATAGCCCCACGAGCGGTTCAGGCTTGAAAACCACCATGTAGGCAACCCACGCGACAACGGCAGCCGAAGCGATGCTGATAACCAGATCTTGCGGCCGAATATTAATGCCGGCTTGAACTAAACCGAGCGAGTATGTTTCGGTGAGCGGCGTGAGCCGTTGCACGATGCGGCTCCACGTCGAGGCCACGAGCAGACCGACCGCGCCCATGACACCGAGCGCGATCAACAACGGCGCGCCGCTGGCTACCATGCGGTGGGTTCCGGCGCTTTGGCCGCGTCGAGGGATTGGACATCGAACGAGATGCCCATCTCCTTGAAGCGTTTGACGCAATACGGCTGCACGCCCGTGAACACAAACTCGCCAATGACTTTGCCCTGTTTATCGATACCGCGCTCGTGGAACCGCAGGATGTCTTGCATGGTGATGATTTCGCCTTCCATGCCGACGACTTCCGATACGCTCATGACTTTGCGCGAACCGTCGCGCAGGCGCGAAATCTGGACGATGACGTTGATCGCGCTCGACACTTGTTCACGAATCGCCTTGATCGGCAGCTCGAAGCCGGCCATCATCACCATCGTTTCGATGCGCGAAAGCGCATCGCGCGCCGTGTTGGCATGCACGGTCGTAAGCGAACCGTCGTGACCGGTGTTCATGGCTTGCAGCATGTCGAGCGCTTCGCCGCTCCGGCACTCACCGACAATGATCCGGTCGGGCCGCATACGCAGCGAGTTCTTCATCAAATCGCGGATGAGCACTTCGCCTTTGCCTTGCAGGTTGGCCGGACGCGCTTCGAGCCGTACGACATGATCCTGATCGAGCCGCAGCTCGGCGGCGTCTTCGATCGTGACGATGCGTTCGCCGAACGGAATGTAGCCGGAAAGAATATTGAGGAACGTCGTTTTTCCCGAACCCGTACCGCCACTGATCACGATATTGAGCCGGGCTTCAACGATCGCGCGCAGAAACTCGACGACGCTTTCCGAGACGGCACCTAAGCGTACCAGATCTTCAATCGTGAGCCGCCGATTGCCGAAGCGCCGGATCGTGAGCGACGGTCCGTCGATCGCGAGCGGTTCGATGACCGCGTTGACCCGCGAACCGTCGGCCAGCCGCGCGTCGACCAGCGGCGACGATTCATCGATCCGGCGGCCGATCGGCGCGATCATGCGTTCGATCACCAGCCGCAGTTGTCCATCGTTGGTAAATCGCTTGGCCGTTTTCTCGAGCTTACCGCCGCGCTCGACGTAGACGTTGTCGCAGCCGTTGACCATGATCTCGCTGACGTCCGCATCGCGCAAGAGATCTTCGATTGGGCCATAGCCGAGCGCTTCGTCGACAATTTCCTGACGCAGCACCACGACTTCTTCGGCGGTGCCGACGTCGTCGCGGCCTTGCAAGAGTTCGGCCACCGCCGAACCGACTTGGCCGCGCAATTCCGCTAACCGGTCGGCGTCGCTGGCGCGACTCGCGATTACCTCGTCCAGCCGGTCGGCCAGCTTTTCGTGCAGCTCCGCCTTGAGCCGGTCGCGCGCTTCACGTTTACTGCGAACTTCAGCCGACGTGACGCTGCGCTGTAGCGGCGTTGCGACCGCGGTTTCCGCCTCGGTCCGCCGTCCTTCACCCGTGCGCCGGTCGCCCGCGGCTCGTCCCGACGGCGCCATCTTGAGAATCTCTTGCGACGCTTCGAGTTGCGCGATATGCGCGGTCAATCCGTCGAGCGTCTTTTTGTAGCGGCGATCCGAGAGCAGCGGGAATTCAGCGACGACCGTGCCGCCGATAACGCGCTCGAACTCGGCGCGCGACATTTCGGAATGACCGCTGCGCGCGTTGATCGTAATGTCGATGAGCGATCGGCTGACACCGAACTTCGTCAGCTCGAAGAGCATGTTGCGCGTACATGCGGCGCCCAGCAGCGTTGGTTCCGAAACGACGAGAAACTTTGAGGCTCGCACGGCGAACGGCCGGACCGCCCCCGAAAACGGCTGATTCGCATCGACCACCACATAGCGCGATGCATCGCAGATACTGCGCGCCAACACTTCGATATCGGCCATCTTGATTGTAAAACCGGCATCGAACGAGGGCGACATCTCGACGATCGACAGACCGCCTTTGGTACGCGCCACGGCGACATTGTCGCCTTCACGCATGGCGTCGAGCGCACGAATCGAATCGGTCAGCACGGCGACATTCCGCCGACCGATAACATCGCCGTCGACGAGCGTCACGATGCCTTTACGCTGCAGCGCATCGGCAACGCCGACCGCGAGCGTCGTCGAGCCGGAACCGCCCTTGGCGTTGATCAGAAGGACGACGGTCGCATTCATCGCGGATCGGCGCCCACGACTTTATCGCCGTCAATGATCGTGGGGCCCGGCGGCCGCAGGTGCCCGACCGGCACGACCGGCGCGGCCGGCGCCGGCGGTGCGAGCCGGGCGGCCGCCGCTGCCGGCGGCGCGATGGCGGGCGCCGGATTAGCGAAACTGATCGGCTCGGCGGGCAGCGAGTGTACCGGTTCATCGGGCGAACGCAGCGCCAAGCGCAGGACGGCGTTGACGTCGGCCAGCGCGAGCAGATTGGCCTGGGCGGGGGTCACCTCGAGGGTGGCCGTGGTCTGGTTGCCGGCGTCCGGGGCAGGCGACGCGTTCACCGGCGGAGCGAAGGTGCTGCCCATGGCCAAGACCGCGATGCCGCGCAGGATCGTCCGGGCGGTCGGCGCCGAATCGCCGCGTGAGCCTTGGATCGCGATAACGTCGACGCGGTCGCCGTTTTGAATCAAGCCCGCGACACCTTTTACATGATCGATCGGAATCGTCACGGCGCGCAAACCTTTCTTCACTTTAGCCGTCAAGCTCACCGCGGACTGCCGCGCGATGCGCGACTGGGTGAGTGTTCCGCCGGCCGGTATGGCAACGAGCGCGACGGTTCCGACCACCGACTGCAATTGCGCCGGATCGACCGAATCCGGTTCGACCGAGGTTGCCGGCCGCACCGCCCGATCGAGCATCTCCGGCGTGATAACCGTCTGGGCCGTGATATCGTGCGCGGCTACCAGGACCGCGCGCTTGGCCTCTACCTTATTTGCCGCCGAGTTTACGCCGGACAAATAATTAAACAGCAACAAACCCGTGCCCAGCGCCAGCACGGCGGCCAGCAGCAACGTCACGTTACGCGGATTCATCTGCGTTCGATTGAGCATCATGTTAGAGCAGAAACCTCACGGCGGGAAAGATCGTATCGGCAAGTACAACGCTTGCGGCACCAAACGCGATCGCGACCGCGTACGGCATCCGCGCCGCGGGCGCCGCGTCGGCCAGCAACACGCGCGTTCGGGCGAAAGCCCCGACGTTGGCCAGCGTTTGCTGTAAGCGGCGTTGAGCGACTGCGATGACAGCGGCCAGAACGCCGCCGCCCAGCAGCGTATACAGAACGAAGAGCATGCAGTCGGGATAGCCGAGCGCCAGCGAACCGGCGGCCAACAGCTTCACATCGCCGCCACCTAATATGCGCAGGCTGTGCACGACCGTACCAAGCACAAAGAATACTATTGCGGCCAAAAGTGAACCGCCGACGGCAGCCCAGCCTTGCGGTATGTGAGCGAGCAGTGCGCTGCCGGCCAATCCGGCGGTCAACCAATTTGGGATTTTACGCGTGCGAATGTCGGTAACAACGGCGATCGCGCAGGCGACCACCAACAAACTTATTTCGAGCTTCATGCCGGGCCGGCCGGCCGGCATGCGGTACATCGCCTCAACCCGGTGTTCCGTGCCGCCGGGGCGACGGCGAGTGAGGCGACGTGCATGTGCAACCTGCGTCTTAGCTTGACATCGAGGTGGCCGCAGCGTTCAGCGTTGAGCTGGCGCTGGAACCGAGCGTTTTGAGTCCGGCGATGGCGACGACGGCGACCAAGGCGACGATGAGCGCGTATTCAACGAGGCTGGCGCCTTCATCATCGGAGAGAACGGCGAGCAGATACTTGAGCATGGTGAATTCCTTTTCAGTAGTAAGTGGGTAAGGGCGTCTCGATACATGGCATCGGCCGGTGTCGTTGATTTATTTAATCCCCGGCCGGCGCGCGGCTAATGCGGCCGGAAATCGCGCGGCAGTTCGTCAATAGGGTGGGCGATATTGGGGCTCGGCTGGCCCAGCACGAGCGAAGTATGGGCTTCGGTGACACCCGCAACGGAAGTAGCCGTTATGAGAATGCGGCTTTTTTGCAGATGCAGCGGAGCCGTTGAAATTTCGAGTGAAAACGTGCCGGTTGCGTCGGTTTGCGCGCTGGTGCGTGACACCAGCACGCGCGGCAGGTCGCGCGCGATATCAGCCCACAGCGTTATGGTCAACGGCGCGTTCGCCGGGCCGTTACCGCTGACGACGAGTGCATCGGAAATGTTGGTCGGCACGGCGTTGAGCGTTAAGATTCCGCGCAGCGGTCCAGCCGCGAGCGTCGACGGCGCACCCGGCGGCTGCGGCAATTCACGCGAGGCGACCGAGCGGATCGCCAGCGAGCGTAATCGCGCGGCGAACGCCGGACCGACGTAGACATCGTTATCGTGGAATCGCGGCGCCTCGGCGGTCGTTTCGACCGCATCGTTGACATCGTAGAGCGGATTTCCGCTGCGCACTAAGACGTATAAACCGGGCCGAGTCAGCGCGACCGCCGATTCCGAAGCGACCCAAACATAGTGATAGCCAAGCTCCGGCGCCAAATGCGAGAGCGCGACAAAGTGTTCCGCGGCCGCAGCCGGATGAACCGTAAGTGCGAAGCCGAGCCCGAGCGCACCGAGCCGAGTCGCGGCACTGGAAAGAAAACGCTGCACTGTAAAGACCTCCACGAGTAATGAACGTAGGTGTTCGTTCGTGTACCTATTTTCGGCTCGTCGCGTGCCGAACAATACATCAAAGCTAAATACCATAGCGCGTTCGATCGCGTGCGATCCAGGGAGGAACCGGTGTTCGCCAAACTTTTATCCACGCTCGCGTGTATCGCGGTCGTTCTCACGGCAGAGCTTGCTACGCCGGTTCGAGCCCAGTCCATTGCTTTTATTTCTTTGCAATCCGGGCACTCGACGGTCGTTGCGGCCGCGGGCTTGACCCGGGCCGCCGTGGGCGACGGCCGGATCGCCGGCGTTATCGCGGTCGGCACGTCGCAGGTCGTCATCAACGCCAAGTCCGCCGGCCACACCACAGTGACGATCTGGGGTTACGGCGGAACGCGCACCAACTATGAAGTGACGGTCACCGAACAAAACAGCGACGACCTGGCACGCGTCTTGCGCTCCGCGATCGGCGATTCGGCGGTGAGCGTGGCAAGCGTCGGAAAGTCGATCGTCGTCAGCGGCAGCATCAGCCAAACCGCGGAGTCGAGTCATGTCGCCGCG
>CBDCBO010000003.1:0-403724 GCA_965214335.1 Candidatus Velthaea sp. | reverse complement strand
GACGGCAGCCCGGACAGTCGCCTTGTGCTGACCGGCATGTCGCGCAGATAGGCTCGCGGCAGTCGACGCAAGCTGCGACCGACGGAACCGCGTTGTGATAGTAGCAATCCACGGGGGCCTCCCAGCAGGTAAGAACTGCCGCAGATACCGGTTGACCGCCACGAAGGTTTCGCCGCTCGACCTCCAAAGCGCAAACGGTGAACCGCGAGATTCTGCGCCGGCTGCTGCGCGAAGCCCACCCGTATTATGCCAAACTCGTCATCGCGATGCTGCTGGGCGTCGTCGCGGGTCTGGCGCCGCTCGCGCTCATCCAGCTGCCTTCGCTGTTGATGACCAAGGTGATCTCATACCAGCATGAAGCGGCCGGCGTCATGCAACCAACGAGCGTCCGCTGGGCCGGGCTGTGGCTCGTGTGCGGCATTATCTTTTTCTCGCAAGTGATCGGCAACGTCGCCGGTTTCGGCCAGAGTTACCTGACCGCGTGGGCCGGTCAGCGGATGATCGCCTCGATGCGCGCCCGGTTGTTCGACCGGGTCAACCGCTTGCCGCTCTTGGAGTTCGACAAATGGCGGCCGGGCGAGTTCATCGCTCGCTTTTCCAGCGACCTTGCACTGATGACCGACGCGGTGAGCATCTCGTTGCCGCAAATGATCCAAGTAACCGTCACGTTCGTATGCGCGCTGGTCTACATGATTTCGATCGATTGGCTGCTGGCGCTCGTGCTGCTGGTGTGTACGCCGTTTGTTTCCATCGTCATCGGCCGGTTCAACAAACTCGTGGTGATCAGCACCCGGCGCGCGCAAGAACGAATCGCCGACTTGTCGAGCAACCTGACCGAAGTTCTCAATAACGAACGCGTCGTGAAAGCGTTCCGGCGCGAAGACTTCGAGCGCGACCGGTTCGCCGGAGCGAACGAACGGTTCTTCGGTGCGAATATGAAAGTAACCCAGCTCAACCAGACCCAGGCGCCGGTTATCGCGACCATCGTGTCGCTGGCCATTATCGTGGTGGTGGTGACGATCGTGCGCGAAATCTATCTTGGACGCATCGCGCCGCCCGAAGCGATCGCGTTTTTCGGTGCGGTCGCATTGATGATCAACCCGATGAATCGGTTTTCGATTTTTTTAGGCGACTTCTCGCGGGCGCTCGTTGGTGCCGGGCGGGTCTTTGAAATACTAGACTTGCCGGTCGAGCGTGACGATCCGCCCGGCGCGCTGCCGCTGCGCACCATCGCCGGCGACATTCGCTTCGAGAACGTGCGCTTCGCCTACGCCCCCGGCAGCCCGGCGGTGCTCGATGGGTTTAACGCCGAAATGCTGCACGGCGAAACCGTCGCGCTCGTTGGACCTTCCGGCGCCGGAAAATCGACGATCGTTTAATTTAGTGCCGCGGTTCTTCGAGCCGCAGAGCGGCCGGGTAAGCGTCGACGGCATCGATATCGCGCGCGTGCGGCTGGCTGACTTGCGCGACGCCATCGCCATCGTGCCGCAAGAAACGCAGCTCTTCAACGGCTCGATCGCCGACAATATTCGCTACGGGCGTTTGGATGCTACGCTGGCCGAGGTTCGCGCCGCCGCCGCCGAGGCCAACGCCGATGAGTTCGTCGCGGCGCTGGCCGACGGCTATGCGACGGTGGTCGGCGAGCGCGGGATCCGGCTGTCGGGCGGCCAGCGCCAGCGCATCGCGATCGCGCGCGCCATCTTGCGCGACCCGCGCATCCTCATCTTGGATGAGGCGACGAGCGCGCTTGATTCACACTCCGAGGCGCTCATCGAAGACGCGCTGGATCGCGTGCTGGTCGGCCGGACGACGCTCATCATCGCGCATCGGCTTTCGACGATTCGGCGGGCGTCGAAGATTCTCTACATCGAAGCCGGCCGAGTGCGTGAAGTCGGCACACACGCGAGTCTGCTGGCCGCCGGCGGCCCGTATGCCGAACTTCACGCGGCCCAGTTCGCACGTTCGTAAGGTTACCACGACGCGCACGCCATGACCTAAAGTAGGGAGCCGCGGAAGCCGAATCAGCAAGGGAATGGGTGATATCAGCTTCGGTCAAACCGTCAACATGCTGCGCGACGCGATCAGCGGCGCCAGCACCGCGCATGCCGCCATCACGAATAACGTGGCCAACGCCGCGACGCCGAACTTCCACCGCAGCGACGTGTCGTTCAAAGAAGCACTCGCGCGCAGCGAGGCCACCAGCGGCGATCCGGACGTATTCGCAATGCTGACGACCGATCCGCGTCAAATGCCGATGGGCGGCGCGGCGCCGGCCGAACCGTTCGAGATCACCACGACCGTCGATGAAACGCAGCAAATGCGCGCTGACGGCAGCAACGTCGACATCGATCAAGAAATGGCGAAGTTGTCGCTCAATTCCAGTTACGCGCAAACGATGGCCCAACTTCAAACCAATGCCTTCACCCGCATCAAAGATGCCATCCAGGAGCACGCATAATCGTGGGTTTGTATAACTCGATCGAAGTTTCGGCTTCGGGCCTATCGGCGCAACGATTGGCCATGGACGTTATCGCAAATAATTTAGCGAACGTGAATACGACGCGGACGGCCGAAGGCGGTCCGTTCAAACGCCAACTCGTGGTGTTCGCGCAGAAGCACGAAGCGTCAGCGCAAAGCGACTCACTTGACGATTCGCCGATGAAATCACAGGCCGGCGTTCAGGCGGTCGGAATCGTGAGCGACACGAGTGCCGACAAGCTCGTTTTCGATCCGTCACACCCGGATGCCGACGCCCGCGGCTACGTGCACATGCCCAACATCGAAGTGGTCAAGGAGATGGTGGATATGATGGCTGCTTCGCGCGCCTATGAGGCGAACGTTACCGCGATCACCGAGTCGCGCACCATGGGTACTGCAACGATGGGGATCCTTCACGCCTAATGAATATCGCAAGCATCATGTCCAAGATCATTCCGGGAACGTTCGCGCCCGACATGGACGCCGCCGAGACGCCGTCGATCTCCGCAATTCCGGCCACCGGCATGGCCGGCAACGTACCGAGCGTCGGAGGCGACACGAGCTTCCGCGATACGGTCAAAGCGATGCTGGGCGACGTAAACAGTGCCGTCAATACGAGCGACAGTAATACGCGCGATCTTGCAACCGGAAGAACCAACGATATTAATAAAGTCGTGACGTCGGTTGAAGAAGCGAACTTAGCGCTGCAGTATACGATGGCGATCCGGACGAAATTAATCGAAGCGTACACCGAAGTCGAGCACATGGCGGTCTGATCCGTCGGATCCCAGCGTCGGCCCCAAAAGAGCCCTGCTCGTTGTCTACGAGCAGGGCTCTTTATCTGTCCGCCTGCCGCGCATGCCAAACGGAACCGGCAACGACGGCTAAAGTCTGTACTGGGGACGCCGATGATACACACAGATGCGACTGGACATTCGCGCACGGATGAAGTCGCAGCGTTACCGGATTGATTGATGGTAACGCATGTCGCCGACTACCGGCGACGCCCACCTGTGCGGAGGAATAACCGTTGATTCGTGGACTCTATACGGCCGCGACCGGCTCGATCGTCGCTCAAGCCAACGTTGACGTCATTGCCAATAACCTTGCCAACGTCAATACGTCGGGCTTCAAACGCACGCTCATGCAAGTCGAGTCGGCGCCGACGAGCGACATCTTCCGCGACCAGATCGATCCGGGCCGCGATTCCGCCCGGCGCACGAACGGCGTCCCGACGCATACCGCGGTCGGCAAATTAGGCTTCGGCTCACGCATCTACGACACGCCGACGGTGTTCGAGCAAGGCCCAATCCAGCAGACCGGCAACTCGATGGACGTCGCACTGAGCGGCCCCGGGTTTTTCGCCGTTCGCGACGCGGTGGGTCAAACGCGCTATACGCGCGGCGGCTCGTTCACCCAAAACGCGCAGAACCAGCTTATTACCTCCGATGGCGATACGGTGCTGGGATCGAACGGTCAGCCGGTTCGCATCGCGCCATCCGGCTTGAGTGTCGACTTAGCCGGCAAGGTTAACGCGGACGGCAAGGCCGCCGGCCAGCTGGCCGTCGTCGCAATCAAGATCGATTCACGCGGCACGGTGAGCGGCAACGGAATTCCGGCCGGTCAGCTCGCCGTCTATGAATTCGCCAACCTCAACGCGTTGCGGCCCGAAGGCGCCGATAAGTTCGTTAATTCCGGTCCGGCGCCGCAGCCCGCCACGCAGACGGCCGTGCTGCAAGGTGCGCAAGAGAAAAGTAATGCCAACGTCGTGAGCTCGATGGTCGATCTGATCGCAAACGAGCGCTGGTTCGACGCCAATCAAAAGATGATTCAAACCCAAGACACCGAGCTCGCCGCCGCTATCACCAGCGTCGGTAAGACAACGCCGTAAGGAGACGCCGCACCATGATGCGAGCACTGTATACTGCCGCGGCCGGCATGGCCGCGCAGCAGTTCAATATCGATACCATCTCCAACAACATCGCCAACGTCAACACCGCCGGATTTCGCGGCAACCAGGCGCGCTTCCAAGATCTTATCTATCAGCAGTTACGCGCGCCCGGAACGCCGGTTGGTTCATCCGTCGTGCCGGTGGCACAAGAAGTGGGCTTGGGCGTAAAGGTCGCTTCATCGGAAAAGATCTTTACCCAAGGCACCATTCAACAGACGAACAACCCGCTCGACGTCGCCATCCAGGGCGACGGCTTCTTTCAAGTCACTAAGCCCGACGGAACGATCGCTTATACTCGCGACGGTTCGTTCAAACGCGACAGTAACGGCTCGGTCGTGACCGCCGACGGCTATTTTCTCAATCCTCAAATAACGATTCCGCAGAGCGCGCTGCAAGTCGGGGTCGGCGCGGACGGCGCGGTAACAGCGCTCTTACCCGGCCAGTCGGCGCCTCAGCAGCTCGGCCAAGTTCAGATCGCCCGCTTTACCAACGCGGCGGGTTTAGCGCCGGTCGGCCAAAATTTGTTCTCGCAAACCGGTGCATCGGGCTCGCCGATCGTGTCGCAACCCGGCATCAACGGCGCGGGAACCTTACAAGGCGGCTACGTCGAAAACAGCAACGTCTCGATCGTCGATCAGATGGTCGCGATGATCACCGCGCAACGCGCATTCGAGGCGAACTCCAAAGCCGTAACGACGGCCGACCAAATGCTGCAAACCGCGGTTAATACGAAGTCACCGTGATGATGGCTCGTAGCGCTGCCGGGCTCGTCGCGCTCGTGCTGGGCCTGGTACCGGCAGCCGCGTTCGCCCGGATCGCCGGGCCCGAGGCCGGCTCGCAGGTGATACCGGCGGCGCAAATTACGGCGCTGGCCGAACGCGTCGCGCGGTCCAAGGTAACCGATCCAAGCCGCGCGCTGGCCGCCGCGGCGCAGATCGGCGACGTGCGCGTGCCGCTCGGCGCCGTTGCGATTTCGGCCGGCACGCCGCAATGTAACTCGACCTATATCAGCGTGCCGATCGAAATCCACATCGACGGCCACGTCGAGCGCACGGTGTTTGCCGGTTTTCGCATCACAACATACGTGCAAATGCCGGTGGCTGCCCACGATCTGGCGGCCGACGGCGTGCTCGTGGCCGACGATCTGACCTACGTCCGGATGCCCTACAGCGGCCGGCCCGGACTGGCGATCGAAACGTTCGTCGGTCGTAAAGTGCGCTCGATCATCGCGCGCGGCGAAGTGGTGTATCCCGAGCTAACCGTGGTCAATCAAATCGTTCGGGCTGGAATGCCGGCGGTCTTGATCGTTCACGACGGCGCGGTACGCATCGCGGCCGACGTCATCGCCCGAACCAGCGGCGGCGTCGGTGAGTACGTCACGATCTTCAATCCGCAAACGCAACGGGCGTTATCGGGGGTCGTTACCGGACCGAACACCGTCGAGCTCACCTTGCCGGGAGCAGATTCATGAAGTGCGTTTGGGCCCTCGTCGCGGCGGCTTGCCTTGCTCCGGCATTGCCCGTACGTGCCGATACCTTGTATGTGGCAGCACCGCCGCCCGTCGCGCCCGGGCACCCCTTACGCTTGACATCCGACCGCAAAGCATCGCAGATCGGCGATCTGGTCGCCGTGCAATTCAATTTTTCGACCACCACGCAGCGCGCTTACGCCTCATCGACGGCCAAAGGCTATAAAGTCGGTCAAGGCGCCGGCAGCGGTCTTTTCAATCTGCCGTTCGTGCGGATCGGAGCGAACTTGACCGGCTCGACCGGATCGAATGCTTCGGATTCAAAGTCCGATACGTCGGCGTTCACGTCAGCCATGATGGCGACGGTCACGAACGTCTTGCCGTCCGGCGCACTGCAGATCGAGGGCGATCAAAATGTGATCGTCAACGGCGAATCGCAAAAACTGCACGTCGTGGGTTTCGCCCGGCCCGAAGATATCGATAATACCGATACGATTTCATCGACGCGCTTAGCCAACGTGCACGCCGATTATGCCGGCGATCAGACCAAAGAGCATAAAGGCATCGTGCGCAAAATCTTGGACGTGCTGTTCTGATGGCCCGGGCACACAACGCCGCCGGCCGTCTGCGCGTCCTCGCCGCCGCGGTGCTCTTCGTGACCGCCGGCAATATCGCCCAAGCGCAGGTGGTCCATCTCAAAGACGTCGCGCACGTTCAAGGAGTAACCGCCAACCAACTCATCGGGTACGGTTTGGTCACCGGTCTTGCCGGTACGGGCGACTCGTCGAACTTTACCAACAAGACGATGCAAAATCTGTTGCAGACGTTCGGTTTATCGACGCTCTCCAATGACGTAAAAAGCAAAAACGTTGCGGCCGTCATCGTGACCGCGTCGCTCGGACCGTTCGCCCATTCGGGCGACAACATCGACGTTACCGCGTCGTCGCTGGGCGATGCCACGAGTCTGCAGGGCGGCACGCTGGTGTTGACCGAGTTGCGCGGGGCCAACAACCTGGTGTATGCGACGGCGCAAGGTTCGATCTCCGTCGGCGGCTTTTCGTCCGGTCAAGACGGCAATAGCGTCACGAAGAATCATACGGCCGCCGGGCGCGTTCCGCAAGGCGGCATCATTGCGCGCGATATGGCGACGAGCATTCAACAGGATGCGACCGGTTTTTCCTACGTGTTGACGACGCCCGATTATAAAACGGCGGCTCACGCCGCGCTCGCACTCAACGGCCGCTTCGGCTCCGGTACCGCGCGCGCACTCGATGCCGAGACCGTGCGGGTCAATCTGCCGGCACACTACACGAACGATCCGGTGTCGTTTCTCGCCGACGCCGGCGATTTGCCGCTGACGGCCAATCAAAACGCCAAAGTCGTAATCAACGAACGAACCGGGACGATCGTGTTCGGCGGCGACATCACGCTGGCGCCCGTCGCGCTCGCGCACGGCAACCTCACCTTGACCATTACGCAAAACAACGTCGTCGTTCCGCCCGGCTCGTTTACCAATGCCGCATCGCAGACCCAGTCGAACACGACTATCAAAGCCACCGAAAGCGGCCGCAAACTCATCTACATCAATGGGGCCCCGTCGCTGGCGCAAGTCGTACGGTCGCTCAACACGATCGGCGTATCGCCGCGCGACCTTATCTCGATCGTGCAGGCGCTGCGCGAATCGGGTTCTCTGCAAGCCGATTTGGATATCATGTAATGAGCATCGAAGGCACACACTCGGCCGCGGCTCCGGTTGCCGCCGGCCCCGCCGTCACAGCCGGTCCGGTCGCAAAACCGCAATTGACCGATCAGCAACGGACGGCACTCAAACATCTGCATACCGCAGCGCAGCAATTCGAGTCGGTGTTCGTGAACATGCTGTTCAAATCGATGCGGGCGGCATCGCCGCAGACCTCGATCACGGGCGAGAAGCTTTCGCCGGCCGAAACGACGTTTACCGAAATGCTCGATCAGCAGCGCTCCAATGCGATCTCGCAAACCGGCGCGTTCGGGATCGCCAAGATTCTCGAGGATCAACTCAAAGACTCGGTCTTGGCAAACCCGGCGCAGGCGGCGCGCGCGCGGCTTGCGCCCCAGGGCGCGTTGTGAGCGGCGGTTCATGGCAAGCTTTTGCCGACGCTTTAGCCGAAGAAAATGAGTCTCTGGGCGAACTGGGCGCGGCGGCCCTGGCGATGACGGGCGTCTTGGTGCTGGGCACGGCAGCCGAGATCGAGGCCGCCGACCGGACGGTCGACGTGCGGCGCATCCGTCACGCGCAAGCGCATGCCCGGCGAGCGGTCATGATGCAACGCGGCTTCGGCGATTTGAGCCTGCGCCAGGTTTGCAGCCATGCACCGCCGGCGTTGCGGCGCTCGGTGTTTACTTCTTTTCGCGAGTTGCGCACGCGCGGCATCGCGCTCCAAATCACGGTTGCCAATAACCGGTCGCTCATCACCGCCGGCCTCAAGCGGATCGCCAATACCATCACGGTCATGCAGCGGACGCTGTCGGAGCAAACCGGGATGTATCGCCGGCGGGGCACGGTTGTCTCCCCTAACGCAAGCTTGATCGTGAGTCGTAGAGCATGAGTTTCTTCTCGTTCAACCTGATCGGTAACGCACTCGACGCCTATCAAGAAGCGACGACCGTCACGGCCGATAACATCGCGAACGTCAGTACGCCGGGAGCGTCGCGTCAAGCGGCGGTGGTCACCGAAGCGACACCGATCTCCGGCTCGCCGTTCTACAGCGCGCACGCCGGCGATCCGGGCACCCAGGGCGAAGGCGCGACCGTCAGTCAGATTACGCGCATTCATCAGGACAGCTACGACGGCTTATATCGCGGTGCGACTTCCTCGCAGTCTTTTTACACCTCGGAGCAGCAGCAGCTGACGAATCTGCAGAGCAGCTTCGGTGAGCCGAGCAACGGTATCAACACGGCCTACGCCGCGTTGCAAACGGCGGTCTCGAACGTCGCCGCGTCGCCAACGTCATTAGCGGTTCGGCAGACCGTGTTGCTGCAAGCGCAAACGTTTGCGACGGCCGTCAATTCGGCCGGCCAAGCCATTACCGATCAAGAAGCAAGTGCCAAGCAGCAAGCAGCGAGCGCCGTGACCGGTGCAAATACGCTTATCGATAGCATCGCGACGCTCAACGGGCAAATTCGCGCACTCACCGCGACCGGCGACAACCCCAATACGTACCTCGATCAACGCGATTATGCGATCGATCAGTTGTCGCAAATTCTACCCGTCACGACGTCGCTGCAGCCGAACGGCTCGTCACTGGTGAGCGTCGACGGGCGGCCGCTGGTGAGCGATACGGTTGCGTATCACCTCGGGGCGCCGGTCGTGGGAACCGCGGCCAATGGCGTCTCGACCTTGATGGTCGGCTTCGCCGGCGACCCGAACCCCAGTAATCCGACGCCCATTCCGCTTTCGGGCGGACAGCTGGGTGCCTATACCGACCTCTATAATAACAAACTTGCACCATACGGCACGCAGCTCGACAATTTTGCCGCCGCGGCCGCAAACGAAATGAATCGGGTCACCCAAGCGGGTGTCGATCTCGATAGCAACGCCGGTACGGCGCTGTTTAAAAACGCCGCCGGCGCGGGCCCGATCAACGCCGCTACGATCGCGGTCGGTATCACCGACCCGGCCCAGCTGCCGCTCGGGCTGATCTCCACGGCGGCCGGCAATCTAACGCAATCGATGAATTCGGCCAACAACACCGTGTCGACGACGGTCCCGATCGACGGCAATGCGACACTGTATAATCCGCCTGCCGGCGCGCTCACCGGTACGTTGACCGTGGCGGTCGACGGCACCAGCCAAACATTTAACTATAACACCGGCGCCGGCGGGAATGCCGATACGATCGCCGACTTCACGACAAATTTCAATGCCGGGCACTTCGGCGTAACGGCAAGTTACGATGCGACGACGCAGCGTATCGCGTTTGCCCGCGATCCGAACAATACCGACGCCGTGCATCGCGGCATGCAAGGCGCGAGCGCGACGACCGCCGATTTTACGATTTCCGATTCGACGCTCATCGGCGGTGTCGCGACCCCGCTCACGAGCCTGACGCCGACGCTGACGCAGGGTGCGGCGCCC
Source organism: Candidatus Velthaea sp. (assembly GCA_965214335.1). Taxonomy (GTDB): domain Bacteria; phylum Vulcanimicrobiota; class Vulcanimicrobiia; order Vulcanimicrobiales; family Vulcanimicrobiaceae; genus Velthaea. The sequence goes on along the minus strand of CBDCBO010000003.1, from coordinate 393,710 downwards.
GCATATTTGCTGCAGGCGCTCGGAGCGGCGAAGATCAGCGGCGTCGCGCAGACGCCGGCCAACGCCTACGGCGCTTCGGACAACGGAGCGGCGAACGCAATGCTGGCCCTGTACAGCCGCAACGTCGGCGTCGGTGCCTTACAAACGAGCGCGCTGAGCCTGGCAGGCGCGGCGCCGGGACCGGTAACAATAACACCGCCGGCCGGCTCGCCGGGTCCGTTTTCCAGCGTTAACGTTGGCCAAGTGTTGACCATCGTCAACGCGGCAACCCATACGACGCAGAATGTCGCCGTGACGGCGGTCGACCGCACGACGGGAACGATAACGGTCAATGCTTCGGCGACCATCAACGCCGGCGACCCGATCACGACGACGCCCTCACAGACGCTCGGCGGTTATTACCAAAGCCTCGTTGCGAACATGGGACTCGACGTGCAGACGGCGAGCACCGGGGTTGCCTCGCAAAGCGCGCTGTCGTCAAGTATTGATCTTGCGCGTCAAAGTGTCGATGGTATCAATATCGACGAAGAGACGCAAAACCTGCTCAAATTTCAAAGCGCTTACAGTGCCGCAGCCAAGACGCTGAGCACGCTCAATTCCATCATGCAGACCACGCTGGGTCTGATCAACGGCGGCTAGAGAGAACCGGAGAATCACCATGCGCATCGCAACGTCAACGATTTATACGCAGCAGGTCAGCGCGATCGACAATCTCGTGGCGCAGTATCAAGCGACGGGTCAAGATCTTTCTACCGGAAAGTCGCTCAATGCGCCATCGGATGCGCCGACGCAAATCGCATCGGATCTCGATGTGCGAACGACGATTCAGGTCGAAACCCAGCAGACCACCAACATCCAGGCAGCGACATCGCAACTCACCTCGGTCGATAGCGCGCTGGCGAATTTGACGTCGGTGATGCAGAGCGCGCGCGAACTCGCGACGCGCGGCGCGAGCGACCTGATCTCGCCGGCCGAACGTCAAGATATCGGCACGCAAGTCGATCAATATTTGCAGCAAACCATCGCGATTGCCAATACGCAGTACGGCGGCTCGTATTTGTTTGCCGGCAGCGTCCAAACGTCAAGTGCCCCCATTACGACGTCCGGATCACCGGTTTCGGCGGTCAACTTTAGCGGCAACGAACAGAGCGCTACGCCGATGCTGTTCAACGGCCAGAGCTTCGCGCTCGCGCCGACGATGCAGCAGGCGTTCAACCTCAACGCTACCGACGGTTCGCCCTCGGTTTTCCAGACGCTCATCACGCTGCGCGACACGCTCACGAGCGGCTTGGTAACAGACCAGAGCGCTGCCTCGCTCAACCATCCGGGCCAAGTGATCTACGGTGCCGGCTCGCCGGTTCCGACGACTCTGGGCACAACGCCCTCGCCCTTCATCACACCGCCGGCTGCCGATAACGGAACGACGCCCGGCTATTCGATTTCGATCAATAGCACCGATGCCGCCGGCGGGCAGCACATCAATGTCTATACCTTCACCGGCGCCACGGCAATCGACGATGGAACGGCGACCAGCGTGACCGGGCAGATCAATGCCAATTCCGCCAGCACGGGTTTGACCGCGTCGTTCAACGCCCAGACGCAGCGGCTCGTTCTCACGAACGCGGGCGGCGGAGCCTTCAGCGTGACCGATGAGCCGTCGGCGGGAGCAACGCACGCCTCGAACTTTACCACAGCTTTCGGATTGGCCGGGTCGGCGACGCTGCCGCAAACCATCTCGACGCAACTTGGCGACATGGATCACTCGCTCGACGTCGTGCTCAATTCGCGCGCGTCGGTCGGATCGCACATCAATGCACTCGCGCAGATCAACACGCAAGTGACGACCGCTGTTGCGGACGATACCGGGGTGCAGAGCGGAATCGAAGATACCGATGTTGCCAAGGCAACAACGCAATTCTCGGCCACGCAAGTTGCGCTTACCGCGTCATATAGCACGACTACCCGACTCGAAGCAAAAGATCTCTTCGACTATTTGTAAGCGCAACACCCGTTAAGAAGAAGCGTTGGACCGCCACTGGTCCATCTAAGGAGCCGCCTTGAACACCCTCGTCGATGAACAACTCGTGCAGCCGGAACGGACGATCTCCATAAATTTGCCTCGCTTTGGCGACTGCACGTATGCGCAATCCGAAGTCATTTCGTTTCCGTGGGGTTTACCAGGTTTTGCAGCGTTGCGCCGTTTCTTGGTGTTATCGATGGGTGAAGAAACCGGGTATATCTGGTTGCAAAGCCTCGATGATACGAAGGTGGCGATTCCGCTGTGCGACCCGTGGTTACACTTCGCCGATTACGAAGCGCCGCTACCACAGTATGCCAAACAATCGCTAGAGATCGAAACGGCGCAAGATTTTTGCGTGCTGTGCGTGCTCGTCGCAAGTCCGGGCGGCAGCGAAACAACGATCAACTTGTTGGCACCGGTCATCATCAATCTCGACAAGCGGGTTGGCCGGCAGATCATGCTCGAAAATCAACTCTACACGGTCCGAACTCGTGTACCGGCGCATGGCGATGCGCTAAAGGAGGTAGTTCCCGGCTAACTGCGCGAACGGCAAAGTAGTTTCGGTTCGGCACGTGAACCGACGTCTAATTTTGCCACGGAGGGCGCGCAATGCTCGTTCTGTCCCGCAAGCTGAACCAAGCGATCATGGTCGGCGACAACGTCCGCATCGTCGTCGTTTCGGTCGACCGGGATCAGGTCAAATTGGGGATCGACGCGCCGCGCGACATTCCGGTGCATCGTTCGGAAGTGTTCGACGAGATCCAGCGGGCGAACCGCGAAGCAGCCGGTGTACCGGCGCCGATTCCGGTCAGCGTGCCGCTCACCGCTTCGCCGGTGGTCACCCCCGTCAACTTGAGTCCCCAGAAGGCGCCTCGCAAGAAGCGTTAAGTTTTGCCATGAACCGCCGATACATCCGACAGGAGCTATGATGGCTTCGGATTCGGCGGCGCTGAGCGCTGCCTTCATGGAGGATTCCTCTACATGTCGATCAGTCTTGCCAATAACTTGTTGGCCAACTCCGTGGCGCTTAACCTTACCAAGAATCAGCAGTCGCTAGGGAACTCCGTTAACAAACTGTCGAGTGGCTTACGCATCAACTCGGCAGCCGATGATCCGTCCGGGCTTGCAATCGCCGAGAAGTTGCAGTCTCAGGTGAACGGCTTCGATCAAGCCGTCAGCAACGTCCAAGACGCAACCAATGCCGCGGCCGTAGCCGACGGTGCCCTTCAGACGACAACGGATATTTTACAGCGCATACGCAGCCTCGCGGTCGAAGCGAGTTCGGATACCAACACGACGGCCGATAAGGCGAACTTGCAGACTGAAGTCACCCAATTGCTGCAAGAAGTCAACACGATCTCGCAAAATACGAACTTCAACGGATCGTCGTTGCTCAACGGCAGCCATGCCGGCTTTCAGGCGGCCGTTGCGGCCTTTACGAGCATTACCTCGAACGCTTCGCTAGCGTCGGGTAGCTACACGGCTTCGACGAATACAAATTCGGGACTGTTGGTGGCGTCGGTCGCAGCGGGCACGAGTTTTCAAACCTCAACCGGCCACGCTCAGGGCGTTAGCGTTAACGGTGCGACGGGTACAGGCACCGTCGACGGTACAATCGAACTGCAAGTCATCAATACCGGAACGTCGATTGCCGTTCAAGAAACGTTCGTTGCGTCGGATACGGTCAACAACGGGTCGTCGGTTGCTGTAACCTTGCTCAGCGCCAACGCCGCCTCGACCATTTTCGACAACGTCGTCATCACCACGGGCAACTTCCAGACGGCCGACGTCGGTATCACCTCGTATATCAAGGTGTCGCAGAACGTTCCGCTCGTGTCGAGTTCCGCCGGACCGGCGCTAAGCTTCCAGTCGGGTGCCGACGAAGGCGCGACCATCCAGTTAGGCATTCAAGCGACGAACGCCGCAACGTTGCGGATATCGAATATCAATTTGCTGGTCACCACTTCGACGGGTAACTCGATTGGTGCTCAAGATGCCATCGGTCAGATCGATAACGCACTCACCACGTTGCTGACCGAGCGCGCGAACCTGGGTGCGGTCACCGTGCGGTTACAGGAAGACTCCAGCAACGATAGCGTCGCCGCGACGAATCTCCAGGCGTCGGAATCCAACATTCGCGATCTGAACGTGAGTGCTGAAACCACGAAGTACACCGCGGATCAGATTCTCATCTCGGTCGGCACCTCGGTGCTGTTGCAGTCCAACAACAACGCACAGTCGGTCGAACGGCTCTTCCAATAATCGATTTTCAAGATGGTACCTCAAAAGGCTCGCTTCGGCGGGCCTTTTTTTTCTGTGCCGGCTTCGCTATAGGGCCGATGCGACAACGATCTGCGCTCGCAGTCACAATCTTAACCGTGCGTCTCCGATGCGCTTTGCAAAACGGTCAGCGGTACGCGCGGCGGCTTCCTTCGCCCGTTATGGTAACCACCAGCAACGGGTGTATTGCAAAGCGTCGCCTAGTCGACCGAGTAGCCGTCATGAAGCGTCGAGCCCGCCGGCTAGGTCGCCCGCGTGGCGATAGTAGTGACTACAGGGGAGGGCCAACGAAGCGCCATCGATCGGCGGCTCGAGCTGCGGGAGACGCCGGCGTGCGAGCAGATTGGAGGGGATACCAACTAAGCGCCGCGCTTGAACCGCCGATAGAGCTTGTAGGAGCCATGATGGCTTCGTAACCGGTACGGCATCTGCCGTACCTTCATGGAGGAAGTCTCTTAAGTGTCTATTAGCCTTGCCAACAACTTATTGGCCAATTCCGTCGCCCTCAACCTGAATAAAAATCAGCAAGCGCTCGGAAATTCCGTGTCTCATCTTTCGAGTGGTCTGCGCATCAACACGGCGGCGGACGATCCGTCGGGCCTCGCGATCGCCGAGAAATTGCAATCGCAGGTCAACGGCTTCGATCAAGCCATCAGCAACGTCCAAGACGCGACCAACGCCGCCACCGTCGCCGATGGTGCACTTCAGACGACGACTGATATTCTGCAGCGCATTCGCAGCCTGGCCGTCGAAGCAAGCTCCGACACGAACACCACGGCCGACAAGCAGAACCTGCAGACGGAAGTCACGCAGTTGCTGCAAGAAGTCAACACCATTTCGCAAAACACGAACTTCAACGGCTCATCGCTGCTTGACGGCAGCCATGCCGGCTTCCAGGCCGCCATTCAGGCCACGACCACGGTCACCGCGAACGCGTCGCTCGCATCGGGCAGCTACACCTCGTCGACGAATACCAACTCCGGGCTCCTCGTGGCTTCGATTTCCGGCGGCACGAGCTTCCAGACCTCAACGGGCCATGCACAAGGTGTGAGCGTCAATGGCACGACCGGATCGGGCACCGTTGACGGCACGATCGAACTCCAAGTCATCAACACCGGCACCTCGATCGCCGTCCAGGAAACCTTCGTTGCGTCCGATACCGTGAACAACGGTTCATCGGTTGCCGTGACGCTGCTGAGCGCCAATGCGGCATCGACGATTTTTGACAACGTCGTCATCACCACGGGCAACTTCCAGACCGCCGATGTCGGCGTTACCTCGTATATCAAAGTTTCGCAAAACGTTCCGCTGGTATCGAATTCGGTCGGACCGGCACTGAGCTTCCAATCCGGTGCCGACGAAGGCGCCGTCATTCAATTGAGTATCCAAGCTACCAATTCGGCTACGCTGCGCATCTCGAACATCAATTTGCTCGTCACGACCTCGACCGGCGGCTCGATCGGAGCCCAAGATGCGATCGGTCAGATCGATAACGCCCTTACCACGCTGCTCACCGAGCGCGCAAACCTCGGCGCCGTAACGGTTCGTCTCCAAGAAGATTCGGCCAACGATAGCGTCGCCGCGACCAACCTTCAGGCGTCGGAATCCAACATCCGCGATCTGAACGTGAGTGCTGAAACGACGAAGTACACGGCGAACCAGATTCTCATCTCCGTCGGTACGTCGGTGTTGCTGCAATCGAACAACAACGCGCAATCCGTCGAACGGCTCTTCCAGTAGTTCTCAACCTAACCTCAACGACATGAGAGAAGGCTCGCTCCGGCGGGCCTTTTTTCGTTTGCGGCAGCGGCGGCGAAGCGCGCCGGGTCGCGCAACACCGCTCGCTCCACGGCGCCGGTCGTTAGAGATCGACGTGAAGGATAAGGCTAGCGGTGCTCGGCCCGATGACGTTGCCCGCGGTATAGCCAAGCTGACCGTTGACGAGTGGGGTGGGGATGCCGCCGTAGATGTTGTAGCGGAAGGCCGAGTAGGCGCCGGTCGCATTCGTAATGGCAAGCAGCAGTGAACTGCGTTTGGTCAAGGGCTGCCGGAAGCTCGTGTTCACCACGCCGAACGGCGGTTCGTTGTACGCATTGTTGGGTCCAAAATAGGTAACGCCGACCAGGAAGAAAGCGCCGTTGCGGGCACGCGCATTGAGTTCCGCGTATCCTTGAGAGTAGGGAATGCGCGAAGGTGACAGGCTGTTGTAGCCTTGCCCCGAGGCCTGAAAGTTTTCATTCGGCAGAATGCCGAGGTTGGTGGTGTTCGGGCCGGCCTTGGTGTCGTAGAAACCGGGCGGGAGATCGTAGGCATACGCGCGTTGTAAAGAACCGTTGATGCGGAAGCCGAGGCCGACGGGCGGATTACGCCGGACGCTGAGTTCAATGCCCTCGTAACGCGAGTGCCCGAGATTCTGTGTCTGCGTTATGTAGAGTGGGTAGGCTCCCGGCGCGCCGCCGTACGGATTGCTCGCCGCGAGGATATAGCTGTTCTGTGAGAGCGCCGTCGTTGCGAGAAACGCGTTACGCAGCGTCGTTTCGTAGACGTCGGCTGCGACCGTCGTGTCGCCCGGCAAGCGGCGGTCCGCGCCGAGATCCCAGCCGAAGGCGGTCTCCGGTTTGACGTCGCCGGCGTTGCCGGTCTGGGTGAAGAAGGTTGGCGGGGTACGATCGGGTGTGGCGGCGCTGTTCGTGAGCAGATTGATGTACGGCGGCGCGATCGAAAAGCCGGTCGAAGCCCGAACCGAAACGTTGCGTGACGGCCGCCAAGCGAAAGCGAGTCGTGGCGCATCGTACGCATGCGTTGAATCGACGAACGTCGCGCCGAAATCTTGCGTGTAGTGATCCGTATACGATGTTGCGTAATTACTGAGCGTCGCGGTTAATCCGGAATGGAGCTCAAATTGTCCGCGGACGAGCAACGTCGAGAATTGCTGGCCCGAACCGGCCGGGACGCTGACCACGTCGCCCGCGGCGTTGGATTGGGTCGTCGCGGCGCTGCTTTTCGTGTGCACGGAGTCGTACGAGATGGTGTAGACGTTGTTGCCGCTGGGCAGGTCACCCTCGAACGTGAAGCCGTTGAGTTTGTCGGTGGTCCGAACGCCCAAGTAGGAGTTGAGCAACGTTACGGTGCCCGGCGTGCCATTGAAGATCGTCGGCGCGACGTTGGTGCCGAGCGGAACGCCGCCATACAGGTTCCCGAAAACCGAACCGCTGCCCGGAGTCGGTCCGTCACCATACTGTAGATTGGCGGTGTCGACGGCGGCCGCGTAATAGCGTGCGTTGAGCGTCAGCGGCCCAAGCGCAGTATGAAAATCGGCGGCATAGAGATTCGCGTTGGTGTCGAGCGCGCTGTCGCCTTGAAGGTTCTCGAAGGTGTCGGCGCCGGAGAGCAGCGATCCGGTGTAACCGGTCGGCGGACCGAAGAAGTAGCTCGGAAACGTAAACAGATTCGCTGCCAGCGATGAGCCCCGAATCTGCCCGCCCAAATACGTTACGGTGAGTGTCGTTGCGGGCGTGAACGCGTAGCGCAGTTTGGCTAGTTCGTTGCGGGTGCTCGATTCCATTGGTGTTTGCGGACAACACACGACGAGCGGTGCCGTTAAGTTTGAGGCCGCCGCGAAATTCGTATTGCTCTTGACGACACTTGGAAAACAGCTAAACGCGTTAGCGGTGCCGGCACAGGTCGGCACACCATTGATGAGGGCACCGTTGCTGAGGTTGAGCGGATCGAGTGGATCCCAGCCGCGGTCGTAGCCCTGCGTTCCCTCGGTGGCGTAGTCGAAGGCATAGCCGAGTTTACCGCCCGCCAGGGTACCCGTCGCCTGCAAATTCGCACGCTGACCGCCGAACTGATCGACGCCCACGTCGAACGATTGGGTGCGCGCTGCGGTCGGTTCGAGCGTTCGGAAGTTAACGGTTCCGCCGATTGCATAATTGATGTTGGTCGGGTTGGCCCCGGGGCCTTTGACGATCTCGACATCCTGCAAAATATATGGGTTGATGAAAACCGGGTTGAACGTTCCATAGACGCCGATCGACACCGGATGGCCGTCGATGAGCGATGCCGTTTCGTACGGCAACGAACCACGCAGCTGCGGAATACCGGTAACGAGTGGGCTTGCGCCGTTCGCGACGCCGTCGCCGGCCGTACCGCCCGAAAAGCCTGAACCGACGCCGATGACGACACCCGGAAGTTCGTTGAGCGTCCGATTGACGTTGAGTTGACCTTGATCGACGAACGTCGCGCCGGAAACCGTCGCTACGGCAGCGGTCGAGGTGTTGATCGCGTTGCGCGCGGCACTCGAAACGGCGACCCGGCCGATCTGCCGGATCGACGAGAATGATGCCGAGGCGAGCTGCACTTTCGAGTTCGTGATGCCGCCGGCGGCGATCGTCACGGTGTCTTGAGCCGGCGTGAAGCCGCCTTTGGTTACGTTGAGCTGATACACTCCGGGCGGCAGTTCATCGAGCTCGAACGATCCCGCGGCATCGGTCGACGCTGTGCGTGTCACGCTTCCCGAGACCCGAATTGTTACGCCGGGCACCGGAATTTGGGCAGCGTCAGTGATGACGCCGGTAAGGTTACCCGTCGCGCGCGGAGCTACGGCCGCCGGCGTTGCGGCCGGTGTGGACTGGGCGCGGGCAGGCGCGGCCACAGCGCCGCAGATAAGTCCGGCTACGACCGTTGCCCCCAGCGATCGACCGATCGCCGAACATAGACGCTTCACGCTTGCTATCTCTCCAAACGACATCAACGGACACGGTAAGATACCGCGCCAATGCGAGTAATTGCTGCGATGCTAACACGTCGGCTCAGCGACTTTCAATCAACGAATGGATAAACGTGCCGGCGCACGTGCGGAGGTCGCGCGGCCCCGTGCGGCGCAAGCGCATCGCGATGCGTTTACCGTTCGGTCTCCTCTTTGCCGCAATCGTCATTTTTGGATCGGGCCCGGCCGCGGTCGCAGCGACCAGCGCCGAAGCCGCCGGCGCTATCGCGGCGATGTTGATGCAAAGTGCGCAGGCCTGGAATCGGGGCGATCTGCGGACGTTCATGCAAACCTATGAGAACTCGCCGCAGACGGTCTACATCAGCTCGGCGACCGTCGTTCACGGCTATGCGCAGATTCGCGCGCGGTACGCCGGCCAGTATCGGCCCGGGCATATGGGCGTTTTGAGCGTATCCGATCTCGCGGTGCGGCCGCTGGGCTCGCTGTATGCTCTCGCGACGGCGCGTTGGCATCTCGCGCGGCCGGCCACACAAGGCGGTACGGTCAGTGGCCTCTTTAGTCTCGTCGTGCATCGCAACGCGACGGGTTGGCACATCATCGCCGACCATACGCCTTAGCAGCAGCCGGCTCGGCTTCGCAGGTCGGAAACCGTCAGACGCGCTTTCCGCTTCAATGCGTCGTAAGAAACATGACGTCACTGCTACGCGGAGTTTGCGGAGTTAAAAGAAAGAGCGCTAAAGGGCGTTAAACGAAGTGGTTGCCCGAATGGCCGGCAATAGAACCGCAAAGACGCTGCGCTCTTGCTCTCTACGAAGCAAGCTTCTAAAGACCCTATTGCGGGCACCGATAGAGATAGCGGGAGCCATGATGGCTTCAGATTTTATATCAAGCCTTTAGCCTTCATGGAGGAAATCTCTGTATGTCCATCAGCCTTGCCAACAATCTATTAGCAAATTCAGTCGCTTTAAATCTCAATAAGAATCAGGACGCCCTGAAGGGTTCGGTTACCAAGCTTTCGAGCGGTCTACGTATCAATACTGCAGCGGATGATCCGTCGGGTCTGGCAATCGCGGAGAAACTGCAGTCCCAGGTCAACGGCTTCGATCAAGCTGTGAGCAACGTCCAAGACGCGACCAACGCCGCGACCGTCGCGGACGGCGCGCTTCAGACGACGACCGACATTCTCCAGCGCATCCGAACGCTTGCCGTTGAAGCCAGTTCCGATACCAACACGTCGGCCGATAAACAAAACTTGCAGACTGAAGTCACGCAGTTGTTGCAAGAAGTCAACACCATCTCGCAAGATACCAATTTTAATGGCTCAGCGCTGCTCGACGGCAGTCACGCCGGCTTCCAACCCGTGGTGTCGGCCTATACGAAGATCACCTCGAACGCATCGCTTGCCTCGGGCAGCTACACACCGGCCACCGGTGTGAATTCGGCGCTGTTGGCCGCATCGGTAATCGGCGGCACCGGATTCCAAACGTCTACGGGCCATGCCCAAGGTGTGAGTGTGAACGGCGCGCTCGGCACCGGCACCGTCGACGGAACGATTCAGCTCCAGGTCATCAACACGGGCACCTCGATCGCGGTGCAAGAAACGTTCTTGGCATCGGATGCCGCGAATAACGGTTACTCCGTCGCCGTGACCTTGCTTGCCGCCAACGCCACGGCGACACTATTCGATAACGTGATCATTACGACGGGCAACTTTCAAACCGCCGACGTCGGCGTCACCTCATTCATCAAAGTTTCGCAAAACGTCCCGCTGGTGTCGAACGCCGTTGGACCGGCCTTTAGCTTTCAATCCGGCGCCGACGAGGGAGCGATCATCCAGCTGGCGATCGCAGCCAGTAATTCGGCGACGCTGAGAGTATCAAATATTAACCTCCTGCTCTCGGCGCCCTCCGCTAGTTCGCTTGGTGCCGAAGACGCGATCGGCCAGATCGATAATGCTCTGACCGCGCTCCTGACCGAACGAGCTAATCTGGGCGCAATTACCGTGCGGCTACAAGAGGACTCGAGCAACGATAGCGTTGCGGCAACGAACCTGCAAGCGTCTGAGTCGAACATTCGCGACCTCAACGTCAGTGCTGAAACAACCAAATACACCGCGGACCAGATTCTCATCTCGGTCGGAACGTCGGTGCTGCTCCAGTCCAACAACAACGCGCAGTCGGTTGAAAAGCTGTTCCAGTAGAGCAAGCCGTAAGGTCGTACGTTCCTTGCAGAAAGAAAGCTCGCTCCGGCGGGCTTTTTTTTATTTTCTGGGTGATGTGCAAAGCAAGCTGCTAAGGCGCTTGCTCCCAACGCCGATAGTGATTACAGAAGCCATGATGGCTTTGGAATCAGCAGCGCACATGCGCTGCTTTCATGGAGGAATATCTTAATGTCGATCAGCCTTGCCAACAACTTGTTGGCCAACTCGGTTGCTCTAAACCTCAACAAGAACCAGGGCTCGTTGCAGAGTTCGGTGACCAAACTTTCGAGCGGTTTGCGTATCAATACTGCAGCGGATGACCCGTCGGGTCTTGCCATCGCGGAGAAACTGCAGTCACAAGTCAACGGTTTCGATCAGGCCGTGAGCAACGTGCAGGACGCAACCAACGCAGCAACCGTTGCCGATGGCGCACTGCAGACGACCACCGACATTCTGCAACGCATCCGCACGCTGGCCGTCGAGGCGAGTTCGGACACCAATACAACAAGCGATAAGCAGAATCTGCAGACGGAAGTCACACAGTTGCTGCAAGAAGTCAATACGATTTCACAAAATACAAATTTTAACGGTTCGTCGCTGCTCGACGGTAGTCACGCCGGCTTCCAGCAGGCGGTTGCGGCAAACACGAAGATTACAACCAACGCGTCGCTTGCGTCCGGTAGCTTCACCGCCTCGACAAACGTCAACAGCTCACTGCTCGTTGCTTCCGTTTCCGGCGCGGCCAGCTTTCAGACGGCCACCGGTCACGCCCAGGGCGTCAGCATCAACGGCGCAACCGGAACGGGAACCGTTGACGGCACAATCCAGCTGCAAGTCATCAACACCGGTACGTCGATTGCCGTGCAAGAAACGTTCATCGCCTCTGATACGGTAAACAACGGCGCATCAGTCGCCGTGACGTTACTGAGTGCCAACGCCACGTCGACGCTGTTCGACAACGTGATCATCACCACCGGAAACTTCCAAACGGCCGATGTCGGCGTCACGTCGTACATCAAAGTTTCGCAAAACGTTCCGATCGTCTCCAACTCGGTTGGGCCGGCGTTCAGCTTCCAATCGGGTGCCGACGAAGGTGCCATCATCCAGCTCGGCATTTCGGCAAGCAACGCGGCCACGCTGCGCATTTCCAACATCAACCTGCTGGCGTCCACGACGTCGGGTTCGTCGATCGGCGCCGAAGACGCGATCGGTCAGATCGACAACGCGCTCACATCGCTGCTTACCGAGCGTGCGAATCTGGGTGCCGTGACGGTTCGGTTGCAGGAAGATTCGAGCAACGACAGTGTCGCTGCCACCAACCTGCAGGCGTCGGAGTCGAACATCCGCGATCTCAACGTCAGTGCTGAAACGACGAAGTACACCGCGGATCAAATTCTGATCTCGGTGGGTACGTCGGTTCTCTTGCAGTCCAACAACAACGCGCAATCAGTCGAGAAACTCTTCCAGTAATCGCGAAGTCCCGGCAACGTAAGAAAAGGCTCGCTCCGGCGAGCCTTTTTTTGTTTGTCGCATCGGCCGAACACGATGGTATGGCTCCTCTCTATGTTCGTTCCGATGGGCGCGCTCGGCCGCAGACTGCCGGTGCTGCGTCGCACGCGCCGCGACCGGGTCAACGGCTCTTCGGATTGCCGGCGCCGGCGCCCGGCGCGCAGCGGCCCGCCGGCATCAGCTTATGCATGATCGTTAAGAACGAGGAGCGCTTTCTCGAGCAATGCTTGCGCAGCGCGGCGGCAACGGTCGACGAGATCTGTATCGTCGACACCGGCTCCACGGACAACACGCTCGAGATCGCTCAGCGCTTCGGAGCCCGCATCGAACATCGCGTCTGGCGTAACGATTTCGCTTGGGCTCGAAACGAAGTGCTTGCCCTAGCGAGTAAACGTTGGATCCTCGTTCTCGACGCTGACGAAGAACTCGATTCCCAAGCCGTTGCGGCGTTGCGCAAGCTTAGGGACGTACCGGCTGCACTTACCGGGCTGTGGGTTCGCTGCAATAATCTGTCGGATGATTATAAGGGAACGGGCATTTCGAGTCACGCTCTGGTACGCGTGTTTCCGAACAGCGAGCGGATCCGCTATATGTCACCGGTTCATGAATTTATCACCTTGGACAACAAGCCGACCGGTATGGATGCGCTCGTCGCGCCGCTTTCGATTACGCATCATGGTTACCTGAGCGAAGTCGTCAAAAGCCGCAATAAATCGCAACGCAATTTAGCCTTGGTGAAAGCGGCGACCATCGATAACCCCAGCGAGGCGTTCAACTGGTATAACCTGGGCACGACGTCGGTCCTCTGCGACGATTCCGAGGGCGCCATCGCGGCGCTCGAAAAAATGCGCGCGATGGTCGGCGATAAGCAACGCGGGTTCATTCCCAACGCGCTGGCGCAGTTGGCTGATTTGTATACGGACCGCGGCGATTACGATCGGGCGATCGGGATTGCGAACGAAAGTTTGCAGAAAGCGCCGAACTATGCCAACGCGCATTTTGCTCTGGGTCGCGCGCTGGCCAAAGCGCAACGCTTGCCTGAAGCACGCGGCGCCTTTGAGGCCGCAATCGCGGACGCCGCGCATTCCGCTCGCCAGTTTATCGTGGATGAAGAGGTCTCACACTGGAAAGCGCAGTCGGAGATCGGCTCATCGTATGGCAATGAGGGCAATGACGTTGCGGCGCTCGATTGGTTCGAACGCGCGTTGCGAAATCGCCCGAAGGTGATTCCGCTACGCATGAACCGGGCCAAAGCGCTCGAACGTCTCGGACGCTTCGATGAGGCCGAAATGATCTTCGCCGGTCTGGCCGCCGATGAGCCGGGCGATGCCCACTGTATTGATTACATTAATTATCTGTTGCGGCGGCAAAAGCACGCCGGTGCTGTCCGGGTTATTGAAGATGTGTTGGCCGTCGTGACGCCGCGAACGCAGGCGTCGCTCTTGGTGACGGCGGCGACGCTGGCGGCGACCACGGGGTACAGCGACGCAGAAAGCTTACTCGAACGGGCCGTGGCTGCATACGGCGGTGCCGCCGACGCCCTCGATGCGCTCGAGGCGGTGTACCTCGCGCGAGGCGATACGGCGGCAGTCCAACGGCTTCACGACGCGGAGGCCTCCGCTCCACTGCAGCTGCTGCCCGATTATACGCGCCGGATCGGACGTCAACTTCACGCACGCTGCTACGACCAAGCCGAAAGCACCAGCCGCGCGGGGCTCGCGCTTTTCCCGGGTGACGCCCATCTCCACTACAACCTCGCAACGATATTCGTGCAGACCGGGCGCCGGGAAGAAGGACTCGCCGAACTCGAGCGGATCGAAGCCGCCGGCGAGACCGGCTTGCGAGCGATGTTCCTGCGAGCTATCGTGCTGGCCGATCTGGGTCGACACGAGGCCGCGCTCGAGGCCATCGATATCGTCATTCATCTCGCGCCCGGTGAAGTCGATGCCCGCCTGCATCGCTTTCGAATCGCGGATGCCCTCGGCCTGGAAATTGAGGCTGAGTCGACCTTGCGCGATGCGCTCGGGCTCGGAGATCCACGGGTTGCCGCGGAACTCGCTACATGGCTGTTGGCCAAGAATCGGTTTGCCGAGGCGCGGTCCGTGGTGGATCGGGCGTTGGCGCCGGCGTGACGGCTCAATCCCCGGTCCAAGCATGCCGATATACCAGTGACACACACACGCATCGCTTGACCAGAACGGACGACGAACGAGTATGAGTGGGATTTCAGGCGCCGCGGCTTCGGCCGGATCGACGTCGACGGTCGGCACCGATCTTGCGCCAATTACGTTCCCCGGCATTTCTTCGGGCATCGATTACAACTCGATCATCACGAAGTTGACCTCGCTCACGCTGGCGCCGAACACACAGTACAACAATCAGATCACGCAGCTTAATGCCAAGAACGCCGAGCTCATTAAGATCAACGGGTTGCTGGCCTCGGTGCAAAGCACGCTGGGCGCGCTGTCGAATCCGCAGACATTTAACGCCTATAGCGGTACCTCGACCGATCCGGTCGATGCCGGCGTAACGCAGCTGGCGAACGGTATCGCGACGCCCGGCACGTATTCGATTCAGGCCACTCATGTGGCAACGGCGACAGCGGTCACCGGCGGTTCGACCGTCGGCGTAACGATGAATGTCAATACGGCGTTGATCTCCGCCGGGACAGCCATTACTCCGACCAATGGGACGAACGGTCAGCAGGGGCAAATCACCGTTGACGGCGTCGCCATCCTGTACGATGTCAATTCCCAGTCGCTCAATACGATCGTGAGTCACATCTATGCTTCGGTGAGCGCGGTAGACAGCGGCTTCTCGATTGCAACGGGCACGAACGGCCAAATCACGATTTCGAGCACCGACGAACAGATCTCGCTCGGTTCGGCCGGCGATAATGGAAATCTGGAAGCGGTTCTCAAGCTTGATACGGCTCAAGTAAACAACAGTGGGCCGCCGAATTCCGTCACGAGCGCGGGCCCCGTGGGAGGGGTCAACTTAGGCACACCGCTTCTGAGCGCCGATCATGCCGGTTTCGCAACCGCCGTGACGAGTGGAACGTTCACCATCAACGGCGTGCAGATTTCGGTTAACTACACTCCCGGAAGTAACAGCACAACGGCCAACGACAACGTAGCAAGCGTGCTGGCCAAGATCAATAGCTCGACCGCCGGTGTCGTTGCGTCATACGACATGACGAGTGGCAAGTTCTCGATAACGAACGCGACCACGGGTTCACAGAGTATCGTGCTTGGCTCATCGCGAGACACCAGTAACTTTCTTGTGGCAGCGCAACTAACGCCGGGGACCGGTGCGGTCACGACGGTCGGCAAACAAGCCTATGTGGCCGTGCTCAGTAACAGCGGGACGCTCAGCACCGTCTATAGTAATTCAAATGCGGTTGCCGGCGTGATCCCCGGCATGGCGATCAACGTCTCGGGCTCAACGACGCTGCCGTTCACCGTGACCGTAGCGCAAGATACGGCGCCGGCAATCAGCGCGATCAGCACATTCGTTTCCGTGTATAATGCGGCACTCAACGAAATCGCTATCGCAACGGCACCGCCGGTCGTTCAGCAAAATGCCGCATCGAAGACGAGCACGACCTCGACGAGTAGCGTGCTTGCATCGGGCGGCATCCTCTACGGCGACGAGACGATTCAGAACATTCAGAGCCAATTGACGCAATTCGTCACCGGCCTAACCCAAAACGGTAGTGGTTCGTATAATTCGCTGGCCAGCATTGGGCTCTCACTCGATACGTCGCACACCGTGTATTCGTCGAACGTCAACTCGTACGGTGGAGCGGTCAATACGACGCAATCGGGACCGATTGCGACCACCAGCGCCGACGGCACGGACGGTCAGTTCTTGCCCCTCGACGTCGCCGAATTTACAGCTGCTTTCGCCGCCGACCCGAGCGCCGTAACAAGTCTGTTCACGCCGCCCGGATCGTCACTTCTGTCGACGGAAACAAATAACTCCAGCTTAACCTATCAGATCGGTGCGTATTTAACCGGCGTCACGGGCAGCCCGTCGTCGCTCTTATCCGGCCTCGTCGGCACGATTCCGGCGGTATCGCTGCTGCAGGGCGATGAGAATCAAGCCACAGCCGAAATAAGTACGCTCAATCAATCGATTCAAGACATCACGAATAAGGCGAACGCCCAAGCGGACTTATTACGGTCCCAGGCTACGGCCAGTGAAGCGCTGATCTCAAAGTATCAGTCCGAACAATCCGCCGTGAATCAACTTAGTGGCTCCAGCTCGAGCTCGAGCTAGACGTAAGAGAACGCAGAGCGATGGCAAAACCACAAGTCGCCTACCTTCAGACGAAGCTGAAAACCGCGACTCCCGAAGAACTCACGATCATCACCTTCGACGTACTGGTCAATTCCACGACCCGCGCAATTGAGAATTTGAAGAAGCCGGTGCTCGATATTCAAGCGATTCACAACGATCTGCGCCGCGCGCAGCGAGCCGCGGCGTTGCTCATGGGTTCCTTGCGTTTCGAGATCGACCACGACCTCGCCACCAATATCTTTCGCATCTACGAATATTGGCACCATGAATTGTTTCTGGCCAACATGCGGAAATCGGCGGAAACGATCGAGCAGCTGTTACCACAGATGAAACAATACCGGCAAACGTGGGTTGAAGCAAATCGTCGCTATCGCGCCGAAAAAGCGATTCAAACGGAAGACGTCGAGGGCGGCTTCCTTGCCGTCGGCTGATCCGCGGGCGGCCGAGATCATCAAAGTGGTAGCCGATTTCGAGGCCAGCGTGGATGGGGCCGAAGTGGCACTGGTGGCTCGCGACTGGGTCAGTGTAGAGGCGGCGTTGTCCGACCAGCACCGGCTGACTCATGCGCTCGCAAATTTGCTCGAAGCAACGCAGGCGTGCCGGCCGGCCGCGTTCAGCGAAGAAGTCGACCGCCGGATGGCCGGCATATCGGAACGGCGTGACGACCAGCTACGCCGGCTCATCGCCTTCAACCATCTCGTGACCTCGCGCTTGAGCATGATGGCGCGGGCGCGTCATCTACGGCGTACGGGCGTCGACACGCGCGGCGCCTCGCGCATTCTCGACACGCACCGCTGACAGAGCAGCGTTCGCGCCGGCGCTTATTCGACGATGATATAGTCGACGAGCGCACGTTCGTGCCGTTCGCGAATCGTCGCCTGCTGCGGATCGTAGGGAACGAGTCGATAGTGCGGTCCGGCTTCAACGACGATCATCCGTTTGATGGCCGTCGAACGTTGGTCTTCCCAATCATGCGGAAACGCCTGGCCGCTCGCGCGGTCGTAGTGTTTACACCGAATTCCGGCGTCGAGCGCAACGCGCCAGCCGGCGCGCCGGACGTCTTCGCAGAATAAGAAGTCCTCGTTACAAATCCGAACGCGCGACGCTCGTTCTTCGACGTACACTTGGGTGTTGAAGAACGGCGCCGGCATCGTGCGTAAGGCGTTCACGCGGATGGCCACGCAACCAAAGCCGACGGCGTCGCAGTAGCTGAGTCCGTCGTCGAACGCGGGAATCGCCGCTGACGTTGTATCGGCGGACGTCCAGTGTTCGGCGGCGATCGGGCGGATGCCGTCGCGTGAATAATAGAGTGCGCCGACCACGGCGAGCTGGGCGTCACTTGCGAGCGCGTCGATTAGGCGGACGAGCGCGTCGGCGGGTACGATCATGTCGTCATCGATCATGACGAGGACGTCGGCATTGGTCTTGGTGGCGCGGCGGGCCGCAAGTTCGCGTTGACCGGGGATGAAATTGCCGACGATCGTGAGCCGGTCGAAGCCGGCCGTGCCCGCCGGCAGCGTCAAGTTGCGCATCGATTGCAGAAACGGAGCGCTCGGATCGCCGGCCGTGGGCAAAGCCAGCAGCAGATTCAAGCGAACAGATCCGCGAGTGTTTCGATGACGGTGCGGGCCGCGTCATCGAACGTTGGGTCGGTCGGCTTGAACAGTTCGGGCTGGCCCGATAAGCGCGCGCGCAGAAAAATGCGGCTGATCTCGGCCGTTGCCAGGGCCGCGTACGCGGTCAACGCCTGGCGCACGCGCCGCGCGAGATAGGTGTGGGAGACAACCGCGCCGTTGGCGCACAGCCCGACGAAGAGTTGCGCGGCTTGTAAGAATGCCGGCGCTTTCGTATTGGCTAACATGCGGTCCATGAAGGCGATCTCCGCCGGCGCGAAAGCCCGCACGAGCAAGGCTTCATCGTCTCCGGCGGGAGCCCGCACGGAAACCGTTTTCGTGTGCTGGGCGACCATCGGCGGGAAGGGTGGCAAAACCGCGCCGACATCGTCGGGCGACGGCGCTTTGCCGAGCCGCGTCGCGATGAGCGCGCGCGAAAGTAACTGTTCTTGGCGCACCACAAATGTTGCGATCGCGGTGTCTTTGCCGTCGCCGGGCAGCGCGTCGGTCGCGGCCAGCGCGTTGAGCATCAGGTAGTGGGCGATCATGCCCAGACTGGGCCCGCTAAAGAGGCGCGATAACGTCGCCAGACGTTTGCGATCGAGCCGGACGGTCAAAATTGGGCCGCCGTGGCCCATGATCGGCACCGGTGCGTCGGCATCTTCTTCGGCGACGGTCTCGACGTGCGTGGTTGCTTTGAGCGGGGTCTTGGATGCCGCGGCGCTCGCCGGCGGCTTGCGCGGCGACGGCTCAACGTCGACTTTGATCGTCTCGCGCGCCGGTTTGGATTTTGGCTTCGCGCGCGGCTTCGGCTCGGCTTTAGCCTTCGCCTTAGTTGCTTTGCGGAGCGCCGGGATGGCCGACACGACCGGGATGGGCGTCACGGCTTGTTCCGGAACTGCAGCGGCCGCGGCAACGGCTAACGGTTCGGCCGACGCAATGCGTTCCTCGGGCGTCGACTCGCGCGTCGACTCGGGCGTCGGCTCGGGCGGCTGCCGCACGGGCATGACGGAGCTGAGCGGCGCCGGCTCGACTTCGACCGGCTGACCGGCGGCAACCGGCGCCGCCGGTTCGACAACCGGCGGCAGCTCGCGCGGCTGGAGCACCGTCAACGTCGATTGCGGCGGCGGCGGCACGAAGATCTCGCCGCTTTCGCCGTCGTCCGATTCATAGAACGGCCGCTCGGCTTCAACCGGCGTCCTGGCAACCCTCGAACGCGTCAGGCGCAGTGCACGCAAGCCGAGAATGGCGCCGGACGCGGCACGCATGTGCGGCAGCAGCACGATGTCGTTGAAGCCCGGTTCGATAACGCCCTTGACCACCACGGTGCGGCGGCCACCGGGCTCGACGGTTCCAAGCGTAATGCCGGCCTCGAAGAGTTCATTGGCTTCGAGATCGTCGACCGCCACACCGTCGATGGCGAGTGTACCCGGACGGTACGCCGTTCCGGCGGGCAGCGGTAAGGACACATGAACGCCCGACGCGGCGGCGTCGCCGTCGTTACCGACCGACAACGCTATGGTAATGAGGGCGCCCGGAATCAAGCCGCTGCGCGGTTGCGCGTCAATAGCGGCGGCAAGAATCGTTCCACGCTGATGGACGGCGTCGTCTTCGACCGTTTCGGCGTTCGTTTCCGTGTCGGTGTAGCGGGTCGACCCGATGATCCGCGGCGCCTTGCCGAGTGCCTCACGCTGCAGTTCGAGCAGCCGCATATCGGCGCTGCGTTCGTAACGTTCGTCGGTCATGGAAGCCAGGAGAAGATGCGTTCGAAAAATCGGCGTTCGGGGGCGCGCCGTTCTTGAATGTCGCCCGATACCGACTCGGCCGCGAACGCAGCGCGCGGCGCCGCCTTCATGCCGCGCGCACGCAGCGCGGCCAGCACGTGATCCATGCGCACCATCTCCGCGCCACGGTCGGCAGCTTCGATCATCGCGCTGCGCACAACGTTGCTCAGCCGCCGCGGCAAACCGCCGCCGGCCGCGATCGCTCGCTCGAGTGCGTCGGCGGCGAACACCTCGACCATCGGCATTTTACCGGCCCGCGTCAGCCGGTGCTCGATGAGCGCGGCACTCGCCGATGCGTCGAGCGGTTCGAGGCGCACGTACGTGTCGACGCGGTCGTTGAAGTTCTCGCGGTCTTCGATGAGTTGCGATAACTCGTCTTGACCGAACAAGATGAGATTCAACAATTTCTTTTGCGGTATTTGAAAGTTCAATAAGAGCCGCAGCGTTTCGATGCCGTCGCCGGTCAGATTTTGGGCCTCGTCGATCAGTAAGACAAGAGTCCGATTTTCAACGACGACGGCATCGAAAAAGAAGTTTTTGAGGGCGTTCTTTAACACTGCGGTCGAGCGGGACTTCAAGGTAAGCCCAAACACGCGGCCAATCGCGATTAAAAACTCGACGTCGCTGCCGAAGGTCGGGTCGAGAATTTTGCCGATGATGACGTTCTCGTCGGTGAGCAAGACTTGCTCGACGCTCGATGAGAGTGAAGTTTTACCGGCGCCGGGCGGACCGATGACGACCGTGAGACCACGCGACTCTTCAATACCAATCAACACACGCCGCAAATTGCGACGCACAGCCGGCAGTTCTAAGTAAAATTGCGGGTCGGATGTATCGAGGAACGGATCACGCTGCAGGCCGAAATGTTGATAATACCGTAGCATTTCTTCGCTCCACTTCCGTGTCAAACGTGAAAGTCTTAGTGCCGCTGCGAATAGTACAATAACATTACTGATGAACTACTCGATCATCATGCCGGTTTTCAATCGTGAAGACCTCACCAAGAATTGTCTGGCAACGCTTCTGCCGACGCTCGAGGGAGCCGGCGACGGTGAAGTAATCGTCGTCGATAATGGTTCACGTCCGGAGACGGCGGCGGTGCTAGCCCAGTTTCCGTGGGTGCGCGTGCTGCGTAATGAAGAAAATCGCGGCTTCGCCGCCGCTTGTAATCAGGCGGCACGTGTCGCGACGGGCCGCTACGTCGTGCATCTCAATAATGATACGGTGGCACTTGCGGGCTGGCTGGCTCGTCTGCTGGCGCGCTTCGAGGACCCCGATGTCGGCATTGCCGGTGCGCGGTTGTTATATCCGGATGACACGATCCAGCATAGCGGCGTAATGCTCATGCCGTTTCGCCTTGGTCCCGAAGGCTTTGTTGCGTTTCATTGCTTGAGCAAATTTCCCGGCAATAGTCCGGCGGCGCTGAGCCCGCGCGACTTCGAGGCGGTCACCGGGGCATGCTTAGTGACGCCGCGCGAACTGTATATGGAACTCGGCGGATTCGATGAAATCTTCTGGAACGGCTATGAAGACGTTGACTACTGTTTGAAGGTTCGTTCGCGCGGCTTGCGCGTCGTCTACGAACCGGCGGCGGTTCTGTATCATTACGAGTCGCAGTCGGGCGTGCAGCGTAAACGCCGGCTGATGCATAATATTCGCGAACTCGCGGCCCGCTGGGGAACCCGAGTGGCGCCCGATCACAATCGTTACGCGGACTTGACCGGCGAACTGCGGCGCGAGTACGCCGTTTCGGGCCGGCGGGGCTTTCTTCGCGCTCCGCTACCGTCCGTGACCGTCATCGTGCATGGTCCGGTATCGCCCGACCCGGACGGATTCGCTAAGAAACTCAGCGGCGGACATATGCGACCACAGAAAATCATCTGGGCCGCCGCCGGACGTGCGCCGGTACATACGACGGCGGCATCAGATGCGCTTGACGTTGTCATAAGCGAGACAGAATCACGCGCCGACCGGTACGTCGCCTTCGTCAGCACGCGGGTCGCGTTAGCCGTGAACTGGCTGCCCGAGTTAGTCGATACGGTCGAGTTTGCGCAGGACGTTGCCGCAGCGACGGTTCTTGCGCCGAGTGATGAATCGGAATGGTCACCATTGACCGCCGATGCGCAGTGCACGCTTGTGAAGATGGCCGCCGTTCCGCAGCACGTGCGAGTCGATCGGAGCCTGCCGACGGTCGACGGCGCGATCGCTGATTGGCTCGCCCGGGCGATCCGGCTCGGCCGCTCGGTCCGTCGCTCGCATCGGCCGACCGCGTCCGTCGCAATCGCCGAGTCCGACCCCGTGTACGAAGCGCGCTATAAGGCTCCGATTACGGCGACGATCCGGCCCGATCCGCTGCGCATGGAAGCCCTATCTCGTCCGATCGTGCCTGAGGCGACGTTCGCTTCGATCGTCATGTTAAGTTGGAACGCGCCCGAATTTACCGAAACGGCGGTCGCCTCGATCGAGCGTCATACGAAATTACCGTACGAGATCATTCTGATTGACAATGGTTCGACTGCCGAGACGGTCGTTCGACTGCAAGCACTCACCGGCGTGCGGATCATCTACAATGAAACGAATATGGGCTTCGCTCACGGCTGCAATCAAGGCATGGCCGCAGCGCTCGGTTCGCACGTTGTTTTGCTCAACAACGATGTCGTCGTGAGCGATGGTTGGCTCGACGCGTTGTTGCAGGCTCACCGGCAAGACGGCACCGTGGGTGTGTCGGCACCGTGCAGTAATTATGTTGCCGGTCATCAACAAGTCCACGACGCGAATTACGCCGATATGGAGAGCATGCAGGTCTTTGCCGCCAAGCGGCGCGACCGCTTGCGGGGCCGCACCTATCATACCGATCGCGTCATCGGATTCTGTATGTGTATCTCGCGTGCCGTCATCGAGGAGATTGGCGGGATCGATACGCGCTATGGTGTTGGTAATTTCGAGGACGACGACTATTGCGTGCGCGTGCGCGCGGCCGGTTACGAGATCGTCGTTTGCGAAGATTCGTTCATCCACCACTTCGGCAACGTGACCTTTCGCGCCAATAATGTCGACTGGACCTCGCAGATGCAGAAGAATTGGGCGGTGTTCGCGCGGCGCTGGCAACTTCCGGCGGCCTATCCGACCAACGGTTACAACGCCCGCGAAGCGATCCGGCGGGGCTTCGAGCGCCAACGCGACTACGTGCCACTACCGAACGTGCGGGCGGACACCGAGCCCGAAGGTGCGGCCAAACTGACCCTGCAGCGAAGTTCGTACGGGCTCGCGATTTTAGCCCTGGTTCGCAACGAGAGCGATTGGTCACGCCTCGCGCCGGTGGTGACGAACTATGCCCGGGCTGTTGCGACGGAGACGTCGGCGGTGCTCGCGATCGGAGCAATGGGCGAGGTTGACGCGGCGACGATCGGCAAACGTATCGAGCGAGCATTGCTCAAAGCCGGTCTCGACGCGGAACGCTGTGCGGATATCGACGTCGGCGATGTCGAGCACGTCGACGCGTGGCGTGAACGATTCGCCGGCGCGCGCTGTTTTGCGTTCGCGGCGTGCACGGAGCTTGACGGTCTCGAACCGCTGGCCGATCGCAGCCGCAGCGGCTTAGCGCGACTCATCTCGGGTTTCGTCTTGTCTTGAGAACCACCACCGAGTATCTGTCGCTGCAGTTGGCGTTCGACCCGCGCCGGCGTGATGCGTTGGTGCGTCCGCAAAATCTCACGACGGCGCGGTTTGAGTCGGTGTATCGGGAAATGACCGGTTCCGGCATGCTCGATCTGCTGTTCGAGAACGATGGCGAACTGTTTGTCGTGCACGCGGTCGTCATCGACGTTCTACGCATGGTGTTGCGCGAAGGGCCGGCGCTGGTTTGGCCGGCCACCTTGCAGCTCTCCGGCGACGTCGCTGACGAGCTCGAAGCAATGCTTGCGCCTTGGCTGCTGTCGCTGTCGCGCGGTCGCGGCCTCGCCGGGGAATATATTCGCGCGTACCGCCCCAGCGCGGCTTTTGCGCTGGCCCGAGAGCGTCAATTCGGCGGGGCGGTGCCCGCCGGGGTCGCGATTACCGCCATGGCTCCGTTCGTGTACGCACGCCGATTTGCGTGGGCGCGCGAGGTGTATGTCGCCTGTTCGCAGGCGGAGCTCGCATGCGCGGTCATTGGAACGGTCGCGCACGGCATCACTCGGGCTGGAGTCGGTGATGAATTCGCCGAGCGCTGGTACGGTCGCCCGTTGCAGCTCGGCAGCGAACTCGCCGCGCAAGTCGCCATCGTCAACGACCTCGACGATGTGATACCCGGCGGCGCGGACTATATCATCGCGACGAATACTTCCGCCGGCGCGCGGACGATCGTCGTTCCGATTCCCGTACCTTACGATCATTTGTTCACCTTCGATCCGGCCGACGCGCCGGTTGCCGCGAGTTTCGTGGTGCGCGCCCTTGATCGGCCCGCGCGCCCAGTCCGGGTAGGGAACACGCCGGCGGCAGTCGGCGGATCGCAGGGCCGAATTGCCTTGGTGGTGCGCGACGACGGGTTGGCGGCGCCCGATGCCGATCTCGATGCGGTCCATGAACTGGCGCGCCGGCTGAGCGCCGAAGGCCTCGATCCGTTCATTGCAACGGCCGGCGAGGAACGCATTCGAACCGCCGATATCGTGCACATCTTCGGCGGCATCGGGGACGAGCATATCCGCGTCGCGACCGCAGCCGCGCGCGCCGGCGGCACGCCGTTCGTCGTCACGGTCGAGCCGATTGCCGCTTATGCCAAGTACTACGAGCAGGCGGGTATCGCGGCGATTCGAAGTGCGTTCGATGCGGCCGATCGACAGCATCACCTCGAAATGTTTCATCAGTCTCGCATCCGGTTCGATGATGTGCCGTTCGAGTTGCCGGCTGCGACCGTAGTCGAGCTGGAGGGCGCCTTTGAACGCGCGTGCTCGGGCGCCGCGGGGATTATCCTCGCGCCGGGCGACGATGCCACCGGTTTGCGGACGCGCTTTCCACGTTTGACCGCCGGCATCATCAGCGCGCCCGTGTTGCTTGGCGCCGAGCCGCCGGAAGAGCGCATCGCCGAACTTCTGCCGGCCGGTCCGTTTTTACTCATGCACGGGCCGCTGACCATGCGGAGCGCCTTTGGACATGTGCTGGCCGCCCTGGGTGAGACGTCGCTATCGCTCGTTATCGCCGGGCCCATTAGCGAGGTGGATGTCGCCTTGACGTATCGGCGCATCGGCGGTTCGGGCGTGATCTGGCTGCCCGACCCCACCGCCGCGCAGATTGCGGCGCTCTATCGGCGGGCGCACGCACTCATCTTTCCGGCGCTGCGTCCAACGGGCCCGGGCCGGCTGATCCGGGCGGCCCTGTGCGGGGCGCTGC
The DNA here is from genome assembly GCA_965214335.1 of Candidatus Velthaea sp. GTDB lineage: Bacteria > Vulcanimicrobiota > Vulcanimicrobiia > Vulcanimicrobiales > Vulcanimicrobiaceae > Velthaea. The sequence goes on along the minus strand of CBDCBO010000003.1, from coordinate 367,903 downwards.
CGCTGGTTCCGTCCATCTCGCCCTTGGCGCAATTCGTGCCGCCGGAATTGCGCTTCGACATCATGTCGCGCGACGCGACCGTCGATGCGCTGCATAACGCGCTTGCGATGAATGGCGCGCCGGTCATCGAGCCGCTCGCGCGCAGATTGGCTCCAGCCGCCGACCAGCACGCGGCGTTTCGCGCGATCGTCGATCTGTACGCGCGTTCGGCGGCCGCGACGCCCGGGTAACCCGCCGCAGCAGTTCGGCGCGAACGATGTGTATGAACGAGATAGTGACGGATAACAGATTGGCCGATGCGGTAATACGGTGATAGTCGATTCAAAAGTCGTTACCCGAAGTAAGCGAGCCTTGTGGCAGAGCCGCGCGAACGTCGAGCGCTACGCCGAACGAACGAGCGACGCGCATAGCGGTCAACGCTTGCTCACGCACGTACAAACCGACATCGTCCGCAGGTTCATGCGCGGCCGGCGACTGCTCGATGTGGGTATCGGTACGGGCCGGGTCAGCGCGGCGTTGATGCAAGACCCGGATCTCGTGCTGACCGGCGTCGATGCGTCGCCGGCAATGATCGAATGGTGCGCGAAAGACACCCGCTTACACGCGGCGCGGCTGCTCAAAGGCGACCTCGAACGTTTGCAATGTGCCGACGCCGAGTTCGACACCGTTATCTCAGTCGACACATTCGCGCACTTACCGAATTGGGCGGCGAACCTCGATGAACTCGTGCGGGTCACCCGGCCGGGCGGTCGCGTGATCGTCGACCTCGGTTCGCAAGAACATGTTGAAGCGGTCGCGCACCAGCGTGGCTCGACGGTAAGCCAAGTACAAGCACCCGAACTGCGCGCGGCGGACGGGTACATCTTGCGGCTCTCGCGCGCGGAACTCCGTGCCTATGCCGCGCAGCGCAAGCTGACGTTGCTGGCGCTCGTGCCGTACGGTGCTATTTTAGGCGGCTGCGTAACGAACTATTGGATCGACGAATCGTATGCCGTGCGGAGCGGCGCGATCGACCGCCTCGTATCGTGGATCGGGGCCGACCCGCTGCTGTATGCGTTCGCCGAATTCATCGAGCGGCGCATCGTACAAGCGTTGCCGCCGGCGGTGAGCGGCCGGATGTTTGCCGTGTTCGAATGCGCCGCCGGCGCGCCCAGCCACCGTGAGCCGTTCGATCTCAGTCCGGCTGAGCTTGACGAACGCGGTCCGCTGGCGTGGCATGCGGAATTCGAGTCGCACGTTGTACACGAACCGAATCGCGCATTCGCCGTCGCATTTCTGCTGGCCGGCTGGCCGTTACGGTTGCCGCAGCGGCTGCGCGCAGTACTGCCGGCGGCGCTCTTGCACGAGCTCGAACGAACCGAACGGGCCGCTCACATCGATGATATCTGTCATGACGTCGTCGCTGCCTGGCGCTCGCGGGTCAAGACCGTCGAGTTCCACGGCGTCGATTTGGCCGATACGTTGGGAATCTTGATGCACGGGGAGTTACGCACGCGTCTGGAAACGAGCGAATGAACGCGGTCGCCGCGATCGGCGGTCCTGCGCTGCTGCAGGCAGCGAAGGCCTATCGCGCACTCGACCCCAGCGACATCTGGGTGCTCGGCTTAACCACTCCACGCGATCCCAAAGACCCGCTGGTTCGCTCGCTCGAAGCGCTCGTCGAACCGTTGATGCAGCCCTACTTCGCCGGCGTCGCACAAGCCCACGTCGCCGCGATGAGCGCGCAGCTCACAACGCTATTGCTGCCCACGAGTGCCGATGCGCAGCGCAGCGTGACCGCGCTATCAGCCGAGTTGTGGAAAGACGTAGCGGCAACATTCGCCCTCGTCGCGATGCTCGACGCCGCGCACCTGATCCAACCCATTACGCTCGTGCTCGACGACGACAGCACCGCGCTCTCGCGCACCGCGGTCGCGTGGGCCCGAGCGCGCGGCGTGCCATCGGCCACGATTCCGGCGCACGTACCCGTCCGCCGGCCGCGAACGCCCGTCGCCGACCGGACGATCGCGGTTGGCGAACGCGCGCGCAACGCCTATCGCGCGTCCAACTTCGACAGCACGCGAATCGTCAGCGTCGCACCGCTGCCGGCCGACGCGGACGCGGCAGCCGAGCCGCGTTCAACGGCGCGAGCGGCGGCCCGGGCGGCCTTCACGCGCGCGTTGAATTGGGCTGAGACTGATTTCGTTGTCGTCGTCGAACCGGCAACCGATGCGCGCGTCTCCGCGCTCGAACCGGCCGGTGCGTTTGCCCGATCGCTGGCCGACATTTTTCGGGCCGTCGTTGTGGCGCGTGCCAGCGTGCCGGACCTGCGGCTGGTAATCAACGGAGCACCCTCGGCAACGGGTTTCGGGACGGCGGCCGACGCCGCGGTCAGCGCCGGCTTGACCACGGCTGACTTCGCGTATAGCGAAAGCGATCATCAGGTTTGGCTGGCCGGCGCCGATCTGGCCGTGTGCGTCGAGTCGACCCGCGCCATGGAGGCCGGCAGCTTCGGCATTCCGGCAATAAACCTGTGGCGCCCGGTGAATTGGTATCGCGGTCCGTCATTCGCAGCCGAGGACGGTGTCCTCGATGTGACGCCCCAGCTGTTGGGTCCGACCCTTGTCGCGTTAGCCCACAATAGCGAATTGCGCGCTCAGATTGCGTCCATCGCCGGACAGCGTTTGGCAGCCGATGCTCCGGTCGGAGCGAGATCGACCGCCGCCATCGCTCGGGCACTGGTCCGACAACGCCTGCCGGACGGCGCTCTCGCGCACCACCAGCACAACAATCTTTTCTACGCGCCGCCGTACTGGTACGCCGATGCCGGACTGCCCGCCCCGCCGCAGCCCAAACCCGATATTTTGATCTATGCTCCGCCGTATTGGCATGGAAGTGCCGGCCATCGCGCGCTGTATCGGCTCTGTCATTTGATCAATCAGGCCGGCGGTAACGCGTCCATCTATCCCGGTACCCACCTGCATCCGCGCTGGAACACGCCGCGACGCGATACGGAAATAACGGAACGTACCGTTGTCGTGTATCCGGAGATCTATTTTCCTTCGTTGCCGGCGAAACGGGTCGTGCGCTGGTGCCTCAATAAACCGGGCTTACTGGGCGGTCCGCAGACGTACGGCGACGAGGAAATGGTATTTTACTATCACCAAGCGTACCGTGAGGCGGCCCAAGCGGCGACCGCCGAAGTGCTCGGGGACGAACGCCAACTGCAGATTGCCGTCACCGAACCGGAGTTGTTCTTCAACGACCGCTCGCGGCCGCGCGTATACGACTGCGCGTTCGTGTATAAAGGCCAAAAGCTCTACGACCGGGTGCAGCCGCGTCAGATTCGCGACGCCTATGTGATTCAAAGCGGATGGCCCGCGAGCCGCGAGGAAACCGCGGCATTACTGCGCGGCTGTCGCCGATTGTATTCCTTTGACTGGAGTTCCGCTATTGTCGCTGAGGCGGTCATTTGCGGTGTTGAAGTCTACATGGTCGACCAGGACGGCTCGCCGTGCTACGCCGGTACGGAAGGTTGGAACATTGAGAACTACGAGCAACAATATTACGACCTCGCGCCGGTGAGACGCTTCCTTGAGCTCATTGCGGAACGCTGGGGCGATTGAGCGCGATCGCTGCGCGACTCTTAGGTTCTTAGATAGAACGGCTACGTTCGTGAAGGGCGCTGCCTTGAAAAAACGTTGCGGCGCAGCCTTTCAGAAAGCGACTTGTATTCTAAGGCAGTCAAGCCGATCGTGACTTGCCGTCGCGCGCGGCACGCGGCTTAGCGCCGATATAGCCGGATGCGCGGCACGACGCTGTTCGCGATCGAACGGCAAATCGAGCGGATCGCGAGACGCGGCAAACCGCCGATCAGTCCAGTAAACCTAAAAATCGAACCATTTCGAGGTGACGCTCGCGGTTGAGAAAGAAAAAGTTGGTTTCTTCGGTCGTATCCGTCATCGTTAGGAATGGCTCGAGTCGCCCGTTTCGAAGAATAAAGCAGCTATAGTTCAAGTCCGCGAAGAACGCGATAATGTCATTCGGGTGATAGCCGAATCGGGCCGACCACTTGCGCAGCATCTCGGTGAAGACCATCGGCCGTAAACGCTCGAACATTCGACGCGCGCCTAAAAAGACGTGCAGCTCAGCTCCCTCGACGTCACACTTGATGAAGTCGGGCGCGGCGTTGGTTCGGCGAATGAATTCGTCGATCGTGTCGACCGGACATAAAAGCGTCTCGGTCGGTCCGAACTCCGGTCCCAGCGGTGCCCCGGATGTTGCTCCCGGCACCGTTGCATCGAAATAAAACGGCATGTTGCCGGCGCGGTCGGATAGACCCACATTGTGGGCTTCGACGTTGCGTATGTCGTTGAGCGCAAGATTACGCTCGAACTCGCGATACGTGGCCGGAATCGGCTCGAACGAGAAGATCTGCACGTCGGGGAAACGCTGGGCCAACGCTATACTGTAGAACCCGGTGTTGGCTCCGATATCGAAAATGACGCTGCAAACCTTCGCTAAGCGTACGACCGCGGACAGTTCCGCCGACTCGTATTGACCGAAATTTAAATTGGTAATCGCAACGTGTCGCTGATCGTTCGGCGTGCAGCGCATCCGAATCGCCGGATCGCGTAATCGAAACACAACCCCCGCATCGTCGATTTCAATCGCTTGCACGTTCGTTTCCGGCAAGAATCGCGAGTACTCGAAAAGGCGCTCGTGGATGTTCCAAATATCGCTATTGTATGCGAGCTTACTGACGAACCCGGATCGATATTTTGAGCGCAGGTCGAACAACGTCTGTGTTGCACGCGTCATTACCGGTGTCGTCATGTGTCCTCACGCGAACGATCTTGTAGAGGCGTAGCTTCGGTGCATGTGCGAGCAGTCCGTGACGCCAACCCAAAATTTTACGATCGCTGTTTCGAATCCCAGTAACCTTGCCCGGTGCGCGGTCCCGGCGCAACGGGCCGCGACTACGGCCGACATGTCGCCTTGTTGCTCGCCGATTCACGCGTCGTCCAGGTCTGTGCGACGGCTTGTATGAGTTCGTCACAGAGGTCGGCCGGTTCGGCGGCTAGGCTTAGGCTACGCTCGTGCTCGATTCGTCGCTCGTATCGATTGACCGTGATCGCGTAGGCACGCTCCGGGTCGTCTAGATATGCTTGCACTTTTGCCGCCATGCTCGTCAGCTCGTAATCAAAGAAAATGAGATCGATGCCATCGGTAAACAGTCGTGAGGCAAGCGCGTTGCGATCGCTTATGACGACCGTGTTTGCCAGGAAGGGATTGATGATTCGATCGTGCAGCGCTTCGCTATGCAGCGGAAATGAATTGAGCGAAAAGCGAAACTCTTGGTAGCGCCCGAGCGTCTCGGCCATCGTCGTTCGCGTAAATCTGTGCTCGTATTTGCGTTCGAGGTCAGCCGGTACAAAGTCGCTACTGATGAGCAGCGGCAGTTCGATGAGCCGGCGGATCATTTCCGTGCGTCGCCGTAGCTTGATAACGTTGGCCACATGCAATTGATCGGCGACGAAGAGCTCCGGGTCGCCCGCCGCCGTCATGTTTTCAGATACGACGTGCAGCGGTGTCGAGCAATCGTAGAGCGCGCGGTCGAGTAACCGGATTGCGCGCTCCCGCCGACCGGAGGGTAGCGCCTTGATGAGCGCCCAGTGGCCGTCGACGCTCAAATTCTGCGCCGACAAGTTGATCGGACACCAGATCTCATTGCGGCGACTGCAAAACTCTTCGAGATTGGGGGGCTGCATTGCCGGAATGAGCGACGGCATGCGAGTCTGCGTCGGTACGGGAATCGCGATATAGCGGTAGCTACCTTGAAAATGCTTCTGCATGAAGTCGATGATGTCGGCGCCGTTTACGAAGATGACTGCGTCGTCGAAAGCCGCTGATTCGTGTTTGAGCAGATACAGCGGGTGATCGTAGATGTGAATGACGAGCGGAATGCCGGTTAGTTGATGCAGGTAGAGTTCGCCGCTGCATACGTCTTGCAATTCCGGTTGTTGCTCCATCCAATGATTCCGCAGCGCCAGTTCTTTGATATAGAAATTCATGCTGTAGAAGCAGAAAATCTCGGCCGAACGTTGCTTGATGATCTGCCCCAGGCGCTGTAGCGCCGCAGGCTCGCGAAAGGAAATCTCTTCAAATGAAAAGCCGCGCGCCGCGAGAGCGGGCTCGACATACTTGAGCATGCCCACGTGATTGGGGTGGCCGGGATGAAAAAAAACGATGAGCCGGCGCCGGTCCGCTGCGAGCGTCAGATCGCCACCTCGTTCGGCCTTGGCCGATAGCTTCTCACGGTACGCTCGAAGCCGGCTTCGAGCGACCAGTGCGCGTGCCAGCCGAGTTGTTGAAGCTTGTGCATGTTCGGGAGTATCGGTGTTTGCGCCGGGCCATCGGCGCCGCTTTCGGCAAGGGCACGTCGCACCGTCATTCCCTCATGCCGATACAGCGTTGCTAGACGATCGGCAAGTTCGCCGATGCTGCTCTCGCCGTCGGGATTGGCCACGTTGTACGCCTCGCCATCGGCGCCCACGAGCAATACGGTGAAAAACGCCAGCGTCGCGTCAGCGAGATAACAGAAGCAGCGGCGCGCCCGGCCATCGCTTTGCAGAACGATCGGGCCGCCATTGAGGATGTCGCGCACGAAGTCGGCAAACACTCGGCCATCATCGAGGCGCATGCCCGGACCATAGGTATGCCAGGGGCGCACGATACGCGTCGACAGGCCAAACTGTCGTGTCCAGGCCACGCACATTGTTTCGCCCATCCGTTTCGCCTCTTCATAGCAGGCGCGCTCGCCGGCCGGATCGAGCGGCCCCATATCGTGCTCGGCAATCGGATCGGTCTTGCCCGCGACGTTTCCATAAACCGCTCCGCTACTGAAGAAGAGCAAGGTCCGGACGCCCAATCGTTGTGCAGCGTCCAACAGGTGATGCGTCCCGAGCACGTTTGCGGAAAGTGTGCCGACCGGATCGGCAAGATACGATGTCGGACTCGCGGGGCTGGCCGCATGGACGATGTAATCTAAGCGGCCCGTATGTGCCAGGGGCTCGCAGACGTTCTGCTCGACAAGTTCGAGCTCTCGATTAGCGAGGTAGGGTTGAAATCGCCGGCGCGCGCGCTCGGCGTTGCGTACGAGGGCAATGATGCGAGCCGACCGCTGCAGCCGGTGCCGGTTGAGGAAGATCAGCGTTTCGATAAGATAGGCCGGGAGCAAACCCGCGCCGCCGGTTACCAAAACCGTGGTGCCCGAAAACGTTTGCCACGGTAGATCAGCGCGGGTGATGCGCTCGAGATCGTCCCATATGACCGGGTGCACGATACGGTCAGGCTTGCATCGGCGCAGCCGACACCCCATGACGAACGGCCCGGACGCTATCCCCAGGAAAGAAGCGCAACGGCGCTTTATTTCCGGCGCGCCGGCGTCTGACAACCACCGGCTTGGTCTCAGCGCAAGTTACGGCGTGCAATGACCCCGAAATCCTAATCCGGGTTGAGTTCGAGGGATTGCATGTACTCGTGCGTGGTTTTCATCGCGTGCCCAAAGATCTCGCGATACACGCGCTCGTTTCGATCCAGCGACTGACCGGGTACCCACTTGAGGCGATAAAAGTGGCTGTGGAGAAGCGCCTCGACGTGCGAAAGTAGCCGGGTCGCCGCTAACGTCTCATAGCGGGCGCCGACGGTGCGGCCTTGCACGAGAACGTCAACGGCAACGTCGGGGGCGAAATTGTGAAAGCAGAACGCAGCATACTTCAAAACCCGTGCTTCCAGACATCCGGCTGCCGGTTGCGATTCGAACAGGTACGATTTCCGGCGCAACCATACGGCGTCTGAACTGACCAAGATGCCGTACCGCTCATCGATGCGTGCAAACTCGTTCTGATACTCGCCGCGGCCTTCGTAGTCCAAGTTGAGCAGATAAAAATCGCGATCCAACATAAAATCATGAAGGTATCCGAAGAGCTCCTTACCGGCGAAGGTCCGATCGAAGTTTACTTCAGCGCGCACTCCCAGAATGCCGGATGTCAATTGATTTTGGGCGCCGCGTAGAATGTCGGCTTCAGTCCCCTCCGTATCGAGCTTGAGAAAGTCCGCCTGAAGGCCATGCGTGCCGCAGTACTCGTCGACGGTCGTCGCATGAACGGATAGTCGATCGGTAATCTCAACTTCGGCGGCGCGCTCGCCTTTAAATAACGGTGATAGCGGCGTGCGAACGGCGCTCGAACTCATCGCGCGGTTACGGAACACGTTGAGCGTTACCGTTCCCGAACGTTCGCCTAGTGCCATGCTTTCAACAATTACTTCCGCCGAGCGGAAAGCGTATTTGCGCTCGAGCCGAGCCGCCTCTTGAGGTTCGGGTTCAAAGAGCGTGTAGAGCAATTCTCCCCGGAATGGCTTCCACGTCGGATGTAACCCATAGCGGCCACCGGCATCCAGAACGATCGTGCGAACGTTGGGTACGTTTGGCGTTCCGTTCATGGGGTTGCTTCGTCTGCACCATAGCTAACCACGCCTACAATAGGATCGTGACCCGATGCACGGGGAGAGGGCACGCGACTGGTTCTCGGCAAAACGCGTTGGACTCCGTGAGAGGACACCTAATGCGGGCGATTCAGTTAATAAGCGCGGGAAACCTAGTCGACACGAATGTAGCTTCGCGCGCATTGCAAAGCCACGAATTGCGCGTCAGGGTCGAAGCGACGTCCATCTGCGGATCGGACCTCAAAAATTATCGCCGGCCCGTATTGCTGCCGCAAATTCCCGGCCACGAGTTTGCGGGCCGGATCCTCGAATGTGGACCGTCCTGTTCGAGCGGCTTCGGGCCGGATGACGCCATAACGGCTTTCCCGATGCTGGGCTGCATGAATTGCGCCGCTTGCGACGCCGGCCTGTTTCGCGACTGCAGCGCCAAGAAATCGCTCGGTTTCCAAATTCCGGGCTCATTCGCGCAGGAAGTAATCGTCGATGAACGTTTTGCCATAGCCTTGCCTAACGGTCTATCATACGAAGACGGCGCGCTGGTGGAACATCTCGCCTGCGGTTACCGATTGGCTCGCGAAATAGAGCGCGACATGCCGTCCCGTGACGCGGCCATACTCATCATCGGTGACGGTCCAATAGCGTTAGCCGACGTGCAAGCCCTACGTCTGTTCGGCTATACCAATCTTAGCGTACTGGGCAAACATCCATCGCGGCTCAAGCTGTTCGGCGAATTTGGCGCTTGTCGCATGATTAGCGATTGGCAGCCGCGCGAATCTCCCGTCGATATCTGTATCTATGCCGCCGCTGCTCAAGAAACGTTACGACGCGTAACGCCGGCTGTGCGGCCGGGCGGCAGCATTTACCCGCAGACAACCATTAACGACGCGGAAATTATTGCCGCTATCCAGGCTGCTCGGATTCGCATCGGGCGAGCGTTCGCATACTTTTTCAGCGACTTTGCGGCAGTGATGCAATTGGTCGTTGAGCGCCGCCTGCTGACGGACGGGTTAGTGACAACGCGCGTGTCGCTGCCCGAAGTGCCAAGCCGGATGTCGGACTTTTTCGACAAAAGCAAGCATTTCAAAGTCATGATAACGCCGAATTGACCGGCTGTCGGTCTTCGGCGGCGATCGCGGCGTTCAATTGCGCCACGAACGGATCGGACTGCCGGTCGCTACCGGAATATTTCCCGTAGGTTCCGTTTAGCGGTGCTCGGCGCAGTGCTTGCGCGACTCGAATGGTGTCCTCGAAGCGTCCGATCTCGGACATGGTGTTGATTGCGACGTTTTCAAGCGCCGCATGCAGTTCCGCTCCGCAGCCCAAGACGCGCCGGTACAGGCGATCGCGATCGGCGGCACGATCGGGGAGCAAAAACATACTAAAGAGAATAATGCCCGACAACTTCGCGAGTTCGTCATTGAGGATCGTTTCCAACACGACCCGACAGTGCGGCATGGCGTATTCTGCCAAGCTTAATCTGTAGGGCAGCCCATGCTGGTGTGCGTACGTGCGGATCACGAGATTTTGGATGCGTTGCGGGAATTGGGTGGTGCGGACCGGCCGGCTCGAAATATAACCGCGAAAGCCGTTGCGGTCACTACTCGCCAAAGCCACCCGGAAGTTCGTAGCTCAGGCCGATGCGCGACACGGGTCGAATTAGAATCGGCTCAAAGAAATCACCCAACTGTTTGTCCGCGTACGGCGAGAATAACGATTTGAACCGAACGTTCATCGACCAGCGCGTGCTCGACTCGACATTCACCCGGTTACCGTGCATGAGCGTGTGGGTAAAGATCAAGACTTCACCGTAACGCACGTCGAGCCATTGAAGCTCGGGCGCCACGGCGTCGAAGAGGCCGTCGGCGCCGGCGCGTTGGAACTCGTGCAGACGCGAGCGCCACTTTACATCAGATGCCGGGGGAAGCAAGAACATACTCTTGGTTCGAAAGCAATCGACGAGCGGAATCCACAATACCGCCTCAAAGGGTGAGTCTTCGGACCACACATCGGAGTGCAGCGGCAAAAGCGAGCTTGCGTCGTTCGGTAATTGAATCGAAAGGCCGACGCCGCGCTGCATCGCAAGCTCGTTACCGACCAGCGTCTCGAGCAGGTTGCGGCCACAGGCGAAGTACGCGGCGCGAAACCATGCTTCTCGCTGCAATTCGGCGATGAGTTCCACGCGCAGGTCGTTCAAGAGCTCCGGTTTGAGGCGGTGCGCGATGGAATCTAAGAAATGCCCTTCATCGCCGGGCGATGATTCGTTGAGCCAGGCGGCGGTTCGTGAGGCGAGAAACGTGCGCATGCGCGCGAGCGCCAACCGGTCCTCGGCCGGCGCGATAACAAAACCGTCGCGTATAAAGGCGTCGCAAACGGTCGCTTCGCGGGGGTTCAAAAACGTCACACCGACAGGGTCTACGCAAGCGCAACCAGATTTCCTATAGCCCCGCTGTGGTTATCGACTTCGACAACACGATCGTCGCCTACGATCGCCTGTTTGTTGTGGCCGCTCGCGAGCGCGAGCTCGTACCGGCAAACTTTGAAGGCAGCAAAGGAAGCGTTCGCGATCGCATTCGAAGTCGCGCCGGGGGCGAAGCGGAGTGGCAAGCGTTACAAGCGCTGGTGTACGGCGAACTCATCGCGCGAGCGCCGGCAGCTGCGGGTTTCCGCGCATTCGTCGTCGCCGCGCTCGAGCGAGGTGTGAGGATCGCCATCGTCAGTCACAAAACCGAATTTGCTACGGCGCGTCCGGACGGCTCAAATCTGCGCGAATCGGCTCGGGAATGGCTGCGTAGCAATCACGTTGTCGGCAGCGGAGCGATTTCGGAAACGGCCGTCTATTTTGAGTCTTCCCGGCGCGAAAAGATCGAGCGCATTCGTGCTCTCGGGGCGCAGATCGTGATCGACGATCTCATCGACGTGTTCACCGACCCGCGGTTTCCCCCAGCCGTACGCGCTTGGTGGTTCGTTCCGGGCGCGCCGGCGGCGCGAAAAAACGGTGTCGAACGTTTTGGGTCGTGGCCCGAAATGGCCGCCGCGTTAAGTTTTGAACTAGATCGCAGCCGGACGAGAACGGAGCGTCGCAAATGAGGTGCTTCCCTTGTGGAGCGGGGCAAAAGGCGTAACGACAATCGGTTGTATAGAACCACATTCCAGAATGATTATTGCAGTGTCTTGGCAGGTTCGATCGCTAATGTTCGGCGATACCGCGCGTTTGAGCGCTGCATGCTGACCTCACAACTTGAAACGCAAAAGCCGGTCGACCGGTCCGAGCAAGGGGCCGGCGCGCTGGACGAACGACGGGTAAAAATCCTGGACGTGACGGCGATTGCGAAACGGGTCGTCGAGTTGCGGGCCGACGGGAAGCGGATCGTTCACGCTCACGGCGTGTTCGATTTGCTGCATCCGGGCCACATTCGACACTTGCGTGAAGCACGCAGCTTCGGCGATGTGCTGGTGGTAACGATCACTGAAGACATTCATGTCAATAAGGGTCCGAACCGGCCGGCGTTCAGCGAAAGCCTGCGAGCTGAGTCGCTGGCTGCGCTTGAAGTCGTCGACTATGTCGGAATAAATCGAAGTGCCACCGCCGTCGCCGCGATCGGCCTGCTCAAGCCGGATGTGTACGCCAAGGGGCCGGACTACGCCCAACCGGGGGACGATGTCAGCGGCGGGATTGCAACCGAAGAAGAAGCTGTCGCCGCGCACGGCGGCGTGCTCAAAATCACGGACGATATTACCTTTAGTTCGTCGCGGCTCATTAACGAGCATCTGCCGGCGTATCCGTTACCCGTTCAGCAGTATTTGCGTGAACTGCGTAGCCGCCATACCGCGCGCGAAATTATCGGCTACCTCATGCAGTTACAAAGCCTGCACGTGATCGTCGTGGGCGAAACAATTCTCGATGAATACGTGTATTGCGATCAGATGGGCAAGTCGGCGAAAGATCCGGTCCTTGCCATGCGCTACGGTTCGAGCGAAACATTTGCCGGCGGCGTTCTCGCCGTCGCCAACCACTTGGCGGAATTCTGCAAGTCCGTTGAAGTGGTCACCTACCTCGGAAGTGTCGACGCTCAAGAAGCGTTCGTGCGGAGAAATCTCAAGCAAAAGGTTCGGCTCAACGCAATCTACAAGTCGAATTCGCCCACGATTGTTAAGCGACGATACGTCGAACAGAACCTGGCGACGAAAATGTTCGAGGTGTACATCATCAACGATGACGATCTCGACGGAACCGAACAAGCCGATTTGTGCGCATTACTGGACTTGCGCGTGCCGGCCGCCGACGTGGTTATCGCCAGCGATTTCGGACACGGTCTGCTGACTCCGACCTCAAAAGCGCTGCTTTCGGAACGGGCCCGGTTTCTGGCGGTCAATACGCAGATCAACGCGGCCAACATCCGATTTCACGCTATTTCGAGTTATACCCGCGCGGATTACGTGTGTATCAACGAGGGGGAATTGCGGCTTGACGCCCGCGACCGCTACAGTCCGGTTGAGAAACTCATTGCCGGACTTGCTCACAAGCTTGATTGTAACAAGTTTCTGGTTACTCAAGGGAAAGCGGGTGCAACGTATCTCGACGCGGCGCAATCATTTTCAGCCCCCTCGCTGGCTACGACGGTGATCGATCGGGTCGGTTCCGGCGATGCGGTACTAGCGCTGACGTCCGTGTGCGTCGCTAACGGCATCCCAAGCGACGTCATACCGTTCATCGCAAATGTGATCGGGGCGCAAAAAGTGCAAATCATGGGCAATCGTAGTTCGATCGGCTCGTTGTCGACCTTCAAATTCATCGAAGCGCTCTTGAAATGAGTCGCCTCATGGATGCACTGCCGGATGCGCCGCTGATCGCGGAGTCACCAGAGGTCTTTTATTCCGGCGAGCCCGTCACGGTGGTGACGCCCGGTCTAATTGCTCGGCTTAAAGCGCAAGCCTGGTCCACCCCGCGGAAGCGCAGCCGGCTGTGCGTGCACGAATCGGTTTCCGCGGCGGTTCACGAGATGATCATCGTTCACCATCGTGATGTCTACGTGCGGCCTCATCGCCATACGCGCAAGTCGGAATCATTTCACTGCATTGAGGGCGACGTCCGCATCGTGTTGTTCGATGACTGCGGCAATATCGAGCGCTTGATCGACGTTGATGGATCGGCCGGAGGTCCATTCTTTGTGCGCATTCCGCCGGCCGTCTTTCACACGTTGCTGATTCGCTCGGAATGGCTGGTCTTTCACGAGACGACGGCGGGCCCGTTCGATGGCGCGCAGTTAGAAACGGCACCATGGTCGCCGCTCGATACGGATGTCGCGGGCATCGCGGCGTTCCGCGCCCGGCTCGATTGTGGTGCGGCGGCATTCCGCGGCGCCGGGTATCGAGCCGGTACGCCGTGAACGGGACGTTGAACACGGCGTTGACGGCTTGCATACTCTGCGGTTCGGTGCGCTTACGGTGTGCGGTGCCGCTGGCCCCGATGCCGATCGCCACTCCGAATTTCGCCTTGGCCGCAAACGTCTGTGAGGCCGAGGCCCGAGCCGGTGTGCCGCTCGATTTGTATCAATGCGACGATTGCGGGCACGTACAAGTAGGCGTGGTCGGCAATCCCGAGGTCCAATATCGCGAGTACGTCTATGAGACGTCGCTGTCCGTTGGTCTGGACGAACACTTCGACGGGTATGTTAGCGACGTCATGACGGCGCTGCAACCGGTGCCGAACGGGCTCGTTGTTGAGGTCGGCAGTAACGACGGTACGTTACTGGCCGGCTTCGCGCGGGCCGGAATGCGCATCGTGGGCGTCGATCCGGCGCGCCGTATCGCGCAAGCCGCGACCGCTCGTGGCGTTCCGACGATCGGCGAGTATTTTACTGTGTCGGTCGCCGAAGACATTCGCCGAGCGTCGGGCGAGGCGACGCTCGTTATAGCCAACAACGTGATCGCAAACGTAGCCGACCTCGCGACGTTTGCGCGCGCGGTGGAACTCTTGCTCGCGCCCGACGGAAGTTTCGTGTTCGAGACCCAATATGGAGCTGATGTCGTCGAGCGGGCGCTCATCGACACCATTTATCACGAACACATTTCCTATATGTTTGCAAAGCCGACGCGCCGCTGGTTGGCCGCGTATGGGCTTGAGATGTTCGACATCGTGCCGGTCGACACAAAGGGCGGGTCGTTCCGCGTGTTTGCGCAGAAGGCCGGGGGACCGCGGCCGATCGGCGCGGCGGTGGAGCGCTGGGTCGCGCGCGAGGAGCGGGCGCACATGTTCGATCAGCCGTTTTTCGACCGGCTCTCGCGGCGCGTGGCGGCCCTCGAAGCTGAGTTACACACGCTCATCGATGCCGAACGTCATGCCGGCGGTCGCGTCGGCGGCTTCGGTGCATCGGTCGGCACCGCAACCCTCATCGCTCAATTCCATTTAGAGCAAAAGATCGACTTTATCGTCGATGACGATCCTGCCAAGGAGCCGTATTTTGCCGGCCCGGGTTACCGCATTCCCGTTCTGCGCGGCGACCGGCTCGCGGATTGCAACGCGCGGCTCATCGTTGTGTTCGCCTGGCGCTATATGGCGCTGATCCGCCGCCGCCATGCACGTTTCTTGAACATCGGTGGCCGCTTCGTCGTACCGTTACCGTCGGTGACGGTCGAACATGCCGAGGCTGCGGCGCGAGCGGTCATGCCGCGGTGACGCAACTCATGGAGCCCGACGTTCTGCCGATCGCCAGAGCAATGCTCGGGTCGGATGTCCGGGCGGTGCGCCGGCGGACGGGCCGCAATAGTCGCGTCTATCAAATCGAGGCGGCCGGCGAAACGTTCGCGCTAAAACTCTACCCGGCTGACGGACGCGAACGCGCGACTCGCGAATTCGCGGCAACCTCGTTCTTCACTCGAGCGGGGATCGCGCGGGTGCCTCGTCCCGTAGCCATCGATGCCGCCCACCGAGCCGCGGCGTATACGTGGCTCGCAGGTGAACCCGTGCACCACGTGACGTTGGCCGACATCGACCGGCTGGCGGATTTCGCTGCGGAACTGCACGCCGCGCGTGTAAGCCGAACGGCGGATGAGATTCGCGATGCAAGTGAAGCGTGTTTCGACCCGGCGAGTATCGTAGCGCAGATCGACACGCGTTTCGAGCGCCTCGCCGCTGTCGCCGATGAGCCCGCGTTGAGCGGGTTTTTGCACGACGCGTTTGCGACCGTGCTGGCGACATATCGATCGGTGTGCGCGCCGCAGATCGGCGGATCGCGGACGCTCTCGCCGTCCGATTTCGGTTTCCATAACGCTCTGCGCACCACGACGGGTGATGTTGCTTTTCTCGACTTCGAGTATTTCGGCTGGGACGATCCGGTGAAGCTGGTGGCCGACGTTTGCTGGCATCCGGGCATGGGGTTGGAGAGTACGCTGTGCCGTCGCTTCGTGGCCCGCTGTGCTGAGATCTATCGTGAAGACGCCGCGTTTCACGATCGGTTTGAACGATCGTATGTGTTGTTCGGCTTGCGCTGGTGTTTGATCGTGCTCAATGAATTTCTACCGGAGTTTCGTGAGCGTCGGATCGTGGGCGCCCGAGCCGACGGCCCGTGGACGCGTCGGCAACAACTCGCCAAAGCCTATACGCTTCTTGAACGCTGTGGCGCAGGCTGCCCCGCGTGACCGCGCTCGATGTTCGCTCGATCGAACTCCGGCAGTCGATCGTGGATGCGCTCGTAGCGGGCAATCGCGGGCATGTCGGCTCAGCGCTTTCCCTCGTTGAAATTTTGCGCGTGCTGTACGACGACATTCTTAACGTTCGTCCGAGCGACCCGGCCTGGCCGGAGCGCGACCGTTGCATCTTGAGCAAAGGCCACGGCTGTCTGGCACTTTATGCGATTCTGGCCGACCATGGCTTTTTCGAGCAACGCGAACTGCTGGCCCAATGCCGGCCGGGCGCTTTACTGGGCGGACACCCGGAAAATCATATTCCGGGCGTCGAAGCATCAACCGGCGCGCTTGGCCACGGGTTAGCCATTGGCGTCGGTCTGGCGCTCGCTGCGCGCCTCGCCGGACGGGTGCACCGCGTTTTCGTCGTGATGGGCGACGGAGAACTCAACGAAGGGAGTGTCTGGGAGGCAGCGCTCATCGCGTCAAAACATCGGCTGGAACGCTTGAGCATCATTGTCGACGCAAATAAACTGCAAAGTTACGGCCGGACCGAGGATGTTCTGCCGCTCGAGCCGCTCGTCGACAAATGGCGAGCTTTTGGTTTTGCGGTGCGCGAATGCGATGGACACGATGTCGGCGATCTTCGAACGCAGTTAGGGCAGCTGCCGTTTGCCTCCGGCCGGCCCAGTATCGTCATTGCGCATACGGTCAAGGGCCGCGGCATCGCTCCGGCCGAGAATGACGTTGGGTGGCACCATCGATCGTCGTTCACTCCGGCACAGAGCGAACTACTGCGCGCCGCGTTGCGGTCGAACTGATGCGCAAAGCAGCGATCGATGCGATCTACGCGCTGGCACGACGCGATCCCCGCGTTGTGTTCGTAGGTTCCGATTTGGGGGCCGGAACGCTGGCGGAAATGCGCCAAGAGATGCCCGAGCGATTCTTCATGGAAGGCATCGCCGAGGGCGCAATCGTCGGCCTGGCAGCGGGTCTAGCCTTGGATGGCTACATTCCGTACGTTCACACGATCGCGACATTCTTGACTCGGCGCGCATACGAGCAAATCGCGATCGATGTTTGTTTGCAACGGCTGCCGGTGCGGCTCATGGCCGGCGGCGCCGGCGGCGTTTACGCTCCGCTCGGCCCAACGCATATGGCGACCGACGATCTGGCGCTCATGCGGGTGCTGCCCGGCATGACGATCGTGGCCCCGTCGGATGCCTCCGAAATGACCCGCGCGATGTTCGCGTCGCTCGAACTGCCGGGTCCGCTTTACGTGCGCATCGCCAAGGGCGGTGAAGCGGTAAGTTCGCGCCCCGATATGCCGTTCGAGTTGGGCCGCGCAATCGAGTTACGAGCCGGTCCCGACCTTCTCTTTGTCACCACCGGCGTTATGAGCACGACAGCTTTAGCGGCGGCTGAACTGCTGCGGGCCGACGGAATCGATGCCGGAGTGCTGCACATGCATACGGTTAAACCGCTCGATACAACCGCGTTTCTCGAACGCGCCGCCCGAACGCCGCTCCTCGTTAGCGTCGAAGAGCACAGTCGCATCGGTGGGCTCGGCAGTGCGCTAGCTGAGGCGCTGGTCGACGCCGCGGTTGCCACACCGCTACTACGGCTCGCGTTGCCCGACCGGTTTTTGAGCGATTATGGGTCACAAGCGTACGTCTTCGAGCAAGCCGGCTTGCTTCCGGGACAAATAGCGGCGACGGTCGGCGCAAGGTTGAGCGCGCCGAACACTGCCGACATGCTGACGGTTTAGCGACGTTTCTAACGGAGGTTCCCGATTCTTATGCCGACGTCGACGCGGGTGCGTTATAGCTATCTGACCCAGCAATTCAACGAACCGGACTCCATTTTCGCCGAGATTCGCAAAGTCGTTGCCGACGGATCGTTCACCTTGGGCCGCGCGGTCGCCCAATTCGAGGAAGAGTTCGCCCAACTCATCGGCGTCCGGCACGCGGTCGGCGTCGGCTCGGGCACCGATGCCATTAAATTACCGCTGCGGGCACTCGACGTCGGTTTCGGCGACGAAGTCATTACGGCGGCGAACACGTTTGTGGCCACGGTCGGCGCGATCGCCGAGTTGGGCGCTACACCCGTCTTTGTCGACTGTGACGATTCGTTCTGCCTCGACGTCGCGCAGATCGCCGCGAAAATAACAGCCAAAACGAAAGCCATCGTTCCCGTCCACTTTACCGGCGAGACGGTAGCGATGGCCGAACTCATGGCGATCGCGCGGCACCATGGCCTGGTGGTCGTTGAAGACGCCTGCCAAGCGATCTTGGCCGAATCGGATGGGCAGCGTGCCGGCACGTTCGGCAACGCTGCGGCCTACTCGTTACATCCGTTAAAAAATCTCAACGTTTGGGGCGACGGCGGCGTGGTGGTCACCAATGACGATGGGCTGGCAAGGAAGCTACGGCTGTTGCGCAATCACGGCTTGACGAATCGTGACGAAGTCGAAATTCTGGGCTGCAATTCACGGCTCGATTCGATTCAGGCCGTCGTCGGCTCATGGCTCATCGGGCAAACCCACGACATCACGGAAAAGCGGATCGAGAACGCTGCCTATTACGATGCCGCGCTGCGTGCGATTCCCGGCATAACCGTCCCGGTGCGGCACTCGAGCAGTAAGCGCGTCTACCACCTGTACATGGTCTTTGCCAAACGGCGCGACGCCCTGTATGCCTTCCTGAAGCAACGCGGTATTTCGGCCAAAATCCACTACCCCGTGCCGATTTATCGTCAACCTGCGCTGGCGAAACTCAAGCATAGTACCGGGGACTTTCCC
Organism: Candidatus Velthaea sp.; assembly: GCA_965214335.1. Lineage (GTDB taxonomy): Bacteria > Vulcanimicrobiota > Vulcanimicrobiia > Vulcanimicrobiales > Vulcanimicrobiaceae > Velthaea. Next base: position 348,993 of record CBDCBO010000003.1, on the reverse strand, counting down.
GTGACGGATCGGCATGCGCGCGAGGTGATCAGCTTTCCCGTCGATCAGCATATTTCGCGCGCTGAGCAAGACGTGGTGATCGATGCCGTCCGATCGTTTTATGCTGCGGGCTGAAGCCGTTCGGGCGGTTCGGTATGTGGATCTCGAGACGCAGTTCGCGTCCGAGCGGGCCGAACTCGTACCGCTGATCGAAGCGGTTCTGACGCGGGGTGACTGTGTCGGCGGCGAACCGGTCGCCGTCCTTGAAGCGGCGCTAGCCGCGTACCTCGGTGTCCGGTATGTCGTAGCCGTGAATTCGGGAACGGATGCGTTGATGTTCGCGCTGGCGTCACTAGGCATCGGACGCGGCGACGAGGTGATTACGGCGTCAAATTCATTCATTGCCTCGGCCGCTGCGATTGCTCATGTTGGGGCGACCCCCGTTTTCGCCGACGTGCTGAGCAACCAAATGCTCGATCCCAGCGCTGTCGAAGCCGCCGTGACGCCGCGAACGCGTGCGTTGATGCCGGTTCACCTCACGGGACGCGTTGCTGATATGAACGCGCTTGCGACGATCGCTGACCGGCACGGCTTGGTCATCGTTGAAGATGCCGCCCAGGCTTTCGGGTCGCGCTTGGCGGGCCGGTACGCTGGAACGTTTGGCCGGATCAACGCCTTTTCCGCCCATCCGCTCAAGAACCTCAACGCTTCGGGCGACGCCGGCTTCATCGTTACCGATGACGCCGATCTCGCTCAACGGGTACGCCGCTTGCGCAACCACGGTTTGGTCGACCGTGATACGGCTATTGAGTTCGGCTTCGTCTCACGCATGGATACGATCCAAGCCGCCATCCTTGCCTACCGCTTGACGCGCGTCGACGACGTCATCTTGCAACGGCGACGGAACGCCGCGCTGTATAAGCAATTGCTGGCCGCTTCACCGGTGACTCTGGTCCAAGAAGCCGATGACGAATGGAACTCATACCACCTATTCGTTATTCAAACCGCGGCGCGTGACGCGCTGCAAGCATGGCTTACACAACGCGGCATCGGCACGAAGGTGCACTATCCGACGCCGATTCATTTGCAGCCCGCGGCAGCGCGGCTTGGCTATCGCGTTGGTTCGTTACCGCGGACGGAACGCCAAGCAGGCCGCGTTCTGTCTTTGCCGATCCATCAATTCTTAGCCCAAACCGATATTGCTTATGTGGCGCAGGAGATCGATGCATTCTTCAATTAGCTCGCCCGGTCAACAGCTTGATTTCGCCCAATCGCTGCATGCGAGTACGAAGCGCGATTACCTTGCGCGCGTTACGGAACACGATAAGTCCGCAGCGGCCGAGGTAGCGACTCGCTTTGGCGCGGACTACTGGGACGGCGATCGCCGATACGGCTATGGCGGCTACCACTACGATGGACGTTGGCGGCCGTTGGCCGTGAAGCTTGCTGCACGCTACGCGTTGCAGCCGGGGCAACGCGTGCTCGACGTGGGTTGCGGCAAAGGATTTTTGCTTTACGAACTAACGCAAGTTGTACCCGGCCTCGTCGTCGAGGGGATCGATATTTCGACGTATGCGATCGCCAACGCCAAACCGGAAGTACGCTCGAACCTCACCGTGGCCGATGCGACGGCGCTACCCTTCACCGACAGCCGATTCGACCTCGTTCTGTCGCTCGGAACGCTGCATAACTTGACGATCGAGAATCTCTGGCGCGCATTGGGTGAACTTGCCCGAGTATCGCGTGCCGGCCGCGGATACATTATGGTCGAGTCGTATCGGAACGAACGCGAAAAGGCGAACCTGCTCTACTGGCAACTGACGTGCAAGAGTTTCTTCTCCGTGGATGACTGGATCTGGGTATATCGACAAGCGGGTTATCATGGTGATTATGATTTTATATATTTTACCTAAGACCGTGGTGCCGCGACGGCTCCGCACCCCGAGCAGACGCATCGAGCAAAGCGTTCAAACCAGTGCGGCTGCCTTCATCCGGGCGACGTTGAAATAACGCCGGTCTTCGAGGCTGTTCGGGAGTCGCCGCGCTCGAAAGGCGCGGCATATATCAATCACGGCATCTTCAATCGTACGGCGTGGCCGAAAGCCCAGAACCGTAGCTATTTTCGATGAATCGACATGATATGATCGCAAGTCGTCCGTTGCGGTTCGTTCAATCGTGATCGGCGGACCCGGAAATTGTACTTCTACGGTTTTGCGCACCAACTGCGCTAAGTCGGAGATCGAATGATTCGCATAGCCGGCATTAAACGTTTGTCCGGCGACCCGGGCGTGCGGCTCATCGATGAGGTTCGTATACAGATCCGTTAGGTCTTCGATGTGAATGTTCGGCCGGGTCTGATCGCCGCCGAAAACCGAGATCGCGCGTCGATTTACGGCATGATTCGTGAGAATATTGACGCTCAGGTCGAACCGCATACGAGGCGAGAAACCGCAAACGGTTGCCGGTCGGATCACAATTGTGGTAAATGCGTCCGAACCTTGGGCGTGCAGAATCGGCTCACACTGCGCTTTGAATCGGCTGTAATCGGTAAGCGGTCGCAACGGGTGATCTTCGGTGACATCGGTGGCATCGCTCAAGCCATACACGCTACTCGATGAAATGTAGATAAAGCGCGTTACGCCGGCGGCTTTGGCCGCACTGACGAGTGGCTGAAATGAATCGTAATTGACCGACTTCCCGAGCTGCGGGTCGAGCTCGAACGATGGATCGTTCGAGATACAGGCGAGGTGCAGAACGGCATCACAGCCACGCACGCTGCGTTGCACGAGGTCGACGTCGCGAATATCGCCCTCGATTTCCTCGAGACTCGCGGCACCTCGCAAACCGGCCAGCGATTCACGCCCGTACGTGTACGTGTCGAAGACCCGGACGGAATGGCCGCGAGCAAGAAGCTTAGGAATGGCGACGCTGCCGACGTAACCCGCTCCGCCGGTTACCAAGATACGGCTCATCGTCGATGCAGTGCCTCAAGCGTCATGGCGCCGGCGGATGCGTCCGGCTGCGCGGGGCCAAGGTGGGCGAACCATTGCGCTGTCGCCCGTTCGATCGATGCGGGCTCCCAAATCGGGGCATCTTTCCAGTCGTCAATATGCTCGAGCATCGAGGCAACACCGGCCGTGAGCGGGACCTGCGCTTGCCAGCCGAGGACACGTTCGATTCGCCGAATGTCGCCGAAGGTGACTTCCGGTTCGCCGGGGCGTTTCGGAATATACGTTATTTCCCCCTGAAGCAGCGCTACGAGCTCGTTGATGCTATGCGTGACGCCGGAACCAACATTCATGATTTCGCCCCCGCGTGCGCCGCTGGCCGTACGCACGAATGCATCGATCACGTCGCTAATGTAGACGAAGTCGCGCCGCTGGGTTCCATCGCCGACAACCGTAAACGGCCGCCCGGCACGTTTTTGCGCCAAGAAGACGCCGAAAACAGCGCCATACGCCCCACTCGTGCGCGAGCGCGGACCATACACGTTAAATAGGCGTAGCGCCGATGTTGTGATTCCATACACGCGGCCCCAATGCATCACGATGCATTCACCAAGATACTTGGTCAACGCATACGGGTATTCCGTCCGGATCTCGGCGTCTTCAGGGGTCGGAACGACGTCCGCGATGCCGTAACACGATGACGACGCCGCGTAGACGACGCGTGGAACACGGGCGGCTCTGGCGGCTTGCATGACGGCCAGCGTGCCGCCGACGTTACAGTCATAATACCGCGCGGGGTGCTCGATGGACGGCACGATATCGGCCAGCCCGGCCAAGTGAAATACAACGTCGGCATCACCAAAGAGTGATTCGAGAAACGAGCCGTCGCGGATGTCGCCTTGTTCGAACCGAAAATCCGCATGGCCGAGCGCCCGCGTCAGGTTTGCTTCGCGGCCGGTCGACAGATTGTCGATGCCGGTAACCTTCGCGCCCTCGCTCAGGAGTCGATCGCTCAGATGACTGCCGATAAACCCGGCAGCTCCGGTCACAACGGCGCGCGTCACCTGGCGTTTACGGCGATATCGAAGCGCGCTTCTTGCGGTATGGTTCGTTCGATGCGCTCGCGCAAGGCGGTAGCGATGGCATGGTTGAGCACTAAATGTCCGTCTTCTTGCTGGCCGATGCGCGCTGCGGGGACAACGATCGCGTGCTCGCTCAGGGCCGCGAGCCGTCCGCCGGGCGCGCCGCACAGACCGATTGTGGTGATGCCATTGCGCAGCGCGTATTCAACGGCTCGGATGATGTTCGGTGAATTACCCGAGCCGGAAAGCGCAATGAGGGCGTCGCCGGGCCGCCCCAAGCTCGCTAACGGTTCGCAAAAGATATCACTAAACGTTTGATCGTTGGCCAGCGCGGTGATCAGCGGGATGTTGTCCGTCAAAGCGATCGCGCGGAAGCGCGTCGTTCCGGCGCATGCCGTAAACTTGGTAAGATCGTTCATCATATGCGAAGCGGTCGATGCGCTACCACCGTTACCGATGAGAAACGTCGTGCCGTCACGTAACCACACCGCTTCAAGTGCATCTACGACCGCTCGGACGGTATTGCGATCGATAGCGGCGATGGCTGAGATGACTTCGTCGAGATAACGGTCGATTGGGTCGGCCGAGCTGTTGACATCTGTAGCATCAAAGTCGCCAAGTAAGCGTGGAATGAGGTGGTCCGTCACAGCGCCGCCTGCCGTATGGAGGAACGGCACCGAGCGTTGGAGCTGGGGCGCTGTTTCAAAGACAATGTGATGGTGCGAGCATGTCGTCGTGGTATTCGTTGCGTGCGAACGCGACCTTATCGAGCGCGCACAAACATTACACTACGCTATTGGCACGGTGAAGGCTGCCGTAGCAGGCAAAATGCTACAGCGGGGTACGATACGATCCGTACGTATGCCGACTGCAGTCATTACCGGCGCGAACCGCGGAATAGGTCTGGCCCTGGCCGTGCACTATGCGCGCGGGGCGGATGCGCACGTTATCGCCGTCGTTCGAGATCGCTCGATATCGGCGGAGCTGCAAACGCTCACGCAAACGTGCCATGGCCGTGTACGGATCGTACATGCCGACGTCGCCCAAGCAAGCTCGATTGCGCACTTCGCCCGAGAGCTGCGAGCCGTCCCGATCGATCTCCTTATCAACAACGCCGGAGTGGCCGGGCGCAATGAATTCGGCTGCATTACGGCTCGCGATCTCGAGAGTCTCTTTGCCGTCAACGTATTCGCCCCACTCTTGCTCACGCAGGCCTTGCGGCCGCAGCTTGTCCATGGCGGCAAGGTTGTCAACATCACATCGCCGCTCGGTTCGTTGTCTACGGCTGGTGAACGGACCGATGCACTGATCTATAGTATGAGCAAGGCTGCGCTCAATATGCTTTCGGCGAAGCTGGCGGCGATTCTGCAACCGTATGGAGTTGCCGTGTTGGCATTGCAACCGGGCGGAGTTCGAACCCGCTTGGGTGGCGCAACCGCACCGCTGGATGCTGACGTTTCGGCCACCGCGATGTTGCGCGTTATCGATTCGTTTCGCCTTGCCGACAGCGGCGCTTTCCTCGATTACGACGGCCGCGCCAGTGTGGCGTAAGCGGCAACCGCGCCCACGCGCCAGCACGTTATTCTGGCAGTAAATCTATTTGGCGACAGCGCATTGTGAAACATATGTCGGCCAATAAACTCGTCGCTAACGAAGATCTGCGGCGGCTGCACGAAGCCACCACCACGTTACGCACTGCCATCTCTACGTGGTTGGGCGACCTCGTTCCACCCTATACCGACGAAGTGCTGTACGACTTGGCCGAGCTCACCGCGCGACCGGACGCCGAGCGGGCCGAAGTGCAGCGCCTCCTCGATGAAGCCGCCGGCGTCATGGAAATGCTGCCGGCGATTCCCGCCGAGTGGGAAACACTACGTCGAGCAGCGACAACCGGCGGTTATCATCCGCCCGGCTCACCCTAAAGAGCGAGTATCGATTAGGCGCCTTCCGGGTGCGTTACGCTCGTACATCGGCGCGCTGCATGCGGCGTGGTTAGTGAGTAGCGGGCGATCAATTAGGCGGTGGCGTGTTGGCGTTCACGCACCTCGCGCTCGATTGCGGCAATATCCGGAAATTCTTTCTCACGCTTGGGCCGGGTATAGCCCTGGGGCTGTTTCCGCTGCGGCGGCGGGGCGTCGCTAAACGAGGGAAAATAGACTTCGTGCGCGGCCGGATCGGTCCCGGCGGCATGCACGATCGCTAGTGCGGCCTCGGCGCCGGCATGGGTGCGATCGAGGCTGCGTGCCTGTTCGAGGTGCAGCCGGGCCATTCCGAAGGCTCCGCGGCGCATCAAGGCGCGAGCGAATGCGACATGAAGTTCGGGCTCGAATGGGTTTTCAAGAACGGCCATGCCGAAGTGGTACACGACGGCCATTTCATCGGCGGTCGAAAACTCGGTGCTTGCCTCGCAGCGCGCTAGGAAGTGCTGGGCGAGCAGGGTGTGTGCCGGGTGAAACCAAGCCGAACGTTCGGTCAGGCAAGTCAGTTGCGCTACCGCCGATTGCACCGCGCCCGCGGCTAAAGCGATTTTGGCAGCCGTGAAGTCGGCCTGGTCCGCGAGGTACGTTGGCCGATCCGTCAGCGCGAGCCGGAGCTTATTCTCAATGTCAAACCGTGACCGGCAACTGCGGCACGAGAGCCGGACCGAACGCCGGAAAATCGGCGGCGATATATCGACGTGCCGATAGTCGTTGCGGCCCTCGCAGCGGGGACAATCCCACACGATCCGATGTGCCATTTTACCAAAGTCAGCGTCGAAGTCTTCGGTAAAGGAGACAGTTGGCGCGAGATTGAGGAGCGTCTTGGATGCCGTTCCGGTCAAGAGTGAGATCATGCGCAGATTCGCGTCATTCATCTGCGAAATATTCAAATTGATGTTTAATTCGTCGATGAACTCGCTACGGTTGGTTATGAGCCCGTCGCGGACGGCTTCGATGTAATCAGGGCTTCCCGGATACACCTGCAACCGATTGGTGTTGACCATATATTCGCGATGATGCGCCCACCAGGACATCGACTGATTTGCCGTTTCAAGTGTTTCTGCGGCGTCACCGAAAATGAGATTCCCCTGGATCCCAATGCGACTGTCGTAGGTGCTCTTGAGCACAGCATCGATACGCTCGACTTTCGATCCTTTCTGCATGCTGAGCAGAATCGGCGCGCTCATGCTTTCGACTCCGTAGCTAATGTACGTACACCCGGCGTCGAACATGGCGTTGAGGACGGGCGGATCCGCCACATTCACGTGCAGCTGAACGACCCACTGCAGGTTATACGGTTTTATCCGTTCGCAAAACTCAAACAGGCGGGCTTTCTTGAGCGAAAATAATTCATCGATGAGGTTGATCGAATTGATCGCAAACGTTTGGACGAGGTGGTCGAGCTCGGCGAAGAAATCGTCGAGCGGTCGTTCGCGATAAATCTTGCCGGTCGGGTGAAAGCAAAACGTGCAGCGGTAGGGGCACGAGCGGCTGGTGATCATGTCAACTGAGCGTGGACGGTCGAGTACATGGAAGAGATAATTATCGAACGAGCGTTGACGGTCGATGATCTTCCCAAAGTCAAAGCCTTCATAATCGACCCAAGGGAGCTTGCCGAGGTCGGCGGGTGACATCGAATCGCGCGCTGCCGTCCGCACCAGTGCCTTGCGTTTGTCGGTAAACACAATTCCGGGAACGGTGTTGAGGTCCCGTTCGCTTTCGAATGCGTCACAAAGGTCGACGATCGTTACCTCACCCTCGCCGATCACGCCCGCATCGATGTCGAGCAGTGCCGGCATTGCCTCCGGATCGCTACTCAACACGCCGCCGCCCGCGATGTTGAAAATATGCGGATTCGCTCGCCGCGCCGCGGCAAAGATCTCCCGCACCTGCGGTAGATACGGCGATAATCCACCCGTGAGACACGCTTGCGCGGACGTTTCGCGTACCGTCCGCTCGACTAAGCTGGCCGGATCCTCATCGGCATGATTGCAGTTTAAACAGATGACGGAATGACCGGCCCGCTTAAGCGTTGAGGAGATGTAGCCCAACCCCACGGGAAACATATACACGTCGAACGGACGATTGTTGAATTTCGGCATGACGATGAGAATTTTCACGAACTACTCCGACGCCGAAGAAGCTTCCCCGGCAACTCCTGGGCGAAGATGATCGATCCGAACAACGCCGAGGGGTCGGGTCGCGGTCGATCGGGAGGCGTGCGTACGCCCCGTTTTATGCAAGAAGAAGGGCGCCGAGGGCCCCATAATTCGGGCGCTATCGACGACGGAACAACCGGACCGCGGATCCCTTTTTGGACGGCGACCCAATGACACCCAGCCGACGACCGCCGGTGAGCTCCGTTCGCGGAAGCCGTGTTATTTGAGGCTTCGCCTAAGCCCAGAGCTGTCCAAGTAACCCGTGCCCGTTCGGACGAACGGTAGCGACTCGTCGGATAGATCCGACAAACAGCTGGGCAGCAAGGCCATCGCGGTCCACGCACGGTCATACTCGCAGCAAGAGTATGCCCATTGACGTCACGAGCGCAACGGGCGGGCTGCGAAGCGACACAAATTAAACGGTTTGCGCGTGAATAACCGATCGTGCGCCGGCGACAATCTTTACATGAAAGTGCGGCAACAGGGCAGACGAAACAAACATTCTTGTTAAAATACGGTCGTCGATGCGTAGCTCGAGCTCGTGGCCCGGAGTCGATCGATTGCCGTGCGACGGCGCGCCGAAAAAGGTTAAGCCCAAAGGAAAGCGATGAGTGAGTGCCTTGATGTCGCCTGGTTCGGACCGGAAGCCGAGCGCTGGGGCGTACGTCTTCGTGGTAGCGGATCGCTCGTTGTCGCGGACACCGTTGCTAGCGCTGCGGCTTTAGAAGAAGCGACGCAGCGCCGGCGCCGTGCGGCGGTGCTGACAGCGCCGGTTCTTGACGAGCCGCGGGCGATTGTGGCGCAACGCCTCGCACCACGCATTCTCGAACGGACGACCGATCGCGACGCGCAACGAACGATGTTCGATGCACTCGCTGCAAACGCGCTGGTAATCGACGGCGACACGCAGAGCGGTTTGCGGTCGATTGATGATGCGGTCAAGCAAACACTGCGCGATCTGTACTTGGTCGGTAGTGCAACCGTTGTCCGCTCGCAGCGGCAAGCGAGCTTTCTGACCGGCTTTTTCGGCCGGTCGCGACCCGGTTACGTCGTCGCGCCGGGAGTCGATCGAGATGTGCCGGCGCCGCTGTCGGGTCGGCGAGGCAATGCGATCGTTGTTTGGGCTCCGCACACCAGCAGTAACGCTTTGGGCATTCACCTTTTCGCACTGACGGACGTCAAGGCGCAGATTGTCGTCATCGGCTGCAGCGATCCACGACCGTATCCCAATGTCCGGTTCGTCCCCTTGGCGCAAGCGCAGGCCGAGCTGTCCCGTGCAGCACTCATCATCGATGTGACCCTTTCGGATCCCGCGAGCGCCGTCGCGTTAGCGAATTGGAACGTCCCGCTGGCCGTTTGCGCTTCGTCGGGGGCCGATGAATTTCTCGATGCCGTCCGGCTTTACGATCCATGGAACTGGCGATCGATCCTGGCCGCGGTGTCGGCGGCCCGTGGCGATGCGCCGCCTCAGCCACGCACGGTCGTTCAAACTTACGTCGCGCCGCCGGCGTCCAATCGAAAATGCGACGGCGACGAACCGCTCGTAAGCATTGTCGTGCCGACGTTCGATCGCGCCGAGTTGTTGCCGCTGGCGCTTGAGTCACTTGAAAGCCAGTCGTATCAAAATCTCGAAATCATCGTGATCAATGACGCCGGGCCGGCGGTCGACGATATCGTCGCGGACTTTCCGCGCGCGCGGTGCATAACAAACGCGGTAAATTGCGGCGCGCTGGCATCGTGTAACATTGGACTGACACACGCTCGCGGCAAGTATGTCGGCTTCCTCGCTGACGACGATATCTATTATTTCGACCATGTCGAGCGGCTCGTCGCTGCGCTCGAACAAAGTCAGGCGTACGTCGCACATGCCAATGCCTTGACCCGCTTCATCGAAAAAGATGCCGGCCATATTCTGCGGACCAGCGGCAATCAGGTCCAGTTTGGAACGCACCTTGACGTCACCGAAGCTTTATGGTGGGGCTTCTTGGGATATGTCTTGGTCCGCCGTGACGTGTTCGATCGGGTTGGAATGTTTGATGAAACGAACGCGGTGGCCGATTACGAAATGTTCGTGCGACTCTCTCGCGTGTTCGATTTCGTTCACGTCGACCACGTTACGTATGAGTGGCGATACCGGTTGGACGGCAGCACCTTGACGCATAACGTCGGCTGCGGCGCAATCGTCGACGGGATCACCGAGATTTTTGAACGCTACAGTTCGTTCGGCGATTCGCGGGTTGAAAAAGGCCGGGCGGCTACGCTCGCGTTTCTGCGCGAACACAGCGGTTTGCCGTATTGGCAACCGCCGCTACGACTCACTTGGCCGAGTGTCGGTTCGCTTCATGGCAGCGGCTAGCTCTGGACGCCGTCGCGAGCGCGATTCCTCGGCACGCCGGCAGCCGGCGCGCTGCCAATCGCCCGGGCGTCGATGCGTATCTATTACCGTCTATTAGGGATAAAGATGATGCAAGAAAAATTAACAGTTGACTTCGCTGTTTACGCATATCGGCTGTCGTAGTGTTGCCGCTGTGTGGTATGCTCTGGTCCTTGGCGGTCAGGACTATCCCCGCGCTCTTTGAGGACGAGGTACATCGTAGTGAAATTTTCGCACACTGACATCGTCGCGCCTGATCTAAAAGCGGTTAAGATTGGCAACCGTCTCGTGGGTGATGCACAGCCATGTTATGTTATCGCTGAAATAGGCATCAATCATAACGGCGACTTGGATCTCGCGAAGCGTCTGATCAGTGTTGCGGTCACGGCCGGCTGTGACGCGGTCAAGTTTCAAAAGCGAACGGTTGATCTGGTGTACACGGCCGCTGAGCTTGCTCAACCGCGAGAGAGCCCCTTCGGCACCACGAATGCCGATTTAAAATACGCGCTGGAGTTCGGCTACGACGAATACCTCGAACTTGACGATTTCTGTAAGATGGTCAAGATGCCTTGGTTCGCTTCGCCATGGGACGAACCATCGGTCGATTTCTTATCCCAATTCAACGTCCCGTGCTTTAAGATTGCTTCGGCTTCTCTAACCGATGACAATTTGCTGCGGCATATTCGCGCGACCGGTAAGCCGGTAATCTTATCGACCGGCATGAGCACGATGGCGGAAATCGATCATGCGGTCAAGGTGCTCGGCCGCAAAGACCTCGTTATCTTGCACGCCTGCAGCACCTATCCGGCCTATTATGAAGAGCTGAACCTGCGGGTGATATCGAAGCTGCAGGAGCGGTTCCGCGTACCGATCGGCTATTCAGGCCATGAGTCAGGGATTACATCGAGCGTCGCCGCAACCGTCATGGGCGCGTGTATCGTCGAACGTCACATCACCGTCGATCGAGCGATGTGGGGCAGCGACCAGGCGGCGTCGCTCGAACCCAATGGAATCTTGCGGCTGGTCCGCGATATTCGCCTGGTCGAACAGTCGATGGGCGACGGCGTGAAGCGGGTCTACGAACGTGAGTTTCCGATTCGCAAGAAGCTGCGGCGCGTCGGGGCGCCGGTGTAGCAACGTTGCGCGCGGCGCGGCAGCCCAGAATGCTCCAGCGCGATTGCGACATCTGCCGGTCGCCGAAGCGGCAACTCCTTCACGAGCAGCGCTTCACGACCTTCGATAACGCGGCCGGCCTGCTGGCCGGCTACGACGTCGTGGCTTGCGACGAGTGCGGCTTTCTCTACGCGGATGGTCTGCCCGAGCCGGCGGTTTTCGAGCGTTATTATCGCGACATGTCAAAGCATGAACCGCCGGTTGACGACGACGTTACGCTCACGCCGTACCGCCAGCACAACGTCGATCTGATCGCCGGGCAAGTGGCACGGCGCCTGCCGCGTCGCGACGCGTGCTTGCTCGACGTCGGCATTGGGAGCGGTGAAACGCTTTTGGCGCTACGGAGGCTCGGCTATAGCGATCTGACCGGCCTCGATCCGTCGCCGCGCACCACCGCGCTCGTCGGGCAGCGTCACGGGTTGCGCATACTCAACACGCCGATCTCGCACTTGCGATCGGTCACCGAACGGTTCGACGTCATTTTGCTTTCGGGAGTGCTCGAGCATCTACGCGACTTAGGTCCGACGCTCGCGCTGCTGCGCAGCTTACTGCGCGAGCAGGGATGCATGTGTGTCGCTGTGCCTGACGCGGGCCGGTTTTGGCGCAACGCTGCGGCGCCGTTTCAATACTTTAGCGTCGAGCATATCAACTTTTTTACTCGGTCGAGTTTGCAATCGCTCATGGCGATGGCCGGCCTGGAACTGCGCGAGTGCTGGGACTCGACAGCGCTGCTGGGTGTTTTCGAGGAGCCGATCGTGCACGGCGTTTTCGGTCTGACGTGCAAGACGTCAGCCGTGCTGCCGGATCGTGACGGCGCGAGCCGCGTTGCTCGCTACGTTGAACGATCCGAACGGTATCAAGCCGCGCTGGTGGCGACGATCGAGCCGCTCGCTTGCAGCGGTGAGCCGGTGCTGATCTGGGGTGCCGGCAGTTTAACGATGCATCTGTTGAGCGATAGCCGCTTCGCACGGCTTAATATCAAAGCGTTCGTCGACGCAAATGCACATTACTGGAACAAGACGATCGGCGGCCGTCCGATACTGCCGCCGGCTGCGGTTGCGGGGCGAACGGAAACCGTTCTGATCGTCTCGTTCTCGTACGAAACGGAGATTCGCGCGGAAATTCGAGACCGCTATCGACTCGAGAATCGGGTCCTTGGTTTGTTCGCACCCGGTTCGACTGCGAGTAATCCGGACGCGAGGGAATTGCAATATGGCTAAACTCGGCACGATGGAAGGTCGGCTGCTGCCGCCGCAAGGTGAACGGTTTCAAGCCTTCCCGCGGGACGGCTGGGCGCAAGAATTCAGCTTAGCCACGCGAGTACCGCTGTCGTACATCGAGTGGATCTACGACGGTTACGGTGCCGACGTGAACCCGCTCATTCACGATGGAGCGGCGCTCAGATCGCTCGTCGATCGGACCGGCGTCGCGGTGCGCTCGATCTGTGCCGACTATTTCATGGAGTATCCGTTCGTGCGCTGCAGCGACGCCGAACGCAGCCGGCGTCAAGCGCTACTGGAAACGTTGCTGGCGGGCGCGCAGCACGTCGGCGCCGGACGCATCGTCATACCGCTGGTCGACAACGCGCATCTTTCAACCGCCGCTGAAATGGATACGATCGTCGGCGTGCTGCTGCAATCGCTACCCGCGGCGCACGCGACAGGCGTCGAATTGCACCTGGAAACAGCGCTCGACCCAACTGCGTTCAAAGCCTTGCTCGATCGGCTCGACGATCCGATGATCAAAGTCAACTACGACACCGGCAATAGTTCCGCGCTGGGCTACCGGCCGGGTGACGAGCTCGCAGCGTACGGGTCGCGAATCGGCAGCGTGCATATCAAAGATCGCAAGCGTGGCGGCGGCACCGTCCCGCTCGGCACCGGCGACACCGACTTTCCGGCGGTCTTCGCCAACTTAGCCAAGCTGCGCTATAGCGGCGATTTCACGCTTCAGGTCGCGCGTGCGCAAGCCGGTGACGAAGTGCGCTGGGCGCAAGCGAGCCGTGCGTTTGTCGCACATTACTGGCCACTGGAGTAGAACGAAGCGCAATGACGACCGCAGATTCAAATGTCGTGCGGACACCGCTGATGGACCGGGCCGGATCGGTCGCCCGGCGCGGCTGCCCGGTCTGCACCTCCGTGGAACGCGAGCCGCTGCACATCCAGCACCTCACGTTGCCGGCGGAGTTCGGATTGCCTGAAGTATTCGCCGTCGTAACCTGCGCCGGTTGTGGAATGGCATACTCCGACACGGTTGCGGAATCCGAGCGGCTGACGGCACACTACCGCGCCGAAAGTTACTCGATGCATAACTGGGAGGATCAGCGGCCGGTTAACGCCGCGGGCCTGCCGGGATCGCCGCTCGATATCGCGCGGTTGCGAGTCGTGGTCGAACATCTGGCCCGGACACTGCCGGACCGCGCGTCGCGAATACTCGACGTCGGTTGCGCATCGGGCGCGTTGCTGACGTTGCTCGGCGAAGCCGGCTTTAGCGATGTGACCGGTATCGACCCGTCACCGGGCGCCGTCGCCGCGGCCCGCCGGCTGGGCCGACGCGCACATGTCGCCGACCTCGATGGGCCGCTGCCGGACGATCTCGGCACCTTTGACGTAGCGATCGTTTCGCATGTGCTCGAACATGTCGGCCGGCCGCGCCAGGCGCTCGATCATCTGCGCGGCGTTCTGCGGCCCGGCGCACTCGTCTACGCCGAAGTCCCGGATGCCGCGCGTTACGCTGAATTCCTAGCCGAACCGTTTGTCGATTTCAATCACGAACATATCAATCATTTCTCGTCGTCGCACCTCGACGGATTGTTCGGGGCCGGCGGCTTTACCGCCATGCACACGGCCCAGAAGTTGATCACCGTCGTGAATTGGCCGTATCCGGTGATCTACGGCATGTGGCGGATGCTCGATACGACGGTGCGAACCGTTGCGCCGGCGGTTTGCGACCGCACGTTGCACGACCGGCTCGTGCCGTACGTAACCGGATCGCACGACCTGTTGCGGCGCTACAGCAACGAGCTGGCAGCGCGCCTCGCCGGACGGCGGCGCATCGCGCTGCGATGTTTGGGCTATCGCGCTTGGACGTTGCTCGCCGGCACGATCTTGCGCGATCTCGACATCGTGGCCTACATCGACACCGATCCGGCCAAGCAGAACTTGCACGTCCGCGGCATCCGCGTCACCGGTCCGGCCGAGCCGCTCGCGGCCGGCATCCCGGTCGTCGTCGTCGCGTTCCACGCCGCCGAAGCCGTCGTCGCCGAGTATGCCGCGGCCGATCCGCAGCGCGAGGTCATCGCCATCGGCCGGTCCATTCCGGTCGGCTGTTGATGCGCGTTTAGAGAATGCTGCGGCCGCCGTCGATGACGATATTCTGGCCGGTCATGTATGCCGCTGCATTCGAACATAAGAACTGAATCGCGCCGCGATACTCATCGGGTTCCGCCATCCGGCCCAGCGGAATCAGCGTCGTCAGCCGATGGACGAATTCTTCGGGTTGACCGTTCGCGACACCGCCGGGTGAAAGCGCGTTGACGCGTACGCCCGCACCCGCCCAATATGCCGCGAGATAGCGCGTTAGCCCGAGCAGTCCGGTTTTGATCACCGAGTATGTTACCGGTTTGACGGGCTGCCGATCCTCGGCCACGCCATCCTTGCGGTACAGGCGTTGATCGGGGGCGATCACCGACAGATCGGAAGCAATGTTGAGAATGCTGCCGTGGCCACGCCCGGCCATCGCGGTTCCAAACGCCTGACTGCACAAAAAGGCGCCCGTGAGGCCCACCGCGAGTTCGCGTTCCCACGCCTCCAGAGAAAACGTTTCGAGGCGCGAACCTTCGTCGGGACCGTGAGCGGGCAACACTTTGGGATCGATGGCGGCATTGTTGATGAGAATATCGACGCCGCCTCGATCGTCGAGCGCAACGCGTGCCGCCTGTACCGCGGCCGCGTCGGTGACGTCGAGCTGCATGGGCAGCACGCGGCCTGGGCCAAACTCGTCCGCTAACTTCGCCGCGACGCCGTGGATCGCCGCATCGCGGTCGGTCACGATAACGCGCGCGCCGATCTCCGCCAGCGCCGAAGCATGCTGCACGCCGAGCAGTCCGGCGGCGCCGGTGATGAGCGCGGTCTGTCCGCGCAGGTCGAAACGCGAACCGTTCACGTCAGCGCGACCACTTCGCCGGTCTCGAGCGAGCGGCGCGCGGCGAGTGCCATGGCTAAACTTTGCGCGCCGTCGCGTATGCTAATCGCCGCAGCTTCACTGCCGGCGACGCAGCGCAAAAAGTGTTCTATTTCGGCCCGGAACATGTCGGCGCGGCTAAAGCCGGCGAACGCGGTATCTTCGTCGAGCTGACCGTCACGATAGACGCGCAGCCGAGGCGCGAGCAAATCGGCGACGATCGTTCCGCTCTCGGCCACGATCTGCAACGTTCGGCGTGGCGGGCGCTGCAAGTAATCGAGCTGCACGTGCACCGGCAAGCCGCCGAAGTCCATGAGAATCGACGCCGTATCCTCGACGTCGATGTCGAGCGAGCTGCGGTGGCCGCCCATTGCAACGACCCGGCGCGGCCGGCCGAAGAACCAGTAGAGATAGTCGAGTTCGTGAATCTGCGCGAGAATGACTCCGCCGCCCAGATCGCGGCGGGCCGCATACGTCCGGCGGTAATCTTCATAGCGGTGCCAGCCCGGTAAATAATCGCCCGACTCGGCGCGCACGGCAAGAATCTGTCCGAGGCGCGCGTCCGCCAGCAGTTGGCGCACGCGCGTCAGCAGCGGGTGGAACCGCCATTGGTAGCCGACGAAGCCGACCGTCGCGCGCGACTCGACCGCCGCGATGAGCGCGTCGACCCCGTCCCAGCGGTCGGCCAGCGGCTTCTCGATGAACACGTGACAACCGGCCGCAACGGCCGCTGTCGCGGCGTCCACGTGCATGCTGCTGGGATTGCAAACGAACACGGCGTCGGGCGCTTCAGCCAGTCCTGCGGCGAACGAGGCCACCGTCCGAATGCCATAGTGTTCTTCAAGGCCGCTATCGCTCGCGACATCGAGCTCATCGGTCAGAATCGCTGGTTGCCGCCCAACGCGATAGGCCAGAAGGTCTGCGTCGTCGCCCAACAAGTGCCGGAGATTGCGCACGTGCCGCTGACCGATCGCCCCAAGTCCGAGAAAGAGTATTCTCACTCCGCCACGGGCGCGACAATCATATTCGCCAAAAATTCTTCGCGTTCCAAAAACGGCCACAGGTCTTCGATCGGCTTTGAAAATAGACTGCCGTCGGCGCGTTGACCGGAAGCGACGCTGGGCACGCGTGCCTCGTCGGGCCGGCACACGACTTCGCACACCACCGGTCCGGCCGTCGCAAGAACCGCGCGAATCTGCGCGGTCAGATCGTGCTGATCGCTAATCCGCGCAGTCGGCAAACCGTAGGCCGCCGCGACGCGCACGATATCGGGCAGGCTCAAGCCGCTTGTCTCATCGGCGCCCGATAAACGTCCGAACCAGCGCTCCTGTGACGTCCGGATCGATGAATACCCCTCATTGCTCAAGACGAATATTTTTAGCGGTAGCTGCAAGCGCCGCACCGTTTCGAGCTCTTGAATGTTCATTTGAATGCCGCCGTCGCCGTCGACGCACACCGTGCGCCGGCTATCGCCGGCCAGACACGCGCCGATGGCCGCCGGTAAGCCGTAACCCATCGCGCCCAGTGCCGTCGTGTGCAGCAGGCGTTGGCGCGGCTTGAGCGTTAGCACGTGCTGAAAGATCTCAATTCCGGCGCCCGAGCTGCCCGACACGATCAGTTCGCCATCCGCCATTTCCGCCGACAGCACTTCGGCGAAATGATAACCGGAAACTAACTGATCCGGAACGCGGTGCTCGGGTAGAACAACGGGATACTGCGCTTTCCATCTCCGGCAGCGTTCGAGCCAATGCGCCGAGCCGGCGGGTCGCGGCGATGCCGGTTGCGCGAGCAGCGCGCGCAGAAACACGCCGGCATCGGCGCAGACCGGCAAGTCGATATGCGGAGCAAGTTTCGCTAATTCGGCCGGATCGATGTCGACCACCGCTTTGCGCGCGCAGCGCGCCAAGCGCTCGGGCGCGTAGCCGGTAATCGTGAAGTCGAGCCGCGCGCCGACGGTCAATAAAAAATCAGCGTTTTGCAGCGCGAAGTTCGCACCGCGCGACGCGACCGTGCCGGGCTTGCCGATGTAGTGCGGGTCGTCATATGAAAAGAGATCGACGGCGAGCCACGTTGCGAGTGTCGGGATCTGCCAGCGCTCGCGTAGTGCGGCGAGTTCCGCTTGAGCCCGCGCGAGCCGGACGCCGTTGCCGACGAGCAAGATCGGACGCTCGGCGCCGCGCAGCAACTCCAGCACGCCCCCCACGGCGGCCCTCAGATTGTCCGCGTCGCCGGATTCGCGCGACGCGGGTGGTACGAATGGTGCGAGCGCCGCCGGGTCGACGCTGGCGGCCTGCACGTCGAGCGGAATGTCGATCCACACCGGGCCCGGTCGTCCGCTGCGGGCCACGTGCACCGCCTCTTCCAAAACGGCTCGGATCGTTGCCGGTTCCATGACGGTTAGCGCGAATTTCGTTAGCGGACTAACCACCGCAACGATATCGACTTCTTGCACGCCCATCTGTCGGACGCCGGTGGTGCCACGCAGATCCGAGCGTTTGGCCTGGCCGGAAATAAATAGGCAGGGCGTCGAATCGAGCCAAGCTCCGGCAAGCCCGGTGATCGCGTTGGTGCCGCCCGGACCCGTCGTAAGCAGCGCGCATCCCAAATTACCGGTAACTTTGGCGTACGTTTCGGCTGCCATGGCGCTGGCTTGTTCGTGCAGGTTCGAGACGCTGACCAGATCCGGATGATGCCACAACGAGTCGTTGAGGTGCATTGCGCCGCCGCCGGGGACGCAGAAAACGTGACGGATACCCTGACGCGCGATGAAGTCGATGACATAGTCGGAGAGTTTCAAAAATTAACCCGGGACGCGGCCTGACGTGAGCGTTGGTTGTAGCAGCAGATCCATGAGCTCGCGCACCGCGCCGTTCCCGCCCGGCTGCGCGGTCACCAAGTCGGCCTGCTCGCGCACGACGGGCCGCGCATCCGCTGGAGCTGCGGCAAACCCGCAGATGTTCATCGCCTCTAAATCGTTGATGTCGTCGCCCATAAAGCACATGTCGGCCGGCTCGATGTGGTGCCGGGCGGCAATGCCGCGGACGGCCCGCGCTTTGTCCTTACAGTGCCGCTCGACATCGGTCAAGCCTAATTTGTGGGCGAAACGCGTCACCAGCGGGCTGTCTTCGCCCGAAACGAGTGCCACGATGAGGCCGGCCCGGCGGGCCAAACTGATGCCCATGACGTCGGCAAAGCAGAACCGCTTCCACTCCGCGCCGTCGGGTCCCCAATAAAAACCACCGTCGGTCAACACGCCGTCCACATCGAGGGCGATCGCGCGAATCGAAGCGGGCGGATTCGAACGCCGCCGGCCCGGTTGTGCGAACATACGATTAGGCGCGCGTTTCTTCGAGCAACTGCCGCGCGGGCTGCCGCCGAGCGGGGGCGTTATCGCGACCGGTGCCCAAGCGCGCCGGCTGCGGCAATGCGTCGGTCAAGTGTCGCTCGTACCACGCGATCGTCTCCGTCAAGCCGCGTTCGAGATTCCACATCGGCTGCCAACCCAAGCGCTCGCGCGCTTTGCCGGCGTCGAGTGTTTGGGCGCGTATTTCCTTGGTTGCGGTGGCCAAAATGTTCGGCTGCGCGACAACGCCTAACGCCGCGGCAATCGCGTCGACCACCGCCAGCACCGAATAGCGGCTCTGCGGACTAAAATTAAAGGCCTCGCCGGCGAAACCGGCGTCGCCGGCCCGCTCGGCCAGCCGGACATAGGCGCTCACGGCGTCGCGTACGTAGAGATAATCGCGGATGTTGTGGCCGTCGCTGCGCAGTTGCGGCCGTTCGCCGGCCAGTAAGCTGCGAATGGTGCCCGGAATGATTCGGCTCCAATGCAGATCGCCGCCACCGTAGATGTTACCGCAGCGCGCGATTACCGCCGGCAGACCGTAGGTGTGGGCGTACGTCGTCGCCAGTAAGTCGGTGCAACTCTTAGAAACATCATACGGGTGGCGCCCCGCGAGCGGCATGCTTTCGGTCAGCGGCAGAACCGTCGCTTCTCCATAGGCTTTATCGCTTGATGCAACGACGAAGCTGGTGACCTGGGGTGACAGGCAGCGGGCGGCTTCGAGCAGATTGTACGTACCACGAATGTTACTCTCGAACGTATTGAGCGGGTCGCGCAAGGCGGTGCCGACCAGCGTTTGGGCGCCGAGATGAAACACGGTCTCGACGTCGTGCGTGCCGATGGCCCGCATGCAGTCCGAGAACGTCGTGAGATTGCCGCGCACGACGCTGCACGTGTCGACGATGCGTTCGGTATAAAACCGCGCCTGCGGGTCGTCGTCGAGCACCAGCGCGACAACCTGCGCACCGCGCGCGACGAGTTCTTCGACCAGCCACGCGCCGACGAAGCCCGTTGCGCCGGTCACCAGCGTACGGCGGCCTTTCCAGCGATCGGTCACGCCGGCACGGGAGCATTGAGCCACGGGGCATTCCCGGCGGCCCAAAGTTCTTCGAGAAGCCGTTTGTCGCGCAGCGTGTCCATCGGTTGCCAGAAACCTTCGTGCCGGTACACCGTTAGTTGCGCGTCGGCGGCAAGGCCGGCCAACGGCTCGTGTTCGAGCAGAGTCGCATCGCCGTCGATGCGATCCAATACGGCCGGCTCGAAAACAAAGAATCCGCCGTTGATCCAGCCGGCACTGGCTTGCGGTTTCTCAACGAACGTTTCAACCCGGTCGCCGTCGAGTTCCAGACCGCCGAAGCGCGCCGGTGGGCGAACTGCCGTGAGCGTCGCCAGCCGTCCGGCACGCCGGTGCGTATGCACCAGCGCCTCGATATCGATCGACGCCAGACCGTCGCCGTACGTGCACATGAACGGCTGATCGCCGATGATCGAACGCAGCCGCTTGAGCCGTCCGCCGGTCATCGTGTCAAGCCCCGTATCAATGACGGATACCGTCCAATCCGGAAGCGTGCGTTCGCGAATCGTTGTTTGGCCGGTCGCTAATTCAATGGTGAAATCGTTGGTATACGTATAGATTTGATGGAAAAATTCTTTGACCACTTCTTGCTTATAGCCGGCCGCAACGATAAAGTCGTGAAACCCGGCGCCGGCATACAGCGTGAGTAAATGCCACAAGATCGGCTTACCGCCAATCTCAATCATGGGTTTGGGCCGGTTGGCCGTTTCTTCCGAGAGCCGCGTGCCGAGACCGCCGGCGAGAATAACGGTTTTCATCGCTTGCAATCACGCATGGCTCGTAACCTCAGGCGATGCGTGCGCTGAATCCTGCGCTCGTATCGAAAGCATTACACAGCGCGCCGGTCAGCGGCTGCGCGTCGATTCGGACAGCGGCAACGGAAGTGCCGCGACGAGCACGAACGCCCGCTGCGCAACGCGCGTCGGTAGCGATACGCTCGTGAACGTCGGCGCATCGGACCCGACGCGCAGCGTATTGCGCGTGCAGCGTGCAAGCTCGGCGAGCAGGCTGCGTAGCGAATGGAGATTGCAGCCGTCGGACGCAGCGTTGAGCTCGTGCGACGGGCCGCTGCGGTCCGTTGGTTCGAGCAACTCCCGCCATGCGCGCCGGAGATGCCACTCGACATACCGGGCGAGTAACTGCACGATCGCGCCGGCGTCGCCGCCGCGTGCGGTGTTGTCACTTGGCGCTTCGTCGCGGGCAGCTGCGCAAAACGTCGCTAACCCGGACGGCAACTCGCGCGCGTGCAAGCGACGTTCGACCGCCGCTTGCCGCCGCCGCAGCCATACCGCGGCGGCGGCCAGATCGCCCGTTGTGGGTTCGCCCGCGCCGAGTTCGTCGAGCAGTGTCGACTGGCTGAGTTGGGCCGGCGAAAGTCGTCCCTCGGGCGCGAGGACGCGTTGTGCGATAAGGGCGCTAATGAGCTCGCGCTCGCGCGACGGGCCGGGATCGAGCAGCTCCGCAATTTCTAAGCGCCGCATCATCGCCAGCGTCGCCGCGACGTGTCCGTGCGGCAGCGTCTGCTCGATCGTGATGTCGCCGGGCTCGACCGGCGCTTTTCCGGCCAGCATGGCTCGTATGACCGCGATGATGGGCGCCGGAAGATGTGAGATGTTGCCGACGGTTTCTTTTTTAACTTTGCCGTCTTGCCGATAAGAACGCCGCAACAGATGCGTTTCATAAATGCGTTCGCCCACCCGGCGCGTGGTCGTAACGAGGTGCACGGCGTGCGTGCGTTTGGCGCGGCCCATCGTGTGCGGTCCGCCGTTAGCGGCAGCCGGCGGCGCGCGCCTTCACACGTGCGACGCGGGCGCGCCCGCTGTGGCGAATATATCGCGCAGCGTGGCCGCGACGTAATCGATCTCGGCCGGTCCGATACCCGGATGCGTTCCGATCCAAAAGACGTCGTTCATGATCGCGTCAGCATGCTCGAGCGTCCCGGCGACGCGGTACGTGACGTCGCGGTACGCCGGCTGGTGCACGATGTTACCGGCGAAGACCAGCCGGGTTGCGATCCGGCGCGCGGTGAGCCGATCGACGAGTTGGTTACGCGTCAGCGCGGCCGAAGCTCGCACGCGCAACGGAAAGCCGAACCACGAACATCGGCCACCGCTATGTTCGACCGGCAACACGAGTTCGGTGACGTCGGCTAGCTGCGCGGCGAGCCGAACGGCGTTCGCCTGCCGGGTGCTGATGAAGTCGTCAAGTTTATCGAGTTGGGCGCAGCCGACCGCGGCTTGCATGTCGGTTGCTTTGAGATTATAACCGAGCCGGCTATAGGTGTACTTGTGATCGTAGCCGTGCGGCAGCCCGCCCAACTGCCAGTCAAACCGTTTGCCGCATGTATTATCCGCTCCCGGCGCACACCAGCAATCGCGGCCCCAATCGCGAAACGATTCGGCGACCTTGCGCAGCAGCGGCGAGCCGAGCATGACCGCGCCACCCTCACCCATTGTTATATGGTGAGCGGGATAGAAGCTGACTGTCGCAATGTCGCCGAACGTGCCGACCTGCCGGCCGTTCCAGGTTGCGCCGAGCGCGTCGCAGACATCTTCGATCATCCACAAGTTGTGGGTGCGGCAAAAGCTGCGCACGCGTTCGGCGTCGTAGGGATTCCCCAGCGTATGCGCCAGCATGACCGCCCGGGTTCTGGGCGACAGTGCCGCTGCGAGCGCGTCGAGATCGGCATTATACGTGCGCAGTTCGCTGTCGATGAACACCGGAACGCAGCCCAGCTGAACGATCGGATTGATGGTCGTTGGAAAGCCCGCGGCGGCGGTGATCACTTCATCGCCCGGGCGCAATGCGCGTTCGCCGAGTTCGGGGGCGGTCAGGGTCGCTAGCGCGACGAGGTTGGCACTCGAGCCCGAATTGACGAGCACACATTCGCGCACCCCGAACCAACGGGCAAACTCACGCTCGAAGCGGGCGGCGAAACGACCGGCCGTCAACCAAAAATCAAGTGAACTGTCGACGAGAGTAACGAGTTCACGCTCGTCAAACGTGCGGCCGGAAACGGGAACGGCGTCGATGCCGGGCCGAAATTCGCCGTCTTCATATGCCGCTGCGTAATAGGCCCGGGTGCGCTCGAGTATGTCGGCGCGTAAGGCGAGCGCCGCGGCCGACGAACTGCGATCAGCGCGCATCGTCGACGAAGCGAACCGGAGTCGGGGCTTGGATTGCTCTCCGGTGCGCTTGAGCGCGCATGGTGGCGAACGACGCGTAACGATCGAACATGTTCGTGCGCACGTTCGGCGCGGCCATATAACTCCTCTGCGGTAGCGGCGTTTTTAAAATCGATGGAACCGTTAAGTTCGAGTACCGCGTTTGCGGCGCGGCACTTCACGCAGCGCCGATTGCCGCTGCACGAACGTGGTGAGCTAAAGTGCGCGAACGTGAATCCGATGCGATAAATACCGTCGCTCGCCAAAGCGCCGCGGCGTCAACGGTTGACTTACCAATCAAGAGGACGTACTACGAATACTCAAGCACGACTCGGGCAGCCCACGAGCGACCGCGATGACCCGACCACGGGCGTTGCCGAATTAACGAAGCTCGGGCAGCTGGGATCCGCGTTGCGCCAAGCGCGCCGGTATAGCGAAGCCGCCGATGCGTTCGCGCGCATCTGTCAGGCCGTGCCCGACGACTGGCTCGCGCAGTACAATGCCGGCGCGGTGTTGCTCGAGGCGGCGCGGCTGCCGGAATCCGTCGCGCATTTGGAACGGGCTTTACTCCTGCGCGAAACAACCGCCGCGCACTCGCTCCACGGACATGTCCTAGCCTTACTCGGAGATATGTCCGCCGCGCGCACCGCGTACGAAAGCGCGGTGCGGCTCTCGCCCGGTGACGACGCCGCCAACTGGGGTCTGTTTGAAGTAAACCAACTGCTCGGTGACACCGCGGCAGCGCTACGTCATCAGCGCACGGCGTTAGCCCAGCGCTCGTTACGGACCGTCGCGGCGCTGGTGCAACCGGCCCGGACGACGATTCTCGAGTTGTGCGTGGCCGGAACGTTTCAAGCCAACATTCCGCTCGACTTCATTCTGAGCCCCGAACGCACGACGGTACACAAGCTGTACCTCGGCGAACACCCGATTCCACGCCTGCCGCCCTACGATCTGGTGTTCAACACGATCGCGGACGCGCCCGACGCCGGTCCCGCTTTACGGGCCGCGGAATCGTTTATCGCCGGGCAGAATCGGCCGGCGCTCAATACACCGCTCCATGTGCCGTTGACGTCGCGCGTGGCGATCGCCGAGATGTTCGCACGCTCGGCGACCGTGGCAGTCGCGCCGACGCGGCACGTCGATCGTTCGAGCATCGCGCACGATGCGCCGGCGTATCCGTATCTCATCCGGCCGCTCGATTCACACGCCGGCACGGACTTAGCCCGCATCCACGATCCGGGCGAGCTCGATGCCTATTTCGGCGCGGTGACGCACGCGCACGACTTTTATGTTAGCGCGTTCATCGATTACCGCAATGCCGACGGCTATTATCGCAAATACCGGATCGCGTTCGTCGACGGCGTTCCGTATCCGGTACATTTGGCGATCTCTCCGCGCTGGATGATCCACTACTATAACGCCCCGATGGCCGAGAACGCGTGGATGCGTGAAGAAGAACATGCCTTCATGCGCGATCTGGCCAGCGTGTTCACCGGACCGGCCGCCGCCGGTCTGCGCGAGATCGCGGCCCGCATTCCTCTTGATTATTTCGGTATCGATTGTTCGCTGAGCGCCGACGGTCGCGTCTTGTTGTTCGAAGCTTCAGCAGCCATGATCGTTCATACGCGTGACCCCGTCGACTTGTATCCGTACAAGGCCAAGTACGTGCCGCGCGTGATCCAAGCGCTCGAGCGGCTCTTCGATACGCGGTTGCAACGCCGGACCGAACCCTGATGCTCGATCCGGCCGACGCGGCGGCGTTCCGGACGTTTGCCCATCGATTGCTCGATGATACGCTCGACGGTTTTGGCGCGCTATCCGGCGGTCCGGCTTGGCAACCCATACCGCCCGAGGTCAAAGCAAAACTGGCTCAGGCGGTACCGCGTGCGCCGCAGTCGCTCGAAACGGTCTATGCCGAATTCGCGACGCTGATCGCACCGTACGAAAACGGCAATCGGCACGCGCGTTTCTTAGGCTGGGTGCACGGCGCCGGAACGCCGTCGGGTATGCTCGCCGAGCTGCTGGCCGCGGCGCTCAATGCGAATACCGGCGGTCGCGAGCACAGTGCAATCTATGTCGAGCGCGCGGTGCTCGCATGGAGCGCCGAAATATTCGGTTTTCCGCCCGCGACGAGTGGCATTCTCACCAGCGGTACGTCGCTGGCCAATCTCATCGCCGTCCAGGTTGCCCGGACGGCGTTCTGCGGTACGGCCGTGCGTACGGCGGGTTTGGCCGGCCGGCGCCTCGTTGGGTATGCGTCGACGGCGGTGCATCGCAGTGTACCGGCCGCCTTCGACGGCGCGGGCTTGGGCAGCGCGGCGCTGCGGCGCGTCCCCACCGATACAGTGCAGCGCGTCGACCTGGCGCGGCTGCGCAGCGCGATCGCCGCCGACCGAGCCACCGGCGCCGAACCCTTCATGGTGATTGCGACCGCTGGAACGGTCGATACCGGAGCCGTCGACGATCTGGCGGCAGTGGCCGAGCTGTGCGCGACGGAACGGCTGTGGCTGCACGTCGATGGTGCCTTCGGTGCCCTCGCGGTGCTCAGCCCAACCCATCGCGGGTTGCTCGCCGGAATTGAACGGGCCGATTCGCTGGCGTTCGATTTTCACAAGTGGCTGCACGTGCCGTACGACGCCGGCTGCGTTATCTTCCGCGACCCAAACGCGCAGCGGGCGGCTTTCGCAACGCCCGCCGCATATTTAACGCCGGCGGCGCGCGGAACGGCGGCCGGCGAACCGTGGTTTGCCGAATTAGGTCCCGAACTTTCGCGCCGCTTCCGGGCGCTCGCGATTTGGTTCGCCTTCAAGGAGCACGGGACGCAGCGCTTGGGCGCCGCGATCGAACGCAACTGCCGCCAAGCGGCTCGGCTCGCAGCGCGCGTCGAGGCCGCCGGCGACCTGAAGTTGGCCGCTCCGGTCGGGCTTAATATCGTCTGCTTCCGCTTCGATGACGGCAGCCTCGATGCAGCGGCTCTCGACCAACGCAATGCCGCCATTGTCGTCGAGTTGCAGGAAAGCGGCGCGCTCGTTCCTTCGACGACCGTCATCAACGGCCGGTGCGTGATTCGCTGCAACTTTACCAATCATCGCATCGGCGACAGCGAGGTCGATGCGATCGTCGATTGCGTCCGGGCGGCCGCCGCGCGACTCGCATCACGGGGAGCGGACAATGGCTAACTATCAGCTCGTGTGCAGCGCTTGCAATGCCGCGTACGACGATGACGGCGCGCGGTTGCAATGCGCGGGCGAGCACGCGCCGGCGCTGTTGCGCTCGGTGTACGCGCAACGCGATTTTCACGTCGGCGACGAAGATTCATTGCTGCGCTACAGCTGCTGGTTACCCGATGCCCGTGCCGTTCGCACCGCGGCTCGCACCGGCGTGTACCGGAGTAGCATGCTGGGCCGGTTCCTCGGCCTGCGGCAGCTATGGATCGCCTTTAGCGGCTGGTGGCCCGAGCGGGCAGCGACACTCCCGACCGGAACGTTCAAGGATCTCGAAGCGGTCAGCGTCGTGCGCCGCCGGCCGCCGGGCGATACGCGAACGCTCGTTATTTCATCGGCCGGCAATACCGCGCTTGCGTTCGCGCGCGTGTGTACTGAAAATGACGTTCCGGCGTTAATCGTCGTTCCGCTCAGCGGTTGGAACGACGTGTGCGCGGGGGCGCCGATCGGCCCAGCGGTGCGGGTGGTGGCAATCGCCGATGCGGGGTATGAAGAAGCGATCGGCTTCGCCCGCGAATTGTGCGCCGGCGCCGATTTTATTCTCGAAGGCGGCGTGCGCAATGTCGGCCGCCGCGACGGAATGGGAACGGCGATGCTGGCTGCCGTTGAGGCGATCGGCACGTTGCCCGACAGCTATTTTCAAGCGGTGGGAAGCGCCGCCGGCGCGCTCGCGGCGCACGAAGCCGCGCAGCGTTTACGGGCCGACGGCCGGTTCGGCGCCCGGCTGCCGCGCTTGATGCTCAGCCAAAACGCGCCGTTCACGCCGATTCACGACGCGTGGCAAGCCGGTAGTGCGGCGCTCCTGCCGCGCTCGCAACAAACCGCGGCTGCCGAGCTCGCCGGCCTCGGCGCGTACGTGCTGTCGAATCAAACGCCGCCGTACGCCGCTGCCGGCGGCATCTATGCGGCGCTGCGCGAAACCGACGGCCGGACGTATGCCGTGACCAACGCTGCGCTGCAGAACGCGATGTCGCTCTTCGCCGAACTTGAAGGCGCAGCGATCGAACCCGCGGCGGGCGTCGCCGTGGCGTCGTTGGTGCAGGCGGCGCGCGCCCGCGATATCGGCCCCGACGACGTCGTGCTGCTGCACGTAACCGGCGGCGGCCGCAACGCCATTCCGGGTCAGCCTCGAGGCGCCGGCCGTCCGGCGCTCGTCGTCAACCGCGCCGACCTGGCAACCACCGCACTGGCCCGGACGCGCGCGCTTATCCGCTAATGCAAGCGATCGCGGCCGGCTCGACCTGAGCTGGAACGATCGCCGTCCGATACGAGTGTTGCCGCAAATCGTAAACGCGGTAGCGGCGCAGCGGTTTGGCATACACGTGCAGCGAGACGGCGTCGCCCGCCGTCGCGCTGATGCGATGGATATCGCGGGCCGCCGAACGCAGATCGATATCACCGGACCGTAAGATGACGGTGTCCCGCGGTGCCAGGCGGACGAAGCCGGGGCGCCCGCCCGGTGCGCGGGTATAGTTTTCGACGGTCAGTTCGCCGCTCACGAGCAGCATGCCGCAGCGGCTGCGACCATGATCGTGGACCGGCGAGACGCAGCCGGCCGCCCACGTCAAGACGACGAGCTCGAAGCGTTCCTCCCGAAAGACGCAGCGCCGCGTATAGCGGCCGGCGTCAACCTCGACAAAGCGGGCCAGCTCACGTATATCGATGCGATCGAAACGCATGATGCCTTCGAGCCGTGCCGGCGCGGCAGCCGCGATGTCGCAGGCCGCAAGGTCGGCGGCTAACGCGGCCAACCCCGGCGTCGTTCGAATCAGTTGGCGCCGCCGCGCGCGGCGTTGGAGTTCGCGTTCATGCTCCACATTGTCGGCCGTCGCCGATGAAGCTTCAGCGGTCCGGCGATGGAGTCGCCGGCGTACCGGCGAGGGAGCAAAATCTTGACTTCCAACGGCGTTAGGCCGCCGATTTTCTCGCCCGTTGAGCAAACAAACGCATCGATGGACGTGCCGATCGTGCCCCATGCTGATGAACGCGATATCTGGTTCGAGTGGCTGCGTGCCGGCCGGCACGGCGGAGATGCCGCGCAGGCGGCGCAGCTTCAGCCGCTGCTCGACGATATCCGCGACCGGCTGCTCGCCGGAGCCCGGTTACGCGCCGCCGACACGGTCGCCGACATCGGGAGCGGCACCGGCATGGTGGGATTCGCCGCGCTCGAACGCATTGCGGCGGGGAACGTGATCTTCGTCGACATGTCGCCCGCGCTCGTCGCTCAGACGCGCGACGAGGCGCACCGGCGGGGCGTCGCCGGGCGCTGTCGCTTCATCGTCGCCGCGGCTGAAAATTTGGCGGCCTTGGCCGACGCGTCGGTCGACGCGATTACGGTGCGAGCGGTCTTGGCCTACGTCACCGACCGCGGCGCGGCACTACACGAATGCTACCGCATCTTGCGGCCCGGCGGCCGGATCAGCATCGTCGAACCGATTTTTCAAGACGAAGCGTATGCACTCGCCGGCGTTGCGGCGCAGCTCGCCGCCGATAATGGCCCGGCCGGGCGGTATGTTGAATATTTGTACCGGCTGCGTTCGGCGCAGCTGCCCGCCACGCTCGAAGCGATTCGGGCCGACCCGCTGACCAATTACAACGAACGCGATCTGCTGCGGCTGTTCCAGAACGCGGGCTTCGTCAACGTGCGTCTGCGCTTACACATCGATGCGGTTACGGCGCCGCCGACGGCGTGGGCGGCGTATTTGGCGACGTCGCCGCGTGCGGGAGTCGCGTCCAACGGCGACATTCTCGCCAGCCGCTTCAGCGCGAGCGAACGCCGCGAATTCGAGCAGGTGTTTCGCGCCGGCATTGAAGCCGGGACGGCTCCCGAGCGCAACGTGAACGCCTATCTCGCTGCCGAACGGCCCTAAGCTGCGACAATCGACAATTCCTACTCGGCTTATTTCCCAGCTGACCTAGGCGAAAGGCCCAAGACAGCGGCCTAGCTTCCCGTGCATGATGCCTGATATGTGCCGCATACTCATGCTTTGTTCGACGCTGTGCGGCCCGTTATGGGCCCGTGGCGGTTCGGCGCCGGCCGGCCTTGCCACCGGTTCGCGAACACTTGGCGGCCAGCTGACGCGCGGTGACTTCAATCGCCTGCAGACCCAGCCGATACTGTAGTGCAGCGCCACGAGCATGCGGCCCCGGTAATTGCCGGTCCGGCCGGCGGTATCGACGCCGCACACGCCATTAACCGCTACGACTGGGTTGTCTCCGCTATGATATATACCAAGTTTCGAGTGCTCGTGCTGAGCGCAGTCTGCGGCGCATTGGCCGCGTGCGGCGGAGGCGGCGGCGTCACCGCCGTGCCGCCGGCCGCGCCACCGGCGCCAGGTGGCGCGGGCACGTCGAGCGTCGCGGTCGCGATCACGATTCCGGCCGCGCCGAAAGCGCCGGCCTCATTGCGCCACCCGCTGTATATTTCCAGCGCAACGCAGTCAGCGGTACTTTCGATCAACGGCGGTAAGCCGCTCGTAATAAATTTGACGGCCAACTCGCCGAGTTGCACGACCAATCCCAACGGTAGCCGAACCTGCACCTTGACGATCGACGCGCCGGTCGGCACCGACACATTTGCCGAGACGCTATATTCGGGCACGAACGGCGGTGGATCGGCGCTATCGGTCGGTAAGACGTCCTGGACGATCCTTGCGGGCAAAGCGAACCAGGTTGATCTCGTGCTCGGCGGCGTCGTCGCGTCGATCGGTTTAGCGCTCAGCAACCCGACGCCGACCGAGGGCGCGCCGGCGACCATTTCGTTGATCGCGAATCTGCTCGATGCGGGCGGCGCGGTCATCATCGGCAGCGATCCATTGGCGACCCCGATCGGCTTAACCGATAGCGACGGCTCCGGTGCGACGACGCTCTCGGCCACGACGATCAAGACGCCGTCCGATGCCCTTTCGATCAAATATACGGGCGCTGCAATCGCTTCCGCCGTCATCACCGCGGCGGCCGGTAGTATCACGGCGTCGACGACGCTGACGCCGCAGGCGTTCAACGACTATGTCACCTTTAATTTTGACAATCAGCGTGACGGCTTCAATCCGTTCACCACGGCAATCTCGCCGCAAAGCGTCGGCAGCGGCGCCGGGCTGCACCTTGCCTGGCAAGTTATCATGGGTACCGGCCAGGGCGATTTCAACGTGCAATCCCAGCCGGTTCTGGCCACGGGCCTGGGGCCGAATCACGACCCGTTACTGTTCGTAGCCGGCGGCAGCGGATTCATCGATGCGCAGGACGCTTTGACCGGCAGACTCGTGTGGGGCAAAGGGACGGGCGAAGAAACCTACGGCTGTTCGGCCTCCGATCCGGGGCCGTACGTGTATGGCGCCGGCGGTACGGTGGCCTACGACCCGCACGCGCACCTGATCTACGTCGTTGGTAACTCCAACGGTCAGGTCAACTCGTTTGCCAAGAACCAACTCTTTCAATTCGACGCTGCGACCGGCGCCTTGAACGGAGCGTTTGATTTCGGTGCCGGCCAAGTCGGCAACGAACTGAACTTCTCGCACACGTCGGTCACGCTCAACAACGGCGTCGCTTATGTCGGCACCGGCGCCAGTTGCGACATCTCGTCGTGGCGCGGCCGCATCGCCGCAATCAACGTGCCGGCGATGACCCCGGCGGCCACGTTCTTCACCGTGTGGGATCCGCAAAATCAACGTGGCGGCGGCGCTCAGCCATGGGGCGGCGGCGGCGTTTGGGGCTGGGGCGGCGTCACCTTCGATTACGGTGGCAACGTGCTGGCCGGTGTCGGCAACACTGATAACGGGCAGTCCTCCGACGGTCAGATTCAGCCGCCATACCAAGCCGCACCGCAAGAGTACAGCGGCTTCGGCGAGACGCTCCTGGAGCTTTCGAGCGATCTGAGCCACGCGCTTGCCAGTAACCACCCGATCAACCAAAGCGTCTATTCGCCCAACATCGTCGACCTCGACGTGAACGGAACTCCCGTGGTCTACAAGCCGCTTGGAGCCGGCTGCGATCCGCAAGTCGCGCTGCAATCGAAAGAGGGTTCGCTCATCATCTATGACGAGCAGCGCATTTCGGCCGGGCCGCTCGCCGAGTTCCAATTCGCACCCAGTGGTTATGCTGACGGCTTCTTGGGAGTGACGGCGTACTCCGCGGCGACCGGATTGCTCTACTCCGTGGTTGCATCGAACCAAAATCCGGCATTCCTCGCTCCCGGCATGGTGGGCGTCGATCCCGGCTGCGGTTCGCCGCAAATCGCGTGGCACACTTCGTTCGGACCGGACAGCACGCAGGACGGCATCCCGCGGTCGGTGCCGGCGGTCAGCGCGGGTGGCGTCATTTTCGTCGCGACCGCCTGCGATACGTCTACGTTCTGTGGCTCGGTCGGGACCGGCGGCGCGGTCTGGGAACTCAACGCGTCGACCGGCGTGATTCTCAACGGCGGCGAACCGATCGTGCACACGCCGGCCCCGATCCGCGCGCCGGCGACAATCGACGGCAACTGGGTGTATATCGTCGATCTGCAAGGCGATCTTTACGGATTTACGATCGATCCGAACTATCCCAAAATTGCCGCCAAAATGCGCTCCGTTGACCGGCGCACCGTGAACTGGATGCGGCATTCACACCGGGCCGCGAGCCGCTAGCGGCCGGTTTTAAACGCGCGCTGATTCGACCGCCGCGCGCAGGGCGGCGGTCAGCGCCGCGACCACGGGCGCCCAACCGCCGGTTGCATCTTGGCGGAATAGGCGCAGCGTTGGATACCACGGCGTTTGCGGACCGGTTTGTTGCCAGCGCCAATCGGGTTGATTCGACAGCATGATCCAGGCCGGACAGCCAAGCGCGCCGGCCAAGTGGGCCACCGACGTGTCCACGCTCAGGACCAAATCGAGCTGCGCGATGACGGCCGCCGTGTCGGCAAAATCGGCGCAGGCGGCGTTGATCGGAATCAGTGGCAGGCGGCTGTGCCGCGCCTCGCCGGCTGCCGAGCCATGCTGCAGCGCGAACCAGCTGACGCCCTCGACCGCGCTCAAAGCGTCGAGCTCGGCCAAACGGCACGACCGGACGGCGTTCCAACGAAAATCGGGGTTGCCCGACCACACCAGACCGACACGCAACGTTCCCGGGACGATCAGTTGCGGCCGCAAGCGCGCAACCCGCCGCGGGTCCGCCGCCAGGTATGCCGCGGGGGGAAGCGTTTCGGGGCGCGCATCGCACACAACCGGCAGCCGAATCGTCGGCAGCCAAGCGTCGAAGCCGGCCCACACCGGCGCCGGTTCCAGCGGGATGACCGCGTCGATTCCGGCACTCGTGACCAAGACGTCCCGGGTGCCGGGCGGACAAGCCAAGGTCAGCGCGGCGACACGGGCGCGAACCTGAGGCAAAAAGCGGCCGAACTGTAGGGTGTCGCCGATGCCTTGCTCGGGCCAAATCAATAACCGGCCGCGTTCGAGCGGGCGACCGTCCCACAGCGGCAGCGCGCGGAAGGGTGCGCTGGACCGCCGCTCCGCGGTGATCCAGCCATAATTCGGCCAGCCGCCGGCATAGTCGCCGAGCAGCAATTGCGTCGTGCCGAGATTGATGCGGGCTTCGTCGGATCCGAGCGCACTCGACCGCGCGAACGCGGCCTCCGCCGCGGCCAGGCTTCCGCGGGCCTTGAGCGCGATGCCTAAGTTATTGGCGGCTTGAGCGTGAGCCGGATCGAGTTGCAAGGCGGCTTCGCAAGCTTGGATTGCCGTCGCGGCCTTCCCCAGGTGGATGCACGCGGCGCCGAGATTGGCGAAGGCATCAGCGTGGGCTGCAGCTCGCACCGCTGCGAGTGACGCCGCCGCCGCTCCGGCGTAGTCGCGCGTTTCGAGCCGAGCCGCGCCGAGCGTCACGAGCAGGCTTGCTTCGGCGCAGCCGCGCGCTAGGGCGTCCTCGGCGACGGCGATCGCTTCGGCGGCCGCACCGGTCTGCAACGCGACGCGGGCCCGCCCGGCGCCGGCAACCGCCAACCCCGGATCGAGATCGTGCGCGATACGATACGCGGCCAGCGCCGCCGGCCTATTGCCCGCCAACTCCTCGATGTTGCCTAACGCGGCGCAGGCGGCGGCGTCACCGGGATCGATCCGGAGCGCGCGTTCGATGAGGCCGCGCGCGGCTTCGATTTCCCCGGTCTGCAGCGCGGCCACGCCCAATAGGCGCCAAGGCCGGGCGTCGTCCGGCGCGAGCGCGACGGCTTGCGCGTAGGCGGCGATCGCTTGAGCGAATCGGCCCGCAGCATGATGGGCGACGCCGTCGCAGATGAGGGTCGTGGCATCCACTCTATCCACGCTATCGGTCGCGGTGCGGCCGCCGCTGAGCGGCGACACCGCGCTTTAGCCGGTGTTAGACCAGCAGAGCGGCGCTGCCGAGGCGATCTTTGGCCACGAGTTGCGAGGCTCGAAACAAGCTTTCGAATTGCCCGGCGTCGGTCCACCAGCCCTCGAGCACATCGAAGCTCAAAGCGCCGGCGGCGATATAGGCATTGTTCACGTCGGTGATTTCGAGTTCGCCGCGTTCGGAGCGTTTGAGGTTGCGGCAAAAATCAAAGACGCGCTCATCGTACATGTAAATACCGGTCACGGCATACTGACTGAGCGGTACGATCGGTTTCTCGACGATGCGCACGATCCGGTCGCCTACAATTTCCGGTACGCCGAAGCGCTCGGGATCGGCGACTTCCTTGAGCAGCAGCCGCGCGCCCGAAGCCTGCCGGCGAAAGCGTTCGACGAACGGCGAAATATCGTCTTGGATGATATTGTCGCCCAAAATAACGCAGACCGGCTCATTTTCGGCGAAATGTTCGCACAGCTTGAGCGCATCGGCAATACCGCCCTCGCCTTCCTGGTAGGTATAGTAGATATCTTTGAGCCCGAAATCGCGACCGTTGCCCAACAGTCGCAGAAAGTCACCCGCGGAATTGCCGCCGGTAACGATCATGATATCTTTGATACCGGCTTTGCACAGCGTTTCGAGCGGATAGTAGATCATCGGCTTATCGTAAATCGGCAGCAGATGTTTATTGGTAATTTTTGTTAGCGGCCGAAGACGCGAACCGAGGCCGCCCGCCAGAATGATACCCTTCAAGCTGTTTCCCTTAATGACTCGACGTTGCGCGCCCCGCGTATTGGCGCTCGTAATACCGATCGAACTCCGCTGACTTCGCCTTACGCCACCAGGCTTCGTTGCCGCGATACCAGGCGACGGTTTCGGCGAGCCCGGCGAGGAACTCGATCTGCGGCCGCCAACCCAACGCGCGCGCTTTGGACGCATCGAGCGAATACCGGCGGTCGTGGCCCGCGCGGTCGGTCACGTGACGCACGTGGGTCTCCCAGTTGCGGCCCGTGTGCGCCAGCAGCTGTTGCGTAATTTCGTAATTGGTCCGTGAATTTCCGCCGCCCAAATTATACACTTCACCGATCGTGCCGTGCTCGAGCACGTGCCGGATGCCTCGCGCGTGATCGTCCACGTGCAGCCAATCGCGGACCTGCATACCGTCACCGTAAACGGGAACCGTCTTATCTTCGAGCAGATTGGTGACGAAGAGCGGAATGAGTTTCTCGGGATATTGATACGGCCCGTACGTGTTTGATCCACGGGTGATGAGGACCGGCGTTTCATACGTCGTGTGATACGCCAATACTTGCAGATCGCCGCCGGCCTTCGACGCAGCGTACGGTGAACGCGGTGCCAGCACGTCGCCTTCAACCGACGAGCCGGTGTGGACGTGGCCGTACACTTCATCGGTCGACACTTGCAAAAAGCGGGCGATTCGATGCGTACGCACGGCTTCGAGCAGCACGTGGGTGCCCAGAATGTGTGTATGCAAGAAGGCCAGCGGATCGAGAATCGAACGATCGACGTGCGTTTCGGCGGCAAAGTTCACGATCGCGTCGACGTGCGTGCCGAGCGCGGCGTCGACCGCACCGCGGTCGCAAATGTTGCCTTCGACGAAGTGGTAGCGCGGATCGCCGGCCAGCATGGCGAGATTGGCCGGGTTACCCGCATAGGTTAGCGCGTCGAGCACCGTGATGCGAAGGTCGGTCCGCTCGGCCAATGCCTGCCGGACGAAGGCCGAACCGATGAAGCCCAGGCCCCCGGTCACAAGCCAATGCGGTGTTTGCATAGGGCGACATTCTTCGGCCGCGCGACAGTCCCGTTTGCCCGTCGGCAGCTCCTTAATCGCGCCGGCTGTCAACGATTTGGCCGGGGTGCATGTGAAATGTTGCGCCGGGCGGCTCGACCGGCGGTCCGTAAACGCAGCGGCGGCAAACACGTTAAGCAATGGTAGCGCGACGGCATCAACGCGGTGCGTGAGAAGCGAATGCGCCGACGGCGTGGCTCGCAGACCGTATGCCGCGGCCGTCACGTTGGCCGGCGGGAACCCCGCAACGGACGCGGGAGTCAACGCAAGAATGCAACTCCCGCTGGCCGATCAGGCCGCTCGCTGGGCCCCGTCACGCGACGAAGCGCTGCGCCGACTGGCGGCGTTCGTGCCGCGTGCCGGGCGCCAATATGCCGCCGGCCGCAACGAGGACCGCGGCCCTGACGACCGCACGAACGTTTCCACCCTCTCGCCATATCTTCGCTATCGCGCGATTAGCGAGCCGGAGGTCCTCACCGCCGTATTGCAGCGACATTCGGCGTCCGGGGCGGAGAAGTTCGTTTCCGAAGTCTTTTGGCGCACCTATTGGAAGGGCTGGCTCGAATCGCATCCCGAGGCTTGGTCGCGCTACCGGTCGGGACTCGAGCAGCGCTTGGCCGAACGGCACGATATCGCAGCGGCCGTCGGCGCGCGAACGGGGATCGACGCGTTCGACGCCTGGGTGACCGAGCTCGTGAAAACCGGTTATCTACACAATCATGCGCGCATGTGGTTTGCCAGTATTTGGATCTTCACGCTCGGATTGCCGTGGGAGCTCGGCGCTGATTTCTTCATCCGGCATCTGCTCGACGGCGATCCGGCCTCGAACACGCTGTCCTGGCGCTGGGTCGCGGGTTTGCACACGCGCGGTAAAACGTACGCGGCCGGCCGCGATAATATTCGGCGTTATACCGGCGAGCGGTTCGCGCTGACCGCCCCGCTCGCGCGCGCGACGCCGGCGTTATCCGATCCGCCGATCCCGCGCGTGAGCCGGCCCGAGTTGCCGGTTGCGGCGCCGGCGTCGCTACCAACGTTGTTGGTGATCCACGAAGATGACGTGTGGGGCGATCGCGCCGGCGTGGAGCAATGGTCGGGCGATCTGGGTCTGCGCGGCGTGTGCGCCCTGCACGCAGTCGGGGGGCGTTCACCGCTGCCCGTGAGTCCGGCGGTCACGTCCTTCGGCGACCAACTGCTGCGCGAAAGCGCGACCCGCCTGGCCGGTGCCGCGGGCGCGGTCGATTTTGGTCTGCTGCCGACGGCGCAGGGCGAACTGCTCGCCGACGCACTGGCCGAGCGCGCCGCCCAGTGTGGCGCCACCCGGGTGGTCGTTCCGTTCGCGCCGGTCGGCCCGGCGCGCGATGCACTTGCCGGCGCGCTAGCGGCGCTCGCCGCGCGCGGCGTACCGTATCGCGAGGTGGCCCGGCAATACGATGCGGTCGCGTGGCCGGCATGCGACGGCGGTTTTTTCAAACTGCGGGGCCGCATACCGGCCATCTTAGCCCAGCTCGGCATTACCGCCGGCTGAACGACGCTATTGCGTCGCGGTGAGGATCAGGCGCGCCGTCCGCTGCGGCAGATCCCACTGCGGAAAATGGCCGCACGAGTCGAACCAAACCAGCCGCGCATACGGGAAGAGCATCTGAGCGCGCTTCGCCTGAGCCGGGAAACAGACGCGATCCTGACGACCCCAGACGATCACGATCGGCCGCGCAGCGACGTCCGCCATGCCCAACTGCGGCGGACCGTCGACGAGCTGATCGAGCAGCGGATCGAACGAGCGCGCCGCGACGAACGAGCGCATTTCGGTCAAGGCCAGCTCCGCGCCGACATCCCACGGACGCGCGGAGAATTGCGCCAGCAGTAGGCTACGCGTCACCGGGTTGGCGGTCAGCCACGGCATAGCCGGCGCCAGCAAGCGCACCAGCGCGATCGACGCCCGAATCGAGAGGGCGAAGAAGCGCCGTTCCCAACCGGCCCAAAAGCCGCCCGGATCGAGCGCCACGGCCGCGCCGACGATGCCGCGCCGCGCCAACTCGAGGACCAGCCGCGCACCCATCGAGCTGCCGACGGCGTCGACGCCGGTTAAGTTTTGCTCGACCAAAAAACTCGTCACCGCATCGGCCAACGTCGCGATCGAGACTTCGCCGGCCAGGGGCGGCGTCGCACCAAAGCCGGGCAAATCGACCGCGATCACCTCGCGGTCGGCCGCCAACGTTGCTAGAACCGGCGACCACGATCGCCAGCTGCCGCCGAGACCGTGCAGCAGCAGCAGCGGTTTACCGCTGCCCACCCGCACGTGATTGAATGCGGCCTGTTGCCGAGCGCTGCCGGTTGCCATCTAGCGCGCCTTACCCGCCGTCGAAGGCTTTGTCACATACGGGCCAAGCGGTCGGCAGCGGTGGCACCCTCGTTTCAACCGGCGCTTCTGCATTTATGCTATAATCGGAGGGTTGTCACATCCCATTGCCCCGGAGCGGGCGATGTCATGGTTCCATCACG
The DNA here is from genome assembly GCA_965214335.1 of Candidatus Velthaea sp. Lineage (GTDB taxonomy): Bacteria > Vulcanimicrobiota > Vulcanimicrobiia > Vulcanimicrobiales > Vulcanimicrobiaceae > Velthaea. The sequence continues at coordinate 310,664 of CBDCBO010000003.1, read as the reverse complement.
CAAACCGCCACGGATGGCGGCCCGCGGAATCCAGAAAGGTTCCTCACCCATGTCCGTTATTTCCATGCGCGCCCTGCTCGAAGCCGGAGTTCACTTCGGCCACCAGACGCGGCGCTGGAATCCCAAGATGAAGCCGTACATCTTCCAAGAGCGCAACGGCATCTACATCATCGATCTGGCCAAGACGGTCGTCAAGCTCAACGAAGTATATGCCACGGTCAAGCAGCTCTCGCGCGAAGGCCGCGTCATCTTGTTCGTTGGGACCAAGAAGCAAGCTCAGGACGTCGTCAAAGAAGAGGCCGAGCGTGCCGGGACCTATTTTGTCAACCAGCGCTGGCTGGGCGGCACGTTAACGAATTTTTCGACGATCCAAAAACGGATCGCGCGGCTGCGTGAGCTCGAGGGCATGAAGCAGCAAGGCACCTTCGATCTGCTACCCAAAAAGGAAGTCTCGCGACTTTCCGACGAGCTCGACAAACTCGAGCGGTTCTTGGGCGGCATTAAAGACATGCACCGTTTGCCCGATGCCATCTTCATCGTCGATCCGAAGAAAGAACGCATCGCGGTGCTCGAAGCGCGTAAGCTCAAAATACCGATCATCGCGGTGGTTGACACCAACTGCGATCCGGATGAGATCGATTACCTCATTCCCGGCAACGACGACGCGATTCGCGCCGTGAAGTTGATGGTCGGTAAAATTGCCGATGCGATCATCGAAGGCCGGACGGAAACCGAATCGGCGTACGATGCGCAAGACTACGAAGACAGCTACGCCGCCGACGCCGACGCCGATGCTAGCTTGCCTGAAGCAGTCGTTGCTTAATCTCCCTTGCCGTTTTAAGGATTGATCGACTCGTGAGTTCCGCGATGAGTTACAAACCAAGCGCCGACGAAGTGAAACGCCTGCGCGAAGCAACCGGCGCCGGCATGATCGATTGCCGCAACGCACTCGTCAACGTCGAGGGCGACTTCGACAAAGCCAAAACCTACTTGCTCGAACAAGGTCAAGCCAAAGCCGAGAAAAAGGCCGAGCGGGCCGCCCACGAGGGTATCGTCGGGTCGTATATCCATGCCGGCGGCAAAATCGGAGTGCTCGTCGAGATCAATTGCGAGACTGATTTCGTGGCCCGTAACGCGAAGTTTCAGACGCTCGTGCGTGATGTCGCGATGCATGTCGCCGCGATGTCGCCCACGTACGTGAATCGCGAAGCGGTGCCGGCCGCCGTGATCGACGAAGTGCGGCAAAGCTTGGCCGGGCAAGTACCGCCGGGGAAGCCGCCCAACATCGTCGAGAACATTATCAGCGGCAAACTCAATAAGTGGTATGAGGACAACACGCTCGTCGACCAGCACTTCGTCAAAGACGACAGCGTGACGATCGGCGAACTGGTGGCGGGGGTGTCGGCCGTACTGGGCGAGCGGATCGCCGTCCGCCGTTTCGTGAAGTACGCCCTGGGCGAGGGTTAAACAAGACCGAGGACAACACACGCGTTATGCCCGTTCCGCATTACCGGCGAATCCTGCTCAAGCTCTCGGGTGAAGCGTTCGCCGGCGCGGGCGGTCAGGTCGACGTCGACACGACGTCCCTGATGGCGGAGCAGATCGCGCAGGTCCACGCCGACGGCGTTTCAATCGCCGTTGTCGTGGGCGGCGGCAATATCTGGCGCGGCAAGATTCACGAGGCGGCCGGGATGGAACGGGCCACCGCCGATTATATGGGCATGCTTGCGACGATCATCAACGCGCTCGCGCTGCAAGACTCGCTCGAACGGATCGGCGTGCCGTCGCGCGTGCAGACGGCGATCGAGATGCATCAGATCGCCGAGCCGTACATCCGGCGGCGGGCGATCCGGCATCTGGAAAAGGGCCGCATCGTGATCTTCGCTGCCGGCACCGGCAACCCGTACTTCACCACCGATACGACCGCGGCGTTGCGGGCCGTCGAGATGGGCGCCCAGGCGATCCTCAAAGCAACCAAAGTCGACGGCGTTTACTCGGCCGACCCGTTCAAAGATCCAACCGCGACGCGCTTCGCTCAAGTCGACTATTTGCGCGCCTTACAATTAGGACTGCAGATCATGGACAGCACGGCGCTAACGCTCTGCATGGATAATGACGTTCCGATCATCGTGTTCGACATGAACGTATCAGGCAACATTCGGCGCGTTGTTCTAGGCGATGACATCGGTACGTTCGTCGGCACGCAAGCGGCGCAACGGCGACCGTCCGAAAGCACCGCCTAAACCGAACCGAACGCGTTTGAATTAACGGGTAAATTCCGGGGAGTGAGCATGGCAGAGATTGGGACATTGGACGGCGTGTATAAAGATACCGATGCGCGCATGAGCAAAGCGATTGAATCGACGCGCAGTGAGTTCGGCTCGATTCGAACCGGCCGCGCCGCTCCGTCATTGCTCGACCGGTTACAAGTCGAAGCGTATGGTTCGTCCGTACCGCTAAAGTCAGTCGCCAGTGTTTCGTCGCCCGACGGCCGTTCGCTGCAGGTTTCGGCGTTCGATAAGAGCGTCGTCGGGGCGATCCGCAAAGCCATCGAAACCAGCGACCTCGGCCTCAATCCCAATATCGACGGCCAAACGATCCGCCTGAGCATTCCGCCGCTGACCGAAGATCGCCGCAAAGCACTCGTCAAAGTGGTGAAAGGTAAAGGCGAAGACGGGAAGATTGCGATCCGCAACATCCGCCATCGCGCCACCGACGAAGTAAAGAACTTGCAGAAGGCCGGAACGATCACCGAAGACGAGGTCAAACGCGCCGCCGACCAGGTGCAGAAATTAACCGATCGTCATATCAAGCAGATCGACGAACTTGTGGTGTACAAGGAAAAAGAGATCATGGAGGTGTGATGCGCGAAGGCCTGACGATGCTTCCTTACGTCGCGGCGCTGCGGCGGCTGGCCGGCGCTGCGCCGCGGCTCGACGTTCTGCGCCCGCCGTACCCCGCCTTAGGCGTCGGCGTGTTGCGCGTTCTGCGCGTGCGTGAAACGGCTGCCGCTGGGCTTGAAGTTGTCGTCGGCTACGATAATTACGAACGGCTCGGGCCGGCGTGACCGCGATCCCGGTTGCCGCGAGCGGACCCGCCGCGCGCTTTGACGGACGGCGCATCGCGATCGGTATCGTGTTAGCGGTGGTGGGACTTGGGCTCGTGGCCTGGCCACCCGGATTCGCGCTTCTCGTTGAGGCGATCGCCATCGGTGCGCTGTGGGAACTAGGCAAACTCGCCGAACGCAAAGGCGTCGCGATCGAGTTCACGGTGGCCGCCGTCGCGTCGACGGCCTATGTCGCGCTGACCTATTTCGGCGCGATTAAACGCTTTGAGAGCGATCTGCTGTCGATAACGATCGTTGCCGCACTGCTCAGCGCCACCTTTTTACGTCGCGGCCAGCAGCTGATGCGGTCGGCTTTCACCCTGTTGGGCGTGCTGTATATCGGCAAGCTGCTGTCGTATTTTCTCGCGATTCGCAGCCTGCCCGATATCGGCACCGGCGCGACGATCATGGCGATCTGCACGATCGCGCTGACCGATATCGGTGCCATGGCCATCGGCATCCGCTTCGGCCGCACGCCGCTCACGCCGCTCTCGCCGCGCAAGACGGTCGAAGGCGCCGTCGGCGGTTTGGTCATCGCCACCCTGACCGCGATCGGGTTCGCCGTCTATCTCCACTGGGGCTGGGTTGAAGGAACGATCGTCGGCGTTTTAACATCGTTTGCAGCGCAAGCCGGCGATGTGGTGGAATCGGCGCTCAAACGCGATGCCAAAGTCAAGGACGCGGGCACCGCGATCGGCGGCCACGGCGGCGTGCTCGACCGGTTCGATTCATACCTCTTCGGCGGAATTGCGTTTTACTTCGCGCTCGTGCTCATCGGAAAGATCCCGCTTGGCTAAAAAACGCGTAGCGATTTTAGGTTCAACCGGCAGCGTGGGAACGCAAGCGCTCGACGTCATCGGCCGCTATCCCGAACGCTTCGAGGTCGTCGGTCTGGCGGCCGGACGCAATGCGGCGTTGCTGCGCGACCAAGTCGCGCGCTACAACCCGCGGGTCGCGTCGCTCGGCGTCGACGACGGGGCGGCCGGGCTGTTACGGGTGGCGCTCGAAAGCGAACCTGACATCGTGCTGGCCGCGACCGATGGGGCCGTCGCCTTCGATGCGGTGTTCGCCGCCGTGGACGCCGGCACCGATATCGCCATCGCCAACAAAGAACTGGTCGTCGCGGCCGGCGAGTTGCTGTTCGCCCATGCACGGCGCAGCGGTTCGGCCCTCATCCCGGTCGACAGCGAACACAGCGCGATCTTTCAGTGCCTCGTCGGCGAGCCGCGCGAACGCGTCGCGTCGGTGATCCTGACCGCGTCGGGCGGCCCGTTTTGGTCGGCCAGCGCCGAGGAAATCCGGGCAGCGACGCTGGCCGACGCCCTGCGTCACCCGACCTGGCAGATGGGCACCAAGAATACCATCGATTCGGCGTCGCTCATGAACAAGGGGCTCGAAGTCATCGAGGCCAGCCGCTTTTTCGATTTGCCCGGCGAGCGTATTCACGTTTTGGTGCATCGCACGAGCGTGGCCCACGGGTTCGCCGTCTTCACCGACGGCAACGTCAAAGCGCAGATCGCCGCACCCGATATGCGGCTGCCGATCGGCTATGCCTTAGCCTATCCGGACCGGCTGCCGGCTCCGGCGCCCGACGATGCCCTCGTGGCCGTCGGCGGCGAGCGCGGTGCCGACGTTACGACCTTACGCTTCGAGCGACCCGATGCGGACCGTTTTCCGTGCTTGGGCTTAGCCTACGCCGCGCTCGCGCGCGGGGGCACGGCGCCCGCGGCGCTGTCAGCCGCCAATGAAGTCGCGGTGGCTGCATTTGTAAATGGTGAAATTCCGTTTGGAGCGATCCCGGAGTGCATCGCTGCGGCAATCGCGGTGGTCCAACAATATGAACTCACGCTCGATGCCGTGCACGAGGCCGACCGATCGGCTCGTGGCGCGGCGACGGCAGCTGTCGCGGAACGCCGCGTGAAAATCCGAGGAATATGACGCTCGTACTCGCTTTCGCTCTGCCGACGCTGGCCGGCTTAGGAAAGATCCTCGTCTTTCTGGTGATGATTTCGATTCTGATCGTGCTTCACGAGTACGGTCACTTCATCGTCGCCCGTCGCAACGGCGTTCGAGTCAATGACTTCGCGCTCGGTATGGGGCCGACGTTGCTGCGCTGGACGTCGCCGCGCAGCGGGACGAACTACTTGCTCAACCTGTTTCCCATCGGCGGCTACTGCGCGATGAAGGGCGAGGACGGCAAGACCAATGAAGCCGAGCAGCAGCGCCTCTTTCGCGAGAATGTGGACGCCGTCGGCGGCGCTCGGCCCGGCGATCCGGGCGTCTCGACCAGTGGCGTCGCCTTGCTGCCCGAACGCACCAGCCTCGCCGGTGGCGGAATCGTCCGAACCACCATGCGGACCATTCACGAAGACGACAATTTTCAAGCCAAGCGGCCGCTCGCGCGGCTGGCGATCGTCGTGGCCGGCCCGGTCATGAATTTCATCGTGGCAATCGTGCTGCTGGTGGTGTCGTACGCGGTGCTCGGGATCCCCTCACCGACCACCACCGTCGGCGACGTGTCACCAGGTAAGCCGGCGGCGTTAGCCGGACTACGCGCCGGCGATCGCATCGTCGCCGTCAACGGCGCGGCCGTGAGCGACGGCGCCGTGTTGGTTTCGGACATCCAAAAGTCGCTCGGCCGGCCGTTACGGCTGACGTATGTCCGCAGCGCGGCCTCGTATGACGTTCGCTTGACGCCGGTCGCCGGGCCGGACGGTGCCGGTCATACCGTCGGAATTATCGGCTTCATGAAGGTGCTCGCGCCGCAGCGGGTGCCGCTCGGCACGGCGCTGGCGCGCAGCGGCCAAGATTTCGGCATGATCTGGACCAGCACGTTCGGAGCGCTCGGAGGGTTGTTCACGCATCCGGCCGCAACCGCGGGGCAACTCCACGGCGTGGTCGGAATGGCCAGCGTTTCGGGCGAAGTTCAAGATGCCGGCTGGGGCGCGTACCTCAGCTTCGCAGCGCTCATTTCGATCTCGCTGGGCATTTTCAACCTGCTGCCGGTCCCGGCGCTTGACGGCGGACGCGGCGTCTTCATCATCGCGGAGATGCTGCGCGGCAAACCGGTCGATCCGGAAAAAGAAGCGCTCGTTCATGTCGGCGGGTTCGCCGTGCTGATCGTGCTGATGCTGGCGGTGTCGTACCATGACATTGCCAATCTCGTCTCGGGCAAAGGGGCATTTTAAGGTGATTCGTCTGCGGCGCAGATCGAAGCCGGTTTTCTTGAAGAATAAGTCGGGTGAATCGGACGCCAAAGGCGTCTGGATCGGCGGCGACCATCCGGTCGTGGTGCAGTCGATGACCACCACCGACACGGCCGACTACGATAAAACGCTCGAGCAAGTGTATGGGTTGGCGATGGCCGGCTGTGAAGTCGTGCGCGTAACCTGTCAAGACTTCAAAGATGCGGCCGGGTTGCCGCACATCGTCAAGCGCAGCCCGGTTCCGATCGTGGCCGACATTCACTTCGACCACCGCATGGCGCTGGCCGCAATCGAAGCCGGCGTGGCGAAACTACGGCTCAATCCGGGCAATATCACCGATCCCAAGAAGACGCGCGAAGTGGTGGAACTCGCGCTCCAGCGCGGCACGCCGATTCGGATCGGCGTCAATATGGGTTCGCTCGCGCACGATCTCGAACTCAAGCTCGGCCACACGCCCGAAGCGATGGTCGAATCGGCGATGCGCCACGTCGAGATTCTCGAGGATCTCGGCCATACGGACATCATCATCAGCCTCAAAGCGCACGATGCGCCGACGACGATCTACTCCTACCGGCTGATGGATAAACGGCTGGCCGAACGCAACACGCCGTACGCGCTGCACCTGGGAGTAACCGAAGCCGGGCTGCCGCGCGAAGGGACGATCAAAAGCTCGATTGGCCTGGGTGTGTTGCTGTGGGAAGGTATCGGCGACACGTTGCGCGTTTCGCTGGCCGCCGATCCGGTCGAAGAAGTACCGGTCGCTTGGGGCATTCTCAAGGCGCTTGGATTGCGCGAAAAGGGCTTCGACATCACCGCCTGTCCCTCGTGCGGCCGGGCCGAAATCCAGGTCGTCGATTTGGCCCGCTCGGTTGAAGCGATCGCCAAGGAATATTCCGCGCCGGTCAAGGTAGCCGTGATGGGCTGTGTTGTCAATGGCCCGGGGGAATCGAAAATGGCTGATGTGGGTATCGCCGGCGGCAAGGGGAAGGGTGCGATCTACCGCAAAGGTTTGCTCGTCGGAACCTTCCCTGAAGATCGGTTGCTGGGTGCTCTGCGGCTCGAAATCGAGAAGGTGATCTCCGAACAATACCCTGAGTTCATCCATGAGATCAACCGTGAAGCAACTCTTGCCTAGTGTACGACTCGTACTTGGTACCGCCGCGGCGGCTACCATCGCATCGGCATGCCTGGCGCTTTCGACGCCCGCGACGATGAGCGTCGACGGCCAGCGGATCGTCGCCGATGTCGCGCCGGTCACAACGGGTGGCCGCGCTTATTTGCCGATCCGCGCCATTTCCGAGGCCACCGGCGGCGTAACGACCTTCGACGCACTCACCCGCACGATCGTGGTCCGGCGCGGCCGCAAGGTGTTAACGCTCAAAGTTGGTGAACGCAAAGCATCGCTCAACGGCAACCGCTTTACCTTGACGCGTGCGCCGTTCACCGTTCGCGGCCGAGCCATGGTACCGAGTAACGCGATCGCCGATGCGTTCGGCTCGAGCGTCCGGTACGATGCCCGGCGGGCCAAGGTCGACGTTCGGACACCGGGTGTGATCGTGGCTCCTGTTCCGGACGACGCGCCGTAATCTTAGGCCACCTTCGCGCCGCTTCGCCGCCGGTGCAAACGCCGCGCCCGACGGACCGTTCCGGGCGCCAAACGTAACAAGTTCAACGAAGTTGAACTCCTAGGAGCACGTCGGGTTCACCCGACGTGGGACGACGGACGGCTTGGGCGAAGCCCAAACGTAACAAGTTCAACGAAGTTGAACTCCTAGGAGCGGAAGATTTCGCCGTCGCGATACACGGGAACGACGGTGCTGGTGTCGAGTTGCGCGGCGTCCATGATGTCACCATTGAAGCCGAGCGCCGCAAGTGATTGGGCATGTTCGCCGCTGGCGATCGCGTCCGCGATGCGATCGGCACCGTTGCGAAACGTGACGGCCGCGGCGAGCGCCGCATCACTCAAGGTCACGCTGTCGAAGCGCTCGATGTATAAACTCGCGACCGCGCCGGCGCAAAAAAAGTCTTCGAATGAAAATTCGCCGTCTTGACCGGCGCACACGAGTAACGCTTCGCGCGCGTCGACGGCCGCAATCGCGTTGACAATGGCCTCGCGATTATTTAGTGATGCGCAGAGCACGGCCGTCGCGCCGGCGTGGCCGACGCGCTGCAAGGCGCGCGTGCCGTTCGTTGTCGTAAATGCGACCGTCTTAGCGGTAACGATCGACGCTTCGTAAGACGCCGGTGAGTTGTCGAGATCGAACCCGTTGATCTTGCGCGATTCCCGCTCGCCTCCGAGCAGGACACGATCGCGACCGACACGATTGCGTACGGCGATCGCATCTTCAGGCTCCAGGCACGGGATAACGGATTGTGCACCGTTTTCGAGCGCTCGCGTTATAGTCGTCGTGGCGCGTAGCACGTCGATAACCACGACGACGAGCCCCCGCAAGCCGATCGCCACGGCCGACGGCGTGACAGCCACGTCAACCCGCGCGATCACGGGACGCTCGTAAACGATAGCGACTGGCACATACGTCGCCTATCATACGACCTCAACCGGCCGGGTGCCTCGGGATTGAAGTGAATTGCGGGCTTTACGTCGCGACCCGCGCGGCGGGTGACAGAATAGCGCGGCATTCGAGCATGCGGCGTACGGCGGCATGAATGCGCATGACGGGTTCTCGCCGGTAATTCCACCTGGGGTCGGCGTCCGGTGCGGGCACGATCATCGAGGCGTTCGCTTCGAATACGATGACGTTACCGGAACCATCAAGGCTAAAGTCGATGCCGCCGTAATCGAGCGCCAGCGTATCACGAATGCGGTCGAGTGCCGCGCAAGCGGGCGCGCCGATCGTCGCGAGCATATCGCTGATGAACGCTTCATCACGCCGGCGATGCAGCGCGGATTCGGCCATATCGGCGCTAAAATAGTGCACTTTCCAGCGGCGCGAGATTGCCAAATGCAGCGGGTAGAGCGTGCCGTCGACCACAATCGCGCGGTATTTACAGATGTCGCCGTTCGCGTCGGCCGTATCGATGTACTCGATAACGAGCAGTTGTGCGCCGGGAAGCGGCCGGATCGCATGCGCGAGGTCGTGGGGGCCCGCGACTTTGACGAAGTGATCGCCGGTGTGATAGCCGGGCGAGCGGACCAATAGCGGAAACGAAAACCCGGCCGCCGCGAGCGTATCCGCGACTCCGGCGCCGGTTAAGCGTTCGCGCGCGATTTGCAGCATGCGCGGCGCGCGAACTCCGGCCAGCCGGCCTAATCGGCGGGCGTTGGCGACGCGTCCCGTTCGGGTTACGGCGTCGGGATGATTCACGATCGGTGCGCCGCTGCGCCGCGCGATCGCCGCGGCCGTTCGCAGCGTTGAGGCGCACAGATCGGCTTCGCCGATGACGTTGAAGAGAACATCGTGCGGCGGTAGCTGCAGATTCGAATCGACGTGTTCGACGATCACCGATGCGACTTGAAATACAGTGGGATCGAAGAAGTGTTCGGTGACCACATTGCCCGCAGCGGCCGTGGCAAGCCTTAGCACGTTGATCGGCGCCGTATCGCCCGTATAGCGCGAAATGGTGACCGGCCGGCATTGCAAACCGCGGGCATGCCGCGCGGCCGCAGCGGCGCCATCACCGCGTTGTTCGGCAATCTGAGCTAAACCGTGGTGCGCGACGGCTAACATCGGGTCGATGCGCAATGCGGCTTCGTACAACCGGCTCGCTTCGTCGACTCGGCCATCGACCAGCTCGACATAGCCGAGGTTCGCCCGCGCCGCCGCGTGCTGCGGGCCATGCGTAACGGCGGCTTCGAGCATCGTACGCGCGAGCGCACGGTGGCCGTCGCCCAGAAACGCCAGCCCCAGCGCGTTGAGTGCATTGACGTGTAGCGGATCGGCCGCGATCACCGCGACATAATCGCGCATCGCCTCGGCCGGCCGTCCGAGCAACTCGAGTAACTGTCCGCGGTCGAAGCGCAGATCGACCACGTCGCTGCGTCCGGCAGCCACATAGCCGTCGATCGTCACGATGGCCGCTTCGATCGCGGTACGCGCTAGAATCACCGGTCGACCAGCGCCATCGTTGCGTCGTTCATTTGCCCAAGCGCGGTTGTCGCGCGCACGACCCACATAGCGTAGCTATCGGCAGAAGTGCCGGCGCTGCCAAGGCGCCCGGCTCGTAATGACGCCGCGTGCCGCCTTATTGAGCCGGCGAAAAGATCCGGCTTTGACGAATGTCCTCGGCCTCGATGGTCATCAGATGCTCGCGGGTCAACACACCACCCAGCGCAAACAGCCGATTGGCTTGACGTAAGCGCGCCCGGCCGATCGCGTTGCGGACGCTGCGCGCGTTGGCGAAAAACGGCTGCTGCATGCGTAAGGTGAGGTATTCGGCAAAGGCGGCGTCCGCGTCGCCGGTCAAGTGATAACTGAGGTGGTCGACCATCAACTTCGCAATTTGCATGAGCTCGTCCGGTGAATAGTCCGGAAAGTCGATATGATTGCCGACGCGCGATTTAAGCCCTGGATTGCTCGAGAAGAATGTTTCCATTCGATCTTTGTAGCCGGCAAAAATAACGACGAGATCGTCGCGATTGTTCTCCATGGCTTGAAGCAAAATTTCGATCGCTTCACCGCCGTAATCGCGTTCGTTTTCCGCCTTATAAAGATAATACGCTTCGTCGATGAACAGCACGCCGCCCATCGCGCGCTTGATGACTTCCTTGGTTTTTGGAGCCGTGTGGCCGATAAATTGGCCGACGAGGTCGTCGCGCGTGACGGCAATGAGATGACCCTTACGAACGTAGCCCAAGCTTTTTAGAATTTCGGCCATGCGCATAGCCACGGTCGTCTTACCGGTGCCCGGGCCACCGGTAAAGGACATGTGCAACGGGGGCGGCTCAGTGGTCAAGCCGACGCGCTTGCGCAACCGGTCGACGAGCAAGAGGGCCGCAATCTCGCGAATGCGGCTCTTGACGGGCGCTAAACCGATCAGCTCGCGATCGAGCTTTTCAACGATGGCGCCGATATTCGATTCGGCGTAAGCGGCCGTGATATCGAGCGGCGCGTCGTCCACGTGTCCGTTCATGACGTGTAGCGGACGTCCTCGGGCTTGTCGACGGAATACGACGCAATCGTATAGCGCTGGACGCGATCGTTCGAATTCTGGCGTTCGAGCCGAAAGCCCGGTTCGTGCTTGGGCCGATTGACGATGAAGCTGAGCGCCGTCGTTTGCCGTCCGTAGCGTGCGTCGTAGGCGTTTATCTTGATATACGCCTGCGGTCGTTCGGTGCGGGCGCGTTTAACTTCGGCCATGATCGCCGCGGCATCTTTGATATCGAACATCGGTAACTCGAACATTTCCCAGTACGAGTTGCGCGGATGCGGATCGAAGGTGTATTCAATCGAAATCGGCCAGTTATTATCTAGGGCGTATTGCACTTGTTTGGCGATCTGCTCGTCGGTCAGATCGGGTAAATATGAAAACGTTCCTTGGGTCACGCGCATGGTCGTTCGACTCCAATGCAGAGCAAGGTCCGCGCGCGACCCCGGCTGCGGTGCGCCGGCGCGGTGAAAAGCATCGCGATTCGGTAGGCTTGGGGCATTGCGACTAGTACGACGGCGTCGCGATGGCGTCGGGCGTATCGGTCGATTCGTAGTTGAAGCTGATGTCTTTCCACAAGTCGAGAGCGCGCGCGAGCGGAGCACATCGCTTCGCGGCTTCCTTGAGGATATCGGGTCCTTCACTCAGGTAATCGCGGCCTTCGTTGCGGGCCTGAATCATCGCTTCGAGGGCGACGCGGTTGGCGGTTCCGCCGGCCGCGATGCCGTCAGGATGACCGATCGTTCCGCCACCGAATTGCAACACGACGTCTTCGCCCAACAGATGCAACAGTTCGTGCATCTGACCCGCATGAATACCGCCCGACGCGACCGGCATCACGCCCGGCATCGAGGCCCAATCTTGATCGAAGTAGATTCCGTTGGCCGGATTCGTCGGAATAAAATTCTCGCGCAAGATATCGTAGTAGCCGGCGGTCGTGCGTGGATCGCCTTCGAGCTTGCCGACGACGGTTCCGGCGTGGACGTGATCGACACCGATGAGCCGGCACCATTTTGCAATGACACGGAAGCTGACGCCATGTGTTTTCTGACGCGTGTACGTTGAGTGGCCGGCGCGATGCAGATGCAGGATGACACCGTTTTTACGCGACCATTTAGCCATCGATTGCATGGCGGTGTAACCGACGGTGAGGTCGATCATGATGATAACGCTGCCGAGTTCCTTGGCAAATTCGGCGCGTTCGTACATGGCTTCCATATCGCCGGCCGTCACGTTCATATAGTGGCCATGAATTTCGCCGCTCGCCGCGTCGGCGCGTGAAACGGCTTCCATACAATACAGAAAGCGGTCGCGCCAACGCATGAACGGCTGCGAGTTGATGTTCTCGTCGTCCTTGGTAAAATCCAAGCCGCCGCGCAATGCTTCGTAGACCACGCGGCCGTAGTTGCGCGCGGAGAGTCCCAGCTTCGGTTTAACGGTCGCGCCCAGCAGCGGCCGGCCGAACTTATTGAGATATTCACGTTCCATGACGATGCCGTGTGCCGGTCCCTGGAATGTCTTGACGTAGATCGCCGGAATGCGCATGTCCTCGAGCCGCAGCGCCTTGAGTGCTTTGAACCCAAACACGTTGCCGATGATCGACGAGGTCAGGTTGGCGATCGAGCCTTCTTCAAACAAGTCGAGATCGTAGGCGATGTACGCGATGTACTGACCGGGAGCCGACGCCACCGGATCGACGCGGTAGGCCTTGGCTTGATAATGCGTGTGGTCGGTGAGCCGGTCGGTCCAAACGACGGTCCAGGTGGCGGTCGACGACTCGCCGGCAACCGCGGCGGCAGCTTCGATCGGATCGACGCCGTCTTGCGGTGTGATCCGGAAGGCGCACAAAATGTCGGTGTCTTTCGGTACGTAGTCGGCATCCCAATAGCCCATCTTCGCATAGGGAGTAACGCCGGCTTCGAACCGGCTGCGTTCAGGGGCGGCTCCGTTTGTTGCCGTTGCCATAGTGATGCCTCCGGCTCTTCCGAGCTCTTGTGCGTGCAGAAAACGGTCCCATCGTGCCACGTCGATGCATTGACGTCAAATACAATTTCTGTTTTGATTCATAACTTAGAGCTTATGTTATCCCTCAACCAGGTACGGACGTTTCTCGAAGTCGCGGCCACCGGATCGGTGCGCATCGCGGCTGAACGCCTGGTCATATCGCAACCGGCGGTGTCTTCAGCGCTCGCGGCTTTACAGAAAACGGTGGGTTCAGCGATCGTCGAACGTGACGGCCGCGGCGTCCGCTTGACGCCGGCCGGCGAGCGGCTGGCCGTCTACGGGCGCCGAATCTTCGCGCTGCTCGACGAAGCGGTGGCCGAGACGCGCGCCGCCGCCAACCCGCGATCCCGGCGGTTATCGCTGGCAGCCGTGCCGACCGCCGCCGAGCAGTTGTTGCCCGAGCTGCTGAGTGGCTTTCAGGCCCAGCGCGAGCCGGTCGACCTCGAGCTCGAAGTTGCCAATAAGGATCAAGTCTGGGAACGGCTGGCGCATTGGGAAGCCGATTTAGTGCTGGCCGGCCGGCCGCCGCAGCACGCGCAGTTCGTCAGCCTGGCGATTCGCTCGAACGCCGTCGTTATCGTCGGCCCGTCCAACTGCACCTATTCGACGGCCGAGCTGGCCCGGGCAACCTGGTTGCTGCGCGAACCGGGATCAGGGACCCGCGAAACGACCGAATTCGTACTGACCGAACTCGGCATCACCCCACCGGCGGTGACAATCGGGTCGAACGGCGCGATCCGTGAATGCGTCCGGGTCGGGCTGGGCATTTCGCTGTTGTCCCGCGACGCCGTTGCTCGCGAGCTGGCCGACGGCACGCTGGCCGAAATCCCGACCGCGATCACGCCGCTCGTGCGCGATTGGCATTTGGTCGGCGGCAGCGACCGCGATCTGCCGTCGGGCGCCCAGCGCTTCTTAGAGTACGTGCTCGACAACGGCGCCTTCCGCCGCGCATGATCGACGAAGGGCTCGGGCGAGAGCAGACCGTTCTCGATCTCCTCGTGGCTGCATTGCCGCATCTGCGCGGCGGCTTGCGACCCGAATCGGCGCACTTTACCGCTCGGCTCGTCTACGACAATCTCCAACTCGATGCCGCCGCCGTTGTATCGTCGACCGACGGCGTACTGGCATTCATCGGCGCCGGGAGCGACCACCACCTCGCCGGTCAACCTAGCCTGACCGATGCGACCCGCCGCACGCTGGCATCGGGACGGGCCTATACGACCTCGAATGCGGACGAAATTGGTTGTCCGGTGCACGGCTGTCCGCTCACGGCCGTCACCGTCGCGCCGTTCGTCGTCCGCGCAAACGTCGTCGGCGCGCTCAAGCTTTATCGCGCCGGCCACGACATGGAAGAGCGCGACGCGCGCATCGCAGCGAACTTAGCTCGCGTGTTCAGCGTGTATCTCGAAGTCGCCGAACTCGATGCACGGGCAGCGCTCGTGACGCAAGCCGAACTCGAGGCGTTGCGGGCGCAAATATCGCCGCACTTCCTGTATAACACGTTAACGACGATCGCTGCGCTGACGCGCACCGATTCGGCGCGTGCGCACGATCTACTGGTCGACTTCGCCGATTACTTTCGCGGGACGCTGGCGCGCCACGGCGAGTTCGTCACGCTCGACGACGAGCTCGAAAACGTCGAACGCTATTTGCGCTTCGAGCATGCGCGGTTCGGTTCGAATTTGCGCGTGACCATCGAGGTCGATGCACGCTCGCGCCTCACGCTCGTTCCGGTGTTGTCGGTTCAGCCGCTCGTTGAAAACGCGATCGCCCACGGCATTGCCGCGCGCAATCGCGGGGCGATTCGCATTCGCGGTCGCTTTCGAAACGCCGGAGTGGAAATCTCGGTCATCGACGACGGCGTCGGCATCGCTGCCGATACGATGCATGGCGTTCTCGACCGCGGCTTCGGCGCGGGGTTGGGTCTGGGACTCAATAACGTGCATCAGCGGCTCATCGGAGCGTTCGGTCCCCGATCGGGCTTACAGATCGCGAGCGCCGAGGGCTCCGGTACGACCGTTGCGTTTTGGGTACCGATGCGCGGAGCTGAAGGGTGAGAGCACTCGTCGTTGACGACGAGCCGCTCGTACGCAGCGAACTGGTCTATGCGCTCGAACGGGTTGCCGAGGATTTCACTATCGTCGAAGCGGCGTCGGCGGCGACGGCGCTCGCGACGCTGGCCGCCGAGCCGTACGATGTCGTGTTTCTCGATATCAGTTTGCCCGGTATGAGCGGCATCGAAGCGATGACGGTCATCAATAGTTTGCCGCACCGGCCGCAGGTGGTGTTCGTGACGGCGTTCGACGAGCACGCCCTGCGCGCGTTCGAGTTAGGTGCCACCGACTACGTCGTCAAACCGGTCAACGAAGAGCGGCTGGGCGTCACGGTTGCGCGCTTGCGTGGGGCGCACACGCCGCCGTCGATCGCGTCGCCCGGCACGATCCGGCTGCCGCTCGAGGACGACGATCGCCGCATGCTCGTGCGCATTGAGCGAGATTCGCATGGTGCACGCGACCGGTCATGTCGTGCTGGCGACGTTGGCGGAGCGTGAATTACGGTTCCGCGGTTCGCTCGCCGAGTGCGCCGCGCGGCTGGAACGGCGCGGTTTTCTGCGCGTGCATCGAAGTTATCTCGTGAATCCCGAACACGTGGTTGAAATCGAACCGTTCTTCGGCGGTACCTACGTTTTGCGCCTCGATGATGCGCGGCGCAGTGAAGCACCGGTGAGCCGCGGCTACATGCCGGTCGTGCGCAAGGCCTTCGGACTGTAGCGCTGAGTCGAGGCGCCGCGACGGTCATCATTGCGCCGGGCGCTGTAACCGGCGACGATCGCGGGAGACGCCGGTGCGTTTGGAGATCGCTTCCCTGAGATTGCGCGCGGCGTGAAAAAATTTTACAGGAACAACAGCAGCACTGCTTAAAAACGCAGGTGACGGTTGGACGACGATCGCGCGAATAGACCAAAGGTGAGGCATACGTGGCAAATCTACTGTGGCTTCAAGGCGGAGCTTGTTCGGGAAACACGATGTCGTTTCTCAATGCCGAAGAGCCCAGCGCATGCGATTTGGTGACTGACTTCGGCATCAATATTTTGTGGCATCCGTCGCTGGGTCTCGAACTCGGCGACAGCCTAAAAGCGCTGCTGCGAAAATGCATATCGGGCGAGATTCCGCTCGATATTTTTGTTTTCGAGGGCACGGTCGTCAACGCGCCGGGCGGTACGGGCGAATGGAACCGCTTCGCCGGTCGCCCGATGAAAGAATGGGTGCGCGAGCTTTCCGATGCCGCGCAATTCGTTGTCGCTATCGGCGACTGCGCGACCTGGGGCGGCATTCCGGCGATGGCGCCCAATCCGTCACAGTCCGAAGGCGTGCAGTTTCTTAAGAAGCAGCATGGCGGATTTCTCGGCCGCAGCTTCGTTTCCAAGGCCGGCTTGCCGGTCATCAATATCCCGGGCTGCCCGGCCCATCCCGACTGGGTTACCCAAATTCTCGTCGCCGTTGCCAGCGGACGCGCCGGCGACATCGGTTTGGATGAATTGCAGCGGCCCAAGACCTTTTTCACCAGCTTCACCCAAACGGGTTGCACGCGCAATATTCAGTTCGCATATAAATCGTCGGCGACCGAGTTCGGTCAACGCAAAGGCTGCTTATTTTACGACCTCGGCTGCCGCGGTCCGATGACGCACTCACCGTGTAACCGTATTCTCTGGAACCGCCAATCTTCGAAAACGCGTTCGGGCATGCCGTGCCTGGGTTGCACCGAACCGGAATTTCCGTTTCACGATCTCGCACCGGGCACCGTCTTTAAAACGCAGACCGTCATGGGCATGCCGCGCGAGTTGCCGGCAGGCAACTCGAAGGCCGGCTACGTTCGGCTCACGGCGCTGGCCAAAGCCACGGCGCCGGCGTGGGTCGACGACGATATGTTCGTCGTTTAACAAAGCGACCGCGGACGGCTTCGGTGTCGCGCGCCGGCGCGGCTACTTCTCCGCCGGCTCGGCCACGCGTAGGTCAGCCGGCGCAAGCCGCATCAAGTGACGCGATTGCCTCACGCATCAAGCGCATCCGTTAGGAGCTCGAGCAACGATGTCGACTACCGTAGTTCAAACGCTGGATATTTCACCCGTCGGCCGCGTCGAAGGCGACCTCGATGTACGGGTTGATGTTGCCGACGGGGTCGTCGTCAACGCCTGGACGCAAGCCGAGCTCTTTCGCGGCTTCGAAGTGATCCTGCGTGATAAAGATCCGCAGGCGGGCCTGGTGGTAACGCCGCGCGCCTGCGGAATCTGCGGCGCCTCGCATCTCACGTGCGCCGCGTGGGCGCTCGATACGGCGTGGGAAACGACGGTGCCGCGCAATGCGATTCTGGCCCGTAACCTCGGTCAGATCGTGGAAAGCCTGCAGAGCTTGCCGCGGCACCACTACGGCTTGTTCATGATCGATGCCACGAATAAAAATTACGCCGATAGCCCATTTTACGCTGAAGCCGTGCGGCGCTACGCGCCGTTCACCGGTAAGCACTACGAACATGGTGTTACGATTTCGGGCCGGCCGGTCGAAATCTACGCGTTACTCGGCGGCCAGTGGCCGCATTCGAGCTACATGGTTCCGGGCGGCGTCATGTGCGCGCCGACGCTCACCGACGTCACCCGGGCGACCGCGATTCTGGATTACTTCCGCAAAAATTGGATCGAGTCGATGTGGCTGGGCTGCACGCTCGAACGGTACGAACAAATTACTTCCTATGCCGATTTCTTGGCCTGGCTCGATGAGAAACCCGAACACGCCAACTCGGACCTCGGCATGTACTGGCGCATGGGACTGGATATGGGCCTCGACACGTACGGTCGTGGTCATGGAAAATACATCTCGTGGGGCTATCTGCCGCACGAAGATCGCTATCAGCACCCGACGATCGAGGGACGCAACGCCGCGCTGATCATGAAGTCGGGCGTGTATGACGGTGAAACCGATACCTTCAAATTAATGGATCAAGCCTTCACGCGCGAAGATATGGAGCGCGCCTGGTACGACGAGACGGGTATCGTGCATCCGTTCGAGCGCACGACCATGCCGACGCAAAAAAACACGATCGACTTCGACGGCAAGTATTCATGGTGCACGGCGGTCAAGCACGAAGAGAACGGCCGGCTCGAAGCCGGCCCGCTGGCGCGCCAACTCATCGCCGGCGGAAAGCACGGCGAAGCGTTCCAGTGGTACGATCCGCTCGTTCACGATATGTACCGCCAGATGGGCGGCGCCAGCGTCTTGCTGCGTCACTTCGCGCGCATGCACGAGGTCGCGAAGCTGTACCGTGAAGCCGAACGCTGTTTGCGCGAGTTCCGGCTCAGCGATCCGTGGTATATCAAACCCGTCGAAAAGGACGGCAAAGGCTGGGGCGCCACCGAGGCGATCCGTGGCGCGCTGTGTCACTGGATCGAAGTCAAGAACGGCAAAATTAAAAATTATCAGATCATCGCGCCCACGACGTGGAATGTTGGTCCGCGTTCGCGCGACGGTGAACTCGGGCCGATCGAAAAAGCCTTGATCGGTACGCCGATCAAGGATCTGTCCGATCCGGTCGAAGTCGGTCACGTCTGCCGCTCGTACGATTCGTGTTTGGTGTGCACGGTGCACGCGCACGATGCGACGACCGGGGTCGAACTCGCGCGCTTCCGGACCGCGTAGGCGAGTCGCGGCATGCTGGCCGTTATCGGCTGCGGTAACCCGGCGCGCAGTGACGACGGCGTCGGCTGTACCGTCGCGCAGCGCGTCCGGACGCTGGTGCGAGCTTTGACTCGTCCCGACGTCGCCGTTTTCGATGCCGGCACGGATGGGATGGCGGTCATGTTCGCCGCCCGCGGCAGCGACGCGCTCGTTATCGTGGATGCGAGCCGGTCGGGCAGCTCACCGGGCGCGATCTATGAGGTTCCCGGCGAGCGGCTCGAACGGCCGTACGTCGCGACGCTGAATTTGCACGATTTTCGGTGGGAGCATGCACTGGCCGTGGGACGTAAGATGTACGCCACCGATTTTCCCGCCCATGTCACGGTGCTGCTCGTCGAAGCCGAGCATATCGGCTACGGCGTCGGACTGAGCGCCCCGGTCGCGGCGGCGGCCGATCGCGTCGTCGCTCGCGTTATGGATCTGATCGCGCGGCATGCACCGGTTGCCGCATGCGGATGACCGCCGGTCTGCGGCTGCGCGGCGGCCGCATCTATCTCGACGCGGCAACGTCCGATACGTTTTTCCCGCAACGCGAAGCGGTGACGCTGTACCGGCGCGACGACGACCTCTACATCATTCCATTACAAGATTCGGCGTATGGCGGCTTCCTACTCAAAATCCGAACCTCGGCCGGCGACCGGGTCGTCGACGCCGAGGAATTTTTTCGCGAGCACGGGCTCGATGGCACGGCGGAGCGCGCCCTCGTTGCGACCTGGCGAGCCGATTCCGCCGCGCTGATCGTACGCGGGTTGTTTCGCGCCGCCGCCGCCCCGATGACGGCCTGATGGCGACGACGAAGGTCGACGAACTCATTGCCGCGGCGTTGACGGCTGCCGGAGTCGAGTCGACCACTGCCGTCGAGCGCGCCGAAATGCTTGTCGAGATTGCGATGGGCTTGCACCATCGACCGAAATCCGCCGAACAGTTATTTGCCGCAGTCGAGTTGTACGAACGCGCGATCGCGCTGTGCTCGCCCGACGACTACGTGCTCATCGCTCGCATCCGGGCCCGCATGGGCACCGCGCTGCAAGCCATTCCCGGCGAAGGCACCGACGAGCTGGTGCGCGCTCGGGCGGCGTACGATGCCGCGCGCCTCGTTCTCGAAGTTGCCGGCACGCCTGAAGAACGGGCCGAAATCGATCTCAATCTGGGCTTGGTCATTCAAGCGCTCACGAGCGCCGGACGAGCCCGGATCACCGACGCGATCGCCGCCTACCAGCGCGCACTGCTGACCTTCGACCGTTCCGCTTTTCCGCAAGAATTCGCGATCTTGCAAAACAATCTCGCGACGGCGTTTCTTTCGATCCCGTTTACCGACGAGCGCTCGAAGATGCGCGAGGCGTTAGCGGTGCAATCGTTCGAGGAGGGCCTGCGCGTCGTCAACCTGATCGATCATCCGGCGGAATATGCGATGTTGCAGAATAATTTAGGCAACGCGCTGCAGTACACGCATTCGAGTCACCCGGTCGAGAATAGTTTGCGCGCGCTCGAGGCATACGAGGAAGCACTCAAAGTCCGAACGTTGCAAACGACTCCGCTCGAATACGCCAACACGATCGCCAACAAAGCCAATTGCCTCTCGAATTTACCTGACGACCCGGAGCGGCCGGAGCTGGGAAATCGACGCAATCTCGCAATGGCGCTGCAATTTTACAGCGAAGCGCGGGAAACGTTCGCGCGCTTCGGCGAGCATGAAAAAGCCGTTCTCGTTACCGACGCGATCGACGGTATCGAAGCTGAGCTGGGCTCGGTGCTCGATGCGTCCAGTGTGTTCGGCACCCAACGTAGCGAAAGGTAAGATAAGTGCAGATAACACCCGTCGGAATCATAAGCGCCGTTGTCATGGGCAGCGCGGCGTCGGTCGCCGGAGGTTACCTGGCCGGCGTTACGCTCGGGGGCAAAGATCTCGGTCGCGGCTTGGCCGGTTTTCTCGGCACGCTCTACGGTCCGCTCGCCGGTGCTACCGGCGTTATGCTCGGCTTGTGCGTGCTCGCACTGGCCGACCGTTCGTAACCCGCCCAACATTTCTCGCCGGCTCAAAGAACGAAAGCAGCTAACGATGTGGGATCTCACGCGCGACACGCTGACCTTGGTATGGCGCAATAAGCTGTTCGCCGATCCGGCAACGGCATACCGTCAAGCCTTCACCGGTATCCTCGGAGCGGCGTTCGCATTCGTCATGCTGGTGAATCTGCAAGTACCGCTGTGGCTGGCCGCGACAATCGCCGGTTTTACCGGCGGCTACGCCATGCCGTATCTCTTCGAGCACATTAAGTTTATCTAACGTGCGCATGCAGTGCCGCGCGTTGCGCGGATGACCGCGGCGCGGGCGAGCGACGCGCCGCCCGAGCTGGACTTCCTCGTCGCGGAGATCGAGCGCTACGAAGCGATCGTCGCGGCTTGGGACGCACCGCAACGCGCGGCCGCGCACGCGTACCGTGAAGCGATCGACGGGCTCAACGCGCAGGCGTTCCGGCGCATTATCGGCGCATTACGCGCCGATCCGGCTGGGCTGCGTGCGCTCAAGGCCGCCCTTGCCGATGAGGTGGTGTACGCCGTGTTGCGCCATCACGAGCTCGTTAAACCAAGCCTTCAGGAACGCGTTGAAGCGGCGCTTGACACGGTGCGCCCGATGCTGGCAACCCATGGCGGCAACGTGCATCTGGTGCGCGTCATACCGCCGGCGGCAATCGAAGTGCGCTTCGTCGGCGCGTGCGAGTCGTGTCCGGCATCGGCAACCACCTTCACCATGGGCGTTAAAAAAGCGCTCGCCGACAGCTGTCCGGAAATCGCCGATATTCGCCAAGTCAAAGGGTTAAGCGCTGAGCCGAATTCAGGCGGCGTGCGCTTCATCAGCCCGTTCGCCGCTGACGTGGCCGACGGCTGGCTCGCAGCCGGTAAACTTACGAGCATTCCGCTCGACGGCGTCGCGTTTACGGTGGTGGGCGGACAAGCGGTGATCTTGGCGCGCAACGCGGACGGCGTGTCGTGCCTGCAAAACGCGTGCGCGCATTTGGGTCTCGCACTCGACGGCGGCGATGTCGCCGACGGAACCATCACCTGTCCCTATCACGCCTTCCGGTACGAATTGAGTTCGGGCGAATGTTTGACGGCGCGCGGGGTTCAGTTGCGAATGCACGCGGTGCGGGTCACGGGTGACGACGTGCACGTTCGTCTTTCGCTCTGACGGCCGTGCGCATCTCACTCGCTCAGCCGCGCGATCCGCGCGCGCGCGAACCGCACCAAAACGACCCGGTCGCGCGGCCGTTCGTCGCGCCGGCCGGTCCGCGGGTGGTGCTGGGCGGAATGGTCGCGGCGCGTGGCCTGGTGCAGCCGGTCGTGCCGAGCGCGACCACGATGTTCGCTCCGCGCGGTGCGGCGTCGGCCGGCCGCGATGGGCCCCTAGTGGTCGCCGATACGGGTCATCATCGGCTGCTCGTGTGGTCGCGCCTGCCCGACGCCGACGCAACACCGGCCGACCTCGTCATCGGGCAGCCCGGCTTTGGCCATGAAGGGCGTAACGCGCGCGGGCCGGTCGGGCCGGCCACATTCAACGTGCCGGCCGGCGTAGCGCTGCACAACGGGATGCTCGCGGTTGCTGATTCGTGGAACCACCGCGTGCTGCTCTGGCACGAGGTGCCACGCCGGGCGGGGGCGCCGGCGGATCTGGTGTTGGGTCAAGCCGACTTTAGCGGCGGGGCGGCGAACCGCGGCGGACCGGTCGACGCGTCGACGATGTATTGGTGTTCGGGGGTGGCGTTCAGCGAGCAGGGCTTGCTCGTTGCCGACACCGGCAACCGGCGCGTGCTCTTGTGGGACCGCATTCCCGCGGCGAACGGTGCGCCGGCCGATTGTGTATTCGGTCAGGCTGATTTTACATCGCGCGATGAAAACGGCGGCCGCGCGTGCGCGGCGGGCGGCATGCGCTGGCCGCACGATATCGCGCTTTGCGCCGGGCGGTTAGTCGTCGCGGACGCCGGCGATAACCGGCTCATGGTGTGGAACGCGGTGCCGACGCGCAGCGGGACAAGCTGCGACTTTGTCATCGGGCAAGCCGATACCGGCGGCTCGGATCACAATGGCGGCACCTATTGGCCGACGGCCGCGCGACTCAATATGCCCTACGGCGTGACGGTTGCCGGCGACCGGCTCGTGGTCGCCGATTCAGCCAATTCCCGGCTCCTGGCCTGGCCGGTCGCCGAACTCGGGCCAGGCGTGGCCGCGACCGGATTGGCGGCTCAGCCGACATTCTTCGATAAAGGCGACAACCGCTGGGGCACACCGGTCCGCGATTCGTTGTGTTGGCCGTACGGCGTTGCGGCCGCCGCGGGAACGTTGGTGGTGGCCGATTCAGGCAATAGCCGGGTGCTGCTCTGGGACGTGCATGAGTAGTGTCCAGGCGCGCGAGATCCGCGTGCGCGGTACGGTGCAAGGTGTCGGCTTTCGCCCGACCGTGTGGCGCATCGCGCGCGAGTGCGGGGTCACCGGAAGCGTCTGCAACGATGCCGACGGCGTATTGATTCGCGCCGCCGGCCCAGCCGGGGCGCTCGAAACGTTCGTGGCTCGGCTGCGTTACGACGCACCGCCGCTGGCGCGCATCGTTACGATCGACGTCCGGCCCGCGCTCGGGGTCGTCGACGATCGAGCGTTCACGATCGCACCGAGCCGCGGCGGCCCGACGCATACCGGCGTCGCCGCGGATGCCGCGGTGTGCGCCGACTGCCGAGCCGAAGTGCTCGATCCATTCGCGCGCCGGTATCGCTATCCGTTCGCGAACTGTACGCACTGTGGACCGCGCCTCTCGATCGTGACCGGCATTCCGTACGATCGGGCCAACACGACGATGTCGGCGTTTGCGCTATGTTCGGACTGCGCCGCCGAATACGCCGATCCGGCCGACCGCCGTTTCCATGCCCAGCCGGTCGCGTGTCACCGCTGCGGCCCCAAAGCCCGGCTGGAACGGATGGACGGCCGCGCGGTGAGCTTCGATCAGCACTCGATGCTCGATGATGTCGACGCGGTGCGCGGGATTCTGAGCAAAGGCCTCATCGTTGCCATCAAGGGCCTCGGCGGATTTCAGCTGGCATGCGATGCCACCAATACCGCTGCGGTGGAGCTGTTGCGCGCGCGCAAGACTCGCGAACGCAAACCCTTCGCGCTGATGGCGCAAGACGTCGCAACGATCCGGCGCTACGCTGCGGTCAGCCCGCAAGAAGAAGCGCTGCTCCTGTCGGCGGCGGCACCGATCGTGTTGCTGACGGCCGACGGCGCCGAGCGTTTGCCGGCGGCGGTGGCGCCGGGTGTTGTGACGTTGGGATTCATGTTACCCGCCACCCCGCTGCACGCGTTGATCGTGCGCCGCCTGCGCGGCCCGATCGTGCTCACCAGCGGCAATGCCGCCGACGAACCGCAAATTATCGATGATACCGTCGCGCGCCAGAAATTAGCGTCGCTCGCCGACTACGGCCTATTTTCCGACCGCGTTATCGCGAACCGCGTCGATGATTCGATCGTGCGCGTTAGCGCCGGCGCGGCGCGCGTGCTGCGCCGCGCACGCGGCTATGCACCGCAGCCGCTGGCGCTGCCGCCCGGGTTCGCCGACGCTCCGCCCGTGCTTGCGTTTGGAGCCGAGCTCAAGGCGACGTTCTGTCTCGTTGCCGACGGCGCGGCGATCCTGTCGCAACATCAAGGCGATCTCGAAGACGCCGCGACCTTTGACGACTATTGCCGCAATCTCGAACTCTACGCGCGCTTGTACGATCATACGCCGCAAGCGCTAGCGGTCGACATGCATCCCGATTATTTGTCGGCGAAATACGGCCGTGAACGGGCGGCGCAGCTCGCGTTGCCGCTGATCGAAGTTCAGCACCATCACGCGCATATCGCGAGCACGCTGGCTGAGAATGGCCGTCCGCTCGACGCGCCGCCGGTGCTCGGCATCGCGCTCGACGGTTTGGGTTATGGAAACGACGGGACGTTGTGGGGCGGTGAATTTCTCCTGGCCGGATACCGTGGCTTTCGGCGGCTGGGCATGCTGCGGCCGGTCGCGCTGCTCGGCGGCGCGCAAGCGATGCGCGAACCGTGGCGCAACACGTACGCGCATCTCATGGCCGAGATGGGCTGGGCCGAATTCGCGATGAACTTTAGCGAGCTTGGCGTATTCCGCTATCTGGAAGCCAAGCCGCGCGCGCTGCTCGACGGTATGCTCGAGCGTAACCTCAATGCACCGCTCGCGAGTTCCGCCGGCCGCTTATTCGATGCGGTCGCGGGGGCGCTCGGCATCGCCCCCGATCGCGTCGCGTATGAAGGCGAAGCGGCGCTGCGCTTGGAGTCGATCGTCGATCGTACCGCGCTGGCCGAAGAGTCCGACGAGCTGGCGTACCCCTTTACATTGCCACTCTGGGGTGGTCGTGGATTACCGTATATCGAGCCGCTGGCAATGTGGCGCGCGCTGCTGGGCGATCTCATCCTGAACACGCCCGCCGGCGTTATCGCGGCGCGTTTTCACCGCGGCTTCGCTCGGGCGCTCGCGGCGCTCGCGTACGCGGTGACGCGCGGTGAAAACGCCGTTGCCCCGGAGACCGATACCATCGCGCTGTCCGGCGGCTGCTTTCAAAATACGGTATTACTCGAAGCGCTCGTGCCGCGGCTCGAAGCGTTTGGTTTCAGCGTCCTGACCCAAGCGCGCGTGCCCAGTAACGACGGCGGAATCGCGCTGGGACAAGCGGTGATTGCCGCCGCTGTAGTACTCGATCGACGTAAGGAACGTGCAGCATGTGTTTAGGAATACCCGGCCGGATCGTGGCGCTCGATCCGGTGCAGCAGAATCTGGCGACCGTCGACGTGAGCGGCGTGCGGCGGCACGTCAATATTGCCTGCATCGTGAACGAAAACGCATCGCGCGAATCGTGCCTGGGTGCCTGGGTGCTCGTGCACGTCGGCTTCGCGATGAGCCGCATCGATGAGGCTGAAGCGGCGCAGACGCTCCAGATCCTCACGGAACTCGGCGAAGCGCAAGCTGAACTGGCCGCCATGCGCACCGGTGCGGCATGAAATATATCGATGAGTTTCGCGACGGCACCAAGGCCAAATTTTTAATCGATGCGATAACGGCGCTGGTCCCCAGACTGCCGATCGTGGCCGGCCGGCGCTTACAGATCATGGAGGTATGCGGCGGACACACGCATGCGATCTTCCGCTACGGCATCGAGCAAATGCTGCCGCCGGAGATCGAACTCGTGCACGGTCCGGGCTGTCCCGTCTGCGTGCTGCCGATGGGCCGCGTCGACGATTGTATTGCGCTCGCCGAACAGCCCGATGTGATCTTTACGACGTTCGGCGACGCGATGCGCGTGCCGGGCTCGAAGAAGAGTTTGCTGCAGGCCAAAGGCGACGGCGCCGACGTGCGCATGGTCTATTCGCCGCTCGACGCGCTGGCGATCGCGCGTAAAAATCCGGACAAAGACGTCATATTTTTTGCTTTAGGTTTTGAAACGACGATTCCATCGACGGCGCTCACGGTGTTGCAAGCCCAAGCCGACGGCATCACGAATTTTTCGCTCTTTTGCAATCACATCACGATCATCCCGACGATGCGTGCGATTCTGGAATCGGGCGATCTGCAACTCGACGGCTTCATCGGGCCGGGCCATGTCAGCATGGTCATCGGGACCGAGCCGTACGCGTTTATCGCGCAAGAGTTCCACAAGCCGATCGTCGTTGCCGGATTCGAGCCGCTCGACGTGCTGCACTCGATCTGGATGGTCCTCGAACAGCTCGCGAGCGGCCGGGCCGAAGTGGAAAATCAGTATGCGCGCGTCGTGCTTTCCGAAGGTAACCGGCAAGCCATCGAGGCGGTCGATACGGTGTTTGAATTGCGCGAATTCTTCGAATGGCGCGGCCTGGGTTCGATCGGTCATTCCGGGGTGAAGATCCGCGATGCCTTCGCTCCGTTCGATGCCGAACGACGCTTTCCGGTCCCCGGTTTGCGGGTGCTCGATCCGGCGCAATGCCAATGCGGCGAGGTGCTCAAAGGCGTGCTCAAACCGTGGGAATGCCGGATCTTCGGCACCGCCTGCACGCCCGAGATGCCGCTCGGCGCGCTCATGGTTTCGTCCGAGGGCGCCTGCGCGGCATACTATCAGTACGGCGGCGTGAGAGAACGCGTCGGTAGCGCATGAACGGCGCGACGACCGTGGCGCGTCCGGCCCGGCGGTTGGGCACGATCGCTGTCCCGACCGTCACGTTAGCCCACGGCGGCGGCGGCAAAGCCATGCGCGATCTCATCGATGACGTGTTCGTGCGCGTGTTCGACAATCCATATTTGCGCACCCAAGACGATCAGGCGCGGTTCAGTCTGTCGGCGCTGGCCGCACGCGGCGACCGGCTGGCATTGACCACCGATTCGTATGTCGTGCACCCGATCGTTTTTCCGGGTGGCGATATCGGCAAACTTGCCGTATGCGGAACCGTCAACGATCTGGCGGTCGGCGGGGCGATTCCGCTGTATCTCACCTGCGGGGTGATCGTCGAGGAAGGGCTCCCGGTCGATACGTTGCGCACTATCGCGCGGTCGATGGCGGTGGCGGCCGCGGCTGCCGGGGTGCACATCGTTACCGGCGATACCAAAGTCGTCGAACGTGGCGCCTGCGATAAAATCTTTATCAATACCGCCGGGGTCGGTGTGATTCGGACGGGCATCGATTTGCGCGCCGATGCCGCCGTTGCCGGCGACGTCGTGCTGGTCAACGGGTACCTCGGCGATCACGGGGCGACGATCATGGCGGCGCGCGGCGAACTTGCCATCGAAGCGCCGATCGAAAGCGATTGCGCGCCGCTGGCCGAGCTGATCGATGCAATGTTACGCGCGGCGCCCGCGACGCGCTTCATTCGCGACGCCACCCGCGGCGGAATCGCCAGCGTGCTCAACGAGATTGCCGCCGCTTCGGCCGTCGCGATCGGCATTGATGAAGCGCACACGCCGTTGCGCGATGCGGTTAAAGGCTTCTGCGAAATCTTGGGGTTGGACCCGCTGTATCTGGCTAACGAAGGCAAGATCGTCGCGGTGGTGCCGGCGGATCAAGCCGATGCGGCGCTGGCAGCTTTGCGCGCGCACCCGTACGGCAGCGACGCCTGTGCGATCGGCCGCATCTCCAGTGGCGGGCTAGCCGGTCGCGTCACGATGAAAACGATGTTCGGCGGTCAGCGCATCGTCGACATGCTCGTCGGCGAACAACTGCCGCGTATCTGCTAGCGCTTGCCATGCATGAACTAAGCATCACCCAAAATATCGTCGCCATCGTCAGCGAGCGCAGCGGCGCGCGGCGAGTCAAACGCATCACGCTCGAAATCGGCACCTTGGCCGGCATTGTGCCGGGCGCGATCAGCTTTTGTTTTGACATCGTCGCGGCCGGCACGCCGTGCGCCGGCGCGTTACTCGATATTCGTTCGGTCGAAGGCCGCGCACGGTGTCGGAGTTGCGGCGATGACTTTTCCTTGCTGCGGCTGGGTATGGCCTGTTCGTGCGGATCGCATGACGTCGAACGCCTGCAGGGCGGCGAACTCAATATCAAAGAGATGGAAGTGGAGGCGGCTTGACATGTGCGTAAGTTGCGGTTGCTCGGACGGATCGACGATCACGCTGCACGATCTGCGCAGCGGGCAAACCGCCCATCATCACGGTAACGGCGTTTTGCACACGCATTTCGCCGATGATGGGCCGCACACGTTCGATCGTGTTGCCATGATGAACAATGGCCGGCTCGCCCACCATCACGGTGACGGCGTTTTCCACACACACGGCTCGGACGATACGCATGCCGCGGACGGCTCTCTGCTGCAGCCCGATGGCGCCATCCTCGATTCCGGTTTGCTCGCTCCCGCGGTTCCGCGCGCGATCAATGCAGCGGCGTCGCGGATAACGCTCGAACAAGCCGTTCTAGCGAAAAACGACGCTCTGGCGCACAAGAATCGGACATGGTTCGACGAGCGCAATATCCTCGCGCTCAATCTCGTAAGCTCACCCGGTTCGGGCAAGACGACGCTGCTCGAGCGGACCATTCGCGAACTCGGCGCCGAGGTGCCGTTCGTTGTCATCGAAGGCGATCAAGCGACGGCCAACGACGGCGAACGCATCCGCGCCGCCGGCGCACCGGCGTTGCAGGTTAATACCGGTACGGGCTGTCATCTCGAAGCGCAAATGATCGCCGATGCGCTCGTCATCCTCGCTCCGCCTCCCGGTTGCGTGGTGATGGTGGAAAACGTCGGTAACTTAGTGTGTCCCGCTTTATTCGATCTGGGCGAGCGCGCCAAGGTCGCGATTATTTCCGTTGCGGAAGGTGATGATAAGCCGGAGAAATATCCGCACATGTTCGCCGCAGCCGAACTCGTCATCATCAACAAAATCGATTTACTGCCGTACGTTGATTTTTCGGTTGCGCGCTGTAGTGCCGCGGCCCGCGCGTTGCGCCCGAACGTGCGCGTGATCGAACTTTCCGCCCGTAGCGGTGAAGGGATGCAGCGTTGGTATGACTGGCTTGGGGAGCAGCGGGTCGCGCCGATGTGAGCGATCCCGAGGAGCCCAAGCTGCCCGAGTTACGCCTCAACGTCAGTCTGCCGGGCTTCCGGCCCTATCGCGAACTCGGCTTGGGCAAGCTCGCGCAGCAACTCGGCATCCCCGACCGGCAGTTGACCGGCCATTGGTGCAGCCGCTGCGACGGCATCTGGTTCGGTTACTTACTCGAAGTCGAATGTCCGGTGTGCGGCAACCGCTCGGGCTAACGGCGCAACACCCGTAGGGTGCGCTGGGCTTGCATTTCAAGCTGCGAAATCAGCATTTCAGGCGCGTCCCGATGACGGCTGCCGGCCGGCGCGGTACAGTCGTCCCACGCTTGCAACTCGTGGAGGAACGTATGTCGCGTCGGCCCATCATGATCGCCGTCGGAGGCGACTCCGGCACCGGAAAAACAACGCTTTGCCGGGGCTTGGACAAAATCTTCGGGGCTGAACGAATCGAGACGATTTGTCTGGACGATTATCATTCGTTGGACCGCGTGCAGCGCAACGCCGTCGGCTTTACCGCGCTCGATCCGCGTGCCAATAATTTCGCCGCCATGGAAGAAGATCTGTGGACGCTGCGCGAGGGCGGCACGATCGCCAAACCGGTCTACGATCATGCCGATGGCAAGATCAAAGGGCCGGAGAGCATTGCGCCCAAGGAAATTATTGTTGTCCAAGGCTTGTTTCCGCTCTATACGCGGGCTTTGCGCAATCTCTTCGATGTTACCGTCTGGCTCGATCCGGAAACAGAACTTAAAGTCGCCTGGAAAGTGCAGCGTGATATGACGCAGCGCGGGTACACCGAAGATCAAGTCCGCGCCGAGATCGAGAAGCGTCAACCCGATATTCGCGCGCACATCGCTCCGCAGGCGAAACACGCCGACCTGACCGTGCGTTTCAGTCGCCCGGCGACGTGGTCGACGAATCCCGACGACGCGCATCTCACGGCGAACATTCGCAAGAGCGGCCGTTTTCGGCCGCTGGACTACGGCGAGTTCGCCAGCACGTCGACCCACTTGCGGCAACTCACGACGACGAGCCCGCACGGCCACCCCGAAACCATTATCGAACTCGACGGCCAAATCGCCGACGACGTAGCCCAGGCGGTGCAGGACAAGATTTGGGCGCACATGGACTCGCACGCGCATCTGCGTCCGCCGCGACTGGGTGAATTTAACAGCGGCAAAGGAGTTCAGGTGAGTCATTCACTGGCGTTGGCCCAATTATTGATCGCGCGCCGTGTCGTCTTGATCGAGAACGGCTTGCTGGAAAAAGCTGGAGCCGTCGCGTGAACGGTGGTTTGAAGTTGAGCGATGCCCGCATCGAATTCGAGTTTGTCCGCGCCACCGAAGCCGCGGCCATCGCGTCGGCTCGGCTCGTCGGATTGGGCGACAAAAACGGTGTCGACCAAGCCGCCGTCGATGCGATGCGAAACGTGCTGGGCGAGGTCGATGTCGCCGGCACGGTCGTCATCGGCGAAGGCGAAAAAGATGAAGCGCCGATGCTCTACATCGGTGAGAAATTAGGGACGGGCGATGGTCCGGCGGTCGACATCGCGGTCGATCCGATCGACGGCACGACGTTAGCATCGCGTGGCGGTCCGGGCGCAATTTCGGTTGTTGCCGCCGCCCGGCGCGGGACGCTGTTTCGAACCCGCATCCCGTATATGGACAAACTCGTTGTCGGTCCGCCGGGCACGGGCCGGATATCGATCGATCGGCCACTCCGCGATAATATTCGGGCCCTGGCGGCCGAGATGCACCGTCCGGTAAGTGAGATTACCGTCGCTCTGCTGGACCGGCCGCGTAACGAACACTTAGTGCGCGAAGTGCGCGACGTCGGCGCGCGTATCCGGCTCTTTCACGACGGCGACGTCGCGACCGCGATCATCGCGGTGCTCACCGACCGGTCGCGCATCGATATGCTCGCGGGTATCGGCGGCGCCCCCGAAGGCGTCGTCACCGCGTGCGCGGTGAAGGCGCTCGGCGGCGACATGCAGGGCCGGCTATGGTTGCGCGATGCGGCCGACGCGGCGATCGCCGCCGAGGAGGGCATCGACCCCGCGAAAACATTACTGCTCGACGATTTGTGCGCGGCCGAAGATGCGCTGCTCGCGGCGACCGGCGTTACCGATGGTGAATTGCTCGCCGGCGTCCGCTTCGCCGACGGTGCGGCATACACGCAGTCGATCGTTATTTCAACGTATACGCGCACGCTGCGGACATCGGACTGCAAACACATGCTGGTGCCGAACTTAGCGCCCCTATCGCCACTTGACGGAACGGCGCTGGAGATTTCATGATGATTGACTCGCGGCAGCGGCGCGCCTAACGCGAATTGCTATCCGCGAAGCTGGGTCTTGCACAATTCGTCGCGGCGCAATGCTTTATGATGAAACGATAGGTATGTCATAACGGCGCGCAACCCATGTTACGCTAAAGGCTACGTGTTGACTCGTGAAGCAGTCTCGTGTGTCACTGTCTTCGTGCATACCTAGTTTACAATATGTCGTAGAGCTACCGATCGTAGAGCTACCAATCCCATCTCATCTTGATACGGAAGGTTCGAGGAGATCGAGGTTTGCTCGCGGTTGCGTACTGAGGTATCGTGCACTTTCTATCTCGTCAACGTCCGCAGTCATTTCAGGCCGCGATGGCCCGCGCAACAAAACCCCGTAAAAGCGTTTGGTTGCTGCTTTCGTTTCGCCGGCGGCAAGATGGAGCCAAGCACTGTAGTAATTGAAGTCTTGCTTCATTGAGAAGTCATCGGCTCCTAATATTGATAGCGAGCGGTCTAAGAGTTTTGCCCCTATCGCGGGTTTCCCGTATGCTCCATCGCGTAAAGCTTGTGCAATGCGGTTGTTTCCAGCACTTGCGTTTTGGATGCCGTAGATAGTCTTACCGTCAACGACTTGGCCCGTTCCATGAGATTCGAACTCAGATAAGAAAGCATTATACTCCTGAAGGAGTCGATCATGACTCGCTGACATAAAGTAGAACTTATTCCAAACCGAATGTCCTTGTTGAACCTCAGGGGTGCCATTTTTTGCGATTTCGGAAAGAGCACAGCGAAGTTCACTAACGGCTCCAATCTGAATCAAATCCTGAAGCATCCCGAGATAAACGTAGCTTATCGCCGGCCGGGCTATGTACGAGTTACCATGCATTGCGGCTCGATAATAGGCGACGGCTTTGTAATTAAATTGTATTGCCTTACGATGATCACCCAGTCTATTCGCCTGCGCCGCAGACTCCATTGCCGCGCGACTTTTCGAATCAAGCGACTCAAATGATTCGTGCGAAAAAGCTCTGGTCGCCCCCAAAGAGGCGACCACGATACATATGACGGAAAGACCTCGAAGGATTGTGACGAGTCAGATTCCGCCCGTTTTAACGCTGCTTATGAAAGAACATTGCATGGCGTCGCGCTAAACGTTCCCGTGACATTCGGATTTCCCTCGTTGATGCCTTCATAGTCATTAAAATCCGGCCATGGAGGAGCCGGGTTGTTTCCGTGCCATGCTGCGTCGTGACCACATGGCACGACCGATTGAAGATTTGGAACACGCTGCGGCACAGAGTTGTACAGCGTGACTTGTCCATTCACATTTGATCCGGACAATACATCCGCGGTGTACGCCATTTCGGGCGTTGAAAGATCGGGCCCACCATTTATATTCGGAGCAAAGCCAAACCACTCTCCATTCGTCTGAGCGACAGGCGGGTCTTGCGCGATTGCAGTGAGCCGGCGGAAAAAGAAGTTACCGCCAGTAGTGGACCAGCCATCTTTGCTAACATCGAAAGTCCAACTATATGAATTGCCTTTACTACCGTCCGGAGAGGTCCACGAAACCGCGAGCGCCCAAAGCGTTGTAGATTGTGGTCCAGACATGATCTCAGAGACGATCTGATACTTGCTAGCGCAAGGCAAAACGGTCGCAACATCTAATATTTGTTTTCCTTAAAGCCCGCAAATTAAAACGCTGGGTCATCGGGATAGCAGCGCTGGCGCGGGACAATAGGGGTTTTGATAATCTCGATGTGCACGTCCAAGCCAAAAATAACGTTGCGAAAATGCAGACTGAAGCTCAATAGAAGCGTCTATTACGCAAGCTGAGGCTCCATTCCGTAAATTAAAAGGAATGGAATCGATTTACATCGTGGTACCGTAGATCAAAAGATCAAAATTAACCACCAAGCTGACAGATCAAAAGCTGGCAGAAACGTTACCTATTTCGTTGATACGGAGCGCGAGGCCCTTCCGTGTCTCGAAAAACAATTGCATTGTCTCGCACGTGAGCGGGTGTTGTCAAGCGTCTCACGAGAATGCTCCGCATCGGCGTTGCGAATCAAACGGGCCGTCCCGAATGGCTTTAGGATGGAAAGCATTCGCTACTTGACGCGTCCGCGGGCAGCGATCTTTAACCGCAACGGCGAGCCAGGCGCCGTGCTCGACGCGACCATGGACAAAAAAGCGAGCGCGATGACTCAAAGCTATGACTTAGTCCGCGCCCAGAACGGCTGCCGCCATTTCGGCAAAATGCTACGCACGCTGATTGAGTCCGTTCCTTCGACCTTAAAGGATCGCGTAGTAATCCGACTGTCAAATCAACTAGCTCGACGGTGCCTCTCGATGCGTCACCGCAAATGCTTGTACACAATCCGTGTACCGCTCACCGTGGCTCGTCGCATTATGATGCGAGCGCGCGCGGCAGCAACCGGCCGCGGCGTCGCGACGGGTTAACCGCGGCGAAGCGCTGCTCGCCCACCGCGATTAGACGAATCCGCCCGGTGCGACTCGCCTCTACAGCTTCGGCGCGAATCGGTGTTTCAGATCGTTGCATAGAAGCAAGGACTAAACCGCGCGCGCACGGCAAGCAGCGCCAATGCAGTTTCAGCGCCGCACCAAACGCACGGTGTATGAAAATCCGTGGATCCGGTTCGAGGCGCACGACATCGTTCACCCCAACGGCACGCCGGGCGAACATGGCTTGGTCATCGCTCCGCCGGCGAGCGCCGTGGTGGTGTACGACGACGTTGACGGCAGCGTCATATTGACGCGACAGGCGCGGTTCGCCGTTGATTCCGTCGTGCTCGAGGTGGTTAAAGGCGGCTGCGAAGGCGCTGAGTCGCCGCTCGACGCAGCGCGACGGGAAACGCGTGAAGAAGTCGGCTTCGTGGCCGCGCGCTGGGACGCGCTGGGCTTCACCTACGAGCTGCCGTCGATCGTGCAGCACTCGGTGAGTTTATTTTTAGCGCGCGACGTATCGCCGGTGGCAACGCAACTCGAACGCGTCGAATCGATCGAAATAGTCCGTTTGCCGTTCGCCGCCGCGATCGCAGCCGTCTATGCCGGTGAACTCAACGATGCGGTAACGGCGCTCGCGCTGCTCCGCGCGGCCAACGTCATCGCCCGCGAGCGCGCCGGCAGCTAACGACGAGGAAGGCTCAAACCAGCGCGGGCGGCGGCATCGTCTTTGGTTCCCACAGGTGTTCGGGAGCTTCAAGTGCCGCGTTGATCCAGCGCGACCACACGAAGAGCGCGTCAGACAAGCGGTTGATGTAGCGGATCACGTCCGGTGAAATCGGGTCGTTGTCGTTGAGCGTCGTGAGGAGGCGTTCGCTGCGGCGGCAGACGGTCCGGGCTTGATGCAAGAACGCGCCGGCGTAGGCGCCGCCGGGGTGGATGAAATTGGCCAGCGGTTGGAGGTCGCATTGCGCCTCATCGATGGCCCGTTCGAGGGCCAGCGCATCGTCTTCGACGACCAGCGGCATACCGGGCCAGCGGTCTTGCGGCAGGGTGGCGAGGTCGCTGCCGACGTTGAAGAGCACGTCTTGGGTCCAGGCAAGCCAGGCATCGAGCCGCGCCGCGACGTCGTTTGCGCGCGCCGCGTCCTGGACCGGCCGCGTGCGATGGACCTGCGCGAGCGCGGTGCGCACCAACCCCACAACGCTCGACAGCTCGTCGATCGTGCCGTAGGTTTCGATGCGCAGCGCATTCTTCTTGACCCGCTGGCCACCGACCAGGCCGGTCGTCCCATCGTCACCAGTGCGCGTGTAGATTCGCGTGAGCTTCGGCATGATGCGTGGCCTTCGCCGGGCCCGCAGAGGACGCTTTCCGGCCCCTGCGAACCCAGCGGAGTTGACGATGCACAAGGACGACGAACCGTTAGAGAAAACCCCGGTTATCAAGGAAATTCCCCGTAAGAGCGATGACCTCAGCGAGTGGTATCAGGCCGTCTGCTACAAAGCGGAGTTGGTTTCGTTATCGCCGGTTCGCGGCTGCGTAGTGCTGCGACCGTACGGCTATGGCTTGTGGGAGCGGCTACAAGGCGCGCTCGACCGGCGCTTCAAAGCGACCGGTCATGAAAATGCGTATTTCCCGCTGCTCATCCCCGAATCGTTGCTGACGCGCGAGGCCGAGCACGTGGAAGGTTTCGCGCCCGAGGTCGCTTGGGTGACCCACGGCGGAACCGAAAAGCTGGCCGAGCGGTTGGCCATCCGGCCGACGTCCGAAGTGATCATCGGCACGATGTACGCCCAATGGATTCAGTCCTACCGCGATCTGCCGATTCTCATCAATCAGTGGGCCAACGTGCTGCGCTGGGAGAAGCGCACCCGCCCGTTCTTGCGCACGCTGGAGTTCTTGTGGCAAGAGGGCCATACCGCGCACGAAACGCAAGCCGAAGCTGCCGCCGAAGTGGCCCAGATGCTCGAAGTCTACCGCGAAGTGGCCGAAGACATCTGCGCGGTGCCGGTCTATAAAGGCGAGAAGAGCTCGAGCGAACGCTTTGCCGGCGCGGACCACACGTTTTCGATTGAAGCATTGATGCCTGACGGCAAGGCGCTGCAAGCCGCGACCTCACACGAACTGGGTCAGAACTTCTCGCGCGCTTACGACATCACGTTCGCCGGACGCGATCAAACGCAGCAGCACGCCTGGACGACGTCGTGGGGCATGTCATGGCGCATGCTCGGGGCGCTCATCATGGTGCACGGCGACGACGCGGGCCTGCGCATTCCGCCGAAGATGGCGCCGATCGAAGTCGTGATCGTACCAATCAAGCGCGGTGAGAGCGCAACGACGAGCGACTTTGCTAAACAGCTCGCCGTCGACCTGCGCGGTGAATTCCGGGTCAAACTCGACGATCGCGATCTGCGGCCGGGAAATAAATATGCCGACTGGGATCTGCGCGGCGTTCCGCTGCGCATCGTGGTCGGCGAACGCGACCTCGCCGAACAACAGGTGACGCTGGTGCGGCGCGATGTGCCGCCCAAAACGGACGGCCGCGAAACGGCCGTGCCGATCGCCGACATCGCGCCGACCATGCGCAGATTACTGACCGAGATTCAGGCCAACATGCTCGCTCAAGCGCGCGCGTATCTTGCGACGCACACGCTGGCCCCCGCGACGCACGACGACTTTGTGCGTGCGGCCAAAAACCGCGCCGGAATGCTCGACATTCCGTGGTGCGATCGCCCGTCATGCGAGACCGCAATCAAGGACGAGACTAGCGCGACGACTCGCAACCTGCATGGGCCGGCTCGCGGCCCCGTGTGCTTGGGGTGTGGCGAACCGGCGCGAGTACAAGCGTACTTCGCGCAGAGTTATTAGCATCGTTGCCGCGTTTTTGGCTTTGCTCGTCGGCGGTCCGCCCAGCGCGTCCGATATCGAGATGCGCGCCACCGCACGCTCGCGCGGCACGGATCGGACGACCGCCGTTGCCGTCGGCCGCATCCTGCTGGCGCGCCCGCTAGCGGCGCAGCTAACGCGCATCCGATGCGAGAAAGTCGGCCGGCACCGGGTTTGCGGCTTCGTGCTCTCGGGTGTGAAGTTCAAGCATCCGCTAAACCGGCTCGGTTTCATAGCCGAGATTCGCACGGTCGTCACGACGGCTTTCGCCAGCGCGGCGCTCGAAGAGGTCGACGTCTGGACGACGGTGCCGCTCAGCGCCGGAAAAGGCTCGGTCGTCAGCGGCGATTTCGCCGTTCCGACCGTTGCCACCGTCTTTGCGCTGAGCGTTCCGCGCGCGGCACTGGCCCGTTTGGACGATCAACTCGCCACCGGGCGCGACGTCTATTGGGATACGGCATTCGCACAGTCACTTGCGAAAGGAACCTCGCCATGATCGCAACGTCAACGCTGCCTAGCGGCGTGCGCGTACTCACCGAAGCCATGCCTCACGTGCGTTCGGCGACGATCGGCATCTGGGCCGATGTCGGATCGTCGGCCGAGCCCGCCGAGCGGCGCGGTGTCTCGCATTTAGTCGAGCACATGTTGTTCAAAGGAACGCAGCGCCGAACCGCTCGCCATATCGCCGAAGAGATGGACGGCATCGGCGGCAATCTCAACGCGTTTACCGATAAAGAATCAACCTGTTATTACGCGCACGTCATGGATCGCCATCTGCCGATCGCGATCGACACGCTGGGCGACATGTTTTTGCACTCGCTCTTCGATGCCGACGAACTGCGCAAAGAACAGCAAGTGGTGCTCGAAGAAATTCGCATGTACGATGACTCGCCCGATGAGATGATTCACGACTTGTTCACCCGCACGATGTGGCGCGGATCGGATCTGGGCGAACCCACGATCGGTTACGCCGAAACGGTAACGGCGATCGAGCGCACGCACTTACGCAGCTGGATGCAGCAGCGTTACGCCCCCCAGACCGTTGTGGTAACGGCCGCCGGCAACCTCGTTCACGACGACGTCGTGGAACTCGTGGCGGCGGCTTTCGCCGGATTTAGCGGGATGGCCCACAGTCCGCCGGCCGATCGTCCGCGGCTCACTCCGGCGGTCTCGCTAACGTATAAAGATACCGAACAAGCTTACGTGCTGCTGGGCTCGCGTGGCTTGTCCTTGCGTGATGAGGATCGCTACGCGTTGTCGGTTCTCGACACGATTTTAGGCGGCGGTATGTCGAGCCGGCTGTTTCAAGAGGTCCGCGAAAAACGCGGTCTCGCCTATAGCGTCTACTCGTTTCAGCAAGGTTATCGCGACGCGGGTTTGTTTGGAATTTACGCCGGCACGTCGCCGGACCGCGTGCAAGAGTGTGTCGACGTCATCTGCGCGGAACTCGACGCGGCGCTAGCGGGGGTGAGCGACGCCGAAGTCGCACTGGCGCGCGAACACCTCAAGGGCAACCTGACTTTAGCCCTGGAAAGCACGTCGAGCCGGATGATGCGACTGGGCCGCAACGAACTGGTGTACGGCCGGCAAATCGCGGTCGAAGAAATTGAAACGCGCATCAACGCCGTCGATGCCGCAGCCGTCGAGCGTGTCGCGCGGGTCGTCCTGGCGCCCGAAACGCGTGGCTTGTGCGTTCTGGGCCCGCTCGACGAAGGCTCGATTCGCTTTCCGGCCGTACCAGCGGCGTAGCGCCGCGTTTAGCGGTGGAGTGGCATGCGATTTTCGTTCGCGAATTGGTCGTCGCGATGGTGCTCAACTGTTCCACTCAGGCGATTCAGATTGGAGCCTATGCCGCGCGTTATGCGGGCGTTGTTACGGGCCGGATCGCGACGGCGATCTCGCTCTTTAGTCTGTTCGTCACTGCAAGCCGTTTAGCGTCACTGTTTCTCACACCGTCGCTCGGCGTTCTGGCCGACCGCACCGCCGGCGTTGCGCTGGCGGCCCACGACGCCGCGGTGCCGGCGGCGCTGGCCGGGCGTTTCGACGTGCAGATGCGCTTGATCGTTGCCAGCGGATCGCTAGGGATCGCGCTCGGGGCCGTGCTTATGCCGCTGTTCCTGGTGCTTTTCACGCGCGGCATTCGGTCGTTCGAGCGGCGCGGTTCGATTCCGCATAGCCTGGCGCGGTTGCTGGACCCGCGGGTACTCATCGATCTGGTGCGCACGACCAAGCTCCCGCAGCCCGCACTCCTGTTCACCTTTCCGCTCGCCGCCGTGCCGCGTAAATTATTGTTCGCGAACACTATTTTAATGGGCGTCTATGCCGTCGGCCTCGTTGCCGCGTATTACGCCAGTATTTTGGTATTAGATGCCCGAACGACCGCAACGGGTCTATCGGGTCTGGTGAACGGGGTTGGCACCGTGCTGTTTTCGCTTTTCGTCGATCCCACGTCGGCGTACATCGTGGACCAAACGGTGCGTGGCGAGCGGCCGCGCAGCGACGTCCGATCGATGATCTTTTGGCTGATCGTCACCGCGTTCATCGGCACGATTCTGGCCCAACTCATCTTATTTCCCGCCGCCGAGTACATCGCGGCCGTAGCCAACTGGTTCAACCATCGAGGTCATTCGTGAGGTCTGTAAAAGTCGGGTCGACTAACGTGCCGTTCGGTGGCGTGCGCCGCGCGCTCGTAGCCGGAATTGTCGTCGGCGTGCTGGTGACTTCGAGCGGCTGCGCGACGAACGTCGCGCGCTGGATCGCCCAGACGCGCAACCATCAAGGTGACGTCGCATTGGGGCATGGAAACATCACCGATGCCGCCGAGGCGTATGAATTAGCGCTCAAGGTCGATCCGCATAAC
Source organism: Candidatus Velthaea sp. (assembly GCA_965214335.1). GTDB lineage: Bacteria > Vulcanimicrobiota > Vulcanimicrobiia > Vulcanimicrobiales > Vulcanimicrobiaceae > Velthaea. The sequence goes on along the minus strand of CBDCBO010000003.1, from coordinate 270,464 downwards.
GAGCACGCCCGCACGGGATTCGTAAGCGTGCAACTCAAGATTGCAAATACGCTGTATACCGATTCTAAATTTGAAGATGCGATCGACGCGCTGGCGTTGGCGGCGCGCTACTCAGCGGATGACGAGCGCATCGCGGCGCTGCGGTCGCAAATTGAACAGGCTCAAATCAAACGCGACATCGTCGTTTCGAATTTCCCGTCGTATAAGGAAACGAGCACCAATATTAGACGTTCGTTCGGCGGGATCAAACGGGCCACGGAAGACATCGGAACGTCCATTACCCGCTTTGAATATACGTACGATACCGGCGATTTGAGTCGAGCCATTCGCCAAAGTTACGAACTGGGCGCCGAACTTTCGCGCAATACGACCCGGCTCATCAACTTGCGTCAACTCGCCGAATCCGGCGCACCCGAGTCTGCTGCCAAGGAAAGTCTCGCGCCGCCCGCATCGCTCCTACCTTTACCATAACCGACGTATCAACATGCCGTCGTCCCTAATATGGGGCTTGGCTTGAGCCGAAACGTCGTAGGTGAATACTGTCGCGAGTTCCGATCCCGCGCCGGCCGGCTCGGCTGCAGGCGTCCACCGGTCGACGGCATTTGCGGCGGTCGCGGCGGGCTGCCTGATGCTTGCCGTCGTCGGCGGCATTGCGGCCGGATTCACCGGGAACGCGTGGCTGGCATCGGTTAGCGCGGTCGCGGCGCTGACGCTGTTTGCCGGCTGGACGCGGCGGACGCTGGCGCTGGCCAAACGCAGCTCAGATGAAGTCGTCCGGGCAAGTGCGGAAACCGCCGCCCGAGCAGCCGACATAGCCGCTGAATGCGAGTCGGTGCTCGTCGAAGGCGAGCGGCTCCGCCAAGTGCTCGAAAGTCAATCCGAGCGGCTGGAACGCTGGGAGGACGCACGCGCCTTTGACGCGCTGAGCGCCGGCATAGCGGAACTTACCGCGGCCGTCGCGCGGGGCGACGCGCCCGAGCGGATCGACATCGCGGGTGGATCGCCGTTCGCGCCGCTGACGCCGCTGCTCAACGAACTGGGCGCCGCGCTCGGTCAAACTGCCGCCGAACAATCGGCGGCGCTGGCGGCGCGTCGCGTGGCCGCAGCCGAACATATTAGCGCCGGATGCGACGAAATCGATCGCGCCCAAACGTTGATCGCCGACGCCATCGGGACGCTGCTCGCGAGCTTCACGGGCCTGGAAAACAAGGTGAACCGCCAACGCGACATTGCTGCAACGCTGGCCGACCAATCGCGCGCCGCGACGCCGGCCGGCGCGAACGCCGATGGCGTCAGCTCGATCGTGGCCTTCATCGCCGTCGTCGAGCGCATGTTTCAAGAACTCATCAGCGAGGGCGCTGAACTCAGCGCGCTCGCTGTCCGGATGACGGGCGCCATGAGCGACATCGGCAACAACATGACGAAGTTGGTCGCATCATTTTCAGAAGTTGAACGCATCGCCGAGCAAACAAATTTACTAGCGCTCAACGCGGCGATCGAAGCGGCCCGCGCGGGTACCGCCGGTCGTGGCTTTGCCATCGTCGCGGGTGAAGTCGGTAAACTTGCCGGGCGGTCGACGAGTTTGAGCAATGAAGTGCGGGCGCTTATCGGCGGTATCCGGACCGACTTGACGAGCGCCCAGACCGGCATGGCGGCGATCGTGGCCAAAGACGGCCAATACCGTCAGAATTCGCAGGGAACGCTCGAGCATATTTTCGCCGGCGGCCGATCGATGAACGAGTCGATGACGCAAACACTGCAAGCTCTGAGCACCAACGCCCACGACGTCGGAACCGACGTTCGCAGCGCCGTCATCTGTTTGCAATTCCACGATCTTACCTCACAGCTGCTGGCCCATACGCGCGAGCGATTCAACGTGCTCGAAGCGTTGGTGGCGGGTCGCGAAACAGTGCCTGCGTTACGCGCGATCAGCGCCGTTTCGCAGGGTTCCATGGCGTCCGGTGGCGTCGATCTGTTCTAACGCTTACGCTCGCGCGAAAACGCTTATTAACGAAAGAAGATAATGTCTAAAATCTGGGAACGCTCTTCGATCAAGTCGAAACTTTTGCTGTGTATCGGTGCCATCCTCGCGATTTTTGCCCTAACGTCGGGACTGTCGCTGTACTTCCTCAACAATTTGGCGGTCACCGGTCACGTAGCACTCAACACGACGGTTCCATCGAGCGCCGCCGCGAAAGCCGCCCAAAACGCGCTCATCGATGCCGACGATCGCGGCGCCTATTATCACCTGGATCCCGACGCTAGTCAAAGCGCCGGGTATCTCAAAGCATATAGTACCGATATTGCAACGGTTCGCGGGCTGCTGCCCAAGCTCGAGGCCGGGGCGACGACGCCCGGTGAGCGCGATTCGCTGGCCCAATTTACGAGTTTTCTTGACAAGTACGACGTGGCCAATCGCAGCTCGTTCGAGCAACATGCACACGGACAAAAGACGGCCGGCGTTAAAACGTTTCTTGATTTCGATGCCGGAACGGGCGAAAAGGCACTTGAAGCCTTTGCCGATTCCACGGCCAAGCGTGTCGATGAGGCGAAGCATGAGCTCGACGCCAGCTCCACGGTCTCCATGCTCACGGCCATCATCGGCACGCTCAGCGCGATCGGTGCCGGACTGCTCATTGCGTTCGCGTTCGGTAACGCTATCTCCAAAAGTCTGTCGGCCGTTACGCACGCAATCGACGCTATCGTTCGCGAAGATTTGAGTGCGCTTGCCGGCGCAATGCAAAAACTCGCCGCCGGTGATCTTAGCGGTCGGGTCTCAATCAAACGCACTCCGCTCGTGTTGCACGGCGCGGATGAAACAGCGATGCTGTCGGCCTCGTATAACGGGCTCGTCGACGGTATCACCTTGATTTCAGCCGAATTTTCGAACGCCGCGGAACTGTTGACCGGTCTGATCGTTGAAATTAAAGCCTCGGTCGACGTCGTCAGCAGTGCCGCGCGCGAAATCGCATCAGGTAACGTCAATCTTGCCCAGCGAACCGAAGAACAAGCCGCCGGCCTCGAAGAAACGGCCGCCAGCATGGAAGAATTCACCTCGACGGTCAAACAAAATGCCGATAACGCCCAACAGGCGAACGTGCTCGGTCTCGGGGCGCGCGACGTCGCGACCGCCGGCGGCACCGTGATGGTCGATGTGGTGGGAACGATGACCGGCATCCATGCCAGCTCGACCAAAATCGTCGAGATCATCAGCGTCATCGACGGGATCGCCTTCCAGACCAACATTCTGGCGCTCAATGCGGCGGTTGAAGCGGCCCGGGCCGGCGAGCAGGGCCGCGGTTTCGCCGTCGTCGCCGCCGAAGTCCGAACACTGGCTCAGCGCAGCGCCGCGGCAGCCAAGGAAATAAAAACGCTCATCGGCGATACCGTCGATAAAGTCAGCGCCGGTTCGCGCCTGGTGGAACAGGCCGGCAAAACAATGCAAGATGTGGTGGTGTCGGTGCAGCGGGTGACCGATATCATCGTCGATATCGCGGGCGCATCGCGCGAACAAAGTAGCGGGATCGACCAGGTGAGCACGGCGATCACACAGATGGATTCGGCAACCCAGCAAAACGCCGCCTTGGTGGAAGAAGCGTCGGCGGCGGCCTCGATGCTCGACGAGCAAGCGCAGGCACTGGTCCGCTCGGTGAGCAGTTTTAAAATCGACGCGAGCGCCGAGGCCGCCCGCCGGCCGACCGCGATACCACACCAAGCGGCTACGCCGGCAGCGAGTGCTGCGCACAAGCGGAATGCCGCGCGGCCTAGCGTGCCGCGAGCCGCGAAACCGCGCGCCCAATCGGCTGGAGCCGTCGCCCTAGCGGCGCCGAGTGACCCCGAAGCGGATTGGAGTTCGTTCTAAGTGCGCTTCGCGCCATGAAAAAAATCCGGGTGGTGGTGGTTGACGATTCGGCATTGATCCGGACGTTGATGTCCGAAATCATCAATGCCGAGCCCGATATGGAAGTCGTCGGCGTGGCCGTCGATCCGTTTGCCGCACGCGAGAAAATCAAAGAAGTCGATCCCGACGTCATCACCCTCGACGTTGAGATGCCACGCATGAACGGCTTGGAGTTTCTGGAGCGGTTAATGCGGCTGCGGCCGACGCCGGTCGTCATGGTGTCGTCGCTGACCGGTGCCGGTGCGGCCACGACGTTGCGCGCGCTCGAGTTGGGTGCGCTCGACTTTGTGCTCAAGCCAAATAGCGATGTCACAGACGGGTTGCTCGAACTTGCGGCTGATCTGACCGACAAGATCCGAGCCGCCGCAGTAGCGCGAATCCGGCGCTACGTTGAACCGCCGGTCCGCAAAAGCGACGCTGCGCGCAACGTTACGGCGACGGCGTCGTCGTCGATCCGGGCCGACAATACACTCATCGTCATCGGCGCCTCGACCGGTGGGACCGAGGCGCTAAAGGACGTTCTGATCGACATACCGCGCACGGCGCCACCGATTCTGGTGACCCAGCACATGCCACCCGGCTTCACCAAAAGTTTCGCCCAGCGGCTCGATGGCTTGTGCCAGATCGACGTGTGCGAAGCGGTCGCCGGCGAGCGGTTGATGTCAGGTAAGGCCTACATCGCGCCGGGTTCGGATCATCTATTGATCTCACGCCGGGGAAGCGTCGCTTACACCGCGTTGAGCGACGGCCCGCCGGTCAACCGCCACCGCCCGTCAGTCGACGTGCTGTTCGCTTCGGCGGCTGAAACGTACGGCAAGAACGTTATTGCCGTCATCCTTACCGGGATGGGCCGCGACGGCGCCGCGGGGATGCTCGAACTGCACCACGCCGGGGCCTATACGATCGCGCAAGACGAGGCAAGCTGCGTCGTGTTCGGCATGCCGAAAGCCGCGATCGAACTCGGCGGTGTTTCCAAAGTCGTGCCGTTGCTCAAAATCGGCGACGCTATTCTGCGCCAGCTCGGTGTCCCGGCGCACTAAGGCGTCCGGCCCGCTCGGCGGCCCGAAACGCCTTCCAGCGCGTTTCGGCCTGGGGCAGCTGTCGTGCGTACTGTGTTTCGTACACCGGCCAGCGTTTGGACTCATCGACCGGAAACCGCGCCAGCCAGGCGTATAATTCGACGTTGGCTTTGAGCCGCGCATGTTCGACGGAAATAAAATAGCGGGCGCCTTTGCGAATCGCGCTCTGTTCGTCGAAGGGCGTCCAAATGTACGGATCCTCTTCCCAGCCTTTGCGATTGATATAGTACAGGATCGACGGGTCGTAATGCGCCATGACGACCAGACCGGGCTCCAATGTTACAGCCAACGAGCGAGCCGCAACGTAGTTGGCGTGGCTGAACGCGTAATACGGTGCGATCAGCCGGCGGTCGACTGAGATCATCGCGATGTACGCAAGTGCGCCGGCCGCGACGGCGATCTGCCAACCTTTGGTGGCGCGTACGGCCAGCCACAATCGCAGCACCAGATTGCCGCCGACGATCGCTGCCAGCGGCAACACCAAATACATATAATAATCGACGCGCTCGACCGTAACGACGACGTAGATATACGCAAGTGCGCCGGCCAGCCACCCGTAGAGCAGTGCGCCTTCGCGCCGCCGGTAGCGCAGCGCGAAACCCGCGACGAGCAACGCGAGGCCGAACGGGCCAAGCATCGTTTGCACTAGCCGGCGCAGCACGACCACCAGATTCGATAGTTTGGTATGAAAAGCGCCGAACGAGGTCAGACTCTGCACCAGTTGCGGAATGACGTGTTTTTGGGTGATGCCGCTGGCCCAATGCCATTCGGCGTGTGCGTTCACGAATTTTCCGTAGGCCGCGAGTGGCAAAAACGCCACGGCAAGGAGCGCGAACGTTTGCGGCCGCGTCAGGGTGGCGCGCCAGCCGTAGCGCGCAACGGCAGCACACGCGACCGGCACGATTGCGACGACGGCGACGGGCTTGGCCAGAAACGCCATCATCAGCAGCAGTGCCGCGGCGGGAAAGCCGCGCCACGAGCGCGCGTCTTCGTCCCACAACCAGCACACGCACGCGTAGATTGCGGCGGTGAAGAAGAACACCATCGTGGTGTCGGGCATGAACGTGCGCGAATAATAGATGCTGCCCGGTAACGCGGCGTAGATTGCCGCGGCGGCAAGTCCAGCGACCGCGGAACGAAACAGCCGGCGAGCCAAAGCACCGGTCACGACAATCGTCCCAAGCCCGAACACGATCGAAATCAACCGTCCGAACCCTTCGTGAACGCCGAACAGTTTGTATAAGCAGGCCGCGAGGAACGGAACGATCTGCAATTCGAGCTCGACATAATTCGGCGGCGGGCCATCGTAATCGGTTTGCGGATAAAAGATGTTGAATTGCAGGGTCGCGAAATTGCGCGCGATCGCGGCCGTATCGCCTTGGCGCCAGCCGGGATGATCGAGAATCGGATTATGGAATCCGCGCAGGCGTAAGAGCAGGCCCGCGACGACCACGGCCGCCATGACTCCCCACCACAGGACGTGTTCGCTCGGGCGCGCTAAGCGACGGACCGAAACGTCCAATATTTATTGACGAAGAAATTAACGAAGATCGCGCCGACGGTCGATACGAACCACAATTTATGCCCGTGGCCTAAATAAGGCTGGGCCAGCCACGAGATGAATAAGCCGACGCACAGCGCCACCAGCGACACGCCCATGAACTTCGCGCCTTCGCGACCCGGATGCGCGCTCGAGCGGAACGTCCAGATCCGGTTGAGCCCGTAATTCGACACGCCGCCGCTCAAGAACGCGGCGGAGTAAATGCAATAATATTGCGGGCTGGCGGCGTGATCGGGCACGACCCGCTGCAAAAGCGTAAAAATGACGAGGTTGACGACGAAGCCGGACGCACCGACGATGCCGAACTTTACGAACTGGCGCAGTCCGCGGTGTTTCTGCTTGACCGGCGCCCCGGCCGCATCTGAAAGCGTTTGCGAGCTCATGCCACCCAATACCAATTCGCGAACAACACGGTGTACAATCCAAGTATCGACAGCGAAAAAGCCACGACGGCATTATTGACGCTGGCCCGCGCACCCCATAACGCAAACATGACAAACATCGGGAATAGTACGAGCGCGAAGCGCGGCATGCTCATCAGGCTCGACGTCGACATCGGAATGAGAATCGAGAGCGCCATGTAGACCGAGTAGGACGGGCGCAGCCGCCAGGCCCCCGCGACGAGCACCCCGAGCATCAGCGCCGTAAACGCAATCTCGAGCGCGCTATTGGCGACGGTCTGCGCACCACGCGCTTGGGCGATGAGCTTGAATGAATGCGCGACACTCTCCCACGGAAAGGCGAGATGCCGGCCCCAATGCGCCTGAACGTGGGAGAAGTAGAGCGGATCGCCGCGCAGCACCCACAGATAGGCCATGTAAGCCGCCAGACCCAGCGGCACAAGCGCTAAACCCGCGACCGGCCGCAGCAGCCCGCTGACCGGCCGGGCAACGAGCGCCTTGAGTGCTGCCGCCGGCGCCGCGCCCGAACTGAAAACGACCGTCAGCCATTCGATGAGAAACGGCACCGCCAGCAGGACGCCTTCCACACGCGTCAGTGAAGCGAAGGCACCGAGGATGCCGGCCGTCACCCAGCGCCGTTCGCGAATATAGTAAAACGAGCTAACCGTCAACGCGAAGAAGAGCGACTCGCTATACACCGCTGAGAAAAATACCGCAGTTGGAAAAATGGAAATATAAAATGTGGCGCGATGGGCAACGGTGCGGTCGTACTGATGCTCGACGAGTTTGTAAAAGAAGAGCAGGCCGAAGAAGCTGGCGATATTGGAAATGAGCAAGCCGGCGACAAGGTGATTTCCGGTCAGCACGCCGATACCGCGAATGAGCAGCGGATACAACGGAAAGAAGGCCATCTCGGTCCCCGAATAACCGTTGGTCGCGACGTTGAGATAGTGTTCGGCATCCCAGCGGCCCCAGACGGCGAGCGCCGGATTCGTTGAGGCGGCAAAGTGAATGCCCGGCCGTTGACCGACGACGATCGACGCAATTTCCGCAATGACGATGATGGGAATGCGCGTTACCACGAAGGTGATCGCAACGTCGCGCACGGTGCGGTTGAAATAGGCCGCGACCACCAGTTTGACGAGAGCGAAACCGCCGAAGGCGACCGCCACCGCCCGGCCGGTGGCATTGGCGCCGAATGGCGCCAACAGTCCGGCCCACATAATCAGTAGCGCGGCCCATGATAAGGCGTCATAGCGCAGTGCCGTCGGATACGCGACGTCGCTGCGTCGCGCGAGGTAGCGCGCATAGAGGTGCCAGACGCCCAGCGCTCCCGCAGCGCCGCCGGTCAGCAACGCTAAGAAGCTCGACTCGAGAAACACTCCGCCGTGACGCGCATGCGAGATAAGCGCGTACCAAGCGAAGAAGCCCGTTGTGATCCCGGCGGCGGCGACCGTCACGAGTGCCGGCAACCCGGCCGCCGCAAGGAGAGCGGCCGGACGTAACCGGAGCCGCCCGCCGAAGGTAGCGGTATTCACGACGTTCGTGTTGGTTTCGTCCACCCCGAACGCCTGCTATTGCCGTGCGGCGCAGACGCACGGCGGCAGGGGTTCGCCGGCCGGAGCTTTATCTTGTCCAGTCATGTCCAAGAGCCGGTCCCCCGTCGATACCCTTGATTTTGTTCGCGTGACCGAAGCCGCGGCACTCGCCGCGTCGCGCTGGATGGGTCGCGGCGAACGAAATATCGCTGACGGCGCGGCGGTCGAGCAGATGCGCGACGCCCTCAACGACATGGAGATCGCGGGCCGGATCGTTATCGGCGAAGGGGAGCGCGACGAAGCGCCGATGCTCTTTATCGGCGAAGAACTCGGTCAAGGCGGTTTTGCCGTCGATATTGCCGTGGACCCGGTCGAGGGTACCAATCTCGTCGCCAACGGGTTGCCCAATTCGATCGCCGTCATGGCGCTTTCGGAGCGCGGCGGACTGTTGCACGCGCCGGATTCGTACATGCAGAAGCTTGCGGTCGGTCCAAAAGCCGCGCCCTACGTTCACATCGATGCGTCGGTCAAAGATAACCTCGAAGCGGTGGCTAATGCGCTCGAGCGACCGGTCAACGATGTGACCGTCGTCATCCTCGAACGCGAGCGGCACACCGACTTGATCCGGGCCTGCCGCGAGGCCGGCGCACGGATCAAGCTCATCTCCGACGGCGACGTCGACGCGGCCATCGCCACGTGTATCGAGAGCACCGGGATCCACGTTTCGATGGGCACCGGCGGTGCGCCCGAAGGCGTGCTGGCCGCGGCGGCGCTCAAGTGTCTAGGCGGCGGCTTCATGGGCCGGCTCAAACCACGCAGCACCGCGGAAGCCGAGCGCGCCACGGCGATGGGTTTCGGCGACCTGGACCGGGTGTTGACCCTCGACGATCTGGCGAGCGGCGAACAGATCGTATTTGTGGCGACCGGAATTACCGACGGCGATCTCGTGCGCGGTGTGCGGTTCACCGGCAACCACGCCCGGACGCATTCGATTCTCATCCACAGTTCGACCGGAACCGTGCGGTTCATCGAAAGTGTTCATCGATTGGGAGCCAAGCCGTTTCGTCGACGCTCCTAACCCAAGCGGAGCGCGCGAGACATTCAATGGCAACCACATTCGATCTGATCGTCGTCGGCGCGGGTTCGGGCGGCTATGCCGCGGCGCGGACGGCGCGCGCCCTCGGCGCATCGGTAGCCATCGTCGATCGCGGACCGCTCGGCGGCTTGTGCATCCTGCGCGGCTGCATGCCCTCGAAAACGCTCATCGCAACCGGCGATGCGGCGTACGAAATCGACCACGCCCATGAGCTCGGCGTGCGTGCAACGCGCGCGGCGGTCGACTTTCCGTTCGTGATGGAGCGTAAGCGCGAGATCATCGCGGGCTTCGCCGACTACCGCAAAGCCGGCATCGATACGTTCCCGGTGTTCATGGGGGACGCGCACTTCGAATCGCCGACCGCGTTACGCGTCGGTGACACCGTGCTCGAAGGTGGAGCGTTCGTCATTGGAACCGGTTCGGTTGTCGCTCCGCCGGCGACGCCGGGCTTAGCGGAGGCCGGCTTCATCGATAGCGATGCGGCACTCGAACTCGCCCAGCCGCCGCGTTCGATGATCATTCTCGGCGGCGGGTACGTGTCGACGGAACTCGGTCAATTTTTCGCGCGCACCGGAACCGCCGTAACGATCGTGATTCGCGGCACGCAGTTGCTGTCGAGTGAGGACGCCGACGTCGGCGAAGCGCTCACGGAGTATTTGCGCGAAGACGGTCTGCGGATCGAGACGCGCGCGCAAGTCCTGCGGGTGAGCGTGCGTGACGACGGCCAAAAAGTGGTCCATTTCGTGCGCGACGGCGTCGAGGCCGAGGTTGCCGCCGACGAGATTTTTTATGCGCTCGGACGGCTCCCGAACATCGCCGGTCTGGGCCTCGACGTCGCCGGCGTTCGCGCCCACGCCATACGCGGCATCGAGATCGATCAAACCTTGCGCACCTCGAATCGTAAGATCTTCGCCGTCGGCGACGTCACCGGCCAATTCTTGCTCGTACACGTGGCCATCCAGCAGGGCGAAATCGCCGCGCGTAACGCGATTAACGGCACCGACGAGCGGATCGATTATTCGCTAACCAAAGCTCATACGGTGTTTTCCGATCCGCAAGTCGGGATCGCCGGCGATACCGAGAAAGAGTTGCAAACGGCCGGCGTTGCGTACGTGAAAGCGGCGTATCCGTTCAGCGATCTGGGCAAAGCCATATCCATCGGCAAGACGAAGGGATTCGTGAAGATGCTCGCATCGCCGCTCGACGGCAAAATTTTGGGCGTTGCGATCGTCGGCGCGAATGCGTCGGATCTCATTCATGTGCCGCTGACGGCGATGGCCTTCGGCGCGACGGTCTTCGACTATCTGAAGGTTCCGCATTTGCACCCCACGATGGCCGAAATTCTGACGTACCCGGCCGAAGAATTAGCCGAAACGATCGCGGCTGCAGCGCCGCTCGCGGTCGCACGATGACGCAACGCGAACCCGCGGCACCGGCGACGTCGGTGGCGGTCGTTCAATTCAAACCGATCAAAGGCGACCTCGCGGCGAACATCGCCGCCTTGCACGGCATCTTCGCGCAACTTGCCACAGCCGGCGCGCCGGACATCATCGTTCTGCCGGAAGCTTGCCTGACCGGCTATTTTCTCGAAGGCGCGGTGTACGAACTGGCGATGACGGCAGCCATGTTCGCGCAGACATTGCATGCGGCGTGGACCGTCGCCGGCCCGGGCGCCGCGCGGCCCGTCGACGTGGTGTGCGGGTTCTTCGAAAACGACGGCGGCACGTTCTACAATAGCGCGCTGTATGTGACGCTGGCGCCGGCCGGACCGCGGATCGTGCACGTGCATCGTAAGATGTTCTTGCCGACCTACGGTGTGTTCGATGAAGAGCGCTTCCTGTCACGCGGGCGGCAGCTGGGCGTGTTCGCGTCGGCTTTCGGGCCGGCCGCGATTCTCATTTGTGAAGATGCCTGGCACAGCATCATGCCGACCGTGGCGGCGCTCAAGGGAGCGCGGGTGTTGTTCGTCCCCAGCGCATCGCCCGGGCGCGGTCTAGCCGGTAACGGCGAGCTCGAGAGCGTGGCGCGCTGGCGCTCGATCTTACGCGCGTACGCATCGGAACACGGCGTCTATATCGTGTATGCGGGGCTTACCGGATTTGAGGGCGGAAAAGGGATGGCCGGCTCGTCGTGCGTCATCGCGCCCAGCGGTGCCGTCGTCGTGCAGGCGCCGGCGATCGATGCCTGTCTGTTACGGGCGAGCCTCGATCCGGCGGAGTTCGAGGTTGCGCGCGCGACGTTGCCGCTCTTGGGCGATCTGGCCGGCGTACTGCCCGACCTGTGGTTCGATCCGGAGATTCCGCTGCCGCAACGCCCGACGGCGGTCTAGCCGATGCTGCCGGTAATCGAAGCCGCGATCGCCGATCCCATCGCCCCGCTCGCGATCGACGGCGCGATGGCGGCGCAGTGGCTCGAAGCGTTCTTGCGTGACGAATTGCGCGAGCGCCGCAAGATCGGCCGCGCGGTGCTGGGCTTGAGCGGCGGTATCGATTCGGCGGTGGTGGCGTACCTGTGCGCGCGGGCGCTCGGACCCGAAAACGTCTACGCGGTCCGGATGCCGTACCGGACGTCGAGCGCGGACAGTTTGCACGATGCGCAACTCGTGATCGAGGCGTTGGGCATCAACGCCCAGACCATCGACATTAGCGACGCGGTGGACGGCTATCTGCGGCAGGCCGCCGACGCCGACGCGCGGCGCAAAGGCAACGTGATGGCGCGGATGCGGATGCTGACGCTGTTCGACCAGAGTGCGCGGCTCGGAGCGCTGCCGGTGGGGACGGGAAATAAAACCGAACGCCTGATGGGCTACTTCACCTGGCATGCCGACGATACGCCGCCGGTCAATCCGATCGGCGATCTGTTCAAAACCCAGGTGTGGGCGCTCGCGCGCTATTTGGGCGTGCCCGTTCGCGTGATCGATAAGGCGCCCAGCGCCGATCTCGAAGCGAATCAGACCGATGAGTCCGATCTCGGAATAACCTACGCGCGCGCCGATCAGATTCTCAATTTGATTCTGGCCGGCTATCGAGACGCGACCATTACGGCGCGCGGCTTCGGTGAGGCGGAGGTTCGCTTAGTACGCAAGCGGGTCGACAGCACCCACTGGAAACGCCACCTGCCGACAACGGCGCTCGTTTCCGGCACCGCGATCAACGAATTTTATCTACGCCCGGTGGATTATTAAATGATTGCAGCCAAAGTCGGTCCCGAAGTTTTGCCGCCGGCGTTCTTTCCGGTCAGCCTCAATTTAGTCGGGCGCAAGTGCGTCGTCATCGGGGCGGCCGACGACAAGGAGGCCATCGAAAAGGACGAAGCGCTGCGTGAAGTCGGCGCCGACGTGGTGTGGATCCGCGACTATGCCAATTTGCGCGACGCTGACGTGAGCGATGCGTATTTCGTCATTTCGACACCGCAAGAAGAGCCGCTCGCCGCGCGGCTGCGGCTGCTCGCCGACGAGCACAAGTTCCTGTTGTGCGCGATCGATCAGCCCAAGTATGGCTTCGTTGCGATGACGGCGATCGTCAAGTCGGGTCGGGCGCGCATTGCGATTTCCACCGGCGGCGTCGCTCCCCGGGTCGGCGGTAAATTACGAGCGGTATTGCAGGACGCGCTCGACGACACGTTCGCACGCTTCCTCGAATGCTTTGCGAATCAGCGCCGCCGGGCGCGGGCGAACTTCGCCGGGTCGGCCGAGCGGCGAGCAGTGATGACGCGGGCAGCCGACGGCTTCGATGTGGAAATCCGGTTAACGTATCCGGCGTGGTTCCGCGACGAACTGCGCGGCCTTGGTCCGGCGGTTCTCGAGCAACCAGACTCCGCCTCGCGCATCGGCTCAACCAACAGTAAAGCTGCTACCGGCGCCGCGATCGACGCCGGTATCAGCGGCCGATTAGCGGCGGGTAACGATACGGGCGGCTTGGGCGCGCTTATCGACGGTAATCATGACGCCGACGGAAATCAATCCGCCGACGGCTAGTAACCAGACGACGAGCCCGCCGATCCAGCCCGACGAGTTGTCCATCACTGCTGCCGTGGCGTCTTGGGCCAGGACAGCCGTCGGTGCGAGCACCGCAGCGAGCATGAATCCGGCGTTGAGCAGGCGGCGATTAAGCGTATTCATATTTTCAGTTATACCACAAAAGGACAAAAGTATAGTACGCGGCGTCGCGGGTTTTGGCGCCGTTGTGAGAGCCGGCGATGTGGTTCGTTGGCGGCCCGAGCACCGAGCCAATATGGAGGGGCCGGCGTAACGGCCGCGGGATGGAGCGGCTATGGCATCTGTGGAGATCGTTACCATCGGCACCGAGATATTACTCGGTCATCTCGTCGATACGAACGCGCCATACATCGCCCGCCGGCTGGCCGATGCCGGCATCGACGTCTTTGCCAAACACTCCGTGGGCGACAACACCGACCGGCTCGCCCTGATGCTGGCCGGCGCGCTCGAGCGTGCCGATGGCGTGATCACGACTGGTGGTTTGGGCCCAACCGTCGACGATCTCACCAAGGACGCCGTCGGCCGAGCCGTCGGCCGCGAGTTAGCGCTGCACGAACCGTCGCTGCGCGCCATCGAAGCGCGCTTCGCCGCCATGGGGCGCGTGATGACGGGCAACAATTCGCGCCAAGCGATGTTGCCTCAAGGCAGCGTTGTGTTGGACAACCCGCACGGCACCGCGCCGGGCTTCGTCGCGCTGCGGGCCGACGGGAAGTTCGTCGCCTCGATGCCGGGCGTGCCGCGCGAGATGAAGCCGATGCTGGCCGAACGGCTCATTCCGTGGTTGACGCAGCGCTTCGGCGTGCGCGGCGCTATTTATACGCGCACCTTGCATACCGTCGGGATATCGGAGTCGGAACTCGATCGACGCATCGAAGACCTGTTCCGGTCGCTGGAAAATCCCAAGATCGCCGTACTCGCGCATAACGGCCGGGTCGACGTGAAGATCATGGCCAAAGCCGCCGACACCGACGATGCTGAAGCGATGCTGGCACCGCTTGCCGCGGAGCTACGCGAGCGCATCGGCAGCGGCTATTTCGGCGACGACGCGACGACGCTAGAGAGCGCGATCATCGAAGAACTTGCACGCCGCGCGCATACGCTGGGAACCGCCGAATCGTGCACGGGCGGGGCGATCGCCGACGCGCTCGTCGGCGTTGCCGGAGCGTCGCGAGTCTTTCGCGGTGGCGTCGTGGCGTACGCGAACGAGGTGAAGATAAGTCTGCTCGACGTGCCCGAAGCGACGCTCGCCGCGGTCGGTGCCGTCAGCGAAGAAACGGCGCTCGCGATGGCCCAAGGTGCGCGCCGGCGCTTAGGGGTCGACCTAGCAATTTCGACCACCGGCGTAGCCGGTCCCGACGGCGGAACGCCGGAGAAGCCCGTGGGTTTAGTCTGGTTCGGCCTGGCGACAGCCGATGGAGCGGAGGCTGTCCGGCTGACGTTTCCCGGGACGCGCTCTGACATCCGCACTCGGGCAACGACGGCCGCGCTAAGTTTGCTCTGGCGCCATATGGAACGCACCAGCGCCGTTGCGGGAGCTGCTGGTTAGCGTTGCTCGACGCTGTTCGCATCGATTATGTTGGTAAGCGCGCGATAGCGGCAGTTTCGGTGATGTTCGCGAGTTCTTTTAAATACTTCGCACCGCTTCGCCATTGAGCTAGGCACGAAGCTAAAGACTGACGGTAATGCCGACGCGCCCTTGACCGTAGAAGCGATCACGCGGATGAGGGCTTTCGCCAGTGCCTTGGAACGCATCGTCGTCAAGCGCCATAACGGGCGATTAAAATATCCTAAACATCCTAAACCTATTGAACAAGCAACGTGCACGTAATGAGATATGCCGAGCGCCGTGGGGCCGTCGTGTAGTTTGCCGATCCCGCCGAGCGTCGAAATCATTCCCGTCTCGAGTTGTTCTGGCGGAGGCAATGTCCTTAGCGCAACGGCGCCTACCCGCGCCGTCGCCGAGGCCGTCCGCGGCGGTGCTGTCTCTGCGCCGAGCAACCCGTTTACGACGATCTATCGTTTCACCAACCAATCATCGGGCGGTGGCAACCCGTTTTCTGATGTGCAGTACGTGAACGGCGTCTTCTACGGCACGACCGTCGGCTTCGGCGGTCCGGATTTGCAGACAATTCCGGATTTGCGGAGATCGACGGAATGCGGCTCGGTCTACGAGCTCATACCGAACCAAAACTTCACGTCGTTCACCGTAAAGTTCTTGCATCTCTTCACCGGCACCGATGGCTGTAATCCGCTCGGGCATCCGATCGTAATCGGTTCAACGATATACGGTGCAACAGAGCACGGCGGGGCGTATGGCGATGGAACCGTTTTTAGCATCGCAACGACGGGCGGCCCGCTGACCGACCTCTACTCCTTCAAGTGCGGCAGCGACGGCTGCAATCCCGAAGGTCCACTCATCGAGCAGAACGGGAATCTCTACGGTACCACGTACAGCGGCGGCACCGTTGCAAACGAGGGAACGGTTTTTAGCGTTCCGGTGATCGGTGGTTCGGATGTCGTTCTGTATTCGTTCACTGGTTCGCCCGATGGAGCCGCGCCCACCGGCGGCGTCGAGATTATCGGGTCCACGCTTTACGGAACGACGACGACGGGCGGCGCGGCGAACCTCGGCTCCGTGTTCGGCGTTCCGATCGCCGGTGGTCCCGAAACGATGACGTATTCTTTTCTCGGCGCGCCGACCGACGGAGCAAACCCCGACAGCTACGGACGACTCTTGAATATTGGATCCAACCTGTACGGCACGACGACGAGCGGTGGAATGTCGGGCAATGGAACCGTCTACAGTATACCGGTCACCGGCGGTTCCGATACTCTGCTGTATTCGTTCGCGGGTGGCCCCGACGGTGCCGATCCCGAGGCATCGGTGCTTCCGATCGGCACGACCTTATACGGCACGACCAATCGCGACGGTCTGTATGGCGTTGGGACGCTCTACAGTATTCCCCTCGCCGGCGGACCCGATACGGTTATCCATCAGTTCGAACTGAACGATCACCAGGGTGGTTACGGCCGAAATAGTGGCGTCATAAAGCTCAATAACCAGTTGTACGGCACGACACAAGTATCGGGAAATCGGAACATCTACGGCTACGGCACGATTTACAAACAACTAATTCCGCATTAGGGGAATGGCTCGGTGGTCGCGACGCACGCCGGGTGGGAGCTGATGCGCCGTGATGTTCGGACGCCTCGCATCGGATGACCGGTGTGGCCCACCGGTCTTCGACCGACAGAAACACCCCGGTTTAACGAAGAGCGTCATTGGCGGTTTTGTTGAGCCGCTTATTCCGTCAATCTTCACAATTGCACATCGGTCGCAAAGTTCTTGGATCGGCCCAGTCATGCGGTTCAGTTTTGTGGCTGCAGCTCATGGATTTTTCCGTACTCGTGCGACGGTCACACCAAGTGTCTGGACGGAATCGGTGCTAACTGGCGGGAACAATACCAAGGCGACTTACCATACCGGTCTACAGAGCCGGCAGCGCAGATAGAGCTGCACGCAAATATACTTTTCTTTGGTCCGAGCCGACTGGAGGGAAGTGGCGATGGGCCAATCCCTCAGCGGAATGTTGCTTAGCGCGTCGACGAAGCGCGGGCGGCGGGAACGAGCGGCGTCGCGAAGCCGCCGCGTAGTTGAAACTCGACAATCGCTAGCACCAGCAGAACGACCGGTGCGCCGATCATGGCGGCTTGGCCATGCGAAACGTGCGAGAAAATCGCACCAACCATAACGCAGATCAGCAGCCCGGCGCCGATCCGCGACGTGCGCGGAATGACCACGAGCACGGCACCCGCAATCTCAATCAAGCCGGTGACAAACATGAACCAAAGCGGATAGCCGAAGCCGGCGAATTCTTGCTGCATCATCGGCTGGCTGGTTAATTTCGCGGCGCCGGCGCCCAGAAACGCGAGGCACAGAAGGACGGCGATGACCCAGGTCGCGACTGTTACGGCACGGTTATTGCTTTTCAAGATAAACCTCATGCAAGTGAAGAGCGGATAAGGTAGGAGATAGCGCGGGCGACGATTAGCCGAAGCGGTAGGCGGAGATCATCGCGCCGACGATGCGATCGTGGAAAACATGCGTGCCGCGATCGCCAGCGGCCGCGCCCGCCGCAACCATCAGCGGTAGCAAATGTTCTTCGCGCGGGTGAGCGAGGCGCGCGTCGGGAGCGTTCTGCCAATGCCGCAGACCCGTAGTTCGCGCGTGGGGCTCGGCTAGCGCGGTCTGCGAAAGCCACGTATCAAAGCGCTGCGAGCCGATGGCTTCCGATGACGAGTCAAACGAGAAGCCGCGCATATTGTGGTAACTCATGCCGCTACCGACGATGAGAACGCCCTCGTCGCGCAGTGGTGCCAGCGCTTTGCCGATTTCAAGGTGCTGCGCCGAGTCGAGCCCCGCGACGAGTGACAGTTCGACGATCGGAATTTTAGCTTCGGATGCAAGCAGCATAAACGGAATGAACACGCCGTGATCGAGACCGCGCGTCGCATCGGTACCGGCGGGAATGCCGGCAGCTGCGAGCAGTTCGGTCACGCGATGCGCGAGCGGCGGTGATCCCGGAACGTCGTACCTTAAGGCGTACGTTTCGGGCGGAAAGCCGTAATAATCAAAGATCAGCGGGGGATCGAGGCGGCTCGTGACCGTCGGCTGCCGCTCTTCCCAGTGCGCCGAGACGACGACGATCGCCGTAGGTGCGGTCGGCAACGTCGACTGCACGTCGCGCAGAAACCGCGCGAGGGGATCCCAGGGGCGCGCCATCGGCCCCGGCATGAAGAAGCACGGGCCACCCCCATGCGGGATGAAAAAGGTTGGGAGTCGCTGGGGTCCTCGCGTCGCTTGCGGTTCGATATCCACACGCGTATAATAAGGCTGTGACAGCCCAAAAGATAGTACTTACCAATTTGTCACCTGATCGCATGGCTGGATCCGAATGAGTTACGAAACGAAGTTGAGCTGCCCGATTAATCGGGCTGTGGCCGCTTTGGCGGACAAATGGAAGATTCTGATCATCATCGCGCTGCAATACCGCACGTGGCGCTTCAACGAACTGCTGCACGCACTCGAAGGCATCGCTCCTAAAGTGATGGTCCGTCAGCTGCGAAGCTTGGAAGCCGACGGCCTTGTTGTGCGCACGGTACACGCCGAAATACCGCCGCGCGTTGAATACGCGCTGACCGAAGCGGGTCGCTCGCTCGTGCCGATCCTCAATACACTGCAACGCTGGGTGATCGACAATGCCGCGCAACTCTCGCCGACGATTACCGGCGTAAATCCGGCGATGTACGGCGATGTCGGCGGTCCGCCGCCGGCCGGTCACGTACCATATGGAAACCGCGTGCGCAAACGCCGCCAACCGCGCGACCTGGAAGGCCGGGACGCTTCGGCGAAGAGCTAAGGCATGCTCATCGCGCTGGCCATTTCGATGAGACCATGGCTCGCCTCTGTTTCTCCGCTAACGGACGTCGGCGACGGCGTTGTCATCATGCCGCCGATGTATCGTAAGCGTCTTCTGGAGACCGTTTCCGCGGTGCCTTCAGCTTCTCAGTTTCAGGGCGTCGGCGTTAGTGAGAAGACCGTTCCGAGGCCCTGTGCGCCCCCGGTAAAGGTGGTACCGTAAAGCGTGCCATTAACAGCGATGAGGCCCGCCTGCGGGAATGAGCCATCCCCCGAACCCAATCCGAACGTATGGAGCACGGTTTCGATCCCGGAAGGCGTGATCGCGAAGACCGTTCCGCCGCCGTTCGCGCCCCCGAAGTAGGTGGTACCGTAGAGCGTGCCATTAACGTCGACGAGGCCCGCAATCGGGTTTGCGCCATCGGAACCGCCCTTAAACCTATAGAGCACGGTTTCGGTCCCGGAAGGCGTAATCGAGAAGACCGTTCCGCCGCGGTTCGCGCCCCCGAAGTAGGTGGTACCGTAGAGCGTGCCATTAACGTCGATGAGTTGTGCTTCCGGGTTTACGCCATCCCCCGGACCGCCGAAATTATGGAGCACGGTTTCGGTCCCCGAAGGCGTGATCGCGAAGACCGTTCCGCCATTGTTCGCGCCCCCCCACGTAGTAGTACCGTAAAGCGTGCCCTTAACGTCGATGAGGCTCCCGGACGGGGAATCGCCATCCGAACCGCGGAAACTATGGAGCACGGTTTCGGTCCCGGAAAGCGTGATCGCGAAGACCGTTCCGCCCCCGGCGCCCCCGGAGTAGGTGGTACCGTAGAGCGTGCCATTAACGTCGAAGAGGCCCGCCATCGGGTGTACGCCATCCGAACCGCTAAAACGATGGAGCACTGTTTCGGTCCCGGAAGGCATCGCGAAGAAAGTTCCGCAGCCGGACTGACAGCCGTTACCGATCACGGCCCCGAAATAGGTTGCACCGTAGAGCTTGCCATTGACGTTGGTAAGGCCCGCGTACGGTTGTTTGCCATCACCCGAACCGCCCTTAAAGGCATAGAGCACGGTTTCGATCCCGGCAGGCGTAATTGCGAAGACCACTCCGCAGCCGCCGGCGCGACAGCGAGGGTAAATGCGGTCGCCCCCGAGACGGGTTGTGCCGTAGAGAATGCCGTTAATGTTGAGGAGTGGAGCTTCAGGCGAACTGCCATCTGAACCGTGAAAGCTGTGAAGCACTTTGTAATTAGAATTAGAGCTCGGTCGCCTTCCCTCGGCCCTTGTCGCCCTAGGGTACGCCTCGGGCATTCGGGCACCGGAGGCCCCTGTAATGTTCGGGTTCGCCCCGCCCGGCAATGTGGCCGTGAGAAGGTGAAGGCCGATGATCCCAGCGACCGCATGAATAGCTCGCATATATCTCTTTTGATGTCGTGAAGTGTCGCGGCCAGCGTATCGAACCGGACTTCCGCGGGCATCTGGTTTACGCCCATCACGGCCCTGCTATTCTCGATCGCAATCCGTTCGTTTACGCGGCCAGCCCATGCTCGTAACGATCTTTGCAAGTCGATACGAGGTGCTTGCTGGTGCTGCAGACGCACGGGTCGAGAACGCCATTATCTTATCATATCTTGAAGGCGCTTTGTCAGTGAGCGCATCTCGCGCCTTGGATCGCCAAGAGTTTACGTCGAAAGTACGGGTGCCGCGTTGGCGCCGGTGAGTGTAGTGGCGTGCGTCGGGAGAAGATTTCAGGCCCGCAACTCGTTGATACGATTGATCGGATGATCGGCGATGCGCTCGAGAACTATGCGGAAAATGCTTCGGGGTTGTAGCCGTTGAGTTGGCGGTGCCCTGTAAGTCGCCGCGGCTCGCTGGCCGCCGGCATCGCTAACGGCGAACGAGCCTGCCGGACGACATGCGCGATCGGATCGGCCACCTTGGTGTAATCGCGACGACGGCGGCGTACGAACTCGGCGCGGAGTGGCTTCAAGCGACACTGGCCGTATTAGATGCAAACCGGCACGTGCTGGCATCGTTGTTCGGGGATCAACTGCCGCAGATCGATTACCGCAT
The DNA here is from genome assembly GCA_965214335.1 of Candidatus Velthaea sp. Lineage (GTDB taxonomy): Bacteria > Vulcanimicrobiota > Vulcanimicrobiia > Vulcanimicrobiales > Vulcanimicrobiaceae > Velthaea. The sequence continues at coordinate 249,411 of CBDCBO010000003.1, read as the reverse complement.
TTCGGATGCGACTTATCTTGCATTGCTCGATTGCCGGGCGCTATCGTTTGGTGCCGATCCGGCTCGAACATTCATCGACTTTGGGAATGTAGCATTGGCGAGCGGCCCGGACTTCGGCGTGCCCGGACGTGGATTCGCGCGCCTCAACTTCGGTACGGCCCCACGACGTACTTGCCGAAAGACTTGCCCGCATGGCGCGAGCCGTCGCAACGGCACGGACCTAATTTGTTTGTTAGCAGCTGGCGGCCCAGTGTTAAAGCATCGCTAAGGAAGGCACGCCCGCCGCCCGGCGATCCGCGAAGGCGGTTCGGTCTGAGCCGCTCACGAGAACTGCCGGCCGGCCCGCATACCACTAAGCGTGATTGATCAGATGCGGCAGAATTGTACGACGCGGTTGCCGTGCGCATAATACCACGATGCCGACCTGTGCGCTGGCGCCAGCCGACAGCGCGTCGCTGATTCAGCCTAATCCAGGTCGCTACATACAAGATAGTATGCGCTCACCAAAGCAAACGTTCCGCGCGCCGAGCTTGAAGATAACCATTTACGCAACCTGGTAAGGCGGCGTATCGGTAAATGCATGGAAGCGCTACGGTATCAGCGGTGGCGACACGGCGCAAAAAAGTGCATCGGCTACGCTGAATTTGGCGATTGGCGTACCACCTTGTGGATAGCGAAATTCGAGAAGAATCTGTGGATTCGAGTAATCAGTTGCCCATAGATGTGCTCCGTCGCTCGCCAAACACGCGAGATAGACAACTGCTTGAAACGCTGGAGACGGAAGACTGAGGATCGTCGTGCTTATCGGAAGCGCAAATGCACCGTTCTTCGGATGCGCATACGTAAGAACATGGCGCGTGTATTGGTCTTGAAAAACAAGATTGTCGTCAGAGTTAAAAGTAAACGGAGCTCTGGGGTAAATGTTTGAAGGTTGCAGCGAGTTTACCGTTACAGTGGTGGCATTGCACTCGCCGCCTATTGAGGCAATCCCTTCATAACCGCTGTTCTCAGCGTCTTGCAAGAAGAGCGTTCCTTCACGGTCAAATGCGGCACTAGTGCCAAGTTGACCAGCGTTGGTTTTTACGGTGGCACATGGAACAGTCGCTCCGTGTTTGAAAAATTCAACCGTCGTCGGCCCTGGTCCGCCGCCCGCGTAAATAGCGACTACGGCGAAGACTCCCGTACGTTCATCGACAGCGACACCCCAGCTATAATTGTCTCCAGAACTAATTCGATTCGGGGGACTATGGTATGGGGGAGTGAAAATCAAAAGTTCATTCGATACGCCCGGGTTAACGTCATAAAAATCCCCTTGAGCATCGAGGGCGATCAAGCCGGCCGAGGCCTTAAAAGCTCCGATCTGCTGGTTCTGGGCGTTGAATATCTCTGTCTGATCGTGATGATATTCGGTAACAAAAAGGCGCGACCCCGAGCTTTCCGATGGCGCCGACGCGGCAAAGGAGCGGGGAGAATATACTGCGTTTGTCGTTGGCTCCTGAGTTGCCATCGATGCGCAACCAGAAAGAAACGTTACGGCAAGAAAGATGAACCCAGTTCGTTTGAAGCTATAAAAAACCATGCCGCTAACCAGCCTCGATTATGGTGCAGAAATCTTAGGCGAAAAGAAGCTGTCGTTAGCAAGGTTTGCGAACGCGGTAAGTCCACTGATTGAATCGCCTGGCTTCTGCGCTGGATTAAGGCGCCAATCACATGCTTGACCCTTAATTGAATATCCGCCAGGTGCGTCGAAGTACATGAGGGCACGAACCTGACCCCAGCTGTTTCCAGGCGGGGGTACCCTCTGTTTGAGCGAGGTCTCCAGTGTCTGAATCCACGACACTTGGTCAGCGTTATACGGCGGACTTGAGTAGATCTGGCAGCCTGCGGTTTCACCAATCATCATCGGCTTGTTGTACGTCGAATACGTGCTGTACCATGGTGAGAAAAGAGCGCTGAATGTTACGGGTTGTTGACCAGTCGCGTCAAGTCGTTGATAGCCATCGACGCCGATCCAGTCCACGTAATTGCTTCCGGGGTAATAGGCGAGCGGGTCAACCACTTTGCCGGAGCCGTACTCTGGACTAGCATCGACAACGCTCGGGTTCCAAACATATGTTAGCTGCTGGGCCGGGCTATTTAGGTAATTATGGATGTAGACCCATGCGTCGATAAATTGTTTCGTAAGACCAGGAGCCTTAGGTTCTTGTGGTGCAAAAGTTACGTCTCCCGGCGTCACAAAGCAGCCGGCGTTATTGTTAACGCCTAGGGTGCCGTTGGCATAAGGCGACGTTTGACCGGCGTTGATGTTGAACTCGCAGAAATACCGCAACATGACAGGATACGGATTCCGTGTCCCGGGATAAACCAGCGTTGCGAGCTGAGCTTTTATCGTCGCCAACTCGTTGTCGGCCTGTCCATATGCAATCTGAACTAAATTAAGTGGAACCGGAATCATGTTGACGCCCGCGTCATCGCCGCAATTCCACGAGATTACCGGGACGCGACCCGGATTTATATCGGCAAGGATACCAGGGTCGGTACCGATCGTCAGCATGCTTTCCAATCGCGGTAATGCATGTGAAGGGCAAAATGCTTCCCTGACGCACCAAAGACGGTCTTTTCCAGTGCTATGGTATCTGCCTCCATCTGGTTCGGATCGGTGGACCCCGACGTGTTTACCTGTGCGCCCAGATAATCGCCAATAGTGTTCGGTCCTTGAACCACGAACTGCGGGTGACGAGACCCAGATTGCGTGCTCGGCAGCGACGACGTCATTAGCGATGGAGTAGCGCCGGAGCAACCGACAGCACCTACTACCATAACAGCGCCCACGATCGAGAGCGCGATCCGAAGTACAGAAACTCGAAACCAGCCACCTCGATCGACTAATTTACTTACTGGTATACTCCCCTGCATAGATGCAGGAACATCAAGCTCAGTTGTGTGGGTCACCTATATAGCCTGGCTTTGCTTTTTCTTCCTGCCGGTTAGGGGAGGCACTTCGCGCCTTCCGCTGAGGCGGGCGATGTTGCCGTCGGCGACCGCTAATGGCGTGGCAATTACCGAACTTCGCCGCAGTCTTTAAACGGAACGACGCGCTACGAACTAATTAGCGTGGTAGCCGATCGCTTCGAGCACGCGCTGTACCGCTAAGCCGTCGGCGAAGGTTGGCGCGTTGCCTCCGCCGGTCGCAATGCGCTCCGCGAAGTCATCGAGTAACGCCAAGAACGGCGGCAGGTTCGGCGCGACCGAAGCGTATTTTGCGTAGCGTAACGGGGAGAGCTCGAATTCACTTTGTTCGTCAGGCTCGACGGAATACAGTCGCATGTCGATGAGGAACTCGCCGCTGGCGACGACGCTCATGTCGCCACCATGCAGACCGATCGTCGTTTGGTTCATGCTTGTCGTGCTATCGGCGGTGATGCGCGCGACCAGACCGGCACCGTAGTCGATCAACGCGAAAACGCCGTCGAAAACGTCGCTGCTGAATGCACCGTCGGCATCCTGGCGATCCGCGAATGCAGTGCGCCCTAAGCCGCTAACGGAGACGGCCGGGCGACCCGCATACCAGTGAGCGAGATCGATCAGATGCGGCATGATCGAGTTCGCGACGCCTCCGCCGCGCGCGCGCGAATACCACCAAGCCGACCGTGGGCGCTGGCTATCGGCTCGCAGCTCGTTACCGAACCGGCTGACCTCGATCTGGTTGAGTCCGGCGATCTTGCCGTCGGCGACCAGCGCTTTGAGCGACACTTCGGCCGGTGCGTAGCGGAACTCGAACGCCAGCGCGCAGGCCGTACCGGCGCGAGCCGCCGTCGCGACGAGTTCCTCGGCCTGGGCGACATTAAGCGCGAACGGCTTCTCGCACAGCACGTGTTTTCCGGCAGCTAATGCCGCCGACACCGCCGCATGATGATCGAAGGGTGGCGAAGCAATCGAAACCACATCGACGTCGGCGCCGGCCAGCAGTGCATCGAGCGACGAAAATGCCTGCGGGATTTTGCGCACTTTCGCAACCTCGGCAGCGTTCGCGGGTGATGCGATGGCAACAACCTCGAACTGTGGGTGCAACGTGAATGCGGGTGCGTGGACCGACCCACCGAACCCGCTGCCGACGATGCCGACGCGGTAAGTCACCGCGGGCCCGCTTCGGACACACATGACGCGAGCAGGTCGAGGCCGCGCATGAGTTGATCGTTCGCAATGGTTAACGGCGGCGCGAGGGTGATCGAAGTTCCCGTTGGTCCGGATTGCAGCACGATAACTCCTCGGGCGAGCGCAGCGACGACGACGCGATTGGCCACGACCGCGGAGTGGAATTCAATCGCCCACAGGTACCCACGGCCGCGAATCGCGCGGACCTCGTCATAGACCCGAAACTGCGACAGGCGTTCGGCAAATGCCGCTTCGCCGGCGTGAACTCGCGCCACGAGATCGAGTCGCTCGATCTCCCTGAGCGTAGCGAGAGCGGCGGCACAGGCCAGCGGATTGCCAAGGAATGTCGCGGTGTGCAACGCTTCACCGGTGCTCTGCGGCCAAGCATCCATGACCGCGGCACTTCCGATCGTCGCACCAATGGGCACGCCGCCCGCGAGGGCTTTGCCGACGCATAGCAGGTCCGGTACGACGTCTTCATATTCGCATGCGAACAGCATGCCGGTGCGGCCGAAGCCTGTGTAGATCTCATCGAATACGAGCAACACGCCATACTCGTCGCAGATCTCGCGCAGACCGGTAAGATATCCCGGTGGCGGCACGATAACGCCGCCGCGGCCTTGGATCGGCTCAACGAGAACGGCGGCTATTTCGCCATCAGCGTCGAGTGCCGCGCGCACTTCAGCCAGCGCATCGGTTGCCGACGCGTGGGCATCAGGGAACGCTAACCACCTCGTGCGTTCCGCGACAAGCGCGGCAAACGGCTCGCGAAACTTCGCGATGCCGCTGACTTCAAGCGCGCCGAGCGACAACCCGTGATAGGCGCCGCGATACGCAATGAAGCGTGATTTGCCCGTTGCCAAAAGCGCCGTTTTAAGTGCGAATTCGACGGCTTCCGAACCGCCGGTCGTCAGATACGTTTTCGACAGATCACCCGGCGCGATCTGCGCTAACTTTTCCAGCAGTAAGGCTTTAACGTGAGTCGGGTGAACGTCGCCCATGCCATGAATGAGTTGGTGCGCTTGAGCGTTGACCGCAGCGGCCACCGCGGTGTTCGTGTGCCCAACGTTGACCACGCCGAACGCCGAGCTTAGGTCGATAAAGCGGTTACCGTCGACATCGGTTACCAGCGCCCCGTGCGCGCTTTCCCACACGACCGGGTACGCATCGCTAATATACGTCACCCCGCGCGCTTCATAGCGCGCGAGCGTTGCGCAGATCGCTCGCGAGCGCGGCCCGGGTATCGCCGTCACGATGCGCTCGAAGCGGTCGAGTGCGATGCTCATGCGCAGTCGATCCAGCGCACGTAATCGGCGATGCGCGGCGCGCCGCCGTGATGTCCGCCGATCGGCGGGTGTTGCATCCGCTCGAACCGGCTAACGCGGACCGCGCCCGCCGCTTGCGCCAAAGCCAACGCCGCCGGAGCGGCCGGGTCGCTAACGCCCAGCGCCATAACCGGTATCCGATGCAGCTGCACATATGCGGCAACGTCGGCTGCATCGGTAACCGGAAATACCGGCAGCACGCGCGGGAGAAACGGCGGTGGCAGATCGCGTGGCGGATCGAACGCCACGGTCGCACTCGAGCGCCCTGGCGCATAGATCGTGCCGCGACCGCCGGCTGCCCGGAACGCGCCGAGCTGCTGATACGCCGCAACCGAAGCGGCACTTTGCGCATCGCGTTCACCGGCCGGAAACTCAATCGACATGCGCTCGAATGCAGTAGCTAAGTCGGCAACAAACGCAGCCACAGCCGATGGCGCGCCGGCAACGAAAAGCGCGTGCAGCGATAAACACCCTTCGCCGTCGTAAAGTACCGTGGCAGCGGCGATCCCGTCGAGCACGGCTAGACGATCGGCTGCGGGCAACGTCGCCACATCGATAAATCCGATGCTGGCCCGATGGCCAAAAGCGATAAATCGCGTATCGGCGCGTAACTGCGTGCGGATCGCGCGTAAGGCTGAATCGCCCCCGAACGCGACGACGACGTCGGCGGCACCCAATAGCGTGGCTTCGTCGGGATCGTCACCGCCGGTCCACGTGCGCGCGATCGCCGCGTCGCCAAATTCGGGGCGTTCGTCAATGAGCGAGGCAAAGAACGATGCGATCAGCGCGTCGTTACGGTCTTTTACCACCACCGCGCACTTCGCGCACAACGCGTAGATCGCGGGCAGTAACGCCACCCCGATCGTCGTCTCGCTCGAAACAAGAACCACGCGCTCTACGCCACGTGCATAACTTGCGCTACCGCCGGCGCGCGACACCGGACCATCGAGTGCGGCCAGCGACCCGAGTTCGCCGGCGATCGCCGTTTCGAGTGCGCCGGCGGTCAGACTGCCGAATAGCGCATCGAGCGCGTAGTCGACGACCGGTTCGCTATAGCGGAGTCGCGCCTCGATCGAACGCGTGACGCGCACGCGCGGCGGAAAGTCGGCGTTGCTCCAGCGGTCGGCGGCGTCGGCGATCGCCGCCACGATCGCCGCCGCGCTAAGCTCGCGCAGCAAGGTCTTCGGCGTCAAGCGAACACCCGCGCAACTCCGCGCCCCGCTCGCGCCCCAGCAGCACAAGTCCGTCGCCCGTTAGCGCCCCTACATCTTCGGTTGCGATCGCTACTACCGAAGACCGATTCGCGCAATCGATGTGGCGGATCGCACCGACGACACCCGGCGCCACCGGTTGCCCCTGCGGATCGACGACAATCGGCCGCAGCCAGGGCGGCCAAACTTTCACCCGCCGCGCTTGCGTGCGACTTGCGAACGAATCGTAATACTGGCTGGTAAGCTCGGTCATGCCGTACTCGGCGACGATCGATGACGTCGCAATGCCAAAACACGCGGCCGCGGCGGCGTACAACTCGGGCTGCTCGACCACGCGCGCGCGTCCCTTGAAGCCACCCGTTTCCATCATCCGCGAGCCGGCCGGCAGCACGAAGCGCCGGTCGCGCGCCCGCAAAACGTCGAGCGCCGCAACGAGGGCGAACGCGGTGGTCGCAATGCAGACCGGCACGTTGTCGGCAAGCGCGGCGTCGAGCGCCGCAATGAAACCGTCGCTATCGAACGAGTCGCCGTCGACGAAGCGGCCATCGCGACCGTCGCCACGCCGTGCAGCGATACGATCCAGCATAAAGCCCAGCGATGAATGTGGTCGCCGGCGGAAATCCGGAACGAGCAGCAGGTAGCGCAGGCGCGCGCCGTCGGCCAGAAGCGCGCGATCGAATCCAGCCAGAAGCGCCGCTTCGTACAACGCGGGCGTCGCAAGGTAGTGGCGACCGCCGACGCCGGCCGTCGTGCCGCTCGTTTCGAACCACAGCTCCGCGGCTCCGACGCCGACGGTACTCAACACAGCTTCTTTAAATGCCGCCGCCGGCACGGCCGGAATATTTACCGCGCGCCGCGGCATAGAATCCGCCCGGACACCGCAAGCCCGGGCGTATGCGGCGTATGGCTCGTTCCAGCGAAACTGATGCGCAAAGATATCGCACGCTAGCGCGTCAAACGCGGCGTCGTCGAGCGCGTAAGCCGCGATGGACGCTGCGATCCGCGCGTCGAGCGCCGCCGCTTCGGCGCGTTCCATCAGTGCCGCCGGCGGCGCGCGCTGATGAGGCCGCTATTCATACCGCCGATCGCCAAGCCGCCGTCGAAGCGCGCCGTTTCCACTTTGAGACAGCGGTCGACCACCACATCGAGCCCCGCCGCATCGGCTAACGCGATAGCTTCGGCGTTGATGACGCCGTATTGAAACCAGATCGCCTTGGCGCCGGCGGCAATCGCGTCGCGCGTAACGTCGGGCGCGGCGGCCGGCTTGCGAAATACATCAACGATATCCGGCGGCCCATTGGCGCCGGCATACGCTGCCAGCGACGGATACGCGCGAACGCCATCGATCGCCGCGATCGCCGGATTGATCGGCGTTAGCTCGAACCGGCCCAGCGTGCGTAAATAGCTAAAAACAAAAAAACTCGGCCGCGTCGGATCGTTCGAAGCGCCGACCATCGCGACCGTGCGCGTGCGGTCGAGCAACGCGCGACGCTCACCGACCGTCGTCAGAATCATGCACCGACCGTCGTTGCCGCGGCGGCCCGCCGCAACGCCCGGTCGAGATCCCACATCAGGTCGGCGGCATCTTCGAGTCCAACCGAAACGCGGATCATTTCCGGCCGCACGCCCGAGGCGAGCATATCTTCGTCGGTCAATTGTTGGTGCGTCGTCGACGCCGGGTGGATGACTAGACTTTTCGCATCGCCGACGTTGGCTAAGTGCGACCATAACTCGAGCGACTCGATGAAGATTCGGCCGGCTTCACGTCCGCCGCGCAAGCCGAAGCTAAAGACCGCCCCGGCGCCGTCGGGCAGATACTTTTGCGCCAGCGCATACGAGGGGTCGGCCGGCAATCCGGCATACGCGATCCACGCGACTTCGTCGCGAGCCTGTAAAAACGCAGCGATCTCGCGTGCGTTAGCAACGTGCGCCGGCATTCGCAGCGGCAGCGTTTCCAACCCTTGAATGAACAAGAACGCGTTCATCGGCGATAAACACGCGCCCACGTCGCGCAGCACCTCAACCCGGGCTCGCATCAAATACGCGAACTCGCCGAACGTTTCGGCAAAATTCAAGTCGTGGTAGCCGGGGCTGGGCGTCGCCAGCAACGGGTGCTTCCCGGCCCGCCAGTCGAAGCGGCCCGATTCGACGATGACCCCGCCGATCGCCGTCCCATGGCCGCCGATAAATTTGGTCGCCGACGCCACCACCACATCGGCGCCCCACTCGATCGGCCGGCACAGAAACGGCGACGCGAACGTGTTATCGACGATGAGCGGCAGTCCGTGCGCATGTGCCAAGTCGGCAAGTGCCGCGAGGTCGGCAACGTTGCCGGCCGGATTGCCAACCGTTTCGGTATAGAGCGCTTTAGTCGCCGGCGTAATCGCGCGCGCCGTCGCCGCAAGATCGTTTAACGGCACGAAGCTGACCGCGATTCCCATGCGCTTGAGCGTCACCGAGAACTGCGTGATCGTTCCGCCATACAAGTTCGCGGTTGCAACAATATGGTCGCCGGCTTGAGCCACGACCAGCAACGCGGTCAGTTGCGCGGCCAGGCCGGAAGCCGTTGCGACGGCACCCAGCCCACCTTCAAGGCTGGCCATCTTTTCTTCGAAGGCCGCCACGGTGGGATTACCGATCCGCGAGTAAATGTTGCCGTAGGTGCGCAGCGCGAACAGTTCGGCGGCATGTTCGGTCGAATCGAAGACGAAACTCGACGAGAGATAGATCGGCTGCGCGCGGGCTCCCGTTTCGGGATCGGGCGGCGTACCCGCGTGCAGAGCTCGCGTTCGAAAGCCGAAGCGGCGATCTTGACTGGCCATCAGCTGCTATTTTAGCTTCGTGGTGTCGCGATCTTTTTCACGCTTGCGGTGCGCTCCGGTAAACGGCGTCCCGGGCTGCTTCGTATCAGCGGTGCTCAAAAGTCCGACCATGTCCATGTAATTCTCTTCGTACCCGCTCAAGACTTCGGTCGTTGCGCCGTCGGTAAGGGTGAGCTTGAACAACCGGCCGTCGAAAGTACCGGTGAACGGCAACCCGGCTTTCGCATCGCGCCGCCACGTGCCCGTCAGCGTGTTTCCGGTTTGCGTGACGTAGAGATGCGAGTACTTGGTGCGCGCGCCGTTGAGCGGTTGTAAGGCGATCTCCCAGACGCCGTCGAGGTTCGAAAATTGCGGTGCCTCCGGCGTATCGGTCGGACTTGGGCTCGGTTGCGGTTTGGGCGTACCGCCACGGTTGCGCCGGCCACCCGAGGCCGGCGAAGGCGACGGCGAAACGGTTTGGAGTGGTCCGGGCGCGGGTGTCGGCGTCATGCCGGGGCTCGTTGGTATCGCTTGGTCCGAGGGTAAGGCGGTGGGCGCGGCGGACGTCGAGATCAACGGGCCCGAAGTCGGGTTCTGCGTATTGGGAATGGGCGGCGGGGGCGGGGTGCCCTGCGGGCCGGGCGCCGTTTGTGCGAACGAGACAGCGCCCGTACCCAAAGCGATCAACGCGACCGCCGCAAACGCTATCATCCGTAGGTTCAAATCGACTCCTAGCAGTGTGGTGACCGGAAATGGTACAACATCGGGGATAACGTTCACTCCCGCCGATCCCTCACCACGGCCGGCAATTTGCCGGCTTTTTGAGCCGGCTTGCCGTTTGTGGTATACTCCCAAGGCTGTGAAAAATAAGATTCATCCCAAGTGGTTCCCGGAAGCCAAAGTCAGCTGCGCTTGCGGATCGACGTTTACGACCGGCTCGACGATGCCGACCATCTCGGTCGAGATTTGCTCGGCCTGCCACCCGCTCTTCACCGGTCAACAGAAGTTCATCGATACCGCCGGCCGGGTCGACAAGTTCAACCAACGCGTTGCGCTCGCCGACAAGAAGAAGGCCGAAGCGGTCGCTCGGAAGCAGAAGAAAGAAGCCGACGAGGCCGCTGCCGCCTCAGCGTAGCGACCCGGGAGTTGTCTCGAAGCGAGCCGGATACCGGCTCGCTTTTTCATTCCAGCGCACCCTTGTCGTAAAGGTCCAATGCACTTCACCGATCGGCTCGAAACGCTGTCCAAGAAATTTGACGAAATTGAAGCCGGGTTAGCGCACCCGAGCGGCGACTTCGATCAGGAACGGTTCACGGCGCTCGTCAAGGAGCGCTCCGCGATCGAAGACACGGTCGCGACATTCCGCGCCTACAAGGCGTTGCTGGCCGAAATCAGCGCGAATGAACAACTTTTAGGCGACCGCAGCGACGCCGAGATGCTCGAGTTGGCCGAAGAAGAAGCAAAGTCGCTGCGCGCCCGGCGCAAGGACCTCGAAGAGCAACTGCAAGAGCTCATGCTGCCACGCGATCCCAACGACACCAAGGACATCTTCATCGAGATTCGAGCCGGTGCCGGCGGTGACGAAGCCGGTATCTTCGCGGGCGACTTGCTGCGCATGTATATGCGCTTCGCCGAGAGCCGGCGGATGAAAGTCGAGCTCTTGACCGAGAACGAGAACGAATCCGGTGGCTATAAAGAAGTCGTCATCGCGGTCAAGCATGGCGAACCGTACCGGTTCTTCAAATACGAATCGGGCGTGCACCGCGTACAGCGCGTTCCCGTCACGGAATCCGCCGGCCGCGTTCACACGAGCACGGCGACCGTCGCGGTGTTGCCTGAAGTCGATCCCGAAACCAAGATCGAGATCAATCCCAAAGACTTACAGATCGATACGTTCAAGGCGTCCGGCGCCGGCGGTCAGCACGTAAATAAAACCGAGTCGGCGATCCGCATCACGCACGTGCCCAGCGGCGTGATCGTGTCGTGCAGCGAGGAACGTTCGCAGTTGCAGAACCGCGAACGCGCGATGCAGATGTTGCGCGCGCAACTCGCCGAGAAACAGCGGCGCGACCGTGATGAGGCCGAAGGTTCGCTGCGCCGCAGTCAAGTCGGCACCGGCGACCGCAGCGAGAAGATCCGGACCTATAATTATCCGCAGGACCGCATTACCGACCATCGCATCAACGCGAATTTTCAGAACATCCGCACGATCCTCGATGGCGATATGAGCCGCCTCATCACCGAACTGCAAACCGACGAAAAAGCGCGTCTGCTCGCCGGCGAGTCGACCGCCGCGTAAGGTCGGCGCACGGTGAACGTCGGCGAAGCATTGCGGGCCGCGAGCGTGCGGCTCGAACCAGTCGGTGAAACCGGCGCGCTCGATGCCAGCCGGCTCATGGAGTTCGTCACCGGGCGCGATCGAGCCGGCTTGATGCTGGCGGCCGGTGTGGCGCTCGATGCGGCCACGCAAAGCGCGTTCGAAGCGCTTGTCGAGCGCCGCGCCCACGGCGCCCCGGTAGCCTATCTCGTCGGCAACGCCGGCTTTTACGGTCGCACGTTCCTCGTCGATGAACGGGTACTCGTGCCGCGGCCTGAAAGCGAGCATGTGGTCGAGGCGGTCATCGACGATCTCCGTGCCCGGCGCAAGGCGAGCGGCATCATCGTCGATGTCGGGACGGGCAGCGGGGCGCTTGGAATAACCTTAGCGTGCGAGCTGCCCGACTTGGCGGTTTACGCAACCGATATATCAGCCGACGCGCTGAGCGTAGCACGGCGTAATGCCGCGCGGAACAACGTCTTTCAGCGCTGTACGTTTCTGGCCGGCGATCTACTGGCGCCGATCGAACGGTTTGGCGAACGCGTTGACGCGGTAGTGGCCAACCTGCCGTATATTCCGGCCGCGGCGCTGCCGCCGGCGCCAAATCCGGCCAGCTTCGAGCCGCGCATCGCGCTTGACGGTGGTGCCGACGGTCTCGATGTCTATCGCCGGTTACTCGCGCAACTCGACCGTGTCTTAGCCGCCGACGGCGCCGTCTTCCTCGAAGCTGCCCCCGGGACGATCGAGCCGCTCAGCGCGCTGGTCGAACGCACCTTTCCCACAGCGTACCTCGAGATCGGCGAAGATTACGCGGGTCTGGAACGTTTCGTGCATTTTTCGCGCTGAAGCGCAATCGCCAGCGCTTGCGCTCCCGCAAGGCTTAGATTCGCCGCCGGTTCGCGCCGGCTACGGCCGTTCCATGGGCAGCGGGCCGGCCAGATCGGCGCCGAGGATGACCACGACCGTGCCGGCGGCGGTGGTCGGGGGAGCGTCGGCGAGCGCGGCCGTCGGCGGCACCGCGTCGCCGAGCGCTTTACGCACCACTTCGAGCGTCGGAGCGCTATCGTTGCGGCCGTGAATTTCGGTGACGGCAACATCGTGCGAATGGGCATCGGTCACTTCGGAAATAACAAAACCCCGCCGACGCAAATCGGCGGCAATCCGAGCAGCGAGCCCTGCGACATGCGTGCCGTTTTCGACCCGCACGCGGATGTCGCCGGGCGCCGGTGCGGCGGCGACGCCCGTTCGGTCGTTGTCGCTGGGCGCACGCAAGAGCGAGTCGACGAGTTGCTTGCGCGCGCCAACATCGGGAACGAGCGAGTCGCCATACGCCCCTAACGTGACGGTCGACGCATACGGCACTTGCGCGGTACGAATGTCCTTCGGTGCGAGATGCGCGTACGCGACCGCCGTGGACAACTGTTCGCGCGGCGTGATATTCGTTTCGACATCGTTGTGCACGACGGCCAGTAGCGACTGGATGTGCGTCAGCGTATTGAATCCGTCATGTTCGATCTTGTCGAGCACCGCGTGGATCAATTGCTGCTGGCGCATGATCCGGCACGGGTCGCTGCACCAGTCATGCCGGAAGCGCGCGTACGCGACCGCGTTTTCGCCGTTGAGATGCTGGCGGCCGGGTTTGAGATGGATCGCCAAGTGGCCCCAATGATCGTCGTAATCGATTGGCCCGTTCGGGCCTTGCGCTTTGAGGGCATTGGAATTTTTCACCTCGACATCGATTCCGCCGATCGCATTCACGAGATCTTTGGCGGTATCGATGCGTAACACGATATACCGGTCGAACGCCGGAATACCGAGCCAGTCGGCGACGACCGTTTGCGATTCGCGAATGCCGCCGAACGATTGCGCGGCGTTGATCTTGGCCTGCGTTCCATCGGGCATGGTCGCGACCATATCGCGTGGGATCGACAACTCGCTCACCTGATGGTTGCGCAAATCGAGGTTGATCGCCATGATGATATCGCTGCGCGAGTCCTTGGACGTTTCCTGATCCTTCGTGTCGTAGTCGTAATCTAAACCGACGAGCAGAACGCGGATGTGATCGCGGCCGAACAACTTCTGCGGATCGGGCACAAAAAACGTCTGAACGGCGCTCGCGACACGGCCGGGAGCCGCCAAGACGGCGATGCTCGCGGCCTGCCGTTCGACCGGCCGGAACGTGTAGAAACCAACGGCGACGGCGGCGGCACCCAAGGCCGCGGTGGCCCCGGCCAATACCGCCCGGTATCGGCTCATCAACATGCATGAACTCCCGCGCCGCTCGGCGGCACCTGGCCGGTTTGAATCGCGTCGGCGGCGTCTCTTCGCGAAGCAACCAACAGCACCCCGACCTTACGTCCGCCGGCGATCCATGTGCGTCCCATCACAGCCGCACGGCATCGCCGGGTTTTGGGTACGCGGTTCGCGCGCAGGCCGCCGGATGCCCGCTGTGGAAGCGCAGCGTCCCCATATATGGCTATGGCGAAGTACATTTTCTTTACCGGCGGTGTCGTGAGCTCGCTCGGCAAAGGGATCACCGCTGCGTCGCTTGGCCGTTTGCTCAAGAGCCGCGGCGTCTCGGTTTCAATTCAAAAACTCGATCCGTATATCAATGTCGATGCCGGGACGATGAATCCGTATCAGCACGGTGAAGTTTTTGTTACCGAAGACGGCGCTGAGACCGATCTGGACCTCGGTCACTACGAGCGCTTCATCGACGAATCACTGACCCGTGACAACAACGTCACGACCGGGCAGATTTACAAATCGGTTATCGAAAAAGAACGGCGGGGCGATTATCTCGGCGCGACCGTTCAGGTGATCCCGCACATCACGAACGAGATCAAAGCGCACATCACGCGCGTCGGCGAGCGCAGCGGCGCGCAGGTTTGCATCGTTGAGGTCGGCGGCACCGTCGGCGACATCGAGTCGCTACCGTTCCTCGAAGCGATTCGGCAAGTCCGCCATTTTGTGGGCGAAGACAACGTGATGTTCGTGCACTTGACGCTGCTGCCGCACTTGGGCGCCGCCGACGAACTCAAGACCAAACCGACTCAACACTCGGTGCGTGAACTGCGCGCGATCGGCATTTCGCCCGATGCCATCGTGCTGCGGACGGCCAGCAGCAAAGCGATCCCGATCGAACTCAAAGAGAAGATCGGTTTGTTTTGCGATGTCCCGCCTCAGAACGTCGTGCAGAACGGCGACGCCGCTTCGATCTATCGCGTACCGTTGAATTTAGAAGCTGAGGGCTTGGCCGATATCGCGATCCGCAAGCTCCAGCTCGTGACCCGGCAGCCGGAACTCGAAGCCTGGGTCACCATCGTCGAACGGATCGAAAATCCGTCGGAGCATCTGCGCATCGCTCTGGTCGGTAAATATGTCGAGCTCAAAGATGCGTATATCTCGATCACCGAAGCGATCAACCATGCCGGCATCTTTCACGATGCCGCCGTGGAAATCGTCAGCCTCGATTCGGAACGGATCGAGAACGACGGGCCGGCCGTTTTGGCCGGCGTCGACGGCATTCTCGTCGCCCCCGGCTTCGGCGAACGTGGCGTAAAAGGCAAGCTGCAGGCGGTTACATTTGCGCGCGAAGCACGCATTCCGTTTTTGGGAATTTGTTACGGCATGCAGTTAGCGTGCGTCGAATTCGCACGAAGCGTCTGCGGATTGGCCGACGCCATGACGTCCGAAGTCGACGAGAGCACCGGCAATCCGGTCATCGACTATTTACCCGAGCAGCGCAATCTTGATATCAAGGGCGGCACGATGCGCTTGGGTGCCTACGACTGCACGCTCGAACCGGGTTCGCTCGCGGCCGCTGCTTACGGAACGCTGCGCATCAGCGAGCGCCACCGCCACCGCTACGAGTTCAATAACCGCTACAAGAAGTTATTCGAAGAGCACGGGATGTGGTTTTCGGGTCATCATCCGCTGGGGCCGGCGTCGCTGGTCGAAATCATTGAATTACCGCGCGACGTCCATCCGTGGTTCGTCGGAACGCAGGCGCACCCCGAGTTCAAATCACGTCCGACGCGTCCATCGCCGCTCTATCGCGACTTTATCGGTGCGACCTTGCTCCATTCCCGTTCGCGAAAGCCGGACGCGACCGCGCTTCTGCACCGCTGAAACCCAGCGACATCACCGTCGTCGTCTTGACCCAGAACGAGGCGGCGCGCTTGCCGCGAGCCCTCGCCTCGCTGCCGCGCGGTGCGCAGCTGTACGTGCTCGATGCCGAGTCGGACGACGCGACCGCGGCGATCGCGCAGCGTAGCGGCGCAACGGTCGAGCGCCGGCGCTGGACCGGGTTCGTCGACGCGCGCCGTCACGCACTAAGCCGGGTGCACACCCGCTGGACGCTCATGCTCGACGCCGATGAAGCGCTCGACCCGGCGCTGCGGGCAGCGATCGAGGCTGCCCCCGACGATGTCGATGCGTTTGCGATGCGCCGGATCACCACGTTCTGCGGCCGCCGGATCCGCACGTCCGGCTGGTCCAACGAAAAGCTGGTGCGGCTCTTCCGGACCGCGTCCATTCGACTCGAAGCGCACAGCGTGGGCGGCGGTGCGGACCTGCACGAACGGTGGGTCAGCGATGGAGTGATCGGCCGGCTCCCGGGAGCGATCCTTCACGATTCGTATCCGACGGTCGCTTCATACCGAGAGAAATTCGCCCGTTACACGGGCATCGAAGCCGCTGCCGTACGCGGTTCGATCACCGCCTTAGCCGCAGCCGTCGTCGTCGGTTTGGCGCGGTTCCCGTGGGCCGTCATCCGCTACGGCGGCTGGCGCGACGGTTGGCGGGGCGGGTTCGTGGCCGCGTCTTCGGCGGCATACCCGGTCGTCGTGCAGTGGAAAGCGCTGCGTCGCCGGTGAGGTCGGCGACGCGGGTCGATGTGACGATCGACCGCCGGATGACCTCGCACATGTCGGCCGGCATGACGCTGTACGCGCAGAAACTGGTCGAACTCGTGCCGCGGCTGGCGCCCGACCTGCGCTTTGCTTTCGTCGGCGCCGGCGACAACTTCGATCTCGCCGAACAAGCCGGCTTACCGCTGGCGATCGCCGCGGCCCATCCGCGGCTCGTGCATCTGCCCAGCCCGTTCGTGCCGCTGGTCGTTCCGGCACCCTTCGTGTTGACGATTCACGACCTTATCGATCTGCACTATCCGCAGTTTGGGAAAGGCCGGGTCGGCCCGTACTACCGCTACGGCGTCGCGCCGGTGGCCCGCCGCGCGCGCGCCGTCATTACCGACGATGCCGCCACAGCGGACGACCTCGAACGCCTGCTCGGGGTGGCTCGAACGCGGATCCGCATCATTCCGCTGGGCGTCGATATTGCGCCCGCGTCGCGCGAGCCGCCCCGCGCGGCACCGTCGCCGACCGCGTATTTCTTGTATGCCGGTAATCACCGCGGCCACAAGAATCTCATTACGCTGGTGCGAGCCTGGTCGACTCTGCCGGCTACGGAGGCGGTCGATCTTCGGCTTACCGGCAGCGACGATGTCGGGACCGAATTTGCCGGTTTGGAACGCCCGAACGGTACGCTGATCTTCACCGGCCGGCGCACCGATGCCGAACTGCTGGCGCTCTACCGCGGCGCCGCGGCCTACGTTCATCCGGCCTTGCGCGAAGGTTTCGGATTACCGATGCTCGAGGCGATGCGCTGCGGTGTGCCGGTGATCGCTGCGCGAACCGCCGTACCGGACGTGCTGGCGCCGCACGTGCTGGCGTTCGAACCGCACGACGTCGACGGCTTGCGCGAACTCTTGCTGCGCGCTCTGCGCGAACCCATCGATCTGCGGGCCGCCGCCGCCGCGGCGCAAGCCGCCACGAACCACCTTACCTGGGAGCGGACCGCCCGTGCGACCATCGCCGTGTATCGTGAATTTCTGCCGTGATCGACGTCGCCGTCGATGCCCGCGTGACGCGCCGCATGTCGTTCGGCGTCCGGGCGTACGTGCACGAACTGGTGACCCGGCTTCCGGCCGCCGCGCCCGATCTGCGCTTCGCCGCGCTGGGCAGCGGCGAAAACTTTGGTGTTGCCGAGCAGGTCGGCCTACCGCGCGCGATCGCCCGCAGCGGCGCGCGCATCGTCCACTTTCCGACCACCTTCGCACCCTTGGTGCGCGACCGGCCGTACGTGCTGACGGTGCACGATCTGATTCATCTGCGCTTCCCGGCGCTGTTCGGCCGCGCGACCGCATGGCACTACCGGCTCGTCGGAATCCCGCTCGCGCGCGGCGCGGCTCGCCTCATCATGGGCGACGAACGCACCGTCGCCGATTGCGGTACGTATCTTGGCGTTCCACCCGAGCGCTGCCGGGTCGTGCCGTTGGGCTACGATCCAGCTTTGCTTGCCGCCGATACGCCGCTGCCCTGCGCAGCCCCGTTTCTTTTTTATGCCGGAAATCATAAGGCGCATAAAGATTTACCGACGCTGTATGCGGCGTGGGCCGCGGTCGCGCCGGAGCAAACGATCGACGTGCGCGTGACCGGGCTTGCCGATCCGCGTGCCGCCGCGCCGTTCAGCCGCGCCGGCGGCCGCGGCCGGATCATCTTCACCGGACACCTGTCGGCCACCGACCTGCGCCGCCACTACCGCGCGGCGCTGGCGTACGTTCACCCCGCCCGCAGCGAAGGCTTCGGCATTCCGATGCTCGAGGCGGCGGTCGTCGGCACGCCCGTGATCGCCGCGAGCGGCGCCGTTCCGGCAATCGTCGCGCCGCACGCCGCAGTGTTCCCAACGGCCGACGTTGCCGCGTTGACGGCGTTGCTCGACGACGTTGTCCGCGACCGGGCGCCGTTCGCGGCCCGCGCGGCCGAGGGCGTCGTACCTCTGCGCGCGTATACCTGGGATCGGTTCGCGGCCCGAACGGCCGCCGTTTATCGCGAGGTCATCGAATGTTGAACAGTCCGCGTGTGCTCGCTGCGCTCGTCTCGAGTGCGATGCTGGCGTACGGCCTGCCGGCCGCCGCCGCCGGACCGCCGGCCGCGCCGCCGAAGCCGGCCGCGCCGACGCCCAAGCGCCCGGCGCGGACCGAATTGCCGACCCGCGTGATCGCGATTGCCATCAACGGTGAAGATTTGGCGACCGATCCGGCCCCGCGCGTGGTCAACGGACGGCTGCTCGTTCCGATCGTGCGCATCTATGGCGCGCTGGGCATCTCCGTGGCGCGCGACGGCGACGATATCATCGCTGCCGCACCGCGCAAGAAAATAACGCTCCGCTTGGGTTCAACTCAAGCCACGATCGACAATGCGCCGGTGCAAATGGACGGCCCGGCGACCGAAATCAACGGCGCGACCTACGTGCCGCTGCGCTTCGTTGCCGATTCGCTTGGCGCGCAGGTCACCTATGACGCCAAGGCCGCCCGGGTCGATGTCATTTCGTCGCTCGTCGGCCGGACGCCGTCGCTGACGCAAAATACGGACGGCGGGCGAACCCAGATCGTGGGCACGGTAACGGCCGTCGATCTCAATTCGGCCCCCGAATCGGTCACCGTCACACGCAGCGGTTCAGTGCGTTCCATTGCCATTAATTCCGATGCCCGCATCGTGCTGCAAGATACGGTCTCGAAAACGAGTGCCGCTGCCACGCTTGCCGACGTGCACGCCGGCGATGCGGTTAGCGTCTATCTGACTCGCGACGGCAAAGTCGATCAGCTTGTCGACCGGTATGCGTCGCGCACCGGCACGATCGCCGCGGTGTCGCCGTCGGCGATCGTGCTGCGCGATGGGCACGTCATTACCGCCGATCGCGCAACGCAAATTACGCTCAACGGAGCTGCGGTCAATTTTAGCGACGCGGCCGTTGGCGACACCGTCGTGGTACGGGCGAATCCCGACACCGGCGAACGGCGCCAAATCATAATTTCACGGGCCGTTCCGGCAACGCCGCAGCCGGCCGCTGGTGCGGTCACGATCGGCACGTTTGCCGTCGACGCCACCAACGCGTTGCGCGCCGGCGACTCGTTTACCGTCACGCTCAAAGGCAGCCCCGGCGGTAAAGCCAGCTTTGACATCGGCGCGTACGTCGAGGGTGCCGAGATGCGCGAAGATAGCCCGGGAACGTACACCGCGCGTTACACGATTCCGCCCAACGTCAACTTCGGCCAGGTTGCGGTCTACGGCCATCTCGAGCTGAACGGCACGCAAGCCCCGCGCGCCCAAGCAGCGGCGCTCATCGCCGTGTCGACCACGCCGCCGAGCATCACCGATTTCGCGCCGCCCGGCGGTCAAACGGTAAACAACAGTACGCCCAGCATCTTTGCGACCTACAGTTCGCCGACCAATATCGGGATCAACCTTTCGACCGTAACGATCAACGTGAACGGGCTCGACGTTACGGCATCCGCGTATCGCACGGCCGGTTTCATCACCTACAGCCCGGAGGTGCCGCTGGGCGATGGTCCGGTCAGCGTGCGCGTTTCGGTTACGGATGCCGCCGGCAATCGGGCCGAACGCGCGTGGAGTTTTACGATTCACGCCCATTGACATGGGTGCCGTGGACGTTGCGCGTATCTACCGTCGTATGATTGCCTCACCGTTCCGCTTTGCTGCCGGCGTTCTTGGCGCGCTGTGTATCGCCGGCTGCGGTGGCGGCGGGACGAGCAGCGGCGACGCCGGGGCGCCGTTGATCATGGCGCGGGTGAAGGATGCCGTCGGCTTAGATCCCTCGCACCAAACCGACGGGCTGTCGTTCAACACCAGCAACGAAGTGCTCGAAAATCTTGTCGCCTTCAAGCCGGGCTCGTTCACGATCGCGCCGGCGCTCGCCACACAGTGGAGCGCCAACTCGGCCGGGACCGCGTGGACGTTCAGCTTGCGCCCCAAAGCGACGTTTAGTGACGGCACACCGGCCGACGCCGCGGCGGTTAAATTTAATTTCGACCGCTGGCGGTTGACCAACGATCCGAATCGCGGGAACTTCGAGTATTCGTACTATGCCGACATGTTCGGTGGCTTTCCGGGCGTGATTCGCTCGGTGACCGTAACGTCGCCCACCACCGTCGTGCTCGGCCTGAGCCATGCGTTCGCGCCGTTTCTGCGCGATATCGCGATGGCGCCATTCGCGATCGGTTCGCCGACCGCCATCAAAGCCGACGCCCAGGCCTTCGGCCTAAAGCCGGTTGGTAGCGGCCCGTACGCCGTAGGCGAATGGGTTCGCGACGATCACATTACCTTGACGGCGAATCCGACCTACAACGGCCCGCTGGGCAAGCCGGCTTATCAGACGGTGATCATTCGCGACATTCCCGATCAAGCAACGTCGGTGCTGTCGATTGAAAAGGGCGACATTCAAATGCTCACCGACCCCCGCGCGGACGACGCGAAAACGCTAGCAACGCAAAAGGGCATCAGCATCGTCAACCAACCGTCCAACAATGTTGCGTATCTGGCGCTCAACGTCGAGCAGAAGCCGTTCGATCGACTTTTGGTGCGCCGGGCAATCGCCTACGGCGTCGATTCGAACGCCATTGCCAAGGGACTTTACGCGCCCGGCACCGTCGTTGCGGGAAATTGGCTGCCGCCCGGAATGCTCGGTGAGAATCCGGCGGTCATACCGTACGTCCGCGATGTGGTCAAAGCCAAGGCGCTGCTCAAAGCGGCGGGGTTTCCAACGGGATTCAGCACCGATCTGTACTACCCGACGGCGCCGCGACCGTATATGCCCGAGCCGCAGCGCTTGGCCGAAACGCTGCAGGCGCAGCTTAAGGAGATCGGCATCAACATTACGCTTCAACCGTACGAATTCGGCGTCTTTCTAAGTAAAGTTCGCAACGGCGAACATCAGATGTGTCTGATCGGCTGGAGCGGTGACAACGGCGATCCCGATAATTTCATGTATCCGCTGCTCGATCAAGATTCGGCCCACAAGGGCACCGCGCAAAACTATTCGTTTTGGCGCGATCCGAAGTTTCACGCACTCATGCTCGCCGGTCAAAACACCGTCGATGAAGCCAAACGCGCCCACGTGTACATGCAAGCGAACGCGATGATCCACGATCAAGTACCGGCCATCCCACTCATTCATACCGTCGTCCCGATCGCGCTGAGCACCTCGATTGCGGGGTTTGTACCAAGTCCGGATACGACGTATCATTTCGAGCTCGTCAAACCCGCCGGAGCGGCGAAATGACCACCGATCCGAGCTGCATTTTTTGCAAGATCGTGCGTGAAGAAATTCCGGCCGATATCGTCCTGCGGGACGAGTGGATCGTGGCGTTTCGCGATCTGCATCCGGTCGCGCCGACCCACGTTTTAGTTGTTCCGACGGTCCATGTGGCGCATCTTAGCGCGTTTGCCGCGGGCGCCGATCCGGCCGCATCCGCCCGCCTGTTGGCGGCTGCTGCAGAGATTGGAACGCGCTTCGGCAGCCGCGGTTACCGCGTCGTTACCAACGAAGGCAGCGACGCCGGCCAGTCCGTGCATCATCTGCATTTGCACGTGCTCGCGGGCCGGCAACTCAGCTGGCCCCCGGGCTAAAGCCGCCGGCTACCAATTTGACCGCAGCGGCTCGGTATGGTAGTGTGCGATGTTGGGCTCACGTTTCGGTGAGGCCGGAATGACGGCGCCGCGCGTGCCGGGCGAAGGGAGGGTTGTTCGTGGAAGTACGAGTTGCACCAGGCGAAACGATTGAAAGCGCTTTACGCCGCTTTAAGAAGGCGACGCAAAAGGCTGGCGTCCTCGCCGAGGCTCGCAAGCACGAGCACTACGAGAAACCGAGCGTTCGCCGTAAGAAGAAATCCGCCGCCGCCCGCAAGCGTCGAGCCTAGCACCCGCTCGATCGATCGATAGGCGCTTCGCTCTCCGGCGAGGCGCTTTTCGTTTGCCGCGGGCCGAAACAGGCGAACCGCGGCCTTGGAAGTGAAGTAAACAGCGACGATGACCATCAAAGATCAAATCTCGACGGATCTCAAAGAAGCGATGAGGGCGCGCGATCAAGTGCGGCTAGACACGTTGCGCTCGGTTCTGTCGGCGTTCACCTATCGCCGGGTCGAAGCCGGCCACGATCTTAGCGCTGAAGAACAGCTCGCCGTCGTGCAGAAACAAGTCAAGCAACGCACCGATTCGATCGGTGAGTACGAGAAGGCCGGCCGGACTGAACTCGTTGCCAAAGAAGCGCACGAGCGCGAGATTCTGGCCAAATATCTGCCGGCGCAAAAATCGGCCGATGAAATCCGGACGCTCGTTCGGCAAATCATCGACGGGATTCCAACCGACGGCCGTAATGCCGGTGCCGTTATGAAGGCCGTCATGCCGCAACTCAAGGGTTCGGCCGACGGCAATGTCGTGCGCCAAGTCGTTGCAGAAGAGCTCAAACCGGCTACGGCCGGCTCATAACCGCATGACAGCGCGCCGGTAGCGTTTCGCGTGATCCGCCGCTATTTTTTCGCCGTTTGCGCGGTGCTCGGACTCCTTGGCGCTTTCGGCTCGGTGAACGCCGCGCCGAACGGCCAAATCGTCGTCGTGTCTATTAGCGGAACGATCGATGAAGGTATGGCGCATATGGTGCAGCGGGCCGTAGCCGGCGCCGCCGCTGATCGCGCGCGAGCGATCGTGCTCGAGGTCAACACCTTTGGCGGTCTGGTTGCAGCGGGGACCGAGATTCGCGATGCGCTCATCACGTCGCGCGTGCCGGTCGACGCGTATGTTTCGCAGCGCGCGTGGTCGGCGGGCGCGCTCGTGACGCTGGCGGCCCGGCGCATCGTGATGGCCCCGGGGTCGAGTATCGGCGCCGCGGAACCGATTCCAAAGTCGATCAAGACCGTATCGGCGCTACGCGCGGAATTTGAATCGACGGCGACGCGCTACCACCGCGATCCACACATCGCCGGCGCCATGGTCGATGCCACGCTTGACGCTCCGCCCTATAAAGCTTCGGGGACGATTCTGACGCTGACGGCAAGCGATGCGCAGCAGGCGCATATCGCCGAGGCCGTCGAGCCGACGCGAGCGGCGGCCCTGGCGCGCTTCGGCCTAACCGGAGCGCCGCTGGTCGAAGCACACTATTCGTTTGCTGAAAACGTGGCGCGCTTCGCGACGAATCCGGACGTGAGCGGGATCCTGCTCACGATCGGCTTTCTCGGTTTGCTCATCGAGATGCAGACCTTGCACGGCATTGCCGGTAGCATCGCGGTCGCGGCGCTGGCGCTGTTTTTCGGCACTCATGTGTACGCCGGTTTTTCGGACGGTCTCGTCATTGGACTTGCGGTAGCCGGGATCGTGGGGATTCTCTTCGAGTTGCATGTGCTGCCTGGTCACGGCGTGGCGGGTGTGCTAGGCGTAGTCGCGCTGCTCAGTTCGGTCGTCTTGTCGTTTGGCATCGCCTTTGTTTTCGTTGCGGTTCAAGCACTCGCCATCGCGATCGTGCTGACCGCGATCTGCTTCGCGTTAGCTACGCGCGTGTATCCGGACAACGCGTTTCTCGCGCGCTTCGCGTTTACGGGCGTGCAAGGTGCGGACTACGTTGCGATGGTGGCTCACCCCGAATTATTGGGACAAACCGGCTGGGCGGCCTCATATCTGCGGCCGGCCGGCGTCGCAACGGTGGACGGGAAACGCATCGACGTGCTGACCGAAGGTGAATTCGTCACCGCCGGGACTGCGATTCGCGTGACGCGCGTCGAGGGCGCGCGCGTATTCGTGCGGCCCGCTTAAGCCGCAGGCCGGAGCCCGATGCGAGCAGTTCGCCTTCCGCATTGCGCTAAAAACGTGACCCGACAATGCGGCGGCGGCCGTAACGTCGCACCTGCACCCGCTTGGACGCAGCCAACGGTGTTGGACTGACGTAAGCCGAATACTCGCCACTGCATTCCTACGGTCGATCGAGCGGAGCTTCCCATTTACGGTATTGTCTTCGTAGCAGTCGTGGTCGCGCTCATTGTGGGCGTACTGCTGTTCTTGTACTATTTTCCGTTGGGCTTGTGGATTCGCACCATCGCCGCCGGCGTACCGTTATCGATCGGGTCACTGATTCGTATGCGTCTGATCGGCGTGCCGGCCGGCGTGATCGTGTCCAATTTGGTGCGCTCGCGCAAGGCCGGCTTGCAGATTTCAGTCGACCAACTGCAATCGCACATTCTGGCTGGTGGTAACGTCGAAAACGTGACGCTGGCGATGATCGCCGCGCAGCGCGCCCAGATTCCACTGGAATGGCAACGGGCGGCGGCGATCGACCTGGCCGGCCGCAACGTCTTGGAAGCTCTCCAAACGTCGGTGAATCCGCGCGTCATCGAAACGCCTATCTTTCAAGGCGTTGCCCAAAACGGTATTCAGCTCAACGTCAAAGCCCGCATCACCGTGCGCTCGAATCTCGAACGCTATGTCGGCGGGGCCGGTGAGCCGACGATCGTCGCGCGCGTTGGCGAAGGCGTGGTTTCGGCCGTCGGAGCCGCTGTCGACCATAAAGAAGTACTCGAATATCCGGATCGTATCTCGAAAGCCGTGCTGTCCAAGGGTCTCGATGCCGGAACGGCGTTCGAGATCGTGTCGATCGACATCGCCGACGTCGACGTCGGGAAAAACATCGGCGCCGAACTGCAGACTTCGCAAGCCGAAGCCGATCGGCGCATCGCGCAAGCCAAGGCCGCCGAACGGCAATACGCCGCCCAAGCCGCCGAACAAGAGCAGAAAGCCGAAACGCAGCGCATGCGGGCCAAAGTCGTCGAGGCCGAAGCCAGCATTCCGCAGGCGATCGCCGAAGCGTTCCGCAGCGGTAATTTAGGCGTGATGGATTACTACAAACTCAACAACATTAAAGCGGATACCGATATGCGCGGCGCAATCGGCACCGGCATCGCACCGCCCGACGCGCCGCCGCAACCGCGGCAGACACCATGAACGGATTCGGTAAGCCGGGCGACCGCCCAACGCTCCTGGCCGCACTGCGGGAAGCATTTCGGCAGCGCATCGACGCCGCGCAAGCCGGCGCCCCGGCGACCAACGCTTCCGCGCCGCGCAGACCCGCGCGACCGCAACCGCCGGCGGCTAGAACTGCGGTGTCCCAAGCGGCACGTACAGCGCCCGAGAGGCCGGCGGTGAACACGCCGATTCCGGTGCGTGAGAGGTCCGGTCCGCCAGCCGATCGACCGAACCGCGAGGCTCGCCTGGTAACGAGCTTGTTCGCCGATCCGCGGTCGCTCGTCGCGGCGTTCATCGTCGCCGAAGTGCTGGCGAAGCCGGTTGCCTTGCGCGACCCTTGACACCGGCGCCTACCAACCGGCGTTATAGGGAAAGGCGGTCGCTTTGACCGGCCGTACGGCTCCGGTCTCGAAGGAGAAATATCACTGGCAGCGCTGACCACGGAAACGTTTCACCTTGACGGACTGCGCGATCCGCTGCGCTTTTGCGGTCAACACGATCAGAATTTAAGCGCCCTCGAAGCGTTGATCCCGGTCACCGTTCGGATGGACGGCGAACAGTTGCGCGTGAGCGGCGAACGGGCCGCGGTCGACCGGGCGGCGCACGTGTTGGGGGCGATGCTGCGGGCGGCATGCGCCGGAGCGCAGGTCACCCCGGATGACGTCGCGCTCGCGGCCCGGGGGCGGGAACCGGCGGGCGGTATTCCGCCGACCTTGTTCGTTACCAATCGGGGCAAGGAAATTAGGCCCAAGACCGCCGGCCAGCGGGCGTTCGTCGCCGCGATGGAACGTAATACGCTCTCGTTCGGCATCGGTCCGGCCGGCACGGGCAAAACGTTTCTGGCGATCGTCATGGCGGTGCGCGCGCTCAAGAATCGCGAGGTTTCGCGTTTGGTCTTATCGCGGCCGGCCATCGAAGCGGGTGAGAAACTCGGCTTTCTGCCCGGCGACCTCAAGGAAAAAGTCGACCCGTATTTGCGCCCGCTCTACGATGCATTGGGCGAATTACTCGAAGACGGCACCGTCGCAAAGTATCTGGAACGCGGCACGATTGAAGTCGCGCCGCTGGCGTATATGCGCGGTCGTACGTTGTCGGATGCCTACGTCATTCTCGACGAAGCCCAAAACGCGACGCGCGAACAACTCAAGATGTTTCTCACGCGGCTGGGACAAAATGCGAAGATGATCGTGACCGGCGACGTGACCCAAGTCGATCTGCCTCGCGGCGCCGCGAGCGGACTGCTCGACGTCGATCGGCTCTTCGCCGGCATCGATGATATCGCGATAAGTTACTTAGACGAGAGCGACGTGGTAAGGCATCCGCTGGTCGGAAAAATCGTCGGTGCGTATGGCCGTTTATCTCTCCAACGCAACGCGTAATACCGGCCTGAATTTCGCCGCGATCGAACGCACCGTAACGGCATTGTTGACCGCGATCGACGAAGCCGGCTCGAGCATCTCCGTATCGTTCGTGCGCGATCCGAAAATTCGCGCGCTCAATCGCGAATTCCGGGGTTTCGATCGGCCGACGGATGTGCTGAGTTTCCCGCTGGTCGAGCCGGGCGACGCCTATGCGGGCGCCGAGCGTTTGCTGGGCGACATTGTCATCAGCGTCGACACCGCCAAACGCCAAGCCGCCGACTACGATGCGCCGATCGACCGCGAAGTGTCGCGCCTGCTGATCCACGGTGTGCTGCACCTCCTGGGTCACGACCATGTGGTACCCGGCGAGCGAGCCGTTATGGAGGCGGAAGAACGGCGCTTGGCCGACGCGATCGGGATGCCGTGGCCGTACTGAAGCTTGGCCGGCTCTGGCTCGCCGGTGTTCTCGCCGTTGCGCCGCTGTCCGCGGCTGCCGACGATACACCTGATGCGGGTCCGGTTGCGCGGGCACACCGGACCATCGCCACGGCGTCTGCGGCAGCCCAGACGGCGTTCGACCGCGGTCTCATCATGTTGTATGCCTTCAATATCGGTGAAGCGCGCATCGCCTTTCGGGCTGCCGAAAGCGCCGATCCGGGCGCCACGCTGGCCTATGTGGGCGAGGCCGTTGCCGACACGATCGATATCAACCGGCCGACGACGAGCGAGGGTGAGGAACGCGGCGCCACGGCGATCGCGCGTGGCCGCGCGGCCGCCGCCGCCGCACCTGAGGACGAACGCGCGCTCTTTGCCGCGACGGCGCTGCGCTTCGATCGGCGGCGCTCGCAATCCGAACGCTTCGCCCACTACTTTACGGCCTTGCAATCCTATTCGGACATGCATCAGACCGACGGCCTGGGTGCGACGCTGGCGGCCTACGCCGGCTGGAACGCAACCGGTGTCCTTACCAGCGGTCCGCACGGCGCGCTCACCACCGATGCGCAACGCATCGCCGACGATCTCGACCGGGCGTTACGCGTCGATCCCGACGATGCCGGCGCTCACCATTTGCGCATTCACTTTTGGGAACAAGCGGACGTGCCGCAACGCGCCCTGCCCGATGCCGATTATCTCGCCGGCTTACACTACGCGCCGGGCGAATCGCATTTGCAGCACATGGCCGGCCACATCTACGATCG
The DNA here is from genome assembly GCA_965214335.1 of Candidatus Velthaea sp. Lineage (GTDB taxonomy): Bacteria > Vulcanimicrobiota > Vulcanimicrobiia > Vulcanimicrobiales > Vulcanimicrobiaceae > Velthaea. Next base: position 221,174 of record CBDCBO010000003.1, on the reverse strand, counting down.
GCTCGGTCAATATGAGCCGATGATCGCGGTGAATCAGGCTGCCTGCGCCAACGACGCGACGTACTTCGCCCTCGGTCGCGGCGCGGGCCAAGAGTACATGCGAACCTATCACGCCCATGACGTCGATTTCGTCTTGTACGGGCTCACGACGGTGGGTCAAAGCGTCGCGGCTCGGACGTTCGCGGCACACGAATCGGCCGACGCCGGCGAACTCGTCGCGTTGCGCGAGCACGATAACCGCCGGGTTTTGGCATTGCTCGGTGCCGCGATAACGCCGATGCGCGCGATCGCCGAAGCGCGGTTAGGCGCGATTGAAACGGCGCGCAGCGATCTCGCCGGCCTGCCTGCGACCGGCGATGGCGGAACCGATACCGACATTGCCCGGGCGGCCGTCGCGCGCGCCGCCGGAGACACCGCCACGGCAATCGCGAGCTATCGTAAAGCACGAGCCGCCGCCGGCAGTGATCTCGGCGATCCCAAACTCCATTGGTCGACCCCGGTCGGCGAAGGCCTGGGTGCCACGTTGCTCGAGGCGCACCGTGCGGCCGAAGCCGAGCGCGTGTTCGACGAGGAGTTGACCCGTTACCCGCGCGATCCGCGCCTCGAGTTCGGTCTGGCGCAAGCGCTCGCCGCGCAGGGGAAGGACGACGCGGAGGCGCGCAGCGCATACACCGCCGACTGGAAAGGTGAGAAGGCGCTGACCGTCGCGGATCTAGGCTGACCGGCTCGCAAGCACCCTTGCCCGCGGCAGCGAAAGATGCATCGATGCGCGCTGCCGCCGCCCCAGTCCGATCAAAGATCCGCGTTTAGTCCGCGCGCTGCCGCGCGTCCGGCTCATTGCCGAGAACGCGATGTTGCGGGCGTTCCATTATGCGTTCGAAGGCATCATCTACGCGACGCGGACGCAGCTCAACATGCGCATCCACTGGGTGGCGGCGGCGCTCGTGCTCGCGGCGACCCTGTATCTCCGGCTGCAGCGGCCGTACGTCATCGGCATCGTGCTCACGGTTGCTTTGGTGCTGGCCTTCGAGTTGCTTAATACGGCGATCGAGGCGGTTGTCGATCTCCTGACCCCGACCCAGCATCCGCTGGCAAAAATCGCCAAAGACACCGCCGCCGGCGCGGTGTTGGTCGTTGCCTTCGCCGCCGTCGTCGTCGGATACCTGACGTTCTACGAAGGGATCTTGGCGGGCGGTAATCAGGTCTACCGCGCGGCCCTCGCCTTACCGGCCAATGCGGTATTCGTGGCGATGGTGATCGTCGGCATCGTGACGATCGTGGTCAAAGCGCGCGTCGGGCATGGGTCGGCGCTCCAGGGCGGAGCCGTCTCAGGCCATGCGGCGCTCGCGTTCGCGGCCGCGACGTTCATCGCGCTGCTGTCGAAAAGCGCCCTCTTGGCGAGCCTGGCGCTGTTTTTGGCCATACTCGTCACGCAAAGTCGCGTCGAGTCCGGCATTCACTCGGCGCGCGAAGTCATTTTCGGCGGCTTATTGGGCGTCGCGGTAAGTTACGGTATCTGGGCCGTTATGGCTTTACCCGTTGTGTTATAATCGAGCCGCTTGAGTAACGACCCCCTACCTGCGGCCGATTCGAGACCGTCCAGGCCCGCGCCGGTTCCGTGTGAGGCGGCGCCGGCCCGCCGATGAACCCTACGACGCCCGAAGTCGTCGCACTGATCGTGCTGACGGCAGCGGCTGCTTTTTTTGCCGCATCTGAAGCGGCGATCGTCTCGGTCAGCCGGATCAAGATTCGCGCGCTGGCTGAAAAACACGTGAAAAATGCCGATCGCGTCGCGCGCATGCTCGAGGACCGCAACCGGACGCTGACCTCGATCCTCATCGGCAGCACGTTCGTCTTACTCGCCGCCGATTCCGTGGCGACCTATCTGTTGATTCGCGCTGACGTGCCGAATGCGGCGATTTGGTCGACGGTCATGATGACCGTCATCATTCTGGTTTTCGGCGAGATCATCCCAAAGACGGTTGCCGTTGGGAACAGCGATGTCTGGGCGCTCCGGCTGGCCGGGCCGCTCGGCGTAACGACGTGGATCCTCACGCCGTTGACGTGGGCGTTCCTTAAGGCGTCGAGCGGGCTAGTTCGGCTGTTCGGTGGGCAGCCGCACGTCGGACCGTATGTAACCGAGGATGACATCAAGACGCTCGTCAACGTCGGGGTCGAACAAAACGTGCTCGAGGAAGGCGAGCGCGAGCTCATTCACTCGATCATCGAGTTCGGCGATACGATCGTGCGCGAGGTGATGACCCCGCGGCCCGATATGGTCTCCGTCGCGGTGTCGTCGTCACCGCGCCGCGCGCTGGACCTCGTGATTGCCGACGGCTACTCGAAGCTGCCGATCTACGACGAAACGGTCGACAACGTGATCGGCGTCGTGCACGACCGCGAGCTGCTCATCGCGCTCTCCAACGGCTCGATCGCCAACGTATCGCTGCGCTCGCTAATGCGTCCGGTCGCGCACGTTCCCGAAAACAAACGCATTTCCGAACTGCTGCGCGAAATGCAACGCAGTAAGTTTTCGCTCGCGATCGTGTTGGATGAATATGGCGGTACGGCGGGTTTGGTGACGATGGAAGATTTGCTCGAAGAGATCGTCGGCGAGATCCGCGACGAACACGATGAAGGTGAAGAAGAAGCGATCAGGCGGATAGCCGACGATGAATCGATCGTCGAAGCCGGCACAAATATCGAGGACGTCAATGCCGAACTCGGGATCGAACTGCCGCACGAGGAATTTGAAACGATCGGCGGTTACACGGTCGGCTTGTTCGGCCGGTTGCCGCGCGAAGGTGAAGAGATCGAGACCGGCAATGGCGTGAAACTGCGGGTCGATCGTACGCGCGGCCGGCGCATTCTCGCCGTGCGCGTCTTGACGAACGGGAAAGCCCATCCGCCCGCCGCATTGGAAGTCGAAATATCCGATGGCGTTCGATCCCTCTAAGCTACTCGAGTCGGCGATCGATGCGCGCGAGCGCGCCTATGCGCCGTACTCGCGCTTTGCGGTCGGCGCCGCGCTCATCACAGCCGAAGGCGACGTGTTTACCGGCGCTAATATCGAGAATGCAAGTTATGGACTGTCGATGTGTGCCGAGCGGGTCGCGCTGTATAACGCCGTAACGCATGGCGCACAACGCTTTGAGGCTATTGCGGTGACCGGCCCGGACGGCGTGGTCGCGATGCCGTGCGGCGCGTGCCGCCAAGTGTTACACGAGTTCGGACCGCTCAGCGTGGTATTTCCCGATACCGGTGGCGTGCGCGTACTGCCGCTCGCGGAGTTGCTGCCGCACGCGTTCCGGGGCGACGTTCTGGCGGAGGCCGCGGCAAGCACGACAACGTCGGGGCGCAACGCGCGCTGACCGAACGCACCTATACCACCGACGCGATCGTGCTGCGGGCACGCCACCTCGGTGAAGCGGATAAGATCTTTACGTTATTTTCCGCCGTGCGCGGTAAGCTCGATGCGGTCGGGAAGGGCGTGCGCCGACCGCGCAGCGCGGTCGGTGGCCAACTGCAATTCCTCAGTGAAGTGTGCGTGACGCTGCATCGGGGGAAGAATCTCGACGTCATCACCTCGGTGCAAACCGTGCGGACGCATTGGCGGGCGCTCGTCGATCCCAACCGGTTCGCCGCCGCCTCACTCCTTGCCGAAATCGTCGACGCCTTTTGTGAACTCGATTTGGCGCTGCCGGAGGTCTACGGATTGCTGACCGCGGCTGCCGGCGCGCTGGCCGGCAGCACCGACCCGGCGTCACTGGTTCCGCGCTTCGAGCTACGCCTGTTAGCGGCGCTCGGATTAGCGCCGCCGGATGATATGTGCGTTCGCTGTAGCGCTGCATTCAGCGACGCGGGCGCCTGGCTCGACGTCGAAGCCGGCGGGCTGTGTTGCCACCGGTGCGGTGCCCGCAGCGAGCACAATCATCTGGCGGCGGCGGACGTTGCGAACTTTCGTGCCGTGGGCGCGGCGCGCGGCGGACCGGTGCGTCCAAGCGCGACGGCAACCGTGCGAACCGCCCGCGCGATCGACGAATTGGTGACCTGGCATCTCGGCAAACGACCGAAGTCGCGAGCTCTGCTCGACATCTTTACGGCGTAGCGGCGATGGATGAAAGTATTGTCGCGCTCGACATCGGCGAGCGCCGCATCGGCGTTGCCGTAAGCGTCGGGACGATGGCGCTGCCGTACGATACGATCGATCGCACGAACGTGCGAGCCGACGTCGACCGGATCGTCGGCATTGCTCGCGAGCGTACAGCCCGGACCATCGTCGTCGGCGATCCGCTGACGCTGGCCGGCGATCGCGGCATCGCGGCCAAAAACATCGACGCGTTCGTGTCGCATCTAGCGCGTGTATTTGACGGCAAGATCGAACTCGTCGACGAACGGCTTACAACCGCGGCGGTGCAAAAATCGCTGATCGCCGCCGACGTTTCGCGCAAGAAGCGCAAGACCGTGGTCGACAAACTCGCCGCGGCTCTTATCCTCGATACGTATCTTGCCCGCCGGCGCAACGGATGACCAAGCTCCGGCGCGCGCTGCTCGATACATCGATCGCAATCTTGGTCATGGTGGCCGTCATCGTAACGGCGGCGGCGCTGTGGTTTCGCAACGCCGTGTACGGCGACCGGACGTTACCGCAAGCGCGCACCACAGTCGTGATTCCGCGCGGTGCGACGCTCGGTGAGGCGGCCGGCTTACTGCAAGCGGGTGGCGTGCTCGCGCATCCGATCGCGTTTCGAATTTTAGCGCGCATGCGCCAAAACGAAGCCGATATCCGCGCCGGCGAATACGCGTTCGAGCGCGGCCAGACCAGCGACCAGATTTTGCGTAAGCTCGTTGCGGGCGCCGATCAGGTCGCGGTTTGGGTGACGATCCCGGAAGGCTTCACCGCGCACGAAGTCGCACAAGCGCTGGCCGAGCGCAAGCTTGGCGCAGAGCGTTCGTACGATGAGGAATTTACGCACGCCGGCATCGATCTCGACGGCCGGCGCACGCCGTCGCTCGAAGGCTACCTGTTTCCCAGTACCTATCTCATTCCCGTCGACGTTACGCCGCCGGCAGCCGCGAAACTGCTCACCGACCAATTTCGCAAAGAACTGCCGCCGGACGCCGGTACGCGGGCCAAGGCGCTCGGCCGGACCATCCCTGAAGTCGTCACGATCGCGTCGCTGGTCGAACGCGAGGCCAAAGCCGACGACGAACGCCCGTTGATGGCAGGCGTCTACTACAATCGACTACGCCTGGGCATGCCGCTCGAAGTCGATGCGACGATCGAGTATACGTTTGCGGAACACCACGACATCATCACCAAGCGCGACTTGGCCATCGATTCACCGTATAATACCTACTTACATAGCGGGCTGCCGCCAACGCCGATTGCCAATCCGGGCAAAGCATCAATCGACGCCGCATTCGACCCACGCGCGTCCGATTTTTTATACTACGTCTACAAAGGCGACGGTCACCACGCGTTCGCCCGTACGCTCGCCGAGCACAATGCCAACGTCAATCGCTATTTGAAGTAGCATACCAACGGATCCTAAAGAAAACACCCTCAAACCGTTGCGAAAGCGGAGGTTTGGCGGATCCTACAGCGGAGCCTTAAAAAAACACCATCAAGCCGTAGCGAAAGCGGAGGTTTGGCGGAGCCTTATAGGGGTTGAAAAAGAGTCAGCGCGTTGGTGTGGTCGGTGAACGTTTTGACACCGATGATCCTGAGGTGGCCCGGCGATCTCGTTCGCGCCAGAGCGGCCCGCGCTTGACGTTCGACGTCTGCGGATGCGCCGAGCAGAAAAATATCGCCCGACCCAATGCTACCCGCCAACAAGTTCGGCCGGTCCGGAGTTACCAACGCACATTGGTCGCAGTGAATATTTAATCGCATTCGCACGCTCGGCAGCAAGTAATATCCAAGTCCCAGTGTTCGCGAAGTATTGAAATCGCTTACCACGAGCGGATTTGCCGCCGCATTGACAATCTGCGCGATGGTGCGATTTTGCTCGTAATCCTTGTTCGCCCACGTCGCGGCTCGCGAGCTAATCACGCACGAGCACACGCCGCCTGCCAGCAATGCTCCGATCGCCCAGCGTCCGCGGCGCGCCGCGCTTCCCGGTTCCCGGCCCAGCGCGGCGCGGAACAATGAAACGACCGCGAGCTCTAAGCCCAAATAAAGTGGCGTAAAATAACGCGATTGATTGACCAGACCGCCACCCGAAACGAGATCGCGCGCGACGAGTGGCAGCATCGGCAGCAGGAAGGCTAGGCCGACGAAGGCCCACACGGAGCGCTCTTCGCGCTTAACGAGGTGATAAAGCGCGTAGGCTACCAAGCTCATAACGATGACGGTCAAGCCGAGGTTGATAGCGGTCGAGTGCAGCGGTCCGAGTTGAAACAGGCCAAAGTCGACAAACGCGCTGCGCGAGTTCCGGAGCAAGGTCGTTACCACGGTCAGCGGTGCAATGCGCGTATTAAGAATGCCGGACATGCCGCGATCTAAACCGCCGCTGCGCAGCATAATGGAAAGCCAGGGCGCGAACAGGGCGCAACCCGCGACGCCGGCGGTCAGATAGGCGACGAGCGTTCTACGCGACCGCGGTCCAGCGCCAACGATGAGATACAGCCCTTGCCCGGCGGCTACGAGCGCCGTGAATGGGAAGATGTACAGCCCACTTGCCAGCACGAACGTGTACAGCAGCCAATGACCGGTCCCGCCGAGCCGTACGGCGCGAAGAAAGGTCAAGCTCAGCAGCAGCAGCGCCACGCTCCATAAACTATATTCGCGAACTTCTTGCGCGTAGAGCACGTGAAACGGAGAAACCGCAACGACGGCAGTGCCGAGCCAGGCCGCGGACTCCGAACGAAACAGCTCGCGGCCCAACGCATACATCGCCGCCACGACCAAGACGCCGAACAGCGCAGATAGAGAGCGCATAGCGCTAACCGTCGTGCCGAAGCGTTGCATCCATAAGCGGCCGAGAACATAGTACAGCGGCGGGTGTTGCGGATCTTCGCTGGCCAGCGAATGAATCGTAGCGCTCAGCGGATGCTGCTGCTGCGTCGGGTCGGGCAGGTGAAAGAATCGCTGCAGCGCTCCGGCGTCGACGAGCGTCGGCGCGGCTTCGACGACCGCCGCTTCAGTATAGCCCAACATGTGCACGGTTGCGAAGATTTCGTCTTCCCATAACACTTTGCCGTCGAGATGGTAGAAGCGAAAGAATACGCCCAGACAAATGGTCAGCGCAAGCAACAACCGTATCGAGCCGGGTAGGATGTCGGCGTTACCCGAACGGCCGCGCAGGCGACGTAACGAGGACGTTGTTGTGCGGCGAGCCGGCTGCTCATCAATCATCGGCAACGCTCTTCCGATGAGAAACTCTGGGCAGCGGAGCGACGCTGCTTCCGTGCCCGGGTTCGTTCAAGCGCCCTATAGGTGAACGCATCAATCTCCGAAGGGGCGCGCCGTCGATTGACGCGCGTCCGAGATAGAATGTGCGAACGTTAATAACGGTCGCGTCTAGCGCTCCGTTGACCACCGTCCACTGCTATCTTTCGCCCGTTGCGGACGCTTGCCCTACGCAGCACATCGACCACCTGTCGACCAACAATCGGTCCGATGTTCGGTCCGGGTCGAGGTGTTCGTTCCGCGCTTAAGAGAAGGCTGGTATTGACACGGTTCGAGTACGGAATTGACAGTCGCTGGGAAACGAGCTTAAAGTATGATCGGCGACGCAACAGCCGACAACGCGCGAGAACCAACGGAACGATTATCGCGCAAACCAGCGGATCAACGAGTTCCCGAACGTGACCACAATCGAAGTCACCTACCATGAGACTGCATTGAAGTAAGTTCGATTGCAGCTTTTTGCTTCGTTGGTTGTCATTGACGATCGCTCGGCGTAGCTGGGCGCCGCAATTATCATCGTGGGCGTGCAGCTCTGACCTAGCCACGAACAATCGGCAAAAAAGATAGTCCATTTTTGCCGCCGGAAGCGCCCATGATAAACTTGCGTGCACGTTTCGTACAACTCGGACGGTAGTTCGTTTTCAATCCTAGAAAGAACTTAACGCGGGCGCATCGCTCGTTCATTTTGTTCGCCGTCAATGGCGTGCTTCTCGATAGCGCTGAATTCATCTACTTGTGCCAGGCCTAGATCGATCGCGTACCGAGCGACGAACGCCTCGATCGTCGGCGTCGCTTTGACGACGCTCGAGCCGGCACTGCGCGTTGCTACGGCTTGCGCCTGCGTTGAAGGGATCCGGTCGTTGACGGTGACACGCTTGTCCATTGCGATATCGACTCGTTCTCACGGCTATCCGGCCGCTCGTGATGAACGCTCTAGCTTGGGCGCTAAACGCTGTAGCTTGGATCGGCGACCTGGCTGGGCCGCGGCATGCTAAAAGACGGGGCCGGTGGCCACCTTCAATGAACGCCCACAAGCGTTTCATCAGCAAGTCAGCGGTACGGCGAGCGATCTGCGCGCTCTTCGCGACCAGCGGCTTAACATTGGCCGTCGCCGCTCGCGCGGGCGACGGTGCAACGGCGTATCTTTCGGGCTTGCCGCAGCGATGTGGCTGCGCACTGATCATTGCGGGCAAATCCAGAGCGGCTCTGGATATCAACGTGGCCAAAATGTCCGTTTCAGTAATTGACGAGCGGCGACACACGGTTGCCGGATCGAATCACTTTCGCTTCGAGCGGCCGATGAACGAGGCCCGCGGCCGCACGACGATCGCTTTTAGCGGCGAATTCAATCCCGCAACACCGGGAATGTATTCGCTAACGGCAACGTTTGATGCCGGCGCTGTCTCGGTCAACGGGGTCGCGCTAGATGTTGAGACCTATCCACTTCACTTTTATGAGGCGCCCGTGCCGCCACATTCCCCTGAGCTTCGTGCCGGGCAGCGCTTTCTCGATGCGGCGGCCGATCGTGTCAACGGCGTGGAAGGGCCGCCGATCGTAGATCCGGCGCTCGTCGACGCCTCCGACAAGCCGATCGGACGCGCAAGAATCGCTCTCCACCCGCTGACGTTGACGCATGTTGATACAAGTGTGTCGCCTCACGTCTTGACCTTCGACGCGCCGAACGTCGGTACACTTCGGTTGCACAGCGACGCTGATGCCGGGCACCTGCCGGGGCTCGTGCCGCTCGTGAACGACGCGGAGGCTGCACGGCTCGAACGGGCCTATGCGGGCCGGCTGGTGTGGACGGTCGGCGGGTCAAATCTCGGCTGCGTTAGCGCCGGTGCGACGGTAGCTTCGGGCAGCGTCGAAAGCGACTCTGCGTTCGCAGTCGATCACGTCTTTCGCGCGGCCGGTTTACCGACCCACTTTAACGGCATCGGGGGCTTCGGTGGAAGCGATCGGAGTTCGGCATTCATTACTGACGACCCGATCATCGTCGTTTTGTATCCCGTAGGTCCGACCAAATTCGGCGGCGCGAGCTATAGTAACGTGGGGGGTGCGCAGCCGAATCTCTTCGATCTGCGGCGGGATTGCGTCGCGTTCTCTGCTCGATTTGCCGACGGTTGGGATTTCGAGCGCTCGTTTCGTCGCGCGTCGCTCGAAAACGAGCATCCCGACTGGGACGCAGCAACGCTGGCGCACATTCGCACAAACGAAGTGCGCGTTGGGATGACGCACGAGATGATTGCCTGGATGTTGGGTTACCCGCCCGTTTTCGGCACGTCGACGGCTGTCGACCGGCTCGAAAAATGGGACTACGACAATCCCGCACCGTTCGCGTCAACGGTGTACTTCCGTGGCGACCGCGTCGCCGCGTACGATCCGCCCGGATTTTTACCTTGAAACGTCCGGCGGCGCTTTCGCTCGCCCTCGCGCTCACGCCGTGGTGCTGCACCGCGACGACGAACGCCGCCGCGCCGCAACGGGTCGTGCAGCGCGCTGAGGCAAATCAATTTTGGAGTGGCGCGGCAGATGCACCAGTGTACCTGTCGACAACCCCGGCCGATCACATCAACGTTTGGGACGCCCGCGACGGCACGCTCGTGCGGACGATCGCACTGCCTCGCGCGTCGACGCCGTGGGCGTTTGCCGATTCGCCGACGGCGGTTGTGTCGCGAGACGGTCGAATCGCAGCGGTGCGCATCGGCGAGGACCGCATCGCAATCGTTCGAACCGCCGACGGCAATCTGATGCCGCTAGCGACGAAGCGAACGGGAGCGCTCTTTCCCCTCGCCTTTTCACCGGATGGTACTGACTTAGCGATTGAGGTTCGGCCGCCTGAATCGCAGACCGGCCAGTCGCAGCAGAATGAGATTGAAATCATTGCGGTGGCCAGCGGTCGGGCGTTGCAAACGATCGCCGGAACGAGCGCGGCAGCGTTCTCTTCCGACGGCCGGAAGTTGGCGACGATAAGTGTCGCGCATGACCGTTTGCTCGTCGTCGACCGCACTGGAACGCGGATCCGCACGCTGCGCGACGGCGGCGGTATCTACGGTCCGATCATCTTTTCACCCGACGACGCGACGATTGCAACGGGCGGTGACGATCCAGCGATCCCGCCGCGCGGCGACGGGACATTCGACCCGTCATCGACCGGGCACGACCTCGTCGTGAAGTTGTGGGATCTCAAACGCGGTCGCTTGCGCACGCGTTTTCCCGGCTTGCCCACGTCGCAATTGAACTCCCTCGATGAAGGTGCGCCCGGTGCGTTTGCCTTCGCTGACGCTTCGACGTTGGCGGTGTGCACCGCTGGAGCGACGACGCTCTATGGAACGACATCCACAAACGCAGTCGCGCACGACGATTTCCGAAACGTGGGACAACGGGTTTTTCGGGTCGGTGGCGCGTTGGGATTTGTCGTTAACCATGCAGCGTCGCTGTCGTTCGATCGCCAAAGCGGGCCAAAGAATGTCACGTACGCAAGTGTCCCTTACGCCCCCTGATGTTTTGACGCCAACAGCTTCGGTAATGCTCGCGGGGGGCGTCTTTAGGAACACTTTCCGACGTAGCCGCACTGCTGTAGGCACTGAATGCAGCCGCCTTGGCTGATCAGTGGACCGCTGCACTTCGGGCACATGCCGACGCCGGTTTGCATCGCGCGCTGCACGTTGATCGAACCATCACCCGTACTTGCGGGATGATGGCCGTTCGCGCCGTTACGGCCGTTCGTCAATCCGGTATGGCCGATCAGATCGATCGACCGCGCATTGAGCTCGCTTTCAATCGTGTCTTCGACCGGATACGGAAACCGCGGTTCGGCGACCGCGACGACTCCCGCTTCATGGGTGACTTGCGGATCGGTCCCGGGCAGCGCCAGCGCCAGCGCCTTTGCTAGCCCCTGAGAGATGCCGTCGGCGCACGAGAGCGTCGTTGGTCCCTCGGCAGTGCGCATCTTGGGATTCGGACACCGCATGCCCTCGAATTTATCGACGAACTTTTGCGGATCGGCGCCGTACCGCAACCCGACCGACATCGCCACGCCGAGCGCTTCGAGGTAGCTTTGTTGGCACGAGCCCGACTTGCCGAGTTTGAAGAATACCTCGAACGGTTTCCCGGTTTCATCTTCGTTCAGCGTAATATAGAGCGGTCCGCAACCAACATTCGATTGCACGGTCCGTCCACGCATGACTGCGGGGCGCTTGCGATACGCCACCGGCGCGAACGCCGGCGCTGCCGGACGGCGCACCGTGAGTTCGGCGTTCACGGCCTGCAGATTTTCGACCCGTTCGACGAGCTTGCGTACTGTCGCGCCGCATTCGACGTTGAGCGCGCTGAGACGCGCGTTGTCGGTCTCGAGTGTTTCGACTCGAGCGATAAGTCCGGCGAGCGCTGATTTGAGCGCCGATTCATCCACGCTGGTTTTCTCCAAGTAAAGCATTCGCGCGCGCCAACAGGGCTTCGAGAGAATCGGCCGCCGAAACGTCGTTCACGATCGCGACCGCGGCGGTAACGGCACTTTCGTTTTGCGTTGCTCCGGCGTCCCGATTGACGCCCGAAAGATCGGCGTCTTTCGAGAAGGTGACCACTTGCTCGGTCCGCGAGCCGTCGCGATAATACGTAAAGCCCTTGCAGCCCGACCGGTATGCGCGGAAGATCGAACGAGCGACGTTTTCGCGCGTATCGCCATTGGGCGCGTTAATCGTCTTCGAGACGGCGTTACACGTGTACTTTTGAAAAGCGGCCAACATATCGATATGTTGATCGACCGTCACGTCGGCCGCCACCGTAAAGACGTCTTGCCACAGTTGCGGAGCTTCGGCGAGACCCTTGAGGGAACCGCGATTCTCTTCGACCTTGGCCAAGAGCGCTTCTGAAAAAAAGCCTTCGTCTTTGGCGATTTCCTCGAACAGCGGCAGCACATAATACAGATGTTGCGGCCGGCCTTCGGCATCTTTCATCACGTGCTTCGTGTATGCGATACCAAAATATGGTTCGCAACCAAAGCTGCAGCCCGCAATCATCGAGATCGTACCAGTCGGTGCAATCGATAGCAGTGCGGCATTGCGCCGCGGGCGCGCATCGCCGGCCCACTTCGAGAGATGTTTGTTGGGAAACTCACCGCGTTCGCGAGCCAGGATTTCGGACGTATCTTCGGCCCGTGATTGCATGAATTTCATGAGTTGCTCGGCTAACGCAATCGCCTGCGTCGACCCATAGGCAACGCGCAGCTGAACGAGCAAATCAGCGAAGCCCATGATGCCCAAACCCACCCGCCGGTTATTGGTCACCATCGTTTTGATCTCGTCGATCGGATACAGGTTCGCATCGATCACGTTGTCGAGAAAGCGAATCGATAAGCCGACGGTTTGACCGAGCCGATCCCAATCGACAGCGTCGTTCGTCGAATCGAAGAAGTGTCCGACGTTGATCGAACCTAAGTTGCAACTGTCGTAGCCGTGCAGTGCCTGTTCTCCACACGGATTCGTGGCCTGAATCGGACCTAAGCCCGGTAACGGATTCCACTCGGGATGATCGAGAAACAACACGCCCGGCTCGCCATTCTGCCACGCGCCCTCGATAATGCCGTCCCAAATTTCGCGCGCCTTGACCGTCCGCACGACTTCCTTGGTGCGCGGATCGATGAGGTCGAACGTCGCATCGGCCTCGACGGCCCCCATGAACGCGTCGGTCACGCCGATCGAGATATTGAAATTGTTCATTTGCGTTTGCAGCAGCTCTTGTTTGATGTGCGCGAGCTGCGCGGCGGTGTAGCGGCCGGTATCGGACATCCGGTTGTAGAGCGCCCGATTTTCAGAATCAAGTTCTTTCTTGCAACTCATGAAACCGAACACATCGGGATGATCGACGCGCAAAACGCCCATATTGGCGCCCCGGCGGACGCCGCCTTGCTTGATCGAATCGGTAGCCGCGTTAAAGACTTTCATGAACGATACCGGACCCGACGCGTCTTTGCCGGTCGATTCAACTAACGCGCCGTTAGCCCGCAGCTCCGAAAACGCGTAGCCGGTACCGCCGCCCGATTTCTGGATGAGCGCCATCGCCTGCAGATTGTAGAAGATGCCTTCGATCGAGTCGGGCACCGGTAGGACGAAGCAGGCCGACAGCATCGATAGCGGCCGTCCGGCATTGACCAGACACGGTGTGTTGGGCATAAAATCGCGGCGCGCCAGCATGGCATAGAAAGCTTGCGCGACGTTATTGACGACGGCGTCGCCGTCACGGCCGGCCCGCTCGGCGTACGGCCGTTCGGGAGTCGCGATCGCGGACGCGACGCGCCACAGAAACTCGGTCGGCGTTTCGACCGTACCATCGGGCTTTTTCGCAAAATAGCGCTCGTTTAGGACCCGCATCGCATTGGGGTCGAAAGCGGGTTCGCTCAGGCCGTGGGGTAACTCGGTTGACATCGGAACCTCCAGGTCGCCGCACCCGATCGACGGGTTTGTAAAAAAACTCATTGGCCGGCATTCTATCGAACACCTGTTCGATAGAAACGAGATTTTCGCACCGGGTGCGCTATATATTGTACTGCGGTGAGGAGTCGGATACAAGATGGCGGGGTCTGCTCCCTTGCGAACACGCTCCGAGATCCGGTGGAGAACACAAAGTTTCCGTGCATAACCGCGCCCGCGGCCACGCCGGCCTGTCAAATTCGCGGGCGGCTTGTGGACGAGACGGGGGAAAGCGTGGAAATCGTCCGGCACAACGCTCCCCATGGTGCGACCGGACTTGCAAGCGGCCTTGTTGACGGATGTTTCAATCGAAGCGTTATGGCAGCGCGGCTTTCGCGGCATCATCATCGATCTCGACAACACGGTTTGCGGGTATCACGAAAGCACGCTGGCGCCGGGCGTCCCCGAGTGGGTGCGCGCCGCGAAAGCGCGCGGTTTCCGGCTAGCGATGGTGTCGAACAATTTTCACGAGCGCGTCGCGGCCGTTAGTGCGCAACTCGATGTCCCGGCCGTTCCGAGCGCCTTGAAACCGCTGCCTCAGGGCTTTCTGCGCGCCTTACGCCAGCTCGGAACGCAACGCTCGGAGACGGTCGTTATCGGCGATCAGCTTTTCACTGACGTCCTCGGGGCTAAGTTACTCGGGCTCCACGCGGTGCTTACCGAACCGCTGGTCCCCAAAGACTTTCCGCTGACCCGGCTGTTGCGGCTCATGGAACGGCTTGTCTTCAACCGCGCCCCACGCGCCTAATCGTCGTCGCCGCTACTCTTTTTTGCCTAACAGATTCGCTAATAGCGTACCGTCGATGATGACGAGCGCGCCGATCGCGACGGCAAAGAACAAAGCCACGGTCCGGACCAATCCCCATGCAAATCCCATAACTGTCCTTTTCCGGATCGAGTGCGGCCCAACCACATTGCCGCTCGTACGCCTGCGGCGTGCAAGCGGCGTTAGTGTAAAAACGGCGTACGGCTACTATCAAGGATTCGGGCTGCTGATGTATTGTTAAGCGCCCAGCCGCACCGAAAGAAGTTCTGCGATGCAATTGGCTCCGTTACGACCGCGCCGACGCCGACCGTCCGCGGCGTTTGCCCATGTCGCGCAAGAAGTCGTAACGGCTCCGCCAACCGATTTAACCGTGATCGCCGGACGCCTCGCCGGACTGATCGACGGTCCGGTTACCGAGGCGCTCGCCGTCCTGCTCACCGAGCTCTACGGCGATGCGCTCAAGCGCATCGTCGCGACGATCGCGACCGCCCCCGCCGGCGAAGCTTTGCTCGAACGGCTGTGCGACGATCGGCTCGTCGGCGGTTTGCTGGTAGTACACGATTTGCATCCGCGACCGCTCACGGCGCGCGTCGAGCGGGCGCTCGCGCGCGTCGCGCAAACCGCCGCGCGTGACTCGTACGCCACTCTCGAACGTATCGAGGAAGATATCGCGTACGTACGGCTCGCGCCGGACGCGGGACCGGCGGCGCACTCCACAATCGTCCGCGCGATCGCGGACGTCGCACCGGAAATCTCGTGCGTGTGCGCCGAATTCGATGTTGCCGCCGCACACGCCATACCGGTGTAGCCGGCCGTTTCGCGCGCCGGTCGAGGTGTTGCGCGCGCCCTAAGGGTATGAAGTCGGGTGACCGACGTGCGCCGCCGAGAACTATCCAAACACTACGATCCCGCCGCGGTCGAACCGCGCATCTACGCGCAGTGGCTTGCCGCGGGCGTGTTTCACGAAGATCCTGATCCGGCCCGCCCGGCGTTCATCATCTCGATGCCGCCGCCGAATATCACCGGCCGCGCGCACATCGGACACGGTTCAACCTACACACCGATGGACGTGTTAACGCGCTACCATCGCATGCTGGGTGAAAACGCCGACTGGATTCCGGGCCAAGATCATGCCGCGATCGCGACCGAATCGGTCGTGATCCGCGAACTTGCCGCAGCCGGGCTGACGCGCGAGGCGCTCGGCCGCGAAGCGTTCATCGCGCGCGTATGGGAATGGCGCGCGCAATATGGCGGCATCATCGACGACCAGTTTCGCGCGCTGGGCTTCGGGCCCGATTGGGAGCGGGAACGCTTCACCCTGGATCCCGGCCTGTCGGCAGCCGTCATGCGGGTGTTTGTCGACCTCTATACCGCTGGTTTGATCTATCGCGGCACGCGCCTCGTCAACTGGGATCCAAAAGCGCAATCCACGCTATCGGATGCCGAAGTCGATAACGAAGAACGGGCGACGTTTCTGTGGCACGTTCGCTATCCGGCGGCCGACGGTGGCCCCGGCGTCGTCATTGCGACGACGCGTCCCGAGACGCTGTTCGCCGATGTCGCGGTCGCCGTGCATCCCGACGACGAGCGGTATCGCGAGCTCGTGGGGCACCACGTGCTCTTGCCGCTGACCGGACGGGCGATTCCCGTCATCGCCGACGCGGCCGTCGAAC
The DNA here is from genome assembly GCA_965214335.1 of Candidatus Velthaea sp. Lineage (GTDB taxonomy): Bacteria > Vulcanimicrobiota > Vulcanimicrobiia > Vulcanimicrobiales > Vulcanimicrobiaceae > Velthaea. Next base: position 204,851 of record CBDCBO010000003.1, on the reverse strand, counting down.
GCGCGTTCGGCACGGGCGCGGTGAAAGTCACGCCGGCTCACGACGCGACCGACTACGAGATCGGCGTGCGGCACCACCTTCCGATGCCGACGGTGATCGGCTTCGACGGCCGGCTCACGGGCGATGTCCCGCCGGATTACGCCGGCCTGGATCGCTTTGCCGCGCGCGTGCAGGTTGCACGCGACCTCGCGCACAGCGGTGCGCTGGAAAAAGAAGAGCCGTATACGACGAAAGTTCCGGTGTCGTCGCGAACCGGCGAAGTGATCGAGCCGCTCCTATCGCTGCAATGGTTCTGCAAGATGGAAGAACTCGCGCAACCGGCGCTCGCGGCGTATCGTTCCGGCCAGCTTCGCTTCGTTCCCGAACGGTTCGGCCGAACGTATGAAACGTGGCTGGAGAACATCCGCGATTGGAATGTTTCGCGCCAAGTCTGGTGGGGGCACCAGCTGCCGGTCTGGTACACACCTGACGACGACGTGATCGTCGCGCCGACGCCCGAAGCAGCGCAACGGATCGCGCACGAGCGCTACGGCGATATCGCGTTGCGCCGCGATCCCGACACGCTCGATACCTGGTTTTCCAGCGGCTTGTGGCCCTTTTCAATCTTAGGCTGGCCCGATCGAACGCCCGAACTCGCTCACTGGTATCCGAATTCGGTGCTGATCACCGGCCGCGAGATCATCTTTTTGTGGGTCGCCCGAATGGTGATGTTGGGCTTGCGTTTCGTCGGCCGCATCCCGTTTCACACGGTGTTCGTTACGCCGCTGGTGTTCGATATCGCGGGCCGTAAGATGAGTAAGTCACTGGGCAACGCCATCGATCCGCTGGCCATGGCCGATAAATACGGCGCCGATGGATTTCGGCTGGGAACGATGATGCAGATGCGACTCGAATCGCAAGAGCTGCGCTTCGACGAACGCGTCTGCGATCAGGCTAAACGCTTCAATACAAAACTTTGGCACGCTTTGCAGTACATCGCTGCGCTGCCCGAAGAATTACCGCGCGCGTCGGTGCTGCCGCCGGCCGCTGCGCTAACGTTGGCCGATCGCTGGATCTTAACCGAACTGCGCGCCTGTGTCACCCGCGTGACGCAGGCACTCGATGCGTTCGCGATGGGAACGGCAGCCAATGCGCTGCACGACTTCGGTTGGTATATGTTCTGCGATTGGTACATCGAGGCGACCAAAATCGAAGCCCAAAAACCGACCCGCGGCGCGGTGCTCTCGTTCGTATTCAATACGCTCGTACGCGCACTGCATCCGCTCGAACCGTTTATCTCAGAAGAGATCTGGCAGCACTTGCCGCACGACGGGTCGACGATTGTGACAGCATCGTGGCCGGACGCCGCCGAACTGCCGAGCTTTCCGGAGGACGCCGCAACGTTCGAGGCGTTCATCGCGTCGATCGAACGTATTCGCAATACGCGAGCCGAACTCGAACTGCGCCCCAACGAGAAGATTCGTCTACGCGCCACTCCGCTGCCGGCCGACAGCGTGGCGCTCTACGCCGCTCTGGTACGCGGCGAGGTCGAAACCGATTATGCGGCGGCGCCGCCGGCATCGCTGGCAGCAGCGTTCGCGCAGATCGACATTGCCGCCGATCCGGCGGTTCTGCGCGAACGCTATACGCGCCAGGTTGTCAAGCTCGAAGCGGAAGTAGCCCGGCTGGTCGCCAAATTCGCCGGTGACTTCGCGACCAAAGCACCGGCCGCCAAAGTCGCAGCGGAGCGCACGAAGCTCGAGAAGTATCAGCACGACCTCGACCGCGTGCGCGCTGCGCTGATCGCGCTCGACGCCAACTGAGCTCTCGCCACCAACGGCGACCCGTTCGGCTAACTCTTTGAGCCAGTAGTGTGAGCGCCGGCTCGCCTCGTTCGGCGCTGCGCCGGCGGAGGCGGTCGGACCGCCAGGGCGAACCGAGCGCTAATGCCGACCGCCCTCGCGCGCCGCCGCGTGCTGATGACCCCTCGCGAGATCGAGCGGGTGATCGCCCGTATGGCGCATCAGATCGTCGAGCCCGAAGATGCGCAAACCGGCCTACTGTTGATCGGCATTCGTCGCGGCGGCGAAGCGCTGGCCCGCCGGCTATCATCGAAAATAGCCGAGATTCGGGGTGCGGCGCCCGACTTAGGTTTTCTCAACATCAACCTGTATCGCGACGATGATGTCGCGCGCGAGTTGCCCGAGTCGGAGATTCGCGTCGAGATCACCGGCCGCACCGTCGTCATCGTCGACGACGTGCTGTTTACCGGCCGCACCGTGCGCGCGGCACTCGATGCCGTTACCGACCTTGGCCGGCCGACCGCGATTCGGCTCGCGGTGCTCATCGACCGCGGCTTGCGCGAACTGCCGGTGCAAGCCGACTACGTCGGCAAGGCGATTCCAACGAGCCGCCGCGAGCACATCGACGTGGTGTTGGGTCCCGGTCGCGCGGCGAGCGACGAAGTATCGATCGCCGAAGAGGACCGTGGTTCCGCGTAGTCTGATCGATATCGACGATCTCGCACGCGACGAAATTCTGCATCTGTTGGATCGAGCGGTCGCCTTCAAACATGTCGCGCCGCGCCGCGATCTGTTGGCCGGCGTTCCGGTGTTGAATCTGTTCTTCGAATCGTCGACGCGCACGGCGACCTCATTTACATTAGCCGAACAGCGTGTCGGTGCCGATGTGATCTCATTCGCGCCGGGCACGTCGAGTTTAGGCAAAGGTGAAACGATATCCGATACGGCGATAACGCTACGCGGCATCGGCGTGCGCGTGATCGTCGTGCGGCATCCCGAATCCGGCTTTCCGCGCCGGCTCGCTGAAGCGTTCGACGGTCACGTCATCAATGCCGGCGACGGCCCGCGCGCGCATCCCACGCAAGCACTGCTCGACCTCATGACGCTACGCAGCGAGTTTGGCCGCTTCGACGGATTGCGCGTCGCAATCGTCGGCGATATCTTGCACTCGCGCGTCGCGCGTTCCAATATCGTCGGCATGACCCAGCTCGGTATCGACGTGACGCTGGTCGGTCCGCCGACACTCTTACCGGAAACGTTTGCGACCGCGGGCGTGCGCATCGAACGCAACTTTGAAGCGGTCCTGCCCGCCATCGACGCGGTCATGATGCTGCGCATCCAGCGCGAGCGCATCACCTCGAGCTTACTTCCGTCGCTCGACGATTACACGCGGAATTACCAGTTGAATCGCCGGCGCCTGGGCTTGCTGCGTGACGGCGCCGTGATCCTGCACCCCGGACCATACAATCGCGGCGTCGAATTAACCGACGACGTACTCGATGATTCGCGCTCGCGCTACGTTGCCCAAGTCGGTAACGGCGTGTTCGTGCGGATGGCGGTACTCGATCTGCTCGTCAACGGACCGGCGGCCGCATGAAGACCCTCATCCGGGGCGGCCGCGTGGTCGATCCGGCCCAACGCCTGGACGCCGTGTGTGACGTACTGTTGGACAATGGTGTGGTGGTGCAAATCGGCGAACGGCTCGCCGCCTTTGATGCCGATGTCGTCGATGCGGGCGGTGCCGTCGTCGCGCCGGGTTTCATCGACATGCACGTGCATTTGCGCGAGCCCGGCCAAACGCGTAAGGAAACGATCGCGACGGGTTCGGCGGCAGCCGTTGCCGGCGGCTTTACCGCCGTTGCCTGCATGCCCAATACCGAACCGGCGCTGGATTCACCGACGATCGTGGCCGATGTGGTCCGGCGCGCGCAGGCGGCGGGTTTAGCGCGCGTGTATCCGATCGGCGCGCTGACCCATGGCCGGGCCGGACTCGAGCTTGCACCCTACCATCTGCTGCACGACGCCGGGTGCGTCGCCTTTAGCGACGACGGCGCGACCATCGCCAGCGCGCGCGTCTTGCGCAATGCGGCGCGCTACGCCCGCGACTTGCACGCACCGTTTATTTCGCACTGCGAAGACGCCGACCTCAAGGGCGACGCGGTCATGAACGAAGGCCGCAATTCGGCCCGGCTGGGCTTAACGGGCAGCCCGGGTTTGGCCGAAGACGTGATCGTCGCGCGCGATTTGCTCATTGCGGAAGATACCGGTAAAAATTGGCACATCGCGCATGTCTCGACGGCTCGCTCGCTCGATCTCGTGCGCTGGGCGCGCGGCCGCGGTGTGCGCGTGACGTGTGAAGTCACGCCGCATCACGTGCTCTTGCGCGACGACCGATTCGAGCAGTATCGGGCCGACGGGAAAGTCAATCCGCCGCTGCGCGAGGCGGCCGACCGGGCCGCGCTCGTGGACGGCGTGCACGACGGTACGATCGATGTGTTCGCGACCGATCACGCGCCCCATCGGCTCGATGAAAAAGCGCAATTACTGAGCGTCGCGCCGGTCGGCTTTAGCGGTTTAGAAATCGCCGTCGGTGCGTATAGCGCGGCTTTCCCCGATCTCCCGCTGCACCGGTTCGTCGCGCTGCTCTCGTTGCATCCGGCGCGGATTCTGGGCGTTCCGGGCGGTACGCTGGCGGTCGGAAGTCCGGCCGACGTGACGATTTTGCGCGACGAACCTTGGACCGTGGACGCCCGGACGTTCGAGTCATTAGGCAAGAACACGCCATTCGACGGTGCGACCTTCGGCCGCCGCGCGATCGTGACGATCGTCGACGGGCGCGTGGTCTACGCCGATGGCCGCGTCAGGCCGCGAACGGCCGCTCCGATTGAGGTTTCTCGATGACTCGCGCCTGTCTACTGCTCGCCGACGGCACACGTTTCGAGGGCACGGGTTTGGGCACCGCCGGCACGGCGCTGGGCGAAGCCGTCTTCTATACCGGAATGACGGGGTACGAAGAAGCTCTCACCGACCCGTCGTACGCCGGCCAAATTCTTACTTTCACTTATCCGCTCATCGGCAATTACGGCGTATCGCACGACGTCGCGCAACATCCGCGCGCGTGCGTGGCCGGGGCCGCGATCAAACACATCGCGCGTCATCCCTCGCATCACGCCAGCAAGATCGACCTTGCCGGGTGGCTCGACGAACAACGCATACCGACGATCGTCGGCGTCGATACGCGCGCGCTGACGATCGCGCTACGCGAGCACGGTACGATCGGCGCGGCCCTGGCGGTTGGTGATGCCGCAATCGCGCGTGTCGAGGACGACCTCACGCGCTACGTGCGGGCGGCGACGACGAACGGACTCGTCGCGACGGTTGCCGATGCGTTTCTGGACGGTACCACGCGGCGTGGCAGCGGCAAGCACGTGGTACTCGTCGATTGCGGCGTGAAGCGCGCCATCGTACGCGAACTCCAGGCACTCGATGCAACCGTCAGCGTGGTGCCGTTCAGTGCCTCCGCGGCAGCAATTCGCGCACTCGAACCCGACGGAGTCATCATTTCCCCCGGTCCGGGCGATCCCCAGGATTTACCTGAAATGATCGCAACGCTGCGTGCGCTGCTTGGATCGCTGCCGATGTTCGGCGTGTGTTTAGGCCACCAAATGCTGGCCCTGGCGTGCGGCGCGCAAACGTATAAGCTCAAGTACGGCCACCGCGGCGGCAATCAGCCGGTACGCGACGTGCGCAATGCGGCCGTTTTGGTGACCGCGCACAATCACGGCTACGCCGTCGACGGCGCCAGTCTGCCGGCCGAACTCGAACCGACGATGATTAACCTCAACGACGGCACCAACGAAGGCTTTCGCCACCGGACGCTGCCGGTGAGCGGCATCCAATTTCATCCCGAAGCATCGCCCGGTCCGTACGATGCACGTTTCTTATTCGCACAGTGGCTCGACTCGCTCGCGTAGCGGCGTGCGCCGGAGCGATCGCGCTGTGGCTGGTACCGGTGGCGGCTTCGGCTCAAGCGTATCCGCAGATGCATGTGAGCGCGCTCGCGCAGCATACCGACCGTTCGAGCGTCGAACCCGGCGGCGTTTTTCACGTGACGATTCACGCGAAGATCGCTCAGCGCCGCGACCGGCTCGACGAACTCATCCTCGGCGCATTCATGAATTGCGAAATCATCAGTAACGAAACGGTGCGCACGCTCGCGCCCGACGGTACGGACTTCACGGAACGCTTGACGGTCCAAGCGCTCGCGCCGGGCGAAGCGACGATCAGCCCGGCGTATATCGACGCGCTCGATCCCGCGATCGGCCGGCCAATGCGCTATTCATCGAACGCGATCCGCGTCCACGTCGCGGGCGTCGCGGCGACTGCCGGCGGCTCGGAGACGATCGGCGACATCGCGCGCCGGCTGGCACTCGCCGCGGCAATCGTGGCCGGCATGTTTGCCGCCGCCTTCGTGTTGGTCGTGGTCTTCGTGCGGCGCAAACGCGGGCGGCCGGTTGCGGCGCCGGCGCCGGTCGTGGTCGCAGCACCCGTACCGCCCGCGCCCGCCGGCACGGGCAACGAACGTCTTTCGGCCGCCGCGGCGGCATTTCGCAGCGCACCTTCGGATGTCACGCTGTCGGCGCTGCGTGGTGTGCTGTTCGGGCTCGCCGGCGTCGCCGCGGGCGCGACCCTCGTCGATGCGTTGCGCGGGCTTGGCGATCGCGACGAACACCTGCGGCGTGCCTTGGTTGCCGCTGAAGCTGCAACGTTCGGCCCGGCCGAGCAGCGCCGGGCCGCGGGTGCTGATTTGCTCATCGCGGTCGACGCCTACCGCGACCGGAACGCAGCGCAGCAGGATGCGTGGACACGCTGAACGCCGCGCCCGTCCGGCCGCGCGACGTCGCGCACGCGATCGCGCAGACGGTCGTGGGTCAAACCGCGGCCGTCGAGGCGCTCGTGCTGGCGCTCATCGCCGGCGGGCACGTCTTACTCGAAGGTGCGCCCGGCATCGCAAAAACGTTGGCCTGCCGGGCACTGGCGGCGGCGATCGGCGGTAGCTTCAAGCGCATTCAGTTCACACCCGACCTGTTGCCCTCCGACATCGTCGGTACGCGTATTTTCGATCAGCGCAGCGGCGAATTCATCACCGTGCGCGGACCGATCTTCGCAAATATCGTGCTCGCCGATGAAATTAACCGCGCGCCGGCCAAAGTGCAGTCGGCGTTATTGGAAGGCATGCAAGAACGCCGGGCGACGATCGGCCTCGAAACGCATCCGTTTCCGATGCCGTTCGCGGTGCTTGCGACGATGAATCCGCTCGACGGCGACGGCACCTACGCGCTACCGTTGGCCCAGCTGGATCGTTTCCTAGCCAAAGTCGTGGTCGATTTCCCGTCGCTGGCTGAAGAGCGCGAAATCGTGAACCGTTACGGTACGCACGATGTCGACTTACGCACCGGCGTCGCGTCACTCGCTGATGTCGCCGCCTGGCAGCGCGAAGCGCGGCTGGTTTTTTTGGATGAGCGCGTGCGCGACTATATTGTCGATCTCGTGCGGGCGACGCGCGGGGCAACCTACGTCGACCACGGCGCGTCGCCGCGCGCCGCGTTGGCGCTCGCGATGCTGGCCCGGGCGCGGGCCTACCTCGACGACCGGCACTTTGTGACGCCCGATGACGTGCGCGATTTGGCGCCGGCGGTGCTGCGTCACCGGCTGGCGTTCGATTACCGGTTGGCGGCGGACGGGGTATCGCCCGAAACGGTCGTGCGTGATGTGATCGCGGGCGTTGCCGCACCGTGAGCGCTTTACGAGCCGCCATCGTACGCGGCGCACGCCGCACGCGACGCCGCGGCGACGGCTTGCGCGCACCGCGTGCCGGCGATGGCTACGAGTTTGCCCAAGTCCGCGGTTACGTCGAAGGCGACGATCCGCGGCGGATCGATTGGGCCGCGAGCGCCCGCGTCGGCGAATTGCAGACCCGCGTGTATCTCGAAGAAACAGCGCTGATCTTGGCCGCCTGCAGCGACGACTCGCCATCGATGGGGGTCGGCCGGCGGCGACCGTTGACGGCGGCTGCCGATGATGCGTTGCGCGCTTGGTTCAGCGCCGCGCAACGCGAAGATCGCGCGCAGCGCATCGTCGACGACCGGCTTGTCAGCGGAGCCCAAGCAGCGCTGCACGCCCGCGCGCTGCTGCCGTTCGACTTCGTGCGGACGCTCACGTTCGCCGCGCACGTTTTGCCGCGCGGAACGTCGCTGCTGATGCTGACCGACGGCTACGATCTACCCGCCGACGGTACGGCCGATCTGTTGCTGCGCGTGGCCGCGCGCTGCGACGCGACGGTGCTCTTGGCGCGCGATCCCTGGCATGACGGACTGCCGCTGCGCGGTCTGCGGCGCGTGCGCGATGCTGAAACCGGCCGCAGCCGAATGCTGGCCTTCGGCCCGCGCGAGCGGGCGAATTTCGTCGCCGCGGTCGCGCAACGCATGCACCACCTGCGAGCACGCTTCAGCGACGCCGGCTGGCGGGTCGGCGAACTCGACGAAGCTGACGGCCGGGCGTCGCTCGAACACGTCTTCGGGCTGCGATGACGTTCGCGCATCCGCTCGCCTTAGCTGCGACCGCCGTCGTTCTGGTGGGGTTGTTGGCCGCACTGCGGGCGCTCGATCGCCGGCGCTCGGCCGAGGCGCTGGCGTATTCGAATCTGGCGTTTCTCGAAGGCGCCGTTCGTTCGCGCGTCCCCTGGGCGGCGCTGCTGACCGGGTGTTGGCTCTTCGCCGCTGCCTGCATGGGTGTGGCGCTGGCCGGACCGCACCTCGTTGCGCCGGTGAGCGTCCGCGACGCGGCGGTGGCGCTGTGCATCGACACGTCGGGCTCGATGTCGGCCGGTGACGTTGCGCCGACGCGCGCCCAAGCGGCGTTGCAGGCGGCGCGGGTATTCATCGACGCCGTCCCGGACGGAACGCGCATTTCAATCGTTGCCTTTGCATCGAGCGCCGCGATCGTCATGCCGTCCAGTGACGATAAGGACGCCGTGCGGGAGGGACTCGACCGCATCCCGCCGCCCAACGGCGGCACGGCAATCGGCGATGCGCTGGCGGTCGCGGCGCGGAGCCTGCCCGCCGTGCGCCACCGCGCGATCGTCCTCGTCACCGACGGCGTCAACAATCAAGGCAGCGATCCGGTCGCGGTCGCGCCCGCGATCGGCGCAACCGGAACGATCATCGATACGATCGGCATCGGAACGAGCGGCAGCGGCCTGCTCATTCCGGGAACGGCCGAAGAAGCCGATCTCGATGAAGCGGCGCTGCGCGCCGTCGCGCAAGCCGGCCATGGTGCGTACGCGCGCGTTGCCGATGCGGCCGCACTCGCCGGACGGCTGCGTGAACTCGCGCGTTCGGCAACGCTGGAACGGCGGCGCGTCGATGCATCATTACCACTCGCGTTAGCCGGCGGGGCGGTGATGATCGTGGCAACGCTGGGCGCGTTCGGATTGGGGCGATTTCCGTAAATATGAACTATCGACGCTACGCGGCGGCATGCTGCGCTCTTCTCACGCTGCTCGTCTGGCGGCCCGCCGCGGCGGACGCCGTCATGGTCGGCGCACTCGACTTGCGGCCCTGCGGTCACGGAACGCTGTGCGGCGTGATCTTGCGCCGGCTCGATCCGACCGGTCATACCGGCGGCTCGGTGCATATCCATTTTCAGCTTCACCCGGCAACGGGTGGTTCCACCGCTGCGACGATCGTGGCGGTGGAGGGCGGTCCGGGCTATTCATCAATCGGTTCGAGCGCCGGCTATCTGGCGCTGTTTGGGCCGCTGCGGCCGACGCACAACATCCTGATCGTCGACAATCGCGGCACCGGGCTCTCGGATGCCATCGACTGTCAGCCGTTGCAACAGCAAGTCAATCGAAAACCCTGGGCGCTCGCCGCGTGCGGGAGGCAACTGGGCGCGACGGCGTATCGCTACGGTACCGCCGAAGCGGCTGACGATCTGGCTGCTGTTCTGACGCAACTCGGCATCGGCCGTGTCGATCTCTACGGAGATTCCTACGGAACGTTCTTCGGCCAGGCGTTCGCGGTGTTGCATCCGGCCATGCTGCGGACGCTCGTCCTTGACAGCGCGTATCCGGTGATCGGCGAGTCGGCGTGGTATCCGCATCAGGCGCCCAGCGCGCGGCGCGCTTTCGATACCGCGTGCGCACGAACGCCGGCGTGTTTCGCACTCGGCGGTACATCGATGCAGCGCATTACCGCGCTGATCGCGGCGGTGCGCAATGAGCCGCTCCGTGGCCGCGCACCGGACGGTGACGGACGACTGCGCGATGTCGTGGCCGACGCACCAACGCTCTTCGCGCTCACGATCGCCGAAAGCAACGCGCCTACCGTCTATCGCGAACTTGACGCCGCGGCGCGCGCTGCGTTGAACGGCGATTCGCTGCCGCTGCTGCGGCTCGTTGCCGAGGCACGTTTGTTCGATCCCGAAAACGGCCGGCCGGTCGGCGCGGCCGCTTTTAGCGAAGGGCTGTTCGTCGGCGCGCAATGCGGCGATTATCCGCAACTCTACGATTTGCGGTCCGATCCCGGTCGCCGGCACGAACAATTAGCTACAGCGATCGCTCGCGAACGCGCGCAGCACGCCGACGTCTATGCGCCCTTCAGTATAGACGAATCGCAGGCCGCACCGTATAACGATAACGCTATTGCGCTGTGTGTCGATTGGGCTCGGCCCGTTGCGGACGAACCGCTCGCCCAACCGATCCCGGTCGGCGCGGCGTTTCCCCACGTGCCGGTTTTGGTGCTTTCGGGTGAACTCGACACCGTCACGACACCGGCCGAGGGCGGCGAAGCGGCAGCGCTGTTCCCAGACAGTACGTGGCTGGTCGTTCCGAACAGCATCCACGAAACCGCAATTAGCGATGGCGGTAATTACGTGTCGCCGGGCGCCGATCTGACCCACTGCGTCAGTGCGATCGTTTTGCATTTCGTCACCGCCCGCAGCGCCGGAGATACGGCGTGTTTGACGCGCATTCGACCGGTTCGCGCGGTACCGGCGTTTCCACTGCGCGCGCTCGATATCGCTCCGGCTCGAACGACAAGCGGCACGAGCGTGCACGAAACCACGCTGCGGTATAGCGCTGCGGCGGTCGCGACGGCGGGCGACGTGCTCAATCGGTATTGGCAGAATTATTCCGGCCGAGGCGCCGGTTTACGTGGCGGCAGATTCGCGCTCGCGCAACGCGGCGACCGCTACGATTTTACCCTGTCGGCGATCGCCTACACGCGCGACTTGACCGTTAGCGGCGAGCTGCGGTGGGATCAAACCGCCGGCGTCGTATTGGGCGAGTTGCTGCTGGCCGGCGACGCGGTGCACGGGCATCTGCACGTGTGGTGGCCCGAACGGGCAGCGAATGCCCGCGCGGTTCTTTCCGGTATCGTGAACGGCGAGCGTGTTGCGGCGACCTGCGTCGCGCCGTGAAGTCAAACCGCGAACGGACGTGTTGGTGCTACCGCATTCGCGGCATAGGAAAGGACGATGGGCACGCACATACGGTCCCGGCGTCGAGCCTTCGCTCGTGAGCGTGATCGGCTACTTTCTGCGCCTTGGAGCCACCGGCTTCGGCGGTCCGGTCGCACTGGCGAACCACATGCGGCGCGACCTGGTCGAGCGCGACGGTTGGTTCACCGAGGACGAGTACAATCGCGGGCTGGCTGTTGCGACCAGCCTGTCCCGGACCACTCGCATACCATTTAGGCGTTTACTGCGGTTTCGTAAAGTTTGGGCTGCCCGGTGGGATCGCCGTCGGAGTCGCCTTCGCGCTCGCTCCGTTTGCCATCGTCGTGGCTTTCGCCGTGCTGTACGTGCACTTTTCAAGTGCAGTTTGGATTCGCAGCCTGTTCTACGGCGTCGGCCCGGTCGTCGTCGCCCTGATTGTTAAAGCGTGCTGGAATCTAGGCCGCAAGACGCTCAAAGGCGATTGGTTGGCGTGGGGTGTCGCCGGCATCGCTTTTCTCGCCACCCTCATTTTTCAACGTGAGCTCACCATTGTTTTCGTGAGCGCCGGACTGCTCGGCATGTTTATTTTGCGCCTCGAACAGCAACGCCGGTAGCGCCGCAGAACGTTCCGTCGCCAACAATCACCGCACGCATTAATGCACTTCCGATCGTGTTCGTCGCTACCGGCATTGTGTCGATCTCGAACTGGCGACTGTTCGGCTTTTTCTTTAAGACCGGTCTGCTTGTTTTCGGCAGCGGGCTCGTCGTCGTGTCGTTCATCAAAGCGTACGTTGTCGATCAATATCACTGGCTGGACAGATCGAGCGTTCCTCGATGCGGTGGCCGTTGGAATGGTTTCGCCTGGCCCGGTCGTCATCACCGCGACATTTGTCGGCTACCTCGTGGGCGGTTTCACCGGTGCGCTCGCGCCACGGTCGGCATCTTCCTACCATCGATTCTCTTCACAGTCGTGGGAACGCCGCTGCTGATCAGATATGGAAAGAACGTGCGCGTTGCCGGCTCGTTCGCGGTGTCACCGTTGCCGTGGTGGGGGTACTCGCCAAGGACCACCTATCTTGTCGGAAAGCCGGTCGTCGGGGATTGGCTCACTGTCGTCATCGTCGCCGCGGTCCTCGTGGTGCCGCGTTTCGCTAAAGGCTTGCCGGATCAAGCCTTCGTCGGCATCGGAGCGCTTATCGGGCGAGCGACCCCAACGTCTGGTAGCACGACATGAGTCCACTGCGGTGAACACGATACGGCAACCCCGCCATAGCCATACACCAAGCGGCCGACGAGGCGCCGACGAGAACGCTCAGGCGCGCTTATTTTCGCCGCGGCCGTCGAAGTGCTTTGGAATCACTGCTAGCGAGCCGTCCGGAGAACAGCGATGAGCCAAGACCTGTCCCAAGCGCGTATCAGTTACGAGCGCGGCGCGCTCGACGTCGACGCGGTCGACGCGAATCCGTTTACGCAGTTCGGCCAGTGGTTCGAACAAGCGCTGGCCGCCGACCTGATCGAACCGTACGCGATGACGCTCGCAACGGTCGGCATCGACGGTCAGCCGTCGGCGCGCGTCGTGCTGCTGCGTGGCTGGGATGCATCGGGTTTCGTGTTCTTCACCAATTACGAAAGCCAGAAAGGGCACGAGATCGCGCATACGTCGCGGGCGGCGCTGCTCTTCTATTGGGCGACACTCGAGCAGCAGATCCGCATTGAAGGCAGCGTGGAACGACTCGCCGGCACCGATTCTGACGTGTATTTCGCCAAACGGCCGCGCGGCCACCGGCTGAGCGCTTGGGCCTCGCAGCAGAGCAGCGTCGTTCCCGACCGCGCCTATCTCGAAGCGCAAATGGCGGACGCGCAAGCGCGCTTTGCCGATGGCGACGTTCCGCGGCCCGACTACTGGGGCGGTTTTCGTATCAAACCCAATCGGTTCGAGTTTTGGCAAGGCCGCCGCAATCGCGTTCACGACCGCATTCTCTATCGCCGTAATCTGGTCGCGGCCGGATGGATCATCGAACGGCTGTCGCCGTAGTAAATGGCCAGGCACGCGTGCGCGCCGCGTGAATCAGGTAGACGCCGGCACCGATGAGCAACGTCACGACTCCGAAGAGCATGGCGACGGCCCCGGCGCTCCAAAAGACAAACGTCCAGCCGGCTAGAGCGACGAGCGCCGGCAGCGGATAGAGCCGCATGCGATACGGCGAGCGCACACCGCGCGCGCGAACGACGGCGAGGGCGACGATCTGGGCTATCGATTGGATGAGCACCATGCCCGTCGTGAGCGCGTTGAACGCGGCGTCGAGCGGCAAAAAACAGGCCGGTAATGATAGCAGCCCGATCGCCAGCAGCGACACGTCGGGAAAACGATGCCGCGGATGAACGTGCGCGAACGCGGGCAAGAATTGGCCCTCGACCGCCGCGGCGTACGGAATGCGCGAATACCCAAGCAGGTTCGCGTACATCGATCCGAACGCACTGATCACAATAAGAATCGTTACGCCGGTTGCCGCCCAAACGCCGAAGCTGCGCTCGACCACCGTTGAAGCCAGATGTTGACCTATCGGCGGCAGCGAACCATCCGCCCGCGGAACAACCTCGGTCCAAGGAATTGCGCCGAGCACGCCGGTTTGCAGCACGAGGTACAGCACGGCCACCAGCACGACGGAGAAAACGATCGAACGCGGTAGCGTTCGCGCCGGATCGATGACCTCATCGCCGATACAACTGGCTTGATTGTAACCGAGGTAGTCGTAAATCGCGAGCAGCAGCCCTTGACCGAGGCCCAGCCGCAGCCCGCTCCACAGCGAATCGTGAGCCGGAAGCGAAATGACCTGAGCCGGTGTGAAGTGCCAGTATGCAGCGGCAATCACGCACAGCAGGGTGACAAGAACGGCGCCGGCCAAAGCGACGCCGACGCGCGCGATCGTGGTTATTCCACGATACAACGATGCCAGCGTTAACGCGCCGAAGGCCACGGCCAGCACGTTAATCGCCCACGGCGTGCGGCTCAAGACCGGGAACAAATAGCCGGTATAATTGGCCATTCCGATATACCCGATTGCCGCGTTGAGGGGCGCGGCAAACAGTGTTTGCCAAGCGAAAACGAAAGCGAGGAGAGCACCGGCGCGGCTTCGGCCGAAGACCGCGCGCAGATAGCCATACGTGCCGCCCGAACCCGGATAGAGTGCGCCCAGTTCGCTCCAAACGAAGCCGTCGCAGAGTGCTAACAGCGCGCCCAGTATCCAGCCGGCGAGCGACAGTGGACCATGCAGTGCACCGAGTACGAGCGGTATGGTGATGAGCGGTCCTACACCGACCATGCCAATCGTATTGAGCGCCACTGCGCCGGGTAAGCCGACGCCGCGTGCGAGTTTGCGCTCGTTCACGCCCGTCGGCTCGAAGCTATCGCGCGATCGCCGGCGCTAGTGGAAGCTGTTCGTGTCGATTTTGAAGTCGGCGAGAACGTCGACGGTGCCGTTGTGTTGGGCGTTCGGGATCACGTACGGAACACCGGAGGGTACGGTCCACTGATCGCGCAAGCGCGCCGTGAGCGAGAAAACCCGGTTAAAACGCTTGGTCAACAAATACGTTTGCGATGTCGTGTAGCGATACGGGAACGCCGCGTTTTCGTAGAAGTTGAGCGCGCCCCAGCGATCTTGGGCAACCGCCGTTACGCCGTGTTTGCGGTCGATGGGAACGGTGAGCTGCACGTACTGATCGGTTTCCCAGACCCGGTTCTGCGCCGGATTCGGATCGAAAACGCCACCGATGCACGGCGCGCTGAAGCTACCACTCGTCACGACCTTCGCGGTTCCGCAGCCGACATGATGATCGATCGCCTGCGTATCGGCATTGATGTTGAGTGAGAAGAAGCTATTGAGCAGAAAGCCGATCGGCGCGGTGGCGTACGTGACGCCGAAATACGCGTAGTGCGCTTCAGTCGAGCTGATCGTGGGCGGGTACGGATTATTACTCGTGCTCGCACCGCCGACGATCCGGTGCCGGAAATACAAGCCTTCTTCGACCGTGAAGCGGCGAATTTGTTCGTCGAGGCGATACACCAACACCGCATCACGCGACACCGTCGGATAGGTGTACGGTACTGTCGCCGTCGGCTTGGCTGCCGCGACGCGCGCATTCGGGACGTTGAGCGTTCCTTCCACCACGCGGTCGATCGACGCCGAGATGATCGGTGTGATCGGCAACCGGAACGTTCCGCCGACGTCGATCGGATCGTAGCCGGTGCCGTTATTTTTCAAGACATCGGGCACGACGGGTTTGGTGGTGCTTTGCACGCGTGCGTCGTAAAATTGCGGGAACGTGTAGATTGGTACGATGTCGATGATCGGGAGATGACCGAAGGGCGTGGTTGAGCGCGTGGTCGCGGTGCGCGGAGCCGTTACCTGCGGCTCGCCGGGCGGCGCTGACGGCGCAGCTGACGGAGCGGCATCTGGAGACGGCGAGCTCGCCGGCGTCGCCTGCGCGGCCGCTGCGCCGCTTACGACACTGACGCTAATTAAACAGCTCAAAGCGGCCGTAGCACCGGTTGCAACGAGCCAGCGTTTGCAATTCAATCGGTCGTGCCAAGATGAAAAAGACATGTAACTCCTAGGAATGCGACAATACTTGGGCTTTGTACAAGTATAGCGGAACCGTTGCCTGCTGACGGGCGCAGGTAAATAGGTAGCGTTCCCACGAGGCAATGTACCCCGCTTAGCGTGGATAGCGGTAGATACCGAGATACACCGCATAGCCGGTCACAATCGCCAAGACCGCGGCTTCGGCTACCGCCAGCGCTAAGGCGACGCGCGAGCCCGCCGAGAGCGCGGCGGTCGGCACGAGAACCAGCGCCGCCGCGGTGACGACATTGCGGGCCAGGCGCAAGCGTTGATCCATCGCGCAGGAAAGTTTCGCCATCGCCGTGCGAGGACTCCCCGTCCGGGAAGACAATCGTGCATCGCATATGTCCCGGCGCAGCGTCCTCGTTATCGGCTCCGGCCCGATCATCATCGGCCAAGCAGCTGAATTCGATTACGCCGGCGTCCAGGCGTGCCGTGCGCTGCGCGACGAAGGCTTGCGGGTCGTGCTCGTCAACTCCAACCCGGCGACGATCATGACCGATCCGGAGGTCGCCGACGCGGTCTACCTCGAGCCGCTGACGGTCGCGTCGCTGGAGCGGATCATCGCCCGCGAGCGGCCGGATGCCCTGTTGCCGACGCTGGGCGGACAAACCGGCTTGAATTTGGCCGTCGAACTCGCGGCTGCCGGCGTCATCGAAAAATACGACGTCGAGCTGCTGGGCACGCCGCTCGATACGATCAAACTGGCCGAAGATCGCGAGCGTTTCAAAGCCAAGATGATCGAGATCGGCGAGCCCGTCCCGGCGAGCGTCATCGTCACCGATATCGAAGCCGGCGTCGCCTTCGCCAACGAGCAGAACTACCCGCTCATCGTCCGGCCGGCGTATACGCTGGGCGGCACCGGCGGCGGTCTCGTGTATAGCGAAGCGGAACTGCGCGCGACGCTGCGGACCGGCCTCGAGGCCAGTATCATTCACCAAGCACTCGTTGAAACGTCGCTCTTGGGTTGGAAAGAAATCGAGTACGAAGTTTTGCGCGACAGTGCAAATAATTGCATCATCGTCTGCAATATGGAGAACATCGATCCGGTCGGCGTCCACACCGGCGACTCGGTCGTCGTCGCGCCATCGCAAACGCTGTCCGACCTCGATTATCAGATGTTGCGCACCGCGAGTATCAACGTTATCCGCGCGCTAAAGGTACAAGGCGGCTGCAATATTCAGTTCGCACTACACCCGGACCGCAACGAATATCAAATCATCGAAGTCAATCCGCGCGTATCGCGCAGCTCGGCGTTGGCCTCAAAAGCGACCGGTTATCCGATTGCGAAGATATCAACGAAGATCGCACTGGGCCAAACACTCGACCGGATCGGCAATCCGGTCACCGGCGTCACGACGGCCGCCTACGAGCCGACACTCGACTATTGCGTGGTCAAATTCCCTCGCTGGCCGTTCGACAAATTTCCGCTGGCCGACACGCGTTTGGGAACGCAGATGAAGTCGACCGGCGAAGCCATGGGCATCGGGCGCACGTTCAAGGCGGCGTTCATGAAGGCTGTGCGCGGCCTCGATCTCAAATTTGAGACACTCACCGGCGGCACGTTCAGTGAGTGGAGCAGCGACGAACTCGAACGGATTTTAACGACGCCGACCCACGAGCGGCTCTTCGCCGTCGCCGAACTCTTACGTCGCGGCCGCTCCGTCGACGACGTGCACGCACTTTCCACCATCGACCGGTTTTGGCTCTGGGAATTGGCCGAACTCGTGCTGCTCGAAGAGCGCCTGCGCGCCGCCCGCGGCGCACCTCCGTCGCTCGAACTCGTGCGGACGGCCATTGAAGCCGGCTATAGTTTGCGCGGCATCGGCGGACTGTGCGGAACCGACGTCGACTTCGGCGGCCCCAATACCGGCCAGTTTCGGATGGTCGATACGGCCGCCGCTGAATTTCCCGCGCAATCGCCGTATTATTATCTGTCACGCGGCGAAGCGGATGAAATGCGCGCGCCGCCGCATGAAGCCGTCGTCGTGGTCGGCAGCGGCCCGATCCGGATCGGTCAGGGCATCGAGTTCGATTATTCGTGCGTGCACGCGGCCTGGGCGCTCCGCGAAGCCGGCCGTTCACCGGTGGTAATCAATAATAATCCCGAGACCGTTTCAACCGATTTCGACATCTCGGATATTCTGATCTTCGAGCCGCCGGGCGCCGACGAAGTCGAAGCTGCGTATCGGGCGACGGGTGCGCGCGGCGTCATGCTTGCCTTCGGCGGCCAAACGGCGATCAATCTCGCCGCCGAACTGGCGCGGCGCGGCGTGCGCATCATCGGTAGCGATCGCACGTCGCTCGACATGGCCGAGGACCGCGAGAAATTCGATGCGGCGCTCACGCGCTTAGGGGTGGCGCGCCCGCAGGGCCGCGCCGCTCGCACGTTTCGCGAAGCGCGGGTCATCGCGCGCGAGTTGGGTTTTCCGGTACTCGTACGGCCCTCGTATGTGCTCGGCGGGCGCGGCATGGAGATCGTGTACAACGAAGGCCAGCTCGCTTCGTATATTGGTTCGGCGCCACCGCCCACGCCCGGCGAGCCGCTGCTGGTCGACAAGTATCTGCGCGGCTTAGAAGTCGAGGTCGACGCTGTTTTTGACGGCGAAGACATTCTCATCCCCGGCATCTTCGAGCATGTCGAACGCGCCGGAATTCATTCGGGCGATTCGATCAGCGTGTATCCGACGCAGACCGTGGCGCCCGCGATGGAGAGCCGCATCGTCGCCGTAACGCTGGCGATCGCGCGCGAACTCGGCATTCGCGGTCTGATCAACATTCAGTTCGTGGTGTTCGACGGCGAGTTATTTATCATCGAAGCGAATCCGCGCGCCAGTCGAACCGTGCCGATCATCTCGAAAGCGACCGGGGTGAACATCGTCGCGGCCGCGACGCGGATCGCGCTAGGCGAACGATTGCGCGACATGCCGTACGGTCGAGGGCTCTTGCCACGGCCCGACTTCACCGTCGTCAAAGTACCGGTGTTTTCGTTTGCCAAGATGCGCGGCGTCGAAACGATTCTTGGCCCGGAAATGAAGTCGACGGGTGAAGTGCTCGGTATCGACGCCTCCTACGCCGGAGCGTTGCGCAAAGGTTTCATCGCCGCCGGCGTGCGGTTACCGCGCGACGGCGGCCGGGTGCTCGTATCGATCTCCGATGCTGAGAAATCTGACGCCGAGCCATTGATGCGCCGACTCATTGCACTGGGCAATGTGCTCGTCGCCACGCCCGGGACCCATGCGTGGCTGACCGCCGCAGGCATTGCGGCTCAGTACGTCAACAAAATTAGTGACGGATCGCCGCACGTGCTCGACGTCATCACGCGGCGCGACGTGGATTTGGTGATCAACAATGCAACGGGCGCTCGCGGTATCGCCGATAATTACCGCATTCGGCGCGCCGCCGTCGAAGCGTCGATTGCCTGTCTAACGAGTTTGGACACGGCGCTGGCGCTCGTGACGGCGTTCGAGTCGGAATCCGGCCCGCCGCGCTCGTTACAGGAATATGCCGCGTCGCGCTTCAGCGCCGCCATACTTCCGGGGTAGCGCCGGGACTCTTAGCAGCCGAATGCACTCGAGGGCAGCGCGCCCGCCGCGCTTGCTATCTGCGTGCGAAGTTCGTCGATCGCCGCGCGGAGCTCCGCGCATCCGGCGGGCGGCAACTCCGCCGGTTCGGATTTCGCCGCAGCTTCGATCGCGGCACTAACCGCTAATACGTGCGCGGCGCCGATACCGGCGGCCGTCCCTTTGAGCCGGTGCGCCGCTTCGACCACTCCCGCGACGTGATGTTCGCCGGCCGCGACGTCGAGCAGGGTAGCGTCGGCGTCGGCCAGCACCAAGGCCGAGTTCAACAAGGCCATCACCGTCGCCCGATCGCCGTCGAACGCATCGAGCAGTTGGGCGAACGCGAGCGGCGCGGGAGCCGTTACCGGCGCTCGCGCCGGCAGCGGCGTCTGGCTTGCCGGTGTTCGGCTCCAGCGGGCGATCGCGCGACGCATGAGTTCGCGATCGATGGGTTTGGCTAAATGATCGTTCATGCCGGCGTCACGGCAGCACGCCACTTGATCCGCCATGGCGTTTGCGGTGAGCGCTACAATGGGAATTTGGCCGGCCGGCCCGGCAAGTTGGCGGATGCGGCGCGTGGCTTCAATGCCGTTCATAATGGGCATCTGCATGTCCATCAAAACGATGTCGAACCGGCGCGTCGTCACGGCTTGAACGGCTGCGGCGCCGTCGCCTACGATTTCAACGCTATGACCGTCGCGGCGCAGCAAGCCTTCGACGATGACTTGGTTGATCGTGTTGTCGTCGGCGACCAAGATGCGGCGCCCGACGACAGGATCCGGGGCGGCTTCAATCGCCACGGCTTGGGCGGCGGTTGTCGCGGGCAATCGGACGGTGAACCAAAACGTGCTGCCCGCACCAACGGCGCTCTTGACGCCGATCGTGCCGCCCATCGCTTCGACCAGACGCTTTGAGATTGCCAGCCCGAGGCCCGTGCCGCCGTAATGACGCGTGGTCGAACGGTCGAGCTGCGAAAAGTTTTGGAACAGCAGATGTTGCCGTTCGGGAGCGATGCCCGGCCCGGTGTCGGTGACGGCGAAGTAGAGTAAGCCCGCGTCGTGAGGATCGCGGCGCAGCAGCAGTTCGACCCCGCCGCGCTCGGTGAATTTGATCGCGTTGCTCAACAAATTTAGAATAATTTGGCGCAAGCGCGTCGGGTCGCCGAGAACGAGTGCGGGCACGTCGGCGGCAATGCGGAAGTCGAGGATGTTCCCTTTGCTCATTGCCTCCGCCCGTACGATCGATAACGCGCCGTCGACGACCGACGCCGGGCTGAGCGGAATCTCTTCGACGTTGACTTTACCGGCTTCGATCTTCGAGAGATCCAGCACGTCGTTAATGATCGCCAGCAGCGACCGGCTCGCATCTTCGATATGCCCGAGCTGGCGGCGCTGAGAAGGCGTGACATCGTCATCGAGCAGCAACGTCGTGAACCCGATGATGCCGTTCATCGGCGTCCGAATTTCGTGACTCATCCGGGCGAGAAAATCCGATTTGGCGCGGTTGGCCTCTTCGGCCAGCCGATTGGCGGCGATGAACTTATCAGCCGTCTCCTGCATGCGCTCTTTCTCGGCGCTCAATTCGCGTGAGAGCCGGCGCACTTCGGTAATATCCCAGTTGACGCCGACGACGCGCAGCGCCTTGCCGCCGGCATCGCGCACCACGGTGGCCAAGGCGCGAATATGCCGAATCTGTCCGCTCGGCCAGACGACGCGATACTCGGTATCGAACGGCGCCCCGGCGACGGCCGCCCCGATCTCAGCTAGGACGCGCTCGCGATCGGCGGCGTGCAAGGTGTCGCGCCACGTGTCATAGGGTACGCGCGGTTCGCGGTCAGCCACATCGTACAGGGTGAACATGCTTTCGTCCCAGACGATATGCGTTTCGCCGACGTCCCATTCCCAGACGCCGACGTTGCCCGCCTTGGTCGCCAAAGTCACGCGCTCGAGCAAGATCCGGCGCTCGCGCTCGGCTTCTTTGCGATCGGTCGTGTCTTGAAAGACGCCGATGAGTGCGACGATGCGGCCGTCGCCGGCGTGCTGGGCCTGGCCGCTGATGAGTACGTCGCGCATCGTACCGCCGGGCTGCGCGATACGCGACTCGAACGTGAACGCGTCACCGCGCCTCACAGCCCGGTCCAATAGCTGCGCGATGCGGTTCGCGTCGGCCGGCTCGTAGGCGGCCAGCCACGTGTCCATCGTTGGCTGGAACGTTTTGGGCCGGTCGTAGGCGCGATACATCGCATCCGACCAGAAAAGCCGGCCGGGTGCGATGTCGAAGCGCCAATGTCCGATTTGCGCGGTTTCCTCGGCCATGCGCATGAGCCCGGCCGCGGAGCGCGCCGTCAGCGCTTGCTGCGTCACTTGCACGAGCACGAGCGCGACGACAATGGAGCCGAAACCGGTGATCATCTTTACCGCGCCCGATAGCCAGAGCGGCAAGTTCCACAGCGTTCCGATCTCGATGAGATGCATGGCCGCGCAAGCGAGAATGAAGCAGCCGAAGAGCGCGATCGCACCGCCCGGCATATCGTCGCATTTGCGAATGAAGTACACCAGGATGAGCGCGATCGTGCCGCAGGACAGCGCGCTCACGGCATCGGCGACGACTTGTAGCGAGGGCAGCAACGCCAGACTCAGCACCGGTGTTTGGCCGGCCAGCGCCGGAACGGCATACGCCAGCGTGACGACCGTGACGCCGATGGGGATGCCGACCAAGAACCGGATCGAGGGCCTGATGTTACGACTCCAAGGGCGGCCGCGTGCAAATAACGCATCGCGGGTGTGAGCTTCAAGCCGGCCGTAAGGGGTGAGGTGTCCGGCAAGGGCAGCCTTCCGAGTAAGTAATCGGCCGAGCCCCGCGCGCGCTTGAGCGGAGCGAGATGCGTTGCCGGTCGCGCGTCGTACCCTAGCTGAGCGATGACCGAACAGCCGCCCACGGAAGCCCGCGCGTATATTCTTGGCGGCAATGCGAGTACGCTCGCGTTCGTTTCGAGTTTGATACCGGAGAATCGCCAAATTACGGCCTGGCTCGTGCCGATTGCGTGGACGCCGATCGGCGTTGCCGTCGGCGAAACGTGGCAGAAGGTGACGATCGCCGCCGATAACGTACCCGGCTGGGCCGACGCGACGTTTTCGCCCGATGATGAACGCTCGTTCGTGACGTCGTTACGCGATCTCGAGATGCTCCTGCGCATCGGCTGGACCGCGACGACGCCGACCGAACTCGGTGAAGGCACGATCGTTAATCCCGAGGATATTCCCGAAGATGTGCTCGACGGTATCGGACATCCGCCGGAGCTGCTCGCCCAGTGTGCGATTTGCCGGCGCACCTGCGTGCGCGACCACTTCGTTTGGAACGAACGCCGGATGTGCGCCTGGGATTATCATGCCACCGTTTTCGGCAAGCGCGGCCCGTGGCGCGATGAACCGTACGAGGACCGCCATTTCGAAACGCTGCCGCGCGCGAAATATGTCGCCGGCGGTTTGTTAGAAGACGTCGCCGTCGATGCGATTCTGGCCATCGACGGGCTCGATGACGAGCTGTCGCAAACGCTCATCACGCAAGTTATGGCGGCCGATCCCGGTGCCCACATCGCGGTCCGCACGGCGGGCGGCTATACCCTCTTGCGCGAGCGGGCCGCCGCCGGCCCGGGAGAAACGAACTGACGGGCCGCGCGCCGGCACGCCTGGGCAATCTCTTCGTCGTCCTTTTCACGCTGCTCATCGTGCGGCAACTCTGGTTAGTGCTCGTCGATGGGCCGCGGCTGACCGCCGATGCGCGCAATCCGCGCCACGCCCGCGCGAGCTCCGGACGCGGGGCCATCCGCGCGCGCGACGGCACCGCCGTGGCCTTTACCCGGAACGGGAAACGCATCTACCCGTATGGAGCGCAAATCGCCCATGCGGTCGGCTACGCCTCGGCCCGCTACGGTACGTTCGGGCTCGAGGACGCCTTCGATCGCGTCTTGAGCGCGCCGCCGCAAACGAGCGATCCGCTCGGCCAAGCATTCGAGATCATCAGCGGAACGCACGCCGCGCCGCACGGCAGCGACATCGTTACGACCCTGGATCTCGACGTCCAACGCGCGCTCGTCGCCGGACTCGAACGCTATCCGCGCGCCGCCGGCGTCGTGCTCGACCCGCGCAGCGGTGCCGTTCTCGCGCTCGCGAGCGTTCCGGGTTTCGATCCGAACGCCCTGGACCGCGACTTTGGGGCGCTTGCGCACGACGCGCGCAGTCCGTTGCTCGACCGGGCGATCTCCGGCCTCTACCCGCCCGGCTCGACGTTCAAGATTTTCACCGCGGCGTCGGCGCTCGACGCGGGCGTCGTTTCACTCGCGAGCACCTTTACCGATACCGGCGGCTTGGCGGTCGGTAATTTCACCGTGCGCAACGATGAAGAAGAGCGGACCGGCCGCCAAACGCTCAGCGGCGCCTTCGCGTTGTCGAGTAACGTTGATTTCGCTCGCATCGCGGTCGACCTCGGGGTCGATCGCTGGTTTGCATACGCGGCGCGCTGGGGCTTGGGCGCGGCGTTGCAGTTCGATCTTCCCGCTGCTCGCGACCGCCTGCCTGAACGCGCCGAAGTGAGCCCTTCGGTTCTCGCGCAGTTGGGTTTCGGTCAAGCATCGTTGCTGGTAACGCCGCTGCGAATGGCGCTGCTCGCGGCCACGATCGCGGATGCCGGCAGCGAGCCCCGCCCATTTTTGGTAAGCAGTATCGGCGCCGGGCGCGCGGCGCTGACCACCCGGCCCGAAACATTAGCAACGCCGATCGACGCGAGTACGGCGGCGGCCGTCCGCGACTTGATGGTCGCCGTTGTCGAAGGCGGCACTGGGACGGCCGCGGCTCTAAGGCCGCCCGGGACGGTTGCCGGAAAGACGGGTACCGCGACGAATCCCCACGGGAAATCGCACGCCTGGTTCGTTGCGTTTGCTCCGGCTCTTGCGCCGCGCGTTGCTGTCGCCGTCGTCGTCGAGAACGTCGGATACGGCGGCACGTTCGCCGCGCCGATCGTTAAACGCGTGCTACGGGTGGCGTTGAGCAAAGAGGGAATCTAATTTCTACCAATGGTGACGGCGTCATGAGCGGGATACCGTCCAATCCCGAGCGCATCTTCAACAACCGGTATCGCATCGAGAGCCGGCTGGGCAACGGCGGGATGGCGCTGGTGTACTCGGGCACCGATACGCTGCTGCGCCGGCGCGTCGCCATTAAAGTGCTGCGCGAGCAATACGCCGCCGACGATGATTTCGTCAAACGCTTCTCGTACGAGGCCCAGGCGGCGGCGAAACTCTCGCACCCCAACATCGTGAGCGTGTTCGACTTCGGCAGCGAAGATCAAGCGTATTTCATCGTGATGGAGCTCGTCGACGGCGAAACACTGGCCGAACAGATCGCGCCCGATGCACGCATTCCCGAGCCGGTCGCCGTTGAATACGCGATTCAGATCGCCAGTGGTCTAGCGTTCGCGCACCGTCAAGGATTGCTGCATCGCGACATCAAGCCGGCGAACATCCTCATCACCAAAGACGACGTGGTCAAGATTTCCGATTTCGGCATCGCGCGCGCCGTCTCGGAAAATACGCTAGGCGTGACACAGCCCGGCATGGTGATGGGCTCGGTGTATTATTTATCGCCCGAACAAGCTCAGGGTTTGGCCATCGATGAAACGTCCGATCTCTATTCCGTCGGCGTCGTGTTATTTCAGATGCTCACCGGAACGCTGCCGTTTCGCGGTGATTCTCCGGTTGCCGTGGCGCTCAAACATGTGTCGACACCGGCACCGGCGATCGATCCGGCCGCGACGGGAATCAGCCCCGCGCTGGCTTCGATCGTCGCGCGCTTACTGCAGAAAGCGCCGCGCGACCGGTTCGGTTCGGCGACCGAACTTGCCGCCGCTCTGCGCGACGCGCGCGAACGGCCCAGCGTCGCCCAACCCGTGCCGCAGACGACGTCGTACGACGCGCCGAACCCGCTGCTGCCGCCGCCGCGACGTTCGGCGGCGCCCGACCGGCGCCCGGCCACTGCGACCGCCGCGCCGCCGCCGGTCGAAGTCAGCGACGCGCCGGTCGCGCCGCAGCGCGCGCTGCTGCGCACGATTGGGTTGGCGATATTGCTCGTCGGCGCGGCCGTGGCGGGCTTCCTGTTTTTCGGCCGTGCGAAGCCGGTTCCCGAAGCGATCGTCGTCGGCGATTATGTCAACCGCAGCGTCAATCTCGCGCAGCAAGATCTGGCCGGCTTAGGGCTCCAGCCAAAGATTTCCCAAACGACGAGTGAATCGGTTGCGGCCAATCGCGTCATTCGCCAAACGCCGGCTGCCGGAGCGAAGCTGGCGCGCAACGCGGAGGTTGAACTCGTTGTTAGCACCGGTCCACCGCTCGTTCCGGTGCCGCCGATCTTGGGTTTCACCAGCGCCGACGCGCAACGTGAACTAACGACGGCAAAATTGAAAAGCCGGATCGTCGCGCGCTATGGGTCGGAGCCTAAAGATCAAGTCGTTACCGTCACGCCCGCGCCCGGGCAGTCGCTGCGTGAAGGCAGCTTGGTGACGCTGACCGTTTCCAAAGGCTTGCAACCCGCCACCGTTCCCAGCGTCGTGAGCATGAAAGTCGATGCGGCGCGCGATGCGCTCAAGAAAGCCGGCTTGACACTCAACATCGTCGACAAGCAAGCCAGCGAGGCGATTCCGCAAGATACCATCATGTCACAAGCGCAAGCGCCGAATGCGTCGGCCGAGCCGGGGTCGGCCGTCGACGTGATGGTCAGTCTCGGTCCATCGTCGGCGACGGTTCCCGATGTCGGCAGCAAAGCACCCGGCGACGCGCTCGGGCTGCTGCGCACGGCCGGCTTCGTGCCGGTGATCACCTACAACGTCGATCCGACGAACGCCGGTGGAACCGTCACCGCGCAGCAGCCGGGTCCGGGTGATTCGGCCAAACGCGGCTCAAAAGTGATGATCTTCATCGGCGTGCCGGGCACCGTGCCCGACGTGTCCGGAACGACGCTCGATGTGGCCAAAGCGACGTTGGAAAAGAACGGCTATGCCAGCGGCAACATCGCCTTTACCGCCGATTGCGTGGGCGCGGCCGCCGGTGATGCGACGCCGTGCCCGGGCGATGAAGGCAAGATCGTACGGACTGAACCTGAGGCCAATAAAGACGTGAAGCCGGGCGAAGCCATCACGCTCTACGTGCACCGGGCCGAGACACCTAAATGACAGCGCGGCGGATCTTGGGCGTTGATCCCGGTCTGCGCATCACCGGCTATGGCGTCATCGACGTGAGAGCCGGACGCTGCCGGCTCGTTGAAGCAGGCGTGCTGGAGCCACGTATCGATGTGCCGCTCGAAGCTCGCCTCACACAATTGCACGCCGCGATGCTCGAGGTCGTGCAGTCGACGCGGCCCGATTGCATGGTGGTCGAAGAGTTGTGGACTTCGTATAAAAACCCGACGACGGCGGTGCTCATGGGGCATGCCCGCGGCGTCATCGCGCTGGCGGCCGGGATGAGTGGCGTCACGATGGAGAGTCTGGCTCATTCGCTGGTAAAACGAGCGCTTGCGGGCAGCGGTGCGGCGCCCAAAGCGCAAGTCAGCGCGATGGTGGTCCAGCTCTTGGGCCTCACGGTTGTGCCGCAGCCCGCCGACGTTTCCGATGCGCTCGCGATCGCGATCGCGTACGCGAATATCGACCTTCAGCGCGACCGATTCGCCCAACTCGGCGTGGTGTTGCCGCACGGGCGCTCGCGGCGCGCCCGGATCGCACGCTAGCGATGTTCTCACGCATCCGCGGTACGCTCGTGGAACGTAGCGCCGAAACGGCGCTCATCGAGTCGGCCGGCTTGGGTTACGAGATCGTGATGCCACCCAGCGTCGCAAATAAATTACCGGGCGCCACCGGCACCACGGTCGTGCTCGAGATTTTCGCCCAACTGCAGATCGACGGCAATAGCGGCCGCTTCACCTATTTCGGCTTCTCGAACGCGATCGAACGCGAATTTTTCGAGGCGCTCATTTCGGTTGCAAGCATTGGGCCGAAATCCGCGGCGCGCGCATTTTCGGCACCGATGGCACGCATCGCGCGCGCGATCGAGGATGGCGACCATGTCTTTCTGCGGACCTTGCCCGGCATCGGTCAGCAAAAAGCGCGCGATATCGTGGCCAAGCTGCAGGGTAAGGTCACCCGCTTTCTGCTGATCCAAGATGCGCCGGCGGTGCGCGCGCCGGCAATCCCGGATTTCGCGACCGAAGCGCTGGCCGTGTTGATTCAACTCGCGTACAAGCGCACCGAAGCCGAAGAGATGATCGCGCGGACCCTCAAAGCGGCGCCGCAGGTCAACGATGCCGAAACGCTGCTGGCGGAGATTTATCGCCAGCGCACGCCGGCCGCGGCGCCCGCGTCATGAGCGTGCGCAAGAAGATCGTCGGTGCCGGCGATGGAGCACCGTCCGGGCCGGATGATGAAGCCGCCACGGTGCGCATCGTCGCGCCGGACGCGCTAGCCGAGGACGACCTCGATAGCGTTTCGCTGCGGCCGCGCAGCTTCGCCGACTACGTCGGTCAAGTCCAGCTGGTCGACAATCTCAAGATCGCAATCGATGCCGCGAAACGGCGCGGCGAGCCGCTCGAACACGTGCTGTTCTCCGGGCCGCCCGGCTTAGGCAAGACGACCTTAGCCGGCTTGATCGCACGTGAGCTCGGCGGCGCGCTGCGCCCAACGTCAGGCCCCACGCTGGAAAAACCCAAGGATCTGGTCGGCATTCTCACCGCGCTCGAAACCGGCGATATTTTATTTATCGACGAGATTCACCGGCTGGGCAGCGTCGTTGAAGAATATCTGTATCCGGCGATGGAAGACTTCCAAATCGATTTCCTCGTCGACAGCGGTGCGTATGCCAAAACGCTAAAATTGCCGCTCAAACGCTTCACGCTCATCGGCGCGACCACGCGGGCGGGCATGTTATCGGCGCCGCTGCGCGACCGCTTCGGCATCATGCACCATCTCGATTATTACGCCGATGGTGAGCTCGAACGCATCGTGCGCCACAGCGCGCAGGTGTTGACGATCGCGATCGACACAGCGGGCGCTGCGACGATCGCCAAACGCAGTCGGGGCACGCCGCGCATCGCAAACCGGCTGCTGCGGCGCGTTCGCGATTTTGCCGAAGTACGGGCCGGCGGTGTCATCACCGGCGACGTCGCCGATGAAGCGCTGGCGCGCGAAGGCGTCGACGCGCTCGGGCTCGACCGGCTCGATCGTGCGTACCTTACAACGGTCGCGGTGCAGTACGGCGGCGGCCCGGTGGGCCTCAACGCGCTCGCGGCGACGTTGACTGAAGATATCGAAACACTCGAAGACGTCGTCGAACCGTACTTGCTCAAAGCGGGCTTCGTGCAGCGTACGGCCAGCGGGCGTAAAATTACCGCCGCCGCACTCGCCCATCTCGACGCGTCGGCCGGAATTGCGCGCGCCCGCCAGGAACGGTTATTTTAACGATGTTGATCGAGCGAGCGGTATTTTTGAAAGCGACGAGCTTAGCGCTTCTGACCGGCGGCCTGGATATCTGGCCGGCGCCGGGGACGCCCGCGGCGCAGCAGATGCGCGTGCTCATCAGTGCGGATCGCGGCCACGAACTGCCGCTGCCCGCCGACGGCGGGATGTTTACTTTTAGCAATCGTCGCTGGCGCGGCACGCCGGCGGTCGTCGCGTTACCCGGCGGCCGATCGGGCGTCGTGGCATTGGTGGATGTCGACGACTATTTGTATGGGGTGCTGCCGGTCGAAGCGTCGCCGGGCTGGCCGGCCGCGGCGCTTGAAGCCCAAGCCATCGTCGCGCGCACGTTCGCGTTAGCGCGACGGACCGGGTCGCGACCGTACGATGTGGTCGTTTCGCAAACCGACCAGCGCTTCGGCGGAATTGAAGCGGAATATCCGGCTACGAATGCCGCCGTCGACGCAACGCGCGGCTCGCTCGTAACCTATGACGGGGCCGACGCGAGCGTCTTCTACGCCGCGTGTTGCGGCGGCCACACCGCCGACGCGGCGGCCATTTGGGGCCACGACGAGTTGCCCTATTTGCGCGGCATCAGCGATCCGTACTGCGTCGCGGCGCCCGACTTTCGCTGGCAGCGCACCGTTCCGTTGGACCGCCTGCGCACGGCTCTCGCGGCGCACGTCGCGGGCGATGTAACCGGCTTCGCGCTTGGACCGGCGGATGCCGGCGGCCGGCCGCTGTCGATCGATGTCATAAGCCGCGGCGGCCGGTCGACGCTCACGACGATCGAATTCCGGCGACTGCTTGGCGCCGATACGGTACGCTCGACGTGGCTTCAAAGCGTGACCCTCGAACCGGCGGCGGTCATTATTTCGGGCGCCGGCCGCGGCCATGGCGTCGGCTTCTGTCAGTGGGGGGCCCACGCGATGGCCGGCGCCGGTGCCGCGGCGGCGACGATTTTAAGCTTCTATTTTCCCGGAACACGTATCTCACCGGCCGGCACTGTCGCGTCATAACGACCGGCTCGTAGCGGCGTACCGCTACGCGTTGCCGGACGAACTCATCGCCCGCACTCCGGCCGATCCGCCCGATGCCGCGCGACTGCTGGTGCTCGGCGCCGGTGCGGAACTGCGGGATCGGACGTTCCGCGATTTTCCGCTGTTGCTAACTCCCGGCGACGTTCTGGTGGTCAACGAAACGCGGGTGATCCGCGCGCGACTACGTGGTACGCGCGCCGGTGGCGGTAGCGCCGAGGCCTTGTTACTGGGACCGCGCGACCGGGCCGTCTTCGACTACGCCGCGCGCGAATGGTTTGCGCTGGTGCGGCCCGGGAAGCGTTTGACGGTGGGAGCGCGGCTGCGCTTCGGCGACGTCGATGCGGAAATCATCGACGTCTTGCCCGACGGACCGCGCGTGTTGCGCTTCGCGGCTGAGGTCGATCTCGCAGCTCTGGTGGAACAGCACGGTGAGGTACCGTTGCCGCCGTACGTCGGACCGGGCAATGCGGCGCGCGCGGCGCGTTACCAGACGGTCTTCGCGCGCGTTCCCGGAAGTGTCGCGGCGCCGACCGCGTCGCTGCACTTCACGCCCGACGTGCTCGCGGCGATTCGCGCGCGCGGCGTGACCATCGCGCCGCTGGTGCTCGATGTCGGCATCGGGACATTCCGGCCGATGAGCGGCGAGACCATCGACGACCACGTGATGCACGCCGAACGGTACTGTATTTCCACGTCGACCGCGGACGCAATCGCTGCGGCGCGCGCCCACGGCGGCCGCATCGTGGCTGCGGGCACGACGGTTTTACGCGCCCTCGAAAGCGCGGCGCAACATGAAGCCACGGTTCGCGCCGGCAGCGGCTCGACCGCGCTCTTCATCACGCCGGGGTATCCGTTTCGCGTCGTCGATGCATTGCTGACAAACTTTCACCTGTCACAGTCGACCCTGCTGGTGCTCGTCGCGGCCTTTGCCGGTTACGACCGGATGCGCGCCGCCTATGCGCACGCGATCGCCGCGCGCTACCGGTTCTTTTCCTTCGGCGATGCAATGTTTATTGAAGCGTGCGAAACGGCGCGTAGGCGCATGCACGGTGAGTAGGAAGCATCTTCCAGGAAGCGAGAAGCTTTCGCACGGAAAGCCCAGGCGGTTCAAAGCGCGTGAAGTTGTCGACCGTCCAGGCGTAAAGTCAAAGGAGCACTATCGCTGAAATGCAGACCGAGACGGCCGCGAAATTACGAGTTCAATTTACTTTAAACGCCGCCGATCGGCAGATCGTAAAATCGGAGCTCGCCCGGAATGGCTTTACGCCGCGGCTCCAGCGTGTATCTTTGATTATGTACCTCGTATTTACGCTGATCGCGATCGGAATGGCCGCTTATGGGCTGTTCTTTACGGTGCTGTTTCCGGCGCCACACCATCGCGCTTTTCCGTGGATTCCCATTGTATTGATGGGTACATGCTGGCTAAATCTTCTGCCGCAACTCATTCTGCGTCGGCAGATGCTTCCGTCAACGCGCGCTGATGAGGTTTTGGACATTTGCTTCGAGGACAGTGGAATCAAGCTTCTCGGCAACCGCATTCGCGCAATTCCTTGGCGCTCGATCAACGGCGCCCGCGATCTCGACGATGCCATCGTGTTGTCGGATGTGCAGAATAACGTACTCGTTGTGCCAAAGCGCGTGTTCGCCGACAGCGGCGCCGCATTCTGGGCGTTTCTTGAACAACGCTTGATCGGCCGGCGCGGCTTGATCCGCCGGCCCGAAGCGCGACGGACGATCTACAACACCAATTCCGGTACACTGTCTGGGCGAACCCCCTAGCCTTTGATGATGCCACATGAGGCATTGGAGGCTAGCCGTTGCTTCGTTCGCGGCGTGCCCTGTTCGCTGCGTGCCCTCGCGGTAATGTCCGGTTTCTGCAAAGCAGCCGGTTTTGGCTTCGAGGCTCTAACTGGATGATAAGATGCAGTGTCGAAGCGCGGATGCGGTTTCGACCGGAATTCGAGTTTTGGCCGCTAAAGCGCAGTCGGGTGAGCGATACTGATGATGTGCTCAATCTGGAGCGACTCGTAGAAGCATTCGAGGACGATCGTTCCGCCATTGCCAACTTGCTTGGGTTGGCTCGCGAGCCGTCGGTGGTTTCGGTGTTCTCACGGAAGCGCGATATATTGGAGCGCTGCGCGACGGAATCGCCCGTGCCGATATGCGCGCCGTTGCCAGTGCCGCGCATTCGATTAAAGGTAGCGCATCGAACATCGGAGCGAGGAGAGTGAGCCGTATCGCCTCGGAGATCGAAGACCGCGCACGCCAAAACACCTGGGACGGAATTGCGAGCTTCGCCGACGAGTTGGACCGCGTCTATGCCGAACTCAATTTGCGCATCGCTGAGTATGCCGCGCGCATCGGCTAACGTCGTTAGCAAACCGTGTCCGCCTGACGTTAGTCGCCGGAGCCTTCGGAGGTCATCGCGAGCTTGTTATGTGGTGCGGTCACTTCACTCGTCTCCTGTCTATGGAAAGGGAATCTCTTTGAGCTGAATCCAGTATGGCGCAACGAGGTAAACGTCAGGTGAACGCGACTCTGTGAAAATTTTGATTGTTGAAGACGATCCCCCGCTCGCCGCGGTCGTCAGGCGCGGACGTACCGAGGCCGGCCACATCGTTGACGTTGCGTCTGATGGCCCGGAAGGTGAAGCAAGTGCGACCACCGTCGAGTACGACGTGATCATCCTCGACGTAAATTTGCCGCATAAAGATGGTTTTGCCGTAGCACGCGCGATTCGCGCACATGGAACGCCGACCCCGATATTGATGCTTACTTCTCGCGACACCGTCGCGGACACAATTGTTGGGCTTGATGCGGGAGCCGATGACTATCTTCGCAAGCCATTCGTCTTTGGCGAGTTACACGCGCGGCTGCGATCGCTGGCTCGCCGCAAGGCGCCGCCGGCAAGCGACGTCCTTCGCGTTGGAGATTTGCTACTTGACCGTTCGACGCGCGAAGTCCGGCGGGGAGCTATGCCTGTACCCTTGACCGCGAGAGAGACGGCGTTTCTCAAATAGTTCATGCAGAATGCCGGTGTCGTCTTAACCCAGACGATGATCGAAGATGCGCTATGGGAATCAGACCGTGATACGGTCTCTAATTTGATTCGCGTCTATGTGCGCAGATTACGCATTAAATTATCGCCCAACGGTGAACCGGAACTCATTCATACGATTCGTGGAGCGGGTTACCGCATAAGCTCGGCATCCTTTGATGTTTCGCAGCTCAACGTTAAGGGGCCGGCTCACCCTTGCCTTCGCCGCAATGATGGTGCTCTCACTGTGTCTCTTTTCATTCGCTTCGCTCGCCACCATCGATGCCGCACAACGTCGATCGCTCGACGCGGAAATTAAAGCAGTGGCGAGTGCCGAAACATCGATTATTGACCTTACCGCTCACGGGGGCATCGATCTGCCGGACCATGCACGTTTTACCTCGGTTGCCGGATCAGACGTTGGAAGCGCGATCTTAGGACCCAACGATCGAATGGTTGAATCGTCGACATCGAATATTCCCGCAACGCTCCTGCACGCCGGCGCAACGGTCGCTAAGCCATTCACCACGACGCTGAGCGAGCGCGGTGAGGACATACGTGCAACATTCGTGCCGTTGTCAAACGCCGGACAACGCGTTGCGACTGTCGTTGTATGGAAAGATGCCGGAGCGATCGAGACACTCGATTGCAATCTCGGCATCGCCTTCGCCGTTGCTATTCCCCTATTTGGAATTGCAACTGCGCTGTCGTGCAGCGCCATCACCCCGAAGGTCCTCGTGCCGCTAGAGCAGATATCGCCGACGCCTCCGAAATTGAAGAGCATGTCGGACGCGGGCATGTGACGTTACCGGGAACCACAGAATTATTTCGATTGGCAACGGCACTCAATGGGATGCTTGCGCGTCTGAGCCAAGCATTCGAACGTGAACAGCGCTTCACCGGCGATGCCTCGCACGAATTGCGTGCCCCATTTGGCGATTATTCTGGCGGAGGCTGACCTCGCGCTCGCCTCAGAGCGTAAGCCAACGGAATATCGGCGTGCGCTCGAGACAATCGCAATCGAAGCAGACGGTCTCGAACTGCTTACGCGCAACTTGCTATCCCGCGCGCGAGCGGAAATCACGTGTTTCCCGCTCGTGACGTCGGTAGATCTTGCGGAGGTGGCAGCGTCGGCGTAGAGCGGATGCGTCTTCTTGCCTCCGCGCGAAATATCACCATACGCGCGCAGCTGGTCTCCAACGCAACGATCGTCGGCGATGCGGACGAGATCGAACAAGCTGTGCTCACCATCCGCCACAATGCGGTCAAGTATGCCGCGACTGATGGCTTCATTGAAATGACATTAAACGTTCACAACCAGCAGGTTGCGCTTGCCATTGCGGATGATGGGCGCGGCTTCACGGTGCTTGCTCTCGCGCATGCATTCGGCCGCTTCTGGAGTGAGAACGGTCGGGGCACCGGTGGGGCGAGTCATGGCCTGGGTCTAGCTATCGCCCTTACAATTGTGGAGCGCCATCACGGCACCATTGGGCTGGCGAATCGACCGGATGGCGGAAGCATCGTTACCCTCGCGTTTGCGCAACATTTTCCCGAAACGTGAGGCCGCAACCGTCGTGAGCGGCGCCACTTGAACGGAGCACCGTCGCGGGCTACGGCTGCGGTCGGCCGATCCGCGTTCGCGCGTCGGTGTACCAGACGAGCCCAGGCGCCGCATCGCGCTGGCGGCGCACGTGTTTGCGTTCCGTGTAGTCGATGTCGACGCGTGGGGCGGCCTTCGCTTTACTGTGCGTAGCGGCCAAATTGGCGGCTTCGTCGAGATCGACATCGGCCGGCTCGCCGCCGGGCGGCGTCTGCAGGACGACGTGCGAGCCGGGTATGTTGCGCGCGTGAAACCATAAGTCGTCGGGCCGGGCGATGCGGAACGTGACTTCGACGTTTTCCCGCGGTGAACGCCCGACGTAGATCCGTGCGCCCGAGGGGCGGTCGATACGTAAAATCGCGCGCGTTTTGCCGCGCACGGGACGCGCCTCAACCCGGCGACCTTCGAGTTCGTCCAGCGCGGCGCTGATATCGTCCAACCCGGACGCGTCGGCCCGTTCCGTCTCGAACGCCAGCTCGTCGAGCGACTCGGTCCGCGAGGCGAGCACCGCCAGCCGCCGTTCGAGATGCGGTAAGGCGTCGGCGGCTTTGCGATAGCGCGCGAAATAGGCTTGGGCATTGGCCTTCGCGTCCAGATCCGGATCGAGGACGATCGCGCGGTCCGGCTCGTCGGGCGAGCAGAACCGGGTCGCACCCGGTTCGATGGTGCCGCCATAGGTATAGAGTGCATCGCCCGCCGCACGCAGCTCATCGCGCCCGGCAGCGTCGTCGCGCTTGATCTCGACGCCGGCGCGCTCGCCCGCAAGCGCGGCGCGCCGTTTCGCGATGCGCAGGGCGAGCGCCGTCCGCCGGCGTTCGACTTTGCTCGACGCCTTGGCCGCCGCGTCGGACGTGCGGGCCGCGGCGAGCAGCGGCAGCAGTTGCGGCTCCCGCTGGTGCCGCAACGCGCCATACTGGAACAGCGGCAAAACATGCACTTGGACCAGCCGGTCGCCGTCGTAATAGGCGTGGATGTCGCCTAAGCCGTCCGGCTCTCCGGCGGTTGAACCAATGACGCCGTTGACCCGACCGGTCAGCCAGGTCGCGAGTGCGCCGGTCGACGGCCACGGAATGCGGCCCGCTTCAGCAACGAGTGACTCGGCGAGCAAGCGCGGCAGCTCCGGCCGATGCGCGCCGAGTGCCCGCACCTGCGCCCGGGCGTCGCCGGCCGTACTTAGTGCCGCCGCGAAACCGGCGGCATCGAGTGACGCTTGGGGCAGCGGTGGGGGCGCATACGGCATCCCGGCCTGAACGCTGCGCGCTTCATTTTCGGCCGGCGAAAACTGTTTGGCGGCCGCGACGATCGTTCGATCGCGAACGACGAGCACGTTGCCGAAACGCGGGATGAGTTCGAGGATCAGCCGCAACTCGCTGGCCACGCCGAAGCGCGATAGCGTTTCCAAGCCGATGACCAGCACGCGATCCCCGCGCCGCGCCCGGACGCCGGCGACGCGCATACCGCGGACGGCGGCGGAGATGGCCCGCGTCCAGCCGGGATCGGCGGCCAGCGATATTTCGAGTGTGGTGAGCGTCGCCAGCGGCGGCGAGCCGAAGGCGTCGACCGCGACGGTCGCATCGCCCCGGCCACGCAACGCGCCGACCCGTAGCGCGAAGCGGCCGTCTTCGAGCAATCCCACGTCGATGACACGGCCGCCGCGTAACGCGCGCTCGAGCTCGATCGCGGCCCGCCGCATGAGAATCCAGTCCGTTGTCATGGCTGCGGCTCAACTTCGTTCCGGCGGCTGCCTTCCGCCTATGCGATTGGGCCGGTTCGCGCGGCGTGCGCCCGTTGAAGCCGGCCGCGAAAGCCTTCGCCCCGGCGGCGAATATCGGCGCGGCGGGAAGGGACCTCGTGTACGGTACGCGGAAGTATTTGGATTGACCCGGCCACGCGCAGGCGCCGGTTTTACGCTACGAGGAGGCGGTAAATCTCCGGGCCCGGTCTACTGTTTGTCGTTTCAGGCCCCTCGGGGGCCGGTAAAGACACACTCGTCGAGGCACTCAAAGCGCGTCATGCGCGTCTGCTGTACTCGATCTCGTCGACGACGCGAGTTCCGCGGCCCGGCGAGCGTGAGGCGGTCGATTACTTTTTCCTCGACCGGGACGAGTTCGTCCGGCGTCGATCGGACGACGGATTTCTCGAGTGGCGTGAATATAACGGTCATCTCTACGGCACGCCGCGCTCGTTCATCGACGAGTCGCTGCGGTCAGGCTTCGACGTCATCATGAAGCCTGAAGTCAACGGGGCGCTCGCGATCAAAGCGCAGTATCCGGGCGCGGTTCTTATTTTCCTGGTTCCCGACAAGTTCTCGCACCTGCGCCGGCGGCTCGAGGCCCGCCGGACCGAAACCAACGACCAAATCGCGGCGCGGCTCGAAATCGCGCATCAAGAATTGACCTTCGTTCGAAGCTTCGATTATCTCGTCATCAACGAACAAGCGCAACCCGAAATCGCGGTGGAAGATCTCGAAGCCATCGTGCGCGCCGAGCGCTTCCGCATCTACCGGTTACCCGACAACCGCATCAAAGAATTGGAAAACACGTAAACTATGAGCGACTCCGTATTCGGCGATCTCGACGGCCTGCTCGATCACGTCGACTCGAAATTCACCTTGGTCAACGTCGTCACCAAACGTGCCAAGCAACTCAACAACGGCGCGCCGCCGCTGTCCGACCGCGTCAACCCCAACAAACCCGTGTCGACCGCGTTCAATGAAGTTCGCGCTGGGAAGATTCCCTACAAGCGGACCCGCGAAGGCATTAAATAAAGCCTTCGTCCTATGTGTGGAATCGTCGGGTATATCGGCGCCAAAGACTCGGTGCCGATCATCATGGACTCGTTACGGCGACTGGAATATCGCGGATACGACTCGGCCGGCATCGCCGTCATCGATGCCCACGGTGAGTTGGCGGGCTCAAAAGCCGAAGGCAAGCTCGGCCGGCTGGCCGAGCGGTTAGCCAACGGCGAAGCCCTAGCGGGGACGACCGGTATCGGTCACACCCGCTGGGCGACGCACGGCCGGCCGTCGGATGCCAACGCGCACCCGCACATGGACTGCAGCGGCCGGTTCGCCGTGGTCCACAACGGCATCATCGAGAATTACGGGTCGCTGCGCGCGCAACTGCTGGCGGCCGGGCACACCTTCGCCAGTGAAACCGATACCGAAGTATTGGCGCATCTGATTGAGACGTATTACACCGGCGATCTGGTGGCCGCCATCCGCACCACGCTCAGAGCGGTGAGCGGCGCGTTCGCGCTGGGCGTTATTTCCAGCGACGCGCCGGGGACGCTGGTCTTCGCGCGCAACGGAGCCTCGCCGCTCATCGTCGGCGTCGGTGACGCGGAGATGTATGTGGCCTCGGATATTCCGGCGATGCTGCAGTATACGCGCAAAATCGTCGTGCTCGAAGAAGGCGAAGTGGTCGAGGTCACCCGCGACGGCTTCGCGCTGACGGCCTTCGACGGCAAACCCATCACGCGCGATGTCCAGCAAGTGATGTGGGACGCGACGTCGGCTGAGAAAGCCGGCTACAAACACTTCATGCTCAAGGAAATCTTCGAGCAACCCAGCGTCATCAAAGAAACATTGGCCGGCCGCATCGATGAATCGGGCGACGTGCAACTTGCCGCCGAGATCAAGATCGATGAGGGCTTGCTGCGCGCGATGACCAAAATTTCGATTACCGGTTGCGGCACCGCCTACCACGCCGGCATGGTCGGCATGTACTTGATGCGCGCGCTTTGCAAGCTGCCGGTCGAAATGGAACTGGCCTCCGAATTCCGCTACGGCGACCGGGCCATGGATCCGCGCACGTTGACCATCGCGATGTCGCAGTCGGGCGAGACCGCCGATACGATTGAAGCCGTGCGTGTCGCTAAAGACGTCGGGGCGCCGATCCTGGGTATCTGCAACGTGGTCGGCTCGCACCTGTCGCGCTTGGCAGACGGCACGCTCTTTACGCGCGGCGGTCCCGAAATTTCCGTCGCCGCAACGAAAACCTACGTGTCGCAAGCGATTGCGGCCATGCTGTTTGCGTTGTACTTGGCGCGCATTCGCCGTTCGGCGCCGCTGGAACGGCTACGCGCGATCGCCGAGGGCACCAAGCTGCTGCCGGCCTCGATCGATGTCGTGCTCAACACCAGCGAAGATATCAAAAAGATCGCAAAGCGGTTCCGCAAAGCGCGCTCGGTTCTGTTCTTAGGCCGCTACGTCAATTTTCCGACGGCGCTCGAAGGGGCGCTCAAACTCAAGGAAATTTCGTACATTCACGCTGAGGGGTACGCGGCCGGCGAGATGAAGCACGGCCCGATCGCGCTGCTGGACTCCAAGACGCCGGTTGTCGGCATCGTGACCGACGGCCGCGTGCGCGAGAAAATGCTCTCCAATCTGGCCGAAGCCAAGGCGCGCGAAGCGCCGCTGATCCTCATCGCCAATCACGGTGACGAAGAAGCGGCGGCGCTGGCCGACCATATTATCTGGGTGCCCCGCGTCGAAGAACTGCTCGCGCCGATCGTCAACGTGATCCCGCTGCAATTGCTCGCCTATCACATTGCCGACATTGACGGTAAGGACGTCGACCAGCCGCGCAATCTGGCCAAAACGGTTACGGTCGAATAGCCGGCTGTTCCGCACGCTGCAAGGGCGCGGCGGCCCTTCACGCTAAACCGCCTACTCGATGACCGCCATGACCTTCGTGCGCCCCGACGGCCGCAGTCCGACGGAACTGCGTCCGGTGCGGATTGAAACCGGCTATCTCAAGTATGCTGAGGGCAGCGTCCTCATCAGCATCGGCGATACGCGCGTCTTATGCGCCGCGTCGCTCGAGGAGAAGGTTCCGCCGTGGATGCGCGGGCGCGGCACCGGCTGGATCACCGCCGAATATGCGATGCTGCCGCGCGCAACGAGCGACCGCAATGTACGCGAGTCGTCGAAGGGCAAGATCGGCGGCCGCACGCATGAGATTCAGCGCATCATCGGACGGGCGTTGCGCGCCGTCGTCGATCTGTCGAAGCTGGGCGAGAAAACGTTATGGATCGATTGCGACGTCCTGCAAGCCGACGGCGGAACGCGGACGGCATCGGTTACCGGCGCATACATCGCGCTGGCGCTGGCGCTGCGCAAATCGTTCGACCACACCAACGCCAAGAAATGGCCTTTGCGCGGCCTGATCGCCGCGACGTCGGTAGGGATCGTCGACGGCCGGATGGTGCTCGATCTGCCGTACGAAGAAGATAGTAAAGCCGAAGTCGACATGAACGTCGCGATGACCGACGCCGGTGCTTTCGTCGAATTGCAAGGCACCGCCGAAGGCGTGCCGTTCAGCCGTAGCCAGCTCGACGGTCTGCTGGATTTAGCCGAACGCGGCATCCGCGAACTCTTCGATCATCAACGTGCCGCTCTCGACCTTGCCTGAAGTCGATCGACTGCGCGACCTCGTCACGACGGTCGGCACGTTTTATATCCGCGACCGGGCGATGCAACGGGCGCAGGCCGACATCGAGCGAGCTTTCGCCGGCGGGGCGCCCGATGCGGCCACCGTGCGGGCCTATCTCGCGGCGGTCAAGCAGTACTTTGCCGGCTTTCATCGCGAGGCCGAAGCGCAACTCCGTTACGTCGACCGCGAACTGGCGCGGTTGTACCAGCGTCAATTTAACCTGACCGCCGAACGTGGTGTCGCGGCGCGCCGCGTCGAGGCCACGCAAGGCGTCCTTTCCTCGCTCGCGGAACTCGCCGCGCTATGAGTGTGCTCGAAGACGTCGGTCGCGACGCGTCGAACTTTTTCGAGTATACCGGCGGCGTCGCAAACCTTATCGGCGAGTCGGCGACCTTCATCGGGCGGTTGCGCATCCGAGTCGCCGAAACGTTTTCGCAAGCGGCGTTGCTGGGTGTGAACTCGCTCACGATCGTGCTGCTGACTTCGCTCTTTACCGGCATGGTGTTCGCGCTCGAGTCGTCGGTGCAAGCCGTGCAGTACGGCATCGGCAACTTGGTCGGCGGCGTAGTGGCGTTTACGACGGCGCGCGAACTGGGGCCCATGCTAACCGCTGTCGTGGTGGCCGGCCGGGCCGGCGCGGCGATCGCCGCGGAGTTCGGCTCGATGGTCGTCACCGAACAAATCGAAGCGTTGCAGTCGCTCGGCTTGTCGCCGATCCGCATGCTGGTCGTGCCGCGACTCGTCGCGCTCGTGCTCATGCTGCCGCTGCTGACCGTGCTGGCCGACATCATTTCGATTCTGGGCGGAATGCTCGTGGCACAGATCTACGCGCATATCAGTTACGATTCGTTCCTGGCCTCGGTGCGCAGTACGCTGCCGTTCGAGGATGTGCTGCGCGGGCTGTTCAAGGCGTTCATCTTCGCCGTGATCATCGTGGCCATTGGCTCCTATCAGGGACTCAACACGCGCGGCGGAGCCGCCGGCGTCGGCAAAGCGACCACCGGTGCGGTGGTCACGTCGATTATTTTAATTTTTATCTTCAACTTCGCGCTGTCGTATATTTTGTTTCGCCAAAATGGCTGAGGTCTGGGGGCGGCTGGAAAACGTCAGCATCCGCTACGGGCCAAAAGTGGTCATGCAGAATCTTTCGCTCGACATCGTCGACGGCGCGATTACGTGCATCATCGGCCTGTCGGGGGCCGGTAAGTCGACCATCTTACGGCTGCTCAACGGCCTCAAGCGGCCCGATGCCGGGCGCGTATTCGTGCGCGGCCAAGACATCTCGGAGTTGCGCGAACGCGACCTCATCGAGATCCGGCGCACGATCGGCTTTTCGTTCCAGTTCGCGGCGCTGTTCGACTCGCTTACGATCGGCGAGAACGTGGCTTTGCCGTTGCGCGAACACACCAAGATGAACGACGTGGAGATCGATCGACTCGTTTCCGAGTCGCTCGAAACGGTCGGACTGGGCAATTTGCAAGCGCGCTACCCGAGCGAACTTTCGGGTGGTATGGTGAAGCGCGCGGGCTTCGCTCGGGCCGTAATCACCAATCCTCAATGCGTGCTATACGACGAGCCGACGACCGGCCTCGATCCGATCATCACGCACGTGTTGACCAACACGATCAAAAAATTACGCGACCGTCTCAACGGTACGGCCGTGGTCGTATCCCACGACCTCGGTTCGATATATATGATGGCGGACTATGTCGCGCTGCTCTTCGAGGGCGCGATCATCGCGTACGGAACCGTCGATCAGTTGCGCGATTCGCCCAATCCGATCGTCCAGCAATTTCTGCAGGGGAGTGAAGTCGGCCCGATTCCAATCTAGGAACCGGGACGAGCGCGCATTATGAACAAACAAGCCGTTGTCGGACTCTTCACCATCGCCGGATTGCTTGGGCTGTTCGTTATTTTCTTCGTGCTCACCAATATCGGCACGAACGGCCGGTATAAGATCGCCGTGCACTTCAAATCGGCGTCGGGCATTCATAAAGGCGCACTCGTGTACGAGAGCGGCGTGAACGTCGGGATCGTCGATGCGCTGCAACTGCTACCGGCCGATTTCACGGTCAGTATTATTCTGGCCATCAACAATAACGTCGATATCCCGCGCGAAGCGCGCTTCATCATTCAGGCGCCGCTGACCGGTGATGCGACCCTCGAGATCGTGCCCAAAGCGCCGGTACCGCGGCCATCGGGGCTCGCCGCACCAACCCCGGCACCCGGGGCCGTCGCCGTTTTACCGCGCGAAATACTGCCGCTCGAACAGCAACCGCAGGGCACGAATCCGGCCACGTTGACCGACTTACTCGAGCAGGGTCAAGGCGAAGTGACCCGGCTCGACACCTTACTTGCCGACCTCGAACAGCGCGAACCGGCGTTGCTCAACACCTTGCAGTCGGCACTTACGAACGCGAATCAGCTTTCGATGACGATGAATACGCAGGTACAGAAATTAGCTCGGACGTTCGATGCGCTGCAGGGACCGCTGGGCAATACGCTTTCAAAAACAACCGATCGCATCGTCGATCTTACGACGCGTTTGGACGACTTAGCCAAGACGGCAACACCGCGCGTGACCGATCTGTTGACAAGTTTCAATCAATCCGCGGTGGCGCTCAATGATACAGTCGCGCAGTTACACGATTTATCGAAAAATCCGCAGCTCAAGGCCAATCTGATCGACACGACCCGCTATTTGGCCCAAACGTCGCAAACATTCTCACTTTTGGTCGGCGATTTTCGCAAAGTTACCGGCGATCCGCAGACGCAGGCGCAGCTGCGTAATACCGTGGCCAACATCGATGCGACCACGCAGCGCGCCAATAGTTTGCTCGGCCAGCTCGGAGCAACCAGCGACGTTTATGGCGTCGATCCCAATGCGACGCCGGTGCCGGTTGCGACGGGCGTTCCGCAGCCCGGCGTCATTGCGCCGGGAGGCGGACCGACAACGGCGCCGGCAGGCGGCCCGCCTGTGCCCGGCGCGACCCCCTCGTTGATGCAGAAGCGGCTGCAAGCACGATTGCAGTCCTTGGCCGGCAGTTTAGTTGCCATTCAACTGCGCGTGAGCGAGTTGAGCGTGCAGAACGCGACCGGCTCGACGTCGCCGCTGCTCACTCGGGATCGCGGTCCGCAAACCGACTTTAACCTCGTCGGCTTACCGAAGGGCCGTATGAGCTTGTTGGCCGGCGCGAACGACATCGGCAGCGCCGGCACCGCATCGTACAACTTCGCGGGCTTGCAGTCGATCGGACCGGGTGGTTCGTTCCGCGTCGGCGGCGGCGTGCTCTATTCGCGGCTGGGCGTGCTGGCCGATTACGGATCGCGCACCGGCCTCGGCTTCGAAACGCGCGCGTACGATCTGCGCCACCCGACAATCGACGGATATGCTACCTTGCATGCCACCTCCGGCGTCGAAATTTTTGGCGGCGAACGCGACGTCTTGCACAGCGGGCGGCGGACGGTGCTCGGTGTGCAGCTCCAGTTTTAGCCGGTGATTCCATTCGGCGAAACCCGCCGGCTGCCGATATTTCCGTTCATCGTTTACGCCCTTGTCGCGCTCAATGTGTACGTTTTCGTACAAGAGCTTGCCGCGCCCAGCACCGACGGCTACATTAACTCGCTCGCGGCGATCCCATACGACATCACCAATAACATTCGCTTACCGGCACCCAGTCCGGCGTTGCCGGTGCTGACGATCGTCACTTCGATGTTCTTGCACGGCAGTTTTTTACATATCTTTTTTAATATGTTATTTCTGCTGGTGTTCGGACCCGACATCGAGTATCTC
Source organism: Candidatus Velthaea sp. (assembly GCA_965214335.1). Lineage (GTDB taxonomy): Bacteria > Vulcanimicrobiota > Vulcanimicrobiia > Vulcanimicrobiales > Vulcanimicrobiaceae > Velthaea. The sequence continues at coordinate 160,990 of CBDCBO010000003.1, read as the reverse complement.
TGCGGGCACGTGCGCTTCTCTGCTGCTGTATATGCTTTGCGGCATCGCCGGTGGGCTGGCGATGGTCTCGGTCGGTCCCGCCAGTCACGTTCCGGAGATCGGAGCGTCGGGCGCCATCGCCGGTGTCCTCGGCGCGTATATCATCAACTTTCCGCGAACCGCGATCAATACGATCGTGCCGGTCGGCTGCCTGCCGCTCTGTTTTTCCGCTTGCCGGCGTTCTTGGTCATCGGCGTCTGGGCCGCGGTGCAATTCATCCATGGTTTGGGCCAACTGACGAATAACGTATCGAGCGAACAAGGCGGCACGGCATATTTCGCCCATATCGGCGGTTTCTGCGCCGGCGTGCTTTCGATCGGCTTCTTCCGTGTGCGGACGGCGAAGGTGCGGCGCAGTGCCTGACGGCGCGTCGGGGTGGTCGACACCGCATACCGGACGCATCGGCCCTAGACCGCAGGCAGCACACTCGACCGAGTAGAGTTCTTACGTTGAAGCGAGGACCGTTGATGTTGACGACTCACGCGGTAATGAGCCATTAGAATCGGGTTGGTCGGGGCCGGCGCGATCGGCACGTTCTTCGGCTATAAACTTGCTACCAAGAACGACGTCACGATGCTCGAAGTGCGGCGCGACGTGGTTGCCACGATCGAGCGCGACGGTCTCCGCTTGGGCGGCGGCGACGCCCGGCGTGTAACGGCAAGTCTCGAGCCGCGCGATCTATTCGGCGTCGCCGTGCTGTTCGTGTTTGTCCGGGCGACCGACACCTTACGGGCGTTGCGGCCGTTCATGGGCGAACTCAATCCCTCGACCGCGATCGTCTCGCTGCAGAACGGCATCGGCAATGAGGAGGCGATCAAGACCGCGCTGGGCGGCCACATCGCGCTCGTCTTGGGCGCGACCACCGAGTCGGCGTTGACCGTCGCGGCCGGGGCCGCCATGCCGGTCGGCAAGGGTCAAACCGTGCTCGGCAGCGGCGGCGCGTCGCCCGAAACGTGTAACCGCGTCGCGCGGTTACTCGATGAGTCCGGCATCCCGGCCACGACGGTGTACGACATCCGCCCGCATCTGTGGGGCAAACTTATTGCGAACGCCGCGATCAATCCGGTCGCCGCGCTGCTCGACCGGCCCAACGGGGTCGTACTCGACGACGCGAACGCGGGCGAAGTCGCCCGCTCGCTGGCACAAGAGGCGGCGACGGTCGCGAGCGCCGTGCGCATCGCGCTCCCGTTCTCCGATCCCTGGAGTTATGTCCGCACGATCGTCGAGCAGACCGCCGCCATGCGCAACTCGATGCTTTACGATTTAGATAACGGCGCGACGACCGAGATCGATTTCATCAACGGCGCCGTCGTCGCGACCGGTCGCCGCGCCGCGGTGCCCACACCGTATAACGAAACCATCGTCCGGCTCGTAAAAGCGCGCGCCGCGCGAACGCCGCATTAGCGTGCGGTAAAAATCGGCTTCCAGGTTTGGCCGGCATCGTCGGTAACGAGCACTTCGTCGGTTGCGCCGGGCCGGTCTTTGACGATGATGCGGGCGCCGATCCAGCCGTGTCGCGCGGAAGTGAACGTCGGCGCGGACGTAAAGCCGATTGCGTCGAGTTTCGCATTTTGCCAGGCTTTGCCGCCGTCGATGGTCGAGCCAAACGACGATTGCCCGGTCGGCCCGCAGGCGCCGCAGAAGCCCGCGATATAAGCCGCTTGCGGCGAGTAGGCGCTCATGCTGGTCGCCTCGCTGCCGGGACCTTGCGGAACGCGCGTGATGGGCGCCACTTGGCCGCCGGTCACGATCGGCTTCCACGTGCGGCCGGCGTCGATGCTGCGCGCCAGCAGGTACGCGCCACCCCCGGCATGCGCGCCGAAATCGAGTAGATCGAAGACGCTGCCGCGCGTGCAGTGCAGCGAGTGGCCGGCGATGCCGACCGATCCGGCTGTCGGCGGCCGCGTGGCGTCGGCCCACGTTCGGCCGCCGTCGCTGGTTTTGGCAATGCCGTCGAATGCGCCTAGGGCGGGTGCCGACACCGCGCCGCCGGCGAAGCCGGTGCGTTTATCGGAGAAGCATATCGCGTTCACGGGTTTGGTAAAGCTGGACCGGTGCCAGCTTTTGGCCCCGTCGGACGTGGCGTAGAGCATGCCGTCGACGCCGATGCCCAGACCGTCGCGCTCGCTGCTGAAGGCGATCTGCTTGAGCGCCGGCTGCGGCGGGCCGGCCACAACCCAGGACGTACCGTCGTCACCGGTGTGCAGCACCGTGCCGGTAGCCAGCGCGTACACCGTCTTGCGGCGCACGATGACGAGTTGATCGACGCGGCGCCCGCGGAATTGCGGCGACCACGAATGTCCGCCGTCGTTCGTAACGTCGATGCCGGTACTGCCGGCGGCCCAGCCATGGTCGTCGGTAGCAAAAGCCAGTGCTAGGAACTTGGGGCCTTCGGCAGTTTGCGCACGAGCGGACTGCGGTGCAAGCGACGTAAGAACAGTTGTGAGCAGAACAAGAGCGGTGACAAGCACGCGATTCATCGGATTTTATTATTCGCAGACCACATATCGACGCCTTGAAATCCTATGCCCGCGCGTCGCGAAACTTCGGCGTCGCAGCGGCGTTTATGGCGCACGTGAAAGCTGCAATCGTCTCATCCGCCGACGAGCCCTGGACCGTCGCCGACGTTCCGATGCCGGAACCCGGCGTAACGCAAGTCGTCATTAAAGTGCACGCTAGCGGTTTGTGCTACACCGACGTGCATCAAGCACTGGGCCATTTCGGCATGCCCTATCCAATGCGGCTGGGCCACGAACCGGTCGGCGAAATCGTCGCCATCGGGGCGGGTGTCACCAGCCGCCGCATCGGCGATCGCGTCGGTGTCCCGTGGCTGCAATCGTCGTGTGGCCGCTGCGAATGGTGTTTGCGCGGTTTGCCGGCGAACTGCGCGCAGGCCGTTTCGGCCGCGATCGACATGCCCGGCGGGCATGCGGAATACTTGCTCGCGTTCGCCGCTGCCACGATGCTGCTACCCGATGGCATCAGCTACGAACAAGCCGCACCAATCATGTGCGCGGGCTTCACCGTGTACAGCGGTCTGCGCATCGCCGAGCCGCAAATCCGCGACCGCGTTGCCGTTGTCGGCATCGGCGGCTTGGGACATCTGGCCGTCCAGTATGCCAAGGCCGCCGGTTTTCACACCATCGCCGTAACGCAGTCGCCCGATAAGGTCGAACTGGCGAAAAGCCTCGGTGCCGATGAAGTGTTCGCGGACGGTGACGCGCTAGCCGAGGCCGGCGGCGCCGACGTTGTTCTGGCCACGAGCAACTCCAATGCCGCAATGGAGCAGGCCGTCGGCGCGCTGCGGCCACTCGGCCGGCTCGTTGTCATGGGTGTTGACGGCGGTTCGAAGTTCTCGTTCGCGCCGGCGATGTTGCTGAGCAAACGCATTCGCGTCATCACGTCATCGCAGAACGAACGGCGCGATCTCTACGACGCCCTGCAGTATGTTGCCGAGGGCAAAGTAAAGGTGGCAACCGAAACGTTCGCGCTCCACGACATCACGCAGGCCTACGATAAAGTTGCCGGCGGCAAGGTCCGTTTTCGCGCGGTGGTGCTGCCCAACGGCTGATACGGTCCAGCTCAGCGCGCCGCCGGATCGCGGTCGAAGCGGCCGCTGCGCACGTCGTCGGCGTACGACCGCAGCGCCCCGCCCGCCGCACCGGCAAGGTCGGCATAGGGGCGCACGAAGGGGGGCGGATTGGGCGAAATCCCGAGCAGATCGTTGAGGACCAGGATTTGCGCGTCGCACTGCGGTCCGCTGCCGATGCCGATTGTTGGGATATCGATCGCGCGCGTAATTTCCGCGGCGATGTCGTGGTCAACCATTTCCAGCACCACCGCGAACGCGCCGGCCAGCCGTGACCGCGCGCGCCTCGGCCAGCAGCTCATCGCGGTTCGAACGGCGCCGAAAGCCGGTCGTCAAGCCGGCGGTCTGCGGGAGCACGCCGATGTGCGCGACGACCGGAATACCCGCCGCGACGATGGCGCCGATCCGATTCGCGTGAGCCGCGCCTTCAAGCTTTACCGACGATGCGCCGGCTTGCACCAACGCGCCGGCATTTCGAATTGCCTCTCGGGCGCTGACCTCATACGACATGAACGGCAGGTCGATGATGATATGGCTGCGGACGGTCGCCCGAGCTACCGCAGCGCCGTGGCGCGCCATATCGTCGAGCGTGACCTGCGTCGTCGACTCGTAGCCCAGGATGACATTACCGAGTGAATCGCCGACGAGAATGACGTCGATTCCGGCGGCCTCGATCGCGCTGCAATAGCTGATGTCGTAAGCGGTGATCGTTGGAAAGGGCGCTCCTTTTCGGGAACGGATGTCCGCCGAGCGCAGGCGTTTTTGCATTAAAATGCCATCATGATCCGTTACGCAGTTGCGCGCTTGGGCGCAGCTTTCCGCTTTGGGGGTACGGGAGCACCGGATGCTCGATAACGATACGTTGACGGTCGCGCGGTCGATCGTCGAAGTCCGCCGGCTGATTCGCGGGTGGCGGTCGCAGGGGTTATCCGTGGGCCTCGTGCCGACGATGGGCTCGCTGCACGCCGGCCATGTCGCGCTCGTCGATCGTGCGCGAGCAGAGAACGACCGCGTCTTGGCAACCGTGTTCGTTAACCCATTGCAGTTCGGACCGGCTGAGGATTTTGCCGCGTATCCGCGCGATGAGGCGCGCGATTGCGCCATCTTGCGCGATCGCCAATGCGACGCTGTGTTTTCGCCGCCGGCCGCGGAGATGTTCCCCGACGGCACGAGTTCGCTCGAGCAAGCGCAAACGCGTCTGTCGGTAACACCCTTATCGAATGTGTTGTGCGGCGCTAGCCGGCCCGGACACTTCGACGGCGTCGCGACCATCGTCCTCAAGTTGTTGATGATTACGCTGCCGGATGTGGCGTACTTCGGCGAAAAAGATTATCAACAATTGACGATCATCCGGCGCTTCGTCGACGATCTCAGCATTCCGGTTCGCATTAGCGGCGTGCCGATCGTGCGCGAGCCCGATGGTTTGGCATTATCCTCGCGTAATGTATATCTCACCGCGGCGCAGCGCGCGATCGCTCCGGCGTTTGCGCGCGGCCTCGTAGCGGTACGCGCAGCTATCGTAACCGGACAGATGAGCGTCGCGGATGCGCTGGTCGCCGGCCGGACGCACGTATTGACGGCCGGCTTCGATGCGGTCGACTATCTAACGCTGGCAACAAGCGATCGTCTGCAAACGCTGTCCGAGCCGCAGTCGCGGGCACGTGTGTTTGGGGCGGTGTGGCTGGGCCGAACCCGGCTTATCGATAACATTGCACTGAGCGGCAGAACACTGGATTAAGAGTCCGTACAGGACTTGGTGGGCCAAAGAAAAGCTACGCGATATGCCGATGATAGACGTACGGGTGACAGTAGCCGCGGCAGTATCACCCGTTTCGTAGCATTGCCGCAGCTCGCCGTCGGATGAATAACCATGTCGCAACGATTCACGAAATTGCGCGGGCTCTTCGCTCGTGTGTCAACGTTCTTTGTCGGACCGCCCCGCATGTCGGTACCGACGAATACACGCGAATTTCAGACCGCTTGTAAAGAGTTAGCGTTTTGGGCTGCCTCCGATGCGGGTCTGAGCGGTCAGATCGAAGGCTTCGACGGCTCCGCGTTACACGCGGCAGCCGACGGGTTATTCACGATCGGTATGACGCTGCGCGACAGCCAAGTGAATCGTTCGCCGGCCGAAGCCGCAGCGGAAATGCTCAAATCGTTTAGTGGCGTGCGCGTGTTGCTGTTGCTCGAAATCGAAGGCTGCCGTTTCGTGCACATGGCCGCAAATGTAAATCCCGGTGTCCGCGAATTAGGCGAGAGCTTTACCAATCGCACGGGGCTGGCCGGCGGTCAGTGATGCCGCGCCGGCCGCCGTCCGTGGAAGTCGCGTGATGCAATACTTCACTCGTCCGCAAGAAAGCCCCAGCTCGGCAACGCTTGCGATGCTGCAGGCGAATCCAACGGTTAGCGTCGAGGTGCTCCCGGTCGAGGATCGCTTCGGGCGAACCGTTGCGGTACGCACGATCGCGTCGGACTCGTTCGAGACCGACTCGGTGTATGTGTGCAACGGCGATAATCCGGTATTTGTTGCAAACGTCATCGCGCTCGCACACGCGCATAACGTTTGGGTAGCGACGCAGCGGTCACGCGACTGGTGCGACGGCATTTGAAGTGTCGCACGTATCGCGTAAGGGGCGCCGGGCCGCCTCGGTCAAGCCTGAACGCACGGCAGCCGGTGGCCTCCGGCCGACATCGCCGAGCGATCCTTTTTCGGCTCACGCCTTCGCCGCGGGCAATTACGTCGAAGTCGTCACTGCGCGCGATCGATTTTACGGTAAGCTCGGCGTCGTGCAGTTTTTCGTCGACGATAATATTTACGTAAAGTTCTCGACCGAACGCTGGGCGCCGACTCGCATGTTTTTTCCGGATCAGATCCGGATCGTGTTCGCGGCTCCGTCGCTGGTTCGAGCCGTTCCGCGGCCGTCTCCGTGGCTACGCGGGTTGCGGGTGCTGCAACATCGGCTGGGGCTGTTGTAGGCTTCGACTTACCCAAGCCGGACGACTGAAGCTGCCGCAGCGCAAGCGCGTTTCGGCTCGCATCGCCGGGCGCCGCGGACCTCGGACCTCGGACCGCCGAACACGACGCGCGATCCGTGTGAGGCCGAACGGATCGAGCATAGCCGGGGCCACCGCCTTAACGGACTCTCTAAACGGCGGGACGATTCTGCCGCCCTGATGCTCGTACCCGGCTTCGGTTGGTGACTATGGTCGTTAACAGGGTTCGTTGTGTTTCGAAGCCAAGCGCCGCGAATGGTTCGGCTTCAGAAACGCGGTAGTCGCCAAACTCTTATTGCGACCATCGTTCTGGTGGTGCTTGTTGCCGGCGCGACCGACGCGATCATTCGAGCACTGGGCTGGAATCAGCCGCCGGGAGAGCTTTGGCCCAGCTTCGCACCGCGCGGAGCCGTCATCGGCGCGATTTGGGTCGTGTTGTTTGGTTGTATGGGCGGCGCGGCTTGGTTGGCGGGCCAGCGGCAATCATCGCGTCCGGCGGATGCGGCGAACGTGCGGCTCATTGCAAGTCTCATGATTGCCTGCTTGGCATATCCCTTTTATACGCACTTTGTGCCGGGGCATCGTACCGAGCTCGCCGGCAATGTGGTGACGTTTGCGCTCGCCGGCACGATCGCATCGCGCTTGTGGGACCGCTCGCGAACGGCTGCATTGCTCGTTGGGCTTGTCGCCGCCTGGATCGTGTTTGCAACGGTTTTGGTCTTCGCGCTGGCGGGGTTGAACGGCTGGGGACCGTGATAATTGCGCTCATCTCGCTGCGACGGGTGTCGACCCGGCGTAGCGGCTGACACTACGAGCCGACGGCGGCGCAGCGTTTACCGGCGGCGGCTTTCCCAGACTCCACAGGACCGATACGACGCACTTCAAGCCTTCGATCGATTTCCGTTCGTTATCGGGGCAGCCGGCGTTTATTGAATCGCGGTGGCCCTTTGCGCTTGACGACCGTTGGCGCCGGGCGGCGTTTAGGTCGCGCGCCGTGGTGCAGCAGGGCGTGGTGAATGTCGTCGTCGAGTCGCTCGCGGACACGCATAATCGCTTCGCCGTCGATGTAAACCGACGGGAAACGCTGCGCAAGCCAGAGGTAGAGTGTCGCCAGACGCGACCGGTCCTCAAACAACAGGAGGCTATCGCGCGCGGCAAGTCCAGCCAATACATCGCTGCCGTCGACGATGCCGTCGGCGGCATGCCGCTCGCCCCAGCGGGCAAGCACCGTAATACTGTTACCGCGAGCCGGCACGGGCGCCCGGCTGTACGTGCAACGAATACCGAGCGGCAGTTCGAGATAACGGTCCGAAACTTCTAAAGCCGTCGCAACCTCGATCGTATCGCTTAAATTAGCGATCCGCAAACCGGTGTCTTCCGCCCGGAGAAGCCGGGTCTGAAAAAATTGCAACAACCGTGCGACGCGGGTAGTGTTGATAATTTCACCGAGCCGGCGCAGATGTTCGTCGGTCGGCGAAATCCAAATCGGCGCCTGTGCCGATGCCGGCTCGAATTGCTCGATACTCGCTCGCAAAAATCGTACCGCGCGCGCATCGATCGCGCTGACCTGCCCCTCCTCGTGAATGCCGTAGCGGCCGGCACGACCGGCGATCTGCCGAATCTCCGGCGGCGTGAGCATCCGCGTCGCCACACCGTCGTATTTCTCCATCGATACAAAAATCAGCCGGCGAATCGGCAGGTTGAGGCCCAGTCCGATCGCGTCGGTCGCGACCAGAATCTCAGCATCACCGGTGCGAAAGCGTTCGGCTTCCCGGCGACGCACTGCCGGTGACAGCGAACCGTAGATCGCCGCCGTCGCACGCCCGGTTTCGCGGATTTTCCCCTGTAATTCGACAACGGCATTTCGCGAAAACGCGACGACCGCATCACCCGCACGGAGCGCCGCGAGCGGAATCGCATCGACGACGCGCAGCGGATTTTTGCGCTCGAAGCGCCGCACCGTCAGACTCGTACCCAGCCGTGCCGCGACGCGCTCGGCCGCCGCTAGACCGTCTTGCGAGCCACACATTACCACATGCTTTGCGCGCACGCCGGCGATCGCTAAGGTCCAAGCCCAACCGCGCTGCTCGTCGGAAAGCATTTGCGTTTCATCAATGACGGCAACGTCGACCTCGCGCCGCAAATCGATCATTTCCACGGTTGAACTAACGTGCCGCGCGCCGGCGTTGAGGATTCGCTCCTCGCCCGTAACGAGCGACGTCAGCACGCCCAGTTCGTTGAGTCGCTCGTGCACTTCGAGTGCAAGCAGACGAAGCGGCGCCAAATAGACCCCGCTGTCGGCCGCGCGCAGCAATTCGATCGCGGCGTACGTTTTACCCGAGTTGGTGGGTCCGACGAAATACTCCAGCCGTCGGGCCCCGTGCTGTAAGCTATCCAGGTAGAAACGAAGGCCGAGATCGGCTTCAACGCGCTCGTCGACGCGGCGATTCTCGAGATCTTGGTAATCGCGCAGCAGCGTCCGTCGGGCGTCTTCGAGCGCGCTAAAAAACGACGCTTTCTCGAACACGTAACGCCGTTGCACATCGTCGGGCTCGTTCAGGATTTTCGACGACGCGCGGGTAAGCGAATGGTGGAACGCGCCGGCCACGGGGTCGACGATCGGGCTCAGCGCCTCATCGCCGGCAGGCGCGGTGATCTCGTGCGGCACCGGTACCGGGACCCGGCCACGAACGATGACGGTACGCGGGCCAAAATGAAATTCCCGATTGACGCGAAGCTCGGCGGTGTCGTGACCGATGAGTTTCCAACCGAGGGCTTTGGCGGCACGTTTGCGGCGGGTCCGCTCGAGCGCGAGGGCGGTAGCGCTATCGTCGTCCGCGGGATCGGGCGCCTCGCGGTCGGCGAACTCGTCGATCATGTCGAATCGTGGAATTCGGGGTGAACCGGCCTGAGTCATCGGAGGTCAACGCCGGCCCTCCATCATCGACGAACCGTGCTTCGTGGCCGGGCGGCCGGAGCGCCAAGGACTTGCCGGTATAGTCCGTCGATGCAACGTAAGCGAGTTGACGTTGTAAGCGTTTCGTTTCGACAATGACTATGCGGGCGTCGAAGGAGCGCAACGTACGAATCGTCGGGCTTATGCCTGATGCCCGGTCGCTGACGCCGCCGACGATGCTTAAGCAGCCAGCGTCGCGCACGAGTGTTTTTAACGTGCCGGCGGCGGACTTATTGCTATGCCCCACTTGAATCGACGAAACAGTGCGCGCAGCTTGCCGGTTGCGAAGTCATAAATCTGCAACGTCGCGGTGTAGTTCGATACGGTATAAAGATTGTCGTTCCGTTCGTCGAGCGCAATGTAATCGCCGCCGCCCTCGGTCGCAAAGCCAGGGTCTTGCTTTCCCGACGGCAAGCGCAACCCGTAAATCGCGTAGTCAGCCGGATCTCCAACGATCAGGTCGTTCCGCGCATAGACGATTGCTCCAAACGCATTGGCGCCCTTCGTGAGGAGCAGTCGAGTCGACTTCGTTTGCTTGGGCGGATACATCAATACGGCGAATCCGCCGTTGGCGCTTCCCGATCCGACGTTCACATACAAATTTCCCGCTGCATCGGCCCCGAGGCCCCCGCACGAAAGAAAGTCCGGATCGGTATGCGGGTAATAGATCTCACGCGACGGACGCGTCGCACCGGGATCGAACTCGACGACGGCCGATGCGTTCGTCTGCGGCCGCTGACCACAAATGAAGACCGTTCCGTCTCGGCCGACGCTGAGCGAAGCGGGGACCAGTTGGAGCCGCAATGTAACAAACGGCGCTGCTTGCCCAGGTGCGTATTCGGTAATTGTATTCTGATTCGCAACGTACACCGTACCGTTCGCCGTGACGAACACGTCGTGCGGAGCTTTCACCCCGACGGTCATTGAAGATACACGCGCAAGGGTGAGACCATCAACTCGATATACGTCGATCCGGTTCTCTTCGGCGTTCGCGGCATACAGAATCGCCGGCGCGATTTCACTCGATGAGAGACCAGCCGCCGACGCGTTGGTATGCACGACGGCTCGCAGCGCCGGCCTAACGGCGCCGTTCGCCGAGGCCGGCGACAACGGCAGCGTAAAGCAAGTAGCGACCAGGCAAAGACTGAAAAACGGAACGGCGAAACGGCTAGATACCAACGCTACTGCCTCCCGGCGGGATCGACGGCAACGGCGCCGTAGTACCCAGGGATTAACCCCAACGGCTTGCCGTTGCGATAATTGAAATACTCCAGGGGACCAGAGCCGGTCGTCGCATACACGGCGCGATCGAACTCATCAAGCGCAAAATACTGCACGCCGGGTGCCGTTATGCCAGACAAGATCTGTCCGCTGACCGAATCTTCGGTAGCGATCACGCTCCTTTGTTGGAAGTCAACGACAAGTTCATCCGCCGCATTCATTGCAATAGCGCTGATATAGTTTTGCTGCCGCAGGACGTGAAAGGGCGCAGTGCTGCCCGGTGCGAAAACAAGCACGTTGCGGTACGCAACGAAAAGATTGCCTTTCGAATCGGTAGCGAGCCCATTCGGGCTGCTTCCGTAATAGATGACGCGCCGCTGCACTCCGGTCGACGAGAACTCGATTACGCGGTAAGCCTGATGACCGGATATAGTGCCGGAAACGAAAATTGCACCCTTTGTCCCGACAGTAAGCGCGTACGCGTAAAAGCCGACGGGCAGCGCGATCGTTCGCAACGGCACCGATTGCCCGCGAGCGTAGACCGTGATCGACGAATTGGTTGCATTCGCGACATAAACTTGCCCGACTCGATCCACAAAAATTGCCGTTGGATCACTAATGCCGTCGACGATTTTACGTAACAACTGCGGGGATCGGAAGTTCGCGCGGTACACGTCGACAAAACTCTGACCGTTGCTCGGAATCAGGTACACGATACCCTGCGGAGCGGCACCGACGGCGATGTCGACCGGCGCGCCGGCGGCGGAAACGTCCGCAGGGCTCAATACGGCAGAAATCGCCATTGCGGCCGCTAAGAGTACGGAGAATAAGCGCGCTTTCATTTTCCACCGCTGACCGTAAGGTCGATCGAAAGCAAGACGTCCTCAGAGTTGCTATAACGAAACCAAGAGCTACGCGAACAAACGTCAAACCGCGCGAGCGCTTAACGCCTAACGCTGAACATGCGGTTCCAAACGAGCCTTACTACCAGCTCGCCCTGCCTCCTGCCAAAGACAAGTAAGCCGCTTGCGCGTTCGATCGTTTTTACCGTTGTAAATCATACGCTTTCGTGAGATATTGTACAACCAAGCCGCTTTCGCACCGAACTTTCGTTTGCTCACGCGCCAAGCCTTGCCAACGACGGCCAAGCTATCTCGCTTCGCTTTCGGAGCCACGTGCCGACGACGCCGCTGCTATGTTTACGTCCGCGGTTTGCCGAGCGGCGCGCGCCCGTGCGTAAACCCGGGTTGGCATCATCGCTTACGAAGGCTGTGCGGATACCGCGGCGGGCAGCACGGCGGTGTTATGTGACGCCTCGATGCGCCAGACATCACCGCGATTCGAGAAGACATGGGTGAAGCGGGTTACGAGTAGCCCGGGCGCCGTCGCGACCGCGCCGGGCGGCAGACCGCGGAAGTTCGTGACGCTAACGTCCATATCAGCGATCGCGGCGTCAGTACCGATAGAACGAACGCGCCTAACGGTATAGGCGAAGCTGCTCGCTTTAAAAGGCCCGGCAAGAATCGCATTTGTCACCGCTGCGATCGCGCCGGCAGTCGCGAAAACGACGCCCAAGATATTGACCAACGAACCGTCCGGCCAATATTCCGCCGCCCAGGCGTCACCATTACCGGTATTCCAGGCCGTCGAAAGCCGCGCGAGTGCATCACCCACCGGGGCTGTAGTTGCGGATGCGGACGGCGGTAAGGGCGCTGCTCCGGTGGTCGTGCCGCACGCGGCAAGTATGGCCGGCGTCGCGACGAGTAAGAGATCTTTTCGAACCACGGCTGATCCTCGATTCATATTTGTGCCTCAATCGTGCCTTTTTGGCACAGGTGTGTCATAAAGGCATAGCCGTATACTAGCGGCATGCATAGCCGTAGTCAAGCCCCGGCTTCGGGACAACAACGACGTACGCGCGCCGCTCTGCTCGCCGCGGCGGCGGAACTGTTGCGCGCCGGCGGGTTACCTTCCGTGGCCGAGGTTGCGCAAAGCGCTGACGTTTCCCGGCGAACGGCCTACCGCTATTTTCCGACCCAGGAACAGCTGTTGACCGAAGCCGCGCTCGAAACACTGCGGCCTGGTATCGAGTCCTCATTCACGGCGATTCTCGACGATCCACAAGCGCGGGTCGAGGCCGCGGTGCGCGCGATGCAAAAACAAACGGAACTCAACGAATCTTTGCTCCGCACGATGATTCGGCTAACAGTTGAACGCCGACCCGTTACGACGCCCGCAAGCGCTGACACCAAACCGGCAATGCGTGGTAGTCGCCGCGTCGAGTGGATCGAGAACGCTTTGGCACCCGTGCGACCGAAGCTTTCCGCGGCCGACTTTGCCCGTTTGACGTCGGCGATTTCGCTTTGCGTCGGCGCTGAAGCGCTCATCGTCCTGCGGGACATCCGCGGCCTAAGTGCGGCCGGCGCTGCCGATGTCTGCGCCTGGGCTGCTAAGACGTTATTGCGCGCGACGCTTGAGGACGCCAAGCCGGCCGCCATCAGAACCCGCCGCCCGCCGTAGTCTGGCAGCAGCGGCTGGTGTAGCGTCTGAAGCCGGTCGACGCATGGACCACGACCGAGCGAAAGCAGTCCAACTATGGAATGATACGGGCGGTGCGCAACGCGAGCATAGCTGCGATCGCTAACGACCAGGGTTCACTTTTGATGCAAAAACGCTCGAGACTTTCACTCGGCAGACGTAGCATTGCTTGACCCCTGACATGTAGATTCGGATCGTTCGCAACAGAGCCGTGGCGGCGTGACTAACGCCGATCGGCTCTGTAGAACGTGTTGGTTTGCAAGCTGCGTACCGTAGCGGACTTCATCACATGCTGCATCTGGTTGCGCGCAGCCGGTGACTACTGGATAAAGCTCGCCGACGTTCAAGGTGAGGACGTCCGGCAGGCAATCCACCGTAATCAAGATACACAACCGCGGTTGTCTCCGACGGTCCGAGCGTCGGCTTTGGCGTTCGGTTAAGCTGCGGCAAAGAATATGCTCCACTGCACGCGCGCTTTTCACAAGAGGCTTATGTGGTCGAGGAGCGCTGCTGCTACGACCGAAGCGCGCAGCATGGCCTTGGAGACACACGATACCGCGCGCCACAGCCTCAGTCAGAACACCGCGTCCGTTTCGGCACTCGTTGTCGCCGCGTTAACGTTATTGCTTGCAGTGGTCGCGGCGACCGTCGGTATTCGTGAACTACACGCTGCGGTCACTTTCGAGCGGCGCGCGCTTCATCTCGTTGGCTTGCGCGCGTTGGCTCTGCGCGAACAATTAGACGCCGACGCGGCCCTTGCCGATTTCCTTGCGAACCACCGCCCCGAATGGAAGCGGCGCTACACGACTACCGAACGCGCCGCCCGCAAATCGCTTTTGGATTTAGCCATCGCAACGCGCGAGATGCACGTGAACGGCGGCGCACAACTCGTTACAAAGATGCTGCAATTGCATGACGACTGGAGCCGGGCGGCGGCGCACTCCGTTCTCCAGCGACGACTTCCACGGCACCAAGCAGCGATCGCACGAATACGGAGTCAGCGGCTTCTCGACCAATTTCGGCATCACAGTGACCGCCTCGTGTTTGCGATCTTTGGCAGGCTCAAGAGCGACGGCGATGTGGTCGATCGGCAAGTGTTGAGCGTAGCCGTTTCACTCGCCTGTGCCGTTATGCTGTGCGCGGCGTCGGTTGCGATCGCGGGGCGCCGCCAAATGCAAATCATGCGCGCCGAAAACGCCTTTCGAGAACGCGCTATTCTCTTCGAACAGTCGCGCGCGTCGGCGCGTGCTTTTCAGCGTGCGATCTTGCCGCCGACGCTGCCGACCGTTTCCGGTTGTACGTTCGACGCGCTCTACGAGGCGGGCGCGAATGACGCGCAGGTCGGCGGAGATTGGTACGACGCCGTTCGTTTATCGGACGGGCGGATTCTCGTATCGATCGGTGATGTCGCGGGCAGCGGCCTCGAAGCCGCCGTCGTCATGGGCATCGCGCGCCAGATCATGCGCGGCATCGCGCAAGTCCACGCGAATCCGGCGTTGATGCTCGACGCGGCAGACCGGGCGCTGCAACTGGAATACGCCGACGTCTTCGTCACGGCTTGGGTCGGCGTGATCGATCTTGTCACGCAGACGCTCAGCTACGCATCCGCTGGACATCCGCCGCCGCTGCTCGCTGACCGCAGCGGCAGCGTGCGCGAACTCGGCGAAACGGCGCTGCCCCTGGGCTTGCGCCAAGGCCATGACGCCGCGCCGACGACCGTTGGCCTGAGCGACGGAGCGACGCTCGTGCTCTACACGGACGGGCTGTCCGAAGCGACGCACGACGTTCTCGCCGGCAGCGAACGCGTTTGGGAAGCGGCCCGGTGCGTCGCGGCCGAGCCGTGCCCACGTCCGGCCGCCGCGATCGCCCGGCGCGTTTTGCCGAATCGGGCGAGCGACGATGTGGCAATCCTCGTGGTCCGGATGGATTTTGCCGCCGTCGAGCAGCACGTCGAACGGGTCACCTTCGCGCTCGATGACGGTGATATGGCGCATGACGCGCGCAACGCATTCATCGCGGTTCTCGCGCGTAACCACTTTTCGGCAAATGAACGCTTCGAGGCCGAGCTCGTCTTCGGTGAACTTGTCGCCAACGTCGTGCGGCACGCCGCCGGTAGCACCCGGATCGAAGTCGCTTGCGATTGCACGGGCCCGCAGATCGTGCTGCACGTTTTGGACCGCGGGCCCGGCTTCCGGCACATCGGCCGTCTCCCCGCGGACCTGTATTCTGAGAGCGGGCGCGGTCTCTACTTGATCGCGGCGCTGACCGACGACTTTTCCGTGAGCGAGCGGCCCGACGGCGGCAGCCATGCGCGAGCCGTTTTCGTGAGCTACGCGACGCGCCCAAAGATACACGAAGCGGCCCCAGCACGCGAGACGGGCTCCCTGCGTACGGTCGCAGCGCGGTCCGTTGAGGCACCGCGGATGCGAACCGAAGCTGCCGCGCAACGAACGCATTTTTGAGAGCGAGCGTCTATTCGATGATGCCGACCGGCGACGTGCCCGCGAGCGAGCGAGCTACAATATTTTGCTTACACTACCTCGGCGGCAGCGCGCGCGAGTGGACTTGGGTTGCGGAGCGGCTCGCAGCGGAGCTGCGCTGCATCGCACTCGACCTGCCCGGGTTCGGCGACGCGGCGCACGTTACCGGCTACGATGTCGCGGCGATGGCGGCGTACGTCGCGCAAGCGGTCCGCACCGAAGCTCCGGCGCGCTGGTTTCTTGCCGGGCACAGCATGGGCGCGAAAGTCGCGACTGTCGTTGCGCGCAGCGCCGAGAACGGCGCGCCGGGATTGGACGGCCTCATGGGCATCGTCCTGTTGGCGGGCTCGCCACCCGCACCTGAACCGATGCCCGCCGATCAGCGGAAGCAGATGCTGAGCTGGTTTACCGATGGACCGCAACAAGATCGCCGGCAAGCGCGGGCATACATCGCTGCGAACAGTGGCCCCGCGCTGGGCGAGCAAGATGCTGACAACGCAGCGGCGGACGTGGTGCGCGCGAATCATGCGGCGTGGGTCGGTTGGCTCGAGAGCGGAAGTCGCGAGGACTGGTCGGATCGCGTCGGCGTGCTGCGGACGCCGGCGCTCATCGTTGCCGGCGCCGATGATACGAACTTGGGTGCCGATGCGCAACGCGACCTGATGGCTCCTCACTTCGCCGGTGTGAAACAGGTCACGCTGCCCAATACGCGGCACTTGTTGCCGCTCGAACGACCCGACGACGTCGCACGGGTCATTCGCGAACATGTCGCTGCGGTCGGCAACGGCGCCGACGCCGGGCGAAACAGCGACGCATTCCGCGATCTGACGCAGTCGATTCGGGTGAGTCGCCGGACGCGTGAGGTGCTCAGCGAGCGCGGCTCTCCTGACGATTCCGCCTATGCGCCCGTCGCGCTCACCGTCGAAGCCTTTGGTGTTCTGCGGACGCTGTTAGCACGTGTCGTGCCGCAGACCGCCGGGCACCGCATCGACCTCGCCGCGCGCATCGATGCGCAGCTCGCGGCGGAAGCGGGCGACGGATGGCGCTTTGCCGTACTACCGCCCGACCTGCCGGCCTATCACGCGGCTCTAGCGACCGTGCGCGACGAAGCGCAGCACGTCTATGGCGACAACATCAACGCACTCGACGGCGCGCAAGTAGATCGGCTCTTGACGCGGATCGCCGCCGGCCGGCTGGGCGCGGTCGAAGCTGACGCTGCCGCGCCGGCCGCCGGACGCCTTAGTGCGCTGCAGATGCGCGCATGGTTCGAAGACATGCGCGCCGACGCCGTCAAAGAGTACATGGCGCATCCGGCGACGTTGGCCCGCATCGGCTACAGCGGCTTCGCCAACGGCGGTGATGGTGAACCCAAGAGCGGCTTCGTCCGCATCGGCGCCGGCGAGCGCGAAGCGTGGGAGCCGGTGGCCAGGCCGGAATCAGCACTGTGAATCTTGCGACAATGCGGCGCTTCGGCCCCGACGAGATGGTCGACGCGGTAGTCGTCGGCACGGGAGCCGGCGGCGCTCCGTTGCTGGCGCGACTCGCAACCGCCGGATGTCGCGTCGTCGCGCTGGAAGCGGGCCGGAACCGGACGCCCGAAGACTTTACGCCCGATGAACTCGCCGCCGCGGATCTGTACTGGCTGGGCGAACGGCTGAGCGGCGGCGACACTCCCAATGTTTTCGGCGCCAATAATAGCGGCACGGGCGTTGGTGGATCGACGCTGCATTGGGGCGCGTTTTGTCCGCGGCCCGATGCGCGCGATCTTCGTCTGCGCACCGAACACGGCATGGGCGCGGACTGGCCGCTGCCCTACGCCGAGCTCGTGCCCTACTACGAGCGGGTCGAGGCGTTTATCGGTGTGTCCGGCCCGCAACCGTATCCGTGGGATCCGGATCGCCGCTATCCGTTGCCTCCCGTTGCGCGTAACGCGCCGGCCGAGATGATGGCAGCGGCTTGCGCGGCGATGGGCGTTCGCTGCAGCGACGCGCCGGTCGCCGCGGTATCGCGTAATTTCGTGCAGTCCGCTGCCGTCGTTCGGCCGGCGTGCATCAATTGTGGTTCGTGTCACCAAGGCTGCCGCATCGGCGCCAAAGCCAGCATGGATGTAACGTATCTGCCGGCCGCCGTTCGGGCCGGCGCGGAAATCCGCCCCGAGTGCGTGGTAACGCATTTCGAGTTCGATGCGCATGGGAACATCGCGGCGGTTGTGTATCGAACCAACGGCACCGATCGGCGGCAACGCTGCAGCGCCGTATTCTTGTGTGCCGGAGCCATTGAGTCGCCACGCCTACTGCTCGATGCCGGAATCGCCAACTCGAGCGGCCAGGTCGGCCGCAATTATATGGCGCACGTCGCGACGCAGGTCTGGGGTACGTTTGCGCAAGAGATGCGGCCCAACAAGGGCTATCCATCGTCGCTCATCACCGAAGATATGGTGCGCGCCGCCGACGCCGATTACGCCGGCGGATATCTGGTGCAGAGCTTGGGCATCGTTCCGGTGACGTGGGCGCAACAAGTCGCGCGCGGGCGCGGCTTGTGGGGACAACCGCTCGTCGATTATCTGGCGCAGTACAATAACGTCGCGGGATTGGGCATCAACGGAGAATGCTTGCCGCAGCCCGGAAATTATCTCGAACTGGCTGATGAAACCGACGACGACGGAAGGCGCAAAGCCCGCATTTATTTTAGCGCCGGCCCCAACGAGGCGAAGCTGCAGCGGCATGCGACCCGCCTCATGACGTCGCTGTGGAATGCGGTCGGCGCCGCGGATGTCTGGACGCTCGAGCGTTGGGCACACACGATCGGAACGTGCCGCATGGGTCGCGATCCGGATTCGGCCGTCGTCGACGCAACGGGGCGGTCATTCGACATCGCGAATCTTTGGATTTGCGACAACTCGATTTTTCCCAGTTCGCTTGCGGCGAACCCGGCCCTGACGATCATGGCGCTGAGCCTGCGCACGGCCGAGACTTTCTTACGCGCCGGTCACGAACGGCCGAACGCGCAGGCTGCGCTGCGGGCCTAAAACTCTAGTTCTGTCTGCGCTTGAGCGCCGCGCTTCGTCGATTTAGGATAGTGCCTGCGCATTAGCGCGCCGCCTCGTTGATTGACGATGCCGCGTGAATGAGCGCGAGATGACTTAGCGCTTGCGGCACGTTGCCGAGCATCCCGCCCGTGTGCGGATCGAGTTGCTCGCTCAATAAGCCCAGGTTCGTGCCGCAAACTTCGAGCATCGCATCCATCTGCTGCACCGCCGACCGTACGTCGCCCAGAAGCGCAAACGCTTCGACGAGCCAGAAACCGCAGGCGATGAACGTTCCCTCCTCGCGCTCCATACCGGAATACCGATATACCAGCGGCCCGCGAGCGAGTTCGCGGCGCACGGCGTCGCGCGTAAGTACGAGGCGGTCGCGACGTTCGAAGCCGAATCGCGTCGCTAACAACAGCGACGCGTCGAGGCGGTCGCCGGCGGCGTGCAGGGTGTATGACTGTTTCTCCGCCGACCAGCATTCGGCGTCGATCCAATCACGGATACGGTCGCGTTCGCGCTTCCAGCGCTGTACGTGGCTTGCATCGATTTGGCCGCGATCGGCAAGTTTGACCGCCCGGTCTAGCGCCGTCCAGCAGCCGATCTTCGAGATCGTGTAGTGAGCGAGTTCCTCGAGTTCCCAAATGCCCGAATCGCGTTGTCGCCAGAGGTCGGCGCAGGTATCGGTGAGATCGGCCAGGAGCCGTCGCGTCACGAGGTCGAGTACGTGCCCCTCGTCGACGAAGAGCATCGCTGTTTCGAGGATGTCGCCATAAACGCTGAGCTGGAGCTGATCGTGTGCCGCATTGCCTTCCAAGACGGGTCCACTTGCGGCATAGCCGGGCACGTCGAGCGGATGTGGGCCCGGCGCGAGCGCACCGTCGAGCCGATACATCGTGCGCAACCGTCCCTCATGGCGCCGAATGGTGGCGGTCAGCCAGCTGAACGCGGCCTTTGCCTCTTCGGTCGCGCCGACGCGCAGAAATGCTTTGATCGAATAGGCGACGTCGCGCACCCAGGCGTAGCGGTAGTCGTAGTTTTTGTCGCCCCCGAGCCGTTCGGGCAGCGAGCTCGTGGCGGCCGCCGCGATCGCCCCTGTCGGTGAGAAGAGGAGCAGCTTGAGCGCGAGCGCGCTACGCCGCATGTCGGCAGCGTACGGACCGCTGACGACGAGATTGTTCGACCACTCACGCCAGGCTTGATCGGAACGGTCGATGCGCCGGTCGACGGCATCCATCGGCGGTAAAATCAGCGGTTCATCCGCGGAGGCGAAGACGGCGATGGTGCTGCGGGTTTGCGGGGCGGTAACGAGGCGGCCGGCGATGCCGCGATCGGTTTCCTCCGTGCGCTCGAAATCGCCGCTGCTGCGGATCGCCGCGATGATGCCGTCGACGTGCAAGACATCGCCGTGCGGGCTCGCCTCGCGCCACGATGTCGCGCGCTCGAGCCGGCGCCCGACGAAGGCCGCGACGCGGAATTCCATCGTGCCTTCCAAGCCCTCGATGCGTCGGGCGAGTTCGCTCCACGGCAACCGCCCGGAGATGCCGCTATTCAACGAGTCGGTCAGGCGCGCTCGGCCGGTCGCCGTTGTAAAGATGTGCTCGAGCACGTTGCTGTCGGGCCGGTAGTGGCGTTCCACGGTATACGCCTCAACCGGGGTTATTGAAAACTGGCCGCCGTGCTCGGCATCGAGAATACGGTCGAAGAGCGGCATGCTGTCCAGGTTGGGGACGCACCACCAGTCGATGCTGCCATCCGCCCCGACAAGCGCGACGCTACGCCCATCGCCCAAGGCCGCGTAGGCAGCGAGCGGCAAAACGCCGGCGGCTCGCATTTCGGTCTGACTCAACGTGTCCCTAAACCTCCGTTTACGCCCGGGCATGGCGGCTCGTCTTCGCGTCGCGGCAAACGATCCGCTTATTAGAACGCCTGAGGTGCTACGTGGGTGCTGCTTTCCCGGCCAAACTTTTCTTGCGACCTTTGCGTTTCGCGCCTGCCGCACAACGGTCGTCCGTAGTGTCGTCCAACCTGTAACGTTCAGCGTCAAATGGGTACAGACCGGAGCGGCCGTTTTGCATCCCATGGGAGAAAATGATGGACCTTAAAGCTGCGCTCGGATTTTCTTCGGGCAAAAAAGTTCGCTACGCCATGGTCGGCCTTGGCGATATCACTCAAGAGGCGATGCTTCCGGGTGTCGAGCATACGGGCAATGCACAGGTCACCGCGCTGGTGACCGATGATCCGGAGAAGGCGCGGCTGGTCGGCCGCCAGTACGGCATTTCGGACACCTATACATACGAGCAATTTCCGGAACTGTTGGCTTCCGGCAACATCGACGCGATCTACCTCGCGACGCCGAATTGGCGGCACGCCGAGTTCGCGATTCCGGCGCTACAGGCGGGCATTCACGTCCTGGTTGAAAAGCCGCTCGAAGTTTCGAGCGCGAAGTGCCGCGAGATCATCGCCGCGCAGCTCGGCTCGACGGCGAAGCTGATGGTGGCTTATCGGCTGCACTTCGAGCCCGCGACGCTCGCGCTCATCGACGTTCTGCGCTCGGGCCAGCTGGGCGACGTTCACACGTTTACGTCGACGTTTGCGCAAATGGTGTCACCGGAGAATCACCGGGCCAAAAACGGTGACCTCGCGGGTCCGGTGCTCGATATGGGGCCGTATCCGGTAAACGCCGCGCGCGCCGTGTTTGGCGCCGAGCCGCTGCGCGTCAGCGCTATCGGTACTCGTCATCCGGAAGCCGGTTTCGGTGATTTCCTAGATACCGTTGCGGTCACGCTGCAATTTCCGCACGGACGGCTCGCGCAATTTGTCATTTCGTACTATGGCAACACCACGCAGTCGTACACCGTCGTCGGCACAAAAGGCAGTGTCGAGATGAATCCGGGCTACACGTATGGGAAACCGCTCGAACGCTTCATGACGGTCGGAGAAGAAGAAACGCACGAGCGCTATAAAAACACCGATCACTTCGGCGGCGAGTTAAAATATTTTTCGGATTGTATCTTGCACGGCACCGATCCGGAACCGGACGGCGCGGAGGGCTTGGCCGACGTTCGCGTGCTTGAAGGCATTCTGCGCGCCCTGGAAACCGGAGCCGTTGAGGAGCTGGGCGCGTTCGATCATACGCCGCGAATCGATGTTGCGGCGCAGAAAGAAGAGTTGAAGGCGCAACGGTCGCCGCAACTCGTGAATACCGCGAATCCGGCTCGCGGTACCGAAAAGGTGCCGCTCAACTGAGCGGTCCACGGATCATTCTGCGGCAACGGGCTTCGCAAGTACGTCTTGCATGGTAATCGGAGTGCGTCCGATGAGTCGTTCAAGCGTCGGATCGATCGATCCGAATTCACCTCCGCGACAGGCGAGATAAAGGCCCATCGTAACCTCCACGGCGCGCGGGTTCAGTCCACGCGCCACCATTTGTTTCCGCGCGTCGTCATCGGAGACAATGCGTCGAACGATGGAACGGCCTAACACGTCTGAAGCGATCGCCGCCAAGTTCTCGAGGTCGAGCGCTGCGGACCCCGTGAGCGGTGGTGTCGGTCCGTCGTATTGTCCCTCGTTCGTAAGAACGAGCGCCGCCGCCTCAGCAAGATCCGCGTGGGCCGTCCAAGCAACCTTACCATCAACGGGTGCTTCGACTACTCCCGTTTTCAAGCCGTCGGCTATCAATTGCATGGCGCTCGAGGCGTAGAAGCCGTTACGGAGAGCTGTCCATGCAAGTCCAGATGTACGAAGCATCTCTTCGGTAGCAAAGTGGTCGAGCATCGGCGGAAACGCCGACGTCTCACTTGCCGCCATATGGCTGGTATAAACGATCCGGCGCACTCCCATGGCTTGCGCTGCGTTAATTGCAGCACGATGTTGGACACGTGGATCGCCTCCGGTTGCCGCCGCGTTCGACGAAACGAGAAGCAGCTGTGTCCCGCCCTCGAATGCCTGCTGCAGGCTAGCGGATTCACGGAAATCGCCGCGCCGGACGCGGACGCCGAGATCCGCCAGGGCGCCAGCCTTTTCCGGATCGCGTACGCTAACGCCGATCTCGGCGGCGGAAACGCGCTTGAGAAGTCGCTCGACGATTTCGCGTCCGAGCTTACCGGTGGCACCGGTCACAATGATCATGAGAACCGTCCTCGCTTCGTGAAAGATGTGCGCCGAGAAGTGGAAAGACCGGTAGGGAGTTGACTACGCTGATGCGTCACGCCGCAATAAGCCGGCCCCGCTTCCATATGGGCGCCATTGCCCGGCCGACGCCTCCGAGGTCGCGAGGTCCGGTCGATTGCCAGATCGAGACTTGATAATCCGTTGTCCCCATGTATCGAGCGTTGTTCGATAACGAAGAATGTTCCGGCAGCCGGCGAGACGCTTTGCCCGCATGAGAAGTCACCTGTAGAAGAACGACGATAAACGTCTGCGGAGCTAAGCGCCATATTGATTTTCGCGTAAATAGGAATACAAGCGACAAACGGCAAGCTGATGCGGATGCTGTGCCGCGCTGTAAAGAAGTGCTGCAAGCTGGAGGTCCAGAGCGGCCCAACGCCGCCGGTCGCATTCGCTCTCTAGCGCCGACCGCAAAAGGCGTCCGATCTTCGCTACGGAAGCGGCGCTACCGCCAACCGCGCGCACGTCGACCATGAAAGCGCTAAAGAGTCGTTCACGTTCATCGGCGATATCGACCTTCGTGAGTACGATCATGAGTGCGACACATCAGCCGTGCGGCCGGCCTGCGGACGACGGACAACTGCAACGAAGGGTATGAGCCCGAAGGCGATAAGAGCGATGATGTACGCAATGTCGGCGTACGCCAGGACGAACGACTGAGATTGCACCATGTTGAACGATGCCGCGAGCGACGTCTTTGCTTCCGGCACTGCGAGCAGTCTTCGCGACGACACAAGCCCCGCCAAAATGCTGGAGTGCATCTCTTGCCGACGGTCGAGCTCCGTGACGACCAGCGCGCTTGATATGGAACCGCCCAGCTGGATCGACAGCGTGACGAAGGCGTTCGCCGTTGGAACGATTTCGGTCGATACGCTCGACACGACGACGGTAACAAGCGGAATAATAAGCAGCGCCGTTCCAATGCCCGTAACGACGAGCGGCCAGACGAGAAGGCCGAAATCACTTCCCGAAGTGGTACACAAACCAATCCAGCCCGTTCCAATGCCGGTGCACAACAGGCCTAGAGCGAGCATCCATCGCGGGTCCAGCTTACCGCCACCGAGGATCGCTCCGATGACGGGAGCTAATACCACAACGGGGATGCCTCGCCAGAGCAATAACTCGCCGCTTAACGTCGCTGTGAAACCGATACTGCTCTGCAGGTATTGCGGCAGAATAAAATTCAGGCCGATGAGCGTCGTTCCGAACCCCGCCCCAAGAAGGCAGCCGGACCAGATGCTGCGGTCCGCAAGGGCCCGCAAGTCGACAATCGGGTGTGCCGTACGAAGTTCCCGAATCACGAAGCCGATAAGACCTAACACGGCGACCGCCGCGCAAACGCAGATGATGGGACTGTCGAACCAATCCTTGCGCTCACCCTCGTCGAGCATGTATTGCAATCCAGCGATGGCCGCCGCAAGTAGCGCGATGCCATACGCGTCGAGACCCATTCTTTTGGGCTTATACGGATTGCGCAGCATCGTCGCGGCAACAAGTCCGGAAATGGCGCCCGGCACGATATTAACGTAGAAGATCCATTGCCAGCTGAGGTTATCCACGATGAGCCCTCCAAGCAATGGACCGATGACCGGTCCCACCGCGATGCATACGCCGAAGATTGCCTGGCTTACATTTGCCTGATCGTCCGGAAACACGTCGCGAAGAGCGCTTTGTGTCGTCGCGATCAGACCCCCGCCGAAGATGCCTTGCACGAAGCGCATCGCTACGAGCATCCAGATGCTGCCGGCGAAACCGCACGCGATCGAGGCGATGGTGAAGCCGACGATGGAGCCGGTCAAGTATTGGCGCCGCCCGAAGCGCTCCGCAAGCCACGGCGTCAACGGGATAACGATGACGTTCGATACGAGGTAAGCCGTGATGACGAAGGCGCCTTCGTCGAGTGTCGCTCCAAGATTTCCCTGGACGTCGGGCAGCGCGACGTTAACGATCGTGCTGTCGATCGTCTCGAGCAGCGGTGCTAAGGCGATGCAGAACGCAATGACCCAGCGGCGCCGGCCGTACTCGACCGTATCCTGCCGCTTTGCATCGCCGTCGTCGTTCAACGCGATGCGATTTTATCGGCAGCCTTCTCGAGCTGTTTGCCGAGCTGCGCAACGAGCTTCGTTTTGTCCTCGGCAAGCGGTGCGACTGCGTTCGTCGCTTGTCCAAGTTTTGACAGAAGCTTGGCAACTTTGTCGCCATCGATCTCTTCCTTTGAAAGTTCGGCGTGGAGCCGCCCAAGGTCGGTCGCGATCGATTGCAACGGCTTGCTGTCGGAAGCCTCGAGCTCTGCTTTCCAAGACTCGATGCTATGTCGAGCGGCGGCCTTGCTCATCGTGATAATGCCGCCTTTGAAATGATCGACCGTAGTTTGAAGTCGCTCAGACATCGTAAGTGTGCTTCCTATTTACATTAAGCTATATGTAGATGTTTATGTATCTTATGCTCGATGTGCTATACTGTCAAGGGGCGCGCACATATTTCTGAGTCGCGAGCCTAGAGGAGCATCTCGTACGCTGTTCGTAAGCGGGCCATCGTGACGACACGGCACGGGGATGGCGGTACCGCAGATTTCGCTCGCCTCAGCGGCATGCCGGCCGAATACTTCGACAAGCTCGGGGAAGCGTTTCCCGACGGCGATATCAATGCTTTACGAGTGTTTCTTGCCTTACGCGGAGCTGCTCGGCGTATCGACACGGTCGTCGCGAAATGGCTCGACGCCTACGGCGTCACGGCAACCAAAGTCGACATCCTACATCTCGTGTCGGCCAGTCCACACGGGACGACCGCTGCGCGTCTCCGCGAGCATCTCATGATGACGCAACCGAATGTAACGTTTGTTGTCGCGGGGCTCGAACGTGACGGCCTCATCCGCAGGTCAGCGGATCCCGGCGACAAGCGATCGGACCTCATACGGTTGACGCCGACCGGAAAACGACTCATTGCCGAGATGACGGGCGAACAACTCAACGCGCTCAAACAAAGCGTGTCCATCTTCAACGACATCGAGAAAGATACGCTGATTCGAATGCTTTCAACCCTTACCCAAAGCTTTGAGGCAACACCTTCGCCGAGAACGAAGCAGAATCGCCAGCGCCCCGACGGCAAGCTACAGTAGTCGTGGCATTCGACAAGTAGCTTGCAACGCGGGCGCGCAACATCTTAATAGAATCGACGCAACATCTCAGCGGGATTCAAGAATATTGTCGACCGTAACCGCCATGGAAAAACGTCGAGTTGAGCGCGCACTTCTTGCGCGCGCCGCATCGAGCGAACTCCAAGCGATCGGTAGACAACGCTATTAAAGCAATTTGTCGGGCGTTATGGGAAGATCCCGGATACGCTTTCCCGTGGCGTTGAAGATCGCATTTGCGATTGCGGCAGCCGTACCCACGAGGCCCATCTCGCCAAGACCCTTTGAACCCAGGGGATTGGCGATCAAGTCGGGCTCTTCGAGCCAGAGTACATCCATGTCGTGCGTGTCGGCGTACACGGGAACATGGTAGTCGGCCAAGTCCGCTTGAATCCACTTCCCGTTGCGGGGATCTAACGCGTTGCCTTCCATCATCGCCATACCGATGCCCATGGTTACGGCGCCGATATACTGGCTCTTCGCGAGCTTCGGGTTTACGATCCGGCCGCAGTTCATGACGCTAAGAAAGCGCCTAATGCGCGTCACGCCAAGGTCGGCATCAACGGCCACCTCGCAAAAGTGTGCACCGAATGAGTTCATCGAATATTGCTTCACCATCGCTTTGCTCGGCGAAGCCTCGGCGGTCGCCTCAACATAGGCACGGCCGCTTCTTCTGAGAATCGCTGCGAAAGCGTCCGCAGTCGACGGGTCGCCGGATTCGCCCAGCTGCGACTTCGCCTGCTCGCAGGCTTTCTTGATCGCGGTTCCAACCCACATCGTCGTGGTGGAACCGCCGGTCTGCATGACGGGCGGCAGGTCGGAGTCGGCATACTCGAACGTAATATCGTCGTAGCTTACGCCAAGCGCGTCGGCGGCAATCTGCCGCGCCGCGGTCGCGATGCCGTTGCCGAAGTCGTGTGTCGAACTTTGCACGAGGATCCGTCCGTCGTCCAGGATACGGCAGCGTGCCTGGCACGGGCTGCCCTTCATCGGATAGGTTGCCGTCGCGTACCCGTAGCCGATCAAGAGATGACCTTCGCGCATCGAGCGAGGCGTCTGATTGCGCCGCTCCCATCCAAACGCGGTGGCCCCGGTGTCGATGCACTGGAGCAGGCGCCGACACGAGTATGGTTTTCCCGTGATCGGCTCTTTGTCGGGCTCGTTGATGCGGCGCAATTCGATCGGATCGATCCCCAGCTTAAAAGCGAGCTCGTCCATCGCGCATTCCTGCGCATACATGCCGGAAGTTTCACCGGGGCCGCGCATGTTCGTAGGTTGCGTTTCGTTGAGGGACACGATCTTTTGTGAAAGCGCCCGATTCGGAGCCGCGTATAGCTCGCCCGTTAACTTTGTAAACGCCTCAATGAATGGGTCCGTCGCCGAACAGGAGGAGAAGCCCTGATGTATGATCGTGGTGAGCCTGCCGTCCCTTTCGGCTCCGAGGGCAACGCGCTGTAACGTTTCGGGGCGATGACCACTCGTGTAGGTGACTTGGCGGCGCGTGAGGAGGAGCTTGATCGGCCGTCCCGTTTGCTTTGCACACATGGCCGCGAGCGTGACATGCGGCCGAACCGCACCCTTGCTGCCAAAGGCACCACCGACGAACTTTGCACGCACGTGGACCTTGTCATCCGCAATCCCAAACGACTGCGCAAGATGTCGTTTCACGCCCTGCACGAAGCGCGTTGTCTCCTCGACAAAGAGCTCGTCGCCGCGCCATTCGGCCGTCGTTGATTGCATTTCCATCGCGTGATGGTTTTCGATGGGGGTCGAGTACGTCTCATCGGATTTGACGGGTGCCCGCAACAGTGCACCCTCCGGGTCGCCCTCGATCACCGTGATCGGCTCGCCCGCAAAAGATGCCGGCTTCCATGCGCGGTCGAGGTTGCGCCGAAGCGAAATCAGCGCTGTCTGAGGCTCATACCGTACCGCTACCAAGTTCGCCGCTGCTTGCGCTGCCTCGAACGACTCAGCGATGACGGCGGCAACGATCTGTCCCCGGAAATATACCTCGTCCGATTGCAGCGCCAGAACGCTCGACGCCGTGTTGGTCGAAACCTCATTCGGTTTGGGCGGCTGTTTTTTCGTGGGGTCGAAGATGTCGGCAGGCTTGTGCACGCGCATCGCGTTCTTGTGCGTGAGCACTTGGATCACGCCGCCGGCCAACTCGGCCGCAACAACGTCTATGTCGACAACACGCCCCTTGGCAATCGAACTTCCAACGAAGACCGCGTACGCCGTACGCGGCGGAGAGAAGTCGGCCGAATATTTCGCACTCCCCGTGACCTTTAATCGAGCGTCGGCGCGGTCGTGCGGTTTGCCCATCTCCAGCGTTTTTGCCTCAACCTGCACTCGCTGCGCCTCCGGTACCTTTCAATGCGGTCTCCAGGGCCCGGACGAGCAGACGTCGACCGAGCTCAACCTTGAAGCCGTTATCTCGCAGTGGCGTCGCCTGATGCATCTCCGCGGCGGCGGCCGCTTCAAATTGCGAAGTCGACGCAACGTGCCCGACGAGCAATCGTTCGGCCTCGGCGGCCCGCCATGGTTTGTGTGCCACGCCTCCCATCGCAAGACGGGCATCCGTTATGTAGCCGCCTTCGAGTTCGAGCGCCGCGGCGACCGAAACCAATGCGAAGGCGTAACTCGTTCGCTCGCGCACCTTTAAGTAGCACGAGTGGTTCGCGAGACGGTTCGCGGGCAAGTCGATTGACGCGATCAACTCACCGTGTTGGAGCGTGTTGTCGAGATCGGGGCGATCGCCGGGAAGCCGATGGTACTCGCTAAAGGGGATCGCACGTTCTCGCCCGTTGCCGTCGCTGACGCGAACTACCGCGTCAAGGGCGGTGAGCGCGACGCACATGTCGCTGGGATGCGTCGCTACGCAATTTTCCGACCAGCCGAATATAGCGTGGCCGCGATTGATACCGTCAAGCGCGCTGCATCCGGAGTGCGGCTCGCGTTTGTTGCACGACAGAGCCGGATCGAAAAAATATGGACAACGCGTGCGCTGGTTCAGATTGCCGCCCATGGTTGCCATGTTGCGGATTTGACCCGTGGCTCCGGCCAGGATCGCCTGCGTGAGAAGCGGATAGCGCTGGCGGATCAGAGGATGATTGGCGACATCCGTGTTTCTTGCCAGGGCGCCGATCGAGACATCGGCTTTCCCGTCGAAACTACCGATTGCCGCGAGGCTGAGACGCGTGATGTCCACGAGCGCGGTCGGATGCTCGACATCCTCCTTCATGAGGTCAAGCAAATTTGTGCCGCCGCCGAGATACTTTGCGCTCCGCGCCGTACCGGCGCGCGCGGCCTCAACCGGTTCACTCGCGCGAACGTAATGGAAGGGTCTCATCGTTCGCGCACCCGGTGAGCAATCGCTGACGCACCATCCACGCGCCCCAGTCCTTGGATTTCTTTAAATGCCGCAAGAAGATGTAGATACGCTCCGCACCGGCAAATGTTGCCGCTTAGGCGTTCTTTAATCTCGTCGTCCGAAAGCTGCAGCGGTTCCGCCGGCTCGCGAACATCGAGCGTTACGAAACTTACTTCGCCGCGCTTTGCCTCATCGAGCAGTGCCAACATCGAGCAGATTTGGCCCGACGTGCAGAAGCCGCATTGGAACGCGTCATGGCGAATGAACGCCTGCTGCAGCGGGTGCAGTTTCTCGCCGAGAGCGACCCCTTCGATCGTCGTCACGTCGCGGCCATCGCAGGTCGCGAGCAGGGTGAGGCACGATAATTCGCGGCGTCCGTCGATGATGACCGTACAAACCCCACACTGACCGTGATCGCAACCCTTTTTCGTGCCGGTCAAGTCAAGTCGCTCGCGGAGAGCGTCCAGCAACGTCACGCGCGAATCGACACTGAAGTGAACCATCGATCCATTAACCGCCACCTTGACGGCAACGACATTAGCCGACCAACTTGACGCGTCGGCGACGCGGAGGCCGTTCGCAACTCCCGGAGCGTCGCGCCCGAGCGCCTTTTCGGCGGCCGTTTCGCGGGGACTGGCTGCTGCAGTATCTTCGTTCATGCGCTCATTCGTTTCGTGATGGATCCCGGAGGTTCGTCGCGTCGCCTATTGCGAGAACGCAGCGAATGGGCCAACCGGAAATACCATATGCTCAACGTAGCCTTTCTGCACCATCGGAAAGCTGTTCACGAACTTTTGCAATTCGGCGTCGGATGCAGCCTCGAAAAGGCCGATCGCGCCCTTGCGCTCCGTCATTATCGCCCATATTTGGCGCGCGGCTCCGCTTTTGTAGAGGGCTTTCGCCTGAACTTCCTCCGCTTGCTCAACCTCGGCAAAGTTCGCGGGAGGTCCTTGGGTCTGGAATTGCTCCAGCGGCTGAAGAACGACAATGAATTGCATGGTGAAATCCTCGTTTCAAAGGCGGTCGGTCTAGGAGTAGCACTCCGGAGTGATCCGCGTTGTCCGGTCGCCGATTCGGATGATTGACTATTGAAAGACGGGCGGTTCTCAACCGAACTGGCTTACCGCGTTCCCAATTTTGTAGGTCGTCTGAAAAAGGCAAGCTGCATCCATTTAAAAACATTCGCGACGTGGTGCGGCCATGCGGGTGCGGGTGAAGAAGATGAGTAACGAGCGGAATGACGTTTTAGCGGCGACTCGCATTTACTTTGAGAATCGGTTTGCGCAATGAGCATGGGACTTACCCAGCGCGAACAGTTCGTGAGGCGGTCCGAGCCCATGCTTTTTTAAGAGTGGCATGAATTCCGAGCGGGACAGAAAGCGCAAAAGGGCGGCCGCCTCATGCGGGCTCCGGCTGTTCGAGGCGACGGCTGCAGCGACGGCGGTCGATATTCCCACGGGATCCGGCAGAGCGCCAACAATCTCAATACCGTCAACCGCCGCGAGTTCGGACAGCGACTGAAAACCGATCTCGTACGTTCCGTCCGCCACCGTCTGGGCGACGGGTGTCGTCCCCTGAACTTCGTGCGCCTTGTCCCGCATCTGGTCTTCGATTCCGAGTTTTCTGAAAAGCTCGCCGGAAACGTACTGTCCGCTCGCGCTTATCGAGTATGCGACCGACTTAGCAGCAAGGAGTACTTGTGTTAATTTCTCAGCGGTCGAGATGTCGGGCTTGGTCGACCCGGCCTTCACGGCGATGCCGACGGGCGCCACGGCAAGCCTAACTCGCGTCTCGTCGTTTGCCCATCCCTTGGAGACGACGTGGTCGAGGCCTTTCTCCGCCATAATGAGCACATCGGCCGGCTCACCTCGCTCGAGCCGGCTAAACACGGAATCAGGCGACTCGCCCATTGAAGGACTCAGATACGAGTCGATCGTTACGCCGCTTTCCCGCTTGAAGGCAGGCAGCAACTCGTTATATGCGGAGTGAAAGACGCCGGAAACGAGGACGATGAGATGTTTTGCTTCCATCGCAGAACTCGGTGTCCGTTCCGGCGGTTGTGCCACATTTTCGTGCATTGGATAGCCACCTCGATGAAGTCAAGCGCGCAACCGTTATTGCCGGATCCATCCGCAAGCGACGGTTTTGCGGCTCGCGAGAAGGCGTGCTCCGAAATTGCTCGCGAGAGTTGCAACGTCGGAAACGTCGCGGCGAAAAGTGCTTTGTAGGGGCCAGCTTGGCGCATGCGATTCCAAGGGGCTGTGAAAGGCCTACCTGCCGTGTGCGTCAAGTGGCTCGTGCTTTGTAATGCTATTCTACATTGACATCACGCTATGAGCCAGCACGTAAAACCTGTCGCCTGACAGGTAATGTTCGTTCGCCGCCCCTGACAGGTAATGTTCGTTCGCCGCCGCTGACAGGTAAGTTCGTTCGCCGCCCTGACAGGTTATGTTCGTTCGCTAACCCTGACGGGTTATAGCGGTTCGCCGCCGTGGTGGTCAATGACGCCGCTTCATCTTAGCGTGTCTAGCGGGGCGACCAGCAGGTTATTCTCAGCTGGCGCGAGTCACTTAGCCGTACTCCCACGATCGAGGCATGCCGGCGGTTTTCCGCAACGGCCGGGAAGTGTTACTACGCCCCTGCCGTGTTCAGTCGTTCGAAGCGCGGGCTAGTTCATGCAACGTGCGTCAGCCCGCCGAGGCGGCGCCTCCCGCCGCCGACCGGACAGCTGCAAGAATGCGTTCGTTGAGATGGCTCCCGCTTTGCTCGCTCAACCAGACAGCGGCGAAAGGCACGCGATCAAGGCCGCTCAGCCGGCGAAACGTGACGTTGGGAAACGGTAGCGCCGCGCCTTCTGGAAGGATCATAAAGCCGAGCCCTTCCGCTACGAGACCGAGCGCGCTATGTTTATCGTGCATGTCGTAAGCCGGTTGACCAGCCCCGCCGGACGCCAGCGATGCAGTGATAACGTCTGCCCATGCGCTAAGCCCTTTCGTCAGAGCGATATACGGTTCGCCGACGAGACGCTGAAGCTCGATTGAATCCAAGCGCGTCAATCGGTGTGCGGATTGAAGGCCGACGACGAGACGCTCTTCGTCGAGGACGAGGATGGAAAAGAAGCTGCGATCGACGGGAAGATATGTGAACGAAAGGTCGATCTCGCCGCGCTCGAGTGCGCGAAGTTGTTCCGAACCGCGCATTTCACGCATCGTGATGCGCAGATCTGGATACCACGCCTTGAGGGCACGAACGGTCGTTGGCAGGACATGGCGGAGTGCGGCGCTGCAATGACCGAAGCGCACGGTTCCGGCTTCGCCTGCCGCCGCACGCCTCGTCATGCCGACGGCAAGCTCTATTTCGGCCAGTATGCGTCGAGCGCGCATTAAAAACACGTTGCCCGCAGCCGTGAGCGCGACACGATTCGCTCCGCGCTCGAAAAGTTGACAGCCGAGGGTGCGCTCCAGCTTTTGTATTTGTGCGCCGAGCGATTGCTGGGCGATGTCCAATCGCTCGGCAGCGCGTCCAAAGTGCAACTCTTCAGCGACGACTACAAAGTATCGGAGAGGCCGCCATTCCATAAGACTGTTGCCGTCTTCAGCGTTGTTTCGAGGATCGCGCGGCATGGTCGTTGCTAGGCGGACTCGGTTGTTCGGCCTGTTCATCACACCCGCCGCTATACAAAACTTGCCATCGGGCGGAGGAATTCTTCCTGCGCCCCTTGGCCGTAAAGCGTGCAAACAAACATTTCTGCAATCGTAGGCGGCTTCTTGGAGGCTCGAGATTCTCGCCGCGGTGATCGACATGCAAACATACGATATTGTGGTACGTAGAGTCGCCGTTCAAACGTCGCTTGGCCTTGAAGCGTCGGCCTGAAACGACTCAATTTCCAAACTGGGCATTCCTCCCGTCTACGAGTTGCGGCAAATGGTTCCGGCGGTGAGGCGTCACTACTCGACCGGTCCGACCGCGCGCCTTACACCGCGGCTTTCCGGGCGGCGCAGCGCACCGCAAAAGCTCGTGGCGCTGCGGGTCGCGAATGTGATTCGAAGAAGCAAAACTCAGGCTGATGCTACGGCACTCGAACGACCACGAAGGCCAGCTCAAGTCTTATGGTAGCGAGGCGACGAACGGTCCCGTGCGCCGTGTGCGCCCAGCTTACCGGCGGCTGAGATCATCGAGGATGCCTGTCGTCCGGCCAACCAAGTTTAGCGGCCTGCGGAGTGTGCGACGGGGCGGCCTGCGGAGTGTGCGACGGGGCGGCCAGCTGGTGGCGCATGTGGTGAATCAGCATTGCAAAGCCGCCAAGACCGTTTTACTCATCAAGGTCTTCGCGGCTCGACGGAAGACAATACCCGTCGGCTCAAAACGGTGGTCTCACGCCACTGCATCGCAAATAGCTAAGACCCCAATTTCACGATTTAGCGCCTGCGGGCGTTCGAGGCCCGACAGCTCACTCACTCTGCGCCTCCGATCTCAGAGAGTGCCGTATAGCCGCCATCAACCATGACAAGCGCACCCGTGATGAATGCCGATGCCGGTGACGCCATGAAGGCGGTAACCTCAGCAATTTGATTTGGCTGAGCCACGCGGCCGAGCGGTTGCGCGCCGGCATAGCCGGCAAGAATTGCGCGGCTGTCACGTATGCCGGTACTTTGTAGAATGTCGGTTTCCACAATGCCCGAGGCGACTGCGTTGGCGCGAATGCCCCAGTCACCGTATGCAGCCGCGATCACCTTCGTGAGTTGCGTTATCGCGCCTTTAGAGGCGCTGTAAGCCGCTAACTCCTTCATGGCAATCGTTGCAGCGACTGACACCACCGACACGATCGTACCGCCACCGTTCTCCAGCATCGTCGCGCTGCTTCTCGCGAATGTATGAAGTTGCCGCGCGTTCGTTGCGAGAATCGCGTCCCCATTTTTCTACGCTGGTATCGATCAGCGATTTATTAAGAGTGCGACCAGCGTTGTTGACGAGTATGTCAACGCGCCCGAATCTCTGCTGAGCAAGCGCCATCGTATGACGTGCGAAATCTTCGTCGGCAACGTCTCCGGCGAGCGTGGCAACGCTCTTAGTTTCGAGTTCCCGCATGCCATCAGATATCGATCACTCGCAACGTTGTTAGCGCCACGGGCGTGCAAGAGTTCGACCGTCGCACGACCGATGCCGCGGGCAGCGCCCGTTACGACCGCTACCCTACCGCTGAAAGTCCAACTTTCGGTCAGACCATTTCCTGGCATCACGTTCATTGTACGTCCTGCGTTGTCGACTAATTACGATGTACGATCGGCCGCAGGTCGAGATAACTGTTCAGTCATAAGTTCCTTCATGGCAGCGTATTTGTTTTCCGATTAACCTCAGTGCCCGTCGCGCAGTCCGCCGCTGCTCGTCCGCCGATGCCTGCCGTCAATGCAACGATGCAAGCTAGCAGCGTACCGCCGGACGCTTAGTAGCCTGCGTTACATAAACCAAGCTACACTCGGTCGCTAAACAGAGGCTTCGCGCCGTTGCGCATTTCGGGTCGAGGACACTCGATGTTTGGTCTTCGCACCGGATGCTGAACGTGGCGTCTTCAGGACGCTGGACGGTGGCAATACCCCGATGAACGCCAATTAGCCGACGAGGCAGTCGTACCACATTGCGCTCGACCGGCAATTCCGTTTGATGTGTACGGTGCCTCGGGTCGCGCGTATACCGCCTAAGATCCGGGTAACGATCACACGGTGAGCGACGAGCTTCGCGGCAAATGCGGAGTATCGCGTGAAGAGCACGAAAACCGGCACGATGGCCGCTCACGAACCTGGCTCGCTTGAGGAGGCTTGGCTATGGCGATATCAACGCACGATGACGAGGTGGCAACCGAGTTCAGCACACTCGTCAATATGACGGCCCGCGAACTCGAAGCGTGGCTCGACACCGACGAGTCGCGTGAAGTTGGTCAGAAAGCGAGTGAGCGTTCGGAATCCACTGGTCATCAGTCGGGGCGCGCGATCGTGTCACTGCTGCGCAAGAAGAAGACGGAACGTGACGCGGCGGATGTTCGCGAGATGCACCGCGTGGTCGGCTACATTAAACGGCATCTTGCGCAACGTCCGAATCACGCGACCGAACACACGCGCTGGGCCTATAGCCTGAAAAATTGGGGCCACGACCCAGCAAAAGATTAGTCTTCAATCAGCTTTCGCGTTCGTCGCTGGCCCGATCGATGTCGTCGATCGTCTCGTCGTCGAGATGTAATCTCGTGGCCGCGACGAGGTCGTAAAGTTGTTCAACGGTCGTCGCGCTCGCGATCGGAGCCGTAATGCTGGGGCGGGCGATGAGCCATGCAAGCGCAACCTGTGCAGGTGTGGCGTTGTGTCGTTTCGCGGCAGCATCGAGGGCGGCCAGGACGCGGTTCCCGCGCGCATTGAGATACTTGGCAAGGCCGCCACCGCGTGGGCTCTTGGACAGATCTGCTTCGGTCCGATATTTCCCGCTCAGGAAACCTGACGCGAGCGCAAAGTAGCAAATCACGCCGAGCCCCTGGCTCGTGCAAACGTCTTCGAGGGCGTCTTCGAAGATCGCGCGCTCCATGAGATTGTAATGGGGTTGCAACGATTCGTAGCGCGGCAGCCCCAGCCGCTCGCTCGCGTCGAGCGCTTCACGTAAACGCTCGGCCGAGTAATTGGACGCGCCGATCGCACGCACTTTGCCCTGTTCGATGAGCGTCGCGAATGCGCTCAACGTTTCTTCGAGCGGCGTCTCAGCGTCGTCGCAATGCGCTTGATAGAGATCGATATAATCAGTCTGTAAACGCCGTAAAGAATCTTCAACCGCCTGGGTGATCCAGCGCTTGGACAAACCGGAGTGATCGCCGCCGAGATCCATGCCGACCTTCGTTGCGATAATGACGCGATCGCGCACGCCGCGTGAGGCAAGCCATTTGCCGATGACGGTCTCCGACTCGCCACCGCTGTGACCAGGCACCCAGCGCGAGTACACATCAGCGCTATCGATTGCGTTGAGGCCCGCGTCGAGTAGGCCGTCGAGCAATGCGAACGAGGCTTTTTCGTCGGCGGTCCAACCGAAGACGTTGCCACCAAACATGAGCGGCGGAATACTGATCTTCGAGTGACCGAGGGTGCGTTTGGCAAGCGTCATTTCATTCATCGCTGCACGTCTACCCAAACACTGTTGAAACTCTTAGCTCTTGACGCTCACCACCGGCCGATCGTCGCACCGGCTCCACGCAAACCGCTTCCGGCCGCACCGGCGACCGTTCCGCCCGCGCGTCGCTCGGAAGCCGGTACGTCGCTGCCGGCCGGCCTTGTACGGAGTCGCCACCAATCCATGCGCGGCGGTTATGCGCGGGTCGTTTACCGGGCGAGCCGTTCACGACGCGCTTAGGGCTTCGAATTAGGCGACGGTCTTGCCGGTATG
Source organism: Candidatus Velthaea sp. (assembly GCA_965214335.1). GTDB lineage: Bacteria > Vulcanimicrobiota > Vulcanimicrobiia > Vulcanimicrobiales > Vulcanimicrobiaceae > Velthaea. The sequence continues at coordinate 124,050 of CBDCBO010000003.1, read as the reverse complement.
TGCGATCTCACGCTCTGCGCCGAGCGCGGCGGCACTGTCGCCAAGTCAACGACACCATATACCATTATAAGTAGCGTTTCTGCACGCGAACCGATGTTCCGAGCCACATTTCGCCCGTTACGGCGTCCTTGAGCGACGTCACGTGACGTGCAACGTCAACCGCCGTTCGGTTTTCTCCCTTGGCGTATCACTGCTACGGCATGCTGGTCGTTCGGAGCGTCGAACGTTAGGGCTGTAATGGACAGATCGATGCGTATCGATGAACGTGCGGAGGATCGCGAATACCCGCTTGCGCCATGGAGCCTCGGCGGCTGGGGTATTGCAACGGTCGGTCTGGTCGATGCGACCGCTGTTTTGCGCTACATTCCGTCCGGTGCTCGGCTCGTTACGGTCATGCCCGGTAAGACAATCGGCGGTTTGTTTTTTTTCTCGTACGAACGAGGTGCGCTGGTCTATCGAGAGCTCAATGTCGTCGCGGGCTTGATCCGAATCGGTCTGCGCTTCGCTTTTTTACTCCCGCGCTTATACGTTGATAGCGCGGCATCGCTCATCGGCGGGCGCGATCTCTGGGCGCTACCAAAGGAGCTTGCGCGCTTCGATACTAGCGTGCTCGGAACGGCAACTGCGATTCGCGTTCGTCAAGCTGAACGTGAAGTGTGTCGGCTCACGTGTGAAACGCGCGGGCCACGCGTGCGGGTGCCTTTCGCCTTTCCGCTGCCATCGGTCGGCATTCGCGACGACGCGTTTCTCTTTTTCACCGGAGCACTGTGGTCAACATTTACGAGCGCACAGGCGACCGTCGAAATGCCGCTCGATTCAGAGTTCACGTCACTGCACCTCGATCGTCCGTTAACCGCGTTCCGTTGCGACGACTTAACGCTGCGCATTCCGGCGGCGAAAGCCGTTCCGCGGTCTTCAAAAAAACAGGCCGGCTTTGCAGCCGAAACCTTGATCTAGGCGAGACGGGCGAACCGTTCTCTTGACGAGGCTCTGCTCGCCAGCTTGCAAGTTTGTGCTACGGGTCGTACAACGATTCTTCAGCATGCGCTGGGTCCGTCAGCCGAGTGTCGAGTGTCGCGAGCCGATGGGACGTCGGTTTCCAAGCGCGAGGTATCCCGCGTCGTAAACGCTTAATCGATTCTTGCGCGCAAGTTCGAACTCGAACTTAAACCGATCATCGTCGCTGCTTGCTACTTGCTCGACCGTGATTGGAAAACGCATGAGCTGCAGATACGTCGTAAGCGCGTCAGCGAGACGACCTCTTCGTTCGAGCACCTATAGCGTATTTTGTCTTTCCTATTCCAGATGCCCGGGACGATTGCATAAGCGGTTTCAGAAGCGGCTTGGACGCCTTGGGCATAGATTCGAACACGTGTTCGCTAGCCGCAATAAATGCCGTCCGTGTCAACAAATTGCATTTTGCGGTCGAGGATGTCGATCGAAGAAGCGCCCTTGTCGAGAACCGAGCGCTGCCTAGCTCAACAATCAGCGGCACGGAAAGGGGCCGAGCCCAAGACGCAGTTTGTGGCCAGCGCAGAAACCCAAGCTGTTGGGTTCCAAGAAAGTCACGGGACCGGTAACGGTCGGCGAAATTCGGTTTCAAGCTCATCCGGGGCGACCACGATCCGCTTCACGTTCACGCAAAAATCGGCTCGGGCGGAGTGGTCATCAACCTGCTCGACGATGGCAACGTTGCCCTGACGACGCGCAAACGGGCGCGCAAGAACGTGCCTGGACAGCGAAGTTCGCAAGGCGCTCAGCCGCCGCCTACGCACAACTCGCGACCCGCTTGGAGAAAGCGCACTACATGGCAATCGTGACGACCGACGCTGAAATCAGGGCTTCCGGCGAGCGCAGCGAGCTCGAGTGCAAGACCGCCGACGCGGTGTCGGCCCAATATCTTTTGGAGCGCGACGTAGTGTCGGTGATGTTCGACAACGGCATCGAGATACGGTTTCCGCGCACGAGTCTGCGCGGGCTTGAGAACGCGACGACTTCACAGCTGGCGAACATAAAAATCGACGTCGGGAGTGGATTCTCTGGCCCGACCTCGACGTCGACCACTACATTCCGCAGCTTATGGACGGCTTTACGCAGTCGTGTCGCGTGCTCGCCGAAATTGGGCGCGCCGGCGGTTCGAAGAAATCGCCGGCGAAAGCGGCGGCCGGCCGCGCGAACGGCAAGAAGGGCGGTCGCCCGCGCAAGCGCGTCGCATAGCGTCTCAAAAACGGGCCCTCACCGAGAGGCTTGCGGCGAATCCCGACCAGATTCGCCGCAGAACTGCGGCGAATCTGGTACACTTGCTGTGCATGCCTCGTTCGTACATTTGGGGAGCCCAAGACTGGCCTCGGTTTACCCGCAATGCAAATCGGCTCCTACGTTCGCTATCCGCCGCACGCCAAGCGCAAGGTGAATTTGCTGCGATAATCACGACCCTCGGCTTTCACGACCGCGAGACGGCCGATCTGGAAGCGCGTACTGCGGAGGCCGTCGACACTGCAGGCATCGAGGGTGAGACGATCAGCCGCATTCTCGTGCGCTCTTCGATCGCAAGGCGATTACATATCGAAGTCGACACCGACGGGCCAGTTGATGCGAAGGTCGAGGGCCTTGTTGATATGACGATTGACGCCGCCATCGAGTACGCAACGCCGCTTACCGTCGACCGGCTTCACCGTTGGCACGCGGCGTTATTTCCTATGCTCCCGCCTCGCGAGAAATCGTCGATTGCCATCGGCCGTTGGCGGGACGATGCGATGGGTCCGATGCAAGTCGTCTCTGGCCGCATCGATCGGCCCACCGTGCACTTTGAGGCGCCGCCTGCGAGTTTGATTCCGTCACTGATAGCCGAATTTCTCAAGTGGTTTGAGGAGCCCGGAAACGACGACGGACTGTTAATAAGTGCTATCGCCCATCTCTGGTTCGTGACCATTCATCCCTATGACGACGGAAACGGTCGAATCGCACGCGCCATCGCCGATATGTCGCTGGCACGCGATGCCCAATCGACGCACCGCTATTACAGCATGTCACGACAGATTAACGCTGACAAACATAGTTACTACGCTGCGTTAGAACGAGCGCAGCAGGCAGACCTTGATATCACCGATTGGCTGTTGTGGTTTCTCGAGAGCTATCGGTGCGCAATTGAGCTTGCAAAAAGCGAAGTACGCAATGTACTTGATGCGCAGCGGTTCTGGCATCTCCACGAGCACGCTGTAATCTCCGACAGGCAACGGCGCGCTCTCAGTAAATTGTTGCGGCACGTTGCAAAAACGCTGACGGTTAAAACGTGGCGCACATTAACAAAAACCTCGATAGATTCGGCTCAGCGGGATGTCAACCACCTTGTCGAGCAGGGCATACTCGTGAGAAACGCCGGGGGAAGCAAGAACACAAGTTATTCGATTGTCGTCGAATAGGGGACGAGGCGAGGTCATTCTACAAGTATGAGCAAAACGCCGAACATTACAACGACGTCATAGTCAAAAGATACTCTTCTACCATTTATTCGAGCGAAGGTGCACCGATCTTCGGATGTTCTCAATTGTGAAGCCGAACAGTCGCCGCGATCAGTCTAATGGAATCGCATCGCTCGTTAGAACAATATCCGTTGGCAGGGCACGTACGCCCGCGACTGCGTCTTCAGGTAAGAGCGACAGCCGGACTGTGAGAAAGAACTGTTCGGTAGATGCGATCGGCCTAGAGCAGTAGATACGTACATTCCAGAGCTGCACATCTCCTGGGCTCACCGTTTGGATTTGAGGAATATGCTCCGTATAGGAACTGAACGCGAGCGTATCGTTCAAGTTGGATTGATTAAAATAGCATTGTTGACCCGTTTGCGTACTTACCGCCCAGCCTACCAAATTTTGGCTGAATATCTTAAGTGGCCGGGTAGATGACGTTACCTGCATGGTGACTACGGCATCGGCTCCGCCCTGCGAAGCCGGGTGCGCAAATCGCGCACTTTTAACTTCAACGCCGTAGCTCGGGGTTCGGTGATGAAGAGATACGAAATCAGGCTGCGGTGTTGCAGCCACAGCGGTGATGGCAGGAACCGCAGTCGACGACGGAATGATCGGTCGACTCGAAATGTCGGCTGTAACTGGTACCCCAATCTTGTCTGCGACATAGTTGTAGACGATTGTAAAATGATTCTCCGGGCTTCCGCTCGGGTGGACGAGTCCCCATATCGAAATGCCAAGGATTGTTGCAACCGCAGATAGGCCCTGCAGTGACGATAGTATATGTTGAACAAACTCGGTCTTAGCCGATTTTTCTTTTTCGCGCGCCATATCGAAAAAAACACCCGAAGTCGGAAAAGCTTGTAACAGCAGTCGTCATTACGTTCCCCTATTATGTTGTCCCTGTTCGCCAATGCAACGATGTCCTCCAAACACCTTACGTCCGCGGACTCTTGCTATGCTCAGTGTCCAAGTTGCCCATTTCTTTTCGGAATTGGTTGGCGCGGCGAAACGCACTCTTATAAAGCCGCATACGCATAGGCGTCTGATCATTGACTACGACGAACCAACGGGAAACCAGCAGCGACGCTACGCGCTCGAACTACTAAACGCCGCGTCGAACGCAGCCGCCGGTGCGCTAAAATTCAGCTTGCGCAAAAAGGCTAACGCTTCTGGTGCACCCAGCTCGCGATCCATGCCCGAGTCTTCCCATTCCACGGAAATCGGGCCGTCATAGCCGATTGCGTTAAGTTGCCGGAAACAATGCTCCCACGGAACGTCTCCGTGACCCACCGACACAAAATCCCATCCCCGGCGTAGGTCACCAAACGGCAAATGCGACGATAGGCGCCCATTGCGGCCATCGAAATGGCGCACGGATTCCTTGCAATCCACGTGATAAATTCGATCGGCGAAATCACGCAAGAATCCGACCGGATCGAGATCTTGCCAAATAAAGTGGCTCGGATCGAAATTCAACCCGAAACCAGGCCTATTTCCCACCGCTTCGAGTGCGCGCTGCGTCGTCCAGTAATCGTATGCGATTTCCGACGGATGGACTTCATGCGCAAAGCGGACACCGACTGAGTCAAACACGTCGATGATCGGATTCCAGCGATCGGCGAAATCACGATAACCGTCTTCAATCATCTCGGGCGGAACCGGCGGAAAACCGGCCAGCGTGATCCAAATCTTCGAACCGGTGAAACCAACGACGGTCTTAACGCCAAACTTTGCCGCAGCGCGCGCCGTCGCTTTCATTTCCTCGGCGGCCCGCTGACGCACGCCCTCGGGCTCGCCATCGCCCCAAATGCGTGGCGGCAAGATATTCTTATGCCGCAGATCGATCGGGTGATCGCAAACGGCTTGACCGACGAGGTGGTTGGAAATGATCCAACAGCCGAGCCCGTACGACTCGAGTAAACGCCGCTTCTCCACAACGTACGAATCGTCCGCGAGGGCTTTATCGACCTCGAAGTGGTCGCCCCAGCAGGCAAGTTCCAAACCATCGTAGCCCCAGGCGGCCGCCTTTTCGCACACCACGCTGAGCGGCAAATCGGCCCACTGTCCGGTAAAGAGCGTCATCGGTCTCATAACGTAACACCTCCGAGTACGTAATCGTCGTGCGCGACTGCGGTCCACGTCGCATTCGTCGCTGCGCTACGCGCAACGGCATCAAGCACGCGTTGCACTTGCAATCCGTCGCGAAACGACGGCGCAGGATCGCGCTGCTCGACGATTGCCGAAAGAAAATCAAACACTTCATGGGTGAAGCTGTGTTCGTACCCGATGAGATGACCCGGCGGCCACCATGCCGCCATATACGGGTGCTCCGGTTCGGTCACCAAAATGCGCCGGAAACCTTGAGCCGCACTCGAATCGGCTCGGTCGAAATAGGCAAGTTCGTTAAGTGCTTCCAGGTCAAACGCGAGGGATCCAAACTCACCATTGATTTCCAACCGGAGGCCGTTCTTGCGGCCCGTTGCAAATCGCGTTGCCTCGAACGTCGCGACGGCTCCATTGGCGAAGCGAGCGAGAAACAGCGCGGCATCGTCGACGGTCACCGCGCCGCGCCCGCTCTGTCCGATGAGCGGCCGTTCCTTTACGAACGTTTCGGTAAGCGCGCTCACTCCGGCGATGCGGTCGTCCAGAAGATACTGCGTCAGGTCGATGATATGCGCGCCCAGATCGCCTAGTGCACCTGAGCCGGCCTCAGCGACTTGCAGTCGCCACACCAGCGGAAACGCCGGATCGACGATCCAATCTTGCAGATATACCGCGCGTACATGCCGGATCGTTCCCAACCGCCCGGCGCCGATCATTTGCTTGGCTAATGCCAGCGCCGGAACGCGCCGGTAGTTGAAGCCGACCATCGTCCGAACGCCGTGTTTCGCCGCTGACTCCGCCGCGCGAGTCATCGCCTCGGCTTCCGCTAGCGTGTTTGCCAGCGGCTTTTCACACAATACGTGCTTGCCGGCCGCTAACGCCGCAATCGCTATTTCCGCATGCGACGACCCGGGCGTACACACGTCGACGAGATCGACGTCGTCGCGCGCAATGAGCCGGCGCCAATCCGTTTCACTCGCGGCCCAGCCTAAACGCAGTGCCGCAGCTTGGGCTTTCGCCCCGTCTCGACCACCGACGACCGCTAAGCGTGGAACGAGCGGAACATCGAAAAAGCGTCCAACATTCCGCCACGCCTGCGAATGCGCGGCGCCCATAAAGGCATAACCGACCATGCCGATACCGATGTCCCGCGATTGCGTTTGCACGGAGGTCACCGTTGCGGACTAGAATCCGACGTCGGCATATTGCGCGACGTTTTGTTTGGTGACCACGGCTGAGTACAGCGTAATCGACGACGGAACGGCTTTTTCCGCGGTTTCCGATAGACCGCGACCCATTCCAATGAGCCGGGCCAAGTTGATCGCCGACGCCGCCATCGAGGGTGAATACAGCACCGTCGCCTTGATGATGCCGCCGGCGCGGATCACATCCATCGCGTGTTTCGAGCCCGCACCGCCGACCATGAAAAACTCCGATCGATGGGCGTTTCGGATCGCCGCTTCGACACCGATGCCCTGATCGTCGTCGTGATTCCATACCGCATCGATATGCGGTTGCGCCTGAAGCACGTTCGCCATCACGCGCTCGCCGGTATCGGGCGTGAAATCAGCGGCTTGCCGCGCAACCACGCTAATGCCCGGATATCCCTTGAGTGCATCGGCGAAACCGGCGCTGCGCTGCTTAGTGAGCTCGAGTGAGTCGAGGCCGGCAATTTCGACGACTTTGCCTTTCTTGAGCGTCTGGCCGATATAGTTTCCGGCGGAAACGCCCATACCGTAATTGTCGCCGCCGATCCAGGTGCGATACGCGAGCGGCGAGCTGAAGATCCGATCTAAGTTCACAACCGGAATACCGGCCCGCATCGCTTTGGTCGCGACCGCGGTCAGCGCTTGGCCTTCTTGCGGCAGAATAACGAGCACGTCGACTTTGCGATTGATGAGCGTTTCAATTTGCCCGATCTGCTCGGCCGACGTTGAATTGCCCTCAGTCAATGCAAGCTCCACGTCGGCATACTTCGCGGCTTCCGCTTTTGCGTTTTTCGTAATCGCGGCCAGCCAGCCATGATTTGCGCCCGGTGCCGAAAAGCCGATATGCAGCTTTTTGCCGCCTTGAGCGTTCGCTCGTTGGGCGGTACTGAGCGCAGCGCCTCCGGCGAACGCGACACCTGCCGCAGCAACGGCAGCAGCTTGAACCAGGTCGACTCTTTTCACGTTGTCACTCTTTCTCGATCTTATTTCGCAGCGCTGCTGCGGCCTTGCAGTAAAACGGCGGCTACGATGATAACGCCTTTGGCGATACTCTGAATGTCGGACGGCAGATTTTCGAGTACGAAGATGTTGCTGATGAGGGTGAAGATCAGTACGCCGACGATCGATCCGGCCAGCGTGCCGCGGCCGCCCGACAACCGCGTCCCGCCGATGATGACCGCCGCGATCGCATCAAGCTCGTACAGATTGCCGACATCGTTCGACCCGGACGTCAGCCGGGCCGTGAGCAGCACGCTCGCAATGCCGGCGCACACACCCGACACAACATACAACACGAGCGTTTGACGCGCGACGTTGATCCCCGCCAATCGGCTGGCTTCGGCGTTGCCGCCGATCGCGATGGTACGTCGCCCGAACGTCGTTCGGTTGAGGACGACCCAACCCACGGCAACGACCGCGGCGAATACCCACACCGGCAGCGGAATGCCGAGCACCAGCGCCGAGCCGATGTCGTTGAACGTGCCGTCATTGACCGTTTGCGGTACGCCGCCCGATATATGTTGAGCGAGGCCGCGTGCGGCGACGAGCATCGCGAGCGTCGCGATGAAGGGCACCATGCGACCGTAGGCGATCAGCACGCCGTTGAACAAGCCGACGACCGCCGCGACGGCGATACAGACCGCCACCATCGCGAGCCAACCCAGCGATTGCAGCGTCGCCGTCGTCGCGCACACGCCAGCCAGCGCGACGATTGCGCCGACCGACAGATCGATTCCGCCGGCCAAAATAATAAAGGTCATGCCGACCGAAATAACGCCGATCACGGACGCCGTCGTCAGGATGGTCAAAGCGTTCGATGCGGTGAGAAAGTACGGTGACAGTGCCGAACCGGCCGCGACGATCGCAAGCAGCGCGGCGATCAAGCCGATGTTGTGCGCGGCAAACAAACGTTTACGTAATGAGCGCGGCAGCGCCGTTGCGACGATCGGACGACTCATGCGTGTCCGGCCATGATCAGGTCGAGCACGCGAGCCTCATCGAGTTGCGCGGCAGGCGCTTCATGAATGACGCGGCCTTCGCGCAACACCAGCACGCGGTCCGCTAAGCCCAAGACTTCGGGAATCTCACTCGACACGAGCAGTATGCCGAGGCCGTCGGCGGCCAATGCGCGGATCAATGCGTAGACATCGGCGCGCGCACCGACATCGACGCCGCGGGTCGGTTCATCGAGCATGAGCAACGCGCACTGCCGCAGCAGCCAGCGCGCGACGACCACCTTCTGCTGGTTGCCGCCCGAGAGGTCGCGGACGATTCGCCGCGGATCCGCCGGGCGCACGTCGAGCGAGTTGAGCACACCGGCCGCGGCGGCGAATTCGCGCCGCGCATCGATCAGGCCGCCGCGGGCGAAACGGTTCAGCGACGGCAACGACACGTTGTGGAACACGCTGTCATCGAGCAGCAAGGCTTGACGCTTGCGCTCTTCAGGTGCCAGCCCGATCCCGCGCGCGACCGCTGCTTCGGTCGAACCGGCCGCCAGCGCTTTCCCGTTGATGCGAATGTCGCCGGTCGCGGCGCGAGCCGCCCCGTAGATGGTTTCCAGCACTTCCGAGCGGCCGGAGCCGACAAGTCCGGCCAGCCCCACGATCTCGCCGGCGTGTACCGTAAGGGAGACATCGGCAAACGCGCTGGGGCGCGACAGATTTCGCACTTCGAGGACCGGCGCGCGCGTTTCGGGTACGGGTGCCGGCGGCCGCGGCGGAAACGGATACTCGACGCTGCGACCCGTCATGAGTTGCACGAGCCGGCCGGTCGACGTGCCGGCTGCCGGCAACCGTTCGCCAACGGTGCGCCCGTCTTTGAGGACGGTGACAACATGACCGATTTCGCGAATCTCGTCGAGCCGGTGCGAGATATAGACGATCGCCACGCCGCCGGCGACGAGTTCCCGGATGATGTGAAAAAGTGTGTCGACTTCCCCCCGGTCGAGCACGGCAGTCGGTTCGTCCATGATCAGTAAGCGCGCGTCGTACGACAATGCGCGGGCGACGCTCACGAGCTGTTGTTGCGCCGCCGATAGCGTTTCGACGATCGCTGCCGCGTCGATGTCGCGGCAGCCCAGCCGTTCGAGCAATGCGCGCGCGGAGGCCGTAATGGATCGGCGCTTGGAAAAGCCGAGTGTCTGCGGCTCGTGGCCCAGAAAGATGTTGTCGGCGACGGATAAACCGCCGATCAAATCCAGCTCTTGATAGATCGTCGCGATGCCGCATGCGAGCGCGGCCGTCGGGTCGCGCAACACGACGGGTTCACCACGCCAGAGCAACTCGCCGCGGTCCGAGCGTTGAGCACCCGAGAGAATCTTGATGAGCGTGCTTTTTCCCGCCCCGTTTTGGCCCAGCAGGCAATGCACTTCGCCGGCTTCCACCGTCAAGCTGACGTCGCTGAGCGCTTGGACGCCGGGGAAACCCTTGGAGAGCGAGCGCACTTCGAGTAGCGCGGGTACTGACGGTGTTGCGGTTAGGTCCAAGAGGCGCTCACCGGAACGAGCATGCGGTAATCTCTGGCGATCACAGACAAGAATCCTTCGTTGTCGCCCAGACTTAGTGGTGGCGGTGTCCGACAGAACAAATCACCGGCCGCGCGGCCCGCACTGCTCTTCCTTGGAAACACACGATGGAGTTCAGCCGGTTACCGAGCGCGAAGCAAATACAGCGCGACATGCGCGAAATATTTCACAACATCAACGGTCTGCGCTCCGTATGGCGAATCAGTTGATTGTCGCCAAGTTCGTCGGAAGCGACTTCCGGTACATACCACGCCGCTTTCGTGTGACGTCAACGTCGACTTTGACAGGTTGCAGCGTGTCGTCGGCAGCGAGCTCATCGGTGTGAACGCCGAAACGCTCGCGCTTACGCGGTTGTTACGGCCTAACAGCATCGATGCGATACCAGGATAGCCGGCGTTAAGCAGCCGGGTTCGTGTGTTCGAGTGCGGCCAACGCCATGATCCGTTCCTCGCTCGCGTCGGCATGGGCGAGTTCTCCGACGAGCCGCCCTTCACGCATCACCAGAATACGGTCAGAAATAGCCAGAACTTCAGGCAAATCGCTCGAGATCACGAGAATCGCTAACCCTTCGGCCGCCAATTCTCGCATCAGCATGTAGATTTCGGCTTTCGTTCCCACATCGACACCACGCGTGGGTTCGTCCACGATAAGAACGCGCGGATTGGTTGCCAACCACTTCGCCAGCACGACTTTCTGCTGATTACCACCACTGAGCAAGCCGACCAATTGCTCGCGACTCGGCGTTTTAATGCGGAAGCGCGTGATGTAGCGTCCGATTAGGCCGTCTTCAGCGCCGAAATCAATGACGCCCGAGCGCGATAAACGCGTCAAAGCCGACAGCGAAACGTTTGGCCCGACGCCTAAGCCAAGCACTAATCCAAGCTGTTTGCGATCTTCGGGCACCAACGCGATCCCGAGTTTCATGGCTCCGCGCGGATTGCGTATGGTAACGGGCTTGCCGTTAAGGAGCACCTCGCCGCTATCGGGCACCGGAGCGCCGAAGACGCCAAGTGCCATCTCGGAGCGACCGGCACCGACCAGACCCGACAACCCGACGATTTCACCGCGGCGTAAGTCGAACGAGATGTTGCGATATTGACGGCCGGCGCTAAAATTCCGCACCGATAACACGATCGGCCGGCTGTCGTCGTGCACGGTTGGTTTTGCGATACTAGCAAGATCTCGCCCGACCATGAGCCGCACGAGTTCGTCTTGATTCGTCGCAGCGAGCGGCATGGTCCGAACGTGCTTACCGTCGCGCAAGATCGTTACCGTATCGCAGATGGTAAAGACTTCGCGCATCCGATGCGAGATATATAAGACGGTTACCCCGGCCGCTTTGAGCGTTGCGATTACCCGAAACAGCAGCGTTGTTTCCGTTTCGGATAAACTCGACGTCGGTTCGTCGAGGATCAGCAGACGCGGCGTCTGCACGAGCGACTTGCAGATTTCGATGAGCTGCTGCTGCGCGATCGTGAGATCGCCGACCCGCGCTGCCAGATCGAGTGTAATGCCGAGTTGCCGCAAGATATTCGCAGCACGAGCGTTGAGCTCCGAGCGATCGACCAAGACGCCCAGCGAGCGCGGTTCGATCCCCAAACTAATATTCTCAGCGACCGTCATATTCGGGGCCAGGTTCAATTCCTGAAACACGATCGCGATGCCGCGCTGGGCGGCATCGCGCGTACTGCGCAAGTGCAGCGTTTCGCCCTCGAACTCGAGCTTGCCGTCGTCAGGTGGAAAGACGCCGGCAATCACTTGCATCAAGGTTGACTTTCCGGCGCCGTTTTCGCCCATCACGGCATGCACCGACCCCGCTTGCACGTCGAACGACACGTTGTCGAGCGCTTTGACACCCGGAAACGACTTCGAGATCGCAGCGATGCGGAGCAGATCGGACATCAGGTGCGGCGGACTACTTCAGGAACGTGTCGACGTTCTTGGCATCCACCACGTCGACACCGGTATCGATGATTGGCGGCGCACTCTTCTTCTCCGTCAACCCATTAAGTACGTCGATCGACTGCGTCCCCATTTTGTACGGCCGCTGTCCGATGAGCGTTGTGGCAAAGCCGCTTTTGAGCAGTTTGAGTTGCGCGGTTAACGTATCGAAGGAAACCACGACGAACTTACCTGATTTGATCGCCGCCTGATGACCCTGCAAGGCGCGCGTGTAGGCTTCGGGCGCGAACATTGGCCAACCACCGGAATAAAAGATGCCGCTCAGATTCGGGTTTTTCGTCAGCACGTCTTGGATCAGCTGAATTGCTTTATTCGAATCGTCGTCACACGGGAACGGTGAACCGGCAACTTCGGTGAAGCTCCCGCCGATGGCCGTTTTGAAACCCTTGATGCGATCGTTGAGATTGTCGGCCGCCAGGCCGCCGGTAATGATCGCGTAGGTACCGCCCTTGGGCAGCGCCGCCTTGAAGGCTTTTCCGCCGGCCGTGCCACCGTCGAGGTTATTCGTTCCGACGAAGGTCGTGCGTTTCGATTTTGGTGCGTCCGAGTCGAACGTGATCACCGGAATACCTTTGGCGCGAGCAGCGGAAATGGCCGACGCAATCGATTCGGGGTTATTGGGCGCGATGGCGATCCCGGCTACGCCCTTAGTCACTAAATCGCGCACGACCTGAGCTTGTTGCGCTTCGTCCGCCTGCGTGGGCCCGGTGAAGAGACATGTCACGTGTAGCTTTTTGGCTTCTTCATTGCAGCCTTTCTCGACGTCGGCATAAAACGGTACGCCGACGAGTTTGGGCACCATCGCAAAGACTTTGCTCGAATCCTGCGCCTGCGCTTGATACGCCGCCGCGCCGAAAATACCGATGCCCAATGCGGCTGCCAGGCTTGTTACGAGTCGGTTGTTCAAAATACTATGTCCTATCTCGTGATATGTGGTAGGTGCAGGCTTAACGCTTACGCCATAGGCCTTTGCGAAGCTGGTCGATGAACACCGCGATGATAATGACGAGACCGACGAAAACGCCCTGCCAATAGGCGTCCGTGCCAAGCAGCACGAGCCCGTTACGGAGCACCTCGAGCAACACCGTTCCAATGAAGATGCCCAAGATCGTGCCCTCGCCGCCGGTCAACGCCGTTCCACCAATGACCGCAGCGGCGATCACGCTAAGTTCTTTGCCCAGGCCCTGGTTGGCGATTGCGGATGATAAATAACTGACTTCGATGATGCCGGCAATACCGGCCATCAGGGCGGCTGCGGTGTAGACGCCGATCTTGAGCCGATCGACCTCGATACCACTGAGGCGCGCAGCCCGTTCGTTGCCGCCGATGGCATAGAGTTGACGGCCAAAGATCGTTCGATCGAGTGCGAACCATGCAACGACGGCCAATACGATAAAGATGAGGAACGGATTCGGTAAGCCGAACGTGGTGCCGCCGCCGAGGTTGTAAAACGCGTCGCCATCGGGTCGGAATTCGCCGATCGAACGACCCCGCGTGATGACCAGTGCGAGCGCCCGCGCGATACTCATCGTGGCGAGCGTCGGCACGAACGGCGGCATCTTGAGCTTCGTAACGCACAAGCCGTTGAAAAGTCCGACGAGTGCCGCGCAACCAAGACCAACGGCCGCCGCGCCGACCGTCGGCCAGCCGGCAGCCATGAGGGCCGCCGTCGTTACGGCAGTCATTCCCCAGACGCTGCCCACGGAAAGATCGATGCCGCCCGTGATCATGACCAGCGCTTCACCGATTACGACGATACCGATGAACGAAAAATTGCGCGAGTCGTTGATCAAATTGTCGGTGGTTCGGAACGTCGGCGCAGCAAATGCGAGTAGTCCGGCCATGATGACAAGCGCCATGAAGATGCCCGCTTCCCGCGAGCGGACAAAACGCGAGAGCCGCGCAATGAGCGGCCTCTTGGGGGCAGCGGTCTCGACGGTTTGCGATATCATTTGGCCCGAACTGCATTTTCAGCAGGCGCAAGCTACGGAGAAGCTTTTTTCCTTGGTGCCTCAAAAAGCCCTGCGATTGCGCGGCTACCGAACCAGCACCGCTTTGGAGCGGCTACCAGCGGTGATGCACGTGCGGTCGAATACGTTCGGCATAAATAGTCGCCAATTCGGCCATCATCTCGCGGTCGAGCGGCGGCAACGCTGCGGCGGCGGCGTTTGATTGCGCTTGTTCGGCATTGCGGGCACCTGGAATAGCGACCGTGACGGCCTCGGACATCAAGATCCAGCGTAACGCCAGTTGGGCCATCGAGCGATCTCCGCCCATGATGCCGCGAATCTGCTCGACCGCCGCAAGGCCGGTCTCGTATGGAACGCCGGCAAATGTTTCACCGACGTCAAACGCTTCGCCATGACGGTTGAACTGCCGGTGATCGGAGGCATCAAAGACCGTGTCGGCGCGGTATTTTCCCGACAACAGCCCGCTCGCCAGCGGCACGCGCGCGATGATCGCGACGTTGCGTTTGCGAGCCAGATCGAAGAGCATGTCATGCGGTCGCTGACGGAAAATATTATAGATAATTTGAATGCTGGCGACGCCGGGATATTCGAGCGCCTTGATGGCCTCTTCCACCCGCTCGACGCTTACGCCGTAATCGCGCACCTTGCCGGCTCGTTTGAGCTCATCGAGCATTTCGAACGCTTGCGGTACATAGTAAAGATCGGTTGGTGGGCAATGGAGTTGAACGAGATCGAGTGTTTCGACCTCCAGATTGGTGAGACTGCGCTCGATCCAATCACTTAGATTTCTGCGCGTGTAGCCGGCCACGGTTTGAGCCGGTAGCCGGCGGCCGGCCTTGGTCGCAACGTACGGCCGCGGACCCGGATACGTTTTAAGCACGCGCGCGATCAGTTGTTCGGAACGACCGTCACCGTAGACATCGGCCGTGTCGATGAACGTCACGCCCGAATCGAGCGCTGTTTGCAGTGCGCTCATGGCATCGGACGCATCGACATGGCCCCAATCAGCGCCGATTGCCCAGGCTCCGAATCCGATCTCGCTAACCACGCGCCCAGTGGAACCGAACGGCCGCGTCTTCATCGTTTTGACTCGAGTCCGGCCGCCGACCGCGGCGGATGCAGCGGCGCCGTTAGCGTCGGCTCGAAAGCAAGGACGATTTTGCCGCGAGCCTTGCGCCGCGCAAGTTCGGTGTAGGCGTCCCCAAGTGCCGCGAACGGATAGATCGCGGCAATCGGCATGACGATTTCGCCCCAAGCAATGCGGTCTGCCATATCCGCGAGTGTCTCGCGGCTGGCTGCAGCGGCCGAACCGTCAGTCTTGATGCCGTGCTTGGCGGCAGCAGCGAAATCGATAATGGTGTTGATGCGCTCGCGCGAGATGCCGAGCGCCACGCCGAGATCGACGTAGCCGCCGCCAAACAGATCGACGAGCGCATCGATGCCGCTTGGCGCTAGCGCGCGCAGACGTTCCGCGAGGCCGTCACCGTACGCAATGTGTTCTACGCCGACGGAGTGGAGAAAGTCGGCGTTGTCGGCACCGGCAATACCAATGACGCGGGCACCTGCGCGCCGCGCATACTGAACGGCCAGCGAGCCGACGCCACCGGCCGCGCCACTCACGACAACCACGTCGCCGCGCTGTAACGAAACTGCGCGCACGGCGCCGACGGCGGTCGTTGCCACGACGAACAAGCTGCCGGCGCGGTACCAGTCGAGCAACGGCGGTTTCGCGACGAGTTGCTCGGGTGGGCTCACGACATACTCGGCATGCGCGGATCGTTCTTCGGACCAGCCCAGGACTTCGTCACCGACGGCGAACGCCGTAACGCCCGCGCCGACAGCGGCGATTCGCCCGGCGAAATCCGATCCTTCTCCAAACGGGAAATCGCGCGGATACATGTCCTTGAGGCGCCCCTCGCGGATCGAAATTTCACCCGGGTTTATACCCGTTGCAACGACGCGCACGACGACCTGATCGCTTTTTGGCTCAGGCGTCGCGACGTCGACAATCTGGAGTTGTTCGATTCCGCCATAAGCGGAGAGTTGCACGGCTTTCGGCATAACGAACGCGCTTCCGGCAGCGCCTAAAACAGCCCTGCGGCTACGGAGCGCGCATCAACGAACACGCGTGCGTTCATGCCTCGCCCTGCCCATCACATTGATGCGACGGGGAAGCGGTCAGCGCAAGGTCGACCGCTGCGCGCCAAACACCGGCTAGCGGAATACCAGCGTTCGATGTGCGTACGCAAAAGCGTATCCGTACCGTCAACTTCGCGTAGCGCTGGTCGGCGAGCCGCGACGACGGCGTCGCAGGGGTCGCGAAAACGCGCGCCGCAGGACACGCGCATGCCGGCATATGTTGTCTCTGAACTGGAACTCATCGACGCTCAAGCGCTTGCCGCATACCGTGCGTTGGCGGGGCCGGCGGTTGAAAAATATGGCGGCCGTTATCTTGCGCGCGGCGGTACGGTCGAGACGATCGAGGATGATTGGGACGGACCGCGGCTGCAAGTGGTCATCATCGAATTTGCGTCACTCGAGCGCGCGCACGAATGGTACGCATCAGCCGAATACGCACGCGCGCTCGCAATTCGGCCCAAAGCCTCCCGGCGGCGCTTAACGTTCCTGGCCGGGGTCGCGCCGCCGGCGGAATAGCCGATCGGCCGAACGTCGCGTCCGCCGCCGGGGCGGACGCGATCGTCAACCCCGCTACGTGGCTGCGGGCTTGCGCTGGTGAATCATGAATCCGTTGCCGTCCGGATCGGCGCCGAACGACATGAAACATGCCGGCGTTTCTTCGGGATCCGAAAGTTGCGCGCCGCGCGAGCGAAACACGCTTACCGCCGCGGTAATATCTTCGACGGCGAACATCACCGTTGCGCCTTGCTTGGGCCCATGATCCGGCTCCCACACGCCAAACGTTGAACCGTCGGCCAAGGTAAACTCAGCGCCCCGACCTTTTTCGTCGATGTCGGTCGGCAGAATGCCCAGCACGTCGCGGTAAAACGCGATCGCGCGCTGCGGATCGGCGGTCAAAAATGCGATGATGTCCATCCCTTTTACGGCGACGGCGTTTGATTGAGCGGTAGTCGTCATAGTGATTCTCCCGGAGCGATTCGGAGTGCGATGACCGCAGCGTAGCGTCCGTATATGACAGGTACCGTCATATACGGACGGTAATGGCGGCTCGATGCCGTCGCAACGCCTGCTCTCCTGCCTATTGCTGCTTCAAGGAAAGCGGCGCGTTACCGCACGCGAGCTCGCGCACCAACTCGAAGTGTCGATGCGCACCATCTATCGCGACGTTGAAGCGTTATGCGCGGCCGGCGTGCCGATTCATATGGAGCGCGGACCGCTCGGGGGCATCATCCTTGCCGACGATTACCGCCGAGCGTTGGAACACTTCACGAACGACGAGTTGCAAGCGCTGTTTGCCTCCGGTCCCGGGCCGCTGACCGACTTTGGCATCGCGGCCCAATCGCAGGCCTTGCAGAAGCTCGCCGGCGCCTTGCCGGCGACCGCGCGCCTTGCGATCGAGACCGGACGCGCACGGCTTTTTCTCGATCACAATCGCTGGAGCCGGGGCGAGCAACCCACCGCATTGCTCGTGCAGCTCCGTAGCGCCGTGCAGAACGACCGCCAAGTTCGCCTGCAGTATCGCGACCGCACGGGCACGGTGAGCGAGCGCTGCATCGACCCGCTTGGACTTGTTGCCAAAGCCGGGATTTGGTATCTGATCGCGCGCGAGGCCGGCAAGGGTTACCGCACGTTTCGTGCCCAACGCATAGTCGCCGTCGCAACGCTTTCGTCGCCGTTCGCGCGACCGGCCAGCTTCGATCTCGAAGCGTATTGGAATGCGTCGGTAACCTCGATCGAATCGCAACCGCAAGAAATCTACGAGGTGGTGCTGCGCGTCAAGCGCACTGCTGTCGCGATGTTTTTCTGGGACGTCCGCGTACTGAGCGAGGACGACGATTACGCATTACTGCGCGTTGCGTTTCCGTCGCGTGAGTTGGCCGTCGCTTCGGTCCTCGTTCACGCCGATGCGGTCCAAATTGTTTCGCCCGACGAACTTCCGCGCCTCATCGTGGAACGAGCGCGGCACGCTATCGCAGTGTTCGACGCGCAACCGGCGGCACTCGCCGCGAGCTTCGGGTCGTAGCGTCATGAGCACCGCGAACGGTCGGCTCCACGCGTTTCTGTGCGATGGCGTCCGCACGCCGATCGGCAGATACGCCGGCGTGCTGGCGCCCGTTCGGCCCGACGATCTGGGGGCGGTACCGCTCGCAGCGCTGATGAAGCGCAATCTGCACGTCGACTGGGAAGCCGTCGACAATGTCTTTTACGGCTGCGCGAATCAGGCCGGCGAAGATAACCGCAACGTTGCCCGCATGTCGCTGTTGCTGGCCGGCTTACCGGAGTGCATTCCGGGATCGACGATCAATCGGCTGTGCGGTTCGGGTTTGGACGCGATCGCCATCGCCGCACACGCGATTCGTGCGGGCGATGCCGATCTGTGCATCGCGGGCGGCGTCGAGAGCATGAGCCGAGCGCCGTTCGTTATGCCGAAGGCCGGCGCGGCGTTCGCACGCGAAAACGCGGTGTACGATACGACGATCGGTTGGCGTTTCATCAATCCGGCCTTCGCCAAACGCTTTGGCGTCGATAGCATGCCCGAAACGGCCGAGAATGTTGCCGCCGATTATGGTGTTGCGCGCGGCGACCAAGATGCGTTCGCGTTGCGATCGCAGCAACGGACGGCGGCCGCCCTTGCCGCAGGTCGATTGCAAGCCGAGATCGTGCCGGTGACGGTTGGCTCAAAGAAAGGCTTTGTAACGGTCGTCGACACCGACGAGCAACCGCGACCCGAAACGACCATCGAGAAGTTGGCCGCCCTGCCGGCTCCGTTTCGCTCCGGCGGATCGGTTACGGCCGGCAATGCATCGAGCGTGAACGATGGCGCGGCCGCGGTACTTGTCGCCTCCCAAGCGGCGGTGGAACGATACGGCCTACGACCGCGCGCACGCATCGTCGCCAGTACGTGCGCCGGAGTGCCGCCGCGCAGCATGGGAATGGGGCCCGTGCCAGCGGTGCGCAAATTACTGACCCTCACGCGGCTAACGGTCAGCGACATTGATTTGTTCGAGCTCAATGAAGCATTTGCCGCACAGTCGCTGGCCGTTTTGCGCGAGCTGGGTCTGCCCGACGACGCGCAGCACGTGAACCCGAACGGCGGAGCGATCGCGCTGGGCCATCCGCTGGGCATGAGCGGCGCTCGGCTGGCGCTGAGCGCATCGCTGAGCCTCGACCGATTGTCTGCCCGCTACGCCGTCTGCACCATGTGCATCGGGGTCGGACAGGGCATTGCCATGCTCCTCGAACGCGTGTGACGATCGACGTCACTTGAATGCGTTGGACGTGAGCGCCTCATACGCTGGACAGAAACCGCTCGACGTGTGCGTTGACCGCAGCCGGCGCTTCGAGCGTCGCCATATGCGACACGCGCGGAAGCACGACGTGTTGCGCTGCGCGAATGCCGGCGGCCAAAACGGATGCGGCAGCGGGCGGAGTGCTCGGGTCTCGTTCACCGACGACGATGAGCGCCGGACAAGCGATCTCGCCCAGCCGCGCCACGACATCGAAATCATTCGCTATGAGCTCCCAGATTGCGGCATGCACTACTGGATCGGCGCCCAACACGGTCTTTGAAACGCGGTCGATGAGGTCCGGTCGCTGCGTCACCGTTTGAGACGTGAACCAGCGGTCCAAACTCGGCTGCAGCACGGCTTGCATACCTCCGTCTCGCGTCGCTTGCGCTCGCGCTCGCATCGCGGCCCGGACACCTTCGGGGAACGCCGCCGCCGTGCCGATAAGCGTTAGCGAGCGCACCAATTCCGGGTAGGCGAGAACCATCGTTTGCGCGATCATTGCGCCGAACGATATGCCGGCGAGGTGCACCGGACCGGAGTCGACGTTAGCAATTAATTCCTTGAGGCTTGCGAGTGCGTTCGCAAACGATATCCAATCGTGCGGGCCGCCGGCTGACCGGCCATGTCCGGGCAGATCGAATGCGACTACATCATACGCCGACCGTAACGCTTCAATCTGGCGGTCCCAATATGTTAAATCGAAACCCACCGCGTGGATGAGAACAACCGTACTGGTGTTTCTGGGGCCGGTCCGCACCCAATTGAGAGCGACACGTTGGGCGTCATTCGAAGTGCTCATGCCGCTACATACGCTGCTCCGGCTGCGCGTTCCAGTCGCGCACGCGGCAGATCGCAAACGGCCCGCCGCAAACGACCGGCTCGTCCGCACAAGCCGGCACCGAGATAACGACGAAAGACCGGTGCACCGACGCGGTCAGCGCTGCGCTGCTCAACGGCGTCGTCGGAATCGGTGCAAAGGTTCGTTCGTTGACGGATGCGAGCGTCCGTAGTCGTGTCGTTTATGAGGCGGCCGATGCGCGGTAGGCACGCGAAGAACGAGCCCCGCCGAAGCTGGACTCGTTCTGTCTGACGGCTCCGCCGCGAATTTCCCGGATGCCCGCAGCGACGCAGGGCCCAGAAAGATTAGTCGCCCATCCAGTAGTTGTTGAGGCCGTATGCGGCCGACTGGCCGCCGGTCGCGTAGATCGATTCG
The DNA here is from genome assembly GCA_965214335.1 of Candidatus Velthaea sp. Lineage (GTDB taxonomy): Bacteria > Vulcanimicrobiota > Vulcanimicrobiia > Vulcanimicrobiales > Vulcanimicrobiaceae > Velthaea. The sequence goes on along the minus strand of CBDCBO010000003.1, from coordinate 103,172 downwards.
CCGTTATTACGCTGGTCGACCATGACCGAGACGCGATCGTAATTGACGTTCCAGCCCAGATGTGCGTCATAGTACGTGCCGTAGATTCCGTTGAAGTTTACCGCGGCAACGTCGTTAAAGTACGCTGAGACCGCATCGGCGCCTTGCGACTGATCGTAGGCGATCTGCCAATTCATACTATCTTGGAACAACAGCATCTCAGTGCGGAAGCCGAGCGCGCGGTGTAGTCCCTGAAACACCGGGAACCAAGGCGCAAACGCATTGTAGCCATTTCCGGTGGTGACCGATAGGTCGTAGGCCGACGGGATTACTTCGCACGAGTCGAGGATCCAGGTCGAAAGAATTCCGCCGGCAGCCGCACCATACCCCGGATTGCCGTTCGTGCCGATATCATTGATGTAAAAGAAGCCGGCGCCATTTCCGTTCGTGGTGTTCTCCCACCAATCGCCGTGCGGGTTGGTGTACGCAATGTCGACTGCGTTCACATACCAATTCGAGGAGCCGACGTACTGAGACGGGTCCGCCCAGAACCACTGCGTGCGTGAGATCGCCGGAGCCCACCACGGCGAGTTGGCGGTATAGCCATTGTTGTAGGCGTCGGCCATATCGAGCATCGAACCGTCGTCGTTGGCGTATTCGCCGAGCTGAATGTAACCGCCATTCGCATTTTGAATCGCATTGCCGCCCGACTTGCCGGCAGGCCTCGATTGACGAACCGGAGCTACTCCGTGCGTCGCGCCGATAATCGGCAACGGTTCGACGAGCTTTCCGACCGGTACGTAGCCGACGACGCGATCGTCGGAAACTTTGCCGCCGTGGACGGTGGCCAGGAACGTGTAGACCGGCTGCAAGTACGCGGCTCCGCCGTCATAGTATGCAGTCGTGATCCGATTGACCGTTATTTGCGTGTGCGCGTTCTGGAGTGGTTTGAGCTGCGCGCTAATCGCGGCCATCACTTGCGCGGTGGTCGTCGTCGGCACGACGCTACCGGCGACCGTGGCTGCTTGCCAACGCCGCACCATGCCGCGGATCGAGCCATCGTCAGCAACGGCGACCGATGCTTGCGAACCTTTGCCGACGACCGGAAGTCCATGCGCATAGCGCGCGGCGTTGACGTAGGTGAACAGGTGTTGTGCGGCGGGTTTGGCAGCGGCTTGGGTGCCGGTAGTCTTGGTCGTTGCGGCGCCGAACACCGGCGTTTCGCTGCCCAACTGCGCGACGGTAGCATCTTTGGGAATCATATCGGCGCGGGCAAAAACACTCGTTGCGGCCAGTTCGAGTGAGGCCTTGGAAAGCGTTGCCGAACGAGCCGGCGCGCCGGCGAAGTCGGGGAAAATCTCGGCGTCGCCGCGCACGCCGTCGACATACGCGCTGAGAGCACCGTGCGCGTTTTGGGCGACCATACGAGTGCCTTGCATCGCGAGCGGTGCTGCTTTTACGGCCGCCAAGACGCTTTGCACGAGCGCTGTCGGAGCGGACGTACGCGTGAGTCGATAGAGCGGCAGATTCTCATGTACCGCCGGCACGGTCGCGCTGAAGCCGATGCCGCCGGCGACGATCCATGGTACGGGCGGCGGCGGAACCGCCAGTGCCGGCGTCACGGTCAATTGCGTCGCAACGGTAGCGGCCAGGGCGAGACCGGTGGTCAACCGGCGAAGGTTGGAAACTGAGGCGGTGCGACCGGGCATGTGCGTCATGGTGGGTCCTTTTGTTAAGCGGTGCGGGAGGTGCCGCCGACGTGTCGTGCGGCGTGTTCACATGATCGCAGCCGGCCGCGGGCGCGAACAGAAACACTCGCACAACAACCCCTTACAGTGACCCGTACAGTTCGGCGTTGGTACGAATTTGGAACCTACCGGCGGCCGGCGAGCGCCGGCTAGACCAACCGTGCGATTTCGACCGCACGTTCCGGCGAGAGCCCGGCACCCGCTGCGAGCAACTCGCTCATCAGCGCGGGCGCGAGCGCGTGCGCTAATGCAGTTCGCGCCCGATCGTACTCGCGTTGCTCGGGCGGCGTTCGAGGTGATCCGAGTTCGAGCAGCCGCGCGTCGGCATAACCGATGAGACGAGTCGCGTCGTGCAATGTTTGCGTCGGTGTTGCGCTACGCGGTACGAGCGCAGCGGCGGCGGCAAGATGCTGCACCGACCATGTCTGGGCGACGTGCGCCTCCGTTTCGAGCGCGATCTCAAGCGCTTGACGCCCAACGAGCACCGCCTCTTGGAAGCGATCCGCTGCATTCAAATAGGCCGCTAAATTATTGAGCGCTGAGATGAGCGTGCGGCTAAAGGCCATTTCGCGCAACTTTTCGATCGTCTGCACCGCTAACTCGATCGCGGATTCCGTTTCACCGCACAAAAACAAGTTTTCCGCGAGAACAACGGCGCCGTTAAGAACATTGCGCTTGGCACCGATCATCGTCCAAATCTTGAGCGCCTCACCAAGTTGTACGCGCGCTTGCGCCGGATCCGGTCCCAGCGACGTGGCATACCCGATATCTTCCAACACGAGGCCGGTCAGGCGCACGTTGCCTTGCGCCCGCGCCGATGCCAGCGCACGCTCGAGAAAAGGCGTGCCTTCCGTGACGCGGCCCATTGAAACCAACGATCCGCCGGCAAAGTACTCGGCATACGCGGCTAGAGCTTCGTTTCCGGCGGCGCGAAAACGATTGACAAGCGGAATGCTCTGGGCCAATGCTGCTTCGTATTCTCCAAACGTAAAGGTGATGCTCGCGGCGGCAAAGTGCAGTCGATCGATGATCTCCGTCGGCGTACCGTCGGTAGCCCGATCGAGCGCGACGTCAATCCAGCGCCGGCCCTCCGCCAGCCCCTTACTCGACCAGACCGGACGCAACGCGCCGACGAGCCGCTGCCCAAGCAGAACGTCACCAGCGGGACCGAAGCTCCAGATCAGTGCGGCGTGCCAATTTTCGAGTTCCGGTTCGGACCGGGCGACCCACTCGGCGTCCGGCGCGGTATTTCGTTCGCGTTCGAGGTGCTCGGCTAAGGCAAGATACGTCTGACTGTGCCGGCGCGCGATGTGCTGCGCTTCACCGTGCTCGCGAAGTTTGCGCGCGCCATACATGCGCGACGATTCAAGCAGACGATACCGCATATCGCGCCCTCTGACGTCCGTCATGAGCAGCGACTTCTCGACGAGCGACATCACCACGTCAAGTACGGTAAACTCGTCGTCACCTTCGTCGCCGCACACGGCGCTCGCTTCGGTCAAGTCGCAGCCGCCGGCGAAGACCGAAAGCCGTTCGAATAACCGTTGCTCGCGCGGCGTCAGCAGATCGTAGCTCCAATCGATGAGGGCCAGCATCGTTTGATGACGCGGTAAAGCGAAGCGTTCGCCGCCGGTGAGGATGCGAAAGCGTTCGTCGAGCTTCTCGAGCAGCGCGCCGGGCGGCAAGATATTACTGCGTGCGGCGGCGAGTTCGATTGCCAAAGCGATACCGTCGAGCAGGCGGCAGATCTCAGCGACGGCCGGGGCGTTCGCATCATGTATCTCAAACCGCCCGTCGATGGCTTGGGCACGTTCGATGAAGAGCGTCAGCGCCGCGTACTGACCTGCATCGGCCGCGCGCATCCGCATTGCGGCGCCGCGCGCCGGTACCGTTAATGACGGTAGCCGGTGGGCTTGTTCGCCGTTGATGCGCAGCCGTTCGCGGCTGGTTGCCAAAATCTTGAGACGAGCGCAACCGCGAAGCAGTTCGTCGAGGAGCATGGCGACGTCCGCCACGACGTGCTCGCAATTATCGAAGATGAGCAACACATCTTTGTGCTTGAGATAGCTCAAGAGCACGTTACGCAGGTCGCCGTTGCTCGGCTCTTTGAGCTCGAGCACATGGGCGACCGCGGCAACGACAAACGATCCGTTGGAAAGCGGTGCAAGATCGATGAACCAAACACCGGCCGGCGTTTCGTCGACAAGCGCCTCACCGGCGGCGAGCGCGGTTCGGGTTTTGCCGATACCGCCGGTACCGACGAGCGTTACGAGCCGGTTGCTCCGCAGCATGCCCACCAGGGCCGCGACGTCGCGTTCGCGGCCAATGAGCCGGGTTCGCGAAACGGGTAAATTATGTCGCCGAGCAACACCCGGCTGCTGCGCGGCCGGCATTTCCTCCGTGTCGTCCCCGTCTGGCTCGTCATTGGCTTGGTTCGGGCCGCCTGGTAGCCGCCGTTTGGCCGCGATTTCGAGCTCTGCGCGCTGCCCGGCGGTAAGCAGCAACGCCTCGCCCAGGAGGCGAATCGTTTCGCGATACGGTGCGCGCCGCCGACCGCGCTCGAGTGCGCTGACGCTCACGACGCTCAGTCGCGCACGTTCGGCTAATTGCTCCTGCGATAGTCGCGCAGCGAGCCGGAAGCGCCGCAATAAGGGACCGAACGCAGCACCGTCGCTCTCAAGGCTGGCCGCGATGTTAGGCACGTGAACCCACAACTATTCGCCCCGCCGAGGGCCCGGTTACCTCACTGCCGAGCGAATCGGCGGTGAGAAGCGGTTCCCCAGCGTATTGCTGCAGCAGCCGGCTTCGTTTCATACTATGGCGACACGTACAGGGCAGACCTCCGGAGGTATACGCGCTTCAACACCATTATTTGACCGTCCGCTTCGGCGTTACCGCCCGCAGGTCGACAATATGAGGTCGCCCGCCGCTCGTGCGGCCGATCACATGCATACTCGCGCTGCCAAGGTGTTATCGAACCTGCGGTGTCTCCACGGTAAGAGCATGAGCTAACGCACCGGATCCGCGCGTTTGCAACATTAAGGTAATAGTGCCACCGTTCGCTCGTCGGCAATGCCGTCGCAGTAGCGGCTCAACGCTTCGGCAAAGACGCTCGTGGTGCCGCAGGCAGCCCGCGCGAAGAGCGACATCGACGAGCGAAATTTCATGTTGTCGGGGCTGCCGAAGATCGCGTTGAGCGACCGGCCGCGCAGGTCGAGCACCGTTTGCGTACAGCTGACAAGCCGCGGGCCTAAGTGCGGATGAGCCAGATAAGCGCGTGCCTCGTCCAGCGACGCAATTCCGAAAAACTGGGCCGTCGGCGACCGGCCAAGTCCGCGCAGCTGCGGAAAGATAAACCACATCCAGTGCGAGCGCTTTTGTCCGGCTTGTAATTCATGCAGAGCCTGCTCGAAGATCGCCGCCTGAGCGACAACGAAGCGTTCGAGATCGAAGGAGTCGTTGGCCGCCGATTTTCGCATCTGTTCGACGCTATTTCGCGCGCGACGTTTTTCCCGCCCGCTGGTCCGCACGTTCGGGAGCGGCCGGATGTGCGGCCAAACGCTGTAAACGCCGGGGGTTGCAGCGGCGCGCGTCGTTCGAGAGGCAGGTCGGCAAAGCGCCGTTCCCAAGTATAGACCATGCGGATCATTCGACATCTCGCACCGTTTGTCGCCTTCGCCGGCATCTATTTTTGGTTCGTCGCGCAGCCGTCACGCGACGAGCTCATCGCCGCCGGCGTGTGTGCAGCCATTGTGGCGGCCTTTTTATCACGGGTCTACGGAGTCATCGATTGCCGGCCGCGGGCGTCGCTTGCAGGTTTCGCGGCAATCCTCATCCGCGTGCCGCCGGCCGTCTTTCGCGAGTCGTTCGATATTTTGGGACCAACGCTGTGGCGCGCACTCGTCCGGCGGGAACGCGTGCGTGGACGCTGGATCGCGTTGCGGTACGAACCGGACGACGGCCGCGACGGATACGGGCGTCGGGCGCTTGTAATTTTCGGCTCGGGAATTACGCCTAATGCGTTTCCGCTCGCCATCGACGGCGAGCGCGGCTGGCTCTACTTGCACCAGCTCGTCGCGCGGCGGGAAGCCGCCGCCGATCATCCCCGGTATCCGCTATGAGCGCTTGGACGGTCGGCGCCCTCGCGGCCACCGCGGCGCTGGCGCTGTGCGGTATCGCGCTCGTGCGCGGCGGCATCGAGTCACGATTGATTGCATTGCAACTGGCGAGCGCGGTCGCAGCCGTCGATATGCTCTTGATCGCCCAAAGTTTCGGCAATGCGAGCGTCATGGACGCGGCGCTGATGCTTGCCATATTATCGTATCCCGCGGGTTTGGTGTACGCGCGCTTTTACGGGCGGTGGTTATGAACGTCGCACCGCTAATCGTCGACCTGCTTATCGGCCTAGGCAGCGTGGTTTTGCTGTTATGCGCCGCCGGCGTACTAGCCATGCACGATGCCGTCGACCAGCTGCACTATCTTGGTCCGGCGACGACGATCGCTCCACTCTTCATTGCCGTTGCGATCGTGATCGAGGAAGGTTTTACTTCGCAGGCGGCCCTTAAGGGACTGAGCGTGGCTACCGCGATCGTCGTTGCGAGCCCGATCGTTTCATACGCCACCCTGCGGGCGATTCGGACGCGCGAAACGGGGGCACCCGACGCCGTGAGGGAAGCCGTCGTGCAGCGATGATGTTGCAAATTGCGGTTTACGTGCTCGTGATCGCCGGCGCGGCAGCGGTCGTTCTAACGCGCGACCCACGCCTGCAAGTCTTCATCTTCTCGTTTTATGGTCTAACGCTGTCACTGCTGTTCTTGATCGATCAGGCGCCCGATGTCGCGCTATCTGAAATCGCGGTCGGCTCGGCAGCCGTGCCGCTGGTCGTGCTGGTAACCTTATCCCGGATGAACGAGCATCGCTGATGCGGGTTGTGCGCTGGATCGGACCGGCCATTTTGAGCCTGGCGTTAGCAGCCATGCTGAGCGCTGCCGTGGTGCGATTGCCGACATACGGTCAAACGCGCGGACCGTACGAGCAGCGCCGCGCCGTTGCGGCCGTTGCGTCGCGCCACGCGACCAATCTCGACGCTTTCGTGAATTTCGATCTGCGCGGCTTCGATACGCTCGGCGAAGAATTCATTTTCCTCGTGGCGATCGCTGGTTTTTCGCTGCTGCTGCGCGAGCGACGCGGCGAGATCGGTGAGCAGGCGCTACAGGCGGCCGGGGGGCGCGACCCGCGCGAACCCGAGCCCGTCGTGCAGATTGCCAGCGTGCTGTTCGTTCCGGTAGCACTGCTGTTCGGGCTCTACATCGTTGTGCACGGACAGCTTACGCCGGGCGGCGGCTTTCAGGGCGGCGTGGTGTTGGCAACCGCCGCGCTGGGGGTCTTTTTAGGAACCGGGTATGGCGGGTTCGAACGCGTTTTTCCCAAATCGCCGGTCGAGGCATATGAAACGATCGGCGCACTCGGATATGTGGCTTTCGGCGTCGCCGGACTGCTCGCCGCCGGCTCATTTCTGCGCAACATTTTGCCGTTGAGCACGACCGGTGCGCTGATCTCGGGCGGCACCATCGATGCGCTCAACGGCGTCGTCGGCATCGCCATCTCGGGCGGCTTCATCGTGTTATTTTCCGAGTTCATCAAAGAAACGCGCGCGCCGAACCGCGACGACGCTGCATGACGGCGCTTCCGTATTTGGCGGCAGTTATCGTCTTTGCACTCGGCTTGTACGGTACGATCACGAGCCGCCATGTCGTCGCGCAGATTATCTGCATATCGATCGCGCAGTCGGCAACCTACATCCTGCTACTGGCGATCGGCTTTCGCCACGGCGCGGGGCCACCGATCTTTCTCTCCGCGCCCCCAAGCCGGGTCATCGGCGTCGATCCGATCGCGCAAGCCCTCGCGCTCACCGATGTTGTGGTGAGCGCCGCGACGACGGCGTTGTTGCTGGCGCTTGCATTACGCGTACACGAAAGCGGCGGAGCCGTCGATCCTGCGCATCAGCGAGCCGATCAGCAAACGTGACGTGGCTGGGGCCGGCGCTCGTTGCGCTGCCGCTCGCGGCGGCGGCGCTTCTGGTCGCGGTGCTCGACCGGATACCGCGCCGCGCAGCCGAAGCGATCGCCGTAACGGTCGCGGTGCTGGCGTTGACCGGATGCATCGCGCTCGTGAAACAAACGAGCACCAGCGGAACGAACGTCGTGTGGTTCGGCGGTTGGCATCCGGGCAACACCGTAGGCCTCGGTATTGCCTTCGCGATCGACCTTGCCGGTGCGGCAATGGCGACCCTCGTGGCCACGATCGTGCTCGCAGCGACGCTGTATTCGCGCCAGTATTTCGATGAAGTCGGCACGATCTTTTACGTCCTGCTGCTGGCCAACCTCGGTGCGATGCTTGCGTTTTCATTTGCCGCTGACGCCTTTAACCTCTTTGTTTTCTATGAAGTGTTCAGCGTTGCGGCGTACGCCTTATCGGCCTATCGCATCGAGCGCAAGAGCGCGTTTGCCGGAGCGTTGCAGTTCGCGATCACGAACACGGTCGCGGGGCTTTTTATTTTGTTCGGTATCATTCTGCTCGAGGGCCGGACGGGCGAATTGAACTTGGCGGCGATCGGGCATTCCTTGCTCGGACAACACGCACGCGACACGCTGACGGCAACCTCATTCGCTTTCGTGACCGCCGGCTTATTTACGCGTGGCGCTTTGGCACCGTTGCATTTCTGGTTCGACGAAGTTCACGCGAACGCTCCAACGCCGCTGTGCGCCATTCTCAGTGGGGCCATGGTACCGCTGGCGCTTTACGGCTTCGTACGCATCTACTGGTCGGCGTATGCCGCGGTGCTGAGCCCGACGCCGCTGTTGAAAGCGTGTTTGCTGGGATTCGGTATCCTTTCGGCGCTGCTGGGATCGCTCATGTGTCTGCGCGAGCCGCATCTCAAACGCGCCCTTGCGTATTGCACCGTCGCGCACGCCGGCGTCGCGGTTTGCGCGTTCGGTGCATTTTCGGCCGCCGCGCTCGGCGGCGCGGCGCTCTATGTTGCGGGGTACGCGCTGGCCGCCGCCGCGCTCTTCATGGCGATCGGCATTCTGCGGGCGCGAACGGACAGCGTCGATCTGCGGCGGATCGCCGGCTGCGGGCGCCGATTGCCGCTTACCGCGCTCGTCTTTGGACTAGCTACGGCCGGCATCGCCGGCGTCTGGAGCGTCGCCCGGTCGGTGGACACGCCGCTGACGATCGTCGTCGGTGCGGCTACCGGCGGCGCGTTCGCGCGTGCATTCTTCACCGTGTTCATCGCACGGCAAGCCCGGCCCGCGCAACGACGCGGTGTGCCCTGGTTCATGCTCGCACCGGCACTCGTACTGGCGGTTCTGCCGCTCGCACTATCAATGTGGGGCGGCACGGTTCGGCTTGCGGCCGCGGCAGCTTATCGCCTGGCCGACCGGGCCGCGTATGAGGCGGCGCTGCTCGGACCAGGCGTCCTTCCACTACGCACCGAGCAGCTCGCGCCGTTGCCGCTGCTGATCTTCGCACCGCTCGGCGCGCTGCTCGTCGCTTGGCTTGCGCTCGCACGCGTCCGTCCGCTGGCGCGTCTACGGGTTAGGCTGCAGCGCAACAGCCTGCTGGAGGCCATCGCGCGCCTGCACGACGGCAATAGCGGCCAATATGTGGCGTGGATCGTCGCTGCCGCGACCGTCGCGGCGCTACTCACGTCGTTGTCGATCGGGTGAATGACGCTGCTTCCGATGCGACGCGCAAAGCGACGCTGTAACGTCAGAGTCCAGTGAAAATCGCTACCTTCAACATCAACGGTATCAACGGGCGCTTGGCCAACCTCGTCGCTTGGCTCAAAGACGCCGAACCCGATGTCGTATGTTTACAAGAAATAAAATGCCGTAACGCGGACTTTCCGGCTCGGGCTTTGTCGGCGCTCGGCTATCACACGCTGTGTCACGGCCAAGGGCCGCACCACGGGGTTGCGATTCTTTCGCGCGGCGTGGAACCGATCGAAACGCGGCGCAGTCTGCCGGATAGTTCCCGCGACCGCGAAGCGCGCTATATCGAAGCCGCCATTAACGGCATCCTCGTCGGCTGCCTGTACCTGCCCAACGGCAACCCCCAACCGGGACCAAAATTCGCGTACAAACTAGACTGGTTCGACCGCTTCGTCGCATACGCAGCCGAACTGCGGCAGCTCGGAATCCCGGCCGTGTTGGCCGGTGATTACAACGTCGTACCAACGGACGCAGACATCTACGCGGTGCGGTCCTGGCGCACCAATGCTCTACTTGCGCCACAAGCGCGCGAAGCCTACGCGCGGTTACTTTCCGGCGGGTGGACGGATGCACTGCGCACCATGCATCCGCGCGAGCCGATGTATACCTTTTGGGCCTACCTGCGGGATGCGTGGAACCGCGACGCCGGAATGCGCCTCGATCATCTGCTGCTCAGCCCAACGCTCGTCACCCGTCTTACCGATGCCGCTGTCGACCGCTGGGTGCGGGACACGCCCAATGCAAGCGACCACGCACCGGCTTGGATAAGGCTGGCATAACGGGCGCGTTAACTTTACGACGTTGTGATAACCGAAGCATCGCCGGAATATTCGCTGCGGTTCGTTCGCGGGGCGCGACCGTGTGCGGCCAGCAATACACCGGCGAGCGTTAACGCGCTTAGACCGAACCACACCGGTAACTTCTCAACGATATCTTGCAGTGTCGGTGTATCGTACTCGCGATCGCGTGACACCGCTGCCGCCCAGTTTGCCGAGGCGAGGTCCGTGCCGCGAATCGCTAACGGTGCCGGCACCCGAGCGGGTCCGATGCGGTGGGCGGGGATATGCGCGATGACAAGAACAAAAAGAAAACACCCGGCTGTGGCAAGCACAGCCGAGCCTAAGCGTTGCCGCAACGCAGCACCATGCAGCGCTGCGAAGGCCGCACCGGTGGCCGTCCCGGCTCCCAGCCCGATCAGTTGTACGTTGCTCGGGAACGACCACGAGAACGACCACGCGAATGCGATCGCGACGAGTGCGGATTCGCGCAGTAAGAGCAAGGGACCGCGGCGCGTCGCTAACAGAAGCGCTGCGGGAAGCGCTGCGGCAATTTGTAGATCGTGAATGAACGCCCCGCCCAAAAGTCCGACTGCCGAAGGATAGAGCGGTACGAGCGCATCGCAGTGCAGCCGGCGCGCGAGGCTAGGCGCGACGCAGACGCCGATACCGGTCATGAGCAGATACGATACGGAACCCAAGGTTAGGGCAAGGTGATCGGGCACGCCGAGAATGTGCAGGATGCGGGTCAAACTCAATTGATCGCCTGCGGCGATTTCAGCCGCGGCGTGAATCGGTAGGACTTGCCCAAAATACTCGACATTACCGGCAACGCCTATTGTGGCAACGCTTAGCGCGGCTAGTGCCGCGGCGGCGATGCCGAAAGAAAGACGCGTCCGGGGCCACCACACGAACATCGCTAGACAGGCCGGAAGCGCGACGTGCGGCTCGATCATTGCGAGCGCGCCGAAAACGGCCGCCGCGCGATACCGTCGAGCCGATCCCAAACTCGCCGCTGCAACGAGTGCCGCAACCGAAAGCGGAGGTAACTCACCGTAAACGAGATTGATGTAACCATCAACCATTGCTAAGCATGCCAATGCGACCCAAGGCGGCACGTGCGCCAGCCGGGCAAGCAAGAACGACGTTACGATAATAGCACCGAGCAACGCATAGAACCAAAGCGTACGCGCTTGCTCGAACGGGAAGCGTGCCAATAGCCCGAACGCGGCCAGCGCGTAGCCCGGCAGCGGCGCGGGCTCGACCCACGGTTCTTTCCGAACCGTCGAATGCCGAAGCTCGCACGAGCGGAGCGGTTCCACGCGGTAGGGATCGGCGTGCGCGTCGATCGCCTCGCCGGCGCAATACCAGGTGGCCGTTATCGCTTGCGGGTGATACGACGCTGCGTTAAAGCCCTTACGTTCGAGGAAGCGGCCCATGACAAGCACGATTGCAAGCATCACAAGGAGCTGTAACGCACGCTGCCATGTAACGCCGAGTCGGCGCACGGTAGCCATGCTTAAATAACGCGGCTGAGTCATTACGGTGGTGATCCGATACGATTGGACGGTTGCCTTGGTGCGCGTGCCGCGGCGAGCGAGTAGGTTAACGTGGTTTGGTGGGCACCCAATGAAGCCTGTTGCACGCATGCCGAAGCGGTGTCAAATAGGAGGAAAGTCGCATCCGGATAGAGCCGCTAGAACTAGCTTGCCGCAACGGTAACGACGTGCAGGCGGCAAACAATACAGCTTTCGTGAATCAGCAGCAGGACGTGTTTGCGCGATCCGCCGTCGTAGCTGACCGCTCGCCATTCGCGGTGATGTCCGAGCAAAGCACGTAGCACTTCGGATTGCCGTCGTTCATGAGGAATAGCTCACATGCGTTTCAGGGAAGTTGAACAGATCGATCCCGCGCTCGTACCGCAAAAGACGCTCGCGAGCGGCGCACGTATGCCCGCTATCGGCCTGGGGACATTCGGCTCCGACCATGTGTCAGGCGAACTGGTGGCGCAAGCAGTGCGCGGCGCAGCGCAGGTAGGCTACCGGCACATCGATTGCGCGTCGATTTACGGCAACGAGTCGCTTGTCGGCGACGCCCTGGCGCACGTTTGGAGCGCCGGCTTACGGCGTGAGGATTTTTGGATTACGTCCAAGTTGTGGAACGACATGCACGCGCCGAGCGATGTCATCGCTTCCTGCGAACAGTCACTGCGGGATCTACAACTCGACTATCTCGATCTGTACCTCGTGCATTGGCCGTTTCCGAATTTTCACCCGATCGGCTGCGACGTTTCCGCGCGCAGCCCCGATGCCCGGCCCTACGAACATGAGCGCTTTGTGCAGACCTGGGGAGCGATGGAAACGCTCGTCGACCGCGGACTCGTCCGCCACATCGGCACCTCCAACATGACCGTTCCGAAACTGCGCAAGCTGCTACCGGACGTGCGCATCCGACCGGCGTGCAACGAACTCGAAATCCATCCGCACTTCGCGCAGCCCGAGCTCTTCGCATACCTGCAACGGGAGGCGATCGCGGCGATCGGCTTTAGTCCGCTGGGATCGCCGGACCGACCGGAGCGCGATCGTACGGAGAGTGATAGTTCGCCGCTCGAAGATCCGGTCATCCGGCGGATTGCCGCGCAGCACGCCGTGCATCCGGCGGAAATCTGTCTCAAGTGGGCGGTGCAACGCGGACACGTTCCGATTCCGTTCTCCACCAAAGCACGCAACTACACGGCCAATCTGCGCGCCGTCGTGCAGGATCCCTTGAGCGCTGCGGAGATGGATGACATTGCCGCCATCGACCGTCATTGCCGTCTCATCAAGGGTCACGTATTTTTATGGAAAGAAGATCAAAGTTGGCACGATCTGTGGGACGAGAACGGTGAAATTACACCCGCCTGACGTGACGGCCGCAGTGCCGCGATCGCACAGCGGCGCACGATGCTAAAGGGCATTTCGCCGTATCTGAGCCCCGAGCTCCTTAAAGTGCTGTGCGAGATGGGACATGGCGACGAGTTAGTCCTCGCCGATGCGAATTTTCCGGCGGCAGCGGTCGCGCAGCGATTGCTGCGGGCCGACGGCGTGCCGGTGGCCACCATGCTCGATGCGATTCTGCCGCTGATCGAACTCGATACCTATGCCCCGGCGCTGGTGATGATGCAGGTCGTCGATGATGACCCGCTCGATCCGGCGGTCGAAGCTGAGTATGTTCGGGTGATCGCCCGTCACGCTCCGCAGGCAGCCGCGCCATTACGGATCGAGCGTTACGCCTTCTACGAGCGCGCTCGCGCCGCATTCGCCGTCGTGGTAACCGGCGAAGCGCGCAAGTACGGCAACATCATCCTCAAAAAAGGCGTTATCGGCGCCTGAAGATGGCCTTAATTTTTAACGGTCGACGCTGCGAAGATCGCATCGATCGCTTGTTCCAAAGCGGCGTTGAACTCGGTTTTAGTCATCGAGTATCTTAGATCGTCCACCAAGGCGCGCGAAAAGCTGGCGATCATGCCGTGATTGCGCGCTAGGCGGCTGCAGGCATCGGCCCGCGTATAGCCACCGGAAAGCGCGACCACTCGTTCGACCCGTTCGTGAGCGATCAACGGTGCGTACAGATCGACGACGTCGGGAATCGTCAACTTCAACATTACCCGGCGTCCGGGAGGTAGCGCATCGAGACCCTTTGTGAGTTCAGCGAGCAGCATCGCCTCGGCCGCGGCCTTCTCGGGGCTTTTGATACTCACTTCCGGCTCGAGTATCGGCATGAGGCCCAGATCCGCAATTTGCGCTCCGACGTCGAACTGCTGCTGCACGAGCGCGGCAATGCCGCCGGGATTCGCAAAGTTGATCGTCGATCGCATTTTCGTTCCGTACACGCCAAGGTGCACGGCGCGTTTGAGTAAGGCGTCGAGACCCGGTATCGGCTTCATCAGGTTGACACCGTCGGCTTCCGCTTCGAGTCCTTTATCGACTTTGAGGAACGGAACGACGCTGCGATCTTCCCACAGGAATGCCGGGACCGGCTTGCCGGCAACGTCACCGTCCATGGTGCGTTCGAACAGGATCGCCGCGATGACCTTCGCACCGGAAAAGGCCGGCGCCGTCATGATCCGGACGCGCATCTCGTGCATGAGCCCAAACATCTCGGCGTCGCCGCTATACGCGCTGTCTTCGATGCCATACAGGCGCAGGGCTCCGGGCGTGGACCCGCCGCTCTGATCCAGCGCGGCCAGAAAACCCGGCTTCGTTGCGACCTGCTCGCTCATCGCGACTTGGGAAACGGTTGTTCCTTCCACTGTTGCCTCCATGAGAAAAACGGCGATTACAGCGACCAATTCGGACGGACGTCAAAATCCCCTTAACGCGCAATTTTTACATGCCCGCGCCGGAACGGCGTTTGCGAACGGCAGTCCGATCCGGCCGCTTTAGCGGTCGCCTGCCTTTCAGTTGCGCGAAGCGGGACCGGCGCTGCACGAGGCACGTCCGTAAAATGGGCCGAATACCACCGATCCGCGCGACGGCGGCTCGAACGCTGCGCAAAACCGCGACTCAAGTCGCGCAGTCAAAACGAAAATACCGCCCGTGCAGTTCTGCTGTCGCGGTTTGCTTCAAGAAAGAAATGGCATGACCGAATCGACTCAACGCGCGCTCTTGGCCGGCGGCTGTTTCTGGGGCGTCCAAGATTTGCTCCGCCGCTATCCGGGTGTGCTCTCGACGCGAGTTGGCTACTCCGGCGGGGATGTCGCGAACGCGACGTATCGCAACCATGGAACCCACGCCGAGGCGATCGAAATTGTATTCGACCCGGCAAAGATCAGCTATCGCAAATTGCTCGAGCTGTTCTTCCAAATTCACGACCCCTCAACGCGTAACCGGCAGGGCAACGATCGCGGACTCAGCTACCGCTCGGCGATCTTCTATACCAGCGAAGAACAGAAACAGATCGCGCAGGACACGATTGCCGACGTCGACGCATCGGGGTTGTGGCCGGCCAAAGTGGTGACCGAAGTGGCGCCGGCGGGCGATTTTTGGGAAGCGGAGCCCGAACACCAGGATTACCTGCAGCGCTACCCGTCCGGCTATACCTGCCATTACATCCGCCCCAACTGGCAATTGCCGGCCCGGGTCGAAGCGCGCTAGCGCGCACCGGGATTCCCGCTCTACGGCTTTCCAGGGCGCAAACGCGACACGTTTGAGTTAGTATTCACTGGCGACGAGTCCTCACGCACCACTATCATCGCTATTGTTTGCATCCGGCTTAGCCGTGCTGCGCAGAATCAAACCGGGTGGCAGCGACTCGCCGAAGCTTCCGGCGCGCTCGGCACGTTGCAGCGGTACATAGTCGCGCAACGGCGCCGTTCGCGATGGCGGAACGCCGGATGATTCGAGCTTTGCGGCAATCTGATTGCGCAGCGACCGCGAAAGGTCGATCCGACGATCGTCGACGACGCGCGCGGCGCGCAGAAACAGCGTTTGCAGTTCGATGCGTCGGGGCCCATCCCAGTTGAAGCGGGCCAAGATCTCGAAGGTCGTGCGTACGAGTTCCGGCGGTAGCACCGTTTCCGGGCCGCCGTAAAGTGGTGCTCGCTGTAATAAAAAACCAAGTGCGGCCAAGAAGTGCGCGTTGTGCTTCTGCGCCGTGTCTAGCGCCGCAGCAGCCTCGGTAAAGCGCCCGACGAGTTCCGACTTACGCTCGAGTTCGAGCCGCTCGAGCGCGCCGGCAAGCAAAACGAGTTCCGGCGGAGGGCTCTGCTGCTCGCGCAGCTTCACGCGTTCAGGCGCCAGCACGCGCTCCTGACGCTCGCGCGATAGACCACCGGCCACTCGGCGCCACAAGACGTACTGCTGAATGATGACGGTCTTGGCCTCAACGGCGGGCGCCGATTCGCACACCTGCCAGAGCCGATCGATACGAGCTTCATCCATCGCTGCGCCGAAGCCGGGACGCAGCAAAAAACCCGCCAAGATGAGCCACGCCTCGTCGTGCTCGACCGATAGACTGCGTTGGGCCGCACATTCGTCCAACGTTGCCCAAAGCGAACGTACGAGGACGACATTCCAGGCGTGCTTCGGCGTCTGCAAGATCGTTTCGAGGCTTTTGATCAAACGGGTGGCCGTAAGCCGATCGCGGGGCTCGCTGCGGCGCCCAAAGAGCCAGTGGATGCGCTGCCGCGCGGCGGCGAGCGCCTCAGCGGCCACATTCGGTCCGGCGACCGCCGTAGCGGTAGCCGCCGAAGCCGGACGAGCCGTTAACGGCGCCGGCGGGGCCGCTTCGCGCAGATTGAATTCCAGTGGCCAAGCTGCGCTGTACGCGGGGTCCGTACTCGTACAGGCAAGTTCGAGCTGGCCGAGCTCGCTCAAGCGCGCGGTAAGGCGGACCGGCACGGTTTCGCGTGCGGCCGCTGCGCCCGAACCGGTACGCGCCGCCGTCTCCAGCGGTGGCAGCGGCTGAAAATCGGCGTCGTTCCAAGCGACGATGTCGCCCGCTCGATCGGCCGCGTGGCGGGTGGAAGAGAACGGCTGGAACCGCACGAGTGCGTTGATACGTAGTTCGAGCGGCACGTTGCGAATTGCGAATGTTTGCTCGGTCGGTGCGCCTTGCGGAAGCACGCACACGAGCAATGTTGCAGCGCTCGGCCCGTCGGCAGCTTCGATCGCGCGGTCGAGCTGGATGAAAATAGCATGCGCTGTGCCCGCCTCGATCCGTTGCGCGCGCGCGTCGACCAATGCGCCGAACCGGGCCGCACCGCGCGCGACGGCCAAATCCGGTTCCGTGTTGTCGAGCACGACCGGCAGCGCACCGCCTTGCCACTTGCCGATCTCCGCTGCGATACGCCGGCGTACGCGCTGCGGATACAGTGCTCCACCGTTGAAGAGCACGGCGTCGACCGCCGGCCGGTCACGCAAAAAGTCCGCCAAGTGCCGCGTGATCGCAGGATCGCGCGCGTAGGGCAGTCCCGCCTCACGTAGCGCCGTCGTCGAGCGGATCGGATATTCGTCGGCGTCACATTCGGGGAAGAATCCATCGAGTAACAGACGTTCGATGTCGGCCCGCTCGAGCTGCGCGGCCCGAGCTTCGGCAATCAAGCGCGAGCCGCGGCCGGGAATGGAAACAGCAAAACGTTCAGTGGGCGGCCCGTCGGTGCCCAACGCCGCTTCTTTGAGGTCGCGGCAACGGGCGACGAGATATTCCCACTGCCGCGCGGTCAGTGCTTCGCCGTCCGTCGTCAACGGCGCTTCAAGCCGGTGCGCCAGCGCGAGATCCATGTTGTCGCCGCCGAGTAACAGGTGCTCGCTCACGGCAATGCGTTTGCGGTGCGCCTCGCCGTCGCGCTGGGGCGAGAACGCGAACAAGCTAAAGTCCGATGTGCCGCCACCGATATCGACGACGAGCACGATTCGCGGCGAACCGTCGGCTTTCGGGATCATCCACCCGTCAGTCGCCGCATCGTGCAAATCGAGCCAGTGATAAAGCGCCGCCTGCGGCTCCTCCAACAGCCGGACCGTTGCGGGAAAGCCGGCCTCTTGCGCTGCGCTCAATGTCAGGCGCTGCGCGGCTGCGTCGAACGACGCCGGAACGGTAATGGTGACGATTTGCGCATTGAATGCGGATTGCGCATCGTCAGTTTCGAAGCGGTAATTCCACGCCTCGCGCAGATACCGTAAAATGAGCGCCGATGCTTGGACCGGCGACAGTTTATCAGCGCCCTCGACGTCCTGCGAGCCCCATGGGAGGAAGGGCGCCGTGCGGTCCGCGCTATGGTGCGCCAGCCACGACTTGGCTGAATGGATGACGCGCCCCGGGAGCTGAACCGCGTTGGCGCGCGCGAACCTGCCGATGATCCAGCGCTCCAAACGCTCGCCCGAATGCTGAGCCGCGAGCCCGGCGGTCTCGGGCAAATACAGAAACGACGGTAACGTCGCCGCTTCGACGATTGCGGATATCGACTCGACCTGGGGAATGTCGAACATCACCGGCGGACCATCGCCGGCCAGCGCGACGAATGCCAGCGCGGTGTTCGTCGTACCGAGATCGATGCCGATACTATAGCGAGCGCGCGCCGTCAATCGACTTACTCCGTGCGAACCGCGAACTCGACCTTCCAGCGCCGATCTGAGCCGGCATGCTTCATCCACAGTTCGAGCGTGCCGAGTTCCGTTACCAAGGCATTGATATGGACCGGCACGGCTTGTCCTTCGGGAGAGCCATCGATTGGCGGCAGCTCGACTTCAAGTCGCGAATTTTCATCGAGCACGCGTTCGGCGTTTGCAATAATTTGGCCGGGAGTATCACCGCTGCGCGATTCCGACGAGAAGAACCGAAAATCGGCGGGGCGGCCGGTCATCAAGCCAAATTCACGACCGGAAATTAACGTCTGAGAGCCTTCTTCCATCCCTTGCGGGACGACGCACAGCGCTTTGACCGGCAAGGTCAAGCCCGGCACCGCCGGCATCGAGGACTCTAAGCCGATATAGTACGAACGTGCCGTACCGGCTTTAATACGCGTCCCTCTGCCGGTGGCGCGATTACGGCCGTACAACGCGGCGCCTTTCGCGACGGCAAGATCGAGTTGAGCTCCGCGCAGTTCGCGCAGCGGCGCGCCGTTCGTCCAGGCTTGCAACAGATCGCGAACACGTTGCCGCACCGGATCGGCGTTGAATACGCCGCCGTTGAACAAGACCGCCGTCGGAGCGAGAAACGTGGGCGCGCCGGCCACGGCGCCGACCAGCTGCGTTAGCGCGTCACTCGCCCTGACGTTGGCGAGGCTGCGGGCTAAAAAGCGCGCTAAGTGTTTGCTCACCGCGGGGTCGGCCGCATAGGGCAAACCAAACTCGCGCAAACCGACATTGCGGGCGTCTTGCGGCAGATCGGTCACGGCGCTCAACGGAAAAAAACCATCCAACACGACGCGTTCGAGGGTCGCGCGATCGAGCGCTGTCGACACGGTGCGGGCAAACAAACTCGATCCGCGCGACGGCACGGCGATCGCGACGTCGCTTAACGCCGGGTCGTTGAAAAGCCGAATTTTAGCGGCGGCGGCAGCATGAACCAGTGCCAACAGTTGCCAGTCGTCGACCGACGTTCCGGCCGCTTCCAATTGCGCAGCGAGCGTATAGGCTAGCGCCAGATCCATGTTGTCGCCGCCCAGCAAGATGTGTTCGCCGACGCTGATGCGCTCCAATGCCAGCTCACCGCCGCTGTGCGTGACGGCAATCAAACTAAAGTCGGCCGTTCCGCCGCCCACGTCGCAAACCAGCACGATATCGCCCGGTTTGACGTGCTTGCGCCAGCCGTTGTCCGCTTGTGATAGCCAGGCATAAAATGCGGCCTGCGGCTCTTCGAGCAGCGTTACTTTTCCCAGGCCCGCAGCTTCGGCCGCTTGCGCGGTCAAGGTACGCGCGACTTCGTCAAATGACGCCGGGACGGCAAGCACGATGGTACCGTCGGCAAGATTCCTTGCGCGGCCCTGCCGGTGCTCCGCATAGAGAAACGTTTCGCGCAGATGGTCAAGATAGCGGCGTGAACTTTCGTAGGCCGACAATTTGTCCGCGATATCCGAATTCCACGGCAACGTCGCTTGCCGGGCATCGATATGCGGGTTGGAAAGCCACGACTTTGCCGAGCTGACCAAGCGGTCGGGAACCAGCGCGCCATGGTCGCGCGCGAATTGTCCGACGATCGTGCCGTCGTCCCGTGCATGCATGTGCCACGGCAAACGCAGTGCGTCTGACGAAAATTCAGCGGCGTGCGCTATGTACAAGGCGGACGCTAACGTCGACCGCTCACCGATGGTCTGGGGTCCGACGATTTGCGTAACATCGACAATTTGCGTTCGATCGTTAGCAAAATCGGTGACGGCAATAGCGCTGTTCGTTGTGCCGAGGTCGATACCGAGACTGAACGCGGTGGTCATGGTGCGAAACGCTCTAACGTAACTCCACCTCTGCGGGTGCGATGGTCGGCAGCCGGTCATCGCCGGTTTGCACGACGCGCGGAAGACGCACGGCGCCCGTCTTCCAACCGCGGTGCATCAGTATTCCGGAGAACGGCGCCTGGCCGCTAATTTTGCCGACGAACCGGTATTCATCGGCAGCATACCCGCGCGCGACCGTAACCTGTGCACCTTCAGCTTCCGCCCGGACCGGGACGATCGCCAGGTACTCGTTGAGCACCGCCTTACAACCCTGATGCACGACTCGCGCCGCTGCTCCCACCTGGGCGTCGCTGTAGCGTGCGATATCGTCTTGCAAGAAATCGACCAGCCGGCCTTTGTCTTGTAGGACGGCCAGAAAAGCAACGACGTCGGCCGGGCCGGAGCCGGCGACCGCCGGAACGGCGGGCGTCGTTAGCCGCGGCTGGACGGCCGCGGAACCGGCGCCGTCCGGCTTGCTTGCGGCGGCCCGGCCTTCGGTCCGAGCCTGTCGGTCCGAAGGCCGCGGATCGCGCCAGCCCACGCCGATCGTCACCAACACACTGAGTGCGGCGACGAGCGCACCCAGGGCGAAGATCGGACGATAGTCGCCTGCCGAGGGCACGAGCGTCAGCCCAATGAGCACGAGTGACACAGCGGCGACGGCGATCGATAAGACTTTCATGAACTCCACGTGCCTGACGGCTTTGGCGCTGGTACCAGGCGACGATTCGAACACGACCGGGCGCTTTGGCAACTTTGCTGCGAGACCAAGCTCAATGGCTCCTTTGACCGGCGGTACACGGACGAGAAACAGAGCAAGACGCCCGCCGGCACGTTTCGTCGGGTGAAAGCCACGACTCCAACGGTGAAAGCGGACGTGTTTGCCTTACGCTGCTATCCGATCGGCGCACCCGTTTGACGGGTGCTTCCCCTT
The DNA here is from genome assembly GCA_965214335.1 of Candidatus Velthaea sp. Classification (GTDB taxonomy): domain Bacteria; phylum Vulcanimicrobiota; class Vulcanimicrobiia; order Vulcanimicrobiales; family Vulcanimicrobiaceae; genus Velthaea. The sequence continues at coordinate 82,050 of CBDCBO010000003.1, read as the reverse complement.
CGAACCGGCTTAGTCGCCGTCGGCATGCCGGGTTCCAATTTAATCGATGTCAGGACGTGCAAAGGCAACTCTTCTCGGCCGCCTGCTCTGTAAGCGGAATTAGCGCTAACGTGCGAGACCAAGCGTGAATGTTGCGTGAGAGCCTCAATTGCATTGGAACGTTTGGGCGCCGTATCATGTTATATGTGTGCGGCGTGCCTAGGGCACTTGCAACTATTACGCTTCCAGCGCGTACCTGTACTTTTGTTCGTTGCCGTGTGCGAACGTTTACCATCGGCGCGACTCGACACGATCCGCGCAACAAAAGTTCCCGATGGCTGGAATATTCGGCCTTATTTTACGAGCTGGGCACGCTGTCGACCGTAGCGGTTTTGCAGCAGGGTCTAAACCGGTTGAGACGCTCGGTCCCCACATCCGCGAAGCCTTCGCACTCGTTACTACGCTGTCGTTCTTATACATTGTAGGAGTATCAATGCTTACCAAGTACCTCGCGCCAATCCTTATCTCCGCGTTGCTGCCGATCGCAGCAACCGCGGCGCCGACGACTACGGTCGCAATGACCGGCATGATGAGCGGCATGTCGATGCGGCATGGCATGCCGACGGGTCAAATGGGCGCCGACGGCATCCCATATTTAGGCGCCCCGAATCTTGTCGTTGCAAGCTCGCTCATCGCTGCCGGCGGTCCGCCCCAGAAGTTTTCGATCGTTGTGGCACTGCGCAGCCTTGCCGGCAAAAAAGTTGCCAACAAAGAACTGCTCAAGCTGACCCGTCAATACGGACCCGGCAAGATCGCAAGTTTCGTGAAAGTCCAGAATTTCGCCGTTGACGAGGCTGTTCGCGATGCGGTGGCGGCCGGAGTCGCATTACCTGCGCCGACACTCAAGGGCAAGCCGCTGGCGGTCGCGATTACGAAACTCGGGCTGCAAGGCGGAACGTACTACGAAGGCGTCATGCTCGATCACCTCGTGACCAACAAAATCCACGATGCCGTCATGAACGCGATCGACGCGCAGTACGGAACGAAAGCCGATGCCAATTATCATCGTATCGCCGATCAGGCGCACTACGACCTCGCGCAAGCACTCGGCGCAAAAACGGTTTCTCTCGCGAGCTACCACTAGACACTTCGCCAATAGTGGCAAACAAAACGCCCGGGCTGCGACAGCCCGGGCGTTTTGTTCGACCGGCCTACGCTTCGATCGACCGTAAAGCGCGCCGCCGCTACCTTAGCTTACGTGATGCACGGGGCCCATGCCGTACACCGGTGTGGCAATGCCTTCTTGGCGCGCTTTTAATTGTAATGCGAGATACAGTGAGTAGTGGCGCGACTGGTGTAAATTACCGCCGTGAAACCAAAGCGCTTCTTGCTGCGTCGGCTTCCACATGTTGCGCAGCTCGCCTTCCCATGGTCCGGGGTCCTTGGTTGTCGCCGAACCGAAGCCCCAGCACTTGCCGACTTTATCCGCTACGTCTTGCGAAATGAGTCGGGCGGCCCAGCCGTTCATCGAGCCATAACCGGTGGCATACACGATAAGGTCGGCCGGCAATTCCGTGCCGTCGCTCAACCGGACCGCATGCTCCGCGATGCCGACAACGTCAACGCCGCTTTTTAACGCAATCTCGCCGCCGGCCACAAGTTCCGATGCGCCGACGTCAATATAGTAACCCGATCCGCGGCGCAGATACTTCATGAACAGACCCGAGCCGTCGTCGCCCCAATCGAGCATGAAGCCGGCGTTGCGTAGGCGCTCGTAAAAATCAGCGTCGCGTTCGGCAATCGCTTCGTATATCGGTTTCTGAAAGTCGGCCATGATACGGTACGGAATCGAGGCGAAGATCAGATCGGCTTTTTCCGTCGTCATGCCGCCGTCCACCGCAGCTTCGGAATACAGGCCACTCAGCGCGAGCTCCATCAATGATTCCGATTTGACGATGTGCGTCGATGAGCGTTGCACCATCGTCACGTCGGCGCCGTGTTCCCACAGGTCGGCGCAAATGTCGTGAGCGGAATTATTCGATCCAATCACGACGCACTTTTTGCCACTAAATTCTTCGCCGCCGGGATGCCGGCTCGAGTGATGCGCGACGCCCTTGAACCGTTCCGCGCCGGGATATTGCGGCACGTACGGAATTCCCGACATGCCGGTCGCCAACACGACCTGTTTCGGGCGCAGCATGACGGTTTCTCCGTTACGCTCGACCACGACGGTCCACTCTTTTGTCCGATCATCGTACGTCGCGCTCGTACATTGCGTCGACGGCCAGTAATTGATTTCCATCACGCGCACATACATCTCGAGCCAATCGCCGATCTTGTCTTTGGGAGCGAACACCGGCCAATTTTCGGGGAACGGCAGGTACGGCAGATGGTCGTACCAGACCGGATCGTGCAAGCATAGCGAACGATACCGTTCGCGCCAGGCATCACCCGGATGCGCGTGTTTATCAACCACGATCGTCGATACGCCCAGCCGCTTGAGGCGCGCACCGAGCCCGATACCGCCTTGGCCGCCGCCGATCACGACGCAAAACGGCTGCTCGGCATACCCCAAGCGCGCTTCTTGTTCAGTTTTGCGCTCGAGCCAGCTCTTGCGCTCGCGCTGAGCGCCGTGCTCGGCACCTTTTTCGCGCGTTACGCCGCGCTTTTCTTCGAAGCCCTTGAGTTCGGTCATCGCGGTCAGAAACGTCCAACATCCTGCGTCTTGTAGTCGCACGAGACCCGTACCACGCGCGACGGCCGTCTCAAAGGTGAACCAGCCCTCGGTTATGCCGTCGGTGGCCGTGGCCTCGCCCGTGAGTGCGAACGTATGCGGCTTGACCCGGGCAAGATTGGCTTCGAGCATCGCGCTAATGCCGGCGCGGCCTTCAAGGGTGGTAATGTTCCAGGTAAACGTCACGAGATCGCGCCAGAAGCTATTTTCAATAAATAGTGCGGTAGCGGCGGCGACGTCCAGCGTGGTGAGTGCTCGCTCGAGATCACGCAGCCACGCCGTTACGCGCTGTGTCGGTGTTGTCTGCGTCGCCGGTTGCGGGGCAGTGTCGATCATTACAAAAGCTCCTCATAGGTAACGGTTTGGCAGCGGTTTCCACAGTAGTATTCTTCAAGCGCAACCAAATTGCCTCATAGTGCAGCCGCTCGATCGGTGTGGTTTCAGAAGAACGAGAATCGAACGTGCCCCGCTCAAGGTTCCGAGATCGACGAGCGTGTCGACGACAGATTGCGTCAAGGCTTGATAGTCGAAATCAACGACGGCGTAAGCGTTGAAACGCAGCGCACTCCGTTTCGCGACGGATTGTTATATCGCGACGCGCCTCCGAAGAGCGTGAAAACTCGCCCTCTGTGCTCCTTTTATCGAATGATGGCAAACGTCTGAACTTAGAAGATTCCCAAACTCGATTCGTTCTTCAGATATCGAACAGGATGGCTCGCGCAATTGTGGCTCAGCAATATCTACACTTCATTATGCTTGGTAATAGTGAAATGCGGGTCCGGCGAACGAACCGCGCTAGCACCAAACTCCGCCGCCTCATCTGCAAACCATTCGAACCCGAGTTCACACATCGTTTCTGTAGCTGAGCTGCCGACTCGACCGAGTGAAGCGTTTTTGAACTCTGCTTGCAGTACACGGCCAGTACGCAGTGAACTTAGCATTCGCCTTACTGATTTTATTGGGCCGAGCGTTACCTGATAAATGCGACCAAAAATCCATCGGCGCAAAGCGCCCGCTAACGAAGATCGCGCGCCGACGCCGATTAGATTCGGCGCAGCAAACGATCGATAACGTCTAAGCACTCGCGGACGATGCCCACCGCCTGCGCACCGATCGGCAGTGGCCCGGGCGGACCAAATCGTTCGTTCAGGAACGCGCCGTTGGCGGCCATTCGGCTGACGCCGATGTCGGCGTCGGCGATCCGGAGCCGCTCGACTCCACTTTGCAGGGTGCGCAATTGGAGATTGAGATCGTCGTCGGCGCTGCGCGCGCCGGCACTTCGGGTAGTACGCCGCGTCGGAGGCACCGCTAGATACGCGCCAATCGTGTCCGGCAGATAGGTCCGGAGCGCTTCGCGCGCTGTGAAGCCCTCGACCGAACTGTTAGGGTGTGCCGCGAGATGCTCGCGCGCGATGGCGACGATGAGGCGAGCGCGGCGACGGTGGCGATGCGGGAGCCGGCGGATCAGCGAATTGAGCGGCGGCGCGACCGCCCGGGCCGGCCGGGCGCGCCGCCGCCGCGCCGCAATTCCCAGACACAGAGCACCGGTTGCGGCAACCGCCTCCAGCGCGAACGAATCGATCACCATGAAACTACCGCCATTGATCCAAACGTGTTTCGCTCGGCTGTCGCGCCCGTGCAGACCGAGCGAAAACCGCCCATATCCCACGCCGCCTTGACACCTGGTACTTTTCGCTTTACCATCCACTTGACATCCAGATAGATGGTGAACAGATGGCCAACGCCGTGTCGGACGGAACGCCGAAATCGACGGATTCGGAAAAAATAACGATAAATTTGGGTTTTGTCGACTTAGGGCACATCGATCTCATGGTCCACGAGGGGTTCTATTCCAATCGAACCGATTTCATCCGCACGGCGATTCGAAACCAGCTCGAACGGCATGCCGATGTCATCCGCGCATCGGTCGGTCGGCGCAGCCTCGATTTGGGGTTACGTGACTACAGTCGCAAGCAGCTCGAAGAGATTCGTGCGGCCGGAACGATGCTCCATATTAGTGTCGTCGGTTTAGCCCGGATCGCAGCCGACGTTTCGCCGGACCTGGCGCGCGCGACGATCGGTTCGATCACGGTACTGGGCGCACTGCAAGCAAGTGCGGGCGTGAAAGCGGCACTCGCCGATCGCCTTACCTGAGTCCCGGTCAGGACCAGGACATCGTTCTCGCATTTCTTTTTCAAGGACGACATATGCACTTTACGCACCCGGTCCCGCGCATTCGGCTACGCGCGTGAAACGAACCGACCGGCTCGCGGGCATCGCCGCGCTGCTGCAACAGGTTCTCCCGAAAGCCAGTACACTGCTCGAGCAAACAACGAAGCTGTCGCCAAGCAGTGCCCCAGCCGCGGAGCGGGTAGCGTCCGCGGCCGTCGGACGTTTCATTGCCGGCACGTATAGCAGCAGCGGCGGCCGGCTTAGCTATAAGCTCTACGTTCCCAGCGGCTACCGTGGAGAAGCGCTCGCGCTGGTCGTAATGTTGCACGGTTGCACCCAATCCGCCGACGACTTTGCAGCCGGTACGCAAATGAACGCCCGAGCGGAAGAACAGATGTTTCTCGTCTTGTATCCCGAGCAGTCCGGCACCGCCAACGCTTCGCGATGCTGGAACTGGTTTAATGTTCGCCATCAGCGCCGCGGCGAGGGCGAACCGTCGCTCATCGCCGGTTTGACGCGGCACGTCATGCACGAGTACGTTGTCGATGCAAGCCGCGTCTTTGCCGCCGGCCTGTCCGCGGGGGCGGCCGAAGCAGCTATCTTAGCGACGGTATATCCCGAACTCTATACCGCGATCGGTATGCATTCAGGCTTGCCCTACGGAGCGGCCAATAATGTGCCGTCCGCTTTTTCGGCGATGCGCCAGGGCGCATCCGGGGAATTACACAGCGTGCGCGAAGCGGCGCCGGCCGCCGGTACTCGAACCGTTCCAGTCATCGTGTTTCACGGCGACCGCGACACGACGGTTCACCCGTCCAACAGCGATCGCGTCATCGAGCGAAGCCGCAGCGGCGCCCACAGCATGAACAGTGCGTCGGGGCACGTGCCGGGCGGACGGGCGTATAGTTTCACGCGGCATCTCGATCGCACCGGCAAGCCCGTGTGCGAGCAATGGGTCGTGCACGGCGCAGGCCACGCGTGGTCGGGTGGAAGCGTCGCCGGGTCGTACACCGATCCGCTCGGTCCCGACGCGACGCGCGAGATACTGCGCTTCTTCTTCGCGCACGGCTGCACCGTTGTCGCTCGCAGCGCCTAACTGCGTTATAGGTCGAGCAAATCGAGCGCGGAACCGACCGTCGCAAGTTGGTCGACACCGCAGGCAGCCGGCGATTTGTCAGGACGCCAGCGCACCGGTCGCGTTCCATGCCGAATGCGTCCGCTGGTGACTTGATCGAATGCAACTTCGAGAACCAGATCGGGCCGCAACGCGATATACGAGCGGTCGCGCTCCGGGTCACGGTTCCAACGCGAGGGCGTGGCGCCCGGCGCGTTGCCGGTAAAACCCGAGCCGTCGCGATACGGTGCGAGGCGCTCGATGAGCGCGTGTCGTTCGGGTGTTGGAAAAGCGCTGCAGAAGCCGATATAATCGAGCCGTCCGGCAGCATCGTATAACCCCAGCAGCAAACTGCCGACGCGATCCGCGGCGTGTGCCGCGTAGCGAAAGCCGCCGACGACACAATCGGCGGTGCGCTCTTTCTTTATTTTGACTCCGCCGTCTCGCGTACCGGACGCGTACGGCACATCGAGCCGCTTCGCAACGACGCCGTCGAGCGCGCCGCCGACTCGGCCGAACCAATCGTCGACGGTGCGCCGATCGGTCGTCGCCGGACTAAGCCGCAGTTCGGGCAGCTGCGTCAACGCGGGTGCGAAGCGTTCGAGAGCGGCACGCCGTTGAACCAGCGGAAGCTCGCGGCTGTCGTGCCCCGCATCGCGCAGCAAATCAAATATCAAATAACAAGCCGGCGTCGTGCGAGCGAGCAGGGCGACCCGGCTGGCGGCCGGATGAATTCGCTGCCCGAGCGCGTCAAACGACAGCGCTCCAGCCAGCGGAACGACGAGTTCGCCGTCGAGCGTAAAGCCGTCGGCGGCAACGCGGCCCAGTGCGGCGGCAATCTCGGGAAAGTACCGGCCGAGCGGCTGACCATTCTTTGATACGAGCGACACGTCCGAGCCGTCGCGATGCGCGATGCAGCGATAACCGTCCCACTTTGGTTCGTATAACCACTGCGGTCCATCAGGAATCGTTGCAACCGAACGCAGTTCCATCGGCGCAATTTCGGGTGCCGTCATGCCGGGGTCGCGTTGCGGCGTCCGCGCCGCGGCGGTACCGTCACTCCGGCGAGCAGCGGCCGCAAATCAAACCGCCCGACGGGATTTCGAATCGGTGCCCAAAGGTCGCCCAACCGGGTGAAACGCTCGCGCACGTTATCGATGCGAAAATCTTCGAGCTCGCAACCGGCGGCGATCTCGTCCCAGGTTACCGGCGTCGACACGGTCCCGCTTGGACGCGCGCGGACGCTGTAAACGGATGCCAGTGTCTTCCCCCAGGCATTTTGATTGTAGTCGACGAGGACCCGGCCGTGCGGGCGCTTTACGATGCGATATTCGGCCGTCAGCGTGTCCGGCTCGCGCCGCTCGAGTGTCTGCGCCAACGCTTTGGCAAACGTCCAAACTTCTTTTTGCACCGGATCGCGTTCGATCGGCACATACACGTGAATACCCGAGGAACCACTCGTTTTTGCCAGCGGCCGCATCCCGAGCCCGACGAGCGCGTCCCGTACGATGAGTGCCGCGCGGCGAACGGTCGCGAACGTCGCTCCTTCGACCGGATCGAGATCGAAATGGAGATAATCCGGCCGGTCCGTATCGTCGCAGCGCGCGTACCACTCGTTGAGGTCGATACAGCCCAGATTGATCACCCACAAGAGACTCGTTATGTCGTCGACGACCGGAAAGTCGATCACGTTGCCCGAGCCGTGTTCGATCGCGCACGTTTGCAACCACGCCGGGTGGCCCGGCGGCGTCCGCTTCATATAGAAAAACGGCCCGTCGACTCCGTTCGGATAGCGCTTGAGCACCATCGCGCGGTCACGCAAGTACGGCACGAGCAGGTCGGCGACATCCGCGTAATATTGCAGCAAGTCGCGCTTCGTTAGGCCGGCGGCCGGAAAAAATAACTTATTGAGGTTGGTTAGCCGCACGCTGCGGCCGCTTGGGCCCTCGAACGTCACATCGCCGGTAGCGCCTAAGATCACCTTCGAAGTATACGCAAGCGCCGCGGCCTATCCCCTTTAATGTAGACGCGTACAGAGCGCGCTACGCATCCGGCATCCGCTGTGCCGTCATCAACGGACCAAGCGCCCATTGGACGGTATCGCTAAACGTAACGACACCGTTGCGTCCGCGCCGCTTGGCCGTGTATAACGCCATATCTGCTTGGCGCTGCAGTGAGATCGCGTCGACCGACCCATCGGAGGTGGCGAGGCCGATGCTGAGCGTCGCGCCCAAAAGTTGTCGGCCGGCGTCCTGGCGCAAACGTTCGAGGGCTGCCTGCGCATCATCGACGCTCGTCATCGGCAGGATGATGGCAAATTCGTCGCCGCCGATGCGGTAGGCACAATCGTGGGCGCGCAGCGTGCGCAACAGCGCCGCGAGGCGAACCAATACGTCGTCGCCGTGTTGATGACCGTTTTTATCGTTAATCTCCTTAAAATTATCGATATCGACGAGCGCAAGCGAAACGGTATGTTGAAACCGCGCGGCGCGAACCATCTCGATTCGAATGGCCTCGCGAAACGAACGCAGATTGCCGACTTGCGTCAAACCATCCGTCATCGCGAGCGAGCCAAGCTGATCGACGGTGGCCCGCATGTTGGTCAGCATGCGACAGAATGCGATTCCAAGCCGGTCCGAACTTGATACCGGTGCGATCTGGACCGTCATATCGCCGTCGGCGATTGCGTCAGCCACGGCCGCCATGCGCTGCTGATAGCGAATCATCTGGTCGAAGGCAGCGTTGAAATCGCCGACCTCGTCGCGCGAGAGATCGCCTGTCTCTTGCACCACATCACCCTGCGCGAGGCCATTGGCGACGTTTACCGCATTGTGGAAGGCCCGCCTGAGCGGTTGCACGATGAGCCACATCGCACCTAGACACAGCATCAGCCCCGACAACGAACTGAAGGCTACGACCCGCATAATGCTCATTTGCGCGTCATACATCGTCGTCAAGGGAAAGCCGCAGTACAACAGCCCGATCGGTTCCTGGTCGGCGTCGCACAATAACTCGTAACTCGTAATGAACGGGCGCCCGGCAACCGGGGTCACGCCCACGAACGTCTTGCCGCCGTCGAACGCTTTGCGCGCCGCTCCGGCCAGTTCCGTGCCGACGTTGCGGCCGAGACCGTCGCTTTTCATAATCGTCGTCGCGAGGCGAATTGGCCGGCCGTCAACGATTTGAAATATGGTGGCATCGGCCCCGGTAATCGTTTTAACGCGATCGACCGTGCGATTGTCATTGACGGCGTGCGGCCCGAGATGGAGGCGTCCGGCGCGAACGTCGGCCGGGCCCGGCAGGCTGGTGAGATAGCGCAGCATACCGAGCGCGACGTTAACCCGGGCTTCAATTTCCTTGTATACCGTTGCCCGGATGATGATTTGCACCAGGGCCAGGATCGCGAACGCGCCTGCCGTCATCGTCGACATCGCCGTAATGATGATACGGGTAACGAGTGTAACCCGGCGTGGTATGAGCACCGCAGACCCTTTCTCGCGCCTGCCGGCCGGCAAGGCGTTACACAACGATATCGTTTGTATCGGCCAACGTAGTATCGACGCTTAGGTCGTGCCGCCTGGCAAGCATACGCGGCGTGAAGGGCCGTCGGGCGTTAAGTTTTTGTGCCCAACGTTGGGCGCGCCGTCAAACGGCGCCGGTCATTGCACGGAGCGTTGCGTGATGTGCTCTATATGCCATTGGTCGCAGTGTCTATTCGTCTTTCGCTATTACAGCGGGCCGGTTCGTCCGTGGCAGCATGTGTGCAGCACCGGGCGGCGCGGTGTGGCTGACAGCATTGCCGGCCGCGCGAGCCGCGCCGGGCGAAAGGAGCTTTCATGAGCATTAATACGATGACGTCCAACGCCGTCGCGGCGCGAGCGCAGGATAGCAGAAGTAATCTTACGCTAACGAACGGCGCAGCGAACGCTACCGGACCGCTGGGATCAATCGCAAATTACATCCCAACGGAAGTTCTGAGCGTGTACATTGCCGCTCTGAGCCTAATCGCTCAAGCCGAACCGTCATCAGGGCCGCCTTCCGTTGCCGGCCTTGGCCACGACCCACTCGAAAGTATTAAATTAATAACCTTTTGGCTTGGCGTGTGCCTTACACCGGCCGTTGTCTGGTGCTCCTTTGCCGTCAAGCTCAAGGCGAGGGGCGGCGTTCTTCCGCTCAACCCGCTCGAGTGGCCCTGGTGGTCGCTGTTCGCAGCAACGTTGTCGTTCGCTATCTGGGCCATGGCGCTGCCCAGCTCCGGCGTCGCGGTCTTTGCCGGCGTGTACGGCAATCTCGTCGCCGGGATTCTCGTGCTCGCGGTCGGCTCGACCCTCGCGCTGTTCGCGCCGTTATTTTCGCCCGGCGGCGAGCCGGTACGACCCCTTGCGAATACCGCCGACGGTCTTCGCGCGTGAGCGCTCTAAGCGCGCCGGCTGCTCCGGCCGCGGGCGGTGCTCGTCCGAAAATGTCGTCGGGCGAGGCCGGCCGGCCGGGCCTTAAAGCGATCGTCTTGAGCGGCGGCGGCGCCAAGGGCGCATACGAAGCCGGCTTGGTTGCCGGCCTGATCGCGGCCGGCGAGCATTTCGATATTGTGTGCGGCACATCGATCGGCGCGATCAATGCGGCGTATCTCGCGCAAAATGACATCGCCGGACTGACGCGGCTGTGGCAGACGGTCTCGACGGCCCAGATCGTGCGCACGATCGCACCGGTGGATCGGCTGCGCAAACTCTTTCTGCACGTCGTCGGCAGCGCCAAAGGCACCGGCTTTAGCCGTCTTGCCAATGTGCTGCGGGCACTGGGCGACGTTCGCGCACTGGGTCCGCTTGACCGATTAACAACGATCGTTGGCGCGCTCGACGAGACCGGCGCTCAGCGCCTGTTAAGCCAAGCGTTAGCGCTCGATGCCGTCGAACGGATCCTCATTACCAGCGCCACGAACCTAACGCGTCAAACGTCCGAGGTGTTCTATCGTTTTCCGCCGACGAGCGACGCGTATCGAGCAGCCGAGAAACACTTCGTGCAACAGGCACCGGCTGCGCGACCGTACGATGCGGCGGCATTCGCGGAAACCGTTCGGGCATCCGGCGCGATACCAGCCGCTTTTGCTCCGGTAGCCTTACGCGTACTAGGCTCGAACGATCTGTGGTACTACGTCGACGGCGGTGTTACCAACAACACACCGATCGGGCAGGCTATCGACGCCGGAGCGGACGAGATCTCGATCGTGTACGTCGATCCCGATCCGGCCGCGGATGTTCGGCCCGCCGCTCACCCAAGCTCGAATCTGGCCGAGATTCTCCTGGGTTGCTTTTCGATGATGCAGCAACGCATTTTAGATCTCGATTTTCAAGCCGCGCAGCGGGTAAATGCTGCCGTCGAAGCGGGCCAACGATCCGACAAGCGCAGGGTCAGAATTCGGGCGTTTCATCCCGCGCAGGCGCTCCGCGTCGGAATTATGGGCTTCAACGATCAAGCCGCTTTGAACGAAGCGTTCGATGCGGGCCGGATGGTCGCCGCGCGGCCGGTCGCTTTTGTCTGAGTACGTCTCATGACGTTGCGTTCACGGCAGCGGCGGCAACGCGGAGGTCGTCGACGAGTACGGCTCGTTGGTCGGCCCGCGCGACCGCATCGGTGGCGCGCAGAATTGAAGCCGGATGGAGCGTGGACAAGACGCGCGCGTGCAACGGTGCGCTCAAGACCTCGCCGCGGTGCTTCGTCAAGCGAAACGACGGACCAAAAAACGCCTGCGCGGCCGTCGCGCCGAGCGCGACGACGAGCGCCGGCTCGATCGTTTCGATCTCTGACTCGAGCCAGGGTACACAGGCGACGATCTCAATCCGTTTCGGCGTGGCGTGAATCCGTCGCTTGCCGCGTTCGATAAATTTAAAATGCTTGACCGTGTTGGTGATGTACGCGCGGTCAGGTGCAATGCCGGCTTCGATCATCGCAGCGTGCAGAAGCTTCCCAGCCGGCCCGACGAACGGGCGGCCGGCGCGATCTTCGGCATCTCCGGGCTGCTCGCCGACAAACATCAGCGCCGCATCGCGCGGCCCCTCGCCAAAGACGGTTTGCGTTGCATAGCGAAAGAGATCGCAGCCTTGGCAGCCGGCGGCAGCGGCGCGTAAGCTTTCCAGTGAAGCCGACGGGGGCACGAACGCTGCCGCTGACGCGTTGCCCTTGCCTTCGCTCGTTTCGATTCGCATACACCGTTCGTACCCAGGGCTCGGCGCCGGCATGCCGCCTGTCGCACGGCCGATCGTCCGGCGCGAGGGGTGCGCGCACGATCGCAAAACACTACCGGCAACACCATAACGCAAAGCAATGGGACGTTGACGAGGTGAGCGATGCATGACGCAGGGGTTGGGACGGTCGAGCATGCGCGGATTGGCGAACCGCGCTCGAGTGCAGAACAACTCGAGGCCTACGCCGAGCAGTTTCGGCGCGACGGCTTCGTCTTGCTCGAACGGCATTTCGATCCGGCTGCCATTGCCCGTTGGCGACAGGCCTTCGAGCCGTTGCTCGCACGCCATGTCGACACGCAGGGGACCGAACAAAATCGCGGCAGCGCCCGATATTACGTTACCTTGCCGTTCGGCGAGCCGTTTGCCGACCCGCACTTTTACGCGGACCCGGATATCCTCAAGGTCTGCCGGCTGCTGATCGGCGACGATATGTGGATGTGTCAGTTGGCGTCGGATACGCCGTTGTTGGGTTCGACGCACCAAGACATTCACCGCGACGCGTTACCGCTTTTCCCCGAGCTCGACTCGGAAACACCGCCGTATCAGCTTGCGGTCAATTTTCCGCTCGTCGATGTCGACGCAGCGAACGGTCCGACCGAGATCGCGCGGGGAACGCATCGGGAGCCCAAAGCGGCTGGTCTTGCGCGTTTGCAACGTGGCGAGGTGGCACTCGAGCCGGTCGCGATGCGGGTGGGCGACGTTCTCATCCGCGACGTGCGTGGATTGCACCGCGGCACGCCCAACACGACGACGGAACCGCGGCCCATGATCGTTATCGGCTATTCGCGGCGCTGGCTGCTGCGGCCGGAAGTTGCGATCCGCATCGGCCGCACGACATGGGAACAGCTCAGCGATGCACAGCGCTATCTGCTGCGCTTCAACCCGATCTTATCGGATGCCGAAGCGGCAATCGATCGGGAGCAGTACCAAACCTTCGCTTTTTGATCGTCGCAGCATCAGCGGTCGGGCGATCTCGAAACGTCGCCTGGCCTGGGCGACTATGCTCTTTTGCGCAAACGCTGTTGGCGGTGCGGAGTTCGGGTACAACGGCTGGCGTGAGTATAACGATACACAGCGCCCGGGCCGATCGGCGATGTCCGCCGCTGCCGCCGCAGGGCGGCCCTGGTCCCGCCGGCCGGCACAAACTCTGTCCGCCGAGCCGGCCGGCCGCAACCGGTGTTGGAGGCAATCGTGGCGATTAACGTTGCGTTGCTCAAAAACACGTTTACTGCGTTCAATGAAGATAAAGCCGTGCGGCTGGCCTCATCGATCGCGTTCTCATCGATCTTCTCCATTGCTCCCTTGCTCATCGTGCTCATCGCGATCGTCGGCTGGGTGCTGGGCACGCAAAACGGTGGACATGGACACCGGTTGGCCGAAGACGCGTTGCTCAACCAAATTAGTCAGTCGGCCGGTAAAGGCACCGCCGATTCGGTTCGGCAGCTCGTCGCCGCGTCGTTCAATAAGCCGCGCCAAAGCATCATCGCCCAGATCGTTGGGTGGTTGGCGTTCTTATTCGGCGCGACGGCGCTCTTCTCGTCGTTGCAAGATTCGCTCAATGCCATTTGGCATGTCGAGGCGACCAAGGGCGGCTGGAAGCAGATGGTGCGCGATCGGCTCGCGTCGTTCGGCATGATCCTCGTCGTCGGCTTTCTGCTGCTCGCGACGTTCATCGCCAATGCCAGCATCGCTTTTATCGGCGCCCACCTAGCGCAAATACCGCTCGTCGGGAACCGGACACTACTGACGATCGCGGGACAAATCGTAACGCTGCTGCTCGTTACCGTCATGTTCGCGCTGATCTATAAAGTCTTGCCGGATGTGAAGATCGCATGGCGTGATGTTTGGTTCGGCGCCGCCGTAACGGCCGTGCTGTTCGTCATCGGTGAAGCCCTTATTTCGATTTATCTTGCCGTCGCGGGTGTGGCGTCGGCCTATGGAGCGGCCGGTTCGATTCTCGTCGGACTTCTTTGGATCTACTATTCCGCCATCATCTTACTGCTCGGCGCCGAATTTACCAAAGTAGCCGCCGGGAACGTTCAGACCGTTGCTCCGAGCAGCATTCGAAAAATCACCGAACAGCCGGCCGGCATCGATCCGCGGGTCGCCGGCCAATCACAGCCGGCCGGCAAACCGGCTGTCAAGCCATGAATCGCGGAAATTATTGCAGCGGGGCGCTACTCTTTAGTATGCCTTGCCCGAACGAAGCTAAATAGACGTAGCCTTTGTCCCAAGCTAAGCCGATAAAATGGTGAGCGATCGTCGCCATGTCCAAGCGCTTCCAACTGCCGCCGATATCGGCTGAGGCGAAGGCGCCAAAGCGGGTCGTGAGCACCACCGTGGGCACGGTTTTGGCCGGTGCGTCGGGATTGAATTTGATACGATTGCCGAAGAAACGCGTTGCATAGTACGGAATCTCAGGAACCGGATGTTCGCCCCGGTTGGGAACGAACAGGTGCGGCCACGGACGCGGCGGTTGCGGTTGCACCAGCGTACTGACGTGGCTGAACGTCCGGCCATCATCGATGCTTCGATACATGAGGATGTTATCGGTCGCGGGATCGTGATCGATCAGCAGCACGGTCGTCGGCACCTGCGGATCGAATGCCGCAAACAACCGGTGCACGGGATAGTCGAGACCGAGGACCGCCGCCGCGCGGGTCGGCAAGCCGGTTGCCGCCGCAAACGTTTTTCCTCCGTCGTGCGAATAGGCCAGCTGCGGCGGACTCGACGGCGTTCCGCTCGCGACGAGGATATCGCCGGCATTTTTCGGCGATACGACGACAGCGTACGGATACGTGAATTTCCATCCCGTCGCGGTCCAGGCGCGACCGCCATTGGTGCTGGCCGAGACCTGCGCTCCGGCCGCGTCCGGATTTACCACGGCATAGATCTTCGTCGAATTCGGCACGAATGCGAGCGATGAAATGCCGGCGCTGTAAACATACGACAACGAGGCACAGCCGTTGGTCGAAACATACAAACCGTTATCGGGATGCGCCATGTAGCACGCAGCCGGCTGGAACGGATCGAGCGTTGCCTCAGCACCCTCGCCGGTGTTATTGAGTTGCGTCCAGGCAGCACCCGAGTTGGTGCTCAAGCCCGTACCCATGTCTTGCAACGGAACGAGCAAATTCACGCCGTGCGCGCCCGGTGCGATGTCGTACGCAAGCGATTTCGCCACCGTTTTGTCCAGACTTGGGGCACTGCCCGAACTGCAGTGCGCACCGAAGAACAACCCTTGATCCATGAGCGCATAGCAGGCGTCGTCGGATTTGGAAGCACCGGCAACCGGAATGATATAGCGCATATCGACGCCGCCCAACCGGACACCAGGTACGAGCGCGGCACGGTTCGCGCCGTCGGCGGTAAAGTGAAAGATGGTCCCCGAGCCGTCGTCGCCGAGATAGATGCGATGCGGCACCACTAAGCTAAAAGCGATCGCTTGCGATCCGAGCGACCAATTCCCATTCACGCGCGTCCAGGTCTTCGCGCCGTCGAGCGAGGCGTAAAGATCCTGATTCCATGCAGTCTTGTCGTCTACATTGGCATAGATCGTCGTTGGTTTGAACGGGTCGACCGCTAAATCGTGCACGGGCCCCGTACCGGGATGCCCAAGCTTTGTCCAGCGGCCGCCGGCGAGCGCGTACACATCACCTGCGGTGCTGCCGGCGAACGTCGCGCCGCCGGCCGTGACGACGGTCGTCGCGCCGCCCGGTACGGAAAGGGCAACCGTCCAGGTCGCCCCGGTGTCGGACGAGCTGATAACGCCGCGTAACGTGGCTAAGTAAAGCGTCGTTCCAACCTGGGCGAACTGCGTTGCTTCGCTGCGGTCGACGTTCGACCACGTGGCGCCGCCGTTGGTCGAACGGAAGGTCCCGCCGAACTCCGTCGACGCCAGAACGATGCTCGGGTCGGCTTGGTCCAGCCAAAGTCCGTTGACGGTCGATGATATCGTTCCGTCCACGTTCGTCAAGCCCGAGTCGATCGCGGTCCAGTGTAAACCACCGTCGGTGGTGCGATATATGCCGGCCTCGGACGGCGACTCGCGCGGGGTGTTCCCCCACCCGCCCGCGATGTACATCACCTTCGGATTCGCTCGCTCGTAGGCGAAGGCGTTAATCTTGCCCGACCAACCCGACACCGACGACGGCCCGACCGATGCCCACCCAATGACCGCCCGCGCTTGCGACAACGCCGGCTTCGACGCGGCGACGTAAAGCAACGCCACGCCGCACGCCGCCGCCAGCGCAATGCGCCCGACAACCGAACGCATAAATAATCTCGAAAGCATTTACGTCTCCGCCCTGCGATTGCAGCCGCCACGCGCCTGCCTGCGCGAGCGGCTCCTTCACGCCTGGGTTCACCTCGAGCCTGCTCCCTCCCCTAAGACAGGTTCGCGATCATCGCCCGGCCAGCAAAGCCGTTAAGCGCGCTTCTCCCCGCTCGGCTTGCGCTCGCAGGTCGTCGTACGTCGCATACTCGGCCGCAGTCGGCCGTTCGTACGCTAATTCTAATTCGTTGGCCAAAAACGCGAGATGTTCGCGCAGCTTCGTTTCGTGCAGCACGTCGCCCTCACTGGAGTGGATGTCGAGCAGCACCAGTCGCGCAATCTCGCTTTGCAGCTGCGGGCGCTTCGCACTCGGGCCGCGGTGGGCGGCGGTCAACGCGGCATTTAAGGTCGTATTCAGTTTGTCGAGCGTCGCGTGCACGTTCGTTTCGAGCTCGAGACGTGCGTTGAGATCGTCGGCGGTCGCATGTAAGCGTGGATCCAGTTGCACCGTGAAGTGCTGCGTGTGCATCGTATCGCCGTACTGCAGCACGACGGTATACGTGCCGGGCACGATCGTCGGCCCATTGACACTTGCACTGAAGTCATCGGTGGTCGGCTCCTTGAAGCCGATCACTTCGGTCGCCGGCGCCTCGCGCATATCCCAAACGAAATGATTCATGCCCGGTGAGATGCTCGTGAGATCGGTGAGGTCGAGTGCCCGTTGTTCGACGGTGCTCATCTCGTAGCGAATTTCGGCCGGCACCGGCTTCGCGTGCTTCGGTTTGAGATGCAGATGGAAGCTGCGAATCGGCGTTCCGTGCGCATCTTCGAATGAAAGCGTGACGGGAGTCCGGCCGGCGTAGCTCGCCGGCACGGAAAGATAGATGCTTGCGCCGTAACCCGGATTTTTTCCGGCGTCCGCCGGCGGTTCGCCGGCCGCGGTATACGAATGCGTCAACCATGCCGTTTCCGGTGCAAAGATGAATGCGTCGGTGCGCGCCGGCCGTTGGTCGCGAGCGAGTTGTTCGAGCAGTGCGAGGTCGTCGAGGATCCAGAACGCCCGGCCGTGCGTGGCCGCGACAACTTGCCCTTGGCGCACGTTGATGGCCAAGTCGCGCACCTGAGCGCCCGGCAAATTGAGCCCGAGCGGCTCCCAGCCGGCTCCACCGTTAAAGCTGACGAATACGGTGTCGCGCGTTCCGGCGAAGAGCAAGCGCGGTTCGCGTGGATCTTCGCGCACGACAAACGCATACTGGCCGGCAGGGAGTCCGTGCGTCATCGGCGACCAATGGGCACCCGAATCAGTCGTCATATAGACGTACGGATGAAAGTCGTCCCACATGTACCGCGATGCGGTCAAGTAGGCCGTTCCGACTGCCGTGTGCGACGGTTCGATCGACGTGATTTGGGCCCACTGCGGCAACTGCGGCGGCGTCACGAGCGCCCAGTGCGCACCGTGATCGCTCGTGATATGCACCAAGCCGTCCGCTGAACCCGACCACATCACGTCCGCATTCAACGGCGATACGGCGAGCGACGCGATGTCGGGAAATGTTTCGGCACCGGTTTGGTCGAGGTCGACCGGACCGCCGCTCGGACCTTCGGTCCGTTTGTCGTCGCGCGTCAAATCGGGGCTGATCACCTTCCAGGTTCGTCCGTTATCGAGGCTCGAGAAAACGCACTGCGCCGCGGTGAGTAATTCATGATTGTTGGCCGGCGAGAAAAAGATCGGGTGCGTCCAACCGAACCGATACCGCGTTTCGCTTGCCGGCGCACCGGAAAGGTAGGTGACCCACGGACTGTCGTTGTGCGTTTCGCCGGCCGCGTTATTCTGGCGGATCAGCGAACTATAATAGCCGCTGCCATAGGTGACGTTCGGGTCGGTCGGATCGGGCGCCACAAACGTGCTTTCGCCGGCGGCGACAGCATGCCAATCGCCCAGGCCGATCGCGCCGGTGGCGGTCGCACTGGGTCCTTCATACGCACCTTCATCTTGCGACGCGCCATACACGTGATAGGGAAATTGCCCGTCGAGCGCGACGTGATAAAACTGACCGGTCGGCTGATTGTCTTCACTGCTCCACGTTTTGCCGCCATCCGTCGTGACCGTGGCACCGCCGTCATCGCCCTCGAGCATGATCTTGGGATTATGCGGATTGATCCAAAGAATATGGTGATCGCCGTGATAGGCTCCCGAAAAGAGTGATTTCCAGGTAACGCCGGCGTCGGTGGTTTTGAAAACGTCGTCGACTTCGGGCGCGTACGCCACCCGCGCGTTCGTCGGGTCGACGAAGATACTCATGTAGTAAAAGGCGCGCTGGCGTAATTTCATTTGCGCGTTCACGCGCTTCCAACTGGCCCCACCGTCCCGCGACCGAAAGACACCGCCGTCGTGCGCCTGAACGATGGCATACACGACGTGCGGGTCGCTCGCTGCGACGGCGACGCCGATGCGCCCGAGAATGCCGCCGGCGAAGCCCGGATGCTTCGAGATATTGTTCCAATGCGCCCCGCCGTCCACGGTCTTATACAGCCCGCTTCCCGGGCCGCCGCTGGTCAGCTTCCAAGGCACTCGCTGCGCCTGCCACATCGCGGCGTAAAGAACGCGCGGATTGGTCGGATCCATCACCAGATCGATTGCGCCGGTGCCGCTGTCGACGAACAGCACCTTCTTCCACGACGTTCCGCCGTCGATCGTCTTAAAGACGCCGCGTTCGGCGTTCGAGGTAAAGACATGGCCCATCGACGCGGCATAGACAACGTTGGAATCGTGCGGATCGATCGCCAAGCCGGTGGTCGTGTGCGTGTCGCGCAAGCCGGCATACCGCCAGCTTTTCCCGGCGTTGGTGGTGCGGTAGATGCCTTCGCCGGTATCGACGTCGCCGCGCAGATCGCGCTCGCCGCTGCCGGCATAGATGACCCGTGCATTCGAGGGTGCAACCGCGAGCGCGCCGATGCTTTGCGCCGTTCCCGGTAGCTTCCCGTCGCTAATGTTCGTCCACTCGTTCCCGTAGTCGGTGCTGCGCCAAACTCCGCCTTGCACGCCGCCGTAATAGAAGACGTTGGGGTCGCTGGGTACACCCGCGATCGCGACAACCCGGCCACCGATGAACGGCCCGATGCTGCGCCAGCTGAGTTTAGCGGCAAACGGCGCAGCCGGTCGGGTGACGTCGGCCGCCCGCAGCGCGAAGGGCGCCACGGACAACAGTAGCGCGAACAAGAACACCGGGACAAATTTCAACGCGTCTCCTCAAGCTATGTATAGTCGCGCGACTACCTTCGCGCCCCACGGCCGTTCCTCTGCTCCAAAGCGCTTCACGTCATGCATTCCGGCGCATCCTGAAGATGGCGCCGGTGCGGCTTACCATCGCCGGCGGTCGAATCGTGCCGATGCTACGGCGAATCGTCACCGCAACCGGCTATCGCCGGCGGCCGTTAACACGCACATGCAAGCCGTTGTCATGACTCAGACCGGACCCGCCGTCGACGTCCTGCGGCTGCGCGAGATACCGATGCCCGAGCCCGGCGCCGGCGAAGTCCGCGTACGCATCGCAGCGTCGGGAATCAATCCATCGGATGTCAAGCGACGCGGCGCGGCGCCGGCCGGCTCGCCGCTGGAATTTCCGCGCGTTATCCCGCATAGCGACGGCGCCGGTACGATCGATGCCACCGGCGAGGGTGTGGCGGCGGAGCGGATCGGCGAACGGGTGTGGCTCTACAACGCGCAGTGGCAGCGACCGGACGGAACCGCGGCCGAGTATTGCGTCGTGCCGAGCGACTGCGCGGTGCCGCTGCCGGAGTCGGCCGGCTTCGCCCAAGCCGCGTCGTTCGGCATCCCCGCGCTGACGGCATATCACGCGATCCACCTCGATGGGCCGGTCGAGGGCCAAACGCTACTCGTGCAAGGCGGCGCGGGCGCCGTCTCTTTCTACGCCATCCAGTTCGCCAAAGCGGCCGGGGCAACGGTCATCGCCACCGTCAGCTCGGCGCAGAAAGCGGCCTATGCACGCCGCGCCGGCGCCGACCACATCATCGATTATCGGACCCAAGATCGCGCCGCGCGTATCGACGCGCTCACCGGCGGCCGGCGCGTCGACCGGATCATCGAAGTCGACCTTGCCGCGAACGCACTGTCATATCCGGATCTGCTGGCCGAACACGGCAAAGCCATCGTTTACGGTTCGAGTGGCCCGACATTTTCGATACCGCAGGCGTTCATTCGCTGGAGCACCACGCTGCGATTCTTCATCGTGTATGAGTTGCGGCCGGCCGAACGCGCCGCGGCGATCGCGGGCATCACCGCGCTCGTCCGCGCCAATGCGCTCGATCACGGCGACATTCGCCGCTTTCCATTGGCGCGTGTCGTTGCGGCGCATGAAGCGGTCGAGGCCGCCGGCATCGGCAACGTCGTGCTCGAAATCGGCTCGCAAGAATAACCCCTCACGGCTCGTCGCCCGATGGCAGGTCGACCGGCGAGCGCGCGCCGCCGCCGAGATCGGCGAGTAACCGCGCGACGGTGCTCGCCGCAGCGACGGTCGGCCCGGCGTCCGCGCTTTGCGTCGTTTCCAGCATCTGCGTCAGTTGGGCGTTGAGGCGGCCAAAGCGGGTGGCGTTGCGCCGGTCGTGGTGCTGCCGCGCTCGTTGGTACAGCGCGTAGGAGCGGTTGATTCCCGCGACCGCGAGTTCACCCAGTGCATGCTGCGCCCGCAGGTCCGCACGCGACGTTTCCACCCGCGGATCCATCCGGACGATAAGTTTTTGGCGCAACGTTCGGCCGCCAACCGTCAGTGCCACCGTATATGTCCCGGGTAACACCAGGATGCCGCGCGGTTCACGCGGCGTGTCGTGGACGATCGCCGCGATCGGATAGCCGCTTTCGAGTGCGTGCGGCGACATCGCATGCAGATCCCACACGAAGCGGTGATCGCCCGGCGTCGCGGGCGGGATCGGCGCCGGACGCAGCCAGTAGGTCGGCACGTCGATCTCGGGATCGATCGGCGGCGCAACATCACTGCTGGCAAAGGTTCGGACCAGCGCGCCGGCCGCATCGGTGATGGTGATGCGAACCGGACCGCGGACCGGCGAGCCCAGCGTGTAGTCGAGGATCGCACCGGCAGGTGGATTTTGTCCGACGGGTTCTTCGGGCGGCAGCGGCGTGTCCGGATTGGTGTTGTCGCGCACGCGATAGGCCGCCGCCGGGGCGAAGAATCGCACGCCTGTGCTGCCGGCCGCAGCGGCCTGCTGGCGCAGTGGTTCGATGTCGTCGAGAATCCAAAATGACCGCCCGTGCGTGCCGACGACAACATCGTCACCGTGCACGACGAGATCGCGAATCGAGGTGGCCGGCAGGTCGCCTTGCAGCGATTGCCAGCGTGCACCATCGTCGAACGAAACGTATACCGTCTTTTCCGTGCCGGCGAACAAGACACCGCGGCGCTTACCATCTTCGCGCACGGTATTGACTGGTTCGGTTGCCGGCAGGCCGGCCGTTATCGATTGCCACGTCATGCCGCCATCGCGCGTCCGAAAGATCATTGGGTGCAGATCGTTCAATCGCTGCCGGCTGACGGCAACATAGGCCGTCAAGCGATCTTCGTGCGAACCATCAATTTGGGTCACCCGGCTCCACGCCGTCAGGCCGGGCGGCGTGACGTTGCGCCAGTGTGCGCCGCCGTCGCGCGTGATCCACACGAGGCCGTCATCCGTGCCGGCCCACAGCAGACGCCGATCGACATACGAGGGCGCCAAGCTATAGATGACACCGCGATGGCGGCCGGCGTGCGGATCATCGGTATTGAAGTGCGCGAGCGTCGGCGGCTGGCCGGGCCGCGCGCGGGTAAGATCGGGACTGATCTGCTGCCACGTTCGACCGCCGTCGCGGGTCGCGAAAACAACGTTAAGCCCGAGATACAATGTCCGACCGTCGACGCGATTCCAAACTAACGGATTCGTGCGGTCGAAACGAAAACGCGTGCGATCGTAAGTCGGCGAAACGTCGCGCGTTTGTCCGGTCCGCTCGTCGTACACCGTCGCCTTGCCGCCGTAAATACGCCACGGATGCAGCGGGTCGGGGGCCACGTAGCCGTATTCTTCGGTGCCGACGGGATGAAACTCGCGAAACGTGATCGCGCCATCGTTGCCCCGGCTCCACACTTCGGCGCTGCCGCTTTCTTGTTGACCGCCGAAGACGCGGTACGGAAATCGGTCATCGGTTATGACGTGATAAAACTGGGCCGTCGGTTGATTGTACCAACTGCTCCAGGTGACGCCGCCGTTGGTGGACAGCGTTGCGCCTTGATCGACGCCCAGCAGAATGATCTTGGGGTTCGCGGGGTCGATCCACACCGTGTGATAATCATCGCCGCCGGGCGCGCCCTTGATGCCGGTCCACGTTTTGCCCGCATCGATCGAACGGTACGTCGTCGTATTTGCGCTGTACACGATGTCGCGCTGTTGAGGATCGACGGTGATGCCGGCGAAGTCTTCGGCCCGTCCGCAAACGCGCGACTCGCTCGTGGTCTGCGTCCACGTTGCGCCGGCGTTGTCGGAACGAAAGATACCACACGCATCGCCGGGTTCTTCGACGAGCGCGTAGACGCGATTCGAATCGCTGCCGGCAACGGCGATGCCGATGTGGCCGACCGCGCGCGGCAGACCGGTCGTGAGCTGTGTCCAGGTGTCGCCGCCGTCGACCGATTTGTAGAGCCCGCTATGCTGATGCTGTTCGTAAACTTGGGTCAAGTTCCACGGGCCGTTGCGCGAAGCCCACAACGCGGCATAGACGGTGTCGGGGTGCCGTGGATCGATGACGACGCTGACTGCGCCTTGGTCTTCGCCCGTCCCAAGAATCTTGTGGTACGTTGCGCCGCCGTCGATCGAGCGATAGAGTCCCCGTTCTGCGTTGGGCCCGAACGGGTGGCCCAGTACGGCGACATACAGCCGCTGGGCGTTGCGCGGATCGACGGCGATCGCCGCGATCTGCTGACCATCGCGCAAGCCTTGATGCAGCCAGGTTTTCCCCGCATCGTTCGAGCGGTACATGCCGTCGCCGGTCGACAGATCGGGTCGCCGCAGCCCTTCGCCGCTGCCGGCATAAATAACGTTCGGATTCGAATCAGCGACCGCGAGCGCGCCGATCGAACCGCTGCTCTGACCGTCGAAGATGGGGTTCCACGTGCGGCCGTAGTCGTCCGATTTCCAGACGCCTCCGTTATTGGGCGCCATGTAAAACGTACCGGGCCGCGCCGAAACGCCTGCCACGGCGACGGTTCGGCCGCCCCGGAACGGACCGATCAGCCGCCAGTGTAGCGCCGCAAACGGCGTCGCCGCGGGCGTGCGCGCCGGCTCTGCCGCCGCGGGGCGGGCGAACAGACACAGGCCCAGCAGGGCAATATAGTGATACGAACGCAAGGCAAACTCCGGTCGAGAGGCGCGCGTCGCGATGTTAGCTACCGACGCTCGCGCCGCCCTCCCACTCCCTTCGCGCAATTTCCGCGTGGCGCGGCTTGGCAGACGGCACCGGAAGCAGTCGGTGGGCCGGCGAAATACGCGCCTATGAATGCCGAAACACTGCGCCTCGTGCAAGCGCCGCTCAAAGATCAGTATCGCGCCGACCCGGGCGCTGCCATGATTACGCTACGCGCCGAGGGGCGGCTCGACGATCCCGACGGTTTGAGCTGCAGTGTTGAAACGGGTCGCGCGCTCGTTACGGCCGGTCTACACCCGGCGACCGGCGGCGACGGCATGCTGGCATGTTCGGGTGATATGCTTCTGCAAGCACTCGTGGCATGCGCCGGCGTCACCTTGCGCGCCGTGGCGACGGCCACCGGAATTGCCATTCGAGGCGGTATCGTGCGCGCCGCCGGCGACCTCGACTTTCGCGGCACCTTGGGCGTCGATCGGGCCGCGCCCGTCGGTTTCACGGGCATCCGGCTGACCTTCGATCTCGATACCGATGCGACACCGGATCAGGTCGCCACATTACGCAAATTAACCGAACGGTATTGCGTTGTGTACCAAACGCTCGCGGGCGGCGTCGCGCCGCAAACGGAGTTTTTGGTGCATGCGGCGGCCGCGCAGAGCTAAACTTCGGGCAAGTTCAGAAGCGCCGCGAACGCCAGTGCCGCCGGGGACGGCGTCTGCCGCCGCAACCGCGCGACGCGGAGCGTCCGCCGAAACGAAAGATCGTGCAAGGGCACCGCGTTGACGCGACCGTCACGCAGCGGTGCTGCGGCGACCAGCTTGGAAACGATCGCAACGCCGACGCCGAGTTCGACGGCCCGCACGATTCCTTCGCCCGTCGGCAGCGTCAAAACGATGTCGGGAACGACGTTCAAGGCTGAGAGTGCTGCTTGCACTTGGGTACGCGTTCCCGAACCTTCCTCGCGAGAAACAAACGGGATCGCTTCGAGTTCGCGAGCCTTCACAGCGCGCCGGCGGCCGACAAAGCGGTGACCGGGCGCGGCGATCAAAATGAGTTCGTCATCGGCATACGCACGAATATCGAGATCGTCGTCCGCGAGCGGGCCTTCGACGAGCGCGAGGCTGATGCGACCGGCTTTGACCGCCAGCGCGATCTCGCGCGTATTGGCGACTTCAACCCGCAGTTTGATCGCCGCATGCTGTACGCGGAATTGCGCCACGAGCGCGGGCAACGTGTAAGTGCCGATGCTAACGGTTGCACCGATCCGCAGTTCTCCCGCTCGAACGTCAGCGAACTCGCGCATCTCGCGTTCGAGCGCTGCAACGTTGCCGAGCAATAGCTCAGCCCGCGCGGCCAAGAAGCGGCCGGCCTCGGTCAGTACTGTCCGGCGACCGACCAGATCGACGAGCTGGACGGAGAAATGCTCCTGCAATGCGCGCACGTGCTGCGTAACCGCCGGTTGCGTGACGTGCAGCAGCTCGGCCGTGCGGGTGTAACTCCCTTCCCCTGCGAGTCGGTGAAACGTTTGAAGCTGAATCAGATTGAACGTCATCTTGGCTTATAAGCATTTATTTGGATACATCATAGCAAGCCTAATTGGACTTATAATCCGCGCCGACCTACAATGGCGTTATGGAGCATGGAGCGGCGCGTGTCGCACGCCGGTTTTTCGACCTCGCCGTTTTGGGCCGCGCGCAAGTGGGGCCGGCTTGGTTCACGAGCATCATGGGCACCGGCATTCTCGCGATCTGCGCGGTAAGCGCACCGGTGCCGATCCCCTTTGGCCGCCAGATCGGTATCGGATTATGGAGCGCCGCTACGTTGCTATTCGCGTTGTTCGCGCTGTTAGCGCTGACAAGCATGCTGCGTGCTCCCGAAGGTATCCAGACGACACTGCAAGATCCGGTGCAGGCGCAGCTGTTGGGCGCGCCGCCGATGGCGTGCTTTACGGTCGCGGTCGGCTTCTTAAAGATCGGCGCCGCGTTCTTGCCGCTCGACGTCTGCGTCGCTGCCGCGCAGATACTGTTCGTGGCGGGCGTCATCGGCAGCGTCACGAGTGCGTTCATCGTGCCGTATCTCATGTTCACGCACCACGAAGTAACGCCGGAGAAGATGTATGCCAGCTGGCTGCTTCCCGTCGTTCCACCGATTGTCGCATCGGTGCCGGCAGCGCTGCTCAGTTCTACCTGGCCGCAAGCGATTCGGGGCGACATGTTGGCCGTCGGCTACGGATTGCTGGGCATGGGCATGGTGTTGGCGGCGATCATCATCGTGCTCTTCTACAGCCGGCTAACGCTGCACAAAGTGCCGCCGGGCGCGCTGGTGACGACGATGTGGCTCGTTGTCGGGCCGCTCGGTCAGTCGATTGCCGGCATTCTTGCCCTGGGTGGAGCCGCGCAAACGATCTGGCCCGAATTCGGCAGCGGCCTGACAACCGCCGGTCTTGCCTATGGCGTCCTGGTGTGGGGCTTCGCCATGTACTGGCTAACGATGGCGCTGGCGATGACCATTCGCGCAATGCAGCGTCGTCTGCCCTTTAATCTGAGTTGGTGGGCGTTCACGTTTCCGGTCGGCGTACTGACCGCCGGTACCGACGCGTTGTTCGTTCAAACGCACGCCCATATTTTCGGCGTCACGTCACTGGCGCTGTTGCTGTTGCTCGCACTGATGTGGGCGCTGGTCGCGACGCGAACATGCCGGGTCGTGCTGGCGTCGGTGGTCGACCATTTACGCCGCGTTGCGCTCCGCCCAAGCCAAGCCGGCACAAAAATCGCCGCAACATCGTAGGCGAAAGGGCCGCGTCTGCGCTTATCTGTGACCGCTTCGGTTCGAAGAAAGTACTGTTACGGAAGAGTGCGTGCGAGACGTTGAAGCGCTCCGCAAACACGTGCGCCATGTGCCGGCTGATCTGCCGGTCTCCGTTAAGCACTATCGAAGCTAAGCCTTTGCTGCCTAGAAGTTAGCGATTTTCCTGCCTCAGATCGTTTGCGGCCATCAGCTCCATCCGGTTCTCGAGCGGTGAGGCCTTCGCAAGAGTGTAGCTCTCTTCAACTTCTCGATCAACGTCACGAGAAGGTCGGCAATCTGATGCTTCGCATCATCGATTGCCGGTCTTGTGGGTAGAAGCCGATAACGCGTAGGTCTTCCCCATGACGACGACCGACGCCAACCGCTTACGGAAAGTTCCAATATATGAACGATAAGAAATTAAACGGATCGAGTGCCCATGGTGTGGCGTCATTCGCCCCCGGCGGCGTGACCCCGCCGATCGAAGCCGCAGGTCCACCGAACCAACTGGGCGGCGCGGCGAAACCGCCCGGAACGGACGCCCCGATCACCGCCGAAAACGCCAACGGATTCGGTAAGAACGCATGGCCTAGCGACGGCCAACCGGGCCGGCTAACGCTCCGCAACGGGGCGCCTGTCGCGTCGAACGAGAATTCGTTATCGGCCGGCCCGAAGGGCCCGCTCCTGCTGGAAGACACCTGGCTGCTGGAAAAAAACGCGCACTTCAACCGCGAGCGTGTCCCCGAGCGAGTGGTGCATGCCAAGGGTGCCGGCGCGTTTGGGTATTTCGAGCTCGAACACGACATGTCCAAGTATACCAAAGCGAAGCTGTTCAACGGCGTCGGCAAGAAAACGCAGCTGGCCGTACGGTTTTCCCATGTCGCGGTCGAAAGCGGTGGCGCCGATGCGTATCGCGACTTACGCGGCTTCGCGATGAAATACTATACCGAGGACGGCAACTGGGATCTCGTGGGAAATGACACGCCGATCTTCTTTCTACGCGACCCACTAAAATTTCCCGATTTCATTCATTCGCAAAAACGCGACCCGCAAACGCACCTGCGCGATCACGCGATGCAATGGGACTTTTGGACACTTTCCCCGGAATCGATCCATCAAGTGCTTTGGCTCATGGGCGACCGCGGCATTCCGGCCGGCTACGAGTACATGAACGGCTACGGCTCGCACACATTCATGTGGTACAACGAAGCCGGCGAAAAATTCTGGGTGAAGTTCCACCTTCATTCCGAACAAGGCATCAAAACACTGACCGACGCCGCAGCCGGACAAATTCGCGCCGACGAAGAGAAACTCGATTCATTCACGCAGAGCTTGTTCAATCGGATCGATGGCGGCACGCCGACGGCCTGGAAAATGTCGGTGCAGATCATGCCCTACGAAGAAGCGTTCAGTTACGAGTACGACCCGTTCGACATCACCAAAGTGCTGCTGCACGCCGATTATCCGCTGATTCCGGTCGGTCGGATGGTGCTCGATCGCAACCCCGTCAATTACGCCGCTGAAGTCGAATCGCTGGCCTTCGCTCCATCGAATCTCGTCCCGGGAATCTACATATCGCCGGACAAGATGCTGCAGGGCCGGCTGTTCGCATATCCTGATGCGCATCGCTATCGCCTTGGAGCGAATTACGAGCAGTTACCGGTAAATACGGCTAAGGGCACAACGGTCGACAATCCGTATCAGCGCGACGGTGCGATGGCGGCCGGAGACAACGACGGAGCGCGCGTTAATTACGCACCCAACAGTCACGGTGGACCCGTGGCCGACGCCGCGTTCATGGAGCCGGCCTACGCCCTAAAAGAAGCGACCGGGCGTTACGCGCAGACGGATCGCAAGAACGACGATTATACACAAGCGACGATGTTCTGGCACACCATCGGTGCCGACGGACAAGATCGTCTGGTAAAAACGATCACCACGCATATGCAAACCGTACCGCCGCCGATTCGGCAACGTGCGATCGCCATATTCACCAAAGTCGATCCGAGTTTCGGTAAGCGGATGGCGGAGAATTTGGGCGTGACGGAGCGTGAGCCGGCGGTCGCCACACGCTAAGTTAAGCCGGATTACGTACGAGCGGCGATCGCGGGGCGGTCGCCGCTTTTGCGTAGGTCGACGTATGAACGGCGTGAGGCGTACATCGTTCGGATCGCCGGCGCGCTAGCGGACCGCTCGAATAAACGCGTATAGCGCGATGCCCACCGCCGCGAGGGCGTAGCAGCGTAGCGCGATGAGTAAAACGAGCGTGCCCCACCGAAATTTGGCACGCGGAAACGAGCGCATGCGGCGCGTACCGACGCGCATCTCGGAGAGATTCATCGCGCAACCAACTGTGGAAAGACCGTCACGAGGCCGTAACCTGCTCCCAGAACCGAAACGACGGCGATAACGCCGACGCCGGCAATGTTGGCCAGCCGGCCATTCGCCAGGTCGCCCACGAGTTCACGGTCGTTCACGAGCAACAGCAGAAACAGCAATGCGGGCGGCATCAAGAGCGTTGCGATAACATTGACGGTAAGCGTAATTGCCAACAGCGGCGCGCCCGGGATGAGCACGACCGCCGCCGCCACCGCAACGGACACAAAACCGGTGAGATAAAACAGTCGCCCATCGGCAAATCCAAGATTGAGACTCGCGCCTTGGCGCGAAAGATCGCCGATTGCGTAGGCCGAGCTCGTTGAGATGGTCATCACCGCGACGATTCCGGCTTCAATCATGCCGACGGCAAAGAGCGATGCGCCGGCGTTGCCCAGGTACGGCTTGAGGGCACTGGCGAAATCCGCGGCGTTGGCCATCGTGCCCAGATCAATGTGGTGGAAGTACAAGGGTGACGCCGCCACCACCGTTGCAATGGCAACGATCGCCGCGATCGTTGCTCCAAGCGCCGTATCCATTCGGGCTTGGGGCAAATCGGCGCGCGTCATACCTTTATCCACCACCGCGCTCTGCTGAAAAAAGATCATCCACGGCGTTACCGTCGCACCGATGTTGGCCATGCACAGGGTGAGGAACGCAACTGGGTGGCCGTTGAGCGGCAATGTGCCCAGCGAGCCGAGCGATCCGGCAACGGCGGCCGGGTCGGCATGGGCGAAAAACGCAGCCGGAATGAACACGCAATTTCCTAGCGCCACGCCGATGACCAGGCGTTCCCACAGCCGGTACCGGCCCAGGGTGAAGGCCGCGATAACGATGCAAAAAGTACCGAGTACGGCGACGAGCGGTGCAATTCCGAAATAGCGCGCACCAGCGCAAATAGCGATGAATTCCGTTACCAGCGTCAACCCGTTGCCGACGACGAGGTCGCCGATCGCGAACCGCCCCCAGAACGAACCATAGCGCTCGAAGATCAGTCGCGCGTGACCGGTATTGGTCGCTATCGCCAAGCGCGCCGTGAGCTCTTGCACGACGAACGCCATCGCAAACGTGATTAAGATAAACGGAATAAAAAAGCCAAGTCCGTAACTCGCACCGGTGGTTGCGTACGAAAGCATGCTCGGGCCGTCGTTCTCGGCCAGCATGACGATGAGACCCGGACCGAGCAGGTAGAGGAACAGCCGCAGCCAGCGGTGTTCGGCGCGCGCCCGCGCGACGGCCAGCCGGTCGTGTACCCGCACCTGTTCCTCGGGTAGATCGACTGGTTCGATCCAGTCGCCGGGCCGGGTATTGCCCCCGGCCGGCGACACGGAACGAATGCGGTGAACGAGCAACGCCAGCGGGCTCACCAGCGGGACATTAAACGAGTGAAGACGGGCGCGCTAAGCCTTCTGCCAGGTCACCAAAGCCCGGCGCGTAGATTGAACCGGGCGGCCCGTACACTTCCTCGGCGACGAGCGCTTCGGTGGTCAACAGCAACGCCGCCACCGAAGCTGCGCTCTGCAGAGCCGAACGCGTAACCTTCGCCGGATCGATGATTCCCATGCCGAACATATCACCATACCCACCCGTAAGGGCATTGAACCCATCCCCGCTGGGCAATGCGCGAACGCGTGCGGCAATCGCCTCGCCGTCGTAGCCGGCATTGCGCGCGATCCACCGCAACGGCTCGGCTAAGGCACTGCGCACGATCTGGACGCCGACGGCCGGGTCGTCGCGCAAGTCGCTTAGGGCATCGAGGGCATGTTCGGCCTGCACCAGGGCCGTGCCGCCTCCGGCTAAGACGCCTTCTTCGACCGCGGCCCGGGTTGCCGACAACGAATCTTCGACCCGGTGCTGCTTCTCTTTGAGCTCGACACCGGTCGCGGCCCCGACGCGAATCACCGCGACGCGGCTGGCGAGTCGCGCCAGGCGGGCGTGCAGCACGTCGCGGTCGTGGTCGTGCGACACCCGGTCGAGTTCGGCTTTTATCTGGGCGATTCGGGCCTCGACGTCGGCGCTTGCTCCTGCGCCCTCGATGATGGTGGTCTTGCCGTGTGTCACCACGACCTTGCGTGCTTGACCGAGGTCGTCGAGGGTTACATTCGCCAAGTTGAGCCCGGCATCTTCGGTGATCACCCGGCCACCGGTGAACGCCGCAATGTCGTGCAGTTCGGCCAGTCGCCGCGTGCCGAAGCCCGGCGCGCATACCGCAACCGATAGCAGATTGCCGTGAACCTTGTTCGTCACGAGCATTCCCAGCGCTGACCCGTCGACGTTCTCGGCCAGAATGACCAATGGCCGCTGCGACTTGAGGACGCGCTCGAGAATCGGCATCAGATCTTGCACGACGCTGATTTTCTTGTTCGTCAGCACGATATACGGATTCTCGCACACCGCTTCCATGCGGATTTGATCCGTCACCATATACGGCGAAATATAGCCGTTACCGAATTCAAGGCCTTCGACGAACTCGAGATCGAGGCCTAGAGCTTGCGACTCTTCAACGGTAACGACACCCTCGAGTCCAACCCGCTGCATGGCCGCGGCGATCACATGACCGATGCTTGGATCGTTGTTGGCCGAGATCGACGCCACGTGCTCGAGTTCGCGCTGGTCGCGGATCGGCTTCGCCGTCCGCGCTAATTCGGCCAGCACCAGTTCGACGGCCCGTTCGATCCCGCTCTTGATGAGCACCGGATTCGCGCCGTCGGCGATGCTGCGCATGCCGTCGCGCACCATCGCCTGGGCAAGTACCGTGGCGGTGGTCGTCCCATCGCCGGCTACGTCGTTCGTCTTTGAGGCAACCTCGCGCAGCAGTTGTGCTCCCATGTTCTCGAACGGATTGCTCAACACGATCTCACGCGCGATCGTGACGCCGTCGTTGGTGATAACCGGAGCGCCGGTCAGCTTTTCGAGCACGACGTTGCGCCCTTTGGGACCTAGCGTCACTTTAACGGCGTCGGCGATTTTATTCACGCCGCTTTCGAGCAACCGGCGAGCTTCCTCGTTATACTTGAGAACTTTACCCATCGTGCCGCGCCGCGCTAGCTGACGGGCTTGAGATCGAAGTCAATGTATTGCGCCGCATCTTCGGGATTCGCGAACATCACGACTTTTTCATCGAGAACCACCATGCGCCCGTAATGCGTCGACATGATTTCCTCGAAATCGGCGGGCGTGAATTCACGCCCGAGCGCTTCGGAAATCTCGAGCAAGTCGAACTCGATCGTGTTGATTCCGTCGACCCGAATCATCGACGGCAGCCGGCGGATCGTAATGTTGGGTTTCGATTCCATGATCTTTGCGACCACGTCACCGTCCTGAGTGTTCATGAGCGTCACGCCGGTTTGATTTGAGGCGGTGTTGTCGGCGACGAATCGGCCCAAGCCCGTTTCCAAGGTTTGCGTCATGCGGAGGCCTCCGGTGGCGTTTGCAAATTAAGGGCGCTGAGCGTCGCGCCCAAACGCGCCTTGCTGTTATCGAGCGAGTCTTCGAATTTTACGGGCTTAGCGAGCGGCTGCGACCAGATCGGCTGCAATTCGCGGGCCGCCTTCAGGCTCATCGGAACGTATTTTGCGATCCAGCCCCGCATGACTGCGCGATTGGCTTCGCCATGCGTCGAGTCGTTGACCAGCAAGGTGAAAAGCTCTTTGGTGTAGCGGAGATCGCGCTCGTAATCGTTCTCACCCGCGCCGACGATGCTCGGCGTCACGTAGTCGCCGTTGGGCGCGGCAACTTGCAAGACGAAATTGCTGCGGAAGAGTTCGCCGACGAGCGGCTCGAAGATGATATTCGCGGCGAAGATCGCTTCGGCCCAATCCGTTATCGCCGTCATCCGCTCGACGTTCTCACGCACGCCTTGCCATACCGGATCGTCGGCCCAGACCGTCTTATGGATCTGGCCGGCAAAATCCGGAATTTGCTCGCTGAGCTCCAAATTGTAGAGCGCGAGGTCTTGCGCAAAGCGCAACTTGTGCATCGAGTTCACCGAGATCGCGTTATTGATCATGTTGGTCGGCGCGTCGCGCTGCGCGGGTACAAACAGATGCATCCCTAGTCCGTGTTCGGCGTGCATCCAGGCTCCGACGTGACGCGCGACGACCTGCGCCCACTGCTTATTCCAAGCCCCGAACGCCCGCTGCAACTTTGCGTTGTCGATGTTGAGTTGAATCTGCCGCACGACGTTGGCGTTGTTGCGGTAGATCGTTTGCTCCCACTCTTGATTGGGGTCGCGAAAGGCATGCCAGTCCGATGACTTGAGCTGCGTCCAATCTTTGGGATACCCCGCATCGCCGTTGGCAAACGCGTAAAGCCAGCCTTGGGTGAGGTAGCGTTCGGGGTCCGGCTGCACGTCGACGGTGACATCTTCGTACACCGATGCGCGCTGCTTCTGCGGCGTGAAATAATTATACGTTCGGCTCTCCGAACTCGGGAATGTCAGCGCTCCGGCTTCGGCATCCGTAAATTCGATTTTTGGAACGTCGCGCTCGTGCTGTTCCTTGAGCGTTCCCACGGAGTTGTTCGCGTCAGCTGTTACAGCCACGGATGTCGTCCTTTCCTTGCGCGTCAGCGCCGCTGGGCCAGCGCCAGATCGACGCTCGCCGTGGTGGTAAATTTGTCGAAATAGATGCGCTCGGGCGGGATGCCGCGCCGCTCGAGCAAAGCGATCGCGGCGTCGACCATCGGCGGCGGCCCGCAAATATACGCTTCGTGCTCGGTGAGGTCGCCTTCGAGCCGGTCGGCGACATCGGTAATATTGCCGAGTTCCCCGCTCCAAGCTTGATCGGCGCCCACTTCTGAGAGTGCCACGACGCTTTTAAAATTGGGCAGCCGCTCGGCAACCGTCAACATGCGTTCGACGAAAAAGACATCGCGCACAGCCCGCGCGCCGTAATAGTAGGCGACCTTGCGCTGCGAACCGGTTTCCGCCAGCGTGTTGATCAACGACCACAGTGGCGCCATACCGGCCCCGCCGCCCATGAAGATAAGGTCGCGACTCGAACGCTCGCGCAAGATGCACGTGCCGTATGGACCGGTCACGTCGAGCGCGTCGCCGACCTGCAGCGAGCCTTCGAGCAGAGCGGAAAACAGACCGCCGGGATAGAGCTTGATGATGAATTCAAGGTAGTCGGGTTGGCGCGCGGTATTTGCCATCGAAAACGAGCGCGTTTCTTGCGTTCCCGGAATATGAATGTCGACATATTGCCCGGATGCGAAGCTGATGCTGCCGGGCGTTGCCAAGTTGAGCCGCAAACGCCGAATGTCGTGCGTGAGCGCTTCAATCTCGGCGACCTGCGTCGGCACCGTGCGGATCGGGTTGCTGTTGCGCAACATATCTTCGTCGTAATGCAGCAACTCGACCACCGCATCACTGTAGACGTGCGTTTTGCACAGCAGTGTGTAGCCATCTTCGCGCTCCGTGTCCGAGAGCGCGAAAGTGGAGTATTTGGCGAGGTCCGTGTCGCCTTCGATAAGATAGGCTTTGCACGCCGAACACTGGCCCGCTTTACAGCCGTGGGCGAGCATCAAACCTTGCCGAAAAGCGGCTCCCAGAATGTTTTCGTCTTGATCGACGTCGATCGTGATGTCGACGGGCTCGAATCTCACTCGATGCGTTGGCACGCTCGTCCCCCTTTCCTGCGTCGCCGCCTCGTACCACGGGCCGTGCCGGCGACGCGAACGCCGCCGGCATGCTGTCGAACGTTCGCTTACGACGCCGCGACCGGGTTGCGTCCGCCGGGTCCACCGGCTTTATACACCTCGGCATGTTTGGCGCGCTCTTCGGGCGACATCTGGTTCAGCAACACGTTGGGGCTGTTGAACGGAATGCCGCGGAAGTGATCGAGTGTCCAGAGTTTTTTCTGGTCCGATAGGTCGAGATGGGGCTGCGGAATGAGCGTCTTGCCGTCATCGCGGACGTAGCCGCAGTCTTTGATGACGTCGGCGGTATCCCAACCGTGGAAGCGCGTTTCCCACTCGCGCATACCGATGAGTTTGCCCATCGACGGCGTCTCGCGACCGTTGTACGTCGGCCGGAAGGCGATCTTGTCCGTCCAGTGGCAGGTAGCTGAACAGTACGTCCGCTGCTGACCATCGACTTCGTCGAACACCGTATCCTTGCGCAGTAAGCAGGGCACCATGCACGTCCAGCAGCGATGCGGATAGACGTAATTTGCTTCGGGTTCATAGACGATGGCTTTGTTGCCCTTATTGGCGACGCTCATCGCGCTATACGTCTCCCACCACTTACCGTATTTGCTGTACCAGCCCGGATATTTATTTTCGAACCACTCGAAATCTTCGTTGTCCATCGCGTCGATGCGCCAGTAGTTGAACGGCCAGCCGGTGGCAAAGAATTGCGCCACTTCGTGAACGTAATGATCTTCAGAGATGCGCTTCCAAGCCAGCTCCACCAGATCGTGCGGAATCTTTAACCCGTACTTCTCGAGCGGGATCAAGTAGCTGCGATAGTAGTCGTCGTAGATCCAGCGGCGCCACATCTCGGCGTAACTCTCGCGGTTCTTGCGGCGGTCCTTGGAACCATATTCGATGAACGTGCCGATCGCGGCGTCGACCACGCAATGGTTGTTCCACCAGGCGTAGCGTAAATCGCGTTCGAGCAATTCCCGATTGCGTTCGTCCGCCAAGGCCATTAACAGAATCGAATAGCCGTTACTGATGTGGCGCGACTCGTCCGACTGCACCGAGTGAAACACGGTCGGCAACAGGTAGTCGCCGTTGGCCGCAGCTTCGGAAGGCATTGCTACGAAGAGGGTATTGGTAAACGCCGTTTCGGCGACGATGGTGAGATAGATGTTCGCCGCGGTAATGGCGTCGCCGGTGATGAAACCTTCGCCGAACTGCCGGCCGATGGTACCGGCGTAATTGTTGGCAAACGCTTTTTCGCTGATATCGAACCCGGCCGGATCGATATAATTATTCATGTACAGTTTCTTAAGGTTCATCTGGATCGTAGAGTGTCGAACTTCGTCGATCATCTGAACGGCCAGGCCGTTATGAATCTCGGGATTCGGCACGGCGCCGATCGACAGCGGCATGGCCCGCGCCGCGGAGATTTCCGGGAACGGAATGATGCTCAGGAACAGCTTCTGCCATTCCATCCACCGCTCTTGGACTTGACGGAACATGTTGCCCCGAATGGCGCCGTCCATCGCGCCGAACACGCGGTTATCTTTTTCTTCTTCCATTGGGAAATACGAACGCAGAACTTGTTTGAGCGGGTCTTTTTTGGGCGCCTTCTCAAACGTATAGTCTGTTGCGTACTTCTTGGCTGGAGTAGCGAACGTCGGTTCCCACGACAGTTCTTGAATTTTCTGATGAGCCTTGGTAAGGCTTTGTCGACTCATGCGTTAGTGGTGCCTCCATAGGAGCGCGTCGCGAAGCGACGGCAACGACGGGCGAACCCGGGCACGCGGCCGGGGTTGCCGGAGATTCGTTTGGGGGTGCAGTCTACGCTGGGACGAGAATCCCGCGGCCTTGTAAGCGGCCGTGGTCGAGATCGTCGACGCTATCGTTGAACGCTTCGAGCGGATAGGTCTTGGTATGAAGCGTTACTTTGCCCGCGGCCGTGAGCGTCATGAGCTCGACGAGGTCCGTATACGTTCCGACGAGATTTCCGACGAAATTGGTTTCCGTCGAAATACTATCGATCAGGGGCACTGCGAGCGTGCCGCCATAACCGATGATGAAATAGCTTCCGGCGCGGCGCAGAAACGCGATACCGTCCGTGATTGCGCCGCCCTCGCCGACAAAGTCGAGAACGACTTCGGCGCCGAAGCCGTTGGTGAGCTGCTTGACCGTATCGATCTGCTTTCCGTCGGCGCGTACCGTGTGGTCCGCGCCCAGCGACTTCGCCAGGTCCAAGGCGCGCTCGGAACGATCGACAACAATGATGGTTGCGGGCGTTAGCGCGCGCAGCACTTGGATGCCGATGTGACCCAAACCGCCGGCGCCGATAACGACGGCGGCCGTTCCAGGGTACAGCAGCGGGCTCGATTTCTTGACCGCGTGATAGGCCGTCAAACCCGCGTCAGCGAGCGCCGCTATGTCTTTCGGTGCTAAACTTGGATCGAGCTTTACGACCGAAAGCGCCGAGGTTTTGAGGAATTGCGCGAAGCCGCCGTCGGTCGAGATGCCCGGAAACGCGGAGTTTTCGCAGTGCATGGTCCTGCCGGCCCGGCACGGGAAGCAAAAGCCGCACGTGATGAGCGGGTGCACGATGACGGTATCGCCGACGTTGACATGTTCGACTGCCGAACCGATCGCATGCACCCAGCCGGCGTTTTCATGACCCAGCGTATACGGCAGCGCGACATTGCTCTTGTCTTTCCACTGACCTTCGATGATATGCAAATCGGTCCGGCACAAGCCGGCGCCTCCGATGCGCACGATGACGTCGAACGGCCCGCGAATCTCGGGCTCCGCAACCTCCTCGACAACACACTTCTGCAAGTAGTGATGCAGTCGAACCGCTTTCATACCAGCTCCTCCATCCGCACGTCGGGCTGTGGATCGAAACGCGCGCCGGGCTGACCCCAGGTCCGAAAAAAATCACCGGTCTTGCGGCACAATTCGACGTTGACCCCATTCGTCGCGCCGATGAGCGCCGTGTTGAACCGCCCGGCGCGGGCGGTTGTTCCGGGTTCGAGCAAAACCAGCGGCGAATTCACGCCGAGCCGTTCGCCGGTGGCACGGCGACGATCGAGTTCGACGTTGAGCGCACTTCGGGCGCCGTCGGTAAAGAACGTGATGTACTCCGCCTTAGCGCGCCGAGCGACATAGCGAACCGTCAGCGGATCCGCGTCGAGGTCGGCGATGAATTGGGCGTGCGCATCAAGCCGCCCGATATCACCCAGGCGCAGCCGCAGCAACTCGGAGCGAAACAGACCGCTGCCGACGAGCGCGAGCAAGATGAACCGGTCGACCGGCTGCGCCGACCGCATCACCGGCAAGGCATCGGCCGCCACTTCGAGCGGACTCCACGGAACGTCGGCGCCGTTAAAAGTGAACCACAGTTTGGGTCCGATCGCGAGCGCCGCGATTTGCGACCGCGTCGCCATCGGCAGCGCGGCGGCAAAGTCCAATAGCGCATCGGCTCCAACGCGCGGATCGCGGCGCGCCCGCTCGAGCAAAACGTCGAGATCGTCGTTGCCGGTCAACGTTGCAAAGCGATCCAAACTCGCGACCGCGGTTCGAACCCACGATGCTTCGCGGCAGCGCTGGGCGAGGATGCCGGCAAAGTGCGCGACCGAAGGACTGGTCAGTCGCACGGCTTCGCGCCGGCCAATAAGGGCTTGGGCCGGCGACACCGTCATGCCGACGCTCGCAGGTTGATCAGGTCGATGATTTCGTCGCGAATGAAATGATCCGTCAGCACCACTTGGCATGACTCGACGCCGGGCAGCGCTTCGACGCGCTTACGGATATCACGCCCAATGCGGGTCGCGAATTTGGACGGACAAAGTGGTGAGGTCAGGTGAAAGTGAACCGTCACCCGGCCACCTTCGGCAGCGACTTCATCGAGCAACCCCAGTTCCGCGATCGAGCAGCGTACCTCGGGATCGGGCGTCGACCCGGCGGCGCGCCGTACGAGGTCGAGATCGAGTCCGGTCATCGTTTCACCAGCTGCGGCGCCGTTGGTCCCGGCCCGTCGACCGGCGGCATGCTCGGACCCGAGCCGTTCCGCTGCAGATCGGCATGATAGGCGCGCTTCCGTTGAGCGAATTCGTCATTTTCGAGCGTCGCACGCTTCGCCGCGGTGTCGATACCGTAGAGCCGCGTGATATTACCACCGATGATTTTCTGTTTAATTTCCGGCGTGAGATCGACACCATACTCTTGCTTGATGTCTTCGGGTAACTCGAAAGCCATGAATTCGTCGAGCATCCAATGCGGATACCAGATTGGAAAGTCGGTTCCGTAGACGATGCGATCCGGGCCTAACCAGAACAACAAGTTCGCCATGATATCGGCGAAATAGCGCGGCCGATTGTGAATGAACGCCAGCGCCACTGCCAGCGATCCATACACGTTCGGGCAGCGCGCGGAGATCCAGCAGAAATCATCCAACCGCGGCAATCCGACATGATCGATGATAAAATTTAACTCGGGGTACAGCCACGCCGGCTCGTCGATGTCACGGACGTCGAACTTTGCCAAGGTCAACGGCTCGACGGCCGGACCTTTGTGGAAGTGCATGTTTTTTATGCCGAGTTCGAGCGCTTTCTCGTAACACGGAAAGACCATCGGGTCGTTGGCCGCCCAGCCGCGTGACTCACCGCGCCACTCGGCGGTGTACCACTTGAAACCCTTGACGTCACATTCTTTAATCTGCCGCTCGACTTCGGCCGCCGCGTTGGGCATGCGCGGATCGACGCCACCGAGATGAATGAGCCGTTCGGGCGCGCGGGCGACGACGCGCTGGTTGCTTTCAGCGGTGACGAACCCTTCGTAATAAAAATCTTTGAGAACCTGCGTCGAGAGCAGCGCCATATCGGCATCGCCCTTGACGAACATCTCCTCGAGATACCACTCGGGGTCGGTCTTGCGAAAGACCGTCTCGTAGTCCATCGTCCAGCGCTTATCGGGCGGGTTGAAGCCGGTCTGGAAAGCGTAGAACGTCTCGATAAACGCTTCACCGAATCGATTTTTGCAATTTTTCGCACTAGCGTCCCACACCCCGGTGTGGGCGTCGAAAACGAATTCTCCATTTTTCATGTGCAGCTGACCCTTGCGATCTCATGAGCAGTTTGGGGTCAACGTACCATCGCGGCGGTGAGAGTGCGGTGAAAAAGAGTCCCGCCGAAGTATAAAAGCGGTGAAATTAGTCTTCGTGCGATGTGCAAAGACAAGGTTAAGCGACGTGCACCGGTGATAGATTCCGCCAGGTGGAGAGGTGAACGGAGATTTCGATCCAGGCGGATCGAGTCGCTGGACACCTCATGAAGAGAGCAAGCGCTTTCTTGGGGGTCAAAGAATGACCGAGATTCGATCGCTTCGTTGGTCGATTGCATCGCCCGCGGAAATCGAGACGACGGCTCGCACCCTGGGCCGGCTACGCGACCGCTATTTGGCGACGGGGACGACCGGGCCGAGTGCCGGACGTTCGCTCATCGTCAATTCCTGGCAGCGCTGCCGCGCGATGCAGGTCGACGCGAGTCGGCGTATGGCGCCGCTAGCCATCTCGCGCGACGCGCAACTGGCCGAATTGTGCGAAGCCAACGAACCGCTGCTGCGCGCAGCGCGACCGATCATCGCCCGGCTTGCGACGTATTTAGCCGGCTCGGGATACGCGATCGTGTTGACCGATAATCGCGGCTGCATCCTTCGGGTTGCCGGCGACGAACGCGTGCGCCGGCGGCTCGAGCGCATCGACTTCATTCCGGGCGGAAATTGGAGCGAGCAGGCCGCCGGCACGAACGCCATCGGAACCGCGCTCGCCGACGCGCGGCCCGTACAGTTGATGGCGGCGGAGCACTTCTGCGACGGTTGGATCGATCTGACGTGCACG
Source organism: Candidatus Velthaea sp. (assembly GCA_965214335.1). Classification (GTDB taxonomy): domain Bacteria; phylum Vulcanimicrobiota; class Vulcanimicrobiia; order Vulcanimicrobiales; family Vulcanimicrobiaceae; genus Velthaea. Next base: position 41,420 of record CBDCBO010000003.1, on the reverse strand, counting down.
GCTGCGCCGATCCGGCATCCCGTAACGTCCGACGTTGTCGGCGTACTCGACATCACCGGCGATTACCGGCTCATCCGCACGTATCTCACGAGCTTGTTAGCGGTCAGCGCGCTCGAAATCGAGGAACAGCTACGCGGCGTCGCGGGCGCCGGCCGGAGCCCCCGCGCAGCGCGCGTTTCCCGACACGCGCGTTACGTACCGCGCGTGCGCGGTTCCGGTGACGCGCTGCTGCTGGCCTTGGCGGGAGGAACGATGAGCGCGAGTTTGGACCTCGACGTTACCTTGCGCGCCGTGGCCGATCAGGCTGCCGCGGTGTTACACGCGGACGCAACCGTGTGCCTATTTCGCGGCGACGACGCAGCCGGCGACGCGCTCGTGCCGGCGCCGTTGCGCGATGCGTCGTTTCCCGGGCTGCATGCGCTGCTGGCACAAACCGAACTCCTCGAGGCGCTGCGCGAACGCGGTGAACCGGTCATCGCCGACGACATCTCGCAGACGCCGCTGTTCGCCGGCTTCGAACGCTTGGCACCCGCCGTTCGCGCGATCGCGCTGCTGCCACTGTCGACCGCCCGCGGCATCGTCGGCTTTGTCGCCGCTTTACGCGGTACGGCCGGCCGGTGGCACTTCGAGGATCTGCGCCGCGCATTCGCGCTCATGCCGCAGGCGGCAACCGCAATCGAGAACGCCCTGCTTTTCGATGCGCTACGCCAGCACAATCGGCATGTGGAAGCACTGAACGCCATCGCGCAACTTCTTGGTGAGCTGCCCGACCCCGCCGCGCATGTTACCGCGCTCTTGGGTTGCATCGTGCGCGTCATGGATTGTGATGCCGGCCTGCTCTTTCTCCACGACGACGCAAAGCAATTACGCTTCGCTGCGCACGCCGGGATCGAAACGGCAGCCGCCGAGGTACTCCGGACCTCGACGGCTTCGAAACCCGTGACCGGCATTGCCGCCGAAGTCGCCGCCACCGGTACGCCGCGTTTGCTGGCCGAGCTGCCGTTGCGGGCGGATGATACGGCTTCGGAGTTTCCGCTGCGCGCCACCGGCTGCCGTGCGGCACTGTCCGTTCCGCTCACGGACGGTGCGAGCATCGTCGGCGTTCTCGAACTTGCGATCCGGCGCCCGCGTTCACTGACGGGGGCCGACCTCAAAACGCTCGGCGCGATCGGCGGCCAAGTCTGCATGTCACTGCGCAACGCGCAGCTGCGCCGGGCCGCGGGAGAACTCGAAGCGTTGCGTGCGGCCGACCGGCTCAAGAACGAATTTTTAGCGACCGTTTCACACGATTTACGTTCGCCGCTTACGGCTATCCGGGCGTCGGTCGAAGGGTTGCTCGATCGCGGCGTACGAACGCCCAACGCATCGACTGACGGACTGCTGCACAACATCGCCGGCCAAGCAAATCGGCTGGGGCGACTCGTCGATCAGCTCCTCGACGTGTCGCAAATCGAAGCCGGCGCACTGCGGCTCGACCGCGAGTGGAACGAGCTTCCCGCGTTGCTCGCCGACGCGGTCAGCGGCATTAGCGCGCTGTATGGCGAGCGCGTTACGTTCGCCATTCCGCCCGACCCGCCGCTGCTTTTCGTCGATAGAGATCGCTTCGTCCAAGTGCTCTACAATTTGCTCGACAACGCGTGCAAATACACGCCCGAAACGGCCGGCGTGCGGGTCGAGGCAAGCTGGAACGCGACCGACATTGAGATCAGCGTCGTCGATTACGGGGCCGGCGTGCGGCCCGGCGAACGCGAGAAAATCTTCAGCCGCTTTTATCGGTCCGGCGGGCGCGAGAATGTCGGCGTGCGCAGCATCGGTTTGGGTCTGGCGATTTCCCGCGGCCTCGTGGAGGCGCACGGCGGCCGTATTTGGGTGGACGATAACGGCACAACGGGCAGCCGATTTTGTTTTCGTATCCCGGTCGTCGCGGAGCGTTCGGCGGAGTTAGGCGAATGAGAATGACCGAGAAGCGGCCCGTCTATGACGCGCAACGGTCACCCAAGAAACGTGCGCTGCAACATCACATACTACTCGTCGACGACGACGCGGGAATTGTTGCGGCGGTCGGACCGGCACTGGCGGCACACGGCTATCTGGTCACGACCGCGGTCGACGGCATGGAAGCACTCGCGGCATTCGAGACCGATGAGCCGGACCTCGTCTTACTCGACCTGATGATGCCGAAACTGGGCGGTTTGGAAATCTGCCGGCGCTTACGCGAATCGTCGACGACGCCGATCATCGTGCTCAGTGTGAAAGGCGGTGAGGGCGACATTGTCTCCGTACTCGATTTGGGCGCGGATGACTATCTCGTCAAACCGTTTCGCTTGAGTGAATTACGCGCGCGCATCAGCGCCGTGTTGCGTCGCGTCGGCAAAGTACCATCGAAGAAGATCGTGTGCGGCGACCTCGAGATCGATACCGAAAAGCACGTGGTGACGATCGCCGGCCGCAGCGTCACCTTAACGCCGATCGAGTATGCGCTCATTGCGGAATTAGGCGCGAACGCGGGCCGCGTGTTGACGACGCGGCTGTTGCTGCAACGCGTGTGGGGCCGCCAATACGGCAACGAAAGCGATTACGTCAAAGGCGTGGTACGACGCTTGCGGGTGAAACTCGAACCGGATGCCGCACATCCGCGCTATATCATCACCGAGCCGCACGTTGGCTACCGACTCGATGACGCGCTCGAAGCCCTGCGTAACGAAGACGCAACGGTGTAACTGCGCCCAGGGATCGGTTCGGTTATGGCGGAGATGGGTTCATGCACCGCAGCAGGGTCGTCACTCCAAATGCTTTGCCGGCGATACCCTAGCGCGATGCTGTTCGGACGTCGGCACCCCGAACCGGACGCCGGCGAGCCGCGTAAACGCGCGTCGCTGGCCACAATCCGAGATCTTGTCGAAATCTTCGCGATCGTCGCGGCCGGTATTTGGGCATCTTACACCTTTATCTATGAGAATCAAATCAAACCAACGTTGAGCCCGCCGGAGATGCAGTTCGAGAGCGCGATGAATCGGCTGGGCACCCACAACGGCCTCATCGCGGTCCAGTTGCACGGCTCGATTGCGAACATCGGGAAAACCGAGGTCTGGCTGTACGGCATCGCCGAGAGCGTGGTCGGCTTCACGATCCGGTCGCGGCGCCATCCAGTGCACGTCAGTGTCGCAGCGGACGCCGTATCGCTACAGCTCGAACCCGACTGGGAAACCGATCGCGGAACTCAAGTATTCGGTACCGCCTTCTTGACCCATCTGGCCAATCCAAAATCACGGGCTGGTTTCAATCTCTCGCCCGGCCAAAGCGTTCCGTTCGATCGCGTTTTCTATGTGACGGCGCACCGCTTCGACCAATTGCGCTGCACGGTCGCCATACGGTACGCCGGCAAACCGCTGCCGATTCCCTTTGCGCTGCATGAATCGAAGGGCATCATCAGCATCGAGCAGCGTAGCGATGACGACGTCTATCTCATCAACGAACAAAGTTCGGTCTTGGCGCTGTGGTAAAAAATAAGCCGTCCGGCGGCCGAGCGTAGCGCGCTCAAACGCGCTGCGACGGACTCAAATCAGCTTGGACGTTTACCAATTTTGAGAGCGCAACGGCTCGAGTTACAACGGGCGGCTGCCGGCGCTGCCCAGTACGACGGCATGTGCAGTCGCCTTTTAGATCGATCGGACAATATTGGTAACCAGCGGTCCCGAGACGTTCGACAAAGTCATTAAACCCGTGTCCGTCAAATCCGCGCGTGACGCCCAACGGCCTGCGCGCAACCCGATGCGAACCCGTGCGCCGAAGGTGAACGTGCTCCCGGGGGCGGTGTGCGGCGCGACGTTCGCGTCTTCTTGTGAAAAAAGATTGCCTGTTGGGCAACGAGAAGCGCGCCAGTGCTTAGGCAGAAATGGAACTCATGAACTTCATCAATCGGATTAACTTTTTGGCTGCCGCGGGTGCCGGCGCAGCCTTGCCCCTTATGGCAGGCTCGGCCGAAGCCGCTGCGAGCGGCGCGACGCTACTCGCGCTTTATAAGAAGCCCGCTGACGCTACCGCCTTCGACGCATATTATAAGAACCATCACGCACCGCTTGCCAAAACTTTACCCGGGCTCATGTCGTACACGCTCGGGCGTTTATCGGCCAAGGACCCGTACTATCTCGCTGCCCTCCTGACCTTTGCTTCGATGGAAGCGCTGCAAGCCGCAATCAGCTCCCCGGCCGGCAGTGCAACGGTCGCTGACCTAAAGAACTTTGCCCAAGCCGGCGTCGACATCCTCACGTTTGCCAACGAACCGGCATAGCGATATAGCGCAGCCGATCGGCAAGGACGCAATCGGCCGGCGACGCTAAAGTTAACCACCCGTCGGGCCGATAGCGGGTATATGGCGATAACCGGCGTCGGACTTCAAGTGACGAGTTTTGATGCGCCCGACCTGTGGACTGCACTCGAAAAGCTTTACGTCGAGCCGGAGCGGTACGACGCGCTCGACTTTGGCCTCGTGGCGATGGATGCCGACGGCGTCGTCACGGCCTACAATACTCAGGAATCACAGCTGGCCGGCATCCCGCCGGCCAGCGCCCTGGGACTCAACTTTTTTACCGACGTCGCGCCGTGCACGAATAATTACCTCGTCGCGGGGCGGTTCGAGGATGCAGCGCGCCTGGACGAGACGATCAACTATGTGTTTACCGTAAAGATGCGACCGACGCGCGTCCGCTTGCGGCTGCTCAAAGACAATACCGCCAGCCGCCAGTATCTCGCCGTTCAGTGGGTCTAGCGACAGCCGAAAGCGTCGCGCTGGAGCGCGAGCAAAGCGACTTGCTGCAGCTGCTGTATCTCTGCCCGGTTGCGATCGTACGGCTTACCGCCGGCGGCAAGATCGTGCTGATGAATCCGTACGGGGCGCAGCTGCTGATGCCACTTTCGGCCGACGGATCGCTGCGCAACTTGTTCGACTTGCTCGAACCGCATGCGCCGGAAGTCGCCGAGATGGTACGGCGCTTCGAAGATCGAGCGGGTAAGGTGTGCGAAGAACATCGCATCGAGTTGCCGCCGGGCCGGCCCAGTCTGCCGTCGATTATTATTTCGATCACCCTGCAAAAGATCGACGCCGACATCTTCGTCGCCGTTTTGACCGACGTCACCTCGGCGGCGCGTCGCGAATTGCACGTGCGGCGGAGCGAGGAACGGCTGCACGCGGTCCTCGACGGCTTGAATCCCTGTTCCATCTGCACGCTCGATACCAAGGGCGTCGTCACGAGTTGGAACCGCGGCGCCGAATGGCTGGACGACTATCGCAGCGACGAAGCGATTGGGCGCCACATCGACATGATCGAGTCGCGCACGGGCGGCACGAAAAGTCCGATGACGAAGCGGCTCGAACTTGCGGCGCGCGGCGGATCGCATCAATTCGAGTCGTGGCGCGTCCGCAAAGATGGCCGCCAATACTGGGCCAGCACCTCGATCGGCGTCTTGTACGATAAGGACGGCAGCTCGCCGCTCGGTTACTCGATGATCGCGCACGACATGACCGAACAGCGCCGGGCCGAGGACCGCCTGCGGCTCTTGGCCACGACCGACCCGCTGACCGGTGCGCTCAACCGCCGAGCCTTCTTCGACAACGCGAAACGCGAACGCGAGCACGCAGCGCAATCGGGCGAGTGGGTCGCGGTTTTGCTGCTCGACGCCGATCGATTCAAGGCAGTCAACGATGTTCACGGTCATGAAGCGGGCGATGGCGTCTTGCAGCGCATCGTCGATGACTGTCGCAAAGAGATTCGAGCGCATGATGTACTCGGACGCTTCGGCGGCGAAGAGTTCGCTATTTTTCTAGCCGGTTGCGACATGGATGCCGGCCGCGATGCCGCCGAACGTATCTGTCGCCGCGTCGCCGAACCGCGCGGCGCAGAGTTCGTGCCGTGTACGGTCAGCATCGGCGTCGCCGCATCGCGCACGGCGGACGATACGATTGAAGAACTCATCCGCCGCGCGGATAGCGCGATGTACGCCGGCAAAAACAACGGCCGCAACCGCGTCGAAGTAGCGTAACGCTTTTACAGCGGTAACCGGTGTGCGCGCTCGCGCGCGGCATCGACGACGTCGGCGATCGCGCCAAAGCGCTCGGGCCACACCAGCATGTCGCGGGCGAACTCCAAGGTCAGCCGTTCGCACGCGGCTCGCGTCGTGACATCGGCGATTTCGAGGAAGTCGATGACCTTGGCGAAACCGAGGATACGGCGGATCATCTTGACGCTCGCAAAGCCGATGGTGTCGGCGTAAAGACGGTCGATGACCCGCTGTTGCTCGACGTGCAAAGCTGCCAGACTGCCGGCATCGCAAAATAGTTGCGGCGGATACGCGTCGCCGGCGGCATGCGTCCGCCATAATTCGCGGAAACGAGCCTGGAAGTGTTCCCAGAAATCGACGATTTGGGTAAGAATCCATTCACCAAAATCGGTTCGTGATTGCTGCGTTGTCGCGTAGCCGGGCTGCGAAAAGTAGCTTATGAGCAAATTACCGATGAACGCGCCCAGGTCGAAACCGATTGGACCGTAGAGAGCGAACTCGGGATCGATGATGCGCGTCTCGTCGGCGGTCACCATGACCGATCCCGTGTGCAGATCGCCGTGGATGAGCGCTTGCGCATTGGACAAAAACGTGTGAGCCAGCCGGCCGGCGGCAACTTTGAGCGCACCGTCCGCTCGAAATTCCGCTGCGATCGAGTCGAGCGCGGGACTTGTCCAAGCGTTGCGTTCTACGAGGTGATACGGATCGGTGAACACCAGATCGGTGGTAATCCGTAAGAGCCCGTGATTTTTGGCAAAAAGTGCCACGCCATCCATTTTTGGTTCGAACCGCTGGCCGAGATCGGAGGTGAAAAAGGTCGCGCGGGCCACGTACTCGGCCACATCGCGCGCAACATGCGCGTAGTGGTTACCGTTAAGAAGTCCGCGCCGCAGGATGATGTGCGGCACGAGCTGCTCCATGACCAGCGCGAACAACTCCGGCTCGTAATGGAAGATCTGCGGCACCATCGACCCAACGAGCGGGCCGACGATCCGATAGTACGAGTACTCGAAAAAGGTCCGTTCCACCGGTAGTTGCCACGACTGCACCGCACGCACATGCGGCAAGGACTGTTTAACGCAAACGCCTCCGGAACGTCCGTTGACCAAGAACACCAGATTGAGATTCCCGTCGCCGACTTCTCGGATGTTCCAGTCCGCCGGCGAGCCGCCCAAACGGTCTGCGACATGCGGCAGACCGCTGAGATACCGGCGCAACCCGGGTTCATCGAAAGCGTGATATCCGGCCGGGGGCAACTGCACGTCCACCGCTGAGCCGATACCGAAGCCTGTGCGCCGGCTCCTGCCGTCGTAGCGTGGATCGCGGCGGGTAATCCGCGACGTTTTTTCCAACTGTGAAAGTCGATCGGTCGTAACGGCCGTAGCCCGCGCGCGCACGACAAGGAATGGGATTGGTTACACGATCGAACGTACACGCGGCCGTACCGGATGCGGCGCGGCGCGAGTTGACCGGACGCGGATTACTGCTGGGTGCGCTCATCACGCTTGTCTTTACCGCCGCTAACGTCTATTTGGGATTGAAGGTTGGGCTGACGTTCGCCTCATCGATTCCCGCCGCCGTGATCTCGATGGCGGTGTTGCGCGCGTTCAAGAGCGCGACGATCTATGAGAACAACATCGTGCAAACCGTTGCGTCGGCGGCGGGAACGCTCTCGTCGATCATCTTCGTACTGCCGGGCCTCGTCATGGTCGGCTGGTGGACCGGATTTCCGTTTTGGCAGAGCTTCGGCGTGTGCGCCGTCGGCGGCATTCTCGGTGTCATGTATACCGTACCGTTGCGGCGCGCGCTCGTGACCGAATCCGACCTGCCTTATCCCGAAGGCGTGGCAGCAGCCGAGGTCCTCAAAGTCGGTGCCCAATCCGCAGCCGCGGGCGCCGAAAATCGCGCCGGTCTGCTCGCGGTCTGCGGCGGAGCGATCGCTTCGGCGGCGTTCGCGGCAATCACCGCTGCGCGTTTGTTCGCTGAGGACATCGCGTTTTTCTTTCGGGCCGGCCCCGCCGCCACCGGCATCGACGTATCGCTCTCGTTGGCGTTACTGGGGGCGGGACATCTCGTCGGGCTGTCGGTTGGCGCCGCGATGTTCGGCGGGTTTCTTCTCGCCTGGGGTATCGCAACGCCGGTACTCACGGCGCAGCATGTCGCGGACGGCTCAGCCCAAACCGTCGCCACCGCAATCTGGGCGCATAAAGTGCGTTTCATCGGTGCCGGCGCGATCGGAATCTCGGCGTTGTGGACGCTGGGAAAACTGGCGCGTCCGGTACTAGGCGGAGTGCTTTCCGCGCTGGCCGTCGCGCGTCGCAGCCCGGCCGAGCGCGCCGGCTTGCCGCGCACCGAACGCGATATCCCGATCGGCATCGTGGGTCTGGTCAGCGTCGTTTGCCTGTTTCCGCTCGCCGCCTTACTTGCCGCCTTTTTGTACGGGACGCCGCTCACGTCAATCATCGTTCCGCTAACGCTCGTGGGGACGCTGTACGTCGTGCTGGCCGGATTCCTGGTTGCGGCCACGTGCGGTTATATGGCCGGCTTGATCGGCTCCTCAAATAGCCCGGTATCCGGAGTCGCCATACTCGCCGTGCTGGGCGCTGCGCTTGCGTTATTTGTACTTTCGCGCGGATTGCCACCGGCCGCGGGCGCGTCGCTCGTTGCATATGCGCTCTTCGTTACCGCGGTCGTCATTTGCGTTGCCACGATCGCGAACGATAATCTGCAGGATCTCAAAACCGGCCAACTCGTCGATGCGACGCCGTGGCGTCAGCAAGTTGCGCTCGTGGTCGGCGTCGTCGTCGGCGCTGCGATCATTCCGCCGATTCTTGATTTGCTCGATCGGGCGTACGGCTTCGCCGGTTCGCCCAACCTTCACGCGGGCGCGATCAATCAACCGTTGCCGGCACCACAGGCAACGCTGATCTCAGCGCTCGCCAAAGGCGTATTACAGGGTCAACTCGATTGGGGTCTGATCGGCGTCGGTGTGCTCGCCGGAATCGCCATCATCGGCCTCGATGAGTTTCTGGGCGCCCGTAAGCGGCTGCGGTTGCCGCCGCTCGCCGTCGGTATCGGGATCTATCTGCCGGCCGCCACCACGCTAACGGTCGCGCTCGGCGCGCTGATCGGCTGGGGCTACGAGCGCTGGACGCGGGGCGCCGTGAGCGCCGGCATCGCGCAGCGGCTGGGCATTCTGCTGGCTTCGGGCTTAATCGTCGGGGAAAGTTTATTCGGCGTTGCGCAAGCCGGCCTTATCGTGGGCAGTAATCGCGGGGAGCCGCTCGCGCTTGTCGGTGCTGCGTTCGCACCGTGGGCCGGCGGCTTGGGCGGCGTGGCCTTCATTGCGGTGATCGCGGGACTGTATGCCTGGTGCCGCCGGCTCGCGGCCCGCGCGGGCGGTTGACGCGCGAGCGTGCTGCGGATCGCTCCAGCGCTCATCGACGCCGGTAGGCTTGCAACGCGCGCCACCGACGTTACCCTCTCGTCCATCACCCTACTCGCGTGCGCTCCGGTCGCATCCTACATCATGGGGGCATAAGACGCGTTGCGTCACATGAACATTCGGCGCTCAATAATAGCGTGCGCTTATAACGTTTTGCGTTACATACAATTGCAGGGGACCTGCTTAACCATCCATCGCGATTGCGTCATGCCCGCAATTTCCGCCGCTAACGCTCCTAACGCATACCGGTAAACTTTACCGTGTGTACGGCAGCGGATGCGCTTGGGGCCGAACGTCTCTAAGGCGAGCCGTTGATTCGGCCCGACTTTCTGCTACGATCCAATACGTAAAGGGCGTTCGCGGTCATCCACTCTCGAGACTAACGCCGATCGTCCAGCCCGAATTGGAAAGCTGATTCGCTTCTTTTCCATTCGCGCTCTTAGCGGTGAACCACATACCGCCCTACGACCCATTAGCGCTGCGGCGCTTCACTGGCTGACTCTATTTGCTACTTTGTGCTAAGGAGCCTATCATGGCCGATACCGAATCGCTCGAACGGGTTCCGACCGTTCGGCTTAGTCCCCCGACCGATGACGTCTTTGCGGATCTCGGTCCGTTACGCGAACTCGAAGGCACCTGGGAAGGTCACGGATTCAATCTCGTCGCGCGGCCTGACTTCGAGGGTGGGGCAAACTTATTTTTGGAATTAAATTTAACCAAGGAACACCTGCGCTTCGATCCGATTTCTTCGTCGGTTCCCAATCGGGGCGTGGCGCAAAACGACGTCGAACTCTTCGGCTTAACGTATCTGCAGAAAATTAGCGATGCCACGACCGGCGGCGCATTGCACATCGAACCCGGCATATGGATTTCGGTTCCCAGTACGACGGCGCCGAGCGAACCCAAAAGCGTATCGCGCATGGGTTCGATTCCGCACGGCAACGCACTACTGGCGGAGGGTACCGCAACCCCCTTCGACGGTCCGCCGACGCTGAGCCCCGGTGCCAACAAGGCCGGCGGCAGTAACCCCGCGTTCTCGGTATTTCCGTCGTTCAACAGCACGCCGTTCATCGTCGCGGCGGCGCCGAATGCGGCCACGATCTTTGCCGGCGGCAGTTCCGAAGCGTTGTCGGCGCCACCCGCGACGCATGGCGGGTTTTCGCAATATACGCTCGCGAACGCCGCCACGGCAACAAATCCGCGGACGCCGCTGGGCAACGAGCCGCCGATTTTACCGCCGGCGATCACCCAGGACATCGTCAACGATCCTGTCATCTTGCTGCAACAAACGATTCTGCAGCAAGAGGCCGAGGGACACACGTTCTCGGGCACGGTGCTCAACATCGCAACCGTTTCGCCGATTGTGTTCGGCACGACGCCGAACGCACCGGCACCGACGCAGTCGATCAATGTGAACGCCGGCGCCGGCGCGATCGGCAACACGCCGTTCTTGCTCGAAAACGCGAATGCGGCGATGGTCTACGCGACATTCTGGATCGAGAAAATCTCGCATCCGAATCGGCGTCCGTTCATGCAACTGCAATACGCGCAGATGGTGCTGCTGAACTTCCCGGCCAATCTCGTTCCGGGCAAGCCCAACTTCAGCTGGCCACATGTGTCGGTCGGAACCTTACGCAAGACCTTCGGCTAAGTGGCCGTTGCCGGCCGGCTGGCCGTGTGCTCCGGCGCACGGCCAAGGCGGCATTTACTGCGCCTGGATGAAGGCCAAAGTCTTTTTAGAACGGTGTTCACCTGTCCTCGCGAACCGGCCAGGGGGTGCGCTCGCAGTGTGGCGGCAGATGTATGATCGATATTACGGACGAGTGAATTTCCCACGTTTAATCTATTGAAGTAAATTCTTCAGCACCCAGCCGATATTTCACGACCCTTGCCGGTACACCGGCTGCAATTGCAAACGCTGGAATAGAAGAATTAACAACGGCACCAGCGGCGATGACTGCGCCTTCTCCGATGCGAACACCAGGGAGAATCACGACATTCGCACCTAACCAACTACGTCGGCCAATAGCTACGTCAGACTCCATCCAATGATGAGCATGAATCGGTATTCTAATGTTATTTGTTTCATAATTTGAGGTAACGATGGTTACGTTAGGCCCAATCAACACGTCGTCTTCGATCAAGAGGCGCGCATTGGGTGACGCCCATAACCGGCTTTGAGACCCAACAGAAACAGACTTACCGATATAGATGTTCTCAGGCGAAGCAAACGAACACCTACGATTGAACCAGGTTTTCTTGCCACACGATGCTAGGCGTGATTTCGGTTCGGTAAACGAATAAATTTGAGCATGAATCGATTCAAGAATTGCTTTCACCCCAAAGCGCATGAACATGCTTACTGTATAGAGCTTATTTGTCATGACTCTCAGAATACTAATAACTCCGTCACGAGTAAACGGTTCAAACAACTGGTTAGTAAGGACTCTAGACTCCCTTTGGAGTACCTCCCTCTTATTCGATTTTACTTCTCCACTTTGGTTCTCGCCGTATCGGCACGAGTCGACGACCGACGCCCCAGCCGCAACGCGGCTACGTTCGGCCGCGGGCTTCGGATTCCGGATCGTCGGTATAATCGAGATAGATCAGTCCCAACATGATTTCGAGCGCCTCCGTGCTAACGCCGCGTTCGCTCGCGATCGTGACGATCGACCGATGCGACGTCGCCGCATCGGCTTCAATCGAAGCCGGTGTTACGTTCGCGTCGGCGGCCACGATAGCGGCGGCCGTCACTTCGGCCGGCGACAAGTTCGCCGCAAGCATCTCATCGTAGCTGGGCGGCCGGCCGGCGAACCGGCCATCAACGGCTTTTTGCAACGTGCTGTAGCGATCGGGCGACTCGGCTAAGCCGAGCAAATCGATGCGGGCCATGAGTGCGCGCGAGCGGGCCATCATATAGCGGCTATCCGCCTGCGTGGCGCCGGCGGCGGCTTTGTTGAGGGCGTCCGTCGCGGCAGTCATGGCGGGTGCGAGCGCGTGGTAATCGGCTACCGATATGTCACCTCCGCTAAATTCAACACGAGCCAGTGCCCGCACGAATTTATCGAGATCACCGAGCGCCGCATTGAGCATGGTCATCGATTCGAGCGACCCATCGACCGCACCGACCAAATCGTCATCGGCAAGCGATAGATCGGCCAACATCCGGGGGTAGAACGCCAGCGTCGCTAATGATTGCGGCGGCGGTGCGTCTAACTTGACGGGCTCGCCCAGCTCAACGAGAATGTCGGCGTTTTCCTTGAAGGAACCGCCGGCTTTATTGTGTTCGAGCGAACCCACGCCGCCGATCGCCGACTGCGCTTTACCGATCGCGGTATCGAGCGAACGGCCCATGGTCGCAAGGTTGTGCAAAACCGCATCGAGTTGGCCGCCGTGGCGCGGCGTAACGCGTGAAAGATCGGGCATTTCGTTTTGAATGTCGGTGATCCGCGCCGATAGTCCCTTGAGCTCGTCACGGCCTTGGTCGCGACGGCCGGCGACGCGCGCTGCCGCAGCGGCATTACCGGCTTGCACGTCGGCGACCGCGGCGCGCAACGGCAACATATTCGGATGCATGAGTACGAGCCGCCGCTCACTATCACGCAAACCGTGAATGAGGCCTAAGGCCAGGGTCCGGGTTTGCGGCGTCCCGGTTGACGCGGCCACAGACAGGTTTTGCTCGCCTTTGGCCGTCTGACCCAGTGCGAGTTGCGCTTCACCCAGATGATACATGGCGGCCGCGTCAGTCGAATTCTTGCGTAACACAGCGGCGAAATCGCGGGCGGCGATAGCATACCGCGCTTCATCGAGATTGTGTAACGCGGCTGCTTCGCGTTGCGCCGCCGTGCGTTTGGTCTGATCGAGCTCCGGATAGCCGACGAGATGCGCGACGCGATTAGGCACGCCGGGGTGATCGGCCAGATACTTATCGATGAAGGCACTATTCTGCGTCTCGACCGCACCCAAATGCTGCATGAACGAAACCATGGCGTCGGGATCGTAGCCCGCGCGCGCCATGAGCATGAGGCCGTAACGGTCGGCTTCGGTCTCATCCGTGCGGGCAATCTTAGCCACCGCGCCCGCTCCGAGAAACTGCCCGAATGGCGCCAGATACGGCGAGAAAAGCGAACCGACACTGAGCAGGACGTTGATAAGATTAGCTTTGCTTTGCGCGGTCACCGCGTGCCGGCGTTCGATGTGGCCCGTTTCGTGGCCGAGCACGCCGGCCAATTCGTCGTCGGACTGTACGAAATCGAGCGTGCCTTCATTGACGTAGACGTAACCGCCTAATGTCGAAAACGCGTTGACGTCGCTCGCGTCCAAGATCTTTATATTGTACGGAACGTCCTTGCGCGCGACCTGAGCCCAAAGTTTGGTCGTGATGCCGTTGACCCACGCGTTAAGCAGCGGATCGTTGACGACGTTCGTGGAGTCCGTAACCTGTTTATCGGTCTGCTTGCCGATTTGTACTTCTTGGCCCGTCGACAACCCGGCCGCAACCGGCCCGGGCACACTTGCGCACACGATCGAAAGGGCGGCGACGAAGCCGATGAAGCGGCGAAAAGCCATACGCTGCGATCTTCGCGGCGCTGGGCATCTGCTCAGCCTTCGGCCGCGCTCGCGGACGGTGCGCCTAATAAGCAGGGCTTGCAGACCGCATTCCGGTACGTGCGCGACAACGGCGCCGGTTCCGGCGTTCTATCCGAGGCTGCAATGAAACGCTTTCGAACCCTATCTATGGTAGGTGCCCTTTTTCTGTTCGGCGCCGTGCCGGCCGGTGCGCTGACGTTCTTCACCTATCTGCGCCAAGCGCCGGTCGAGAAGATCAGCGTCGATGCCTTCAGCAACCCGACGAGTCAGCACGCGACCGAAGTCGAGCCGAGTATCTTCGCACATGGCACGACGATCGTCGCCGTCGTGCAGGAAGGCCGCTTCACCGACGGCGGCTCGTCGGACATTTCGTTCGCCACATCGGCGGACAGCGGCAACTCGTGGAAGTATGGCTCGCTGCCGGGCATCACAAAACTGCAGAATAGTGCCAACCGGTGGGACCGGGTCAGCGATCCGGTCATCACCTACGACGCCAAACACGGACTGTGGCTGGCCGCGACATTACCGATTGCCGGCACGACGGGACAAATGCCGCTGGTGAGCGCTTCGGCCGATGGGCTGACGTGGGAGAAGCCCGTCGAGATCGCGCCCAACAACGGCGACTTCATGGACAAGAACTGGATCGTGTGCGACAACGGCAGCGCGAGCCCATACGCCGGACGTTGCTATATCGAATGGGACGATAACACTCAGGGTGACGTGGTCTACATGGCGACGTCGGCAGACGGCGGAAAAACCTGGTCCAAACCGTTTGCGCCGCCCGGCGCCGGAGGTCTCGGCGGTCAGCCGGTCGTGCAGCCGAACGGGACGGTCGTCGTGCCGTACTTGCCCGGCGGTGGCTCGATTCTGGCCTTCCGGTCGACGAACGGCGGGACGACGTGGAGCAGCAGCGTGACGGCCGCTGCCGAGAACGATCATGCGGTCGCCGGCAATCTGCGAACCTCGCCGCTTCCATCGGCCCGAGTCGACGACGGCGGCACGGTATATGTCGTGTGGCAGGACTGTTCGTTTCGTTCCGGCTGCGGCGCGAATGATATCGTCATGACGACGACGACGGACGGCTTGCACTGGACGCCGGTCGCGCGGATTCCGATCGATGCCGTAAGCAGTCCGGTCGATCACTTCATTCCCGGCGTGGCGGTGGCGCCGGGAACGGCGGGCAGCACGGCGCACCTCGGCCTCGCCTATTACTTTTATCCGCAACGAAACTGTTCGCCCGCGACCTGTGCGTTGACCCTGGGCTACATTTCATCCAAAGACGGCGGCGCATCGTGGGGCCGGCCGATAACGCTCGGACCCAGCGTGAAGTTGAGTTGGATCGCGACGACCGATCAGGGTTCGATGGTCGGCGACTATATCGCCGCGACGTTCGTCGGCAATGAAGTTCACGTGGCGGCCAGCGATGCGCTCGCGCCCGGCACGAAGCGCGATCAATTCTTGGTGACGAACTCGAGCGTTCTGCCCGATGACAGCTACCGCGTTCGGGCGCTCGAACGGCCGCTGCGGGGCGTCCATTCCGATCACGCCATCCGCCGCTATCCGCCGGATCGAGACTAACCGGCCGGGTTGACAATCGAACGCACGTTCGATATTATACGAGCGCAGGAACGCGCAGCCTAACGGCCTCGAACGATGTTTAACTTAGGGCAGGACGTCTGACAGTTAGCGAAGCGCGGCTTTGGCGATCGCGTTCGCCAGGACGGTCGAAGCGTCGCAATCTACGGAGTGACACGATGGCAACAGACAGCATCATCAAGGGCATCGATATCGTGACGTACCTCGTTTCCGATGGCGAGCGCGCGAAGCGCTTTTATCGCGACACGCTCGGCCTGCACATGTCGACCGAGTATGGATCGCAAGGGGCGGAATTCGAGCTCGGCGACGGCAGCACGTTCGGCGTCTGGAAGATGGACGACGGCTCGTTTCGACCGAGCAATGGCATCATGTTCGCGGTTGACGACGTGACGTCCGCAGTCGCTACATACAAAGCCGCCGGTGTCACATTCGAAGCTGACGGTGCGGTCGAGGACACCCCGGTCTGCCTGATGGCGTTCGCCAAAGATCCCGACGGCAACGGCTTCATCCTGCATCAACGCAAAGCGTAGCGCAGCCGACATCCGATCCGGCGAAGTAGTGGCCGATAGGAACGGTGTGCTCAGCCGATTTTCTCCGCTCGTAGCCGACTGGTTTGCGCTCCGCTACGGCACGCCGACCGCGCCGCAATTCGCGGGCTGGCCGCTGATCCAGAGCGGCCGCGACGTATTGATTTCCGCGCCGACCGGCTCGGGCAAAACGCTTGCGGCATTTACCACCGCGCTCGACACGTTAGTCATTCGGGCGGCTGCGAACGCGCTGCCCGATGCAACGCTCGTCGTCTATGTTTCGCCGCTCAAAGCGCTGACCAACGACGTTCGCAAGAACCTGGAAACGCCGCTGGCGCAACTGCTGGCGCTGGCCCGCGAGCGCGGAATCGCGCCGGCGGCGATCCGCACCGCGACCCGCACCGGGGATACGACACCGGCGGAGCGCGCGCGGATGCTCCGTCATCGGCCGCACGTTTTGGTAACGACGCCCGAATCACTGTTTATCTTACTAACTGCGGAGCGCTCGCGGGCGTTATTTTCAGCCGTCGAAACAGTCATCGTCGACGAGATCCACGCGCTCGCGGCGGACAAACGCGGCTCGCACCTCGCGTTGAGTTTGGCTCGGCTCGATGCGCTCGTCGAGCGCAACGGCGGCCCCAAGCCGCAACGCATCGGCTTGTCGGCGACGATCCGCCCGCTCGATGCCGTGGCACGCTTTTTACGTCCCGGTACACCCGGACCGGAAATCGTCGATATTGGGTCGCGGCGCGAAATGACACTTGCCGTCGAGGTGCCGCGCGACGAACTTGGACCCGTTGCGAGCGCGGAAATGTGGGCCGAGGTGTACGATCGGCTCGCCCAGTTGATCGCTGCCCACACGACGACGATCGTCTTCGTCGGCACGCGACGGATGAGCGAACGGGTCGCGTTCGCGCTCGCGACGCGGTTAGGCGACGGTTTCGTCCTGCCGCATCACGGCAGTCTCGCTCGGGACATTCGCTTTGATACGGAGCATCGGTTGAAGTCGGGTGCGTTACGGGCCGTCGTTGCCACGGCCTCGCTCGAACTCGGGATTGATATCGGCAGCGTCGACTTGGTCGTTCAACTCGGCACCCCGCGCGCGATCGCCGTCGCATTGCAGCGCGTCGGTCGCTCCGGACATTGGATCGGGGCCAAACCCGAGGGCCGCTTCTTCCCGACGACGCGCGATGAGCTACTCGAGTGTGCAGCGCTCGTGCGGGCCATGCGTAACGGGGCGATGGATGCGCTGACGATGCCGGTGGCTCCGCTCGATATTTTAGCCCAACAGATCGTGGCCATGTGCGCCGCCGAGGAGTGGTGCGTTGACGAACTGTTCGCTATCGTGCGCGGTACCGACCCGTATCGGGAATTGAGCCGCGGCGACTTCGATCGGGTTGTGGATTTGCTCGCCGACGGGATTGCAACGTCGCGCGGACGCAGCGGAGCGTTTTTGCACTTCGATCGCGTCAACGGCCGCTTGCGCGGACGCCGCGGCGCCCGAATGGCAGCAATCACGTCGGGCGGCGCGATCCCCGAAACGGCAAATTACACGGTCGTGGCCGAACCGGACGGGCACGTCATCGGCACGGTCGACGAAGATTTCGCCATCGAAAGTCTGGCCGGCGACGTCTTCTTGTTAGGCACGACGTCGTGGCAAATCCGCCGGGTCGAGAGCGGCGTGGTCCGGGTTGCAAACGCGCAGGGAGCGCCGCCGACCATCCCGTTCTGGAACGGCGAAGGCCCCGGCCGAACGATCGAGCTTTCACGCGAAGTCGCCCGGTTGCGCACGACGATCGATGAGCGAACCGACGCGCTGGCGATAACGATGCTCGAAGCCGAATGCGGGCTCGATACCGCCGGCGCGGCCGCGGCGGTCGCCTATATCCGGGCCGGGAAAGCCGCCTTAGGAACGGTGCCGACCGACACCACACTCGTTGCCGAACGCTTTTTCGATGAAGGCGGCGGGATGCAACTCATCCTGCATACACCGTTCGGCGCGCGCATCAACCGAGCGTGGGGTCTCGCCTTGCGCAAGAAATTCTGCCGCTCCTTCGATATCGAACTGCAAGCGGCTGCGACCGATAACGGCATCGTGCTCTCACTCACCGAGCAGCATGCCTTTCCGCTCGAAATTGTGTTCGAGTTCGTCAAATCCGCCAGTGTCGAAGCAACGCTGACGCAAGCGCTGCTCACGGCACCGATGTTCGGCGCGCGCTGGCGTTGGAATGCGACCCGGGCGCTGGCGATCCTACGCATGCGCGGCGGCCGCAAAGTCGCACCGCAACTGCAGCGCATGCGCGCCGACGATTTGCTTGCGGCGTGTTTTCCGGACGCTGCGGCGTGCGGCGAAAATCTCAGCGGTCCCTTACGCATTCCCGACCACGTACTGGTCCGCGAAACGATCGCGAATTGTTTGCACGATGCGATGGATCTCACCGGTCTGACCACGATCTTGCAGCATATCGAGGACGGCTCGATCCGAACCGTGGCCATCGATACGGCCGAACCGTCGGTCTTCAGTCACGAGATCCTCAATGCCAACCCGTATGCGTTCCTCGACGACGCGCCGCTCGAAGAACGCCGCGCGCGCGCCGTTACGCTGCGCCGGGCTACGGCGGGTAACGAGGCGCTCGGGATTCTCGATCCGGCGGCCATCGCCGAGGTGAGCGATAACGCGTGGCCGCTCGTGCGCAACGCCGACGAACTCCACGATGCGCTCGTGACCCTCATCGCGCTGCCGCCGGTCGAGGCCTGGACGGGCTGGTACGCGCAACTCGAAGCACAACGGCGCGCGACGACTCTGGTTACCGGCGCGCTATCCATTTGGACGTGCGCCGAACGGCTGGAACTCGCGCAGCACGCGTTTCCGGCTGCGCTCGTCGCGCCCGCCATTACGGCGGTCGTGCCGGCCCACGGTGTCCGCGTTCAAACGCAGCTCGAAGCGCTCAGAGAGATTTTACGCGGCTGGTTGGAGTCGAGCGGACCGGTCACCTGCGGCGAACTCGCGGCCCGATTCGGGGTCGCGGACGAACTCATTTCGGTGGCGCTGATCGGGCTCGAAGTCGAAGGTCAGGTGCTGCGCGGCCATTTCCGCAGCGCGGCCGACGAATGGTGCAATCGTCGCGTTTTGGCCCGCATCCACCGCCGCACGCTCGGCGCGCTGCGGCGGGAAATCG
The DNA here is from genome assembly GCA_965214335.1 of Candidatus Velthaea sp. Taxonomy (GTDB): domain Bacteria; phylum Vulcanimicrobiota; class Vulcanimicrobiia; order Vulcanimicrobiales; family Vulcanimicrobiaceae; genus Velthaea. The sequence goes on along the minus strand of CBDCBO010000003.1, from coordinate 22,026 downwards.
AGCCGGTCAACACGGCCGACTATCTCCGCTTCATCTATCGTTGGCAGCACGTTGCGCCGGCGACCCGGCTGCACGGCGTCGACGGCACCTTGCACGTCATTCGGCAGCTCGAGGGATTCGAGATTCCCGCCGCCGCTTGGGAAGCAACGGTGCTGCCGGCCCGGATAGCCGGCTATAGTTCCGACTACTTGGATCAGCTCTGTTATTCGGGCGACGTGATGTGGGGCCGCTTATCGCTGCATCCGGCCGTGCAGCTGTCGGCCGGCGAGGATCCGAGGCGCCGCGTTCGGCCGACGAAGCTGGCCCCGATCGCCTTGTTCACGCGTGAGGATGCCGGCTCGCTCACCGTCCGGCACGATTTCAACGGCAGCGGACTTTCTCACGCCGCGATCGACGCGTATGCGGCGATCCGCGCACGGGGAGCCCCATTCTTTGCCGATATCGTGCGCGGCACAAAGCGCTTACCGGCGGAAATCGAGGAGGCGCTGTGGCAACTCGTCGCCGCCGGATTGGTAACAGCGGACGGCTTCGACGCCTTACGTGCGTTGATCGACCGGCGTCGGCGGTTGGGTGAAAAAGGCTTGCGCGCCCGGCCGCGGTCGTCGAGCGGTCGGTGGACACTCTTGCGCGCGGACGACGCGCAAACCGAGATCGATATCGAAGCATTCGCGCGTCGGCTGGTGCGGCGTTGGGGCGTCGTGTTCCGGGATATCATCGCCCGCGAGACGCTGGCGCCGCCCTGGCGCGACGTGCTCGCCGTCTTGCGCCGCATGGAAGCGCGCGGGGAACTTCGCGGCGGCCGGTTCATCGCCGGCTACGTCGGCGAACAGTTCGCGCCGATCGAAGCGATTGAGGCGCTGCGCGCGGCGCGCCGCAGCAGCGGCGATGATCCGACAGCGGTTCCTGACGTTGCCGCCTACGATCCGCTGGCTGTCGCGGTCAGGCTTATACCGGGCGCGCCACCGCAAGCGCTACGTTCGGTTTCGTGACGGCTCGCTGCGGACGTCGCACTCTTCCAAGCGTCGACAAACGCGTGTGCGTTGCGGGCGACGTCGTGCGCGTCCATGCCGGCGGTATAGAGTGCGGACCCCAACCCAAATCCTCCGGCGCCGGCCGCCAGGTACGGCGCCAGCGATGCCGGCGTGATGCCGCCGACCGGCAGGAAGCGCGTGTCGGCCGGAAAGACGCTGCGCCACGCACGCAGCACTCCGGGCCCGAGACTTTCGGCGGGGAAGAGCTTGAGCGCATCGGCGCCGTTGGCTAAGGCGGCGAAGGCTTCCGTCGGTGTCGCGACGCCCGGCGTACATGCCATCCTAGCGGCCTTTGCCGCGCGAATAACCGCGCCGTCACTATGCGGCATGACGATGAGCCGGCCACCGGCATCGCGCACGGCGGACACGCTGGCCGGATCGATGACCGTACCGGCACCGACAAGTATCGCCGGACCGACCGACGCACACAAGCGGCGAATGCTTTCCAACGGGTCGGGTGAGTTGAGCGGTACTTCGATAATGGTAAAACCCGCCGCGACGAGCGCTGCGCCAATCGGTACGACGGTATCGGGCGTGACACCGCGCAGGATCGCAATGAGGGGCATTCGGTCAAGACAGGCGTGTAGCATGGAGCGTCCTCCGTGGACGAAACGAGAAGCGTGCCGGCTGAGCCGACCCGTGCCATCGAACGGCTCGGGCGCAGCGCAAACGTACCAAATGTGAGTGAAGCTCAATCCCGGCGACGACGAACGGCTCGGGCGGAGCCCGAACATACCAGATGTGAGCGAAGCCTACTCCCCGCGACGACGGATGGCTTGCGCGCAACCCAGCAAGAACCAGTTCGACGAACGTAACGGCCTAGCTGGCCGCACCGACCGGCGCGATGAGTCCGGCTTGGCGTGCGATCTCCCATAATCCGGCCGGTGCCGTGTTGTCGATGACAGGCGTATCGTTTGCGCCGAACAGCATCAACGCCCGCGCGTAGCGGTCGCAGAGGGCCGGCGCGCCGATCAGCGCGAGCGGCGCGCGCACGTCGCCGAGCGCCGAGCGCAGCTCTTCGCCGATCAAGAGTCCCGACAAAAAATCTAAGCTGGCGCCGGCCGCGAGCCGGCCGCTGAGCACCAGCGACCGCGTTAAGAACAGCAGTGCTCCAACGCCGCGAGCACCGCTCGCCTGTACGCGTCGAACGGCGTCATCAAAGACGTCCCAAGCCGGCTCGGCCTCCGCCGCCCGCGTGTCGAGCCGGGCGCTGTGGAACGGACGTCCGAGCAGCGAATGTTCGGCCAAAACGGCGTAGACTTCGCCGGTCATATATGTCGCAAATCGCGTCACGCGGTCGTCGCCCAGCTCGATCCACTTCGAGTGGGTACCGGGCATAATGAGCCGGGCGCCACGGGTGACGGCCGGTGCCAGCGCCAGTGCGCCGACGACTTGCGTTTCTTCGCCCCGCATGACGTTGGGCGCCGGACCGCCGAGGTCGATGCCGGGAATCACGTGTAGCCGGCCGCGCGGGTAGTCAACGGTCACCAAAGAACGCGCAAGCTCGGCCGCTCCGGCCGGCACGCCGCAATAGGGCGCCGCCACCCAGCCCGCGGAACTGCCGACCATCCCGGCGGCGACGAGCGCGAGGTGCGGCGACGCTGCACGCCAATCGCCCGTGATCGCGTCCAAGGCCGCGGCGAAATCGTTATTTGGAACCGACCGGATGCCCCACGGCCGCATCCGGCTCGCCACGACCGTCCCGCCGTCGGCTAGCACATACGCGCGCAGCACCGAACTGCCCCAGTCCAGCCCAATCAAACGCGGCGTCGCGCCGTCCATAACGTCCGTCGGCATCTACGACGGCGTCGGCGTTGCCGAGGACTGACGACGAACGACGTGGGCGACGCCCAGAGCTATCAACTTCAACGGAGCTCGACCCCTAGCGCAACGCGATGATTCGGCGGCCGGAGTTGCCGGCAGAGCACCACAGCGCGCTAAGCGCTACTCCTCGCCGCGGCGAATCCAGTTCAAGCTGAGTTCGGTGTGGATGCGCGCATATCGTTCAGGATCGACAACATCAGTCGGGCGAAAATCGCCGATGAGTTGATCGGCATTGATGATCCGTACGATTGGGACGTAGAAAGCTTCGACGGTACGATCGATCAACGTGACGACGGCGCCGTACCGCTCCGCATCGGGCACCGGCGAGCTGATGATGACGCCCAACGCGCGGATTTCGCGAATGAGTTCCGGAATACCGCGGTCCATCATATCGGCGAAGCACAGATGGTCGAATTCCACGACTTGCGTTTCGTCTTTGCCCGAGACAATCGCCAAATACGTGCGATGGATATTTTCCACCAATTGCATTTGGTTCCGGGCCAAGCTCAGAACCGGATCGATTCGGGGCGGGCTATCGTGCATCATATGAGCGGTCCTAGCAACCGGCGTTCGGACACGGAGCAGTGTCGTCGCGAGAAGCCGGTACAAATTCTATCGGTAAAACGTTGACGAGCTTAAGAACGATTTAATGAGATGCGTTTCTCATGAACGTTTCACGCAAAGCGGATGTAAAAATTGTGTTGCGCCTATCGTAATGTGCAGGCTCGCAATACGCTCACCCAGCGTTCGCGACAACGAGACTACGGAAACGGTGACTCGACGCCGGTACACGCGGTCCCGCTCGCGGTGAAATAAGCGCCGGACGTTGCAAATAAGAAAGCGCCGCGCTTGAAACGTGGAGGTGCACAAATGATCGACACGTTGGTCGGCGAGACTGCGGGCGCGCCGGGCGCCGGGCGATAATATGCGTTCACACAACCATCGGAGAACGCTTGTCCGAATTGCTTGGCGTGCCACTGAGCCCCGCAAGCTGCGGCCACCGCGGTGTCATGATGCAGCGTTTTGAGTTCGGGAATCCAGGTTGAGATGCCCCACAGATGGCCGCCGATTTCCGCGATGTCCGCTGCTGCACGACGATCGACCGCCCAGCGTTTCTCAATGCGCGCATCGATGAAATCGTAGGCCAGCGCGCCCAGCGATAATGATGCAAAGCCACCCCGACTGAACGGCGCGACAAACGGATTGCTTTCCGCCGGCCGGTTTCCGCTGAAATCGGCGATCCACACCGGGCGGGATCCAAGCGGTCCGCCGCCTGGATAAGCCAAGCACGATAGACACTTTGCATAGGCCCGGTAACCGATCACGCTAACGATCGCGTCGGCAAGCTGCAGCCCGTAACGGATGAGCCGCAGTCGATGCTCGGCGCGCACGTCGGCGGCGGCGGCCGGAAGCGAATCATGGTGCCCGCCGCCGCCGAACGTCAGCGGTATCATCACGTTCACCGACGGCGGCTCGGCGGTGGCTGGGCCTGGGCTCGCTACCCAGCCCACGAGCGCCGCCACGGCGGCAATCTTCATTTGCACGATACGATTTGCTATCGAGACCGGCTGGCGCGGGGCCCAGTTGTCTTAGCTAGCCTGCCGAACGAACTTGTCGTGAATAGAACGCGCATTCCGGCGCGATCAACCCGATTTTAGGCCGGCGAACGGCTAATTAAGGCGCACATCGGTAAGCATTTACGCAAAACGCCGTTCTCACCATCGCTGCGTTAATTTTTCGGAACGCTCGCGTTCGATTGCGTCTTACGGGTTCGTCATGCTACGGCGATACCCGTGCGGCGACGTTCACCGCTGCATGCGTCCCCTATAACCGGCGCTTTCTTTGCCGGGCGCTACAACTTCGCTCGTGCGGCGTCGACTTCATCAATGATGAGCGAAGCGGCGCATCACACCGGCGCAGCACACCGGCGCATCACATGCCGTATGGAATCCAAACATTTTTAATCTGCGTCGCCCGCTCCAAGAACGAGCGCTCCTGACCGCGCGGCCCAAACCAATCGCGCGTTTCTTCGACCCAGGTCGCTTTGAGATTTCCGGCCGAGCGCGCTTCGACGATCGTGCGCCCCGCCGCCGGCCCGAAGTACCATACCGCCGCGACATCGTCGTGTTCGGCCAGCACGGCCGCCAAGGTGTCGCTGGGACCGGTCACAATATTAACGACACCGCCCGGCACGTCGCTCGTGTCGAGCACCGCATACAACTCGATCGCGGCGAGTGGGTAGGTCGCCGAGGGCACCGCCACCACCCGGTTCCCCATCGCGATAGCGGGCAGAACGAGTGACAGCAAGCCGAGCAAGGGCGCCTGGGACGGGCACACAATCCCGATCACGCCCCATGGTTCATGCAACGCGAGCGCCAACATGCGCGCGCCCGGCGTGCGCACCGCGCCGTCGAATTTGTCGGTCCACGCGGCGTACCAAAAAATGCGCCGGATTGCGACTTCGACTTCGGCGGCGGCATCGGTCGCGCTGACGCCGGTGAGCGACATCAGACAGCGCTCGAAGTCCGGCGCGCGCGCTGCAAGATTTTCGGCCAAGTAATACAGCACTTGCGCGCGTTGATGCGGCGTTAACCCACTCCACGCGACGGCTTTCGCCGCGGCTTCAACGGCATTGCGGATGTCCTTGCGGTTACCGAGACCGGGCCGGCTCAGCAACGCGCCGCGCGCGTCGCGAATGCCGTAGGTGTACCCGGAGTCGGACCGCATTTGTTTGCCGCCGATATACAACTTTGCGGTCCGGTCGATCTGCGGCCGGGCCGCCGTTGTCACGCCTTCCGGCCCAAACTCTGCGACCGCGCCGAAGGCGGTCGCCGGTAGGACGCTCGCGTCGGTTGCGGCCGGCGCTGGGTCGTCGGCGGTAAGATAGTGCGCGAGTCCCTCGCGGCCGCCCTCACGACCGAAGCCGCTTTCTTTGTACCCGCCGAAGCCGACCGCGGCATCGAACAGATTCGTCGCATTGATCCAAACGACGCCGGCCGAAACGCGGGTCGCGACATCGAGTGCGACGCCGATCGTTTCCGACCAAATCGAGGCCGCTAAACCGTAGCGCGTGTTGTTGGCCAGCGCGACCGCTTCATGCGGTGTGCGAAACGTCAGTGACACCGCGACCGGCCCAAAGATCTCGACCTCGGCGACCGTTGACGCCGGTGCGACGCCGGTGATGAGGGTTGGCGGATAATACCAGCCGGCTGCGGGCAGCGCGGCGCTCGGCCGCCAGACGCAGCCGCCTTCGCGACCGCCCTGCTCCACGAGTTCGGTGATGCGGTCGAGTTGCACGCGCGCGACGATCGGGCCGATATCGGTCGAGCGGTCGAGTGGATCGCCGACGCGCAACCGTTCCATGCGGCGCTTGAGCTTGGCGTGAAAACGCTCGGCGATCGCTTCTTGCACCAGCAAGCGCGAGCCCGCGCAACACACCTCGCCGGCATTGAACCAGATTGCATCGACCACGCCTTCGACCGCCGCATCGAGATCGGCGTCCGCGAAGACGATGAACGGTGACTTGCCGCCGAGTTCGAGCGACAGTTTCTTGCCCGAACCCGCAGTCGTGGTGCGGATCGAGCGGCCGACGTCGGTCGAGCCGGTAAAGGCGATCTTATCGACATCCGGGTGCGCAACGAGAGCCGCACCGGTCGTACCGTCGCCGCACACGATATTGACCACACCGGGCGGTAGACCAACGTCGCGACACAGTTCGGCGAACGCGAGTGCTGATAGCGGCGTGAATTCAGCCGGTTTTAAAACCACCGTGTTTCCGGCCGCCAGCGCCGGCGCGATTTTCCACGCCAACATCAGCAGCGGAAAATTCCAGGGCACGATTTGCCCGCAAACGCCGACGCTGCGGTAGCCGGGAAACTCGCTTGCGACGAGTTCCGCCCAGCCGGCGTGATGGTACAAGTGGCGCACGACCAGCGGAATATCGATGTCGCGGCTTTCGCGCAGCGGCTTGCCGGTGTTCATCGACTCGAGGACCGCGAGAAACCGGTCGTGTTTCTGCACGTGCCGGGCCAGCGCGTACAGATAACGCGCGCGCACGTGGCCGGGCAGCGCCGACCACGCGGGATACGCTTGGCGTGCGGCGCGCACGGCCCGGTCCACATCGGCGGACGAGCCGTTGGAAACGGTGGCTAACACCGTTTCATGCGCCGGATCGCTCACGGCCAACATCGGCCCGGCGAGCGGCGCGAATGCACCGCCGATGAAGTGCGAAAAGCCGTCGGCGTGCGCTGCGAGCCAGGCCTCGATCGCGTCGTTCGCCTCCGGCGACGGCCCGTAATCCATGCTGCGTAAAATGTCGTTGATGACCGCCATCGCGTTATCTTTCCGAGCGGGTCGGCGGAACCGACAGCCGACGATAAACGGCTTGGACGCCGCCCGAACTAGAGCACTTCACTGAAGTTTTCAACTGCCGCCAGAGATTGCCGACCCAGTTGAAGGCCGAGCACGCTGTCTCCGCCCGACGCTGAATGCCACGGACGCGCAAGGCACTACAGGTGTTAGACAAGCGCATGATGCGCGGCGGACGCGTAGCGGCCGGTAACGTAATGTTCGAGTTGGCGCTCGATATCGCCGAGCAACGAACTAGCGCCGATGCGAAACAGATCCGGCTCGAGCCAGGGCCGTCCCGCTTCTTCTTTCATCAACACGAGCCAGGCCAAGGCATCCTTGGCCGTTTTGAGGCCGCCGGCGGGTTTGAAACCAACTCGTCGGCCCTCGGTGTATTCGCCGTAGTCGCGTAGCGCGCGAACCATTGTCAGACTCACCGGCAGCGTCGCGTTTTCGTCCTCTTTGCCCGTCGACGTCTTGATGAAGTCGGCGCCGGCCATCATCGCGACCATACTCGCGGCGTACACGTTGCGCAGCGTCTTGAGATCGCCGGTGGCTAAAATTACTTTGAGCAGCGCCGGCCCGCATGCTTCGCGCATGGCGCGCACTTCGTCGTAGAGCGCCGGCCACTCGCCGAGCAATACGTGCGCGCGCGTAATGACGGTATCGATCTCGGCCGCACCGGCCTCGACGGCATACCGAATCTCCGCCAGTCGCTGCGGCAATGGCGTCAGCCCAGCCGGAAAACCGGTCGCAACGGAAGCAACCGGAATGCCCGATCCTTCCAACGCCGCGACCGCCGTCGCAACCATCGTCGAATACACGCATACCGCGCCGACGCGCGGCGGCGCGGCAGTTAAGCCCAAGGCCGAAACAATGTCGGCGCGGATGGGCCGCCGCGCTTTAGCGGCCAAGCGCTGGACGCGGCCCGGCGTATCGTCGCCGCTCAACGTGGTGAGATCGATGCAGCTGACCGCTTTGACCAGCCACGCCGCTTGAAATTCTTTTTTGATCGCACGCCGGGTCACGAGCGTCGCGGCGCGGCGCTCAGCCGCGCTGGGATTGACCTGCACGCTTTCGAACCACCGTAGATCGAGCGGCGTGCCCGGATTGCGCCGCGTTGCGTTGCGGGCCGGATCGCTGACCGGCTCGCCGGCGGTCTGTGTTTGGAGCCAATCGATCATCCGCTGACCGTACCATTCGTAGCGCGGGCGAAGCGCAGCACTCGGCCGTTGCGCTTGAGTTCGGCGCGTTCGATGTCTTCGGCCTATCGCCGTTGCGAACCGCCGAACTACAGAACCGCCGCGAGCGCCGCCGCCAACCCGATCCACACCAGCGGATTGATCTTGCAGCGCAGCGCGAGCACCGCCACCACCGCCGCACCGGCAGCGCAAGCCGGCCCGGTTGCCGCAGTCGCAATCGGCCACGATCGCGCCGCCGTTGCAACGAGCACGAACGCCGATGCCAGCATGAGGCCGCCGGTCACCGGGCGCAACGCCCAGCGCAGCGCGGCGACGAGACGGCTGCCTTCATGGCGCTCGATCAGGCGCGAGCCGAGTACCGCTAAGGTGGTCGACGGCACGACGAATGCGGCCAACGCCACGAGCGCTCCGGCGGTGCCGGCCGTTTCATACCCGAGGAGCGGAATGAGCAGCATATTCGGGCCCGGCGCGGTTTGCGCCAGCGCCACGGATTCGGTGAAGCGCGCTTCACTCAACGCATGCAGGACGTCCACCGTTTGCTCGTGCAGCGCCGCGATGAGTGCGTTCCCGCCGCCGACGGCAACGAGTGACAAACCGCCGGTGCGGAGCGCAAGCTCGACCAGGGCCGCCGCGTCGGTCACCGTTGGCCCCGCAGACCAACGTCGCACGCTATACCAAGCGCCACGCCCAAGACCGTCGCGAGCGGCATACTCAACACATGCGCCGTGACCACGAAGGCGACGCTGATAACAATGCACATCATGAGCAGCCGGCGCCGCGTCGCGGTTGCGACGACACGAAACGCCGTCGCCAGAATTAAACCGGCGGACGCCACGACGACGCCGCATTCGGCTGCGATGAGACGCGGCGCGCGCGTCACGTGCGCGAGGCCTACGGCCAGGCAGAGCACGAGCGCGAGCGGCGGCAGCGTGATCGCCGCGACGGCTGCGAGCGCTCCCAGCGGTCCGTACCAGCGATCGCCTAAAATAGCGCACAGATTGACGACGTTGGCGCCGGGCAAGGCTTGCGCTAAACTATAAAGTTCAGCGAATTCATCGGCATGCAGCCAGGCTGTTTGTTCGACGAAAAACGAGTACGCTTGCGGACCGACACCGCCGAACCCGAGCAGACCCAAACGCGCCAGTCCGAGCACCATCGAGAGCATGCGCGGCGGCGCGCGCTCCGGCAGGCTCACCGCGCGCGAGCGGATTTCCGCTGTACCGGATGCAATGCGCACCGCATGACAAGCGTCGGCATCGTCGGCCTGGGCGAAATGGGTTCCGCATTCGTCGAGCGTCTGCTCGCGGCCGGATACAGCGTCGTCGGCTGGAACCGAACGCGCGCGAAAGGCGACGGCCTCATCGCGCGTGGCATGCGTTGGGCCGCGTCGCCGGCGGCGGTTGGACGCGAATCCGACGTCGTGCTCACGATGTTGACCAACGGTGCGGCATTAACGGCGATTTCGGACGGCTCGGAGGGCCTCCTCGCCGGAATCGCCGGAAAGATCGTGGTCGAGCTGAGCACGATCGCGCCGCCCGAAGTGACCGCGCTCGCCGCTCGCGCCGACGCCGCCGGCGGCGCGCTTGTCGATGCAGCGGTCCTGGGCAGCCCGTTAACGGTGCGCCAAGGAAAGCTCGTGATCATGGTCGCCGGCGACGCAGCCCCGATCGCCGCGGTGCGGCCGATTTTAACCGCTATCGGTCCGCGGGTCGTGGCGCTGGGCGCAATCGGCAAAGCCAAAGTTATGAAGATCGCGCTCAATCTCAACCTGCCCGCGCAGATGCTCGCGTTGAGTGAAGGATTGTTGCTGGCGACGCGCAGCGGTATCGATCGGGCCGCCGCGCTCGAAGTCATGCTCGCCGGTGCGATGGCATCGCCGATGCTGCAGTACCGCGCGCCGTTCATCGAAGAAATGCCGGCCAAGGCGTGGTTCGATGTCGGCATGATGCAAAAAGACTGTGACCTTGCGCTGACGCTCGGCAAGGAACTGGGCATACCGCTATTTTCAACCGCGATCAGTCGCGAAATGCTGTCCGCGGCGCGCGGCCAAGGGTTAGGCGAGCGCGATTTTGCGATCATGTATTACGCCCTCGCAAACGCCGCGGGGCTGCGCGACGAAATACGCGTGGCGGCCGAACCCGCCACGGCCGCACCGCACTAAATTATGGAAGCGACACCGCTGGCGGATTTATTTGCGCGCATCGACCGCCTGCGGGCTGAGCCCGGGCGCCGTATCGTGGGCCTCGCGGGACCGCCCGGATCGGGCAAATCGACGCTCGCGCAGCAGCTGGTCGAGCGTGCCGGCGCGGACGCCGTCGGAGTGCCGATGGATGGCTTTCACTTAGCCAATACCGAACTGCGCCGGCTGGGCCGCAGCGACCGTAAAGGCGCTCCCGACACGTTCGATAGCGCCGGCTATGTCGCGCTGCTGCGGCGCATCCGCGCGCAAACCGCCGATGAGATCATTTACGCCCCCGAGTTCCGGCGTGATATCGAGGAGCCGATCGCCGGGGCGATCCCCGTCTTGGCTCGGCACGCGCTCGTTATTACCGAAGGGAATTATTTGCTGCTCGATAGCGGCCATTGGGCGGCGATTCGTTCGCTGGTCGATGAAATTTGGTACATCGACATCGAGCCGCAATTGCGCCTGACGCGTTTAATCGCGCTTGCAGCGCACGTGCGGCGCCGATTCGGCCGCGACGAGCTTGCAATGCGCGCGGCAATTGAGTCTCACTTGCACGCTGACCGATGAGCCGAATGCGCTGTGTTGATCGGCGCCGCCGACAGGTCGCTCGTGCCGATATTATCATTCGTTTACCGGCGCAGTAAAAGCGCGGCGGCCGCGGCTCGGCCGTAGCGTTAAGCCGCAAGGCGATGCTTCCGGTGTTCGAGCGCTTTCACGGCTTGCTTTGGTATCCGGTTCAGTTTGAGGGTAATGAATGTTCGCCCAATATCATGTATTCGGGCGCGCAGCCGCAGATCTTACCGGCGCTGCAGTCACGAATGGCTAATTCCTTCGAACGCGGCGCGGCGAATGCCGGCGAAGAGTACGTAGCGGAACGGCACGGCAATTGAGTTTCTCACTTGCACGTATCGGCATTCATTCGGAGGGCGCGGAGAACAAGAAGTTCGTTGCGGCGAAATTCAAGCCGTGCTCGTTACTCGTCTGCTGCCGTCAAGAAAGCCGGTACGTTCGGCGCGAGTTGGGAATCGCGCTGATCGTGGTCGAGCAGCATTTGGATTTTGCGTGGTCGATCGCCGACCGCTATTACGTGATGCAGCGCGCGCAAAATCGTCACGGCGGGCGCAACGGCGATGAACACGCCGGCCGAGATCCTTTCGCTGCTCAGCTTGCCGTTTAAGGGCGTTCACAACGCCGGCGCCAGCGACCCGCATGCATCGCGTCCGGCGCGCGAAGCGGCTAATTGCCGGCCGACGATCGCTACGAACACAAGGTCGATGATGAGATCGAGCCACCAGGCATGGCTGACGTTGTTCGCCGCGCTGCTCACGCGTGCAAACCCAAATCGAGCAGCGTGACCGAACTGCAAACGAGGCTAGAAACGGTTGGGGCACCGGGGGGATGCGTCACGGATTCGAAGAGCGCTCGCCGCGAGCGCACGAGTGGACCGTTTCGTTCGCCGTGCGACGATCAGAAACATGACGCCGGCGACAATCGCGGTCGCGATCAATGCGGCAGTGAGACCAGGGTACGAGCGCGCAGCCAGTCGGGCGTGATTCGCGCGCGGCACACGCACATCAAAAAATGCGTGTTCGGCGTGGTGCCGTCGATTGAAATGGTCATCTGGGTCGCCGTCGGCGGTCGCGCCGGCGTATACGGCCACAATGCGAATAGCCGGTAGCGCGGACGCGCGAACACCAGCGAAAAAAGAAGCGATGGTCGTCGAATACGCCTCGCTGCTTCGAGAACGCACAGCGCGCCCGTGGCGATGAACAGCGTCGAGAGCGCGAAGGTCGCGCTGAGCAATCCGCGAGCGCGTACTCGACGAGTGCCGTCGATTCAATCTGGCCACCAAACCGGATCGAACAAACGGCCGCGGCGGTTGCCGCAAGCGCGAGAACGCCTTCTAACGCCGCCCCGACGCGAGCACCGGGGGCAGATGCCGCCGCTGCGGGTTCGTTCGCGCGCACGGGCATGAAGCGCTTGCGTTGTCGCGCCGCCGGGTCGAAACGTCCAGCGCAGCAGCGACATCGCTTATGAGATCTGCGCCGCTGATGCATGGCACAAGAATGCCGAAAAGCCGTGCTCGTTACGATCCGGCGCGAGTTGGGAATCGCGCTTCGAGCAGCATAAAGCGCGGCGTCACGGCGGGCGCAACGGCGATGAACACGCCGGCCGAGATCCTTTCGCCATCGCGTCCGGCGCGCGAAGCGGCTAATTGCCGGCCGACGATCGTCTACGAACGGTCGATGATGAGATCGAGCGCATGGCTGAACGCGTGCAAACCCAAATCGAGCAGCGTGACCGAACTGCAAACGGATAGAAACGGTCGTCACGGATTCGAAGAGCGCTCGCCGCGAGCGCACGAGCGGAGCTGCGACGATGTTTCAGAAACATGACGCCGGCGACAATCGCGGTCGCGACTGCGGCAGTGAGACCAGGGTACGAGAGCCAGTCGGGCGTGAAGCGCGGCACACGCACATCAAAAAATGCGTTCGCGCCGGCGTATACGGCCACAATCGAATAGCCGGTAGCGCGGACGCGCGAACACCAGCGAAAAAAGAAGCGATGGTCGTCGAATACGCCCGCTGCTTCGAGAACGCACAGCGCGCCCGTGGCCAGCGTCGAGAGCGCGAAGGTCGCGCTGAGCAATCCATACTCGACGAGTGCCGTCGATTCAATCTGGCCACCAAACCGGATCGAACAAACGGCCGCGGCGGTTGCCGCAAGCGCGAGAACGCCTTCTAACGCCGCCCCGACGCGAGCACCGGGGGCAGATGCCGCCGCTGCGGGTTCGTTCGCGCGCACGGGCATGAAGCGCTTGCGTTGTCGCGCCGCCGGGTCGAAACCCAGCGCAGCAGCGACATCGCTTATGAGATCTGCGCCGCTGATGCATGGCACAAGAATGCCGAAACGTTCGTAAACGTGCCGGTTGCCGGGTCCGAAGCGCTCGATGATGCGGCGTGTCTCGGGCAAATGGATCGGATCGAATCGCCCGCGCCGGCGGCGCATGTCGGTAAGCTCGATCCGGGCGGACTGCCCGGCGCGAACCAGCGCGTTTTCGGCCCGCATGGCGAGAACTTCCGCGAACGGCCGGGATTGATTGAGGCGCGACGAGCGCCGCAGCGTTCTCCGGTCGATGTCGCCCGGTCGCACCCCCAGCAGTCTGAGAAAATCGCCGACGACTCCGTATGGCGGCTCGGGGTCGTAGCGCCGCGCGAGAATGTGGGCCGCGCCGAAGACCGCCGTCAAGTCGCGCACGAGTTCTTCGTAGTCGAATTGAAAACGCCAGCGTTCGTTGAAGCGAACTTCCCCCGCGGTGATGATGTCCGCAAGATAGCGGTCGAACGATTCGGTTAAACCGTGCTTGACCAGCTCGACATACAGCGATTCGATGTATCCCGATTGGGGACGAAGATAAACGATAATTACGGGTCGGTAACCGACGGCGCGCAGACCGTCGGCGAGCGTTTGCAGCGCGGCCGCATCGAGATACTCGAAGTCTTCGGAGCTCAAACAGACGCGATTCGAGCCCGTCCGCTCGATCTCGCGCAAAACGTCGGCGAACGTACCGCAATCCGGATCGAAACGTGAGTCGCCGTTGAGTTCCCAAGCCAGGTTATGATGGCCGCCGGCGCGCTCGGCGCGACCGGCCCGCGGAATCAAGATACCGAACGTTGCGAACCGGTCTTCGTTGGCCGTTAGAATGTGCTGTATTGAGGTCGTTCCGGTTTTATGCGTGCCGATATGCACATAACAGGTTGGTTCGGACGTGCGATGATCGACCTGCCGGCGTCGGGTCCAAAGCATATCCGTGAATTGTACCGACCGGCACCCGAATTGCAATGCGACCCAACCATGGGCTACAAATGTGTGACGGTCAGAACGTAGCGCCGCACAGCTCGACGGATCGTAGGGGCCACAGCGGGCCGGCGTCGGTACTATCGGTGACGTAGAGTTCGCCCGAGCCGTCGATGACCAGCGTGTCATCGTACGTTAGCGGAACGGCCAGCAATTCGGCTGAAGCGCCGCCGTCCCAATCGACCCGGATGTCGAAGGTTTCGCCGGTCAAACGTAGCTCGGCGTCGTCGCCGAAGAACGCCGCCGACCAGCGCTCAGCCGCGCTCGGTGCCACCGATATGTGCACGAGCGGGACCGCCGCGCACAAGATCGCGCTTGCACAAACGCTGAGGTGCAACATCATTCGAACGTGACTTGCACGGCGTAGGAACCGGCCACGGCCCGACAGCCACGCGTTTCGGGCGCGTACCCGGCGGCGCCGGCGGCGGCCAGCGCCGCGCGATCCAGAATGGCGCTGCCCGATGATGTCTGGACCGCCGCGCTTACCAAATCGCCGGTCGGCGACAGGTCGACGCGAATGACCGACATCCCGGAAACGCCTTGCAGCCGGGCTAACTCCGGATATTCCGCGTAGACCTTGCGGCTGATGCCGGCGGGTGTACGGTCGGTCGTGCAGGCCGCGCGGGCCGGCGACGCGGCACCCGCGGGCGCCCCCCAGAATGTCGCTGCCAGAACGGCGGGCAGCAGCGCGAACATCCGCTGCGGCGCTACACCGGCGGCAGGGCATAGAGTAACGGGCGGAGCGGAGATTCTACCGGGCATTGACGTGCTCATGATGCGATTCTCTCTCTGTACGGCGACAGACGTCGGCCTGTCCGCATCATCTCAAAGCCGCCCGACGTCGAACCACGCACACCCGTACGCCGAAGCCGGACAGTTGCCGTACACGGGGCCATGAGCACCGGCGCTCGCACCGAATACACCGGTCATGCTGACCGCCAACGGCCGTACGGCCGATCACCCGATCGATCCCCTTTTCCTCGAACGCTGGTCGCCGCGCGCTTTTAGCGGCGAAGCGATCCCGCCGGCGGAACTCATGACGATCTTTGAGGCGGCGCGCTGGGCGCCGTCGTCGTTCAACGCGCAGCCGTGGCGGTTTCTGTTCGCCCGGCGCGACACGCCGCCGTGGGAGCTTTTTCTCGGATTACTCGGCGAATCGAACCGGGCGTGGGCCTACCGCGCTGCGGCACTCGTGGTGATCGTATCGAAAACGACGACGCGCCGGGCCGGCAGCGACCACGACGTGCCGTCGTATACGCATTCATTCGATGCCGGAGCGGCTTGGGGAAACTTGGCCTTACAAGCGATCCGGTTGGGCTGGCATGCCCACGGGATGGCCGGCTTCGATCGCGAGCGTGCGGTGGTCGACCTCGGAATTCCCGCCGGTTACCGGGTCGAGGCGGCGGTCGCAATCGGCCGGCAGGGCGACAAAGCGCTCCTTTCGAGCGAACTCCAGGAGCGCGAACTGCCGAATACGCGCCGGCCATTGAACGACATCGTTTTTGAGGGCCGCTTCCCCGGCTAGAGCCGCGCCGACCGCCGCTCACTTTGCCGACCTTGCAGTCCGATGAATGTTACAGAGCCGAGCTGCGTCGCCGGCCGGTCGCAGCGGGAGTCGGAGGTCATGATCGGACGGCAAAGCCCGTGGTTGCTCGGCGCGGCAATCGTGCTCTTCTTCCTCGTGCTAGCCGTGGCGCCAGCTGCGCGGCGGATCTTCGCCGGCCGCCGGCCCATGCAGTTGCGCGCGCTCAAGGGCCGGCTCGAGCAGAGCGAAGGCCGGTATCGCGCGCTTATGGACACGCTGCCGCAGCTCGTCGGCATCGTCGATGCGCAGCGAAACGTGATCTATGCCAACGAACACTGGTCGACCTATACCGGCCTAACCTGCGAAGCGTACAACGCGACTGCGGAAAAAACGCTCGTGCATCCGGATGATGTCGCTACGGCGAGGGCCGGCCACGATGCGATGCGGACGCAGTCCGACGTCCGAAGCGAACTTCGCGTGCGGCGAAGCGACGGCGTCTATCGCTGGCACGCGCTGCGCATGGTGCCGCTCCATTACGCCGGCGCGCGCACGTCGCAATGGCTGTTCGTACTGACCGACATCGAAGAACAAAAGGCAGCCGCGACGCGGTTGCGTGAAAAAAATCGGCTCGTCGAGATGGCCGAGGAACTGGCTCACGTGGGTCACTGGCATACGGACCTTGCGACGCGCACGACCACCTGGTCGGCGGAATTGTACCGCATCCACGGTTTGCCCGAGACCTATCAGCCGTCGTTTGCCGGCGATGGCGAAGCGTATCATCCCGACGATCGCGCACGGCTGCGCGCGCTGGCCGATGCCGCGCGGTGCGATGGTACAGCGTTCACGTGCGAAGCGCGCCTTTACCACGCCGACGGGACGCTGCGCGACATCCTCACCACGGGCCAAGCCGAGCGCGCCGCCGATGGCCGTATCGTTGCGATTTTCGGTGTCACCCAGGACGTTACGGACCGCAAGGCGGCCCAACGTGAACGCGATGCGTTGCTCGAACGGGTCACCGTCGCGAACCAAGCGGCGCAAATCGGCATTTGGCAGTGGAACGCGGTCGACGACGTGCTCGTGTGGGACGACACGATGTTCACCATCTTCGGACGCACCAAGCCGCCCCAGGCGCTCGATGCAGGTTTTTATGTCGCTTCGCTGCACCCCGAAGACCGCGCTCGCATCGTCGGCGAGTATACGACGACGACCGCCGCTGCGCTCGACCAAGAATTTCGGATCGTCTGCGACGACGGTGAAGTGCGGCACATGCATGCCATGGCGACTATCGTCCGCGATCGCGACGGAATCATGCTGCGGATGACCGGCTCGGCCTGGGACATCACGCAGCTTCGCTCGCTCACCACGCAGCTTCACACCGACGCGGAGCTGCTGGCGGCCGCGAACCGCGAACTCGACCTGAGCGAACGCCGCTATCGCACGCTGACCGACGCGATGCCGCAACTCGTCGCCATTCTCGCCGCCGATGGCCGGCTGACCTACGCCAACCGGCAGTGGACGGACTATACCGGCACCGCGCCGGGCAGCGGCGCGCCGGTGTCCCCCGCCGGCGCGTTCCACCCCGATGACCGTCAAGCGGCCATGGCCAGCATCAGTGCGTTGCTGCTGCAGCCAAATGTCGAGTTCGAGGTCCGCTTACGCGACGCCGCGGGCGTCTACCGCTGGCATCACGTGCGCATCGTTCCGCTCAGCGACGAGCCCGCGGCGACGCGCAACTGGATCGTCACGCTGACGGATATCGCCGCCCGCAAGGCCGCCGAGGCGGTGTTGCGCGAGCAGAATCGGCTGATGACGATGGCCGAACAACTGTCGCACGTCGGCCATTGGAAAGTCGACCTGACGACAAACACGATTTTTTGGTCGGACGAAATTTATCGCGCCTACGGCGTGGCGCCGGGCGGCGACCCATCGGTCGAGTCCGCCATCGCCGGGTATCATCCCGACGACCGCGCGCATGTCGATCGCCTCGTGCGCGACGCAATCCAACACGGCACACCCTTCACGCACGAATCACGGCTGATTCGGGCCGACGGCGCCGTGCGGTACATCGTTTCCAGCGGTCAGGTCGAGCGTGGACTCAATGGGGAGATCGTCGCGCTCGTCGGCGTTTTCCAGGACGTTACCGAAGCCAAAGAGGTCGAACGCGAACGCGCCCAGCTGCTCGAACGCGTTACCGTTGCGACCCAAGCCGGTCGGATCGGCGTCTGGGAATGGGATGTCCGGACCGGCATATCGACCTGGGATCGCAACATGTTCGCGCTCTATGGCCGCAGCGCGTGTCCGGTCGAGCAAACAACGGCCGCATTCTTCGCCGCGCTGCATCCGCACGATGCGCAGCGCGTGATCGCGGCCAACGCCGCCGCGCGCGCCGGCGTCGCGCCGTACGACTTGGAATTCCGCGTCGTCTGGCCGAACGGCGAGATTCACCACATCCGCGCGCTCGCAACGGTCCTCTCCGATGCCACCGGCGCCGCGGTGCGGATGGTCGGAACCAATTGGGACGTCACCGAAGTGCGCGCGCTGGCCGAACAGTTGCAAACCGAAAAGGCGCTGCTGCTCGAAGCCGTCGCCAAATGGACGGCCGCCAAACAAGCCGCCGACGAAGCCAACGCGGCGAAGTCAGAATTTTTGGCCCGCATGAGCCACGAGATCCGCACGCCGCTCAACGGCATCATCGGTTTCACGATGCTCGTGCTCGATAGCGAGTTGAGTGTCGAGCAGCGGTATCACCTCGATCATCTCAAGGAATCCGGCAAAGCGCTCGTGGCGATCATCAATGACATTCTGGATTTCTCAAAGATCGAAGCCGGCAAGCTGGAAGTCGAGCACATCGCGTTGAGCCCGCGCGCGGTCGTCGACGGTGCCGTATCACTCGTCCGTTCCGGTGCCGCCGCCAAAGGCTTGACGCTGGCCACGCGGGTCGATGCGGACGTTCCGCAATGGGCGACCGGCGACCCCACGCGGTTGCGTCAAGTGCTGCTGAACCTGCTTACCAATGCCTTGAAATTTACGCCGCACGGCCGGATCGACGTGCGCGTCGGGTGCGCCGGCATCGACACGTTACGCTTCGAGGTCGCCGATACGGGGCCCGGAATTCCGCCCGAACGCCGGCACCTGCTGTTCGAAGAATTCTCGCAGATCGACACCTCGATCAGCCGTAACTATGGCGGCACCGGTTTGGGCTTGGCGATCTCGAAACGCTTGGCGCACGCCATGGGTGGCTCGATCGGCTGCACGAGCGAACCCGGCATCGGCAGCGTCTTCTGGTTCACCGTGGTCGTGCCGGCTAGCGGTGCACCGCTCGGCCCATCGGTCGATGCGGCGCCGGGGACGTTGCCGGCCCGTCGCATCCTCGTGGCGGATGATAACCGGGTCAATCAGATCGTGGTTAAAGGCTTACTCGAGCGCGACGGACATAGCGTCATTCTGGCCAACAACGGCGCCCAAGCCGTCGCGGCCGCCGAAACGGAGCGCTTCGACCTAATCCTCATGGACATGCAAATGCCGGTCATGAACGGCGTTGAGGCGACGCGCGCGATCCGGCAATTCGACGGTCCGCGTGCTGCCGTTCCGATCATCGCGCTCACCGCTAACGCCATGGCCGATCAGATCGAGCTGTGCCGAAGCGCCGGCATGAGCGATCATCTGGCCAAGCCGATCGACCGCGAAGCGCTGCGCCGCGCGATCGCTACCTGGGCGGCCCCGGCGATGCCCGTACGATGACGACCGGGACGTCGCTGGCATAAATCACCGCCTCGGTGACGCTGCCCGCGATGAGCCGCGGCAGACCTTGACGGACATGGCTGGCCATCACGATCGAGTCGCAATCCGCAACGTCCGCGTTGCGCACGATCGCAGCGCAAATATCGCCGCGCGGCAGCAGCAACTCCGCGGCCGCGACCCCACCGGCCGCAGCATCAGCAACGGCCCGATCGAGCGCCCGGCGCTGGGGCCGGTCCGACGCCACGTCTTCGACGCTGCAAAAGACCAAAGTCGAGCGAAATTGGCGGGCTAAGGTAACGGCATACGCGACGCCGTGACGCGAAAGATCGTCGTCCACGATCGGTACGAGAATGCGGCGCGACAGCCGGCCCCGGGCGGGCCGCCGCACCACGCACAGCGGAATCGTCGTCTCACGCAAAATTTCCTCGGCCAAACTGCGCATGAACGGCCGCAATATGCCGATTCGCGGCGCGAGTCCGACCGTGATGAGACCCGCCTTTTGGGCCCGCGCGAACGCGACGATGCCGCGCACCGGTTGGGCCTGTAAGATCTGGCCCGTTGCGCGCGGGACACCCGACGTGTGCGCGCGGCCCAACGCTTCATCGAGCATTTCGCGACTAAGTTGCAACGCGAGTTCGGCGAAGCACGACGTGCCGACGCCGTCGGCGCTCAGTTCCGGATCGACCGTTACGCAAAAAATGAGTTCGTCGCCGTCTTCGCGCGCAATCGTAATACTCGCACCGATGGCATAACGCGACGTTTCTGAGCCGTCGACAATGGCGACGATGCGTTCAAACATGCCGCGCCGGCAATGCGGGCTTTTGCACGTTCGCGAAAAAGACCACCGGAATGACGGCCAAGACGATCGGCGCGAAGAGCAGCATGACCGACGCGTACGATAACGTTTGCGCTTGGGCCAGGACGAGCGCGATGAGATCGGACGGATTCCCGTGGTGCAGCCGCAGATACTGGCCGACGACCGTGCGCTCGAGCGAGATGTCGCCGGCGATCAGGGCCCGGAATGCCGCCGTCCGGTGATCGAGCACGGCCTGCATCGCGCCGGTCGCGATCATCAGTCCGATCGGTGACGAAAGTTTGTAGATCGAGACACCCGCGGCCAGCAGCGATAGCGGCATGCTGCCGATGACCAGCGCGCCCATCGGCTGATTCATCATGCCGAAGAAAAAACCGAAAAATAACGAGATGCCGATAAACGTTCCAAGCTCGGCGGTGGTTGTCATCGAGTGCGAAAAGGCAACGAGGCCGAGCGCGGAGCCAAGCACGCCCAAAATAACGACGGCGCGAATGTCGAGCAGGCGCGAGGTAATGAGAAAGAATGCAGCGGGCACACCGACTGCGTAGGTTAGAACGCGCACGAGCACGAGCGCACCAGCCAAGGTGGGCGTGGCGCCGATCGCGGTTTGCAAATAGCCGACGAACACCGTGACCGAGTAGCCGACGGCACCGATGACCACGCTAATGATGCCACCCACCGAAAGATTGCGGTGGCGCGCGAACATGCCGAAGTCGACGTGTGGTTGGCGGGTTACGAAGAGCTCGTAACCGACGAAGAGCGGCAGCACAATGGCCAGCACGGCCGCTCCGGCCACGATTGCGGGATCGTCGAACCAGTTGCGCCGTTCGCCTTCGTTGGCCAAATATTGCATGCTGCCGAACGCCACGATCGCAAGCAACACGCCCACGCCGTCAAAGCGCAGACGGGGCTGGGGCCGATCCGGTGTGTTTACCGCAAGCAAGATCAGCGCGGCTGTCGCCAGCGTCGCTAGACAGCCCGGCACAAAGACGAAACTGCCGCCGAATTCGTCGGCGAAATAGCCGCCGATAACGGTGCCGAACGTCGAGCCGGAGAGCGATACGAGGACGAACGCCGGCGGTGCGAATTTCAGTGCCCGCGGCGGTAGCGATGTGAAGAGCAGCAGCGCCGCCGGCACGAAGATGCAGCCCAAAAACGCGCCTTGAATGAAGCGCAAAACGAGGAACCAGCTATACTCCGTCGTTGCGGTAAGGACGCCCGAAGTCAGCGAAAATCCGACCAGCGCGCCGATCATCAAGCGCTTACGGCCGACGCGCGCCATCATCCACGGGCTAAGCAAGATGAACGCGTAGTAGGCGGCATTAAACGTGGTGACGATCCACGAGCTCTCATCGGGCGACGCGGCGACGATCGCTTGCAGATACGGCAGCCCGGTATTTATCGTGGCGGTCGACGTTTGATCGACGAGAATCGCGAGGATCGCCGAAACCACGATCGCGCCGCCGCGGGCGCCGGGCTGCGGTCGCGGGGTCACATCC
>CBDCBO010000002.1:0-102963 GCA_965214335.1 Candidatus Velthaea sp. | reverse complement strand
ATGCGGCCGCCGCTAGCGGCTAGAGGGATTCCACGTAGGCAGCGACGTCCGCAACATCTTTCTCCGACAACGGCGAGGGATAGAGTTTGGGCATCGGCGAGGCCGGGTTCTTAATCCAGGCAATGGCCGCTGCCGTATCCTTGCGGCTCTTTTCACCCTTGAGCTTAGGGCCGATTCCGCCGCCGGCGCCTGCCGCGCCATGGCAACTCTGGCAGTTGGCCGTGAAGATCGCAGCGCCCTTGGTCGCATCGCCGGCGCCGGCCATCGCCGGCGCGCTCGACGCGCCGGTCGCCGCAGCCGACGTATCCGCGCTGGCGCCGGCCGCGGGCGCGGCCGATGCCGTCGCGGACGCGTCGGTCGAACTCGTCGAGTCCGCCGGCTTCGAACACCCGGTAACGAGTAAGCTCCCGGCGAGGGCGGCGACGGCGAGACCTGCGAAAGTCGACTGCATAGAACGCTCCTTCTCACGATGACAACGTGTTGCCGGTACCCACAAATTGACGCGCCGCCCACAGGGCGCCAAGCCGCGGGCCGGAAAGCCAAGCGGGTGCGCACCATGATTCGATCGACCGTATGACCGAGCATGTGCCGTCGCGCCTTGTACCGTCGCGCGGCTCGGCGCTGCAACGTTTGGGCGTGCGCTACTTACGCGGCGTCGAACGCCTGATCTTCTTCATCATCGGCGCGATGCTGTTCGCGGCGGCGTTAGCGCTGCTCTCACGCGCGCTCGTCGTGCTGTGGGCGCTGTGCATCAGTCCGGCGACCGAGACCATGTCGGCCGGCGCGGCTTTCCTCGACGTCGTTCTGCTCGTGCTCATGGTTGTCGAACTTGCGTACACCGTCGTGCTGTCGCTGCGCGGCGTGGTGTTATCGGCCGAACCGTTTCTCATCGTCGGTCTCATCGCGGTTATCCGCCGCATCTTGGTCATCACCGTGGGCGAAGTCAAGGGCGGCAGTTCGTCCTCGCAACTCACCCAAAATTCGGCCGTCGAACTGGCGATTCTAACCGGCGTCGTGCTGGCGTTCGTTGTCTCGATCACGATGCTGCGCTCGCGTTCGCGCAACGAAGACCTAAGCGCAATCGACGCCGAGGACTAATTGTGACGGCGCCGCGGCGGAGCCGGCTCAGCCGCCGATTTCGCTAAAGGCGCGCATGGCACCGGCGGGCTGTGCGAGATCGAGATGGTGCCGCTCGGGTTTAACGAACATCGCGCCGCGAAAGATCGCCGCCAGATCGTCGCACGACGCGCCCGCACGCAGCGGCGTCCGCAAATCGATTTCGTTATCGCCGAACAAACACAGACGCAGTCGGCCGGCAGCCGAAAGCCGGACGCGGTTACACGTTTGGCAATAGTCGTGCGAAAGCGGCGAAATCACGCCGACCGCACCGGCCGCGCCGGCAAAAGCGTAGTAGCGAGCCGGCCCGTTTCCACCGGGCCCGGCGACGGGTTCGAGCGGTGAGCCGGCGCGAATCCGATCGATGATCTCGGCGGCGGAAATATACGTGCTGCCCTGAAGGGCCGCATTTTCGAGCACGGGCATGACTTCGATGAAGCGTACGAAGAGCGGGCGCGTGCGGGTCAATTCGGCGAACGCCGCGAGCTCATCGTCGTTTTGCCCCCGCATCACCACGCAGTTGAGCTTGATCGGCCCCAGACCCGCCGCGACGGCGGCATCGATTCCGGCCAGCACTCGGTCGAGTCCGGGCCGCCGGGCGATCGCGAAAAACCGGTCTTCGTGCAGCGTATCGAGCGAAATGTTGACTCGCCGGAGGCCGGCCGCGCGCAGCGCCCGGGCGTGTTCCGCCAGCAATAGTCCGTTCGTCGAGAGCGCGATATCCTCGATGCCCGGGATCGCTGCGATCCGGGCGACGAGCCGCGGCAGGTCGCGCCGGATGAGCGGCTCGCCGCCGGTCAGCCGAATGCTGCGCACCCCAACCGACGCCGCGGCCCGCACGATGCTTTCAATCTCCTCGAAGCCGAGCACATCGGCGCGCGGAATCCAGGGCAACCCGGCTTCAGGCATGCAATAAACGCAGCGCAGATTGCAGCGATCGGTGACCGACACGCGCAGATACGTAATGGGCCGGTTAAACTGATCTGCCAGCGGCACGACCTGCTCGATCAGATCGATCATCCTACCTGATTTACCCGGCTAAGCGGCACGCGCCTCCGCTGCTGCCGTTCCGGCAACGGGAGCACGAGTTTTGGCCGGGCCGCGGCGGAGCCGGAAATCGTCGGGACGTAAGGCGACCGGACGACCGGTACTGGTATAGCTTTAACGAGCATCGGCTGGGCGCGACGCGCGCATCTCCGAACGTTTCGTCGGCCCTTCGAGGCTTAGGAGCAACTTGCGCAGCAGCGCAGCGAGTTCGACGCGCTCGATCCGGGTGAGCGCGGCGAGCAGATTGCTTTCGTTGGCAAGATGTGCGGGCGCGACGGCATCAAAGAGACGCGCACCTTTGCGGGTTAACGTTACGAGGGCTCCGCGTCCGTCGTCCGGATCCGGCGCGCGTTGTACCAGTCCAGCGCGCTCCAAGCGATCGATGCGGAAGCTCGTCGTCCCCGACGTTCGCATCAGCGCGCGCATCAACGCTTTTTGCGGCAACCGATAGGGAGCGCCGGATCGCCGCAGCGTCGCGAGCACGTCAAAGCCGGCTCGGGTGATGCCGAATTTCCGGAAAACACGTTCGAGGCCGGCATCCAAAAAATTCTGCAAACGCCCGATCCGAGCGACGACCGCGACGGTTCCGGTGTCAAACTCGGGCCGTTCGCGGGCCCAATCGGCGATGACTTTGTCGACGACGTCGCCGGGTCTAGCGGACAACTCGATGTACCTCCCCATTCGGGTATTGCTTCAATTCAAGTAAACCGCTATCGTTCCGTTGCATATCGCTTCAATTCGAGCGAACATCAATGTAACGTCGCCGTTTAACGTTTGGGCGCCCGCAAAACCGGCATCGCGCGTGAGAACTTCGCGCGCGCCGGCGAACCGGGTGTCGCTCCGGCGCACGCAGCGGCGATGACGTGAGGAACACCATGACGACCGCCGACTTCGCACCCATCACGGCCGCTGAACTCAAAGAGCTGCTGGCAACGGCGCGTTCGCTGCAGGCGCGGGCCGCAGCGCAAAGCGGATCGTCCAGCGCCCTCGACGCCATACCGATCGCGGACCGCCTGGCGGCGTCCGTTATCCGGCCCCTGGCACTGCTGCTCGGCACCAACGAAGAGCCGCCGGTCAGCGCGGATGAAATTACCGGACGCGATTCCCCTGAGCTGGTGTTGACGCAACTGACGCGACGCGTTACGGCGCTGTGCGCGGCGCCCGGCCGGCCGGCCGCGCTGCTCGAGGCGGCAGCCGGCCTGCAGGATTTAGCGTGCGGATGGGGCGCCGCGTGTGGGGTTGACCGTACTCGCGAACTTCGCGCGTTGCTCGATCGACTGCCGCCTTCGATTCGAATAGCGCGCAAGGGCCCATTGATCGCTATGAACATCGAGGACGTGACGGACTGGCTCGGGCAGCCGATTCCGGCACGTCCGCTGACCGCGCTCTGCCGCTGCGGCGGCTCGAAAATGAAACCGTATTGTGACGGCAGCCATGCGCGCGGATTCGATGACGCGAAGGATCCGGCTCGGGTCGCGGATCGCCGCGACATCTACGTTGGGCAGCAAGTTACGATTCACGATAATCGCGGAACGTGCCAGCACTCGGGCTTGTGCACGGACCGGCTCGCCACGGTGTTTCGGCTAAAAGCGGAGCCCTTCGCGGCTCCGAGCGGCGGCCGAATGGATGAAATCATCCGCGCCGTCCGTGATTGTCCGTCGGGCGCGTTGAGCTACGCAGTCGACGGTGTCGAGGCGCGTGCGGATGCCGATTACCACGGGCAGCGTGCGGCCCGTATCGAGGTTTCCAAAGATGGCCCCTATCGCGTCACGGGCGGCGTGGCGCTGCTCGACGCGGACGGCGAATCGGTCGCGCGTAACGCCGGCGCTTCGAGCGAACACTACACGCTGTGCCGCTGCGGTCACGCGCAAAACAAGCCGTTCTGCACGGGCATGCATTGGAATATCGACTTCCGTGACCCGGTCGGGCCGGCCGATCGTGCGCCGACGATGTTCGAGTGGGCGGGCGGCCTGCCGGCGCTCACGCGCATGATGCGCCTCTTCTACGAGAAGTTCGTTCCGGCCGACGACCTCCTCGCGCCGGTGTTTGCCACGATGGCGGCCGACCATCCACAGCGCGTCGCGAAGTGGCTCGGCGAAGTTTTCGGCGGCCCGCAGTGCTACAGCGCTGAGTTCGGCGGCTATGCGCATATGGTCGCCGAGCACCTCGGAAGATGCCTAACCGAGGAGATGCGGGGTCGTTGGGTTACCCTGTTGCTCCAGTCCGCCCGTGAAGCGGGACTTCCCAACGACGCCGAATTCCGCTCCGCGTTCGCATCCTACATTGAATGGGGCTCGCGCTTGGCCGTTGAGAACTCGCAGACCGCGGCACGGCCGCCGCTGCACATGCCGATGCCCCGCTGGGACTGGTATACCAGTGCGGGGCCGCCCGGCGGCCGCATTTCGGCCATTCCGCCGCCGAACGAGCCGGCCGAAGTGGTACCGGTTCTGCCCGGTGAAGCCGAAACCGTCGAATTCGGCAAGCATGTCAAGGCGCTCTTCCGCGAGCGCGATCGCGCATCGATGAAGTTCGCTTTCGACCTTGCGTCATACACCGACGTCAGCACGCACGCCGACGCAATTCTCGAGCGCGTGCGCAACGGCAGTATGCCCTGCGACGGTGCCTGGCCGCAGGAGCGCGTCGACGTTTTCGCACGCTGGATTGCGGCCGGAAAGCCCGAGTAACGGTCGATCTCGAACCAAACATTTGGATAAAGACGCTACCCGATGTCGAACGGACGCGGTCCGGCACGTCGACTTGGTGAGCGCGAGATTTCGCGCCCAACTCTACAGGAGCGGCCACATGCACTATATGCTCGCCTTCTACGAGCCCGATTCGTCGTTCACCGCACGCGACGACCAAAGCGACCAATTCTGGCCGCCATGGCGTGTGTATTTCCGCGCACTCGGCGAAGCCGGTGTCACGATCGGCGGGGCACCGCTGCAGCCGCCCGCACGCGCCGTCACGGTTCGCAGCGGCGGCGACCGCCAGACCGTCCACGACGGCCCGTACGCCGACACCAAAGAACAGCTTGGCGGGTTCGTCATCGTCGACGTACCGGCACTCGACGATGCGCTGGCCTGGGCTCGCCGGGCACCGTCGGGCCAGTA
This sequence comes from Candidatus Velthaea sp., assembly GCA_965214335.1. GTDB lineage: Bacteria > Vulcanimicrobiota > Vulcanimicrobiia > Vulcanimicrobiales > Vulcanimicrobiaceae > Velthaea. The sequence goes on along the minus strand of CBDCBO010000002.1, from coordinate 97,690 downwards.
TGGGGCCGTTGAGGTGCGTCCGCTGTTGCCGGCGACGTCGGCCGCTACCGCCGCGCAAGCGAGCGCGATCGGCGACGCCCGCTACGTTCTGGCGATCTACGAGTCGGCGGATGACTTTGCGGCGCGCGAGGGCGCCGCATCGTCACGGTACTGGGCCGGTTGGGCCGCATATGCCGAGGCGCTCAACGCAGCCGCTGTCAGGCGCGGTGGCGCGGCACTTCACGGACCGCATGCCGCGACGGTAATTCGTTCGAGCGCGGCTGGTCCGGTCGTCCACGACGGCCCGTATGCCGACACGAAGGAGCAGCTCGGCGGGTATTTGCTGCTCGATGTGCCCACGCTCGAGGATGCGCTGCACTGGGCGGCGCGCTGCCCCGCGACGTTCAACGGCGCGGTGGAAGTGCGACCGGTGCTGCCGGTCAGCGCCCGAGTCTGAGCCGGGACGACGCATATCGCGCGGCCGAAGAGACCGCGCGCTATGCCTTTGGGCGCCTCGTCGCGTTCCTGGCGCGTCGTTCCGGCGATCTGGCGGCCGCGGAAGACGCGCTGGCCGACGCGTTCGCCAAGGCGCTCGACCGCTGGCCCCAGGCGGGTGTCCCGGAGCGGCCGGAAGCGTGGCTCATCACGGCCGCGCGGCGGCGGCTTCTTGACGACGCGCGGCGCGCGACGACGCGCGCGCAGGCGCTGCCGCAACTCCTGGCCGCCGCGCAATCCGCCGAAGATCGCGCCTGGCGAAGCGCGGCTTTCCCGGACGAGCGGCTCGAGATGCTGTTCGCCTGCGCGCACCCGGCCATCGACGCAGCCGCACGCACGCCGCTGGTGCTGCGAACGGTTCTGGGCGTCGATGCCGGCCGCATCGCATCGGCGTTTCTCGTGTCGCCGGCGGCCATGCGTCAGCGGCTCGTGCGCGCGCGCACGAAAATTCGCGACGCCGGCATCGCGTTCGCGGTGCCCGATCCGGCGAGTGCCGGCGAGCGCATCGCCGTCGTACTCGACACGATCTACGCGGCCTTCGGTTTATCGTGGGAAGCCAGAGGCAGCGACGGCGCGGGAAACGACCTCAATCGGGAAGCCGTATGGCTGGCACGCGCGGTCGCCCAGCTTCTGCCGCACGAGCCGGAAGCGCAAGGCCTGCTCGCACTCGTCCTGTTCGTCGAGGCACGCCGCGCTGCGCGTCGTGACCCGCACGGCGCGTACGTCCCGCTCGACGAGCAGGACCCGGCCCGCTGGTCGGCCGCCATGTTGGCTCAGGCGGAGACAGCGCTCGGCGCCGCAGCGTCACCGCATCCGGGTCGCTTTACGCTCGAGGCTAGCATTCAGGCCGCGCACGTGGCGCGCCGCTTCGGCACGGCGACCGATTGGAACGCCATCGCGCGACGGTATGATGACCTCGTGGCAACGTCCGGCTCGCTGGGCGCCGCCGTTTCGCGCGCCGCCGCCCACGCTCGGGCGTTCGGCGAACGCGCCGGTTTGGCGGCGCTCGCCGAACTCGATGAAAGCCGCGTCAACGCCTATCAGCCCTATTGGGCCTTACGCGCCCACTTGCGTAACGATCCGGTCGATTACGATCGCGCGATCGGCTTGGCCGCAGACGATGCGACGCGGTCGTTCCTCATCGGCCGGCGCGAACAAGCGTTGCGCGCCCGCCGCTGATCGATACGAATCGCGGCCGCCCGGGCTACGGACCGAAGACGGAGTCGGGCACACTAACGTTGAGTTGATAGTGCGAAAACGTCGAGGTGACGTCGGCATTGTAATGCGGGATGTCGACTTTGCCGGTTTGGGTCTTGAGTACATAATCGTCGCCGACTCTGTCATACGTCTGCGCGAACGCGATCGTACCGCCGTTATCGCGATAGAAGTACGTCATCGCCGCGACGGTCGCCGAAGCGTCATCGACTTTAACCTCGACGTGATCGATCCGGCCGTTCTTCTTGCGTACGAGCCGAAACGTTGCCGTCGTTCCGTCGTCGCCGGTCGGCGTCACATCGTAGATTTGCGGCCACTCCGACGGCGGCTCGATCTGCGCCACCACGTGCTTCGCCTGCTGCGCGATGAACGGCACGGTATCGAACACCACCGCGTTCTTGTCGGGCTTCTTGAAATACATTTTGCCCTGCAACGTCGGGCTGATGAACGGCGGACCATGCGTCAAGATCGCGACCGTAACGTCGGCTTGGTAGGACGCCAAATTCTCGTTGACGCGCTGCATGCGCGCATAAACGTCGCCACTACCGCTGGCCGGAGAGTCGGCAAGCGACGCTGTCCCGGACGCTGTAAGTGCCGCTGCCAAAGCTAGACTAAACCACCGTCGCTGCATCATCACGCACTAAAACGCCGCGCTCACCGGCGGTGGTTCCAAGGCGGCCGCAATTTCAGCCCGAACCCAGGAGTCGCTCTCGGTCGCGTGCGCGGCGGCGAGCAGGGCCAACGCCTGCGGCGAGCCGATGCGGCCCAACGCCCAGGCGGCATGGCCACGCACCCCGGCCTGCGGATCGACCGTCAGCGCGCGCCCCAACGCCGGCACGTGCGCGCGATCCAAGCCGTTCCCCAGCGCCACCGCCGCATTCCGGCGTAACAGCGCCGCACCGCGCCAGCCCAGCGCCGTCCGCGCGTAACGGCGTTTGAATTCGGCGCTGCGCAACTGCAGCAACGCGACGAGATCCGGCGCGTGCGTTTCATCATCGTACGGCGCGAACGCCGCGCCGCCGGAGCGCCCGCGCTGCGTCGGCGGACACACTTCCTGGCAGATATCGCAGCCCCAGACCCAGTCGCCGATCGCCGTGCGCAGCGCTCGTGGAATCGGATCCCGGCGCTGCGTCAGATCGGAAATGCAGCGCGTGGCATCGATCGTGTAATCTCCGCGCAGCGCCCCGGTGGGGCAGCCGGCGACGCAGCGCGTACAAGCACCGCACGTTTTGCGTAGCGGCGCATCGGGCGCCAGCGCGAGTGACGTGACGATTTCACCCAGAAACACAAACGACCCGATACCGGGCGCGATGAGATTGGTGTGTTTGCCGATCCAGCCCAGACCCGCGCGCGCGGCAAACGCGCGCTCCGCCAATGGCGCCGTGTCGCACGCGATAACCGTTACGGCCGCGCCGGCCAGCCGGTCGATCTCAGCCGCGACGGCGTCGAGCAGCGTCCGCAGCCGGCGGTGATAATCAGCCGACCAGGCATACCGTGAAACACGGCCGCGGCCGCGCCGCAGCGGTGCATGCGGCGTCGCATACGCGACGGCGATGCAAATCACGCTGCGTGCATCGGCCAGCAGCGTGCGCGGATCGCTGGCCCGGCGCGCGTACTCGGTATCGTACGGCCAGGTTGCCAAATCGCCGCGCGCAAACGCCGCCGTCAACGCGGCGCGCGTACCGGCCAACGGTTGGGCCGGCGCGATGCGCACGGCGTCGGCGCCCGCCGCCAGCGCCGCCGCGACAATGCGCGCGCGGTCGACGGACATTACAACGACGGCAAGCCGCCGCGCCGTCCGCGCGCCGGAAATGCGGCGTCAATGGCCGCAACTTCGTCGTCGCTAAGCACGAGGTCGGCCGCCGCCGCGTTTTCGGCCACGTGTGCGACGGTCGATGCCTTGGGAATTGCGAACGCAATCGGATCGCGCGTGAGAAACGCCAAGATGACTTGGCGCACCGTAGCCGTGCGAGCGTCCGCGATGCGCTGCAAGACGGCCGCGCCCGGGCGATCGGTATAGTCACCGCGGCCGAACGGCGTATAGCCGACGATGGCGATGCCGGCGGTCCGGCAGAACGCCACCTCGTGCGCCTCGATGGTGCGTTCACCCAGATGGTACAGCACTTGATTGCAGGCCAGCGGTTCGCGTTCGAGCAGCGTCTGCGCTTCACGCAAATCGTCGACATCAAAATTACTGACGCCGAGCGAGCGGATTTTGCCGTCGGCGACCAGCTGCTCCATCGCGCGCAGCGTATCGCGCAGCGGAACGCTGCCGCGCCAGTGCAGTAAATAACAATCCAGATAGTCGCAGCCGAGGTGCTGCAACGATCGCTCGCAGGCCGCGATCGTTCCGGCAAAACTCGCGTTCGACGGTAACACCTTGGAGACGATGAACAGCGCGTCGCGCGGCAAGCCGCGAATCGCTTCGCCGATGAGCCGCTCCGAGCCGCCGTCGCCGTACATCTCGGCCGTGTCGAGGTGGGTTAAACCGAGCTCGATGCCGCGTCGCAGCGCGCGCTTGGCTTCGTCGGCACCGGCCCCGCGCAACGGCAAATTCCACGAGCCTTGGCCGATCTTCGGCACGCGATACGGCGTGCGCCCGAATTGGTGCTCGGTCACGGTAAGACGTCGAGCGGAACGGCGGCGTCTTTAGCCGAGAGCCGCGGCTCACCCACCAGCGGCCACTCGATGCCGACCCGCGGATTGCGCCAGCTAATCGCGCCCTCCGTTTCGGCGTTGAAGGGAACGCTATTTTTATAGTGCACGACAACCTCGTCGTCGAGCACGATGAACCCGTGCGCGAAACCCGGCGGCACGTACAGTTGCCGATGGTTGGCGGCCGAAAGCATGAAGCCTTGCCAGTGCAGATACGTCGGTGAATCGCGGTGCAGGTCGACGATCACGTCGAAGATGCGGCCGGACAGGCACTGCACGAGTTTGGCCATCCGGAAATCGTAGTGCATGCCGCGGATGACGTTGCGCGTCGACCACGACGTCGAATCCTGTTCCCACTCCAGCGTCGGTAGATCGAGCGCGGCGTATTTCGGCTTGGACCACACTTCTTTAAAGAAACCGCGATCGTCGTCGAAGACGTCGGGCACGAAGACTTTCGCCGCGGTGAATTTCGTCGGATGAACCTGCAGCACGGATACTCCCCGGAACGCCGGCTCGCGACGAGGCGGCAGATCGAACCTTTACGTTAGAACGTCTCGAAACCCGCATCGAGCGCGGCGTAGGCCAGCAGGCCGCCGTCGAGGTGATGCAGCTTGGCGAAGCCCGCGTCGCGCAGCCGTTCGGCCGCCCAGCGCGACTTCACCCCGACCCGGCATGCGACAACGTAGGTCCGGGCGGTGTCGAGTTCGTGCAGGCGCGCTTCGAGTTCGGTCGCCGGAATTTCGAGCGCGCCGGGCAGCGCGCCGAGCGCGCGCTCGTGCGGATCGCGCACGTCGAGCACCCGTGCATCCGGCTGCGCGGCAAGCAGCGCATCGAGGTCGCCGGCGGTAACCACGGGCACCCGCCGGTCGGCCGGTTCCGCCGGACCGACGACGCTTCCGACGTCGCGGATGACGGGCCGCTCGCCGCACAACGGACAGCCGGGATCGCGGGGTACGCGAACCTCGCGCAGCCGCGCGTCGAGCGCGTCGATCAGCAACAGCCGGCCCACCAGCGGCGCGCCGATCCCCAAAATCAATTTTAGCGTTTCGGTCGCCTGCCAGGTGCCGACTAGGCCGGCCAGGACGCCCAGGACGCCGCCTTCAGCGCAGCTCGGGACCAGGTGTTCGGGCGGCGGCTCGGGGTACAGACACCGATAACACGGCCCGTCCGGACCGCCGAAAATCGAGACCTGGCCGTCGAAGCGAAAGATCGAACCGTACACATCCGGCTTGCCTTCGAGCACGCAGGCGTCGTTCACGAGATATCGCGAGCCGAAGGTGTCGGTCCCGTCGACGACCACATCGTAGAGCCGGACGAGTTCGCGCGCGTTGGCCGCCGTGAAGCGGACCGGAATCGCATCGAACGCGACTTGGGGGTTGAGCGCCCGCAACCGTTCCGCCGCGGTTGCCGCCTTCGGCCGGCCGATGTCGCCGGTCGTGAACAAGATCTGCCGCTGCAAGTTGGTCAGGTCGACCGTGTCGTCATCGACGATGCCGATCCGCCCGACACCGGCGGCGGCCAGATAAGCCAATGCCGGCGATCCGAGGCCGCCGGCACCCACGCACAAGACGCGCGCGCGCGACAACTTTTCCTGTCCCGCTAGACCAACTTGCGGGATCAGTAAGTGGCGGCTATAGCGGCGTAACTCGGGCCGCCCGGCAAGTGACGGCATTTAGGAGGCGATTGCCCGCGCGTGCAGCGCATCAAGCCAGCTCAAAACCGCCGACCGGGCGTTCTCGCCCGCCAGCGTGTGGTTGCCGAGCACCGTCGCAAAGGTTTTCGGCTCGGGCGCTCGGTCGAACAATTGGCGCACGCTGGCCGGACTGACCATGCCGTCGGCTTCGGCCGCCACGTACAGCACCGGTCGCCCGGCCAGGCGCGGTAGCGCATCGGCCAGCAGCGGCTCCCAGGCGGCGGCGACCTCGGGAAGCGACAGGCCGTCGACGTAGGACGAGCGCAGATCGACGACGCCGCGACTGGCCAACGTCGCGAGCGCGGCCGGCCGGCCATAGCCGGTCGCAATCGCGATGGCGCCGGCGATGTGCGGATCGCGCGCGGCGGCGCACAGCGCCGTAACGGCGCCCATGCTGTGGCCGAGCGCGTAGATCGGTTGCTCGGGAAAGTCGGTCCGCGCCACGGCGGCGGCACCGGCGAACGCCGCGAGCAAATCTTCGACCGAATCGAGCCGGCCGCCGCTGGCGCCGAGCTTGTGGCCGGGAAAATCCAAGCTGTAGACCGCGAAGCCGTGCGACGCCAGGAACGCGCACAGGCTGTCGAGATTCTGCTTCGAGCTCGAGTATCCATGACCGGCCACAACGGTCACGTGACGCGGCCGGCGCGCCGCATAGGTGAGAATCGCGGGTTCGCGGGCACCGGATCCGGCGGGCAGCAGCGCTACGGTGATGGGGCCGTCTCGCCGCGCGCCGCCGCGCCGGTCGGGTTGGCACGCCACGCCGAGGAACCGTCGCCGAACACTTCTTCTTTCCAGACGGCCAGCTCCGACTTGATCGCGTCGATGGCATATTCGCACGCGTCGAACGCCGGCCCGCGATGCGGCGCGGCAACCGCGATCGCGATACTGGTTTCGCCCAGCTCCAGCTCGCCGGTGCGCGCGACGATCGCGATTTCCAGCGGCCCGTACGCGTTTCGCGCGGCGGTCGCAATCTCGCGCATCTGGCGCAGCGCCAGCGCCGGATACGCTTCGTAGCGTAAGCGGCGTACCGGGCGCGGATCGGCGGCCGACGTTTCCCGCACCACACCGGCAAAGGTCACCACGGCGCCGCACGCATCGGTTCGAACGGCCGTGACGAGCGCGCCGAGGTCGACCGGCTCGGCGCTGATCTCGAACATCAGCCGCCGCCGACGGGCGGCATCAACGCGACTTCGTCACCGTCGGACAGCGCCGCGCTGCCGTCGGCGAGCGCGCCGTTGCAGGCAAAACGCGTCGAGCCCCGCAGCCCCGCGGCGGCGGCCGGCATCAGCCGGCTCCACAGCCCATCGAGCGTCGTACCCGGCGGTACGTCGACATCGAGCTGACCGAAGCCGAGCAACTCGCGCAAGCGCGCGAAGGCCAGCACGCGCACCTGCATCAAAATCCACCGATGTCGGTGGTGTAGCCGCGCTCGGCTAGCCAAGCGCGGCTGGCATCGTGAAAGCCCAGTACGTCGAAGCGGTTGACGGTGAGTTTATGCAGCAGGACTTCCCAAAAGTGCTGATCCTGGCCGTACACGTCATCGGGAATATCATTGCGCCGGCGCGAGAACTCACGTAACGCTTCCCAATCGCGGCCGGCCAGCACGGTACGCAACTCATCTTCGTAGCCGGGAGCCGCCCCAGGCCCGGACGCGCTCATCAGGCCGTCTTCTTCTGCGTACCGCCGAGGCCACGCAGCGCGAACGTCTCGATCGCCTGAGCAACGCCGTCGCGCTCGTTGGTCGCGGTGACGTGCCGAACGGCGTGCCGGACCTCGGGAAGCGCGTTGCCCATCGCCACGCCGGTACCGGCCCACTGCATCATCGGTACATCGTTGCGTGAATCACCGATCGCCAACACGCGCTCGGCACAAACGCCGAAGTCGGCACACAGCCGGGCCAGCGCCGTTTGTTTCGAGGCGTCGCGGCTGAGCACGGCGCACTCGACGAAATCTTGCCACGTCTCATAGCGAAAGGCGAGCGGGAAATCCGCGAACTCGCGGTTCATCGCGGCCACCGAGTCGGCGCCCAGAAATCGAATGAACGTCGGGGCCACGCTCAACACTTCATCGAACGAACGCGCCTCGCGCCACGCCGGGCCGGTCATGTCTTGCATGTAGAGATGCGAGCCTTCGAGCCGGTAAAAATATTCGTCGACGTACACCGCGAGCGCCAGACCCGTTCGCTCGGCGTATTCGATCATCGGCCGGGCGTAGCGCATCGGCACCGGGATGTGGGCTAGGGTCGTATTGGTGCCAAAATCTTTGGTCAACGCACCGTGGCAGCAAATCACCGGAAGATTTAAGCCCAGCTCACGCGATACACGGATCGGCGTGTCGACGCCGCGACCGGTAACGAGGACGACGCGGATGCCGGCGTCGAGTGCACGACTGATGGCGGTGCGGTTTGCCGCCGAGATGGTCTCGTCCGAGGCTAGGAGCGTTCCGTCGAGGTCGAGTGCGATAAGTTCGATAGCGGGCATGGTTTGATATCGGTTATTCGGCATCGGTACGTAACTCCATGTGCAACGCTCGCCCGCCGGTGCCCGTTGACGGGCATATGGGAACGCTTCTCCGCTACGCCGCCATCGCCGGCCTGATAGCGACCCTCGGCCTTCCGGCCGGCGCCGCCGCAGGACGCTGCACGCATGATGTGCTGACCATCGACGGTGTGCCGGTCACTGCCGCCTTCTGTATACCCGCCGAAGCGGCCGCGCCCAGCGTCAGCGTAACGGAAACATTCGCCGCGCAATCCAAGGTACTCGACCGCACGGCCAGCCTCACGATCGTGCCCGGCGCCCAAGTGTCGCGCGCGATCGACGACGTCGATCTGGCTCCGCTGGGGCTCAAGCGAACCTTGCACATGACCCTCGCCTACCGCGCCGGGACGGTCGTACTCGAACACGCCCTTGCGCTGCCGGGAGCGATTCCCGTAAAGTAAAGCGCAACTACCGGCGCGACCCGAGGTTTCAAACCGACGTTATGGCGTGTAGAAGCTAAACACAAATGGGCTGTACGGCGATCGCCCCAAACACGACTGCCGCCGAGCGCGGGCGGTACATTGTCGAGCATCTGCCGGCGGGCTTGTTCCGCACCGTAGATGCACTCGAAGGCGAGGCTGGTGCAGCCGTCGCGTGGCGCGTCGCCACCGAGCCGTTTCGACTCTCGCCCGCCACCGTCGCGGGCATCAGTAGTTTAGGGCCGCCGCTGTTAGCGTTCTATCGCGCCCTATCCGCGTTATATGCGCGTAGTGCCCGCGGAACGGCGCCCAGCTTCATTGCCGAATATCTCGACATCGGTAAACCCGAAGCAATCGTCAAGCTCGCCCGGCAAAATCGCTTTAAGTCCGACGTTCCGCAGGTTATCCGCCCCGATCTCATTCTTACCGACGACGGCGGCTATATCGCGAGCGAACTCGATAGCGTGCCGGGCGGCATGGGCTTCGTCGCCGCGATGGCGCGCACGTACTGCGAGATCGGCTTCGATACGATCGGGGAAACCGACGGCATGTGCGACAGTTTCGCTGCGATGCTGGCCGACTGCGCGAAGAAACCGCGACCGGTTGTCGCGATCGTGGTCTCCGACGAATCGGGCGATTACCGCAACGAACTGCAGTGGTTAGCCACGCGGATGCGCGAGCGCGGCGTGGCTGACGCCTACGTCGTGTTGCCGCAAGACGTGGTGTTCACTGAGGACGCGCTCTTCGCGCGGCTCGAAGATGGGCGCGAAGAGAAAATCGACGTGCTGTACCGCAACTTCGAGCTGTTCGATCTGCTCAACGTGCCCAAACAAGAGCTCATGTTGTATGCCGCGCGGCACAATCGCGTAAAGATGACACCACCGCCGAAGGCACCGCTCGAAGAGAAGTCGAGCTTCGCGTTGCTGCATCATCCGGCGCTGGCGGGCTTATGGAAAAAAGAACTTGGCGACGACGTTTTCGAGCGGCTCATCTCGATCTTCCCGCAGACGTGGATCATGGATCCGCGGCCGTTGCCGCCGCACGCCGCGATCATCGGCCTGACGGCCGGCGCAGCGCCGGTACGCGACTGGATGGAGCTCGATGCGCTCGGTAAGAGCGAGCGCGATTACGTCGTCAAGCCGTCCGGTTTTAGCGAACTTGCCTGGGGTTCGCGCGGCGTCCGGGTCGCCAACGACCTCACTCGCGAACAGTGGCATGATGCGCTGGCGTCGGGGGTCGCGATGTTTTCCAAGACACCGCACATCCTACAGCGCTTCCACAAAGGCCGGCGCGTCACGGTTGACTACTACGACCGCAACAGCGATGTCGTCAAGACCATGGACGGCCGCGTGCGGTTATGTCCGTACTATTTCGTGGTCGGCAACACGACGCGTTTAGGCGGCGTTCTGGCGACCGTCGCGCCGGCCGACAAGCGGCTCATCCACGGCATGAGCGACGCCATCATGGCGCCCTGCGCCGTGCACGAGTCCGGCGCATAGTTACCGCCCGGGCCTTCGCCCGCACACCCTGGCGCGGCCGCTTTCTGGCCTTTGGCGCCGCGGCGATCGCGGCGGTCGCGGCGCTCGTGTTTGCGCCGGCGTGGCTCATCGGCATGACGCGCACCGTAGCTGCGTACGACGCCGGCGCCGTGGTCATCATCGCGATGTTCTGGTTCATCGGCATGCACCGCGATCCAAGCGACACGGCCTGCCGGGCCGCGCTCGAAGATCCGGGCCGCAATGTCGTGCTTTTTCTCGTGCTCGTCAGCGTCGGCTTCGGCCTCGTCGCCGCGGTCAGCATTTTGGGCCGCGGACCGCATGTCGCTAGCGCGAACGAAAAGGCAATCGCGTACGCACTCGGCCTGCTCGCCATCGTGGGCGGCTGGGTTCTCATCCATACGATCTTCGTATTTCGCTACGCGCACTTATATTATTTTGATTCCGACGACGACGGGTCGGCGCAGCGGGGGCTTGATTTTCCGGGTACTCCCGAACCCAACGATTTTGACTTTGCCTATTTTTCGTTCGTGATCGGGATGACGTTCCAAGTATCGGACGTAGCGATCAAAGATAGCGGCGTGCGACGCGTTGCGTTGCTGCACGCGCTCATCTCGTTCGCCTATAACACCACGATCGTCGCGCTCGTCATTAATATTCTGTCGGGGTTGTTTCACTAACCCTGACGCTGCCGGCGGTAACAGTCACCTCAGTGACTTGCATACGCGTTTAGCCCTCGAAGCTGCTGCCTCCCATGCGCCATGCGCTCTTTAGACTGGATTCAAGAGGTTCGGCGGTACGCTATGGAGGTCGTCATTTGCGCGAATGCGCGTCACTACGCTGCATAACGTGTTTTAGGAAACGCGTGGCAACAGGCCGCGGGCCAGCCGCTGCGTCGGGCTTTTATTGATCCGCCTCCGTTTTTACATCACCGGCCGGCTAAGCTCGGTGCGCCAATCGGCGGGCTCGGCGCTCGATTCGGGGCCGACCACATAGCACTCGTACAGATCGTCGGCGGTGTGGTAGCCGTTGGCTTCGACCCACGCCGAAAAGTCGTGCCACGCGCCGCCCAGCCCCTCGTACGGCCCGTGATAAACGGTGCGCAGCACCTTGGCGGCAGGGCGCTGCCCGGGTTTCACGCGGCCGACGGCGGTGACGGGCGCCGTGACCGGCACGCAGATGTCGAAATCAAAAACGTCCGGCGTTGTATTGATGTGATGCGCGAACCACGGTCCGGCCGGACCGATGCCTTGCGTCGTTACGGCGGCCAGCGCTTCCCCGATGCCCGGTCCCATCACGTGCTCGATCTCCGACCGCGGCGCAGTTATGTGAAGCGTAGCGACCAGCTGCGCGGGAGTGTCGACGACTTGGGGTGTTTGAATCATGTGCGTTCTCCGGTGAATTGCGGCAACGATGCTTCGAGCCGGTCGTAGCTGGCGGCCAGACCGTGCTCCATGCCCGAACGACGTGCCGTGTCGCGGGCTGCTTGCGATTCATACCGGACCGCGATCGTGGTCGTGGTAATGCCGTTCGTCTCGATAAACACCGTCGTTACCAGCGCTTCGCCCGGATACCACGCCGCATCAAATTTTTCAGTAGCAACGAGGCGTTCGTGCAAGGTAATACTGCGGAACACACCACCCACCGCCATCTGCGACCCGTCGGTTTGCGAATGCCAGACGTAGCGATAAGCACCACCGGCGCGAAGGTCGATTTCGCAAACCGGCATTGTCCAGCCGGATGGCCCGAGCAGCCAGCGACGAACGAGTTCCGGCTTGGTGAACGCATCGAACACCAGCTCCCGCCGCGCGTCGAAGTCGCGCGTCACCGCAATCTCACATTCGCTCGGCGTGGATAACGTGAAGCTCTGCGAAAGAAACATCGATCCTCCGTTACCGCTTCTTGGCGGCGGCGCGTTTACGTTTCGTTTTCGTGGTTTTCAGCTCGCCGAGCAAGCCGTCGAGGCGCGTGAACGAAGCCTCCCAATAGGCGCGATACATTTCGAGCCACTCGGTGGCTTCAGCGAGCGGGCGCGCATCGAGCGATCGCGGGCGTTTCTGCGCGTCACTGCCCGCCGAAATCAAGCCCGCTCGTTCGAGTACCTTAAGATGCCGGGAAACAGCCGGCTGACTCACCGAAAAAGGCTCGGCCAATTCGGTCACCGCCAGCTTTCCGGCCGCTAAGCGCGCCAGCAATGCCCGTCGCGTGGGGTTGGCCAACGCGGCGAATGTCCGATCCAGCCGACCGGCCGCGGAACCTCCATAACCAGATTCTTCCATAACAACAATGTTATATATAATCGGCCGCAGAAGTCAATGCTAATGTAGAGCCCGCCGCCGTTTCGCTACTCGCTAATAGGCTGCGGCCGCACCGGACGACGCGTTATTCGACCAGGCTCAACAGCGCGTCGATGTCGTCCGCCGAATTGTGCCCGTGCGGCGCGACGCGGATGCCGCCGGCTCGATTGGTCGTCACGATCCCGGCATCGGCGAAACGCTTGCCCAGCGCCAGCGGATCGCGGCCCGGCAAACGAAACCGCACGATTCCGCTCGACGCAGTCGCACTGCGCACGCTGTCGACGATTGCGCCGCGGCGCATCAGACCTTCGTACAGCGCGTCGGTGAGCGCCACAATATGTTCGCTGATGCGTCTGCTACCGGCAGCCGCTAAAACGCCGATCGACGTCGCGAGCGAGAGTGCGCCGATGAAGTTCGGCGTGCCGCCTTCGAAGCGCGTGGCATCGGGCGCGGGCGCCTGACCGTAGTCCAGAAAATTCCACATGTCGGCCATGCTGCGCCAGCCGGGCAGTCGCAGCGCGATGCGCTCCATCACGGCCGCGCGGACGTAGAGAAAACTCACGCCCTGCAACGCCATGAGCCACTTGGCGCCGCCGCCGAAACAGCCATCGATACCCATCGCGTTCACATCGAGGGAAAAAGCGCCGAGGCCCTGGATGACGTCGACGAAAAACAGCGCGCCGGCGGCGTGCGTTACGTCCGCCAACGCCGCCAGATCGTGCCGGTAACCGTCGTCGAAGGTGACCCACGACGTGGCGACGGCTTTGGTGCGGGGCGTCAGCGCGCGCGCCAGCGTATCGGGCGTCATCCGCTCGCGTGGAGCGTCGATGAAGCGGACGTTCACCCCGCGGCCGGTCAGCGCCAACCACGGATAGGCGTTCGATCCAAACTCGTTCCGGTTGATCACGATTTCGTCGCCGGGAACCAAATCGAGGCCCTGCGCGAGGATCGTCGCACCGTCGCCGGTGGTCCGCAACGTTGCAATTTCACCGGCTTGCGCACCGATGTAGCGGCCGATGGCGGCCCGATACGCGGGCATGGCGAGTTCGGTGGAAACGACGCCCAAGACGCCACGCGCGGCGTGACCGTCGACGAAGGCGTGCAACGCGTCACGGGTCGCGATCGGCAGAACGCCAACGGCGGCGTGATTGAGATACGTGATGTTCGGCTCGAGTGCGAACGCGCTCCGGTCGAGCGGCGGCACGTGCGCCGTCTGCACTAGCGGCTCGGGGGAGCGTCGTGCACGCGGATGTCGGCCCGGCCGGCAGCCCGGTCGATGTGCACCGCGGCGCCGGCGATGCGCGTGATGAACGCATCGAGCGGAACGAACAAGTCACCGTGGCGCCGGAACGGTGCGACCGGTAAACCAATGACGCGTTCGTTGACCGTCGCATGCACCGAGCCCGGCTGGAACGTGCCGGTATTGGGCCCGATGGTGACGGTCGCCGCGCCGCTGCGCTGGAGCGTGATGAGTCCGTCGAACGAACGCGTCAGGTCGATGATATCGGCGCACACGACGCCCGAGCGCAGCACGGCGGCCCCGCCGTGCCGGTCGACAGGCCGGCCATCAAGGGTCAAGCTGACGGGCGTGTCAGCCGCCGATACCGCCGCGGGCAGAGTAACGAGCGCCGCGAGCAGCAATCCGACCCGGTTCACCGTTCGTAGATGTCTTTGGTATGCCAGGCAATATTTTGCGCCCGATCGCCGACTCGTTCGATGATCGAAATAACGAACAACAGCAACGTGCCGGCCGGCACGACTCCCGGATCGTGTTGCATCTCGCGTTGCAACGCCGCGATTCCATCGCGATATAATTCATCGACCTCATCGTCGCGCTCGATGACCGCATCGCACAAGTCGTTGTCGCCCTCGCGATAGGCGCGCATGACGTCGGACAGCATCGCTTGCGCCAGCGAGGCGATGCGGCCGGTCTCGACCGTCGCCGGCCGGATCGGCACGTCGGCGAGTTTGATCGCGTTCTTCGATATGTCGACCGCGTAATCGCCGATACGTTCGAGATCGGTGACGATCTGCAGCATCCCGGCAATCGAGCGCAGTTCGCCCGCCACCGGCTGTTGCTTCCAAATGAGTTCGATGCACGAGGCCTCGACCGAGCGCCGCATTTCATCAATTTCGTCGTCACCGGCAATGACGCGGCCGGCCAGCGTTGAATCACGCCGTTCGAGTGCTTGCGCCGCCGAATGTATCGCATCCTCAGCGAGCGCCCCGAGCCGCACGACATCGAGCCGGGTGTTCTCCAGAGTCTGATGATACGCGGTCCGCATGCCGTCTTATACCACCTCGGACGCGTGCAGTCCGCGCGCGGCAGCGAAAAAGGACGGTCGCGGCGCCCGCCCAATCCCTCAAACCCGATGGAAGACCTGCTACTCGTCGACGAAAATGCCGGTGTTGCGACGATCTCGCTGAATCGGCCGCGCGTGCGCAACGCGCTCAACATCGCGCTGCTCGCCCAACTCGGGCGCGAGCTGAGCCGGCTCGATGCCGACCCCGCGACGCGAGCGATCGTCATCACCGGTGTGGGCGACAAAGCGTTTGCGGCCGGAGCCGACATCGGTGAATTGGCGGCTCTGTCGTCGAGCATCGCCGGCAGCGCGCAAGCACGTAGCGGGCAATCGATTACCGTGCAGATGGAGCGCATGCGCACGCCGATCGTCGCGGCGGTAAACGGCTATGCCGTCGGCGGCGGCTGCGAACTCGCGATGGCGGCCGACATCCGTATCGCAAGCGACAACGCCGTTTTCGGACAACCCGAAGTGAATCTCGGCTTAATTCCCGGTTACGGCGGAACGCAGCGCATGGCGCGACTCATCGGCCGCGGCATGGCGATGTACCTCTGTCTGACCGGCGACACGATCGACGCTGCGGAAGCGTTGCGCATCGGGCTCGTGCAGCGAGTGGTACCGCTCGCGCAACTCATGGATGAAGCGCGGCGCATTGCCGGGCTCATCGCCGCCAAAGCCCCGCTGGCGATCGCGGCGACCAAACGCGCGGTCGACGAAGGCGCCGGATTGCCGCTCAGCGCGGCGCTCGACATCGAAGCGTTGCACTTCGGCTCGGTCGTCGGTACCGCCGATTTTCGGGAAGGCACGCGGGCTTTTCTCGACAAGCGCAGTCCCGTGTTCCGCGGCGAGTAGACACGATACCGATTCGCGGCGGTCAGCGTACGCGATGCCGCTGCTAGCGGGAGTGCGACCCACCATCGCTAGCGCGCGACTGCGAACTCCCAAGCATTCCAGTAATCACGCCCGAGCACGTTCGGGCGCAAACCGCGCAAGCGCCGATTCACCGCATAGGTACGGCGCTCGAACCCCAGCGGCAGAATCGGCAGTTCGGCCACGAGCCGATTGCCCGCCGCCTGGTAATACGGCGCGCGCCGGCGTGGCTCGTACAGCCGGCTGCCCAGCGCTTCATCCCGGTCGTACCGCTGGTCGCAAAAGAACATCGAGTTACCGCCGCCCGGCGGCCCGGCAGCACAGCCGAATAGATACGAACGATCGGGATCGAGCGCCGGCGACCACGAGGTCAGCGCCAGATCGTACCGCGCGGACTCTAAAATCCCGCCGGCCGCCTTGGGCCCCCAGAACACCGCTTCGCTGTAACCGGCTATTTCGGCATCGACGCCAACCGCTTCCAGATCCGACGCCAGTGCGACGGCAACGCTCGCACTATTGCGCCAGTGCGACGCAATCGCCAACCGCAGGTGCAGCGCACGGCCGCCGAGCAACATCCGTGCCCGGCGCGGATCGTACGACGGTAACCGAGCCGTCGCGCCATAGCGCGCATCGCGCTGCACGCCGTCGGTCGGCACCAGCGTCGAACGGTAGACATCGGTCGCTAAGCGCCGGCGGTCGATAGCGGCTGCGAGTGCCAAACGAACGCCGCGCTCGCGCAGTGCCGCCGCGTGCAGATTGAGTTGCAGATAGTCGACGATATTGGTGACCGTCGAGCGCAACATCAAGCCCGGCACGGCGCGGGCCGCGTCGACATCCAAGCCCGCGACTTCGATGACGTCCAGATCGCCCGTGCGCGCCAACAGCAGGCGTGTCGTAGCATCGGGTACGACGCGCACCACGAGCGCCGCGCTGCGCGCGGGACCACGCCAATAATAGGGATTGCGCTCGAACGTCAACCGCTCTCCACGCACCCACGATTTGAGCCGGAACGGACCGAGGCCGACCGGATCGGTGTCGAGCGAACTGCGATCGAGCGACGCATAGCGAGCCGCGATGTGTCGCGGTAGAATACTGAATGGATCGTTGGCGCCGGCCGTCAGAAACGAACTGATGAACGGCGCCGACGGCGCGCGTAAGTGCACGACGAGCGTGGCCCGATCGGGCAGCGCATACGAGGCGATCGGAGCCACCGCCGACGTGTCGGGGACCGCGGTGTGGGGATTGCGCAGCGCCTCAATCGTGAACGCGACGTCACGCGCGTCGAACGGCTGGCCATCCGACCAGCGCCCGACGCGCAGCCGGTACGTGATCGTGCGGCCATCGGCGGAGATGCCGCCGTTGGCCCGCGTCGGCACCGCCAGCGCCCGATCGGGCACCAGCGCACCACGGTCGTCGACGAGGAACAAGTAGCCCTGCGTCAGCGGCCCGAGCTGCCAGCCGAAGGGTGTATTACGGATCGTCGCCAGCGAATTCGGATCGTCTTCGACGCTCAAGACCGGAACCGCGAGGCTCGCGGCAGCGGCACCGCCGGCATCCTGGCCGGCCGTCGCACGCCGGCCCGGACGTGCGAGCGACGTTCGCACGCGATCCATGGCGTCTTCGATTTGCGGCATGTAGCCGACCCACTGGCTCTGCAGCCGCCCGGCCGGATCGACGGCGACCAGCGTCGGAAAACCGCTTACGCCGTAAGCGTGAGCCGCAATTTGATCCGGATCGAGGGCCACGTTACGCAATCCGTGGCTATGCGCGAAGCTGCCGGCGACGGCCGCATCTTCGCCGACGTCGATTGCGACGACGTCGACGTCGCGATGCGTCCGGGCGAAGTGCTCGACGAGCGGCAACGACTGCTTACACGGCTCGCACCACGACGCCCAAAAATCCATGAACACGAGCCGCCCGCGATGGCTCGCGAGCGAGAACCGGCCGCCGTCGAGGTTGGCCAAGCTCACCGGCGGCGCCGGCGTCGCGACCGGGTGGCCGAGCCGCGGCTGCACGAGGAAATGGAACGCGGCGTAGACGACGACGAGGATCGCCAGCGCGTCGAACCCACGCGCAATCGAGCGGCGCACGAACGGCATGGTCGTCAAAATTCGGTCCGCAGGGAATGCGCACCCTTCGAGACGCAACTACTACGCTGATGGCCTCTCTCCGAGCGCCGGCGATCGCTATCGACGCCCGCTCCCTTCCGGCGACTAATCGCAGTTCGAAGATTTTCGAAGCGTTCGACAAGCTTTCCGTCGGTGCCGTACTCGAACTGAACGAAGAAACCGATCCGCGCTCGCTGCGCAACGAATTCGCCCAATACCGCCCGGGGCGATTTTCGTGGGACGCGCGCAACCGCGGCTCCGGCCGCTGGACGATTCGGCTCGAGCGCATCGACGAGCGCGCCGATGCGGCCACCTTTATCTCGCACTGCGTACCATTCGCCAACGCGAAACACTCGTCAATTGCCGACCTGGCGTTAACGGCCACCGAACGCAGCTACCGCCAAGGCGAGACGATTTTTGATGAAGGCGAAGCGTGGCCGTATCTCGCGTTCGTGCGTAGCGGCAAGGTCGTCTACACCCTCCTGTCACCGGACGGCAAAACCCATTCGCTCGGCGAACGCCTGACCCACGATCCGCTCAACGAGTCGGGGGTATTCGACGGCGGCGGCGCGACGACGCGTGCCGAGGCACTCACCGATACGGTGATCGTGACCATTCCCGCTGAAGCCGTGCTGCACGCCGTGCGCAACGATAGCGAACTTGGCCTCGGATTTCTCACCGCGGCGTCGCAAGCCCGCCGGCGCTCGATCGATACGATTGCCGACTTGGCGTTCGCGCACGTCCTCCAGCGCGTGGCCAAGTTTCTCATGTCGTATGCGCCGGCGACAACCGGCATGGCGCCGGGATTACCCGGCGTCGATCATCTATCGCAGGCGCAAATTGCGGCGGCCGCCGGCACGGTGCGCGATATGGCCGCGCGCGCGCTGCTGCGCTTGAAGAATGCCTCGGCCGTCGAACTCGATCGCGGCCGCGTCAAATCAATCGACCGCGCGCGGCTCGAAGCCTTCGCCCACGGCGTCCCGGCGCCACCGGTGTAGCGCACTCCGGCTGCGCTCGTGCTAACGCGTGCGCTCGTAAACGCTCGCGACGAGGCCCGCGGCGATCGTGGCAACGAACGCGACGCCGATCCAATCGGCGGCCACCGGGGTCCAGCGCTCCAGACCCAGCACGAGCAGCACCGCGACGGCGACCGCCGCCGGTGCGAACCACGAATCGCCGGCGATGAACGACCAGATTGCCCGCGCGTTCATGTCGCCCGACGCAGTGCGGCCCGCGGGCCGCGGGCGACCGCGATCGTCAGCCCCGCAACGCCGGCATATGCCCCGACGATGAGAGGCAACGCCGCATCACCGTGCCACCACGCGATCCCCAAACCTTCGCCCGCCCAGTAGGTGCCGAACGCGGTGAGCATCACGCCGACCACGAATTTGAGCGCGTTCTCGGGCACGCGCGCAAACGGCGTGCGCAGCGCGAAGCCGGCCGCGATGACGACGGCCGCGGCGACGGCGGCGCCGCCACCCGCCCACACCAAGGCCGCTCGTGACGAGGCACCGACCGTGAGCACGATCGCGACGACTTCGAGCCCCTCGAGCAACACCGCGTTATAGGCGGTGACAAAGCCGAGCCGATCCCGTCCGGCAGCCGCCGGCGCTCCGGCGAGCGCCTGGACTTGGCGGTCGTAAATCGCCGCCTCATCGTGCAGCGCCTTGCGGCCGCTATACCGCAGAATCGCTTTGCGCAGCCAAGCTAAGCCGAACAGCAGCAAAAACAGCCCGATGACGATCTTGAGCGCGGCAAACGGGATGTAGGCGACAATTGCCGGGCCTAGTCCGAGCACGAGTGCGGCCAAGGTGACGAACCCCCACGCCGCGCCGCCCAACGCGGAGCGCCACGAGCGGGTGGCGCCCACCGCCAACACAATCGTGAGCGCCTCGACGGCTTCGACCGCCGATGCGAAGAAGGCCGTTGAAGCGACCAGCCAGGGATTCATCCCCGTTGCAGCGCGCCGGTCGTCACCAGCTCCAACATCCGAGCGGACACGCTGGCCGCGGCATCGCCGGCCGCTTCTAGGCTCGGATACGCTGTTGCCGACCCGGCTAAGGTCACCGCGGCGGCGGTGAGCGCGGCGGCGATTTCCAGATCTTGGTGAACGGTATGCTTATCGCGGTGATGTGCCGGCATTGCGGTTCCTACTGCGCGCAGTTCCGTTCGTTTCGCAGCGCGTTAGGTGGTATGCACCGATTCGAGCTCGGCCGTCTCGCGCAACGTGCGCTCGTTTTGCGCATCGAACGCCGCACGTTTGGACTTGGCCGCCGCGTCGGCCAGCGGCGCCGCGGCCGGCGGATTCTTGCCGGCCGGCGACTGACCGGCCAACGCTTCAACCCCTTTTTTGACCGAGCCTAGAGCGGTCGCTAAGCGGTTCTCCAAATCGCCGAGTACGCGCGCGGCATAGTCATCGGCGCCGGCGGCGATACGCTGCGCTTGCAGTTCCGCTTCACGCACGACGTTTTCGGCCGAGCGTTTGGCCTGACGAACGATTTCATGGTCGTCGATGAGCGCCGCGTGCGCGGTCGACGCTTCGGTGACGATCGATTGCGCGCGCTCCTGCGCCTCACGCAAAACGCGATCTTTGTCTTTGGCGATGAGCTTCGCGCGACCGACTTCCTCGGGCAGAGTCGAGCGCATTTTCTCGATGAACTCGACCAAGCGTTCTTCGCTGAGCACACGATACTTGAGCGGCAATGCCGTGCCGTCTTTGATGTACGCTTCGAGTTTGTCGATCACGCGATATATGGACACGTCAGAACTCCTGTAGGCCGGGGCGCCGGCCGGATCACGCCGGTGTGATGAGCGCGCGTTTCGCGTGCAGTGTGCGCAACACGGAAGACGGCACGTAGCGGTCGATTTCGCCACCGAGAAAGAACACTTCTTTGACTAAGCTCGAACTCACGAACGAATAGCGCGGATCGCTGGGCAAGAACACCGTATCGACATCGGAGAGGGAACGATTCATCAATGCCGTCGACATTTCGCTTTCGAAGTCGGAGACGACGCGCAGGCCTTTGACAATGACGTCGATCCGCTGCGCTTTGACAAAATGCGCCAGGAGCCCCCGAAAATCCGTGACGTCGACGTTGGCGACATGGCGTATCGACTCGACGATCATGCCTTTGCGCTCCTCGAGCGAGAACAGCGGCTCACGCTTCTGCGGATTGACGACGACCGCTACGAGCACTCGACCGAAAATCTGCGCCGCGCGTTCGATGACGTCGACATGGCCGAGCGTCAGCGGATCGAACGAACCGGGATAGACGGCGCGCATCGCTCGCCGGTGCCCGTTCGCCGCCACCGGTTTCATGCTGCCGGCTGCAGAAACGACAACGCGACGGCACCATAGCGCGCCGTGCGCAAAACGGTGTAGCCGGCGTCGTCGGGCGCGGCGACCGTTGCGCTGTGCTCGTACACGAGAAGCGTCCGCGCATCGACGGCACCGCTCGCGCGCAACTGCGCGAATAGGCCGCCCGGATACGCTAGGGCATACGGCGGATCGGCAAACACCACGTCGTAGCGACCATTTAAACGTGCGACGCTGCGCTCGGCGGGCGCCGCAACGATCGTGCAGCGCTCGGCCACGCCGAGTTCACCCGCGGTACGCCGCAAGGCGACGGCCGTGGCCCGATGCGCTTCGACGAACGTTACGGCGGAAGCCCCGCGCGAGAGCGCCTCAAAACCAAGCGCACCCGTACCGGCAAATAAGTCGAGAATACGCGCGTCGCTAACGCGGCCGGCCAAAATCGAAAATAATGCTTCTTTGACCCGCGCCGGAGTCGGACGAACGGCCCGCCCGCTCGGCGCGGACACGCGCCGGCTTCGTAGCGTCCCTCCGGTCAATCGTAGACTGCCCATGCGTCCTTGGCTCGACCGGTTCTCCGTCTACTGGGCCGGCCCCCCCGGCAGGTGGTCGAGCAGGTCGCACAAGCGTCCGATGCGCAGGTCGGGCTTGGGCGCATCGGCGGGATAGGTGAAGTTTTCCCAATCGAACCAGACGCCCCGCAGACCGGCACCTTGCGCGCCAGCGATATCGGTTTTCGGATTGTCGCCGACGAACCAAATGCGTTCGCGCGGCACGGCCAGCACGTCGACGAGTTTGCCGAATGCCGCGGCATCCGGTTTGAGAATGCCCAATTCGTCGCTGACTAAGATCGGGCCGCGGAAATCGAGCGCGCGCGCGATTTTGAGGTATTGCAAGGGACTCCAACCGTTGGTCAGGATGCCCATGGCAACATTGCGCTCGGCTAACGCGGCCACGAGTTCGCGCGCACCGTCGATCGGTGTTACCCGTTCGTCGACGAGCCCGTAGCAAATCTCGCGATAGCGGACGGCGTGCCGGCCCGACGGCGCGACACCCAGATGGGCGAAGAAACCGTCGACGGCGTCGTCGAGCGTGATCGCTGCGGCGCGGAAGCGGCTCAACATCTCGGCGATGCAGGCGCGGGCAGCCACGTCGCGCTCGTCGACCGGATGGCCGATCTCGGTCGCGAGCAGATAGAACGCGCTTGTCTCCAAGCCGTTGTCCAAACCCAGCGTGTGATCGAAGTCGAAGCCGACGGCGTAGGCCACGGCCGGCACTACGATGTCACCAGGAGCGCGCGGGCGGCGGGCACCCGGTCCACGAGTTGCGCCAACGACCGGTGCTCGGGTGCATCGAATTCGGGATCTTGGGCGATGATGGCATCGGCCTCCGCTTTAGCGTGCATGTAGAGCTCAAAATCGGTGATGATGCTTCCGATCGTTCCCATTCCGGCACCGGAACCGGCCTGAGCCGTTCCGGCGAATTCGCCTTCGCGACGTAAGCGCAAGTCCTCTTCGGCAATGGTAAAGCCATCGCTAGTCGAGGCTAAGATTTCCAAACGTTGAACGGCGCCCGCGTCGTCGGGAGCGATCAAGATGCAAAAGGAGCGCTCGACGCCGCGGCCGACGCGGCCGCGGAGCTGGTGCAGTTGCGCGAGACCGTAGCTCTGAGCGTCGAGAATCACCATCACGCTGGCATTGGGAACGTCGACGCCGACCTCCACGACGGTCGTCGCGACGAGCACGTCGGTTTCACCGCGCCCGAAGCGCTGCATTGCCGCCTCCTTGTCGCGCGCCGGCAAGCGTCCGTGCAACACGTCGACGCGCAATTCGGGCAGAACGTCGCGGGCGATCCGTTCGGCTTCATCCACGGCGCTCGTCAGCGCCGATTCGGTCGCGTCGATGGCCGGTGCGACGATATAGGCTTGGCGACCCAGCGCGACGTTGCGGCGCACGAATTCATAGGCCGCGGGCGTCCGGCTCGCGCGCAGCACGTAGGTTTCGATCGGCGTGCGGCCGGGCGGCAGTTCATCGATGATCGAAAGGTCCAGATCGGCGTAGCGCGTTTGGGCCAGGGTGCGCGGAATCGGGGTCGCCGTCATGTAGAGCGTATGGGGCGCCGTGGCCTTGCCGCGCAAGCGCGCACGCTGAGCGACTCCGAACCGATGCTGTTCGTCGATGATAACCAATCCCAAGCGCGCGAATTCCGTGCTGTCGGTGAGCAGCGCATGCGTTCCGACCGCAAGTGACGCGGCACCCGACCGGATGCGGTCGTTCGCGCCTCGCCGCTCGCGCGCGGTCAGGCTACCGAAGACCGCCTCGACGCTGATCCCGAACGGCAGCAGCAGCGGCGCTAATTTGCGCGCGTGTTGCTGGGCCAAGATTTCGGTCGGCGCCATCAGCGCGCTTTGCAAGCCGCCCTGGTGGGCCAGTACGACGGCGGCCGCTGCGACGAGCGTCTTACCGCTGCCGACATCACCTTGCAGCAAGCGATTCATCGGCGCCGGCCGGGTCAGATCGGTCCATACCTGCTCGATGACGCGTTGTTGCGCGGCGGTCGGCGCGAACGGCAGTTCGGCACACAACGCGGTCCATAAGCCGGGCGGTCGGACGACGGCGACCGCGCCGCCGGCCGCTTCACGCCGGGCACGTTTGAGTGCCGCCGCGAGCGCGATGCCGAAGAACTCCTCGAAGACGATCCGCCGCCGGGCGGCCTCGAGCTGCTCGGGATCGCGCGGCGCGTGCACCTCGGTCCAGGCAAGCTTCAACGGCGGAAAACCGAAATTCCGGACCGTCGCGGGCGGCAATTCGTCGACCCGGCGCCCGATGAGCGATCCCAAATTTTTTCCAATCGCGTTGCGAATTTGGCGCGACGTCAGCTCTTTGCTGGCGGCATAGACCGGCACGATTTCGCCGCTGTAGGCTTCGCCGTCGGGCAACATGCGATGACTGGTCACGTTGAGCTCGAGGCCGCGCGCACCGCGTGACACGCGGCCGGCAACGAACAGCCGGCTCCCCACCGGCAAGGTCCGGTAGACGTGCCGCCGGCCAAACCATTTGGCGGTGATGCTGCCCGTATCATCGGCGAGTTCGGCCGTCACGAGCGGAAAGCGACCGGGGCGCTCCTGGACGCGCACGATCGTGGCGACGATGTGCGCTTCGCCGGGTTCGAGCGTGGCGACGGCGTGCGGCCGGCGCCAATCACGATAAGCGCGCGGCACGTACGCCAGCAGGTCGTCCGGAGTGGCGACGCCGACTTCGGCGAATTTGCGGGCCAGCTCCCGACCGATCCCAGCCAGCGACGTCAGGTCGCCGGCGCTGCGCGACGCGCTAATTCGGCGCCTACCTCGTCAAGGGTGATGTCGCGCTGCGCGAGCAGCACGAGCGTGTGATAGAGCAGATCGGCGGTTTCCCAGATGAGTTCGCCGCGGTCGGCGTTCTTGGCGGCGATGACAACCTCGGTCGCTTCTTCGCCGATCTTTTTGCCGATGCGGTCGACACCGCCGGCGAAGAGTGTCGCGGTATAGCTGCCGGCAACCGGATCGGCCTTGCGCGCAGCGATCGTGGCCGCGAGAGCCGTGACGGCCGCGGCGAAACCGGCGCCGCCGGCAACCGGCGAATCGGTCCAGCGCGCGCTCGTCGTAAAGCACGACATCGCGCCCGTATGGCACGCCGGGCCGGCCGGCACGACCCGATAAACGAGCGCGTCGGCATCGCAATCGACCGCGATCGCGACCACGCGTTGGGTGTTTCCCGACGTCGCGCCCTTGTGCCACAGCTCGTTCCGCGAGCGACTGAACAGCCACGTCGTTTGCGAATCCTGCGTGCGCTGCAGCGCCTCACGGTTCGCGTAGGCGAGGGTGAGCACGGCACCGGTTCGGTCATCGACGATCACGACCGGCAGCAAGCCGTCGGGCGGCCAGGCGAGCCGCGGCAGCGTCACGCGGTCAGCTCCGTCGCGACAGCGCGTTCGCGCCGCACCCCGATGCCGTGCTGCGCCAAGTCGTCTTTGAGCACCGCGATGGAAAGCTCGCCGTAATGAAACAGCGACGCTGCGAGCGCGGCGTCCGCACCGACGCCGAAGACCGCGACGAAATCGGCGCTGCTGCCGGCTCCGCCCGAGGCTACGATCGGCAGACGCACGGCCGCGCGCACCGCGCCCAGCAGTTCGAGGTCGAACCCCGAGCGGGTTCCATCACGATCGATGCTCGTCACGAGCAACTCGCCCGCCCCCAACCGTTCGGCATCTTGCGCCCAAGCGACCGCGTCGGCCCCGGTCGGCGTCCGCCCGCCGTCGAGCACGACCTCGAAACCGCTGCCGGTCGCCCGCGCATCGATGGCCACGACGATGCACTGGTTACCGAAGATGCGGGCCGCCGAGCTGATGAGTTCGGGTTGGCGGAATGCCGCTGAATTCAGGCTGACTTTGTCACAGCCCGCGCGCAAGAGCGCGTTGATGTCGGCGACGGTTTTCACCCCCCCGCCGACGGCGAACGGAATCGTCAGTTCGGCCGCGACGGCCCGCACGACGTCGAGCGTGGCGCCGCGGCCCTGCACCGTTGCGGTGATGTCCAGAAAGACGAGCTCGTCGGCCCCGGCCGCCTCGTAACGGCGCGCCAGCTCGACCGGATCCCCGGCGTCGGCCAACTCGACGAAGCGAATGCCCTTCACGACGCGGCCGTCCCGAATGTCAAGACACGGAACGATACGCTTGGCGAGCATGAGGCGCGGTTCGGTGCGCGGCCGGCGCATTCCGCGCGCGAAATTCGAGGCGACACCCAGATTCGAACTGGGGATGGAGCTTTTGCAGAGCTCTGCCTTACCACTTGGCTATGTCGCCGCACGCGGAGTCGTTGATTTTTTGGAGCGGGTGGCGGGAATCGAACCCGCGCGTCAACCTTGGGAAGGTCGCAGGCTGCCATTACATCACACCCGCGCTACGTGGCGTCCGACGCTTTCGGTTAGCTGCAAAGGCCATCCTGTGCCGCTCCGACTTCACGCTTGGGCGGCCCGAATTCGCGCGCAATGCGCCCGGCAGCGGCGCACGTTCGGGCCGGTCGCGCTAACTCAGACTGACGTACGCTACGAGCACGCGGCGGATTGCCGCTTGGTCTGCGATGCTAAGCATGCAGCGCAACTCTGCAGGTATGTAACATTAACTTAATTGCGGCTCAAAATCGCGCGTTCGCGCGTCACCGTTTGGTGGGATATGGCGGCGTGGACAGTCAACTACGTAAGCTGACAATTATGTAAACGTGGAGCGAAACCTCACGCCGCCGACCGTGTCATTGTTAGCACTCCGTAAACGTCGATGTGTCCCGGCGGAGTAAACGCCAAATCGGAGCAGCGAGCCACGAGATGCATATCGGATTCTACTCGCATACTTGCACCGTCGAGCAACCCCGCGGGACGGTGGAACGACGGTCATGCGTATGCCGCTTTTGTTAGCATGCAACGTGCGTCCGGCGACACTCGACGACGCCGCTGAAATGGTTCACATCAGCACCGATTACATTGAAAACAAGGCCGCGTTCATTCACGAATCGTGCACGTTGCGGGCTTGTATCGTGGCCGAGATCGATAACCGGCTCGTGGGTTACTTGATTTGGGATCGCGCTTTCTTCGGCCGGCCTTTCGTCTGGCTGCTCGGCGTGCGTGCCGCATGTCGGCGGCACGGTATCGCGGCCACCTTGTTACAGGCATTCGCGCAGGCGTGTCCGGATGAGTCGTTGTTCACGTCGACCAACACGTCGAACATGCCGATGCACGCCGTTTTAAAGCGCTGCGGTTACGTGTACAGCGGTAGTGTCGAAAATCTGGACGCCGGCGATCCGGAAGTCTTTTACTGCAAAAAAGCGCCGCTTCCGTGAACGCGGCGCGAGTGTCGTTTCGTCGGCGGCGGGTCTGTTTGCTCGTTGAAGCAGCACTGCGCGCGGGACCCGTGGCGGTCCTCATTGCCCCACCGGGCTACGGCAAAACCGTTGCGTTACGCGATGCGATCGGCGACGATACGTCCTTTCGCTGGATTGAAGTTCCGGCCGGCGCCCGGCTCGAAGACATCGTGCGGCTCATCACCCAAGCTGCCGTTCCGAGCCACATCGCCTCGTTATCCGCGCTTTTCGACGGTTCGGGAAATGCCAAAGATTTCGAGCGCATCGTGGAGTGGACGGCGCGCCGGTTGCGTCTCTTCGATGGAACGCTCGTCATCGACGATGTGCACCGCTGTTCGGGCGATTCGCAAGCGGTTCGTTTTCTGGCCCGCATCATGGAGCTAACCGAATCGTACGTGCGGTGGGTCGTGGCCAGCCGCGAAGTTCCCCAACTACCGATCGGCACGTGGGTCGCGCGCGGGCTCATGACGCTGCCGATCACCGATGACGAACTGGCCTTCGATCTCGATGAAGCGGCCCAATTGGCTGCCGCGCGCGGTATCGCGCTGACGCGCGAGATTCTGGCCGTTATCGTTAACGACGCGGGCGGCTGGCCGATGGCCGTCGACTTAGCGCTGCAATTGTGGGAGCGCACGCGCTCGATCGCGCCGCTCCAAATCCGGACGCGCGAAGTGTTGTTCGCGCAAATCGAAACCGAACTCTGGCCGCACATCGAGCCCGATGTGCGCGAGATTATCTTTGCCTGCGCACTGTTGCCTCAAGCCCAGTCGGCGTTTCTGGAAGCGGCCGGATTTAGCGATGCGGAGCTGTTGCTCGAACGCGCTCACAACGTGATGCCGTTCGTCCAGCGGGCAGTCAACGGCGGATTCGTCTTGCACGATCTGTTCGCCGAATTCTTGCATAAAACGCTACGACGTGAACCAGCTAAATTGGCGCAACTGCGCGACCGGCTCGCGACCGGGCTCATCGCAGCGGGCCGTCCCGCCGACGCGTTGCAAGTGCTCACCGCCGGAAGCGACGGCGCGCGCGTGCTCGCGCTTTTGGGCGAAGCCGGTTTTCCGCTCATCGAGCGTGGCCAGCGTGGAGTCGTCGCCGACGCGTTGGCGTTTCTGACGCAGAACGGCCGGCGCAACGACCCGGTTGTGACCGCGTTGCGCGGCGTTCTCAGCTATGCCGATGGCAGCACCAGCAACGCCGAAGCCCTGTATGTCAACGCGTACGAGCGGGGCTTGCCGCCCGCGATGCGAGTCGAGACGGGGCGGCGACTGGCAACGGCGTTGGTGAATCGCGGTGAGGGCCACGCGGCCGTGACGATTCTAGAACCATTGTTGGTCGATCCGGCAATATCGCCGCACGACCGGATCGAGCTGCGGGCAAGCTATGCCGGCGCGCTCGCAACCGCGGCGCGACCCGCTGATGCACGCGCCGCCATCGACTGCGTCGAGCGCGAACTGAGTTGTGTGTCGCCCGAAGCTCGCGCACGTATTTTGCAGCGCCTCGGCTTTACGGCATATTATTTAGGCGATCTCGAACACGCGGCGGCATTTGCGCGCGACGCCGGACAGCTGGCGACCGATCTCGACATGTGGTACTACGCCGGCTTAGCGCATAGCGTGCTGTATAGCGTTAGCTCACTGACCGAAAGCGACTCGAGCATCGCACTCGGTCATGCCCGGCTGACGTTCGCGGCCGGCGAGCGGGCCGGCGACAGCGGGCTGACGGCATTCGGCTTGCGGGCCGAATACGTGCTGCATGCCTACCGGGGTGACGAAATGGCGTTCGACGCGGCGGAGACGCGCTTGAACCGGTTCCACGACGTGCGTACCTTTCGCAGCTCGTTTCCCGCTCGCAACGCGCGCGCGCTGGCCGATGCTATTCGGGGCGACGTACGTAAAGCGATCAGTACGTTGTCGGTCATCGACGTACGGGAGCTCGGCGGCTCGGAGAAGGCATTGCGCGAGTCGATGCTCGCGTTGTTGTATTTTTTGGCCGGCCGGCGGGAAGAAAGCGCCGAACTCTTGCGCTCGCCGCTGCTGCTCGAAGCAACCGGCGACTTCGTTAGCCGGCGTTACGTTAACCTCGCGCGGGTAACGCGCGGCATGGCGTTGTGGTGTCACGATCGGAACGCCCAAGCGCGGCGCATCTTCTACTTCGATGAAGGCGCGATCGCCGAGAACGACCGCGTGCTCATCGCGTGCGTGATGAACCTATGCTCCAAGCCGCGACATCTGGTGGCCCAATCACTGGTCCATGAAACGCTCGAGCGCCTCGATGCCTACGGTTGGGGCGGTTACGGCCGGCTCTTCGAAATGATCCTTGCCACCGTACCGCCCACGACGTCGCTCACCGCCGCCGAGATTAAAACGCTGCGCGCGTTCAAAAACGGCGCCAACACGTTGCAGGTCGCGGGCGATCTCGGCAAGTCACCGCACACGATCGAAGCTCAACTTAAATCGGCCTACAAGAAGATCGGCTGTGTGAGCCGCGCCGAGGCGCTCGTCTACGCGCGCTCGCGCGGATGGCTCGACGAGCGCATAGGCATACCTGAAAGTTGTTAAACGCGCGACCTTAACTCGGGCCTAACATGAGCTATACAGAAACCCGTTTCCACGGGATAACGGCGCGAGCAGGGTTGGCACAGCATGGAACATATGGACCGGGCGGAATTCGCACTTGGCCTCGTGCGAATGGTATCGCTCCACGACGAGGCCACGGCGACACATTTGCGCGCGACAGCCGCCTTGGCCCGGCGCATCGCTATGTGGATGCATCTCTCGGCGGCGAGCGTTTCCAAGGCCGAACTCGGCGGCCTCTTGCATGATATCGGCAAAATCCGCGTCGGCCGCGAAATACTCTGCAAAACGGCCGAGCTCTCATCACCGGAGTGGGCCGAAATGCGGTTGCATGCGGAAAACGGTGCGAGCGTGCTCCTCGGTCTGCCGATTGTCGCCGACCTTGCGCCGGTGGTGCGCAGTCATCACGAACGCATGGATGGGACCGGCTATCCCGATCGGTTGCGTGGAGCGGACATTCCACTCGAAGCGCGCGTGGTCGCCGTCGCTGATGCATTCCACGCATTGACGACCGATCGTCCATACCGCCGGGCGATTTTGCCGCAAGCGGCGCTGCGCGTTCTCCGAACGGCCGCCGGACCGCAGTTCGATCTTGATGTCGTCGAGGCGACGCTGGACATTCTCGGCCACACCCGCGCGACACGTCAAACCGCTTAGTCAGTTAGCTAATTTGTTCACGCTTTGTAAAGCGACGGCTATCACTACGCGTACCTAAAAATCGTTATTTTGCGCTACGGCGTTCTCTTCTACACTGTGGTTACGACGGTTGCTCGGCGACGTCTCAACCATCACAAACGATTGAAGAGGATGCCACATGATCGCTCTGTTCGCAGGTTTGCTCCACTCGCTCATCATGCACATCCCGCCGGGCATGGGTTAACACCTCTCCGCTTACAAGCGGATCGTTGAAAAGATAAGGCACATGATTGCACCCGAACGACTGATTGCAGAACCAGCCCTCGAGTGGACGCCGTTCATCGCGGCCGATGCGCTCGTGCGAATTCCGACCGCTGATTTCCGCGACATGGACTGGGCAAAAGAAGCAATCACGCGCTGTGCGGAGCTGTTCTTAGGCTCGCAGCGGGTCGACCAACGCATGCACTGGATCGACACGACGGCGAGCGCGGACGCCCCGCCGATACTAGCCGTCCTGCGGGCCGTCGGCGATGCGCTCGTCGCCGACGCGTTCGGCCGTGACGGTAACATGGCGGCGGTCAGCGAGCATGTTGCAAGCGTCGAAAATCATGTGCTGGGTCGCGTGCTCCTGCAGCGCGAAATCGCGGCCGAGCGCGACGACGATCCACGCTCGAGTCAGTTAGTAAGTGGACTCGTGCGCCTCATGGGCTTACATGATAGCGGCACTGCCGCTCACCTCGCAGCGACGGCCCGTATAGCCGGCCGTATTTCGACGGCCTTGGGCTTGTCCGAGCGGCACGTGCGCACGATCGAGCGCGCCGCGGAATTGCACGATATCGGCAACCTGGGCCTGAGCAAAGACTTGCTCGCTGCGCGTGGCGGTGTAACGCCGGCGGAACGAACCGCGATCGAAGCACACGCAACGAAGGGCGCGGCCCTCCTGCTCGACATTCCGCGCTTGGCATCGCTCGCACCGATCGTTCGAGCTCATCACGAACGGATCGACGGAAGCGGCTATCCGGATCGCCTGCGGGCAACGGAAATCCCGCTAGCGGCCCGGGTCATAGCGGTGGCTGACGCGTTCGAGACACTCACGGCCCGGCGGTCGCATTGCGAGCGGCCGCTGTCCGAGACGGAGGCGCTAGCGGTGCTAGCCGATGGAGCCGGAACGCAATTCGATGCCGATGTCGTCGCGGCGGCGTTCGACGCGTTCGCAATCGAGCACCGCAAGATCGCCTAAGCCACCGACCGGTAGAGCCGGCGCGGCTTGAAAAATGCGAGGCGCCCCGTGGCGCCTCGCTCTTCGTTCCTCGCACCCCGCGAGCCGCGATCTGGAACTACTTGATGTCGACTTTCGCGCCGGCATCCTCGAGCTTTTTCTTAATCGTCTCGGCTTCTTCTTTGGGAATGCCCTCTTTGATCGCTTTGGGCGCGCTTTCAACGAACGCCTTGGCTTCGGTCAGGCCCAGCGACGTCACTTCGCGGACGGCTTTGATGACCTTGATTTTCTCGGCTCCAAAGTCGGTCAGAATAACGTCGAACTCGGTTTTTTCCGCCGCCGGAGCAGCGGCGGCCGCGGCCGGAGCGGCGGCCGCCGCCGGTGCGGCCGCGCTGACGCCGTATTTCTCCTCGAGCTGCTTGACCAGATCGGAAAGTTCGAGAACGGTGAGTTTGTCGATTTGTTCGATGAGTTCGGCAAGTGCCATGGTGGTCCTAAGCTCCTAGATTAAGCAGCGGTCTCGGCGGCAGCTTTCTGCTCGCGGATCGCGTTGAGTGCGCGGACGAGGCCGCTTTGATTGCCCGATAAGACGTAAACGAGCCCGAACAGCGGACTCTTGAGCGAACCGACCAAACGGCCGAGCAACTCGATTTTCGGCGGCAGCGCGGCCAATGCGCCAACCTGTGCGGCGTCCACGACTTTGCCGTCGATCCACGCCGCTTTAACTTCGAGCGGCCGGGTCGCATCGGAAAAGGTCTTGAGCGCTTTGGCCGGTGCGACTGGGTCCTCACCGGCGAAGACGACGCCCGTCGGTCCGGCTAAGAAGGCTTCGAGCGACTTTGCGACATCTTCGCCCGCCGCGATCGAGAACAGCGAATTTTTCACCACCGCATAGGTGTCGCCGCTCTTACGCAACTCGCCGCGCAGCTTCGTGATTTCCTCAACCGTCAGCCCGGCGTAATTGGTAAAGAACAGATTCTTCGAGCGGGCGATACGCTCGCGGAGCTCGTCGATGGTCGCTTGTTTTTTTGCAGTCGGCATCGATTCTCGTTTCTAGTAAATAAAAAACGCCTCCGCCGACGATCGAGGGGGGCGCGAAACGAACCACAACGCAAAAAACAGCGTATATCTTTCGAAGCGCATCCTCGGCTGGCGTCGTCGGGGTTGACGACATTATCCGGCCCGATCCGGACCAACGGTCATTGGAGCCAATGAAGGTTTTATCACACAAGCGCGTCGCGGGTCAAGGATGATGCCCGTAGCGGTCGAGATGTTCCGCACCGAGCGAGCCGAAGCGGCCTATTGGGCAACCTACGCCCGTAATATCCCGACCACCGACGAAACGCGTGATACGGGCGCCGTTCCGGTAGCCGGCGGCTATGCCATCTATTTACAGGGAACGACGGTCGACTGCGGCTTGGGCGTCGGCACGTCGCGGCCGTTGCGCGAGGACGATTTGCGCATCGTCGACGAGTTTTACGGTAGCCGCAATTTGCGGTCTACGCTCGAGTTGCACCCGCTCGTCGCCGAACGGGACGGACGTCTCGTCCAGCGGTGGGGCTATCGGCTCGAAGGTATGCGCGCCATGCTCGAACGCGACATTACCATGGAAGCGCTACCGCCCGCCCTGAGCGTTGAAACGATGACCGGGCGGAAAAGCGAGTGGACCGACCTGGTGGCCGACGGTTTGGCCGATACCGTTGCCGCGAGCGAGCGCGCGCGTTTGCGGCGCACGACCGGCGTGTGCGCGAATGCCGCCGGCGCCTTGTTCGCCGTGCGCATCAACGGCCGGCTCGCGGGCGGCGGCGCGCTCGGGGTAACGGGCGATTCAGCCTTCTTATTTTGCTCGTCAACACTGCCCGAATTTCGCCGGCGCGGCGTGCACGCGGCCTTGGTTCGGGCGCGAATCGATGCCGGCCGAGCACGCGGCGCCACCTTCGCGTTCATGACGACGCCGCCCAACTCGCCCGCGCTCCAGAGCGCCCTCGCAGCCGGCTTTACGGCCACCTACGTGCGCCAGCGGCTGCGCAAACCATAATGCCAAGACAAAGGCCTCGCATCGTCGGAACGACAGCGAGGCCTTTGGTCATATATCGGCCGCGTTGCGGCTAAGCCGTAGCGGCGGTGGCTTTGATCCGGCCGGGATCGACTTTTATACCCGGGCCCATCGTGCTGGTAAGCGAGATGGAGCGGACGTACGTGCCCTTCGCCGCGGCCGGCTTGGCCCGCACGATCGCATCGAGGAGGGTCGTCACGTTCTCAGCGAGCTGGCCCTGCTCGAAGCTGGCCTTACCGACGATCGCGTGGATGATCCCGGTCTTGTCAAGGCGATATTCAACCTTACCGGCCTTGATGTCGCGGACCGCGGCGGCCGGATTGGGCGTCACCGTACCCGATTTCGGATTCGGCATTTTCTGGGCCAGGATACGACCCAATTCCTTACCGATTTGACCCATCATGTCGGGCGTCGCGACGGCGACGTCAAAATCGGCGAAGCCGCCCTTGACGCGTTCGATGAGATCGGCCTCGCCGACGGCGTCGGCACCGGCCGCTTCGGCGGCGCGGGCATTATCGCCACGGGCGAACACGATCACGCGCACCGTGCGCCCGGTGCCGTGCGGCAGATTGACCACGCCGCGCACGTTCTGATCCGACTTCTTGGGATCGACGCCGAGCCGGACGTGAATCTCGATCGTTTCATTGAACTTCGCGGTAGCATTGGCTTTGACCAACGCCGCGGCTTCAGCAGCGTCATACATCTGATCGCGGTCGACGGCCGCGGTAAGGGCGCGCAACCGCTTGCCGTAGGTGCGAGCCATTACGATGCCACCTCGACGCCCATCGAACGGGCCGTGCCGGCGATGATGTTCATCGCCATATCGATATCATTCGCGTTGAGATCGGGCATCTTGGTGGTGGCGATCTCACGGACTTGGGCTTGGGTCAGCTTGCCGACTTTGTTGCGGTTCGGCTCTTTGGAGCCCGATGCGATTCCCAACGCCCGCTTGATCAAAAACGATGCCGGCGGCGTTTTGGTAACGAAGGTAAACGTGCGGTCGTCGAAGACCGTGATTTCGACCGGAATGATCATTCCGACTTGGCTCTGCGTACGCTCGTTATACTGCTTGCAGAAATCCATGATGTTGAGCGAGTACGGTCCGAGCGCCGGACCGACCGGCGGCGCGGGAGTCGCTTTACCCGCATTGAGCGCAAGACCAATCTTGCCGACCACTTTTTTTGCCATCTGGTGTCCTTTCGACGAAGTCCGCCCGCGGCGGTCCGTCTCCCCCGATAGAAAGAGCGCACGGCTCGGGGTTCGGCGACGTGCGCGGGCGGCAGTTGCGCCGGCCCGACACGCCATTATAGCAGGCAGCGCAAATCGCGGGCAACCCTCAGCGCTGGTCGCGGGAGCCGGCGGCACGTTCGGCCAGCTTCGTAACGGTGTTCAGGTTGCGAGCCGTCCCCCCGGCGGCGGCGGGAATCTTGAGCTTCGAGCGGGCCATGCCGGCGCCATACGCGACATAGATTTCGCGCACGCCGACGCGCACGACTTCGTCGACTTGACCGCGGATGGTTGCCAGAGCGTTGGGCGCGGGCGGCTCATCTAAAAAGATGGCCACGGTCGAATTGGCCGGCGACGTAGGGAACGGATTGGATCTCACAACGGCGGACAGTTCAGCGGCTGTGCGGATAACGACCGGCACGGGCTTCCCGGCATAGGCGTGCAAGCGATGTTCGAGCGCCGCCTTGACCCGTGCCTCCGCGTCGTCGGCGGTGAAAATCACGTTGCCGCTAGCGATGTAGGTCTGCACCGCTGTGAATCGTTCCGCGACGCACATTGCGTGCAATTCGCTCATCGGCAGCTTACCGGTTCCGCCGACGTTGACCGCGCGCAACAGAGCAATA
Organism: Candidatus Velthaea sp.; assembly: GCA_965214335.1. Lineage (GTDB taxonomy): Bacteria > Vulcanimicrobiota > Vulcanimicrobiia > Vulcanimicrobiales > Vulcanimicrobiaceae > Velthaea. The sequence goes on along the minus strand of CBDCBO010000002.1, from coordinate 62,086 downwards.
TATATCGGCATCTCAATCCCGTGTCGATGAACCGACGCCGTTTACCGCGGCGACGCAACGCCCTTCGCGCAAGCGACGCCGTGGGCGGCCCGCGCAGTTGCCCAGGCTTCGCGCGCTGAAGCGGTTGGCTTCGACGGCGATGGCCACATCACGGCACACCAGCGTCGAAGCACCCCCAATTGCGGGAGTGGAGCACGCTTGCGGGTTCGCCGCTAAATCTTCACCTGCAGATTCACGTAGGCCTGAAACGGGATCTTGGTGCCCACGAACGTGGTGTTGTTATTGCCCTGCTGCACCGAGTAGGGGTATTTGAGATTGGGATCCGTTCCGGCCGTTACCGGGGCGGAAAAACCCGCGCCGAACGGCAACGTCGAGTACGCGCAGAAGCCGCTACGATCCCACGCGTAGCCGCGCTGCACGCAGGTATCGGATAAACTGGTGAGCGTTAGACTGGCGTGCACGCGCGGCGACAGCTGGTAGCCGAGCTGCAAGTTTGTTGTAAGCCGCCACGGCTGCGAGAACGCGCCCATGTTGTCGAACTTGCCGGTATACGGATTGGGAATGATGATCGAGCTCCCGTTTCCCGCCGGATCCGGTCCCGCCGTGGAAAGCGGCGAACCGTAATCGGAGCCCGATGAAAACGTTGCGCTGGGTGTGATGGTGAAGCGATTCTTCTTGTAATTGAGCAACAGCGTGGCGACTTCAGGCGCGCCGAAACCGTTACCGCCCAAGAACGGCTGATCCGGAATCGCATCGTACGGCTGATACTCACCGTTAGGATCGAATAAATTCTGCGGTGCTTGCCCGTAGTACGGATTCGGCACCGCACCGGCGGTTCCGCAACCGACCGCGGCGCCGGCGGTGCTATAGCACGGTGCGGCTGCTGCGCCGCTGGTGGTCGTACCGCAGATGCTGTTCTTGGGGTTTGCGCCGCAGGCGGCCGTATACGCGTTATACGTTTTGAGATTGTTGTTGATCAGATCGATCACGCTATTACCGCTGGCGAACTTGGAGTACCGGAACCGGCTATAATCGTACGTGAACGAAAGCTGCGCCGCAAAACCATCGCGGGCGAAGCTGCCTTTGGTAAAGGCGAACTCGACACCGAACGTACGCTCGCGACCGATGTTGACGCCCGACTCGGCGCCGCCGGAGTTCAAGAAGATATTTTCGAACTGATCCATCGTGCCGCGGTAATACGGCGATACTTTGTAGCTCAGGTCGGTGCCGCGCAGATGCTGCTCGTATGACAGGTCGAAGTTATGCGAGGTATCGGGCCGCAGATCGTGATTGGGGCTGGTGAAGCCGTACTGACTGTAGAACTTAGCGCCGATATAGGTGGCCAAATCCTCTTGCGTCACGCCGTACTGAACCCACGACGCGTTCGGCGGCCGAGCGTAGGTTCCGTACGATGCTCGAACCACCCGATCCGGGCTCAGGTTGTACGTCGCACCGACGCGCGGCTCGAAGACCGAATTCGACTCCGACGCGGGTGAAGCTAAACTCAAATTGACCGGCGTCGTCCCGCTCGGACAGGGAAGTTGCGCGCCGGTGAGCGGATTGACGCCCACGTCACCCGCACCGTCGGTCCGCAAAATGGGCGCGGTCAAGGCCGGCCCGGAGCAATACTCGTTGTTGTACGAGTTGATCCAAAATTGACGGGCCGGGTAACCGGCGGATTCGTTGACGAACCGGTCGAGATACTTTTCGACGCGAACGCCGGCGTTGATGGTGAGTTTGTCGGTCGGATTCCACTGGTCGCTCACCGACGCGGCGTAGAGAATTGGATCGACCTGATTCAAATTGCCGAAGGTGCCGTTCTCGGTGGCGATCCACTGCGCGCCGTTGGCGGCGGCGGGCGTCCCGGCCGGTGCCGTATAGTAATTATTGAAGACGCCCGTATACGAGTTGAACGTCGCTTGCGACGCGCCGCCGAAGCAACTTGCATACGCGCCGGTTAGCTGATCGTAGCAGTGGCCCCCGGCGTCTTTGTAGCTGCCGGCGAGAACGGGATATGCACCGGCGCCCGGGTTGAGACTATTGGGATCGCCGTTGTTGCCGGCGAACGATCCGGTCGGGTAATAGCGCGATTCGTGAGTCGACGTGATCGAGCCCGAGACCGTCAACAGATGCTTGTCGGTGATCTGGTCGGCGAACAGCGTGTTGTAGCCGTAAGTATGATTGGGCAGCTCGTAATTGTTGATGAACGGATCCGACACCGGCCCGTGAATGTACCAATTCGAATACGACCCGTAGGTCGCGAAGCGCAGATACGCTCGGTCACCCATGTTGTGCTGGTATTGCAGCTTCTCGACGCTATAGCCATTGTCCGAAACTTGGCGCACGTTGGGTCCGATGGTGCTTTGAAACGATCGTTGCACGTCGGGCGTGTTGGGAAAGAAATACTGGCTCGTGGCCGGCTGCAGCGGGCCGCCGATCGGGCCGCTATACACGTATTGATCGGGATAGTTGAGCGTTGCTCCACCAAATGCGGGCGCGCCGCCGATATCGTTATAAGAACTATAATCGTCGGTCCACAGCTCTTGGGTGATGTACAAAAACTGCAGATCGTCTTTCGCGTTGCCGTCGCGATGCGGCAGTGAATAGTGAAAGTTCACGACGTTTTCGCGGTCGCGCGTGTGCGCGGCCCCTTGAGCGTAGCCGGGCAGATCGCCGCTACCCGTCGGACTATTCGTTCCGTTATAGCCGGCCGATAAGAGGCCGTAGCTCGGAATGAAGTAGCCGTTGTTGTTTTGGTACGTGCCGTTGTTTTGGTCCAGATAGCGGTAACTTTGATCGACGATCGCCGCCGCGGCATAATAGCTTAGACGCCCGCTGACGCCGCCGACCTCGAAGGTCCCTTTTTGGTACCCCGTCGGCCCGCCGAAGCCATAATCGAGCGTGGCGAAACCGGGTTTCGTGCCCGTTTTCACGACCGAGTTCACATAGCCCGAGATGCCCTGTCCGTCGGATGAGGCGCTGGCGCCACCGGTATACACTTGCAGTTCTTGCGTTCCGATATTCGACAGTAGCGACATCGGCGCGTTGTCATAGGAGCGGTTGGCCGGAATACCGTCGAGTTCGTAACCGATCTGATCCTGGTCGCCGCCCCGAATATAGATTGGCTGATACCAGCCTTGCTGGCCCTGCGGCACGTACACGCCCGGTACGAGCGCAAGCCCGCTGTAGGCTTGATCGACACCGCCCGGACCCCCTAACGCCGCACCCGCCGCGGCCGTCGCGGCACCAATCGAGTAGGTGTCGCTGGTCGCACCCGGTTTCACTAGATCAGTCAGCGACCGCGATGTGGTGCGGCCGATGGTCTGTAAGAGCTTGGTGAGCGATAGGCCCAGCGTCTGCGTCTGGTCGGCCGCGATCGTCACGCCCGCTTGGGCGAAGGTTGTGTAGCCGGCCGCATCGATGGTCAACACATACGTGTCGGGTGCCAGCGAAAGCAACGCGTACGCACCCTGCGCGTTCGTTGTGGCGCTGGCCGTACCGGAAGGCGCGGTGGCCGAAACTTTGGCGCCGGCAACCGGCAACCGGGTCTGCGCATCGATGATGCGTCCGGTGATACCACCCGTCGTTCCGGCCTCTATGGGGCTCGCACAAGCAAGCGACCAGATAGCAATGAGCGCGACGACATAGAGTCGGCGAAGATATACCACCAAAGATTCTCTCCCACGAAACGGGTAGCGATTGGCGTCAATCATACCGTTGCCAAGCGCCCGGATGTATAGACAACTGGAGGGACGTGGTATGCGAAATGGCCGGCGCGATACCCTTTGGGCCTAAGGCGCACGACCGCCCCGGGTGAATCGTCCTTCCAAACGCGGCTAGCCGAAACGATCTTAGGCGGTGCGAGTATGACGTCGCTGGAACCCTAGCGCGCCGGAAAAACAAATGGGAGAACGTTGTCGCTTGAATCTTGTAACTCGCTTGTTCGCTATCGTTGCAGCCGTCGGACTCTGTGCCCCGGCATCGACGGGGGCGCGTGCGGCCACGTCCGCAAGCGTCGACGTGACGCGGGCGACATTGAAAAACGGCCTGCAGGTCGTGGTATTGCGCGATCCGCTCGCGCCGGTTGTCTCGACCTGGCTCAACTATAAAGCCGGTGCCGACGACGAACCCATCACGGGCTTGGCGCACGCGCAGGAACACATGCTGTTTCGCGGCAGCAAGACATTGACGGCGTCCCAATTCGCCGACACGACGGCCATTACGGGCGGCAATTTCAACGCCGACACAGAAAACGAAATGACCCAGTTCTTTTTCGAGATGCCGGCCCAATATCTCGATATCGCCCTGCACCTCGAAGCCTCGCGCGCCCAGGGCGTACTCGACTCCCAAGCGTTATGGGATCAGGAACGCGGCGCGATCACCCAGGAAGTTACGCGCGATAACAGCGACGCGTTTTTCCGGTTGAATCAGAAGATGCTGACGCATATCATGGCCGGCACGCCGTACGCCGATCCGGGGCTCGGCACCGTTGCGAGTTTCAAGCAGATCCAAGCGCCCGATCTGCAGGCCTTTTACGATCGGTGGTACCATCCGAATAACGCGATTTACGTCATTGCGGGCGACGTCGATCCGCAAGCGACGATCGCGAAAGTTCGGGCGCTCTTCGAGGGCATTCCGGCTAGGCCGCTACCGGCTCGCGCGCCGGTCAAGCTGCAGCCGCTCACCGCTGCCACCTTTACGGACGACAGCGATCAACCCGTTACGCTCGGCTTCGTTGGATACCGCGTGCCCGGCTACGCCGATCCGGACTATTTCGCCAGCGAAATTCTCAACGACGTGCTCAACAGCGAACGCGGCGCGCTCTTCGAGCTACAGGCCTCGGGCAAGGCGCTACAGACCTTCGCTCAAGCGCAGACGTATCCCAAAGCCGGTTTCTCAATCGTCGGCTCGGCGGTGGCCGTCACGACGCCGGGCACGTCGGCGGTAAGCGACATCAAAGCCGTCATCGACGGTTACAAAAAAACCGGCTTGCCCGCCGATCTCATTGAAGTTGCCAAACAGCGCGAAGTGGCCCAAGCGGAATTCTCGCGCAACTCCGTTCAAGGCTTGGCAACGTTATGGAGTCAAACCCTAACGGTCGAAAACCGCACGCCCGACGAAGATCTCGCCGGGCTCCAACGCGTGACGCCCGCGGACGTCAACCGCGTTCTGCGCACCTACTACGATAACGCCACCGCGACCATTGCAATCGCGACTCCCAAGTCGGCAGCCGCCGGCGGCTCGGGCGGAGGGCGGGTCGGCGAAGATAACACCGTCGTGCCGACCGAACACACCGGCCTGCCGGCGTTCGCGCGCGATGTCTTGGCTAATCTGGCGGTTCCACAATCGAAACTAGCACCTGACGTCTCGATCTTGCCCAACGGCATCAAGCTCATCGTCCAGCCCGAAGCGATCTCGCATACCATCGTCGTACGTGGCCAGATCGGCATGAATGCCGGTTTGCAAGATCCCGCCGGAAAAGAGGGCGTTGACGGCATGGTAAGTGGATTGCTGCCCTTCGGTACGACCACGTACGACCGGCTCGCATATCAAGCCGAACTCGATAAGATCGCCGCCGACGTCAGTACCGGACCGGGCTTTTCGCTCGACGTCTTGACGGCCAATTTCGATCGCGGCATGCAACTGCTCGCCGATGATGAACTGCATCCGGCCTTCCCGGCTAACGCCTTCCAGATTGTGAAAGCGCAAACCGTCGGCGAACTCACCGGCACGGTAAAAAGCCCGGACTACCTGGCGCGACAAGCATTGGTTCAAGCATTATATCCGCCTGGTGATCCGGCGCGGCGCACCGCAACTCCGGTTTCGGCGGCGAAGATCACGCTCGACGACGTCAAGGCGAATTACGCAGCAACGTACCGGCCCGATCTTACGACCATCGTCGTAATCGGCGATATTACGCCCGCCGCCGCGCGAGTCGCGGTCGAAAAGTACTTCGGCGCCTGGACCGCCAGCGGCCCCAAACCCGATCTGTATCCGCCCAAAGTCAAGCCGAACGCGGCTCATTCGACCACCATTCCGGCGACTGGCCGCATCCAATCCGAAGTCGGCCTGTCCGAGACGCTGCCGTTGACTTATAATGACGCCGACTATCCCGTTCTTCGTCTGGCCAATACGGTGCTGTCGGGCGGTTTCTATGCTTCGCTGCTCTTCCACGATCTGCGCGAATTGCACGGCTATGTCTACAGCGTTTCTTCCAACCTAACGGGTGGCCACAATCGCTCGACGTTCGCCGTGAGCTACGGCGCCGATCCGCAGAACATCGGTCGCGCCGAACGGCTCGTGATCGACGATCTGACCAAGCTGCAGCATACGCCGCTCGATGGCGACCGGCTGACGCGGGCCAAGGCGCTCGTCCTGGGTGAGTTGCCCGTTTCGGTCGAGTCTTACGAGGGCATCGGTTCGCAGTTCTTGACGACCGCCGCGCGCGAACAGCCGATCGACGAATTTAGTCGCGAAGCGGCGGCGATGTTGGCCGCGTCACCCGCGACGGTGCAGGCGGCGCTCGCGAAATGGATTCGACCGAACGACTTCGTGCGCGTCATTACGGGGCCGACGGCGCTGTAAGGGCGCCGTCGCGCGGGCGATGCTGACGAAACGTGAGGTTGATGCGCTCGCCGGCAATGCGCGGTTCCTTGGGGACGCGGTGCTCGTAGTTGAGTTGCGTCGCACCGCGCATGACGATCAGGTCGCCGTCGGACAATTCGACGGCGATCTTCTTATGCTCGAGACCGCTGGCCCGGCGCGGCCGAATCTCGAACGAGCGCGTCGCGCCCAGGCTCAGTGAAGCGATGATCCGGCGCGCATCGTCACGAGCGTCGTTATCGGCATGCCAAGCCACGCTGTCGTTGCCGTCGCGATAGCGATTGATGAAGACATAGTCAAACGCCGTATGCAGCAGCGTTTCAATGCCGCTACGCGCGCGCACGAGCGCCGGACTCCAATCCTGCGGGCAGTCCGCTCCGCGGGCGGCGGTTTCCCGCGGGACCAAAACGCGCCGGCCGTACATCATCCGCGAATCGGCTTGCCAGTTCGTCGAACGGTGCAATTCGGCAAAGAGTTCGCGTGCGGCCGCCGGATCGAGAAAGCCGCGAATGTATCGAACATCGCCGCGGTCGCCGACCACGACGGTGGGTTCCGCAGCTGATGCAAAAAGCGTTAATTGTCGCATAACCGGTATCGAACGTATGTTCGTTCGAGGTGAATTTGCCCTGCCGGCGGGCGAGGGCGAAAGTATCCGCTGACCGGACACGAAGCCGCTCGGATGGATACCTCCATCAAACGAGCGATCGCGGCGTTTACGTTCGGGATCGATGCGCAACGTCACTTCGACTTGGCGGCCGATCGCATTTCACGCGCACTCCTCGATGTCGCGATCCCGGCCGTTCCCGGTGTTGAAATCGGCTTCCGTGCCGAACCGTCGCGACTCGTCGGCGGCGACTATCTCGACCTGCTCGACCACAACGGACAGAGCATCATCTTCTGCCTGGGCGATGCTTCGGGCAAGTCGCTGGCCGCCGCCCTCAACGCACTCATGCTGCGCTATCTCGTGCGCGGCTTACTCACCGCGATGGGCATCGACGATCTCGCTCTGTTGGTCAAGCACGCCAACACCGTCGTCGTCAACGACGTCGACCACGATTCATTCGTCACGTTCTTGTGTGGTGTGGTCGACCCCGGCGCAGGCACCTTCCGGTTCGTCAATGCCGGCCACGAACCCGCGCTCATCTTACGCTCCGCTGCGGCGGACGTCGAAGTGACGCAGGCGCACGGTCTGGTGCTCGGGGTCAACGCTGGTGCGACCTACGCACAGACAACGTTGCCGGCCGGACCCGGCGATACGATCGTCCTGTACACCGACGGCCTCACCGAAGCGACCAACGAACGGGGCGAGCTCTTCACCATCGACCGGCTGTGCGAAACCATCGTCGCGAACCGCACCCAGCCGCCGCACCAGCTCGCAACATGTATTTTCGAAACCGTCAAAGCGTATGCCAACGATGAACTGCGCGACGACTCGACGGTATTGGTCGTGCGTCTCACCGGCGACCTGCCCGAACGGCCAGGAGTAAACGGCGCGACTTGGGTAGAGGGCAAACGATGCTAGAGCGTTTAGCCGGCTCGACGAGTCCGGGCCCGGTTTAGGTTTCCATCGCTTGGACGGCACGTTCCCAGAGCGTCATAGCTTTTTCACTTTCACCGCGGACGCGGTCGAGGTCTCGCTGCAGCGTCACGACGGTAACCGGGTCGTCGTAGACGCCGGGCGCCGCAAACCGCCGTTCGAGTTCGGCTCGCTGGGCTTCGAGATCCGAGACGCGTTGCTCGGCCTCCGTGACGGCGCGCTTACGTCGGCCGACGTCGAGCTTTGTCTGGTGCGCCGCTTTGCGGTTCACCTTCACCGGCTCGGTTTTCGCCGCAGCTTTCGCCGGCGCCGCACTCTTGCGCGCCGCGTGCTCGAAGCGCTCGTACGTATCATAGTCACCGTCGACGATCGTCGCCTCGCCGTTGCGGATGGACAAGACACGGCCGGCGAGTCGTTTGAGCAAATACCGGTCGTGCGAGACGACGAAGAGCGCGCCTTCGTACGACGCGAGAACCTCCTCGAGCGCTTCGCGGCTTGGGATATCCAAGTCGTTCGTCGGCTCATCGAGGAATAAACAGTCGGCGCGTTGCGCCATGAGCCGCGCGAGCATGATCCGCCGCCGCTCGCCGCCCGAAAACGCTTCGACGGGCTTGTCGCCCGAATTGCCGCCGAGATTTAAGCGACCCAACAGTCCGCGCGCTTCTTCGTCGGTCACCCCCATCCGCATCACCGCCTCGGCCGCGGTGTCGCCGGCGGCTAAGTCGTCGACCGAACTCTGCGAGTAGGCTGCCGTCGTTAAGCCGGTACCATAGCGAACGGTACCTCGATCGGGTATGCCTTCACCGCTAAGAATGCGCAGGAAAGTCGTTTTCCCGGCGCCGTTGGGTCCCACGATCGCTACCCGGTCACCGCGCGTGAACGATGCGTCGACGTCGGCGAAGAGCGTCTCGTCATACGCTTTGGTCAAACCGGCGACCTCGATCGCCATGCCGTTCGTGGCGCGCCGCGCCGCGGTCAGCCCAACGCCGATCGCGCGCTTGTCCGAACGCGGGGCGTCGACGAGATCTACGCGGGCGAATGCCTTTTCCCGGCTGCGAACGTGACTGTAGTTGTGCGAACCGTGCGTCTTGAGTTCTTCGATGACCGCGCGCTGCCGTTTGCGTTCGGTTTGCGCAGTCTGATAATCGCGCCGTTGCTGTTCGCGCCGGATCTCGCGCTGTTCGAGAAAGTCGGTGTACGCCCGACCCGGCTTAACGTCGTACACGGTCAACTCGCCGCGGTCGAGTTCCCAGATTTGATTGGCCACCGTTTCGAGAAAGAACCGGTCGTGGGAAACGATCAAATAGGCTCGATTGTCGCCGGCGACAAACGACTCCAACCAACGAACGGTATCGAGATCGAGGTGATTGGTCGGCTCGTCGAGGAGCAGCCAGTCGGGCCGTTCGAGTAGCGTGCGGGCCAGCAGTGCCCGCGTACGCTGACCGCCGGAAAATTCGGTGAGTGGCCGGTCGAGATCCGTGTCGCCGAAGCCGAACCGATTGAGGGTCGAACGCATTTCCCATTCGTGCGCTTGGCCACGCTCGAGCGCTTCGGCAAACGCCGCACCTAAAGTCTGTGGTCCGCCTTCGGCGGCATCCTGCGCAAGATAGCCGAAGCGCGAATCGCGCAGGTGCGCAAGCGTGCCCCCATCGGGGCTATCGGCGCCCACGAGGATGCGCACGAGTGACGATTTGCCGGCGCCGTTGGGGCCGACGAGTGCAACTTTATCACCGTCGCGGATGACCCCCGATAGGCCCGTGAAGACCTCGTTGGCACCGTAGTGACGAGATACATTGGTGAAGCGAAGTAATTCCATAAAGATAGATAGTGGTGTTACAAGGCAGGGTCAACTTGACCGCGTAACTCCCAACTCACTATGAATTCCGTAACTCGTAACGCGCGAGCCGGACTTTGGGAAAAAGCAAAAGAGCTTCCCGAGGCCCGCGATAATGACTTCTTCGGCACGGCACGCCGTCCGTCCGGGGTCGATCCGCAATTTCTCAAGGTGATCGGCGATACGTCACTCCGGACGCGGCTCATCGACGCGGGCATCGCCCAAGGTCTACAGTCGCCCAAGGGCCCGCAGAAGATTCCGTCGATCGTGCGGCTGTATCCGAACTTCGATGCTCCGGGCAAGGACGCGGCCGTGCGCTCCGGCCGCGCGCAAGAACCCGCGCGCAGCGCGTACGGGTTGCCCACCATTGAGGAATTGGCCGCACTGCTCGAGCGCATCCGCGCCGTCGAGACCGAGGTGAGCGCGCAGCTCGCGCATCAAGTCAACGCCGATATCGCGCGGCTCAAGCGGCAAGTCGGTGAGCTCGACGGTGAAGCATTCGAGCACGCGTTCCGCGACCTTGACCGAGCGCTGGCGATGCGTAAGCAGCTCGCGGCCCAAGTACGCGAGGAAGCTTTTAAAATTGTTGAAGCTGACGACGCATTCGTGCAGCGCAAATACTTGCGGCTTATTTCGCGCGAGTCCCGGGGATAAGCGGGCCGAGCGCACCGCCGACAGCACCGAAGACAACGTCGATGGCGTTCCAAAGCAGCGGTTCGTGGTGGTACGTCACCTTTTGGCCGACTTCGATAAGACCGCTATAGAAGGCAACCACGAGCGCCGTCGTCACGATCGAAGCTCCCGACGCCCACGTGTACGCCGCGCCGACGAGCGCAAACGCGACGATGCTATATGATTTGCGTAATACCACGTGCCAGCTCAAACTCGGCGGTGAGGTGAGATTGTAGATCTCCCCGTTGAGCGCAATAATAAAGAAGCCGATCGCAGCGACGGCAAAGATAATCCAGCGACGTGTTCGCACCGCAACAGGTGATCGGCCTCAAGCGCGAACATCCCTGCGCCACACCCGCCCTGAGCGTACACCGTCGGCACTGCTTACCGCAAACGGCGCTGAGATTTAACGCTTCACGGACGCGGGGCTCGATCTGCCACGCGAGCGCCGCTCCCGTGGGGCGTTCAACGATACGTTGATCCGGGACGGTGTTCTGCTCGCCGACGCACCGTTCTGAATCGCGTTGCAAAAGCGCCGGCGGCCCTTGCTCGACACGTCGAACTCAGACCGCCATATGGCGCCGCGCTAGGTCAGGTCAGAAAGCAGGCAATGCCGCGCGCGTTGCCGCCACCGTTTAGCCAATGCTCTGTGCGCAAATGAGTAGGAGCAACGATGCTTCCGGGGCCGGCACGGCCCGGCTGAACAGAAAACCTTGTGCGTAATCGCAGCCGAGATCCGCAAGCGCGTCGCGTTGGCGCTGCGTCTCAACGCCTTCGGCAATAACCTCGACCTCGAGCTTATGGGCGAGCGAGATAATCGAATGCACGATCAAGGGATCCGCTAGGCCCTCGTCTATGCCGCTTACAAATGAGCGATCGATCTTGATGCGATCGACCGGAAACTTCCTCAAATAACTCAGCGATGAGTAACCGGTTCCGAAGTCGTCAAGATAAATCTTTATACCGAACGCGCGCAGCTCATTCATGATGTCGAGCGAGGCATCAACGTCATCGATAAGGATGCTTTCGGTGACCTCGATGGCCAGCAGCCGCGGATCGACTTTGGCCTCCCGCACGATGCGCTTCACCGCGCGCGAAAAGCCCGGTTCCGCGAGTTGCTTGGCCGAAACGTTCACCGCCGTGACGATCGGATCGCCGCCCGTTTCCTGCCAGCGGCGTGCTTGCGCACACGCCTCGCGCAACACCCAGTAACCCAGTTCGACGATCATCCCGGTCTGTTCAGCGGTATCGATAAACTGCGCCGCGGTAATATACGTGCCGTCGTGTTGCTCCCAGCGCAGCAGCGCCTCGAAGCCGACGGGGCGTTTGCGCGGTCGCACCAGCGGCACGATCGGTTGATATCCGAGCCGGAACTGATGTTGATCGAGTGCTCGCCGCAGGGTCAGTTTCGTCTCGTTCGCAAGCGTAAACTGATCGCGTAGATCGGTGGTGAAAACGGTGTAGCGATTGCGCCCGTGCTCTTTCGAGGCGTACATTGCAATATCCGCGTCGCGAACGATGTCTTTGACCGACGCGTACTGCTTATCGACGAAGACGACGCCGATGCTCGCGCCGACGTGTGTCGGCTCATCACCAAAGAGCAGCGGCTCTCGTATTCCATCTGCGATTCGAGCCACAATCGCTGGCAACTGGACTGCCGTTATGTTCTCGATTACCATTGCGAACTCATCACCGCCGAGCCGGGCAGCCGAATCTCCAACCCGCTTCATCTGCGTCAGTCTTCGAGCCACTTCGATGAGGAGTTCATCACCGCATACATGCCCCAGCGTGTCGTTAAACTGTTTGAAGTAGTCAAGGTCGATGAAACAGACAGCAAAGGGAGAGCCGACGCTTGTTTTGAGGCGATCGAGCGTAACCTGCAGTCGAGAAAGAAATTGAGCACGGTTCGGAAGACTGGTGAGACTGTCGTGGGCGGACACAAAACGTAAATGCTCCTCGATCCGCCGGCGTTCGTCAATCTGCGTTCGCAACTCGGCTTCCACGGCACGCTGATGCGTCACGGCGGTTTCGAGCAGTTCGATGGTATGCCGTTGCTCCAACAGTCGTAAAACCGTCTGCCCCGCCAAGCGCAATGTCGCGATCTGTTCCGCTGTCATCGTGCGAGGCACCGTATCGATCACACAAAGCGTGCCAAGGGCACAGCCGTCGTGCGTTACGAGTGGTGTACCGGCGTAGAAACGAATATTCGGGGCACCGATTACCAACGGATTGTCAACGAAGCGTTCGTCGCGCGTTGCATCGGCCACAATCATAACGCGCTCGGGCTCCAGAATCGCATGCCCACAAAATGATATATCGCGCGACGTTTCGGTGGCTTCGAGTCCGTAGCGCGACTTGAACCACTGTCTGTTTTCGTCGAGGAGCGAAACAATGGCAATGGCGTCGAGGAGCGAAACAATGGCAATGGCGGTGCCACAGATTTTCGCGACCGAAGCCGTTATTTCGTCGTAATCTTCTTCGGCATCGGTGTCGAGCACGTTGTAGCGCGTCAAGGCGCGTAAGCGCTCGCTCTCGTTTGCGGGCTTTGGTGGCGGAAGCATGCTTACTCTATCGGCGGTAGGAGACGCGACATTATCGCGAACCTTTTTTGTAAGCCGATCGGTCACCCCCCAAGCGGGAGCGCGCAAATATCGCAAGCGCGGCAAAACTCCCCCTACAGATACCGATTGGAGTTCAACTTCCACCACCTGGCGCTCGTTTTCGGCCGCTAACCGATCCGTCGTATCGGCCGGCCAAGCCGCAAAGCGTCTTGCATTGGATACTTTCTACCTACGACGTAGGCGGTAATGCCAGCACGCTACCATTACAGCACCGATCGTCGTAGCGCTCGGTCACACTTCGACGAACCGTTCGCAACATAACGGTAACCGGCCGCAACTCGGCTTGCCGATCACGCAATGCCTTCGGCTCCAGCGCAAACAAGCCATATCTTTGGTTACCGCAAATTCGCTGGTCCGTCCCGCGACTTGATTGCTGGCCGATTCGTCAGAGAACCTATTCCCAACGGTCCAAACCCGGCTGCGGCAACAGACCGATCGGCTTTGCCCCGCTGCCTAAAGTTCACCGCCGGCTCGCTTCAAGTAACTGCAAGCGCTTGCGAATCTTCAGCCGAATGATCAGGCAGCAGATATTGACCGGGCTTATAAATGCGGCTCTTATGGGGACCGTTTTATTGCTGCGCGCCGGCGCGGCAAATGCCTGATGAGTGCCGTCGCTAACGCGCGCATTTGCGCTTCATCGGCAAACTGGGCATCGAGCGGCGCGACGGTGATCCCATAGTCGCGACCGCCGGTGTGAACGATAGCCGAGTCACGGCCCAACTCGACCGGTGCGTTGAAACCGAACGCGTCGTGCATCGGCGTGCGCGACGTGCCTAAGTCACTCGTTGCATCGTTGACCGGTATGCCGGTGCCTTTGGACGGAATCGTTACGATGACCGTGCCATCACGACCGTCAAACGCGCACAGCTTCCCCGCTCCCCCCGGCAACTGGTACGACCGCATCGGTTGCGCGATGACGGCCCAACCGAGCACGCGGGCGATTTCACCCGTTTCGAGCAGTGCACACGGGTTGACCACACTCGAACTCACAGCTAAAATCGCCGCGACAAGCATTCCGGATCCCTTCGCGAGCTATCGGTAAAAGCGTCGATGAAATTAAAGAGAGCGGGCCGCACGGCTCGCTCTCTTCTCATCTTACACCGGCGTTCGCATTAGATGCATACGTAGCCGGTGCCGAACGCGCTTGTTGTCAGCCGACGACGAGCTTAATAATCGTCGTCGGTCGAATGCGCCAGCGGGCCTTCATCCTCTTCTTCCTCTTCGGTATATTCCTCGTCTTCGTCCTCGAGGACGTAGCCTTGATCTTCTTCTTCGTCCTCGACCGGCGCCGGCAACTCTTCATCGACGATTTCGTCAACGATGATTTCGCCGTCGTCAGTCATGGTCGCGCGTAGGCCGCCCAGCGGACTCGTCGGAACGATGTCGTCGTCGTCGCCACGTTTTGACGCACTGGTGACCAACGGCGCCGAATCGTCGACTTCTTCTTCGGTCTCTTCCTCTTCTTCGGTTTCGACCGCGCCCTCAGCCACGCCGGCATCGCCGTCGATGACGGCCGCCCCGACGGCGGCAACCGACGCCGTGAGCCGCTCGCGTTCCGCTTCCCGCTCGGCGAGTTGCGTTTGCGACAGGCGCGGATCTTCGTCGCCCATGAGCAGACCGATCTCTTGCGCCCGCTCCGACATATCGTCGTCCTGGATCTTGATCTCGATCTCTTCACGCTGCTCGGTGAGCACTTTCACATCGAGGGCGAGCGACTGCAGCTCTTTGATGAGCACCTTGAACGACTCGGGCACACCCGGCTCGAGCACGTTTTCGCCCTTGACGATCGCTTCGTACGTTTTGACGCGTCCGACGACGTCGTCAGATTTGACCGTCAGCAACTCCTGTAATGTATACGCCGCGCCGTACGCTTCGAGCGCCCACACTTCCATCTCGCCGAAGCGCTGACCGCCGAACTGCGCCTTGCCGCCCAACGGTTGCTGCGTGATCATCGAGTACGGACCGGTCGAACGCGCATGGATCTTGTCGTCGACCAAATGCGCGAGCTTGAGCATGTAGATATAACCAACCGTGATCGGCCGGCCGAAGCGATCGCCGGTGCGGCCGTCACGCAACCAGGTCTTACCGTCAGCCGGCAGACCCGCGTCTTGCAGCCATTCCGCGATGTCTTCAGCGTGCGCGCCGTCGAACACCGGCGTCGCGATCGTTAGGCCGAGCATCGAGGCCGCCCAGCCCAGATGCGTCTCCATGATCTGGCCCAAGTTCATGCGCGACGGCACGCCTAGCGGGTTAAGCACGATGTCGACCGGCGTGCCGTCGTCCGTATACGGCATGTCTTCTTCGGGCAGGACCTTCGCGATAACGCCCTTGTTACCGTGCCGGCCGGCCATCTTATCGCCTTGCAGAATCTTGCGCTTTTGCGCCACGTACACGCGCACGAGGTGATTCACGCCGGGCGAAAGCTCGTCGCCGTTTTCGCGCGAGAAGCGCTTGACGTCGATGATCTTGCCTTTTTCGCCGTGCGGCACTTTGAGCGAGGTATCGCGAACTTCACGCGATTTCTCGCCGAAGATGGCGCGCAAGAGGCGTTCCTCGGCCGTCAGCTCGGTCTCGCCCTTGGGCGTGACCTTCCCGACCAGAATATCTTCGGGCCGCACCTCGGCGCCGATCCGCACGATCCCGTTCTCATCAAGGTCCTTGAGTGAATCTTCGCCGACGTTCGGGATGTCGCGCGTGATTTCTTCAGGCCCGAGTTTGGTATCGCGCGCTTCGCATTCGTATTCTTCGATATGAATCGATGTGAAGCGGTCGTCCTTGACCATCCGTTCGCTGATCAGGATGGCGTCCTCGTAGTTGTAGCCTTCCCACGGCATGAACGCCACGAGCACGTTTTGCCCGAGCGCCAACTCGCCTTGCTCGGAGGACGGACCATCAGCGAGGATCTGGCCGCGCATCACTTTTTCGCCGACCGTGACGATCGGCTTCTGGTTGATGCACGTGCCCGCGTTGGAGCGCGTGAACTTCAGCAGGTCGTACTGGTGATCGAGCCCGTCTTCGTCATGTTTGAGCGTGACGGCCTTGGCGTCGACGCCGACCACTTCGCCCGACTGACGCGCCAGCACACAACCGCCGGAATCCTTAGCCGCCCGATATTCCATGCCGGTACCGACAATCGGCGCCTGCGGACGCAGCAGCGGCACGGCTTGGCGCTGCATGTTCGCACCCATGAGCGCGCGGTTCGCGTCGTCATGTTCGAGGAACGGAATGAGGGCGGTCGCGACCGAGACGATTTGCTTGGGCGATACGTCCATGAGCTGCACTTTACCGGGCGGCTCTTCAACATATTCCTCGGCATACCGCGCGACGACCGACGACGACGTGATCCGGCCGTTATCGTCGACCGGCGTATTGGCTTGGGCAACGATGTATTCGTCTTCACGGTCGGCGGTAAAATACCGAATTTCATCGGTGACGATGCCGTCATGAACGACGCGGTACGGCGTCTCGATGAAACCGAAGCGATTGACGCGCGCATAGGTGGCCAGCGAACCGATCAAGCCGATATTTGGGCCTTCCGGCGTTTCGATCGGACAGATGCGGCCGTAGTGGCTATGGTGAACGTCGCGAACTTCGAAACCGGCGCGTTCGCGTGACAAACCGCCCGGCCCAAGCGCCGACAAGCGCCGTTTATGCGTTAATTCCGCCAGCGAGTTGGTTTGATCCATGAACTGCGAGAGCTGCGATGAACCGAAAAACTCTTTGATCGCGGCCACCACCGGCCGGATGTTGATGAGCGCCTGCGGCGTGACCGTTTCGATGTCTTGCACCGTCATGCGCTCGCGCACAACGCGCTCCAAGCGTAGCAGGCCGACCCGGAACTGATTTTGCAGCAGTTCGCCGACGGAACGAATACGCCGGTTGCCGAGGTGATCGATGTCGTCTTTGTGGACTTGCTTCGTCGCGACTTTGATCAGGCGCCGCACGACCGCGATCATGTCTTCGCGGGTCAACGCCTTTTTATCGATATTCGGAATTTTGAGACCGGCGGCGGGATACTCGCGTTCGAGTTTGCCGCTGAGCTTGTAGCGACCGACGCCCGCTAGATCGTAGCGCTTTTCATCGAAGAACAGCGATTCGAGCAGCTTTTCGGCGTTCTCAGCGTTCTCCGGTTCGCCCGGCCGCAGCTTTTTGTAGATTTCCTTGAGCGCGTCTTCTTTGGTCTTGATGTCCTTGTCTTTTTCAAGACAGTTGAGAATCAACGGCGAATGATCGAACAGCGCCACGATCGCTTCGTCGTCTTCCCAATGGAAGCCTAAATCGGGACGCGATAACGCGCGCACGAACGTCGTCGCGTAAATCTTGCGATTCTTATCGATGCGGACACCGATCGTGCCTTCGGTTTCGTCGTTCTTGGTGCCGTTGTCGGTCTCGAATTCGATCCAGGCACCGCGATTCGGAATGATCGTGGCATTATATGTCGGCCGATTGTTGGTATCGCTGTCCTGCAACAAGTACACGCCCGGCGAACGCACCAGCTGGCTCACGATCACGCGCTCGGCGCCGTTGATCATGAAGGTGCCTTTGTCGGTCATGAGCGGGAAATCGCCCATGAAAATTTCCTGATCGGGAATGCCCTTGATTTCGCCCGACTCCGCCGTGATCAGCCGAACGCGCACGCGCAACGGTGCACTGTACGTCATGTCGCGTTCGCGACATTCCTCGACGGAATACTTCGGTTCGCCCAGCGAATGCTCGCCGAACTCCAGCACCAAGTTACCGGTGAAATCCTTGATCGGCGAAATCGATTCGAACGCTTCTTTGAGCCCGTCGTTGATAAACCACTTGAACGACGCCTTCTGCAGTTCGATCAAATCGGGAATGGCCAACGCGCTCGTTATTTTGGCAAACGTATGCCGCGAACGTTTGGGGCCCGGATCGTCGTATGCTTCGACGGTGAACGCTTCGGCCGGAACTTCAAATGTTGCCGTGGCGATGTTATTCTGTTTGACCGCACTCCCGTTGGCGCCCGAAATCGTCGGTTCAGGCTTGGCAGGGGTCGGTCGCTTGCGTGGCGCGGACTTCGGCTTTTCAGCCTTATCTACGGTCGTTTTAGAAGCCATGAATGCGTTGTAACTACTCTCGCGAAGCGCTGTGCCGGTCTATGCGGGGCGGAAATGAAAAAAAGGCAAGGTCCTCTCGATCGGAGAGAGAGGTAACCTCGCTCGCATAAAATTCTTTTAACCACCAAGGGGCATAGGCGACGATAATAGCACTCCCGTCAACCACCGTCAAGACCGGCTTATCAATTGCGGTCGTCGATCGCGGCGCGGGCGGGAGTCGCCGCGTGCCCGCACCGGGAAGCAAGCCGTAATGTCTTCGACGCCCATCATTCTTTTTTGGGAGCGGCTCATCGCGGCTGACCCCGGCTTGAGCCGGCTGCTGCTTGCAACCCGGGTCACCTTGGCGGTGGCGTTCGCCGTTGTCGCCTCGGCGATCGGCGCGGCGGAATTCGGTCAGCCGGTCAGCGTCGCGGTTCTCGGTGCGATGGTGGCGATGCAGGCATCGTTGCAAATCAACGATCCCGAGCCGCGGACGACGATGCTGCTGGCGATGCTGCCGGCGATCCTGGGCATCGTTCTGGGCGCCGTTTTCGCTTCCCGCGGGTTGCTGGCCGACGTGATGTTTCTGGCCGTTCTGTTCGTGGCGGTTGCGGTGCGCAAGTTCGGGCCGCGCTGGACGGCTTTCGGCACGCTGGCCATGATGACGTACTTCTTCGCGCTGTTCCTTGGCGCGACCGTCACGGCACTTCCGTCGCTCATCGCCATCATCGTCGGCGCGATGTGCATCACCTACGCGGTCCACTTCATCCTGTTGCCGGACCGGCCGGGCTGGATCGCCCGCCGCACCATCGCCGCCTTCGAAGCCCGCATCCGGTTCGTCGCCGGGGTGGCCCAAGAAGTTCTCGAAACGCGCGATCCGCCGGGGGCGCGCCGCCGCCTACGCGCGGCGACCTTCCGGCTCAACGAGACGGCGGCCTCGATTGAAGCGCGCTTGGGTCACGATGCGACCGACGAAGTCCGGATCATCTTCGATGCCGAACTTGCCGCGGAAGACTTAGCCGTTTCGGCCAACGCGCTGCGCGATGCCGCGGCGCCGGTGCCGCCGGCGCTGAGCTTCGCTTTGACGGCGCTCGTTCGCGGGCGAACGGCGGAGGCCGCGCAGCGGGCCGCCGAGTTGAGCAACGACGCCGTTCCGGCTCACGCCGCCGCCCGCGCCGTTGCGGCGGCGATCGTCGATTTGGGCGAAACGATCGTGCGCGTCGACTCGGCGACCGAAACGCTCGCGCTGAGCACGGCGGCATGGAGCGGCGGGGCGGGCATACAGCAGCCGGCGCTTCGCCAGGCGATTCAGGTGACCATCGCTTCCGCGCTCGCGATCGCCATCGGCGAAGTGCTCTCGCCGCAACGCTGGTCGTGGGCGGTACTCGCGACGTATTTCGTGTTCGTCGGCACGGCCTCGGCCGGTGAAACGCTCGCTCGGGCGTGGTCGCGCATCGGCGGAACGGCGCTGGGCGTGGTGGCCGGCGTTATCGTCGGAAATCTTGCCGGCGGCCATCCTTGGCTTGACATCGCGGCCATTTTCGGCTGCCTGTTCGTCGCCGTCTACCTGCTGCGCATTTCGCAAACGGCAATGATGTTCTTCATCACCGCGCTGCTAGCGCTGCTGTTCATCGTGCTGGGCCGCTTCAGTGACGGTATCTTGGAAGTGCGGCTCGAGGAAACGGCCGTCGGCGCGATTTGCGGTGGTTTCGCTGCCACCTTCATTTTGCCGACCCGCACCTACGACGTCGTGCGCAGCAGTGCGCGCGACGCACTCGAAGCCACCCAAGCCGTCATTGCGGTGTGTATCGCGCATCTGCTCGACGTACGGGATGCCGTCGGCCCGCTCGATGCCGCGCGCGTCGTCGAGGAGCGCGTCCAGCATTTCGTCTCGCGTGCAAAACCGACGATTGCCGCACCAACATTCTTAGGCAGCGGCCACGAACTGCGGCGCTGGATCGTTTCGCTCAGTGCGTGCAGTTATTATGCGCGCATGCTCGCACGCGCGGTCGATCGCATGCAACATCCGGTACCGGCCGCGGTCGGCGCGCTGCTGCGGCACATCGAGCAGACGATGACGGCCAACATCGCGGCCGCGGGCGAGCGCGTCAACGGACGCCATGACGGCGCCACCACCAACACCCTGCCGCTCTTTGACGACCTGCGGCGCGAAGCCGCGAGTGGAACCCCGGACGGGCTGGAATTGCTGTCGGCAACCCACCTGCTCGAACGGTTGGACCGAACCATCGCGCGCTTAGCTCGCGATGAAGGGACGATCACGGACGTCGCCTGAACCAGCTTCGTTCCGTTCGCCGGAAGGTATTTCAAAAGAAATCCTGCGCCGGCGAACATCCAGTTCGCTTGCTTTTTCGTTCTTTCAGCAAATTCCCGAATGCAAACGCACTACGTAACACGCTTGGAGAAACGATGAAACTCACGAAAATTGCCGCTGCGGCAGCCTTGTCCGCCATGTGCCTCTCGATTGGACCGGCGTTCGCCGCGGACAAGATGGGCGATACGATGAGCGGCATGCAAGATCCGATGGTCGGCGGCCATGCGATGTACGCCAATAAGACGATCGTCGCCAACGCCCTCAACTCGAACGACCACACGACGCTCGTCGCCGCCGTCAAGGCCGCCGGCCTCGTCGACACCCTCAATAGCGCCGGACCCTTCACGGTGTTCGCGCCGACGAACGAAGCTTTCGCCAAACTCCCGGCCGGTACGGTCGACACGCTGGTCAAGCCGGAAAACAAAGCGACGTTAACAAAAATTCTGACCTATCATGTCGTCGCCGGCAAGCTCGATTCAAAGGCGATCGCGGCGCAGATCGCTGCGGGCGGCGGTAAAGCGATGCTCAAGACGGTTCAGGGTGAAGACCTCACCGCATCGATGGACGGCTCGACGCTCGTGATCACGGACGCCAAAGGCGGCCAATCACGCGTAACGATCGGCGACGTCTATCAGTCCAACGGTGTCATTCACGTTGTCGACACGGTTTTGATGCCCTAACGCTTACCCGATCGCGGCTCGTCGCGCAGGCCTTCCGTTTATTCGGAAGGTCTTTTTTTTGGTTGCACCGCTTCGCGCGGCCGCAGAACCGTAAACGCCGTGCCGGCTCGCGCTCATCCGGTGCGACCGCCGCCCCAAGACAAGAACGTAACGGGTCCATCGACGAGCGCATCATTTGTGCCGACACGGCCGAGCCTTCTGACTATTACGATGGGGAGGATCAACGGAGCTGGAAGTCAGCGCAAAAACGACGCCGTCTATCGGCGCTCGATTTATCTGAGTCGAGAAGCTCGCGCCGGTGTAAGCAATGCGGGCTTCGTCAAGACAATCGATGACCAGGACTAAATAAGCTCGGCGCCTTTAGCGACTTCGGCGGATAATAGTCCAGTAGCACCGCTCGACGTTTCATGTCCGCTTGTTTTCGCTGGCGGAGTGCCGATATTACTTCATATTACCGAGTCGCGTCCCGCTTACGGGGCGTTGATGACCTCGAAGCTTTGCAGTTGCGCGCCAAGATTTTGGACCGTGCTCGTGCCGACCGGTTTGACATACGGAAAATCAAAGGACTTCGTCGTATCGAAAATTCCTACCGCAAAGGTCGTGTCGGTTGGGCCGAAGGGGCCCATGGAATCGATCGGTACGTTATTGGTATCGGTCGTGATGAAGTTGATCGCCCACATGTGTTGCGCCGCCGTCGTCGGCTGCACGTTTGGATTGAGCGTGAACGTCGGTGCCGGTGTGGGAGAGGCGAGGGGTGCCGTCGTCGCGGCCGCCGATGCGCTCGCAACCGGGGTTGGGGCACCGGTGAGATTTTGACCGTAGAGCAAACGGCGGTCGAAATTGACGGTGAACTCGCCGCCGCCCGACGGATTGCCGCCGCTGTTCGGGACGTAGCTGATATACTGCGGCGGGATAATCGTTTTAAACGTTCCGATGAGCGCCGCCCCGGGAGCGAGGTAGTACTGGAAGAGCAACGGCTGACTCAAGGACGGGCTGCCGCCGACGACGAGCGCAAAGCTGTAATTGGTCAAGCCCGATAAAAGGCCCGACGGATACGGTTCGCGGCCGTTTCCGTTGGTGTTGAATAGAATGAAGTACTGCACGTTCGTGAAGTCGAGCGGACCGGCCACGCGAAACCGGATAAGCATATGCCCGGACTGAATCAAGCCGGCCCCTGGGGCGCTTAAGCCGGTAAGTTGCCTCCCGCACGCAGCTAGAATGGTTGCTGCGACGGCGATAGCGATTCCGAGCCAACGAAACATCGTTGATCTCAAACCGACGAGCGTCCCGCGAAAGTTCCCCGTCGAGCAACCTTCGCACTTCGCCAAACCGTCCAACTCCGAGTACCCGCGATGGCCCGCGTCGCACGTCGCTGCTCGCTCACGCGGCTGCACGCCGGTAGCGCTTCACTTTCAGCCGCTATTGGGCCGGAACTTCAAAAGGCGCCGGCGATGTGCGGCAACCGGAATCGTTACTTGCGCAGCACCGCGAGTTGCGCGCGGGCGTCATCGGCCTGCGTCGCGGAGAATTGGGAATTCAGCGCGAGCGCGCGGGTGTAACGCGCCGTGGCTTCGGCCGTAGCCCCGAAGTGCTGCGCGATGACGCCGGCGTGATACTGCATACGCGGATCTTCCGTATCAAAACGTAGCGCCTTGAGCGACGCCGCACGGGCGATATCCCACTTGCCCGCCTTGGCGGCGCACCACGCCAGCGTATCTTCGGCGTAAATATCATCGCGGACGGCAAGTTCGCGCCGGGCGATCGCATAAGCATCGGCCGGCCGGACGTTATGATCCGCGAGATACACCGCGATGAGCCGGTCGTTCACATGTTGGGCGTTGCCGATTTGCTCTTCGGCATCGATCTCGGCGCGGGTCGCGCCGGCCGCCGCGGTGGCGCCGCGTTGGGCTTGGGCATCGGCTAAAATACCGAGCGTTTCGGGCGACGGCAGCAACGCGACCCCGCGCTGTGCGGCGTCTTCGGCGGCAAGATAGTCTTTCTGCGCCAGCTCGAAGCGCGCCAGTGCGCCCAGCGCGAAAATATCAGTTGGAAATATTGCCAGCGCGTCGTGTTCGGCCGCTATGGCACCGGCGTTATCGCCGCCGAGATAGCGCAGCTCGCCCATGCGAAAGTGGTACCACGCGCGCCGTTCGGCCGGCATATCGTACAAGCTGTCGCTAAAGTGCATCGCGTGATCCAAACGCTGCTGCGCGTCGGCGACATGACCGGTCAGCTCATCCCAGCGCGCGACGATCACATCTTCGGCTCCGGCGCCTTTCCCGCGGCTGGCATCGACGAGCCTGCGGGCGGCGTCGTACGCGCCCAACTCCAGATCGACCGACGCTTCGCTCAGGGCAAAGTCGCTGTTATCGGGCTGCACGGCGCGCGCCGACGCGATGTGCGTTCGGGCCGCACGAAACTGGTGTAACGCCAGGTCGGCATTGGCCAGCGCCATGTCGCCGGCCATGTTGTCGCGCGGCATCACCGCAAGCGACGTTTGCGCGGCGGCCTTGGCGCGCAGGATATCGCCGATATCGCCGCGCTCGCGATAGCGCTGCAAGTATTCGCCCGAGAGCATACGCGGCACGATCATGTCTTGCGCGTTTTTCTTGTAGCGCGATTCGAGAAACGCGACATTCGAATCGCGATATTGAAAATCTGACTTAACGGGCGCGGGGGTTAGCATCATCACCGGATCGGCGGCGTTGGCCGCCGATCCCGTGACATTATGTGAGAAAAGCGGCCACGCCGCGAGCGCACCGAGTGCGGTCGCGGCGATGAACCAGCTTGCGGAAAGACGCAGTTTAATGCGGTGTTCCGACGTACGGGAAGGCTCCCGGCGTGACGTTGTCGACCGCATTTTGCTGTGGCACGTTGTCGGTGGTCAAGCACGGTGCTTCCTTGCCGTCATCGGGAATGAGCCCAAGTGCACTGAGCGTATTGCCGAAAACCGCTCCAAGCGAAATGTCGATCACGTCGTCAGCCAGCGTCCGGCCGCCGAAGGCATCCTTGTCGGCCGCCGTCGCGCCCTTCGTTTCGACGCCCAGATACGAGCCGGTGCCCGTCTGTGATAGATCGGCGGCAACTTCGTCGGGGATGAGAATCGCTTGCAGTGTTGCGGCATGCGCAGCGTCGCGTCCGGCAACATTGGTCGTGAACGAACCGATTTCTTGATACAGCGACTGGCTCGATAGCGGCTGCTGCGCGGGGGTCGTACGGTTCGTGCCGTCGTGGTTGGCAAACGCCTGGAACAGTTCTTTCACGGCCGGGCGGGCTAGGCGCTCGATCTGCTGATAGGTAGCCGGGGGACCCGTTGACGGAATCGGCGCCGGTCCGTTCGAGGTGCTGTTACAACTGGTGGCGCCGATCACGAGCGCGTACACCGCGCCGAACATGATGAGGGATTGTCGCATCGTTGCTCCTTAATGTCCGGTCTGCGTGGAAGTGGTGGCCCAGACATAGATTTTCGACGAGCCGGTGCTCGGCGCAATTAGTGCCCGGGGTGCTTCGATGACGACCGAGAGGACGTTGAAGTGGTTGCTCGACAGCGCGTCGCTCGGCGTGCCGACGAGACAGCTGGCGAAGGCCGGATTCGCGGCGATTTCGGCCGGCGTGAAGTTAAAGGAAAACGGCGTTCCGGCCGGCGCTGACGTTCCGGCCGTCTTATAGTCACGATCGGGCAAGAACTTGAAGAACGCGAACAAGTCGAAGAAGAACGGGTCGGAACGCGGACCAACGAACACTTTGATGCCGTTGGATAGCGTGGTTCCACCCGTCACGTTGAACGGAACGCTACCGGTCGACGTGCCGACCGTAGCCAAGGTGCCGGTGGTGGCCGGTTTGAACGGGCCGGCGACCGTAACGGTTTGGCTCGTGCCGGCACCGCTGGGCAGCAATTGAATGACCATGTCTTCGACGCCCGGCGCACCGTGCGCAATCTTGAATTGATAAAGGACCGCCGGATCGAGCGACGCCGTCGTGGTCGGACCGCCCGGCGCCAGCAACGGATCGATGTCCATTTGCAAAACGACGTTGGCCGGATTCGCAGCCGGATAGACAAAGACGTCGGTGATGTCGGCACCGGGCCGCGCGACCGTCGTTGGGGAATCTTGGTGATCGGAACCGCGAACGGGCAGCAAATTATAGACGACACCCGTAGCGACGAGCGCGACGACTGCAGCAAGCCCGCCCAGCGCGCCTGAGCGTGATTTCATAGACCTTCTCCTGTGTGAATGACCGCAACCGGCGGCTCGGGGAATACGTGGCGCTGCTTGCGCGTCTGATAAAAGACGAACGCAAACACCGCGGCAAGTGCCGTAACGAGTACCGCACTTACTTGAAGATCGCTAATCGGCGGCTGAAAACCGCACAATTGAAGTAGTTCATAGGTGGCAACGGCGAGTGCGAGAACGGTCACCGATACGATCCACACGCGCATGATGCGCGGCAACCGATCGGAACGAAAAGAAATTAAGCGATGCACGACGACACTGTCGAGCGTATCGGTGACAATCATACCAAAACAAAACATCGCGCCGACCAGCACTGCACCCCAAACGCCGGCGTCGGCACCAAAGGCAACCGCGTACGTCGCGACTTGGCTCGACGTCTCGAAACCGAATCCAAATAAGATCCCGATCGGAATCGCGGCCAAGGCACTCGTTCCCTCGCGCAGCGCACGCGGCAACAGCCGCGTCTTCGCGCCGGCTAAGCGCGGATCGGCGCTGCGCAACTGTCGCATGTTGAGTACCGCTAAGCCGATTAACACGACGACGCTGATCCAGGTACCGACCGTTTCAATGAGTTGCCCGTGAGCTGAAAAACGTGCGCCGAGTAAACCGACGAGCGCCGAGAGTGCGAGCACCATGATCGAATGACCGCCGGCGAAAAGCGTGCCGACGAATCGACTCAGGAACGGTGTCTTCGTATACGCGTTGCGCGTCACGTTGTCGATTGCGGCGAGATGGTCGGGATCGGCGCCGTGCCGTAAACCCAGCGCGAAGACGGTGAATGCACTCAACCCAATCATGCGTTGGACGTCCTCGGTTCGAGATGGCGGTGGGGAACGGTGAACGCGTAACCCAGAATCGCCGCGAGCGTTAAACCCGCAACGATCGGCGTCGACGCCGGTACACCCTGGGCGACCAAGCCTTCACCGACCATCACCGCGCCGACGAGGGCGATGGCGCCGGCCGATGCGAACGGCGCCCAACGCGTGAACTGCGCGAACGCGCGCCGTTCGGCCAGCCACGCCGCACCTTGCACGACCGCGATTCCAAGGATCGTCAACGTCGCGGCAAGGCCGATGCTGAACGTCACGATGAGTGCCATGCCGAACGCGATTCGGTGCAGCGAAATGGCCGCGAGTAGTACTACTAAGGCAGCCGGGCAAGGCGCCAAATTTCCGCTGGCGGCAGCGAACAGTGCCGTGCGAAACGTCAATGGTGCGGCGCCCGGGACGGCATGCGCCCGCGCGTGGGCGGCATCGTCGAGGGCGGCGTGCGCGTGCTCGTCGACGCCCAGCCCGTGAAGGTGGTCGTGCGTATGCGGATGCGCGCGGTCATGAACGTGGACGTGCTCGTGGGCCAGCGGACGCCGGCGGCGCAATTCAGCCGCTAACGCCCGAGCGCCGAGGGCCGCGACGAACAATCCGGATGCCAGCGTGATCCACGGATAGATCGTTTCGGGCACGATCCAGCGCGTCGCAAACAAGACGATGGCGCCCAACGCGAGCACGCCGATGGTATGCGCGATCGTTAGCGCCGCGGCCAGAATGAGCGCTTGACGCGGCGTTGCCCGCGCACCGACCAGCGATACGGCCAGTAATGTTTTTCCATGCCCGGGTTCGAGGGCGTGCAACGCGCCCAGCCCGACCGCGAGCAGCAGCGCGCCCAATATGACGAGCGGCGCACTGCCAGAGGCGTTGGCCAAGACATCGGAGAGCGCGTTCATCCGCGCCACCGACGGTGCCGCCGGCGCTGCCGCAACGGCAAGCTCCCGATCGGCCGACAATTGCGCGACACCCTGCGCGTCGATGCGAGCCGCGAGATCCAACCGATGACGCGGTGATCCGACGAGAGCGCCGGGATACACGCGCAAGCCGCGCGTCGGTTCGACGGCCGGGTCAAGCACCACGTCGGTCCAGCCGATCCGGCCCGCTTCGGTGCCGTCGTGAAACGAAAGTGTGCGCGTTCCGCGCGGCAAACCGGCTCGATAATCGGCGACAAAGTACACCGTGCGCAGTCCCGCCGCGCCCGGCCGAGTCGTTGCCGACGTGCGCAGCGGAGCGACCGTCAACGGTGTGCCGTCGGCGCTCAGTTCGAGCAGTGGTGCGATTTCCGCGCCGTGCGCGGCAGCCCACGCGGCGTATTGCGCCGGCGTCGGTTGGCCGCTCGAATCGAGCCCGTGTGCGAGCGCGACGGTCGGAATCTCCGCTAAGTCGAGGATGTACCGCAGGTTCACGGCGCTGCGGGTGACGTGCAAGCGCGTCAGATGGTTCGTCGTGAAATTACCCAGCGGATGGGCGAAAGCCGCGCACGGCGCTCCGCCAAGCAGAACGACGACCGTCAGAAAAACACGCCAAGCGGACGCGATCCGTCCTAATGAGAGTCGTACATCCATTATCTAAGGCCTTAACGGCACGGTTACTTTCCTGGATTGCACGCACCACAAAAAATCCCGCTCCGTGGTAGTTAATTTTCAGCCCGGCTCGACGCGCTCGCGTCAGCCGAAAGGATCGTCCATTCGGCCCCTCGCGCAATGCCCCGCGCATGCGTAAAATCGCTGGAGTTACCACCGCAAATCCAGACTCGCCGAACGGCGCGGAGTTCTTGCATCGATGATTGTCCTCGAGTTGGCGCTAATCGCACTCGCAATTGCCCTGTTTGCCGTCATGGACCGCTATGCGGCCGGTTGCGAACGCGTATGAACGCGGATTTGCTCGTCGGTCTCATTCTTTGCATCGGTGCGTTAGCGTACCTGACCTACGCGATGCTGCGTCCGGAAAAGTTCTAACATGACGATCGTCGGATGGCTGCAAGCGCTCTTGACCTTCGGGCTCGTGCTCGCGTGCGTTAAGCCGCTGGGCACGTATATGTACCGCGTCTTCGCCGGCGAACGCGTGTTTCTCACGCCGGTCGTGGCGCCCATCGAGAGCGCATTGTATCGCATGTGCCGCATTTCACCCGAACGCGAGATGGGTTGGCGCACCTACGTTTTGGCGATGTTCGGCTTCAGTTTCGTCGGCTTCGTCTATCTGTACGTGCTCCTCCGCACGCAAGCTTGGCTACCGCTCAACCCGCAGCATTTCGGCAACTTCGCGCCGGACCTCGCTTGGAACACGGCGATCAGCTTTCTGACGAATACGAACTGGCAGTTCTACTCCGGCGAGTCGACGATGAGCTATCTGTCGCAGATGATCGGCCTCGCGTGGCACAATTTCGTTTCGGCCGCCGTCGGCATCGCGCTTTCGATCGCGTTCATGCGCGGTATCGTGCGCACCGACCGCACGACGCTGGGCAATTTCTGGGTCGACATGACGCGCTCGGTATTCTACGTACTGCTGCCGATCTCGATCGTCGGCGCATTGCTGTTGCTCTGGCAGGGCGTGCCCCAAAACCTATCGGCATATACCGACGTCAAAGGGCTCGAAGGCGTTACCCAAACGATTACGGGTGGGCCGATGGCTTCGCAGGAGATCATCAAGGAGCTGGGCACCAACGGCGGCGGATTCGTCGGCGCCAACTCGATTGCACCAAACGAAAACCCGACGCCGCTTTCGAACCTGCTCGAGATGGTCTGCATCTTTCTCATTGCCGGAGCGCTCACGTACACGTTCGGGCGCTTCGCCAAAGATCAGCGTCAGGGTTGGGCGTTGTTCATCGCGATGTCGATTGTGTTCGTGGCGGGATTTGCCGGCGTCTACGGTGCCGAATCGGGCGGTAATCCGATCGTGCACCAGCTGGGCGTCGCCGGGCCGAACATGGAAGGCAAAGATACGCGCTTTGGTGTCGCGGCATCGGCGCTGTTTGCCACCATGACGACCGATACGTCGTGCGGTGCCGTCAACGCCCAGCACGATTCGTTCACGCCGCTGGGCGGACTCATCCCGCTGCTCGACATCCAGCTCGGCGAAATCATCTTCGGCGGCGTCGGCAGCGGCTTTTACGGCATGATCTTGTTCGTCGTTCTGACCGTCTTCATCGCCGGTTTGATGGTCGGCCGCACGCCTGAATACTTAGGCAAGAAAATCGAACGGCGCGAGGTGCAATTAGCGATCCTCGCAATTCTCGTCGTCCCGCTGTTCTCGCTCATACCGACGGCCGTCGCGGCGGTCTCCAAAGACGGCCTAGCGACACTGGGTAACAACGGCGCGCACGGCTTTTCCGAAATTCTGTATGCGTTTTCATCGTCAACGGGCAATAACGGCTCGGCATTCGGTGGCTTGAGCGCCAACACGTTCTACAACATCGCGACCGGCATCGCGATGTTCTTCGGCCGCTTCGCGATCATCGTTCCGATGATCGCGTTAGCCGGCGCACTAGCCGGCAAGAAAGCCGTGCCCGTAACCGCCGGCACGTTCACGACGACGTCACCCGTCTTCGTGGCGCTGCTGCTCAGCGTGATCGTCATCGTCGGCTTGCTCACCTTCCTGCCGGCCGACGCGCTGGGTCCGATCGTCGAGCACCTGCAACTGCTGCGCGGTCAGACGTTCTAACCATGTTCACTGCACCGCGTGCTTACACTTTACCGCGCCGCCGGCGCAATGGCGCGGGCTGCGGCTCACGCCTGGAGGTTCTCGGTTAATGGTCTCGCGTCAACGCGCTCTGTTCGACCGGGAAATCATCGGCCCGGCAGTTGCCGAGTCGTTCAAGAAGCTCGACCCGCGCTGGCAGCTGCGTAACCCGGTGATGTTCATCGTGGAAGTCGGCGCACTCGTGTGCGCGATCTTCGCCGTCCGCGACTTCTTGCACGCCAACGGCCAAGGTAGTTTCGACCTGGCGATCTCGCTGTGGCTGTGGTTCACCGTCGTCTTCGCGAATTTCGCCGAGGCCGTCGCCGAAGGCCGCGGCAAAGCGCAAGCCGATTTTCTGCGCCGCACCAAATCCGATACGTCGGCCAGACGCGTCGTCGGCAACGCGGTTGAAACGGTCAGCGCGACCTCGCTTCGCAAAGGCGACCGCGTGCGCGTCGATGCCGGCGAGCTCATTCCGGCCGACGGCGAAGTCGTCATAGGCGCCGCTACCGTCGATGAATCAGCGATCACCGGCGAATCCGCGCCGGTGATCCGGGAAGCCGGCGGCGACCGCAGTTCGGTTACCGGCGGCACGCGCGTACTGTCGGACCAAATCGAACTCGTCGTCGGCGCAAATCCGGGCGAATCGTTTCTCGATCGCATGATCTCGCTCGTCGAAGGCGCGCAGCGTCAAAAGACGCCCAACGAAATCGCGCTGTCGATCTTGCTCGCCGGCCTCACGATCGTCTTTCTCGTTGCCGTTGCGACGCTGGCGCCGTTTTCAATCTACGCCGGCACGGTGCCCAGCATCGTCGTCTTGATCGCGCTGCTGGTCTGTCTGATTCCAACGACGATCGGCGGCCTGCTGTCGGCGATCGGCATCGCGGGCATGGATCGGGTGCTGCAGCGCAACGTTCTGGCGACGAGCGGCCGGGCCGTTGAAGCCGCCGGCGACGTCGATACCCTGCTGTTGGACAAGACCGGCACGATCACGCTCGGAAACCGCCAAGCAACCGAGATCGTCACGTCGCCCGGTCTCGACCGGACAGCGGTGTACCGCGCCGCGTATTTATCGTCACTGGCGGATGAAACGCCCGAAGGCCGTTCGATCGTACTGCTCGCCGCGCCCGAAGCCGAGCTCGACGGCCGGAGCGACGCGGCAGCCCGCGTACCCGACGGTGCGACCTTCGTTCCGTTTAGCGCCTACACGCGCATGAGCGGTCTCGATTTCGCCGACGGTAGCAAAGTCCGTAAAGGCGCGCCGGATTCGGTCAAAGCCTGGATCCGCGAAAACCGCGGCACGGCACCGGACGCGTCGCTCGAGGCCCATATCGAGCGAATCGCCCGCGCCGGTGGAACGCCGCTGCTCTTGGCCAGCGAACGCGCCGTGCTGGGCGTCATCTACCTCAAAGATATCTTGAAACCGAACATGCGCGAACGCTTCGACCGGCTGCGCGCGATGGGCATTCGCACGATCATGATCACCGGCGACAATCCGCTTACCGCCAGCGCCATCGCGACCGAAGCCGGCGTCGATGACTTCCTGGCCGAAGCGACGCCGGAAACGAAGATGGCGCTCATTCGGCGCGAACAAGGTTCGGGGCGGCTGGTGGCAATGACCGGCGACGGTACCAACGACGCGCCGGCGCTGGCCCAAGCCGATGTCGGCGTGGCCATGAATTCCGGAACGCAAGCCGCCAAAGAAGCCGGCAACATGGTCGACCTCGATTCGGACCCGACCAAATTAATCGAAGTCGTCGAAGTCGGCAAACAATTATTGATGACGCGCGGCGCACTAACGACGTTCTCGATTGCGAACGACGTTGCGAAGTATTTCGCGATTCTGCCGGCGATGTTCGCTACGGCATATCCGGTGATGGGCGAACTCAACATCATGCGGCTGTCGACGCCGCAGAGCGCGATTCTTTCGGCGATCATCTTCAACGCGCTCATCATCATCGCGCTCATTCCGCTCGCGCTCCGCGGCGTCGCCTACAAACCGCGCGGCGCCGACGCGGTATTGCGCGAGAACGCCCTAGTGTACGGACTCGGCGGCATCGTCGTGCCCTTCGTCGGCATTAAAATCATCGACGTCATCTTAACGGCGCTACACCTTACCTAAGCCGGAGCAGCATGAGCACCATCATCAATCGTCCGTTGACCTCGACGGCGCACGAAGCGCCGGACGCGCCGCTCGCAACACCGCCGTCAGCGAAGGGTGAATCAATTCTGTCGCACCTCGTTACGTCGGTGATCTACACCGTCGTGAGCGTCGTCATCCTCGGCATCGCCTACCCGCTGCTCATCACCGGCATCGGCATGCTGGCTTTCCCGCACCAAGCCGGAGGGTCGATGATCGTGCAGAACGGCAAGCCGATCGGTTCGCACATCATCGGCGCCCTGTTCACCAAGCCGCAATATTTTCAAGGCCGGCCGTCGGCCGCCGGCAAGAACGGCTACGATCCGACATCGACGGGCGGCACGAATCTCGCGCCTACGAGTAAGAAGCTCATCGACGCGACCAAGGCCGCCATCGCGTCGCTCGAAAAGGCCAATCCGGATGCGCCCGGTACGCCGCCGATGGATCTGGTGACCTCCAGCGGCAGCGGAATCGATCCCGAGATCTCACCGGAAGGCGCGTTTTATGAAGCGCCGCGCGTGGCCAAAGCGCGTAATCTGCCGATCGCCGACGTTCGCGCGCTCGTGAGCGCGCACATCGAGGGCCGAATCTTCGGCATACTGGGCGAGCCGCGCATCAACGTGCTCGAACTCAACCGCGCGCTCGACGCACAGCGCTAATGTTAAGAGAGGCCCAACCGTTAAGGATGCACCGGTCGCGCGGGGAAGGTGGGCAACGTGCGCAGCATGCTCTTCGCCGGTCTTGCCGTCATGTGGCCCGCGGTCGCAACGGCCCAAGCGCTACCGGCGCCTAACCCGGCTCCGAACGCGCCGCTCGCAAGCCCGACGCCGGCGGCCGCCGTTAGCGACCCGTGTACGACCACGTTGGCGGTCGTAACGCGGCCCAGCGTGACGACGTCGGTGTGTACGGTCAAGCGCGGCCACGTGCTGATCGAAACGGGCTACGCCAACACGACGCCCGACGGCGGGCCGCCGCTCGCGCAGTATCCGCAGACGCTGGTGCGCGCCGGCACCGCGATCCCGAATCTCGAAGTTTCGGTCGCGCCGCCGACGCTCGATCGCTCGGCCGGCACGATCGGTTCGAGCGACGTTTCGGTCGGCGCAAAATACGAACTCGGCTACTCGGCGAAGTGGCTCTACGGCGTCAACGCCGTCGTCAGCGCACCGACGGGTCTCAACGGCTACTCGGCCGGCGGCGCTGGTTACACCGCTAACGCGAACGCCAGTTACGCCGTGACACCGGGCTTCGCGCTGGCCGGCACGTTGGGCTACAACAGCTTGTCCGACGGCTCGCACCGCTACACCAGCATCGTTCCCTCACTCGTGCTGTCAGCAGCGGCAACCGCCGCGACCTCGGTGTTTTTCGAGGCCGCGGCGTTTTCGCACGCGCTGGGCCCGCTGTCATCGACGCGCGTGCAATATCTGACCGGCGTCGAAGTGTCGTTCGCAAATCGTTTGCAGGTCGATCTCGAAGCCGGACGCTCGGCAACGGTCGCGACCGGCCGCTATCGCTATACCGGCGTCGGCTTGAGCTACTACTTCTAATATAGCAATCGCTACGCTTACCGGAACGTCGCACCCGGAGTCGAAGCGGTTCGCATGAAGCTCATTCTGGAACTCGTCCTGTCGGCGATTCTGCACCCGGTTGCCGTTATTTTGATGTGGATCAATTTGGCCGGTCGCACCGACCTGAGCCGCGGCCGCAAAATCTTGTGGGCGCTGCTTGGTTTGATCTGGGGCATCGGTCCGATTCTGTACGTCCTTATCGGTGACGGCGTCCTGTGGTGACGTAACGGTGAACCGTAATGATAGCGCGAGCGCGGCTCGCGCAACGCCGCGCCCGCCCGCATCAGCGCGGAGCCAGCACCAGCAATTCGCGCGCGCTCGAACGAGTGATCTTTACAGCGAACGACGGCGGGCCGAACATGCGCTGCTTTTCACGCGGCGATTCCACGACGAGTACATCGAGGTCGGTCGCGGCGGCAGTCAGCGCGGCGGCCGGATCGCTATTGACTTCGAGCCGCCACTTGGCTTTGGCCAGCCGCGTCGCTTTGGTGAGCGCATCGAGGATCGCGGCCGGCACGTCTTTTCCCGGCAGCGCAACGTGCATCACAAGCAAATCGACGTCCAGCCGCGCCGCGAGTCGAGCCATCCGCTCGATCAGCAACACATCGCGTTCGCGCGCCGCGACACCCAGCACGATGCGCGAGAACGGCGGTGCCGCGCGGCGTTCGCCGCGCGCGTGCATGAGTTCACGCACGGTCAATTCGCGCAGCGCCGCGAGGTTGTCGGCTCGAAAAAAATTCGCTAAAGCCGTATCGATGCGTTCGGCCGGATAGATTTTGCCTTGGCGCAAACGTTCGCGCAATACGTCGGGCGTCACGTCGATGAAGATGACGTCGTCGGCTAATTCCAAAATCGTATCGGGCAACGTTTCGCGCACGTGCATGCCGGTCAGGCGTTCGACGGCGTCGCCCAGTCCCTCGAGGTGCTGCACGTTGAGCGTCGTCATGACCGCGATGCCGTCACGCAGAATATTGATCACGTCGTCGTAACGCTTGGGATACGTGCTGCCCGGCGCATTCGTGTGGGCCAATTCGTCGATGAGCACGACCCCCGGCCGGCGGCGGAGCACGGCATCCCGGTCGAGTTCACCGTTCGGCAAACGCGGCAGCATCTCGATGCCGGCGGCCTTGGCCGCCGTGTCGATGCGGCCGTGCGTTTCGATCAGGGCGGCCACAACGTCGACGCCTTCTTCCATGAGCGCATGCGCGCGATCGAGCATCGCGAAAGTTTTGCCGCTGCCCGCGACCGAGCCCAGGTAAATCGTTAACCGGCCGTAGCCGATGCGCAGCCGGTCGCCGGCGGTTTGTCCGTAGGGATGCCGGGCTCCGTTCGCGCCGCGCGCCAGCGGCAGTCGCGTCGGATCGACGATGTAGAGGTCGCGGTCGATCGGCCGGCTCAGGATTTTGGTGGCCATGTCACCCATCGGCACGCTGACGAAGGCCGCCCGCACGTCGGTCAAATTGCCTTTGAGCAGACCCGGCGGGATACCGATGAGGACGCCGTCCCCGGCTCGTACCGCATCGGCCAGATCGGCCGTCGCGGTTCCGTCGATCACGGTGACTTCGAGCGCCAGATCGAGCGCTTCGGCCAGCGCCGCGATCCGGCGGACGTAGGGCTTCGCTTCACCCGTCGCGGCCACGATCGCAAGCGCGGTGGATGTCTTGGCCGGACTGACGACCGGCACCGTCAGCGCATCGACGGTGCGCAGTAAGAGTTCGCGCAACAGCTGCAGATTTTGCGGCTTGAATAGTCCCATCGCGGCCCGCTCGACATCGTCGATGCGCACGATGCGTCCGCTGCGCAAACGCGATTCGAGCACCGCGACCGAAACGTCGAGGGCGATCACGCCGTCGGCATCGCGCAGGAACGAGATCGGTACGATTTCGCGGATCGGATGGCCGATGATGCGTTCGGCCAGCGGTGCGACTGTTTCGAGGTGCTGAATGTTGAACGCACCTAAAACGGATTTGCCCGCGGCGCGCAGCGCGAGCGCATCCTGCCAGCGTTTCGCGTGCGGCGCGCCTTCGGGATTCGCATGCGCGAGTTCATCGAGCACGATCGTCTCGGCGTCGCTGGCGAGCGCCGCGTCAAGGTCGAAATCCTCGAACGCCGCACCGCCGGCGCGGAAGGTCCGCGGCGCGATACGCGTGATGCCGGCCGCCAGTTCTTCGAGGTCCGGGCGGCCCTTGGTCTCGATCCATCCGATCGCGACACGCCGCCCGGCTTGGCGCTGGAACGCGGCATCGCTCAAGATGCGATGCGTCTTTCCGGCGCCCGGCGCACCGGCGAGATAGATGATCAAGCGCGGCTCGTAACCCAACTCGGCCAGCAAGGCCTGCGCACTTGGCCGGTCGACGCGATCCATACGGCGCCGTTCGCCGGAGGGCGGCTGCGAGCATTGCGTGAAACGTTCGCCGTGAAAGCCGCGCTCGTTCCGACGGTTTGTATCGCCGCCTTGATCGGCGCGTTCGTCATCGACCTGCTGACGCCGCAGTATTTCGTCACCGCGATCTTGCTCGACGTGCCGATCGTGCTCAGTTCGTTGAGTCGCAGCAGCCGCTTCACCTACGCGCTGGTGTTCGTGGCGCTGGCGGGCGATGCGATGGCGGGTTACTACAACGGCGCAAGTCAGCACTTCCGGTGGGATCCGCACGCGGTGGGCGATCGCGCCTTGGCCGGCCTGTCGATCGTCATGGTCGGCTACTTGACGACCGCGGTGCAGCAAACGGCTTTGCGCGCCGGACGGCTGGAAGCGCAGCAGCTGCGAGCGCAACGAGAAACCTTATTGAGC
The DNA here is from genome assembly GCA_965214335.1 of Candidatus Velthaea sp. Lineage (GTDB taxonomy): Bacteria > Vulcanimicrobiota > Vulcanimicrobiia > Vulcanimicrobiales > Vulcanimicrobiaceae > Velthaea. The sequence goes on along the minus strand of CBDCBO010000002.1, from coordinate 25,517 downwards.
GCCGCGCTCGAACGCGTGCGTGCCTCACTCTCGCTCGACCTGGTGCTGCGCGCGATCGCGCGCGAAAGCACCCGGCTCTTCGATATCGACCGGGCCCGCTTCGTGTTGACCGACCGCACCAACGGCTTGACGCTCGTCGCCCGGCGCGATACCGACGAAGTCACCGTCGATGAAGCGCGGCTGGGGCCTGAAGCGGCCTCGATCGTTGCGCGCACGCTCGACGGCGGCGACGTCGTTACCGTCCAATCCGCCGACGCGTTCGGGCGGCTCGTGCTCGACCATCTGGGCGCACCGTCGGCACTCGCGCTGCCGATCGCCGACCGCGAGCGCCGCTTCGGCGTCGTTCTGGCACTGGGCCGGCACGCCGACAGCTTTGACGACGCGCAGGGGTTAGCCCGCGCGTACGCCCAGCAAGCTGCGAACGCGCTCGCGCAGGCCGGTCTGTTCGGCCAGCTCGGTGAACGCAACACCGCGCTTGAAGAACGCAGTGCCGTCATTCGCGACCTCGTGTACGCGCTTTCGCATGACTTGCGGACGCCGCTGGCGGCGCTGGGCATGACGCTGCGCCAAGCGCGCTCGGGCGCGTACGGCGCGCTGCCCCAAGCGTATCTCGAAATTCTGGACCGCAGCGTTACGGCCACCGACGATGTCGCGCGCCTGGCCGAAACGCTACTGCTGGTGGCCCGCTTCGAGAGTGGCGACCGGCGGCCCGAACGCGAGCGGCTTGACCTGACCGCGCTCGCGCGGCAGATCGCGGGCGAACTTGACGCGCTTGCGGCGGCGCGTGACGTCAGCTTGCGCGTCGATGCGGCGACCACCGTAGAAACGGTCGGCGATCGAGACGATCTGCGGCGCGCCGTCACGAACCTCGTCGCGAACGCGCTGCAGCACAGCTATCCCGGCGGCCAGGTCGTCATCGCGGTCGAATGCGTCGCGCACGATGCGCGCGTGTGCGTCGCCGACGACGGGTTCGGAGTTCCTGAAGCCGCGCGCGCGCAGCTGTTCGTGCGCTTCGGTCGCGCGGGCCGGCGTGGCGCGGGAACGGGTCTCGGGCTCTACATCGTGCGCCGGGTGGCGGCCGAGACCGGCGGCCGGGTCGATTACGCCCCGCGCGAGCCGCGCGGCAGCCTCTTCACCCTGACCTTACCCGCGGCACCGTCGTGAACGAGCCGATCGACGTGGTGCTCATCGAGGATCACGCGCTCACTCGCGCGGGCTTGCGCACCGCCCTCGAAGCCGGCGGCGAGGTGCGGGTGCTGGCCGAAGCGGCGGATGGGATCACCGGCGAAGCCGTGACGCTGCGGCTGCGTCCGGCGGTGGCCGTGATCGACATCGGACTGCCCGGGAAAGACGGCATTGCCCTCACGGCCAGCCTCAAAGCGAGCGCTCCGCAGATCCGGGTCGTGATTTTGACGATGCACGAACTCGATGACGAAGTGATCGCGGCGCTAGGGGCCGGCGCCGACGCCTATTGCGTCAAATCGTCGGACGCCACCACGGTCAAGGACGCGGTCCGAATCGTAGCCGGCGGCGGAGCGTATTTCGATCCGCGCATCGCGCACGTGGTGTTGCGCCGGCTCGGCGCGAACGCACCGGCCCCGGCCGAACGTTCGCCGCTCACGGCGCGCGAACTCGACGTCTTGCGGCTCATCGCCGACGGCGTCGGCAATACCGATATCGCCGAACGCCTGCACCTTGGCCTGGGAACCGTCAAGGGCCACATCCGCGAGATTCTCGAGAAGCTCAGCGCCGCGGATCGGACGCAAGCTGCCGTGAATGCGCTACGGCGCGGATTTCTCTAGCGATTCTGCAGCGCCCAAATCTGCCGGTCCCGTTCGACTGGGCTCGCCGGATCGGCGTCGCTACGCGCTGCGGCCCGCCGTCGCCGTAGGCCGATTTCGCGCCATGCCGGCGCTTGGGTCGGTCAGGCGGTTAAGTCTAGGGGCGGAGTTGACGATGTTTATGCTGAGGGAGCTTTCGAGCAAGCCCTTTTCACCCTCGCATTGTCGTGTTCCCATGGAGGGGATATTGTGGCGTACGAAGTTATCAAACGCGTCGGCGGACGCGCTTACCGTTACCGCGTCGAAAGTTATCGCGACCCGGAGACGCGCCGGGTGCGCGGCAAGTGGACCTACCTCGGCCGAGTCGAGGGCGAGGGCACGTTGTCGCCCGAGCGTCAAGCGCGGCCGAGCTCGCGCAGCCGGCTGCTCAACGCCCTCGAAGAACTCCTCGAATCGCGCGATCTCTCGGCGCTGACGACCGGCATCATTGCCAATCGCGCCGGATTGGCGTACGGCACGTTCTACCGCTATTACAAAGACGTCCAGCATATCGTGCGCGAGGCGATGCTGCGTCATAGCGCGACGACGGACCGGTTACTGGACGAATTATTCGCCAACGTTTCGACCGCGGTACTCGAGCGCACCAAGATCGCGACCTGGGTCAATCAAATGATCGCCGAAGCTCAAGCGCATCCGGGGCTCATTCGCGCTTGGCACGTCGCCTCGAATCAGGATGCGGCGCTGGTGGCTGAACGCCAAGCCCGCTTCGACGCGGCGATCGCATCGTTCGTGACGTACATCGAGAAACTCAACGCCGCGGGCTTGACCAGCGTGAAGAGTCCGGCCTTCAATGCATACGCGCTCGTTGCGTTGTGTACGGCGATCGTGCGCGAATGCGCGGTTGAAAAAGTCTTCGCGCCTGAGAAAACGGCCGGACTCATCGAGGTCATCGTCGATCTGGTCGGCTTGCCGGCCGATGAGTATGCCAAAGTGGTTGCGGCCGCCGTCGCCTCGTAGCGCGGACCGGACCGCAGCCCGACCGCCCGGCAATGCTCGCGCTCGCCGGGCGGACCGTTCGGCAACGCGCGGCATGCGGCGGCACCGCGGTCGCGAACGCGTGGCGGCATGACGTGGCGACGGATCCATCTCGGTACCGGCATCCTCGAACGCGAGGGCCGGATTCTGCTCGTCGCGAGCCGCTACCCGAACATCGCGGGCGATCTATGGAATCTGCCGGGCGGCCGGCAAGAACCACCCGAATCGGTCGCCGGCGCGGTGGTGCGAGAATTCTTGGAAGAAACGACCCTAGCAGCGCACGTGACGCGCTTGGCGTACGTCGCCGAGTCGTTCGATCGCACGACCCACACCCACTTCACCAACTTCGCGTTTCACGTTGAGGCGATCGGCGAACCGCGCGTACCGCCGGACGACGTTCACGCCGTCAGCTGTGCCTGGGTCCGTATCGACGACCTCGCCCGGCAGCTCACGGTGCATGTCGTGCGAGAACCGCTCGTCACGTATTTAGCCGATCCGCGCCGGCAATATTTCGGCTACGCGGATTCCGGCATAACGATCGAGTTCGCCGATTAATTGCCGGCGGTGCGTTCGCGCACGCCGGCGTGCGACCGCGAACGCATCCATTGCGCGCGCGTTGCGGCGTACAGCAACACATCGACGTGCCGGCCGCGAATCATCGCGCCCCCGCGCAGCAGCCGCACTTCCTGGAATCCGGTGCGATCGAGCACGCCGCGCGAAGCTTCATTTTCAGGGACGCAGCAGGCTTGCAGTTCGTTGAGTTCGCTGGCGCCGAACACTTCGTCGACCACGCTGCGCAGCGCTTCGGTGGCATAGCCTTGACCGCGCGCCGCTTCAATGAGGCTGTAGCCGATTTCGCCGACCTCGGGCGAGCGTTCGTTCACGCGCAGCGATACCCAGCCAATCGACTCCGGCGGTTGCCCCGCCCGCACCAGCCACTCAAACCGGCCGGTGACGCGAGCCAGCAGCTTGCGTGGCCGAGACCGGACTTGGCGCTCGAATTCTTCGGCGCGCAGGCGCGGGATATCTTGAAAGCGCCGCAGGTCGGGCGCGCCCAGGATGCGCCACAATTCACGCGCGTTACGGCTATCGACCGGCTCGAGCAGCAAGCGCTCCGAGTGCAATGTCCTCATCGTCGTGCGGGGCCCGAACGGATCACCGGCACGAGCGCGTCCCGGTCGAATCGCCGAATGACAGTTTCGCCACGCGAGCGTTCTGCGGCACGCGCGTTTGAATTGCCCGCCCGTGACGCGCAATTTGCTATAATCACGCCGCCGCCGGCCACACGACGCCGCATCTTGCCGGGCCGTTCGGCGGACGTGAAAGCCGGCGGATGAATACCATTTCCGCGGCGCTCGCGGGACCGCTGCCGGCCGAGGTCGAGTTTGGGGCGACGGTCACATCCGCGCCGACATTCTTTACCGGCGCAACGAGCCGCTCGCGCCATGAAGCCTTCACCTGTCGCACCAGCGGCGGTACCGCGCTGGAGGTCGTCTCGAACGTCGACTTGGCGCCGCCGGTCCCGGTCACGGTCGGCGACCGCATCAGCGTGCGCGGAGAACTCGTTAACGACCGCGGTCGCGGCCCGCTCGTACACTGGACGCACCACGATCCGGCCGGCCGCCATCCCGGCGGCTGGATCGATCTGCACGGCAGCCGTTACGCATGACGCCCGGCGGCGATCTGTGAGATGGTCACGAAGCGATAACCGGCGGCTTGCAGCCGGCCGATGACGAGTGCCGTCGCGGCGCTTTCGTACGAGCGACCGCCGCTGCCGGACCGGCCCTGGTCGCCGTCGTGCAACACGATAATCGCGCCGTCGCCGACTTGGCCGACGAGGCGCTGAGCGAGTTGCGCGCTGCCGAGCCCCGGCGATTCGTCACCCAGCATCGCCGTCCACATTACCACTTGCAGCCCGCGCTGGCGGGCGGCATCGATCGCAGCAAAATTACGCGCGCCGAACGGCGGACGCAGAAAACGTGCCGGTCGACCGGTCGCGCGAGCGATCGCGGCTTGCGCGGCGTCGATCTCAGCGCCGATGGCCCGCTGCGTAAGGAAGAAATTCAAGTGCGCGTGGGTTTGCGTGTGGTTGCCGATCTCGTCGCCGTCGCGCAACATGCGGCGCAGGAGTTCGGGATGGCGCGTGACGGCTCGGCCGACGACGAAAAACGTCGCGCGCACGTGAGCCCGTTCGAGCAAATCGAGCAGCTGCGGCGTCGTGCCGGCGTTCGGGCCGTCATCGAAGGTGAGCGCGACCACATGGCCCGAGCCGTGCACGATCGTTCGCCCGAATAGTCCCGAAGCCGGCGCCTCGATCGTTTCGTACAAACCGAATAAGCCGGCGCTCGCGAGCAGGCACGCGCTCAAGATCCGCAGGACGCGCTTCATGACCCCAGCAGCTTGGCCCGTGCCGAGGCGACGGTACGGTGAAATGCCGGCGAGCCGAATGTCCGAAAATCGGCCACGATGCGGGCGTAGCGCGGCTCGGCCACGGCGGTCGATTCGAGCCGCAAGAGATCGGCTTCGGACGGCGTGGCGGCCTTGGAATCGAGCCGGATGTGGTATTGACGCCCGGCTGCGACGGCCCAATAGTGGGGATCGGTAAAGGAAAAGCTGCGCCGCCCGCTCGCGTTCTGCGCGGTCTGATCGATCGTGACGGTATACGCGGTATCCGCAAGCGTGCGCGCGTGCTTGGTATTGAGTTCCCAGATGCCGTCGGCGACGAGTTTGTCGAATGCGAAGGTCACGTCGAAGCCGCGAACGATCTCGTCGAAGGTGGCGATCGTCCCTTTACGGTCGCCGACGGCGTACGAGGCGCGCGACTTGCCGTTGTCGTTGATGAGCCGATACTCTTCAGTAGCGATCGGGCCGCTCGGGTACGTAACGCGCAACATCAGCTTGAAATACGAATTCGATGTCCGGACGGCGTCGACGGCATGGAAGCGGGCCGTCTCATTTCGGGCGTAAAGCTGCCAACCGGAAATGACGAACACCAGGGCAAGGATCGTGATGAACAGGCTGGTCGGTGAGGGGCGCATGATGGTCCGTCGGAAAGGATAGCGCGCATGGCTCGCTTGGGAAGCCGTACGGTCGACGGCGCGATTGTCGGCGGCCTGCTGTTGTACGGTATTTTCGCTGCCCCGGGCCGGCGAAACTTCTTGTACCGCGGTATCGGCCTGGTTTTGGCCGGAGCGGCCGGATTTCGGTTGCTCGCCCGGCGGGCTTCGGGCGACGGCGGCGCGCCGGCCGCGGCGGCCAGCAGCAGCACCCTCGTTTCGATCGTAGCCCACGAGATCCGCGCTCCGTTAACCGCCATTCGGGGTGCCGTCGCGCTGCTCGACGAGCACGATCTCACGCTCGATCCCGGACGCCGGCACGAACTGTTTCATGTCGCGCTCGATGCCGTGAAACAGCTCGGTTACCTCGTTGAAGATTTACTGCTCGTTTCGCGTATTTCCGGCGGCCGGCTGGGAGTCGAGCGCGTCGGCTTCGACCTCGTCGCAATCGTTCACGACGCCGCCAACGCCGAGGTATCGCAGACCATAGCGGTGGTCGAACAAGACGGCGTACCGTTCGTGTACGGCGACACGACGCGCGTTCGTCAAGTGTTGACCAACCTATTCAGCAACGCGGTCGGCAATGCGGCCGAAGCTTCGATCGTGCTGGCGTCGATCACCCATGCGGACGATGACGTGCGCGTGACGGTGTACAACGAAGGCCGCGGCATTCCGCCCGAAGAGCAATCGCGATTATTTTTGCCGTTTGCGTCGCTGAGCGAGCGACGGGTCGACTCGACGGGCTTGGGTTTATATATAGCCAAGGAACTGGTCGAAGCGATGGGCGGAACGATCGGCTTCGATACCCAGCCGGGCCGCAACGCCGCCTTCTGGTTTACCTTGAGCGCCCTGCGTTAGCATTGGCGTCGAGCACGGCGTTGACCACCGCGTCGGCGGCGGCGTTTTCCTTGCGCGGCACGTGCGCGATATCGACGTGCGCGAAGCGGCGTAAAAGCGTCTTGGCTCTGGCGTGCAGCGGGATCATGTTCGGATGCTTGACCCGATAGACGCCGGTGAGTTGTTTGACGACCAACTCGCTATCGAGTCGTACGACAACTTCCGTTGCCCCGAGCGCGAGGGCCGCTTCGAGTCCGCTAATAACGCCGTTCCATTCGGCCACGTTATTGGTCGTCGAACCCAAGTAGGTGCCGACCTCTTTGACGATCGTACCCGCTGCGTCGGTGAGCACCGCACCCGACGCTGCCGGACCCGGATTTCCGCGCGAGCCGCCGTCGGCGAATAGCGTGAGTTTCACGCGTTGGGCCCGCTGTGCGAAGCCCGGCCCCCACGGCCAAAACTTAGCGCGCGCTTTACCGTCGCGGCGCGACGTACCATGTCGGCACCGCATTGGTCTGCCGAATACCAGGTGGGCCTACGCAATGTAGTGTCCGTTCTGAGAAGTCGTGGAGTTGTAAATGCGTCTGTGGTTGTTGGGCATGCTGGTGCTCCCTTTGCTCGCATTGACTGCGTGCGGCGCGGGCGGCCTTCTGAACCTGAGCCCGAAACCGGATGGAAACATCGTTGTTACCAATTCGGTCAGCGGATCGACGTTGATCACCAGCGCGGCGGTGCCCGCCGTCGTGACGGGCGGCGGCTTTTCAATCGGGATCACCGAGGCGCACTTTTCGGGTCCGTACACGGTGACGGTCACGAATTGGACAGCACCGTTCAACATACCGTGCTTCGTTCCGCATTTCATAGCGACCGGAACGCAAACCAACATCGTACGCTTTAGCGCCGACAACGCCGCTCCGTCGGCAAACCCCACGCAGCCGAGCCCCTGCAACACGTTTCGCACCACCAGCGGCATTGCGTACGATGAAGAAAGCGTACTCATCGGCGACAACGACGGGCACGTCGTAAATTTTTATTACTCGCTTGGGCCCCCGGCGGGATCGGCGGCGACAGTGCGCCCGCACCACTAGCGGGCAACGGTCTACGACGCTGCGTGACGCGGCGTCGTTGTTACGAGTTAGGAGCGATCGCGAATCTTCGATCGACTCGGGCGTTCGAGCACGCCGCTAACGGCGTAAGCGAGTGCCGGATCGGAGCGTAAACGTCTCTGCTGGGTAACGCTCGAAGCGGCTCGCCGGCCCGAACCGTCCCTACCGCGCGCTTTAAAAAAAACGAAACGGCGAACCGTACGATTCGCCGTTCTGTCTCGAACTCCGATATAATGGTCGGGCAGACAGGATTTGAACCTGCGACCCCCAGTCCCCCAGACTGATGCGCTACCAAGCTGCGCTACTGCCCGATCCGTCCCAAATCGATTGCAGCGCAAAACGCGGCATCCCTGCTCGGGCGCCGGATTAGCGCTTTTTCGCGACCTTCTTGGCGCCGGCTTTGCCGGCGGCTTTTTTCTTGGCCCCGCCGACGGCGTCGCGCAATGACTTTCCGGCGCTGAACGCCGGCACGCGGCGCGCCGCGATGACGAGTTTCTCGCCCGTCTTTGGATTGCGGCCTTCGCGTTTCTTTCGATCGCGAACGACAAAACTACCGAATGGGATCAACTGCACTTTATCGCCGGCTTGCAGTGCCGTTTTAATTTCGTCGAGCAGCATGTCGATCATCTCACCGACTTGCCGTTTCGACAACTCAAACTCGTTCGACAGCGAGTCGATAAGATCTGCTTTCGTCAATTCCAATTCCTCAAAAACCCGATGCGCGAACGGCTGCCGGCGCGTTATCCGTTCACGGCCTCCGCTGGCAACGGGTATACGCAGAGGGCCTTTGCCCTCCTCCCGGTGCGGCCCGAAAAACCCCGTCCTGCAACGAGAATTGCGCGGCCTGGTTTTGACTATAGGAGATGCAGGATCGATTGATGACCGCCAGTGCCGCGAATGGTACCGTGTCGCTGGTGGCCGGAATTACCACGCAAGCCGTGCGCGAAGCGCAGCAGCGTCATCAATTGGCGCCGACGGCAAGCGCGGCGGTCGGGCGGCTCATCACCGGTGCGGCACTGCTCGGGGCGAGTCTGGGCGAGCGTGAACGCTTGACGCTGCAAGTCAACGGTGACGGTCCGATCGGCAAGGTGGTCGCCGATAGCTGGAGTTTGGGCAACGGTCGCGTCGCGGCCCGGGCCTACGCACGCAATCCCGGCGCCGATATTCCGCTGAACGAGCGCGGTAAATTCGACGTCGCGGGGGTGGTCGGCAGCGGGCAATTACAGGTCACCAAAAGTTACGAAGTGGGGCAACCCTACAACGGCATCGTGCCGCTGGAATCAGGCGAAATCGGTGACGACATCGCGGCCTACCTGGCCAATTCGCAACAGATACCCAGTGTCGTCGCGCTCGGGGTGTTGGCCAACCCCGACGGCATCGTGGCAGCCGGCGGCATCATCGCGCAGTTGATGCCCGGCGCGGACGACGCGACCATCGCGACGCTCGAACGCAACTCCCGTCTGATGCCGGCGGTAACGCAGCAGATCGTGGCCGGCGCCGGCTGCGAAACGTTGCTCGCCGCGATCACCGCATCGCTGGAACTCAAGCTTTTTCGTGAGTATTCCGTCGAGTTCGATTGCCGCTGCACGCGTGAAAAGGTCGAATCCGCGCTGCTCGGATTAGGTCGCGACGAACTGACGAAGATGGCGAGCGAACAGCCGCAAACTGAAGCGATCTGCGAGTTTTGCAAGCGGCAATTCGTCTTGAGCGCGAGCGAAGTGCACGATCTGGCATCACGACTCGACGCGCGCGGCTAGCAGCGCCCGGGGCTAGACTTCGGGCGCGCCGCCGATCCGCGGTTTATACTGCTCGAGAATGCGGCCATGGCCCAAATTCTGATACCACCAGCCGCATTCGCAGCGGATCGGGGCACCGTGATCGGTCGGGTAGGCATAGACGCGGCGGCAACGCGAGCACGTGAACGTGGGTCCGGAAATGGTCGGCGCGGCGGTATAGGTGACGGCGGCCATGGTGTTACCTTTCAACGTTGGTATCGGTGGCCGAATCGTGCCCGTTGAGCGTGATTCGAATGTGTTTGTGCGCGCCGACCGAAAGCATCACCGCTCCGGCCAACGGCAGTTGCGCGGCTCGCTCGCTCACGACGATGCCGTCGAGGCGCACGGCTCCTTCGCCGATCAAGCGCTGGGCGGCGCGTTTACTGTGTGCCAGGTCGGCTGCAACGAGCGCTTCAACGAGTTTGACGGCCGGCGCAAGCTCGATGACGGCGACGTCGTCGGGCCGTTCGCCACGTTGCACGGTCCGCTCGAAATACTCGCGCGCATCGAGCGCGGCAACCGTCCCGTGATAGCGCCGGACGATCGCTTGGGCTAGCTGCTTCTTCTCATTCATCGCGACGCGTGAACCATCGGCGATACCGCGCTCGAGCGCGGCGCACTCGTCCTGCGAGCGAAAATCGGCCAGCCGCGACCAGCGCCCTATGAGCGCATCGGGGATACCCATCACCTTGCGGAACGCCTCGCGCGGCGGCTCGGTGAGCCCGATGTAATTGCCTTTCGACTTGCCCATGCGCAGCACGCCGTCCGTGCCTTCGAGGATCGGCAAGGTCATGCAAATTTGCGGTAATTGGCCGGCGTTGACTTGGTAATCGCGCGCCAACAGAAAATTAAATAACTGGTCGTCGCCGCCCAGCTCGACGTCGCAGCCTAACGCGACCGAGTCGTATGCTTGCGCCACCGGATACAGAAACTCGTGCAGAGCAATCGGCGTAGCGCCCGAATAACGCTTGCGAAAGTCTTCGCGCGCGAGCATCTTCGCGACTGTCGTTTGGGCCATGAGCCGGATCAGATCGGCGAGTTGCAGCCGGCCCAACCATTCCGAGTTGTAGCGAATCGTCACTCGCTCGAGGTCGAGTACGAGCCCGGCCTGCTGCGCGTAGGTACGCATATTGTCGGCGATCGCTTCGGGGGTCAGATGCGGCCGCGAATCGTTGCGTCCGCTGGGATCGCCGATGAGCGCCGTGAAGTCGCCGATGAGCAACGTGACGTCGTGGCCGGCCGCCACGAACTCCTGCATCTTGTGCAGCACCACGGCGTGGCCGAGATGGAGTTCGGAACCGGTCGGGTCGACGCCGAACTTGACCCGCAAGGGCGTGCCGCGCGCGATGCGCTGCGCCAGTTCGGCCGCTGTTTCCACGTGAGCGCAGCCGTCGATGAGTGCGCCGGCATCGACTTCCGAATCGCGGGTTGCCACAACTTAGCGCAATTCAAAAACGGTAACTCCCGAGCCTCCCTCATCGGCGTTCCCGTACCGCACCCCGGTGACGGCGGCATGCGCGCGCAGAAATTCTTGCAACCCGCGCCCGAGTAAGCCCGTGCCTTTGCCGTGAATGAGCCGCAGCGGCGAATAGCCCATGAGCACGGCGCCGTCGATCCAGGCATCGACTTTCGGCTGCGCTTCGACGTAGCGTTGACCGCGCACGTCGAGTTGCGTTTGAGCGCTCGTCGCGGCGGCCAGCTTCGCCTCGCCCGCCGCGATGTCGGGCTTGGGTCGCGGCGGCGCGCCGCCGCGCCGCTGCAACTCGGTTTTGGGTACGGTCATGCGCATCGAACCGATCGTGACAAGCGCCGTATCGCCCAAGTCTTCGGCGACGATGCCTTCCTGATCGAGAGCCGTGATCATGACGCGGTCGCCGAGCGCGATCGGAGCCTTGGCCGGCCCGGTGCGGCGCGGCGCGCGATCGATACCTAGATCGCGACGCATCTCGTCGAGCGTCCGGCTGAGCAAGTCGCTCTGACCGGGAGTGACGCGGGCGCGCGCGCGGCCGCCGCTCTGCGCCGCGCGCCGCTCGAGTTCGGCGGTAAAATTGCGCAGCGCCTCGCTCAGGCGCGCTTCGGCCCGGTTCGCCAATTCGCGCCGTTCGCGTTCGGCGACATCGGCCTTGCGCCGCGCGACCTCCTCGAGCGTATGCAGCGCAACCCGCTCGCGGTCGAGCCGCTCCCGCTCGGCGGTCGTTTGCGCACGTTCGTGGGCAAGTTCGGCCAGCGCGCGGTCGTAGTCGCGTTCGGCGTCGGACAGCAGCGACTCGGCCCGCGCGACGACGGCCGGGTCGAGCCGCATCGTGCGAGCCAACGCGAAGGCCAACGACTGGCCGGGCGAACCGATGTCGAGCTGATAGGTCGGCACGTACGTGGTGGGATCGAACCGGACGCTGGCGTTACGCACGTGGGCGTGGTCGGCGCCGAACAGTTTCAATTCCGTCGCGTGGGTGGTCGCGATACACCGCGCGCCCACGGCGATGAAGCGTTCGAGTACGGCGACGGCTAGCGCGGCGCCGGCACCGGGTTCGGTGCCCGAGCCGATCTCGTCGATGAGGATGAGCGATCGCGCATCGGCCGCATCGACGATTTCGGCCAGCCGGCGCAGATGCGCTGAGAACGTCGACGCGTTTTGGGCAATCGATTGCTCGTCGCCGATATCGGTGAAGATTCGGGTGAATTGCCCGATCGTCGCCGTGACGGCCGGAACGTGCATGCCGCAACCGGCCATCGTTACGAACAGGCCCACCATTTTGAGTGCGACGGTCTTCCCGCCCATGTTCGGGCCGCTCACGAGCAACAGCCGGATATCGTCGTCGAGCCGCACGGATTGCGGCACCGCGCGATCGTCCAACAGCGGATGGCGGCCGTCGTGAATGTCGATCGTCGCCGCATCGACCAACTGCGGCGGCACGGCGTTCATCCGCTCGGCTAGGACGGCACGCGCACACGCGAGGTCGAGCTCCACGTACAGCGCCACGTCGGTCGCGATCTGCGCCGCTTCGCTGCCGGCGTAACTGCTGAGCTCGGCCAAGATGCGCGCGACTTCATGTTCTTCTTGAACGCGCAGCGCGCGCAGGCGATTGTTCGTTTCGAGCGCTTCGAGCGGCTCGACGAAAAGGGTTGCGCCGCTCGAACTCGCGTCGTGCACGATGCCCGGAACCTCGCCGCCGAATTCCGCCTTGATCGGCACCACGAAACGACCGTCGCGAACGGTCACGATCTGGTCTTGAATGGCACGCGAATATTTCGCCGAGCGCAGAATTGCCGCCGCGCGCTCGCGAGCATCGTCTTGAGCTTGGATGATACCGCGCCGCAAGCGGGCCAACGCCGGCGAAGCGCGGTCGAGCACCGCGCCGCGCTCGTCGATCGCTTCGACGATCCGCGCGACGAGCGCCGGTAACGGCCGAAAGCTCGCGATGCGCTCGCGCAACAGCGGCGTCGCATCACTCTCGCGAATCGTCCGCGCGGCGTAGGCCGCGGCGGCCAATGCGTCGGCGATGGCCCGTAAGTCGAGGGCCGCGATCGGCACGCCGCGCGCCGCGTTGCCCACCGCGCTGTCGACGTCGGCGATACGACTCAAACCAAAACCGGTGTCGCGCACGAGCCGGCGCATCTCGGACGTCTCGGCGATCAATTGCCGAACGGAGGCAAAATCGGTCGCCGGCTCGAGCCCCACGGCGCGCGCGTAGGCCGCGTCGGCGTGCGTCAGGCCCGCCAGCCGCTCGCGAATGCGGCTGAAGTCGAGCACCTCGCGACCGCGCGCATCAATGAAGCTCATCGCAGGCGTTCGCGCAGCAGCTGCTCCACGAGTGCCGGATTCGCCGTTCCGCGGCTGGCTTTCATCACTTGGCCCACCAGAAATTTAAGCGCGTTGTCTTTACCGGCGGCAAAATCGGCGACCGACTTCGCGTTGGCCGCCAGCACCCCGTCGATAAAACCGGCAACGGCCGCCGGGTCGGAAACCTGCGCGAGCCCGTCGGCGTCCACGATCGCGCGCGCCGATCCGCCATCGCGCCATAAACGCCCGAGCACGTCTTTGGCGATTTTGGAATTGATCGTTTTCGCATCGGTCAAGCTGACCAGTTCAGCCAGCGCCTCAGGTGTTACCTTGGAATCGGCAACGTCGATGCCGTGCTCGTTGGCCAACCGCGACAGGTCGCCGAGCACGAAGTTGAGCACGCCGGCCGGATTGCGGGCGGCGCTCACCGCGCGGTCAAAATAGGACGCCAGTGACGCATTGTCGACGAGCTGGGTAGCTTGCGCGACGCCCAGCTTGTATTCGCCGACGTAGCGCTCGTAGCGCGCTACGGGCAATTCGGGTAAGCTGGCCCGCAAGCGCTCGACCGTCGCGCGATCGATTTCCATCGGCGCGAGATCCGGATCGGGAAAATAGCGATAATCGTGGGCTTTTTCCTTGGAGCGCATCGCGTGCGTCGTGCCGGCCGCTTCGTCCCAACCGCGCGTTTCTTGCACGATCCGCTCGCCGCGCGCCAGCATCTCGATCTGGCGCTCGATTTCGCTCTCGATCGCTCGATGCACGCTGCGGAACGAATTCATATTTTTAATCTCGGTTTTCGTTCCGTATGCGGAGTCACCGAAACGCCGAATCGACACGTTGGCATCGCAGCGCAGCGAGCCTTCCTCCATTTTGACATCGGACACGCCGAGCTGCACGAAGGTACGTTTGAGCGCATCGAGATACGCGACGGCTTCATCGGCGGACCGGAGATCCGGATCGGACACGCACTCCATGAGCGGCACGCCGGCGCGGTTAAAATCAACGAGCGAATACGTCGATCCCGCGATGCGCCCGTCGCCGCTACCCGCGTGCGTCGACTTTCCGGTATCTTCTTCCAAATGAATGCGGGTCAAGCGGCACTCGCGGCGCGTGCCGTCGGCCAGCCAATACCGCACGCTGCCGCCCTGCGTGAGCGGCATATCGAATTGCGAGATCTGATAGTCTTTGGGCATGTCGGGATAAAAGTAATTTTTACGGTCGAACTTTGAGAACGCCGGTATCTCGGCATCGAACGCAAGACCCGCCCGGATCATGTGTTCGATCGCCGCGCTATTGGGCACCGGCAACGCTCCCGGCAACGCCAGACACACCGGACATACATTGGAGTTCGGCTCGCCGCCGAACACGTTAGGGCAGCCGCAAAACATCTTGGACTGCGTCTTGAGTTCGACGTGACACTCGATGCCGATCACGGCTTCATACTGCGGATCGTGCATGCTTAGCTCGCGCTCGCGATTTGGGGCAAAGCTAAGTGTGACGCGTGGCGCGTGGCGGCTTCGTACGCATGGGCCGCGCCCAGCAACAAACGTTCGCTAAAGAGGGGCGATGCTAACTGCAGCCCCAGCGGTAGCGCGAGCGAGCCGTCCGCCGGTACCACCGCACCGCAGGGAACCGAGAGCGAAGGCAGACCGGCAAGCGAAACCGGAATCGTATAGTAGTCCATCAAGTACATTGCAACCGGATCGCTCTTCGCATTGAAGGTGAATGCCGGCGACGACGCCGCCGGTGAAGCGATGAGGTCGCATTTGGCGAACGCGCGAGCGAAGTCGTCGGCAATCGCCGTACGCGCCTTTTGCGCCTTGAGGTAGTAGGCATCGTAATAACCGCTCGACAGCGCATACGTGCCGATAAGGATACGCCGCTTGACTTCGGGACCGAAACCGTGAGCCCGCGTCCGCTCGTACATTTCGCCGACGTCCGCGCCGTCGACGCGTAGCCCGTACCGTACGCCGTCGAAGCGCGCTAAGTTGGACGAGCATTCGGCCGGCGCGATCAGATAGTACGTGGCCAGACCGTATTTGGCGGTCGGCAGTTCAACCTCGACGAGCTCGGCGCCGAGCGCCGCAAGATCGGCATACGCCCGCTGATAGCAGGCATCGATCTGCGCGCCGAGCTCGGCGGTACCGAACTCGCGCACGATGCCGACGCGCAGCCCGCGCAAGTCGGTGCGCAGATACGCGGCGGTCTCCTCGACCGCCAGATCGACACTCGTTGCATCGAGCGGATCGTGGCCGGCAATCGCATCGTAGGTCAGTGCGGCGTCTTCAACCGTGCGCGCGAACGGCCCAATCTGATCGAGGCTCGAAGCGAAGGCGATCAAACCGTAGCGTGAGACGCGACCGTAGGTCGGCTTGAAGCCGACGACGTTGCAGAACGCCGCCGGTTCACGGATCGAACCACCGGTATCACTGCCCAGTGCGATCGTGGCCAGCGCGCCACCCACGGCCGCGGCGCTGCCGCCCGACGACCCGCCCGGGACGCGATCCATGTCGTACGGGTTACGGGTCACGCCGAACGCGCTATTTTCACACGAGCTGCCCATCGCGAACTCGTCCATATTGGTCTTGCCGATCGGCAGCGCGCCGGCAGCCAGCAACCGCGCGACCGCGGTTGCGGTATAGGGCGCGACCCAACCTTCGAGCATTTTCGATCCGCACGTCGTGCGTGTGCCGCGCAGGCACATGTTGTCTTTGATCGCGACCGGAACGCCCGCCAGCGGCAACGTTTGGCCGGCGGCTATCCGTTCATCGGCGCGCCGTGCCTGCTCGAGCATGAGCTCGGGCGTGAAGCTCAAGTACGCGTGCAGTTCACGATCCGCGGCCGGAACGGCGGCATTCACGCTGTTCGCGATGTCGACCGCCGACAGTTCGCGCGCGTTGACGGCGCGCGCGATATCGCGCGCCGAACGATTCAAAAAATCGGCTGCGGGCACGGCTACTGCGCCGCCGCGATAATCTTGGGCACCCGAAAAAACCCCTGCTGCGCCTGCGGCGCCGCGGCCAGCACTTCGGCCTGCGCTAAGCCCGGAACGACAACGTCGGCCCGAACGACGTTACGCGATGCGATCACTTGCGCGGTCGGATCGATCCGATCGGTATCGAGTTCACGCAACTCGTCGACGAAGCCCAGCAACTGCCCCAGTTGATCGCCGTACTCGACGACCTCGGCTTCGGTGAGCGCAAGCCGGGCGAGTTTAGCGACGTGACGAACGTCGATCCGATCCGAAGACATACCAGGCATACATTCGACGTTGGGCGGCGTGCCTCTTACCGCAACTGCACGTCGTGCACCGCTAGGCGGCGAAGATCGGTACGAGCAGCAGCAATACTCCGGCCAGCACCGCGATCGCGCCCGAAATACGATAAAAATCAGTCAGGCCGCGCGTGTAGCGTTGGGCGTCGGCCGGGGCGGCGGGCGTCGACAACCCAGCCCGCCGGGCCGCCAGCGCCGGCGCCCGAAACACGCGCGCGGCGCCGATCGCCGCCACGGCGAGCCCGATGAGCTGGACTGCGGCCGCAATGCCGTGAAACACGTTACGGCTCGCCCAAGCCGGCCAGCTCGTCGCCGGCCAGGCGTTCGTCGCCCGGCCAAGCCGGAATAACGTCGTGCCACGGCGCCGCCGCGGCCGCAGGCAGCGCAATCGGGACGGTTCCGGCCCGGTAGAGGGTCACGAGCGTCTCGACATGGCCGGTCTGCGGAAACATATCGAACGGCTGCACGATCGCGGGCCGATAGCCTTTATCGCGCAGCACCGCGAGATCGCGCGCGAGCGTCGCCGGATTGCACGAAAGATACCACACGTTGTCGACTCCGGCGGCGGCGATGGCGTCGAGGGTCGCTTCGTCGGAACCTTTGCGCGGCGGATCGAGAAACACGATGTCGGCAGCGCGCAACGCGTCGCGCCCGGCGGCGTTCGCTACGGCGCCTTCAACGCGGCCGGCGATGAAGCGCGCACGGCCGGTGACGGCGTTGAGTTCGGCATTGAGATTCGCTTCTCGAATCGCGGCCGGATTTTCCTCGATCCCCACCACCTGCGCGCCGCGGCTGGCAAAAAAGATGGCGAATGTGCCGGCGCCGCAATACAGGTCGACGACCCGGCGCGGTGCGCCGCGCAAGCCCGGTTCCATGAACCGAAATATCTTGCCGACCATCTCGCTGTTCACTTGAAAGAACGACGCGGGTGACACGCGGAAGCGCACGTCCTCGATCACTTCTTCCATTTCGCGCGCGCCCCACACGTACGCCATCTTTCGGCCCAGCACGGCGTTCGCGTTGCGCGGCTCGAACGAATTCGAGATGCCGACCACGCCCGGAATGCCGGCCGCCAACGCCGGCGCGGCCGCGGCGATCGCAGCCGAATGACGCTCGGTCGTGAGCGAAAGGACCGCCTGGCCGGAGGCGGTCCCGACGCGCATCGTGGCGTGCTTCACGCCGGCGAAAGCCGGCGCCGTACCGGAATCCTCGGCGGCCCGGCGCAAGCCCGCGATGCCCGCATCGAGTTGCGGTACGACGACCGGGCAGCCGGCGATCGGCACCAGCTCGTGCGAACGAGCTTGGTAGAAGCCAAGCCGCGTGCCGCCGGGTTCCGCCTGCACGACGAGCGACATCTTGTTACGATACGCGCGCGGCTGAGCCATACCCACCGGGTGCTCGACGCGCAGATCGGCAAAACCGCCGATCCGGCGCAACGCGTTACGCACGATGTGCTCTTTCCAGGCGAGCTGCGCCGGGTAGGCCAGATGCTGCACCTGGCATCCGCCGCACACGCCGAACACGGGACAAAACGGTTCGGAGCGCTGCTCCGAGCGGCTGTGGTACGCCACCACATCGCCGACGGCGTACTTAGCCTTGACGCTCGTAACGCGGACCGCGGCGCGTTCACCCGGTAGTGGTCCGCTCACGAAGATAACGAGCCCGCCGATCCGGCCGACCGCCTGACCGTTCGCGAGCAAATCGCTAAACGTCACGTCGGCCACCGTTCCAGGCGCTAACGCCGCCGCCGGCGCCTGCCCGGGCTCGGGCGGCCAAGCGGCCGGCTTAGCCGTTTTTCTTCTCGTCGAGGGTGCGCAAGAGCCGGTTCGCTTCGTCGATCAGCGACTGGATCCGCTCGCTCGTTTCGTCGACCGGCGGCCGGCGCATCGAGTTTCGAACGACGAAGAAGGTTACGGCGGCCGATACCACCGCGATTGCCGCGCCGACGAGCGCCCGCTGCAACACGACGTTCCGAACGGCGGCCGGCGCTGCGGCGCCATTCTCCGAACCAGGCGGAACGTTCATCTCGATATTCGTCACGCGAATGGTTTCGCCGGAAACGGTCGCGCGCCTCGGCCGAAGATTACGCCGCTTCGAGTTTTTGCAGTTCGGCCGATTCGTTGCCCGAGATGACGCGCGTGAGGTCGAGCATGATGATGAGCCGGTCGCCCATCTTACCGACGCCGCGAATGTACTCCGTGTCGACTCCACCTACGAGCTCGGGTGCGTCCTCGATCTGCTCGACCGGAATGCGCAACACCTCGGACACCGAGTCGACGACCATTCCGATCCGCTTGCTGCCGATCTCGGTGACGACGATGCGGGTGTTCTTGGTGACGTCCGAGCGCCCCATGCCCAAGCGCGTGCGCAGGTCGATGATCGGAATGAGCTGGCCGCGCAGATTGATGACGCCCTCCATGAATTGCGGCGCGCGCGGCACGTGAGTGATCGTGACCATCCGGTTGATTTCCTGGACCTGAGCGATATCGACCCCGTACTCCTCGCTGCCGAGTGCGAACGTGACCACTTGCAGCGTCTTGCCCGAAAGCTGGGTCCGAATATTGTCGTCGATGCTTGCCATTGTTGTTGCCTCTTGGTGTGCGTGTCGTGCGCTGAAGTGCGGGCGGAGCCTATGCTACGCCGGTCAGTTGCGCGCGGGCCGTTCCGCGAGCGCTGTGAGCCGTCGTAACGAGCGAGTGAACGTCGAGAATGAGCGAGATCGAACCGTTGCCCAGGATCGTCGCGCCCGAGATCCCGGCAATCGCGCCGATGACATCCGACAGCGGCTTAATGACGATTTCTTGTTCGCCTTGAAACGAGTCGACGACCAGACCAACCTGACGCCCTTGCAAACCGACGATCACGATCATCACCTTGTCGGGATCGCGCGGATTGCCGAGTTCGAAGAATTCGCCGACCCGGATGAGCGGAACGACTTGACCCCGCAGCGTGATGACTTCGCCGCCGTGCACGGTGCGCACGTCGCTGGCGTTGATGCGTTGCGATTCGATGACGGAATCGAGCGGAATCGAGTACAGCTCGTCCGCGACCCGCACCAGCAGCGCCTGAATGATCGCCAGCGTGAGCGGTAACTTGATGGTGAACTTGGTACCTTTGTTGAGCGCCGAATCGACCTCGAACACACCGTTGAGCCGGGTGATGTTTTTCTTGACGATTTCCATCCCGACGCCGCGGCCGCTGATGTCGGTGATCTGCTCGGCCGTTGAAAAACCGGGCGCGAAGATCAGTTCCATGATCTCGCGGTCGGTCGGCCGGTCGCTTTCGCTCAGCAGGCCCTGTTTGATCGCCTTCGCGCGCACTTTGTCGACCGGGATACCGCCGCCGTCATCGACGATTTCGATGATGACTTGATTGCCTTCGTGATAGGCGTTGAGCTGCAGGACGCCGACGCGCGGCTTGCCTTTGGCTTCGCGCGCTTCGGGTTCTTCGATGCCGTGATCGACGCAGTTTCGCACCAAGTGCATGAGCGGCTCGCCGACTTCGTCGACGATGGTTTTATCGAGGTCGGTGTCGCCGCCGTTGATTTCGAGCGTGACTTCTTTTTTACGTGTTTTTGCAAGGTCGCGCACCATCCGCGGAAAGCGGTCGAACACGCCGCCGATCGGGACCATTCGGACCTTCATGATCGACTCTTGAATTTCGTTCGTCGTGCGGGCCAGCAGCGCCGATGATTCGGCCAGATCTTTAGCCAATGCGCCGACGTCACTCTTGGCGCCGCCGTCGTTGATGTTGCGCGCCAGCGTGCTGGCGATGTCCGAGATCCGGGTGCGGTTGATGACCAACTCGCCGACGAGGTTGAGCAGACTATCGAGCCGCTCGATGTCGACCCGGATCGTCTGATTCTTGGCACCCGCCGTAGCTGCCGGCGTCTTTGCCGCCGGCGTTGCCGCGGCAGCCGGCGTTGCCGGTTTGGCGGCGGCTGCGACCGCTGCGGCGGCGGCCGGCACCGCGACGGCCGGTGCGCTCGCCGCGGCGGGAACGGCGGCCGGCGGGGCGGCGGCCGGCGCTGGTGGCGGCATTTGCCGCTGCTAATAAACGCGCGACTTCAGCCTCGAACGCGTCGACTTGGGCGGTGTCGATTTCCGCCATGGCCTCGGCCTGCTCGGCCCCGGGTTCGGGCCGTTTGCCTTCGATGGCGACCGCCGTCGATTCATACACAGAGGCAAATTCATCGAGCCGCGCCATGAACGCCGTAACGCCTTCGGGCGCGTCGCCGCTGCCCACCGCGGCGTGCACGAGGTCGGTCAGGAAGTCACGGCCTTCGAATAGGATATTGATGCAGTTCTCGGAGAGCGGCATCCGGTCTTTGCGCAAGAGATCGAACAAATTCTCTAGTTTGTGCGCGACTTCTTGAACTTCTTTGAAGTCCAGCATGCCGGCACTGCCCTTGACCGTGTGCAGCGCGCGGAACAGCGCGTTGACGATCTCGACGTCGATCGTACCGACGTCGACGAAGCGCTCTAAGCGCAGTAAATCCGAATCGATCGTCTGCAGCAGCTCCTCCGTCTCGTCGCGGAAGTACTGCACGAACTCGGTGCGGTCGAAAAATCGTCATTCGTCGACATAATACTCTTGGACTTTCGGCACCCCGGCCGCTATTTGTGAGTTGTCGAGCGAAGGTCAGGTTAAGGAATGCGCCGCCGGCGCGCGGTCAATCGACGCCGAAGGCGGCCAGCAACGCGTGTAACGATCCGGTCTCCGGAATCAAGATGAACCGGCCCGATACATCGCGCTCCTCGTCGAGAAAGGACGACTCGATCAGGAACACGTCTTGATCGGGCAAAATCGACATCAGGCTGCGAAACGCGGCATGCACCGTTCCGTACGACAGGGTCGGAACCGACGGCACCAAACTCACACCGCTGAGCGAATCGAGCGCGGTCAGATACGCGCCGGCCATGATATTGCCCAGCACTTTGAGCGTCGAGTCGACGATTGAATCGAAGATGCGGATGTCGCCGATGACGCGGCGGATAAAGTTATTGACGTAGTCGAGCGCGTACTCGCGATCGAACAGCACGACCATTTGTCCGGGAGCCTCGCCGCGCACGTACATGTGTAACGCCGCGACGAGCCGGTTCTCGTAACCGACGCGTGCTGACAGATCGCGAAACTTGATGACGTCGATCGACGGCTCGCTCAACTTGATCGTCGTGTTGAGCAACTGCGAAAGCGACGTCGCGGCATGGCCGGCGCCGATGTTGCCGACTTCTTTGAGCGCATCTTTTTGCAGGTCGGAGAGATGCAATGTTTGCGTGATCATGGGATCGTCCTCGCCTCGGGCTGAGCAGCCGCCGCCTTATACGATGCCGCGACTGCGCCGCAATTGCTGCCGCTCGACAATGAATTCGTCAAGCATTCGCTCGTCTTCGGGATCGACTGCGAGAAACCGGATTCCCGCCGAATTCCTATCGGACGTCTCGATCTTCGCAGCTCGCACGACCTGCCCGATTTCGGTTAACGGTTGGTCTTTCGATTCGATCATAAATCGCACCTCGACCTGCGTACCCGGCTTGAGTTCACGACCGACAACGAGCGATGCGCCGCCGCGGCTCACATCCATCATCGAAGCATCGAGAAAATCACCGAAACCCTCACCGTCGGGCGCATATCGCCACTGCACCGGAATGATCCACGGGACGCGCGGTTGGGCCCGCCGATTGCCGAACGCCTCGAGCGTCTTAACCGCTTCGGGTAATTGAAAATGCGCTTTTTAGAGCCGGCTTGCGTACACACCGTAACAAATCGGAACTTGCCCAGCGAGTTGGTATAGAGAAAGTCGGCCGCCATACCGGCGGCCAAGCCGGCAACATGGCGTGTAATGATTTCGTTCGAATCGACGGCATCGATCGCAACCGATACGCGCGTCCGGTTCGTGCCGACCAAGAGATCGACAAAAGCGTTGACTTCGGGTAATTTCGCCCGCACGCGCCGGTTCTCAGGCGGCGGCGGCGCCGGTCGAACGCCGATACCGAGCGCGCGTAATAAGTTCATACCGCAACCGCGGCGGCGACGTCGTCGGTGGTTGAAATTTGACCGATCGATTCGACGCGCAATCCGGGCGCGATTTCGCTGTACGACAGTACGACGAGTTGCGGCGCGGCGCGTTCGGTGAGGCGCTTGAGCGCCAGCCGAACCGCGGGCGAACACAGCACGATCGGGGCTAAGCCGCTCTGCTGGGCAGCCTGCATCTGGCGCGTCAGCGACGCGTAAATGTTGCCGACGGTGGCCGGATCGAGTAACGCATAGGCATCCTCACCGCGTCGGACGGCCTCACCCAGTAAGGTTTCGAGCCGCGGGTCGAGCGTGATCACCGAGAGCAGGCCGTTCTCAGCGTATTCAGCGCAAATATGCCGGCCCAGCGCCGCGCGCACGCGCTCGGTCAAGAAATCGATGTCTTTGGACACCCGCGCGCCGTCGGCGAGATTCTCAAGAATGAGCAGTAAGTTGCGAATCGGAATGCGCTCGCGCAACAGGTTCTGCAGGACGCGTTGAACTTCGCCGACGGTGAGCAGACCGGGCACGATTTCGTCGACGACGACGGGATAGTGCGCTTTGACGTTATCGAGCAGCGCCGACGTCTCTTGGCGGCCGAGCAAGTCCGGCGCATGCGACTTGATCACCTCGGTAATATGGGTGGCGATCACGCTGGTGGGATCGATGACGGTGTAGCCGGCCATCTCGGCGTCGCCGCGGGCGCTTTCCGAGATCCACAGCGCGGGCAGGTTAAACGCCGGTTCGGTCGTCGCGATACCCTCGATCTCGAGCGTCGCCGTGCCTGGGTTCATCGCCAGCAAACGTGAGACCATGATTTCGGAACGCGCGACTTCCAAACCATAAATCTTGATGATGTACATGGCCGGCTTGAGCTGCAGATTGTCGCGTACGCGGATCGGCGGCACGACGATACCAAGCTCGCGCGCCGCATGGCGCCGAATCATCGTGATGCGCTCGAGCAAATCGCCGCCTTGACTGACATCGACGAGTGGAATGAGGCCGAACCCAATCTCGAGTTCCATCGGATCGTACGCCAGCAGCGGAACGACCGACTCAGCCGGCTTGATGGCCGGCGTCGCGCTGCCGCCCGCCGCTGTCGCGCCGCCGGAGATCGTCGCCGGCTTGCCGGTCGTGAGATGCAGCTTGCGCTGGCGGAAAAATAGTGCGATCATGACCGCCGCCATGCTGAACATGAACAGCGGCGGTAAACCAAAGAGCCCGAAGAGAATCAGCAAACCGGCCGCGATCGCTAAGGCTTTCGGCTGTTGTACGAGTTGGCTCGTGAGCTCGGTTCCGAACGAGCCTTCGGCCGCGGCGCGCGTCACGATGATACCGGTTGCCGTCGAAATGAGCAACGCCGGAATTTGCGTGACGATGCCTTCACCGATCGTCAAGAGCGTGTAACGCTGCAGAGCGACCATGAGCGGCAATCCTTGCTGGAAGACGCCGATGACGAAGCCGCCGATGATGTTGACGAAAACGATGATGATCGCAGCGACCGCGTCGCCGCGCACGAACTTCGACGCACCATCCATCGCGCCGTAGAAGTCGGCCGAACGTTGGATGTCTTTACGGCGTTGCCGGGCATCGGCTTCGGTGATGAGCCCGGCGTTGAGGTCGGCGTCGATCGCCAACTGCTTACCGGGCATCGCATCGAGGGTGAAGCGCGCGGCGACTTCAGCGACACGGCCGGCACCCGACGTGATCACCATGAATTGAATGATCAGCAAAATAGCGAAGATGACCATACCGACGGCGTAATTGCCGCCGACGACGTAGTTGCCGAATGCCTCGATGACTTCGCCCGCGTACCCGTGCAAGAGGATCGAGCGGGTGCCGGTGATGTTGAGCGAGAGCCGGAATAACGTGATGATCAGCAGCAACGTCGGAAACACGCTGAACGCCAGCGCATTCACCGTGTAAAGCGTCGTCAACAAAATCACCAGCGCCAGCGAGATGTTGAGCGAA
The DNA here is from genome assembly GCA_965214335.1 of Candidatus Velthaea sp. Lineage (GTDB taxonomy): Bacteria > Vulcanimicrobiota > Vulcanimicrobiia > Vulcanimicrobiales > Vulcanimicrobiaceae > Velthaea. The sequence goes on along the minus strand of CBDCBO010000002.1, from coordinate 887 downwards.
AGCAGCAGGTCGAGCACCCACGGCGATACCGGCACGATCATGAGAATCACGAGCAGCACCGAAGCTGCGGCGACCCAGATATGAGCCGATCCCGCGATCCGTTCACCGATGCTCATCGAGCGAGCAGCAGTCCCGTTTACGGCCATTGCGTCATTGCCAAAATCACGTTACTGCTGCTATCGGCACGATCGCCACGTTCCAATAGCCGCATACCCGCGACCGGCGCGCGTTAGGCAACGGTCCGGTTTTTGAGCTTGTACACGAAGGCGATCACTTGGGCGACGGCCGCGTATAGATTCGGCGGCACCGGCGAGTCGAGCGCTACTTTATCGTACAACGTACGTGCCAGCGGCGGGTTTTCCATGATCGGAATACCGTGCTCGGCCGCGAGTTCGCGGATCCGCTTGGCCATGAGGTCGGCGCCTTTGGCGACGAGCACGGGCGCCGCCATCTTGGTATCATCCCATTCCAGCGCAATTGCGAAGTGGGTGGGATTGGTGACCACCACGGTGGCGCGCGGAACCGCGGCCATCATGCGCCGCCGAGCGGCGGTGCGCTGACGCTGCTTGACGGCGGCCTTGGCTTCGGGACTGCCCTCGGCTTGCTTGGCTTCTTCCTTGACTTCGGTTTTGCTCATCATGAGCGATTGCTCGAGCCGCCATTTTTCCCACGCGTAGTCGGCGCAGCCGAGAATCAGGAGCCATATGCCGAACCGGATGCCGATCCCGTAGACCACGTCCTCGACCGACATGACGATCGTCATCGGCGACGCATGGGCCAGAGAGTAAAACAGGCTCATCCGGTCGTTGACCTGCGAATAGACGATCGCAACCACGACGCAGAGCTTGAGCAGTTGCTTGAGCAACTGAACCAGTGTCTGGGGCGAG
>CBDCBO010000001.1:0-49670 GCA_965214335.1 Candidatus Velthaea sp. | reverse complement strand
GAACGGATTCGGGACGACCGTGATCGTGATGACGCCGGCCACGTTCGAGGCCAGATAGAATTTCGCGAACGTCGACTGCGCGTTAAGATACGCAACGGTCGCCGCAGCCGCGGTGGTGACCGAAGCCGCCTGCGCCACGCTAAGCGGCGGCGTCGTGAACGTTTGCGTGTTGACGATGCCGGGCGTATACGGAAGATTGAACGGCGTGCCGGCATACGGCACTTGCACCGTAACCGAGATGGTGTCGCCGGCCGCAGGAGTACCCGCGATCGTAACGGTCTGCGTCGCTGCGGCCAGCGCACCGGCGCCGAGCGATGAACCAATACCGGCCGCCGGCAAGAATGCCGCGCCCGCGATCGCCCCAATCGAGGTGACCGCCGGAGTCACGCCCATCAAACGCCCGGCCGATGAGGTCGAGTTGATGAGTTCAGTCTCGTTGACGATCGCGATTCCGTTGACGTTGTCGATCAGCGCCGCCGGGTGATAGCCCCAAGTCGTAACCTTGACCATCTCCGTGCCGCGGCCGAGCGCGTTATACGCCGTCAGCGTTCCAGCGACAGCGGCCGGCGTGCCGAGCGTGCCGTCGAAGCCCTTCCAGTCCTCGCTTACGAGACCCTGAATGTTGCGGTTGGAGGCAGTCGTCGTCGCCGGCACAACCGTGTTGCCGTCCGAGTACGCCTGCAAGTCTTGCGACGCGATCTTAACGAGCTGCCCGAGCGCGTACGAAGAACCGAACGACGGCCGGAAGCCGGTGGTGAACCGACGCGTTGAACGCCCATCGGTCGAAAGGTCATTGCCCTGCTGAATATCGATTGTAATCAACCCGCCTTTTGCGCGAACGCTGGATCGTCAAACTTGCGCGGCATGTTTAGAGCTTGCTCTTTCCGCGGCCGCCGTTAATGTGGTGCTGCATCGTGTCGCCGTATCCCATGCTGAAGTCTTCAGCATCGGCCAGCGTCTTGCTCGCGGTCTTGATGTCCGCCACTTTGGTGTCTTTGGATTTCGAGCCGTTCTTTTCTTCGGCTGCGCGTGAACCCTTAGCCATGATGCTACTCCCCTACTCCGACAGCTACGCGTTGAGAATGTTCCGGTAAACTCCGGAAGCGCTTGGTTTGCGATCCTCGAAATTACCGTACACAATCCAACGGCCGATTTGAACGTCTTGATTGTCCGGTTCTTGGAACGGCCGGAAGATGAAATTCTTATTGCGATGCACGATCATGCGGCAATGCTCGAGGTTCCAGTAGTACATCGTGCCGCTCGGGTTGTTTGAATCTTCCACCACGGCTTTGCCCTGGAACGCGAGATTCGAGAAGCCGAGGTTACCGATCACGTCGTCGACGTAGCGTTCGCCCGGGGTCAGCAAGTTCCAATACTGCTGATAGCCGCCTTTGGTCGTCGAAATACAATCGATGACTTCTTCGTCGGTTTTGGTCGCCATGAACAGCGTCATCATCGAGCCGGCCGACAGCGGCGTCGGAACGCCGGGGTCGAAGACTTGCGCCTGCCACCACGGGTTCGCCGTGCGATCGATGCCGAGATAATTGTTGAACCCGTTCGCGTTATTGATCGCGCCCAGGAACCCGTCCCAATCCTTGCCACTGTTGCCCGAGCCGTCCGCGAACACGAAGCCGGCCAGCAACTTAAACAACGCAAGCAGCGCCGACTCTTGCTTATTCTTAACAAAGTCAAGCGACTGATACCGGCCGTTGTTCTGCTCGCGCTGCAGGCCGGTGATCACGACCGATACGGTGGCCTGCTTATAGGCCAGCTCGTACGCCGTGAATTCTTCTTGCGCCGTTGCATTGAGCACGTCCGCGCCTGAGTACGATTGCGCCGTGCCGTTGATCTGCGACAGGATCGGCTGCGAGATAATCGAGCCACCCTCCTCGAGCTTCAGCCGCTTTTTGCCGCGGAAGATACCCAGCATGGTCGCCGATTGGAAGCGCTGATCGATGATCGACTCACGGAGATTGCGCTCCGTAAGGGCGTTCATTTCCGACGTTGAGATAAATGCCACTTACGAAACTCCTACTTGAATCCGAGAGCACCGGCAACGTTGCGATCCCAATCAGCCACAGCTTCATCGGCACTCGCAAACTTGCGCGATTTCATGTCAACCGGTGTACGCGTCGATGCCGACGCCCCGGAACTGGTATTGAGCGCGGGTACCTTCGCGGCCGGAGCCGCGGGCTGCGCAGGGCTGCCCCACTTATCGATCACGGCCTTGAGGTCACGAGCCGCATCGCGCATCGTATACGTCATCGGCGCGCCGGTGCGCTGCTGCTCGCCGAGAACGGCAAACGTGCGCTGCGCGACAATCTGCATGAGCGCTTCGTCCGCGAGCTGCGGATGCTGCGAAACCAAGTCGCTCTTTTCCTTAGCGACTTGCTGCGCGGCGTTCTGCTGTTCGAACTGCGCACGGAAGGCGCGCGCTTCATTCAGCTCGCGCGCAAGCTCCGGCGGGATTGCCGCAGGCTGCGGACGCGCGGCGGGCTGCGCGGCGGCCGGGCTTTGCTCGTCGTAGTGCTTGCTGCACTTCTCGATATACGCCAGCTTCGCAGCGTTATCGAACGTTGCGATCGCGTCGTCGATGTGCGCACCGAGCTTCGGCTCGGAAATAAGGCGCTCGACATACGGCGCCCAAAACTGTTTGGCTTGCTCCGGCGTGCAGCGGAAAACTTCGGTGAACGTTTGCGCGGCTTGGCCCCATTGCTGCCGCTCGCGGAGGCTCTGCGCTACCTGCTCACGCGTGACTTCCACGCCGTCGGCTAAGGCGAACTTCTCTGCGGGGTCATACGACTTAGGCGCCGGCTGCGCGGGCTCGGCGGGCTTTGCCGGCTCAGCGGCGGCGGCGGCCGCGGGCTCGGGCTTCTTTGTTGCTGCCGGTTTTACGACATCGGTTGAGGTGGACTCGGCAACGGCGTCAACGATCGGCTCGGCCGTAACGGCGGCTTTTAGCGCATCGTCGTCGACGCTTCCCGAATGCTCGGACGCGGGTTCGGTCGCCGTCGGCTGCGCGCCGGAAAAATCCGACAGCGCTTTGCTCTTGGCGTCAGCGGTCGATTTCTTTAACGCACCATCGAAGTCCGTACTACGATAGTCGGACCCGAGATTATCGATCTGCTCTAATGCCGCGTCGTTTGCAACGGGCAAAGGCTTGAGGTCGTCAGCCATTGCTTCTTTCGTTTACGGAGCGATGCACGGCGAGGGTTGATACTCGCCGTGCGCCGTTCTGCTGTGTAGCACTAAGACCAGGGACTAACGGCGTGCTCCCATCCGTTTGCGCCCGCGTCCGCCCTTGCGTCCGCCCTTGCGCTTGCCCCCACGTCGCAGACCGCGTTCGGCCTTGCGTGATGCGCCGTGATGCTCTTTCTTTTTCCGACGTGCCATAAAATATCAACCCTCCTTCCGTCTTGGATTCTTACGAACGGAGCGTATCCGGGCACAAAAAAAACCGCCCGCAAAATTTAGAAGCGAGCGGCTTTCGTGACTGGAACAGCTCACATCGGGAGCGGCGGCAACCCCGGCGGTGCACCGGGCGGAGCGCCTGCGCCGCCCATCGGCAGCGGCGGCATTTCCGGCGGCGGCAAGTCATCGCCGCCCATCGGCTCGGTCGTCGGCTTCGCGCTATCGGAAGTCGCCGACTTGATCTCGCTGATCATCCCATCGACGCGGTCGCCCATCTCCGGATACGCATCCACCAGCTTGCGCAGTTGCATAATTGCACTGGCAGCCGTTGCGCGTGGCGTGCCGGCGTCGCCCGTGTCCATTGCGCCGATTCCGGTCGGCGGGGGCGGCCCACCCGGAAACTTGGATGCCGGCGGCATCCCGCCGCCCATCATTCCGCCAACGGCGTCTTTGTACGCTGCGCCTAAACCGGCCATGCTATCTCACTCCTGCGTTCTGCTTGCGCGATGGGATCTGACTCGGCGGCGACGGCGTGCCTTTGCTGCCGCCACCCGGCCGCGGCGCCGGGCCGGGCTTTGCTTTGCTCGCGGCTTTTTGCTGCGCGGCCGCGGCGGCCGCTTTTTGCATCCGGTTCAATATCAACTCGCCGTCGTCGATCTTGAGCTTATCGAGCACGGCCTGCTGATCGACGATGTGCTTATCGTAAAGCATCAAGTAAAAGTTCTTCAGGCCGGCCGGGGACACGGACATCGACGAGTCGGGCACGATCGTGAACTCAACGCGGCCTTGAATGTCGGCTTGCTTGTACTCGGTGAAACGCGTTTGCACCGCGTCGATTGGCATCGGTACGGCGATCGGCTCGCCGTCTTCATCCGCTATTGGCGCCGGCGCTTGGTTATTGATGCGCTCGCGAATGGGACGGTCGGCGCGATCGAATTGCTGGATGAGCTGCACCCGCAGCTTCCCCGCGCGTCCAACCATTCGCTCCATCCCCCGCACGCGAGCACGCAGAGGAGCTGCTCCTGATTCTTGAAGACTATCAACTGTTGCAAACGCCGTGTTGCTTGCCTGCGCCGCGCCCATGACTGCATCTTGCAAACCAGCCACTTCACCGAGAAACCCCTTCAACACGGATACGAGCTCGAGATGCGCCGGCTGAATGGGCTTGGTTTCGAGCATTTGCAGCGCGTCGATTTCATCGAGCGAGATGATCGAGCCCGGTTTGTTCTTGAGCGATCGCACATCGAGGCCCGAACCCTTTTTGTATTTGAGCTGCGGGTTGCCGGTCTTCTCGATGATGTCGTACGCCTGCGAGATGAGCCGGTTGATCGCGACGTTTCCGTCCTTGAGCCCAAGCGGTTCGCCCGTGCCCCACGCTGCGCCAACGTCTTGATTGCGCCATGAAGCAAACGGAAAGCCATCGATTTGAAACGGGTTCGGAATGTCGCGCACGACTACCGGCCCACACATAACGACGAGCCGGCCGTTCGGGTACTTCAACCGCGTGGCGGTTTCCATATCCGGCACTTGCTTGATCTTGTACTTCGGATAGCTGAACGGCTGCCCGTCGATCTCCGACATCCCGATCGCGTAGCCGGAGATTTGCAGCACCGGCAGGCCATCGGCATCGATGTCGTCTTTCATGCCCGGCTTGCCATCGATCATCTTCTGGCGCTCGTAGTCTTCGGTCTCTACGTCATGGAACCAGAACTCGCCGACGTCGATCGTGTCGTTATCGTCCATGTTGCGACTGGGCTTGCCCAAGTCTTGCATGACGTTATTGATCGCTGTGCGCACGGCGTTCTCGATCGGCAGCCGCGAGTCGCCGAATCCCTCGCGCACGGGATCGCGAGCGCCCGCGCCCTCGCTACGCGACGAGACGTGCGCGCCTTTGAATTTGCGCACTGTCGCGTATTTCTCAGGGTAGTTGCGCGCTACCCACGACATCGTTTGCTCCTCGATGTGGATGATGTGATCCGCGTCTTCGGGGCACGTTGCGGTCTTATTCGTCCAAATGCGATACGGCACGGGCGCCGACCACTCGTGTTTGCCCTTACCGCCGGCAGCGTCCGGGTTATACGTGATCTTGAGAAAGCCGGTGCCAAAGATGAGGCCGTACAGAACGGCCAACGCGATGTACTTCTGCGCGTCGTTCTCGTCCCAATCGCGGTCGACCAGCTTGCCCAGAATCTTCGCGGCTTGAGTCGACGCCTTCGACAGCGGCTCGACGTTGATCCGCGGCTTCTGGTCGGTCATAACCGCTTGCATGAACCAGATGAACGCTCGGATTTTATTGAGCGTGATCTTGGCTTTCCAGACCGGGTACTTGGACGGCCACACGTTGCCGTTAAAGATGTCCCAGCAATCTTCAAACGCTTCGTACGGCTCGCGCGCGCGCTCGGAATCGCGCAAGAGCTGCATACACCAGCGCGCGATTTCTAGTTCTTTTTGCTGATCTTCGCTGAGGTCGTCGTCCGAATTGTCGTCGCGGGTAGCCTCGCGGCCGAGCGCGGCGTCGCGTTTGCGCGCGTTCCAGACCTCGATGTCAACGAGGTTACTTGCGCGATCGGCGCGCGTTATGCCCATGTGGGCCTAATTACGTGCCATTTGCAACGAACGGGATAACGATGCTGCCGACAGCGGAGCCGGCCGGGATCTCACCGGAGACGTTCGGGAGCGTCCAAACGAAATTGCCGCCGCCGGTCGGCGCCGCGGAAATGACCGTAAGCGTAAACGTGGTAGCCGAAGTGTAATCACAAGTCGATACGGCGTCCGTCACCGGCCAGGTGCCGGTGCCACCGCCGCCCGTTGCGCCGTCGTTGAGCGAACACAGAATCGGTGTGTTGGCCGTGAGTGCCGCGCCCGGCGTGACAACCTTGGTTGTGGCGCCGGAGCTAACGTTTGAGGTGCCCGAGAGCGGGGCCAAAAACCGGATTGTCGCTACGCCGCCGGCTGCCGTGCCGTACACTTCATACGCACCACTCGGCGACCCGAGCTGCATGTACGCGATTTGATTGCTGAAGCCCATCTGCTGCGGGATGAGCGTGAGCCCGCCCGTGACGTACGTGTCGGTCGGCGAGAGCGTGATGAACCCGTGAATCGTTCGATTGGCCCCAGGCGATCCACCGACCGGAACGCCGACCGTGATCGACACACTTGGAACGAGCGCGGCCTGTGCCGGCGCCGCCGTTAGCGACGCTGCAAGCGCAAGGGCTAGGCCGGGCAATCGTTTGAACATACGGGCTCCTGTCATCGTAAACTGCGGTATCGGCCGGATTCGATCGGCGTTAAGTTGTGGCGCGCCGCAAGCTCGCGGGCGTTTTGATTCGAGCCAACCTCGGCGTTGCTGATCGGGCGATACGCCAATCGCTCTTTGCCGCTGGCATCGCGTCCCAGAGACGTCTCGACGCCGCGCAGGCCCAGGTTGAAACGGTTCGTCCCGTCCGCCGCGCGGCCAGGGTTCACCGCGGCCGCAAGGTCTTCGCCGGCGGAATCGATGCGCACGTTCGGCAGCATGGCCGGCACGAACGCGAGAGGCGAATCCATGGAGCAATCAGCGCAAGGAACGGCGCCCGAGCGCGCGATGGACGGCACGGAAAAGACTTCATGCTGCCCATGAACGGGGCACACGCACTCGTATCTCGGCACGAGCATACCGTACGGGCGCGCGGAAACTTTCTTGCGCAAAATTTAGAAAACTCTAGCCGCTCCAATAATTTAGTTCTTCGTCGTCTTCGTCGTCTGCCGAGCCCAATTCCATCGCCCGCTCCGCGATCGAGTCCCACGGCACGTCATCGCGTTGGTCATCATGCTCGAGGTTCTCGTCCGTGTAGATCACCGGCACCAGCTCGTTCGTGCCGGCCTCCTGGCGCATCCGCACGATCCCAATCTCCAAGGCCGTCACGCTATCGTCGTGCGTGCCGGCGTCACCGCCGTAGCTCGAAGAATCGCCGTAGTCATCGAGTTGCCGATACGAAGACAGCTCCTCGACCATGAGCTCGTCGCCAATCCAAATGCGGTCGAGCTCGATGTGGCGCTGCGTGAAGTTCACCATCTGCGGTTTGGTCTTCGCGTTCGACTCCCAGCCGATGTGCTTGGTCTTCGGCTGCCCGTGCACGCCCGGCTGAATGTAGCGGAACGTATGCGGATACAGATTCTGCCGGTCGATCGTCGTATTGGCCGATACACCGGGGCCGTTCCACTCAAGCACCAGTTCCGGCGAACGTACCGAGTCGCCGACTTTCTTGAGCAGCCACCAGCTCAGCGCCGAGGACAGCTCGCCGAAGTACACCGGGTTGAGATGACCGCGCCACGTCATAATAACTTCATCACGGCCGTCGAACGTGTCGTCCATCCGGCAGATGGCAAGCACCGAGTAGTCGCCGTAGCGCGTATCCGGATCGCCGCCGCCAACGTCACCGCACACAAAAAGCCGATCGCCCTTGGTCGGCCATTTCCAAACCTTGAGGTTGTTGTACGTGCGTTCGTTGGTATGCGACTTGCGGCCGGCGGCCATCGCATCGGCCCGGGTAAGCACGTGCGGCTTGCGGCAGGCCATGTGCGGGTTACGGCGCTGCTCCTCATCGTCGTCGCCCCAGAACACGTCGCCGCGCCAGATCGGCTCGCACACGCGCGTCAAGAGCCGCTTGATGTGCTTGCGCCCGAAAACCATTGACCCGCTGGAAAGGAACGCACTAGCGAGGTCGGTGTTGTGCACCAGGATGCCATTGGCATCGAAGATGTGCTGGCCGGAAACTTCTATGTCGTAGACGGGTTGCTCGCCGATCGGCGTAACGGCGACGACCGTATCCTTCATCCCGACGACCCGCGGCGTGCGCCCCGAGCCACTTTTAAGCACCGGGGCAGCGTTTTTGCGCGCGCTCGTAAAGCCGACTTCGGCCATATACTTTTGGGCGTCTAGCGACCACAGCGTTATCTCGTAACCCGGATGCGAGATGACCGCGCCCTTTTTGAACACGCGTCGACGGTTGCAGTGGATCCCGAACGCCAACAAGAGCACTTGCACGTCACGACTGAACTTTTCGTCTTTGGTGAAGAACTTGACCGTGTTCTTGGTTTTCGATATCCAGCCGTCAGCTTCAAATAATCCGCGGATAAACTCGCGCACGACCGGCCGCGGCGATCGGAAGATGCATTCCGGAACGCACACAACGCGCTTGGCATGTTTTTCGATACGCGCTACGCCAAGCGCGAGCAGCACGTCGCGCGTCGTCGTCGAGTTGTGGCGGATGCGCGTGCAGCCTTTTTTGGGGCCGATCGTGTCGATCGCCGTCGAGCCGAAGAATTGCTCGATCAAAGCGCGCACATCAGCAACAACATCTTGGTCGATTGCCGAGCACGCGAACTCCAACGTCGCGCCGTACAGGCTGCCGTCACCCATATAATAACCCAGCAAGCGCGCGAACAGCGGGCTAATCGCCACCCGCGCTTCGACAACCGGCAACGGATGGTAACGGACTACGTGCTCGGAATCCGCGAGACGCGGCGCTTGCAGCTCAATCTCGCGGCCAAGCGACTCGCCGGCCATGACAAACAAGCCGTCCGTCGTTGCGATTGGATGGGTCAGGGTCGCCTCGATGGTGTAGCCCATCGAAGTCTCGACACGCACGCACTCGTGAACCCCAGTCATGCGCCACTCGCGCACGGTGCCCAGCGCCGTTTGTGCGCCGGCCGGAACTTCGCCAATCTGCAAAATGCCGACATTCGTTCCGACGAGGGTGCCGTAAACGAGGCAAGGATATTCCTGGTCAAAGAGTTCCGGGTCGGTATTGAACGGGTTGCGCTGCAGCGTTGCGCGGCGCCAGAGCAGTTGCTCGAGCTCTAACTGCGGAAACCGGCGCACGAGGTCGAGCTCGTCGGCACCAAGCGAATGCGCGAACGCCCGCCGCTTATCGTCATTCTCAAACGGCAGCGCGAACGATTTGGTCATCTCCATCCACGTGATGAACAGCAGCCGCGTTGCTTCGTTCTCCCAATTCCCTTGCTCGGCGTTTTCCTTGGCCTGCATGCACTGGTCGTAAAAATAGCGGCCGGTGCCGACCTTGCCGTTCGGCGTTGACTCTTGCACGAGCATCGAGAGCGGATCGTCCGTCAGCGTTGGCGACAGCGCTCGGAACATATCCGTGCCGTCTTTATAGCGCGATACCTCGGTCGCATGGATGTTGTGAAAGCCGGCGCCCAGATGTTGATCGATCGAGCGCGCGGACGCAATTACGATCCGCGAATTGATGTCGGGGAATTCAAGCCGGTCTTTCGGCGGGTTGTTGTTATACGCCGACGGGAAGCGCGGCCGGAACGGCAGGCCCGCGATTGTCTCGGGCATGTGCTGCCAGTAGGTCGTGCACATCTTGAGCACTTGCTCGGACGGCGTTCCTTGGTTCGCGACGATCAGCGAGCCGGTGTTCTCGTTCGTGGTGGTGTCGTGAAACACGAACGCCTCGGTTACCGTCGACAGCCCGGCCCGGCGCGACTTGCACGCCACAATACGGATCGGCTTGCCGCGTTTGATAAACGAGTTGCGCAGATGATCGAACTTGATTTGCGCTTCGTTAAAGCGGAGCGGGACGATCTTGCGCTTCTTGCCATCGAGGATCTTATAGAACGTCTCGATGCCGTAGCGCGCATCGACTTTGTACCGCTCAAGACGCCGACCAAGTTCGTTGGCCTGATCGGCTACGTTCGCAGGTTAGTCAAAGTCTTCGTTGTCGTCTTTGCTATCCGGCGGCGGCAGCATCGCTTCCGTGCCGGCCTGCACCGCGGCCGATACGGCGCTGAGCTTATCGTAGTTCATCGGCGCACCGGCCGGGCTGAGCATTTCTTCGAGCGCCGTCAGGCCCAAGAAGACGACGCGTTTTGCGCGCTCGTCGATCTGCGCATCGGTCGGGGTAATGGGTCCATTCGTACTAGCCATGGAGAACTCGCTTCCGTGTGTCGCATAGGGCAATAGCAGAAACATCGATCAGTCCAAAAAAAATCGCGAGCGCTATAAGATGCGATCGCGATAGCGCGTCAAACGCCACCTGTAAATCTCGAATGCGCCATGTGACCTGGGATTGCGTTTGCCCTAAGTCAAGCGCGATCTCGTGCGCGCGCAACCCCATCGCGACTTTCGTGAGAATGAGGCGGTCGGTCTTATCGATGCGATTATCGTTCGCAAGGATATGATACGCATCGCAAATGCTGCAACGCACCGTCGCCGTGCTCAAGCGCAGCGACCCGCGTAGCCGGCGCGCCGCCGATCGCGCAGCGACACTGGTCGGAAAGTTTTCCGTGAAGTGCTGCCCGATCATTCGACTTCCTCCGCATCGATCGTCACGCCGAACTTGGCGCGACGCTTCTCGTGGTCAGTACGAGCGTCCGAAGGAATCGCCGTCGCTGCGCCCGGCTCGTGCGACATCAACGCCAGCGCTTCCGACACGGCATCGGGGTCTTTGAATATCTGGTGGATGTTAAGCGTCTTGCCGGACGTCTCAACCTTGACCGGCGCAAACCAACCGCATATTTTCGAGATGCGATCGATCGCTCCCAGCGCCGTCACCGGGTCTTCCGTGTTCAGCGCCATCGTCAGCAGATGCGTAAAAATCCGGCTCTTTTGCTCGTCGAACTTATCAAGATACGGCTCGAGCAGCTTCTGCACTTGCGGCGTGTATAGCATGTCGAGCGAACGCTGGCGCAGCTCCTTGTCCGAAAGATTGGCCTCGTCCGGATACACATCCAGGTACGCTTTGATTCGGTTGATCGGAAACGCCATAAAGCCCGCGGCAAACGCGGCCGTCTTGATTTCCGGCGAATCGATCTTGGCCAACTCGATCCGCTCCGCACGCTCGCGCCGGCCGGCCGCAACCTTGGGCGCAATGCTCTGCGATGGGTCACGCTTCTCGCTCACGCGTACACCCCGCGGCCGCCGCCCGGGATCGGCGCGACGTCGCCCTCAATCCCGTTGTTATCGTCGAATGTAATCACCTTGACGTCCTGAATCGCGGCTGCTAAATCCGCGTCATCCATCTGCGAGAGCCGGCTGCGCGTGTTCAATTTTCCACTCTCAACCGGCGGGGTCTCCGCAATCGGCGCCACCACAACGGGCTCGGCTTCACCGGCGCCGGCGTCGTCGACCGCTCGCACTTGCCGCAAGTTCAGCGCGCCCGCGGCCAGCGCCGTCAACGACCGCGCGAACCACCAGCCGGCAATCGCGAGCGCCACGACAAAGACGCCCATTGCTATAATGAGCGCCGCGATCGCCAGCACGAGAACGGGGTCGGTCACGACGGCGGAACCTCACGAATCGACGACACCCTCGCGCAAACTCCACGCATTGCCGAACCAACGATTGCAAGCAACTCCCACGGGTTGATGTCCCAATCGTCGGCGCATTCAATCGAGATGGTCGCTTTGAATGGCTGCGGCGCGTACATCGGGCGCTCGTCATGCCACTGATCGCGCTCGACCACGAAAGTGCGGATCACGCGATATCGCCCGCAAGACGCCGACGCAGCGCCGCGTCCTCCGCGCTCTGTCCAGCGCGCCGCGCCGCAACGCCCAGCGCGCTGATCTCCGCCAGATGACGGCCGCCTGCAACACGCTTTGTCGCGTTCCCGCCCTTGCGGCCCAACGCGCGCATCTTCGCAACGTACGCCGCCCGCTCTAACTCATTCACCCGACGGCACCCACACGCGCACTCCAGATGCGCAAATCGAACACGTCAGCACCCCGTCCCCCAACGGCGAATGAAACGCAAACACCAGCCCCCGCGAATTCCGATGCGTCACGAAACGCACGATCTTCCCAGCGTGCGTCTCCATCGTGTCTACCCGATCGAACTGGTACGCCCGAGCACTCATCGCGTCACTCATCGTCCCCGTCCTCAAGCCCGCCCCAGCGCTTCCACTCGAGCGACAAAAAACGGCCGGCCAGCTTCACCAGACCCGCCTCCGCATGCGCACACGACACGACCGTCGCCGCCGCACTCACGATCGCGGCATACCCATGATGACCCGTCGCCGTGTCCTCGGACTCCGACGTGCTCACACCTCCACGTCCGCTTCACCACGCTCGGCAGGCAATGACCGATCTACCCACCCCAACTTCTCACGCAGCTCCGACGTATCAGCACCAACACTCCCCCACTCACCACCGTCCACCTGAGACAACGGCGTCCGACCATCCGCAGCACGACGCACCAAACGCGCTACCTGCGACTCATACGTCTCCCCAACCTCACTCATAATTTTTCTCCAAAATTTTTGGCTTGTGTCCTCACAAAATGAATCATGACATCTCGCCATCGAGGGCCCGGGGGGTCTCGGGTTCCGCCCGCATCCCGTCGCGATCCGCGGTAAGCGCGTGCGACCGGCGCGCGTCGAGGCGTCGGCAGCGATCGAACCAGCGCCGCACCGCGTCGAAGTGCGTTTCATGCCGGACGCGGCACACACCAGACGACGCGTTTGCGGGCATTTCCTCGTGTCCACAAACTGGCTTCTTCGGACACGGACGCCCGTTTGCGCCTGCTGCTTGATGAACCGCGCACCCTGCTGCGTCTACCATCTCGGACATACAACTACCCCTGCGCGCTTGCGTGCGTGTCTGCGCATTATGCGCACGTGTTCCAAGAGCTGCACGCCCTCGCGCTGGCTCACTTATCGCTCCAGCTGATGCGCACCGAGCTGCGAGCGATCGTCGCGCCCGTCCATCCAACCGCTACGCCAAGCGCCACCAGGCCGAGTCCGCGCGCTAACTCTCGGCAAATTTGCGCTTGTGAATCTGGCAAGAATGCCGAGTGGTGAAGCGGTTGGCGCAGCGCTTGCTGCGACGGCCGCTTCGTAGGCGGCGGCTTGGGCCTGGAAGGCGGTGGAGAAGGCGTTCGGGCGGCTGTCTGCGGTGGTAGGCCCGGAGGGCGGCCTCGCTTGCTCGGCTCCGTAGTTGCTGATCTGTGCCTGCAACCACCAGTCGGAGTGGGTTTGAGCCGTGGCTTGTCCCAGGGCGCGCAGAGCGTCACTGGTTTGATTCGTCGCGGCGTCGCCGCTCCCGTGATCGGAGTAGTTTAAAGGCTTTGACTCTTGGCTCATGCGATCCACTGGCGGTACGGCATACTGCTCCCTCCCTCCCAATCCTGTTCGCCGCATAGGCGGCATTCTGACGGTTCCAAGGCGCTGCGGTGCGCTGGGACGTTCTTGGCCGGACTCCGGTGATTGGGGCGCACGTTCTGGCTTGACGGGTCGAGTGCCTTCCAACCTTTCTGGCTACACAACTGCTGCTACCCACTTGACACGGGGGTACCGGACGTGGTAAGTCTGGTTTGCGGTTCCTACCGTATGGAATCAGCGCACTAGCTCGACCGGTGTTATCAGCGCCGAGCGGGCCTTACAGAAAGAGACCTAGCAACATGCGACACTCGATTGAACTCGCTCATCGCTTGAATACGTTCGGCATCAAGCCCGAGAGCGGCGCGCCGATGATGATAACGGACAAGGGCGCGGCACAATGGGACGTAGCTGCCCAGTGCTGGATGCCGGTGGCCGCGTGAACAGCGTGGATCCCATCTTCTGCTGCGACGATACCCCAGGAGCCGAGCCCGTGTTCTTCTTCACTACAGCCGACGCGCTGGCCGCAGCGATCGCGATCCTGAGCCATGACTGACTTGTTCGGCAACGAGGGGCGCGCGCCGCGCCTCTCTCTCCGTCCTGCGGCGCCGATCATCGCGCTCGACCTATTCGATCATGCTGCAGAGCGCGCGGCGCTTACGTCCGGCCGCCCGAAGTCTCAGGAGCGCATCGAGCTCGCCGGCGCCGGGCTTCGCTGCTTGTGCGATCGTCCGCTCCGGCTAGATCGTAAGACAAAGCGGCGGGCGTGTGAGGTGTGCGGATGACGCTCTCGCAGCGCAAGTACGAACGCGAGCGACAACGACGGAGGGCGCAACGGCGACGAGATGCCGAGCTGTGCGTGAGATGCGGGCTCGACGAGCGCGAGGCGCCGAGGAAGCCGGACGTTGATCACTGCATCGCTTGTGTCGCGTATCAGTTTACACGCAAGAACATGAAAAAGGCGGCTCCGGTTTAACCGGGCCGCCCTTCTCTTTTACTCTATCGAGCGTAGCTGTCGTTGATGCGCGTAGAAGTGGGGTGCGCTGCCCGCAATCACGCCTCGGTAGCGCGCGCAGCCCGCAAGCCGGTTGTCGGCGTCGAACAGTAACGGGAACGGGTAGACCGTCCCGTGTTCGGCTAGATGGCGCTCGCAGGTATAGCAGATGCCGTCCGGCGGCCAGCCGGTGCGATCGTCGTGCGTCATGGACGTTCCACCGGATACAAATAACAATCACAAGAACCTACGCCGCCTTCTACAGCGTGACTACCAACGGGCAAATGTACTCTCTGCGCGTTAAGTTGCTGCTGCGCCGTCGGCCGCGCGTACGTAGTTAGGCTTTGATGCGCCGCGCACGAATGCAGCGAGCAAACCGACAAGAACCCTCCGCCGATCGCGAGTATCGCGCGTACGAACCACGTTTGCGCCGGGTGGTCTCGGTAGCGCACGCGGATCGTGCGCGAGCGTATCATCGGATGCTCACCCCGCTGGCTTCGAGATATTCGCCCACCGCATCGAGTAACGCGTTGTCGACGGTGCTGCACGCGGTCTTGTGATTGCCGACAACGCCGTGATGAAAGCGACGATGCACCGCTAGTCCGATGATCGCCGCCTTCTCGGTTTTGCCGCGCCCGACTTCGCTGCAGCCGTCGACTCCGCAGATCAGCACGTGCGGATAGGTGTGCGCTTCTCGTTCGCGTTGCTTGGCACGGCCGACGGTCAGATTCATAGCAACCCTTTCTTGCGCCATGACGCGGGCCGCCCAGGAATGACGCGCGCCGGGCGGGCCGGCTGAAACTCCCAACCCAGCCCCAGTACGAGCAGCTCGCGCGCGACCGTGTTCGGCTTTGAATTTTTCTTCTTGGCGTGAGCGACCAGATCGTCGTAAACGTCCACGGGCAAAGTTAGGCCAAGATGCCGCTGCTTTTGTTTTGCAGCTTTTGGGGCTGCAGCGGCGGCGGGCCGGTGATCGGGCGACGCTTTGGGTTCTTTGCAAACGTCGCACGTTAGCTCGTTGACGCGGCCCTTTACGAACTCGTGGAAGCTCATCGGCACACCCCCTGGATATTCGACCCCAGCGAACACCTCGGAACCGGCGTGCCGCCTGCGTTGAGCACCGCCGCCGCGATGGGAAACAACGGCGCCAGGAAGCCAAACGGGAAGCCGGTTTTCCTCGACTCGACCGGCGGCGAGTTCAGCGCGGGGGCCGCAGGGACCGAAGCTGCGGAACTGCCCGCCGAGGCGTAAGGCGTCGGCGCTACCGGCGGCGCGAAGACCACCGGCTGAAAATAGCCCTTGTACGATACGTTTGTGAACAGCTGTGAATGCGCGACGCGATGCCCGCGCGACATCGACAGGTTGCCGCAAGCGCGCGGCACAAACACGATCGTGCCGTCCTCGAGCGGCACAATCCAGCCCATCGTCCCCGCTGGCACGACGACGTGACGCAAAACGTAGATATGACCGTCACGCGTTCGCCGGCCGGACATTGCGTCGATATGCCGCGGCAGCGGCGCGTAGGACGCGTCACCGTCCGCGATCGCGCGCCGAAAGGCGGCGTACTCCTTGGGCGTTAGACCGATGCTGCGCGCGGCAATGTCGTAACCGTAAGGGCGCTCGATGATGGCTTCCTGGACGTCCGATACGCGCGCCAGAGCGATCGGCGAGACGTGATCGCGAGCGAGGTTGGGTACGATCATGACTCCACCTCGTCGCCGCCCGTTGCCGAGCGCAATCCAATCATGTAGCCGCGCAGCAGCATCTCGATTTGCTTAACTCGTTCGGTCGCCACACTCGACAACCAAAAGTCATCGTAGCCACGCGTTGCGATGTCTTCAACGCTTTCGCCGTCGTAGAACCGGTTGATTGCATCGGCCGGTGTCATGACGCCACCTCGACGAGCTGCGCCGGGCGCAGCGACGGAACCGCACCAAGCGCCGTCGACTCGATCCGCACCACAGCGCACGGCGCAAGCCCATTCGCCGCGAACCACTTCTCCACGCGAAGATCCACAATGCGGGCATCATCCGCAATCAAGATTCCGGTCAACGAGTCTTCGACCGCACGCACCAGCTTCGATGCGTCCGGTTTCGTCGCAGGCCGTAGAACGCGCTTAGGCGCGCTTTTCGGTCGCGGCAAGTAGAAACACACCGTCACCGTCAAAGCGCCGTCAAACAGCCCGCAACGGGCCTGCTCTTGCGTTCTACGCGCAGCGTCAGAGACGGCAGAGCGCCAGCCTTTGCGCCGAGCGGGACCGTCGCCAAATCCTTCGGTCATGATCGCTCGCGCGCTGGCACCGCGGCCGACAACCCGGGCCGATTTTGAACCCTGGGGCATCGCTAGGCCCCAGACGGTGAACTGGATCGGCGCGCTCATGACGCCACGACCGTGGATTTGCTTTTACGATGCGCATTTGCGTTTGGGCAAGTTGCGAAATGGGAGACGTGGCCGTATTTTGTTCGCCCCGAATATGTCGCGAACGGTTTGCCTGCGCGATATTCGACGCTAAAGTGACCTTCCTCAACGGGATCGCAATCAAGCGGAATAAACGAACCGGTTACAGCTTTAGCCCAAATAATCGCCGCCCGGCATGACTTGCACAGCGCAATCATGGCGCAACCGTTTCTGCAAGTGCTTCTTCCACGCACTCGCTGCACAGATCGCAATCCTCACCGCGGTTGACTTCCGCGGCAGAAAACACGCGTTCACAACTCTCGCACCGCCAACCATCACTTGCGAGCAGCGCGGCTTCTAAGCGCGGGACCTCGGCCATACGAAAACCAGCGCAGTGCAAACACGTAGTTTTACCGCAGCCGCAAACCTTGCACTTCCGACGCGCGCTCATGACACACCGCCAACGCGGTCGACGAGACCGGCTTTGACCAGTTTTTTTTTGGACTTCATTCGAGCCGAGCTGCGCGAGCAACACGCGAAGACGCGGCTGATAGAGCATCTCCGCAAACCAAACGGCATGACGGGCACCGTGCGTATGACGATGCGCCGCGAGTAGCGCCAGATGCTTCGCCGACAGCGCGCGCTTCACGAAAATAACCCCGGCTGCGTGTCGGCGTGCATGGCCTCGATCGCGGCGTCGACCGCTTCGTTGAGCCGATCCTGTGCGGCTTTCTTCTCCGCGCCAGCGTCTTTCGCACGCTCCGCAGCGTCGCCGTATTTTTGCTTCGCTTCTTCGAGTTTTTCGATTGCCAGCCGAACGTCGACGGACACAAAGACCGGCACCGAAGCCAGGCTGATAACCCGCGCTTCTTGGCCGTCGACGGTCGTGGAATAGACGCCGTCTTCGTCGTCATCTTCTTCCGGCGGCCGGCCGATCGTATCCGAGTTGCCGGCGGCGTACTCGTCCCCGGTTTCACCGGATGTGCCTGCGACGATGTGATCGGCATCGGGAAACAGGTGCGAGCACACGCCGCAAAAGTCGTTTACGTCGCGCGGGTCGCCGTCGAACACGTGCGGGCGCTGCGGGCAGTCGTCGGCATGCGAGCCGGTGCTTTTGTTCACGCCGCAATACTCGCAATCATTCGAGCGCGCTGCGACTCCGGGAACGGTCATTTCGTGCATCATGCTAGGTCTCCTAAAAAATATCGGGAGGGATGTAAACTTGTTCCGGCTCGATCGGCTCGCGCTCGCCGAACAGCGGCTTTGCGGCGCGCTGCGCCGGACGCGATGCCACGCGCGCTGATTTTTGCGAAGGCATCTGCGCCTCGACGTTTGCTCGCGCTTCACGACGAGCGCGCTCTTTGGTCTCAGCCTCGGCTACCATCGCGCGATACGCGTTAGCCTTGGATTTAGCGGCCATATCACGATCGATCGCCGCCGATCGCGCAGCGGCATCGTCGGCAGATTCACGGAACCGGCGCTCGGACTCCGCGAATTGCCAGGGGGATAAGTGCGCGGCGCGGGCCGCAAGATACCGACGCCGCAAACGCACGAGCGGCACGAGGATGAACTCCGACGCACGGCCGGCGTTCGTTGCGGCCTCGAAGACGCGTTCATACTGCGCGAACGACCAGTACCGCTGGCCGGCACGTTCGCACTCGAGCGATATCTCGTGAATCACGGCAAAGATCGACGCCGTGTTCGTGCGGGCGAACAGGCCGCCAAGGCGGTCGAATCGCCCATGCTCCGCGGGATACGCCGCCGCGGCCGGCTCGGGCTCCGGCGCAGCGTCAAGTAGCAGCTCGTTCATGCTTGCGCCGCCGCAGGCTCCGGCCCGTATTCCAACGCGCCTTTGAAGGCCCAAGGCGAACGCACCAGCTCGCACGTCGACTCCATCACCGCCTGCAACCCGTCGACGTACTCGGCGCACGTGTAGCCACTCCACGGCCGCTGCCTCGCCATATCGCCCAACGCGCTAATCAGCAGCGATGCCGCACGCCGGTTCTTGCGCTCGTCGCGGGCGTTGTTGCAAAACAGCGCCTGATGCGTGCGCGCCAGAACGACACGCTCGACCAGCAAAAGCTCGCCAAGCGTCTTGCCTTGAATCGCCTCAAACTCGACCGCTAACGGCGACAGCCATTCAGCAACCGGCTTCGGCGGTTTAGGCTGCTTCGAGGCTTCTACCCGGGTCTTTTTCTTCGTCGACGCTTGGGCAGCATTATCACCGATAGGTGATAAGACATCGGGAAATAGAGATACAATATTGTGCGCGCGTAAGCGCCGTTTCTGCGCCTCTGCCATCACAGGATGTGCTTCTTCCGTGCTCATTTTGCGCTGTTCACGGCACTTCGGGTGCGGGTTATGTGCTGAGAATTTCTTCAGCCATGCGTAAGCCTTGGTCTCAGTGACGGGGATTCCGAACGAACGCAGGTGTTCGATGGTCTTCCGAACGGACGGCCGCAACTGGCGATCTTCGCAGAACTTCCAGTAGGCCACGGCCTCTTGTTGTGCGTTCAAACTATCTCCCAAACCAGAGCGGCGCGGCGACGTAGCGCAGAAACCAAAACCAGCAGCAGCCCGAAAATGTCAGCCCCAGCACCCAGCACGACAGCACGCGCCAATCGATAGCCGGCGTTGGATCGATCCGGTACACATCGCCGGAAAGGCGCACGACGCGATCGCGGCGCCTCATCGTGCGGCCGTTTCACGAGCGCCTAGCTCGAGGCTCATCGCGTACTGCACATCGCCGCGCTTCGCAGACGACAGCGAACGCCAATCGCTCTCGCCGCCGCTGACCTCCGCAACGAAGTCTTGCAGCTCGGCTTCCGACCATCCAAGACTCGCGCGCAGCTCGTCGATCGATGCCAGCGACTCCGCCGGCTCCGGTTTGCCGTTGCTCAGCGCCGCGGCTTCTGCGGCCTTCTCGCGCTCGTCGATTTCGCGCTGCGCGACGACGGCCGGAAACCACGTCGCGATGATCCGGCGCTCGTCTTCGGTTAAGCGCATCGGCTTACGCTTGGGAAAGTCAATGTCGATATTCTCAGCGACCCACTTGCCGAACGTCGGCACGTTTGCCGTCGCTATTTGTAACTCGTCGAACATCCGCACGAGATCGGCCGTAGCGGGGGCTTCCGGCCTCTCTGGCGGCGTTGGCGGCTGCTCGACGTGTTGTGTATACTGCGCATCGATCGGCGCGCTGTCGGACTGCGTTTGGTCTTCCACGTCCTGCGTGAAGATGTCCGAGCACCCGGTTGCCAGTAGCGTCGCTGCTACAAGCGCGCGCTTATCGGCCATCTTTAGGATCGTGTTGTCGACGTCGGCTAGGTCCGGATTCGCAACTTTGCCGATCGGCTGCGATACGATCGCCGCGTCCTTATCGCCGTACTTTGCACCGCAACCGCCTTTTTTCGCAAAGCAAATGTACCCGCCGCCGTACTCGGCTTTTCCCTTGATAATGCAGGCTTTGCCGCACTTGGGGCATTTTAACGAATCGTTGCGATAGCGGTATTTGGTTTCCCAAGACGAGCACGAGCCTTCCGCTTGCGCGACGATCATGCGCTCGTTTTCGTGCGATCCAAGCTGCCGATAAATACGGCAAATGCGCCGATATTTAATAAACGCTTCACCGTTGTGCAGCTCGCCGGTAATGTCGTACGTCGGCGGCTCGGCATCCGAGAACGACGGCTGCAAACCCATGTTTGCGAGCAGCATCTCCGCGCCCGGTTTAAGTAAAGTCGGCTTCGTGCCGGTGCCAGGAATGACGCCGTAATGAACGTCGCGATCCATGACGCCCTCAAAAAAACGGCGCTTCTGCGACTTGCGCTCGATCGCGTCGTCGACGGCGATGGCGAACGTCGGCGTCCACGTTACGGCGGGGGCTGCGCTGCGAACGGCCAGCGCGGTGCTTTCTACGTCGATCACGTCTTCGGTCATGCCGCCGCCTCCGCACGTTGATACACGCGAATATACGGCTCGAATCCGCGCGTGATTATCTCGATTTCGCCGCCATCGGTCAGCGCCGGACACGTGCGCAAATACGCACCGTGACACTTGCACACGTGAACCGGATTCAGCCCGGCCTCCAATGTGTAGAGGCCGATGCGCTTCGTTTGCTGCCCGCGCGCGATCATGTCTTTGCCGTACAAGCGCATGAGCAATTTTTGCGGTGCGTGGCGCTGCTCGCGCAAGGCATCGCGCGTTTCGCCCATCTCGCGAAGCTGTGCGACGATTTCCAGTAGTTCATCGCAAGCAGCTTCAACGGCTTGTTCTTCGCCGATTAGCTCGACCGGCTGCGCGCTCATCCGAGCAACTCTTGCGGTCCGTTCGGAACCGTGACGGTCTCGAATATCGTGCCCTTCGCTCCCGAAATTAGCGATAGTCGCACGCGGAGCGTTTTGACTACATGCAGCGCCATCGCCGCGTTGCGCAAGCACGCGCACTTCCCGGGCCCGGCGCAATCCTTGAACGGCATTGCATCATCGAGCACCGCGCATAAACGGCCGAGTGTATCCTCCATGTGATCGAGGTCGGCGGCGCCTAAGAAAACCTGCGGATGCGGTTGCTTCATAGCAGCACCGCCGCAGCTTCAAGTACGCGGCTCGCTTCCTGAATTGCCGCGGTGAGCGTTCCGATCTCGTACGCAAGTTGCTCGTAGCGCTCAACTCCACCAAACGCCGTCGCGCGGAACTTCGCCGCGGCCGGCGCCTCGCGTAATGTCGCCGAGAGCTTGACGATTTCGGCTTTTACCACCGAGGCGTGCGCGATTCGCGTGATGTCGATCTCGCGCTGCGCGTCCATCGCCGCGTAGTCGACTTCCATTTGCCGCTGCATTTTGGCGTCGTACGGGTCGTGTGCTATGCTTGATCCCGCATAGCTGTTGGGTGTGGTCACTTGCTAGGTCTCCCCGCCTAATGGCTGTGCAGCGGCCGGGGTGCTGATAACCCCCGGCCGCGCCTGTTTAGCGTCCTCTTGACGCTGCTCGTCGACCAACGTCGCGAGCAAGGTGAAAAAGCGATCCGTCGCGGGTCCGTTTGGGAGCCGAATGCCGGGCTCACCGGGCCGATACGGCCTCACGAGGCGACGCGCTCTGGCGGAAATAGCCGGGCCTTCAGACCCGGCATCTTGCCGACCAGCAGTAGCAATTTGTCGCTGGCAACTATGGTCGTACCGCTATACCACGAGCGCCCGGTTTTCTCGGTTACGCCCGCTTCAGCAGACAGGCGCGTGACGCTCCATCCCATTTCTTTGGCGCTTTCTTCCAGCGCACGTCCGATTTCCATTCAACAATGCTACCACTAGGCCAACACTTTGGCAATACTGTAATGGTAGAAAGGAACGGAAGTAGATAGTGGTAGTAAGGCACCACTACAATGAGCACAAAGGTGGATACGCGACAGCAAGGCGAGCAGGCTAAAATGCTTGGGATGAGTCTAGGCAAGCGTATTCAGGCAATGCGTGAACGGCGCGAGTTGTCTCGGGAAGACCTGGCCCGGCTCGTCGGGATCACAACAAGCGGATTAAAGAAGATCGAGGACGACCTCGTATCGCGTCCGCGAAGCAGCACCATTCGGTTGATGGCCGACGTCTTTAAAGTGGCGCCCGATGCTTTGCGAACGGGCCTGAAAGACGTCGCCGCGGTCGACGAAAAGCCGGAATCTACTCTGCTTCTAGCGATCCGTCGAATGCTGGCGGAAGAGGTGGATCGCATTGCGCCGAGTCTTCAGGCGATCGCGGAGCGGCAAGGTCAGACGAACCTTGACATTCGCGCCTTGAACGAATCCGTTCGGCGAGTAGAAAACTCTCTAACGCATCGATGACGGAACGGTGAAAGAACAATGACCGCGCACCCCCTGTACGGCAACCGTCATGCTTAGCAACCAACCGACCGATTATGCTGTCAATCGCACCTTTTGCCCATCAGACAAAAGTCTCTGATTTTGCGACACTCTGCCCTGTTTAGCATCGCAAAAAAAGAGACGGCGAAAACTGCCGTCTCTTGTGCTATCCGTCATCGAGCGGCTAAGCAAATCAGCGTATCACCTTTCCATGCAAACCAACGCGTCGGTCGTCCCGGTTTTCAGGATATCCATCATTTTGCTGCAAGAATAATAATCGTCGAAGGGTCCTGCGATCTTAGCCCCGTTGTCAATAACGTAGAACTTCATCGACTGAGCTTGGGCGGGAGATGCCAGAAGCAACAAGGTCAACGCGAGTGCGATGCGATTCAAAGAGCGGGTCTCCTTTCTGACGGCGGTATGGACCGGCGTTTCCCATATCTCCTTGGGACCGGGACCTTTGACTGCGGAGCACCCCGTTGAGGATAGTCACGTATTCACGCGTTTCGTCACTCGGGCAAGAGACCGAAGGCGAGTCGCTCCAAAACCAAGATCGCGCTTTCACCAAAGCGCTCGAACGCAACCCAACGTGGATCCGCGTTAAGCACTATCGCGAGACCGCGTCGGCGAAAACCGTCGCTGGCCGCGCCAAATTCAGCGCCATGCTCGACGAGCTGCCGGACACCAAGCCCGATATGATCCTGGTCGATACCCTGGACCGTTTCACGCGCAACTTGCGGGAAGGCTTGAACCTCCTGGAAGAGTTCCGGGGCAAGCACGTCCGTTTGCTCCCGCTCGATTGGCGCCGCACCGAGCCGATCAACCTTGACGACGACCGCGATTGGAATGACGTCGTCGGCGAATTCCAGGCCGCCGAACGCGAGAACCGCATCCGCTCGCGTCGGACGCGCCGCTCTTGGGAAGGACGCCGCGAGCGCGGTGCCGTCCTCACCAACCGTACCCCGTTCGGGCTACGCCGCGAAGGCGACCGCCTTGTGCCCGGTGAGCACGCGTGGATTATCACGGAGATCGACCGCCGTTATCTGGCCGGCGATCGCGTCACGAAAATCTGCGAATGGGTCTCAGCGCAAATCGGCGACAAGTACTGGGGCTCGCGTACGGGCATCATCCTGGCCCTACGCTCGCAGCATTACGTCGATGCTGGCCTGCGTACCCCAGAGACCCGCGAAGCGCTCCTAGCGGCCCTGGATGCCCGCCGGATCAGGCATGGCAAGAAGTCCGTGCACGAGCATGAATTCACCGGCGTGTTCGCTTGCGCGCGATGCCTCGCACTCGGATACGCGCCCGCTGAAGCACTCATGACCGGGCAAATGACGCACGACAACAAAGGCGCTCCGCACTTCTCGCTCGTCTGCCAAGATGGAAACGCCGTACGCGTGCGCCATCCGCGCTTCATCGTTCGAGTCGAACGCGTGCGCCCGATGTGGAACGCCGCCGTCGAGCTGCTCCAATATGACGAGCCGACCGTGATCCGCTGGCAGCGCGCCGGCGCCGGCAACTCGGCAGCCGAAGCCCGCCGCGCGCTCCTGCGGCGCCTTGGAACGCTCGATGGCGATGCCGCGCGGCTCAAGGCCCGGCGCGATCGCGCGTTCGATCTATTAGGCGAAGACGACGCGCTGATCGTCGCACAAGCCCGCAAGATGCTTACCGACGGCGCACTCGACGAAAACGCGCTTGCTGTGAAAGCGGAAGCGCTCCGCGCGCAGCTCGCGACACTCGAGGCCGCCGAGAAGCCGCGTGACGCCCAAACGCTGCTCGCGTTGGTGAGCACCTATCGCGAAACGTACGCAGCGCTTACGCCGCGGCGGCAGAACTTGCTCAATCGCGCGTTATGCGCAGCGCTTGGATCGCATCCGATTGTCGACCGCACGGCCGATCATCGGTGGGCGCGCGTAACGATGGAGTGGGCGGACGTGCTACGCGCGCAGCCGCCTAGCGCCGCGCAGCGCCGCGTTTAGTTTTTCGCTTTCCACCACGCTTGGCAACGCGTTTGCCGTCCCGCTTCTCGCCGCGTTTTTCGTCCCGCTGATCTTCTTTGCTCGCCAGCTTCGATTCAAAGTCGGAACCGGGCTTGCCGTCCGGAGCCTTGGCCTCCGTCAGCTTCGAGCCTTTGCGAGATGACTTCTTCTTGTGACGCGCCATGATGGCTCCTTAGCAGCTCAGCACGATTGGTGATTGATGAAGCAGGGGTCGTACGCCCGAATGTACTTGTAGTAGCGCTCCGGCATCCACATATTGATCTTAACGGCGTTGTTGTCGCCGTCGTACGAACCCGTCGAAAGCCCGTACTTGTTGGCAACCTGAGTCCATTCCGGATCGGCTCCCCAGACCCACGGCCCAAAGCCGACGCGTTGGAAATCCTTGGTCGTGTCTCCCGGGTACCAGCCGTAGTGCAAGAAACTCTTGAGGAAGATGCGCTGCACCGGGTTAAGCGCCGTGTCAGCCGTAAGTGAAGCGTCGCTTACCATCGTTGGGTCAAACGTGAGCAAATCGCCGTAAGCCCAACCCGTTGGAATGTTGCCATTCTGGCCGTCTTTTTGATCGTTTAAGTTGCCGTCGCAAAGCGAATCAGAGTACGGCTTCGACGGCAAGCTGCCTGACTGCGGGTTTTGCAGGCAGTACATATAACCGCCGGTTGCGTGATTGATCGCGCCGTTGTAGACTTCGAGCGCGCTTACCGCAAACGCCCCTTCAGCGTATTGCCCCGAAGTCGCTGCGCCGCCGTACGATCCGCTCGGGTTCGTAACGTCCGGCCCCGGCTTCATACCGTCATTGATATTGCCCAGCGATCCGCCGCCCCACGCGACGGTTGCCGTTGAGAACGCTTCCGCGCCGCCGAAATACCCGGTATTTGTGCCGCCGTTGGTCGTAAATATCGTGCAAGCCGTTGAGCTGCTCGCAACCGGGTACGACCCATTGCTTACGTAGCACCCATCCGAGCCAGCGGACCCGTTGTTTGCGTTCTGTATGTCGATCTCGTACTGATATGGCGACACATCGGGCCACTGCGTTCCGCCTGAAACACTGTTCGGTTTCCAGCCTAGCGGTTGAATCACGAAAAGGTGACAATCGCAGCCGCCAAACCCTGCGTTTTGCGTGCGCGCGCCGTTCGGGATGTGCATCCCGTTAATGGGGTTCGACCACCCAGCGTAACAGGTAATCTTCGTGGTGCAGCTCATGTTCCAAGTCGGGTCCGAACTCGTTGCGACGTAAAGCCCCGTTCCCGTGAACTGCGTAAAGTTGCCAGGGCTGCCGGTCGTCACGTAGTCGTTCGCGGGCTGGTCGTCAGTAAAGCCGTTGCCACCGTTGATGAGGCCGTCGTAATACTGCCAAGCCGCTGAGCTGTATGAACGTTGATTGCTCGCCGGTAGCGTGCTCGGCAAGTACGTAATCACCCCCGCCGCGTTTGGAAACTGCGGTCGCGGCGCGGGATAATTGACGATAGACCCTGTCGACTCCGTAACCGCGATCGGCGTCGTCGTGCCGTTGAAGCCCGTCACCGTGACCGTTGCCGATCCAGCCGTGCCGCCCGGTGCAACGACCACGCTATGCACGTTGGAAATCGTCGCCGTTGCCACCGCCGAATTCGACGAGCTCACCGTAAACGGCCCCGAGAATCCCGGATCGCTAATCGTCGCCGTTTGCGTCGGCGAGGTCCCCGAAGCAAACGTCATCGACGTCGGCGAAACCGATAGCGGCCCCGGTGTCGGCGCCGCAACCGGCGCGAACAGCAAGCCGTACGCGTTGTTGGCCGTGTTCGATCCCGCGCCGCCCGCCGTCGCTGTGACCGTTACCGGTGAGCTGCCCGACGTATAGCCGCCCTGCTCCATCAAGGTCGAATACGTGCCCGTTACTTGGCTCAGGAGCGTCCATCCGGAGGCGACCGAGTACGATGTGACGCTCGCACCGGCAAAGCACGCCAGCGCCAGCGTATTGGGCACCGCAGCCGTCAGCGGCGCCGTTGCGATCGTCGACGCTGCGTTGGCCGCCTGCGAATACTGCGGAGCCACCGCGGCCGCGCCCGCAATACGCACCATGTCGACCGTTAAGTCTTGATGCCCGTTCGGCCACGTCACCGTCGCCGGCTCCGTCCCGGTCGCGAGCTTCCAGAACAAACCCGTGCCGTACGACGAACTCGAGCCGTAAAGCTGGTTCCATCCGGTCGGCGCGGTAATCGCCGATTGATACTGATCCACGGCGCAGGCCGCCAGAACGTCGCCCTTTGCCGGCGCGCCATGCGGGAACGTGACCGACAGCGACGCGGTGTTGGTCGTATTCGTGCCGGCAACCGAGTCAACGATCGACGGCGTCGCCGTGGGCGGCGGTGGCGGAGGCGTCGTCGGCGCCGGGTACGGATCGGTCGGCGCCGTCGCCGCGATCATGTTGGCCTGTGCCAGCGATAACGCTTGCGGGTAGACCAGCACGTTCCAGATGTGCCCGCCCGGTGCCATGATGCGGGACGTGCCATCCGCGCCCGCGCCGATATACGCCGTGATGTTGCCGGCGGTCCAGGAAGACGCGTCCGGCGCCGTGTACGCGATGCAGTCGTTGGTTGTGTACGGAATCGCACACTGAATGTAATTGACGTTCGCGCCGTCGGTCGACCCGAACAGCATGTACTGCTGCCCAGCGATAAGATCGTTCGCCGGCAACGCCTGCACGCCGCCGATCGCATCGTAGAAATGCGCCTCAGTCGACGCGCCCGTATTGACCGATGCGTTACACTGGCCGGCCTCGAACCCGAACGTGCCCGCGCCGCCGATGAGCGAGTTGCCGTTGACGTTGGCCGGGCAATCCACCTCGGCCGCGATCGTCGTATGCGCCACAACCGGAATTGTGATCGTGTACGGATACACCACGCCCGGCGTCGCATTCGAATACGTCGTCGGCGGCGGCGTCGGCGGAAGCGTCGGAGTGATGAACGGCGCCGGGGTGCCGCCCAGATATGCGTTGCTGCCGAAGGTGGCGAACAACTGCGATCCGGTCGGCGGCGGTGGCGGTAAGATGCCGACCATAACGGCCGTCTGCACGCTGCCGGTAGCCGTGATCCCTGGGAACACCGCCGTCTCGCGCGTTCCACCGTCCTGCGGTGCGATGAAGCGAGTCCATAGGAAGTCGGAGCGATTCGTTGCGGACGTCGCCGAGAATTGCTCGGAGTTAATCGCGAATCCGGAATTCACACTCGTTGGCGCCGTCGCTCCGTTATACGTTCCGCTGCCGTCGAATACGGCGAACGCGCCGGCGATGTACGCATTGAACGGATACGAGATGCTCGGACTGATCAACGATGTGCTCGACGCGATGAACTGCCCGTCGAACGGATAGCTCGAGATCGCGGGCGCTCCTTGCACGCCAATGACCGGCGGCAGATTGCCCGCTCCGCTAAACTCGAAGATCTTCGCGCCGTTGTCGTATTGATTCGGGCCGGTGTTCTTCGTGGTGATCGTTACCGATGTGCCGTCCCCGAACTGCGCGGTTTTCCACCACACGCCAGCGGTGTCATACGTCGCCGTGGGCGGCGGCGTTGGGGTTACGTTGTTCCAATTAACGATTCCGGTCGGCGCGATCGTCGTGTCCGGATTGCCCATCGCAATCACCAAAAGCTGATCGCCGATCGCCGGTGCTACCGGCAGCGAGCACGTCAACGACGTCGACCCGCTGTAACAGGTTCCGACCTGCGTGCCGCCGCCCGCGATCGACACGGGCAGCCCCAGCGCCGGGCTCGGAACGGCCGTCGGCGTTGGGGTCGCCGCCGGCGTTGCGGGCGAGGTTACTTCAAACGCCGTCGGCACCGCGGTCGCGATCGAGCCGATCCAAGACGGCGTCGGTTCCGGCGTGCTGGTTTCGCTCGGCACCGGCGTCGGGCTCGCCAGCGATGCGCCGGCCAGCGCCTTCGCCTTGAACCCGGTCGCCGCGGCCGGGCAATACAATATCTGCACTTCCGGCTTCACGGCCAGGGTCGTTTGATCGTTCGCTGCCCACGTGACGGCCGACGTTGGAATCATGTGCCCGAACGTGTAATTGCTCGGGTGCAAATCGGTGTCGATATTGACGCAGCCGGAACCCCACGTATGCGCGCCTTGGATGTAGTAGCCTAGCGTCGTCATCGTGTACTGGCCGCCGTTCGACGACGTGTTTGCCCCCGAGCCGCCCCACTGATAGCAGCTCGTGGTCGTTTGACAACCAGACGATTGCGACTGCCGGTAATCTGTTGCTTCGTACCAGTATGGGATTAAGATGTCGCCGTTGCTCTTTTGCAGCTCGAGCGAACGCACTTGCCCAGGATCGGTCCCCTGAAACGCGCCGGCATTCGAGTGATTCAACGCCGGTAGCGCCGACCAGCCCCAGGTCAGCGCGTCGGGCGTGAACGAGCACCCTGGTGCGATGCAGCCGGGATCGCTCATGATGCCGATAAGATCGGTCAGCGCATTGTACGCCGCCTTTGGCTGCTGGCCGGACGCAATGCCGTACCCGGATGTGCCGCCGCATCCGGTGTTGCGCACAAGACCGTACGTGCAGTACCCGCTGCCCGAGCCATCGAGCAACGTAAAGTTATACATGCGCGAGAACCCATGCGAAAGCATGAACAGCATTTGCCGCGGCTCCCATGCCGCCGCAACGTCATCCGGAATCTGTAAGCCCGACCCGTAATTTGTCGGCGAGCTCGTCGCGGGAGCACCCACCGGCACGATCGGCCAGCCGCATTCCGTACAGTCCGCCGGCGGACCGCTGCCGCCTTCGTCCCACGCCGCAGACAGGTTATACTGCCAGCTTGCCGTGTTGCAGTTGAGCAGCATGCACACCGGGTGATTGTTGCCAAACCCAAGCGATCCATCGCCCCACGCGCCGCCGCAGTTCCCATTGCAGTACCCGTGAATCTGATTGCGCGCGTACGATCCAAGCGTTGGCGGTGTGCCGCCGTAAAGGGCAGATTCTCCGTCGCTGATCTGCGGGAACGAGTACGCGACGTTATAGACGGGGTAGTTGCTGAGGTGGTGGATATAGTTGATTTCGTTGGCGCTATCGTTTACGACGCCCCAGGCGTTGTCGTTTGCCCGACGGATGCAGCCCTCGACTACGGACTCGTTCGTAGAATGCGAATACTGCAGCGTCGTCGTTAGCGGAATCGTGGTCCCGCCCGCGTAGCTCGACGCCACCTGCGCGACTTCGTAATTATTAAAAACACCGGCGTTTATCGAGATACAGCCAAACGATAGGTAATCGCCCGCAGCGATGTTTGTCGCGCTATTGAGAACAACGCTTGACGCGGAGCCGGCCGGAGTCGGCGGCGCGACCGCCGTCGGCAAAGGGGTCGGCACGGTTGGCGGCGCTCCGGCCGGAATCGGCGGGATGGTGTTCGGCGGCACCGACACCGGCCCGGTGTAGTTCGCTGCCAGCGTGGTCGACACGCCGCCTTTATGGGGCTGCGTTAAAGCCGACGCAAAATTAACTGCCGTCGTGCTCGTATACGCGGAGATTGTTGTCGTCTCTTGGTTGGGCCCCTCGCCGATCGTTACGACGGTATTGGGGAATGGAAGCTGATCCTGGTAGCCTGTACGAATCGGCACATTCGCGCTAATGCCCGCAGCGTTCGAGACACTTGAGAGATACGCGCTGTACTGATTCGCGTTCGGCTCGTTCGGCGGGCCGACAGCATCGACGTTCGTATATAACGCGTTCGCCGCCGTAATGGCTCCGGCGGAATCCCCGGAATTGACGATATAAAAATTGCCGATACCGAGCGTGCCGAGGTAATTCATATCGGCGGTATACGGCTCACCGTTGCCGGCGAAAAGTCCATCGCGCACATGCTGCAAGCACGTAAACGCCGCGTTCCAAGGCAAGGACGCCTGCGGCGCCGGCCAATAGCCGCACAAAAACGGCGCTTGCACCGAGTAGTTGTGGCTTTGCGTGATGCTCGTGTCGATTCCGATCCCGTTGACAATCGCGTTGGTCGCCTTCATTGTGGTCGCGGCGGCGGCAGCAACGAGCGGCTCCGGCGTAATAGTCGGCGTCGCATACGCAAGACTTGGTGCAATCGTTGGGGTCGGCGTGGGCGTTGGGGTCGGAGTCGGCGTGGGGGTTGGGGTCGCGGGCGTCGGCGTTGCCAGCGAATAGTCGCTCGCGGCCGCCACGTCAAAGTACACGATTCCCTTGATGTCGGGCAAGAACGTCTGCAGCTGCTGCGCTGCGGTCAACGGCGTCGGCAGCAAGCCGCCACCCGTGAACCACTCGTACTGATTGAACCCGAGCGCGCCCGTCTCACCGATGATCATCGGCTTGGTCGGCGCAAGCGCAATCAGGTCCGAGTACGGCGCGAGCGTCGTGCTGATGTCTTCATTGGTCGCCGGCGTCTTCGCGTAATGATCGAAGCACGTCCAGTCGACGTAGATGTCGCCCGGATAATACGGGTCCGGCGGGTTGTTGAGCGTGCCGGACGGGCACCACGTGAAGATCACGTTCGTCGCGCCGTCGGTAATCTTCATCCGCTGGTACATGTGCTGCCACGCCATCCGGAACCAGTACGGCGAGAACTCCGAGCTAAGCTGCGGATAGATGCCATCCGGCGGCGGTGTCGGAGCGGGATTGCTCGTCGTGTTGCCGTCGTGCGCTGCGTCGAAGCACTGCGCGCCGTTCGTCGCGCCTTGCACGCCGGTGGTACCGCGGCCGTCCGCAGCCCACGGCAGATTCATCTCCCACATCCAGCGCAGCATGATCGGTTGCCCGCCGCCGTATGCCTTGAGCGCCGCGGCCTCGCGATCGAGGACCGCGTCGTCGACGCCCATAGCGACGTTGTAGTCCGTATCGCCGCATTGCCACGCTTCGAGCGGTATCCGGCCCTTGGCTAAATCATCCGCTTCCTGCGAATTCGGGAAGCTGGCCGTCGTCGCGTTCTTCCAATTCGGGTAATGCCCGTCCACGGCGAACGTGCGCTGCATGACGTTGGTCTCGAACGGCGTCAGCTTCGATTGATCGTACGTTCCGCCGGGCGGGTTGTAGCGAATGCCTAAATAGATCGACCCAGGCGAAGGTAAGATCGGCGCGGGCGTTGGCTGCGCCGGGTAGCTCGGCGACGGATACGGAGTCGGCGTTGCGGCCGGCGTTGTGCCGGTCGCCAAGATCGAGATGATCCCGCCGTTGTAGAACTGCGCGAACGGGTACTGCGTCGATTGCGTATACGTGCCGGTTGCCGTGAACGGTTGGGGCGCTTGGAACGCTTCGGTCGTTACGCGATTGACGGACAGCGAGAGTGCACCATTCGGAGCGCCGCCGCCGCTGGGCGTTGGCCCCGCTTGATTGTAGATACCGGCCGCGTTCGTTTCCGTTTGTCCAGCGGTAATCGCGTCCGCGATCGCCGACACGCCGCCCGCCGTCGACCCGGTTTGCGCCGCGTACGCCGTGAAGGTTAGCCCGCCCGATTGCGGGATGCGTAGCGAGTGCGACGATGATTGGCCGTAGCTCTGCGCATCGATCGAGATCGACGGCGCGTACGCCGTGTTGGCGGACGCAAGATCGTAAATCTTCGCGATCGCGCCGTTGCCGCTGAAGTTATACGAGGTCGCGGCCGGACACTGGCCCGCGCCGCCGCCGACGATGCAGTAATACGCGACGAACGGCTGCGTGGTGTCGAGTGCGCTCCACCCGGTCGGCGCCGTCAACGGATTGAAGATCGACGCCAGCATGAGCAACATGTGCCCGGCGGTCGGCGCGGCCGGCAGCGTCGGAACGACGGACGCGGGCGCCGTGACGTTGTTAAACGTTGCGCCCGTTTGCGCGATCGAGATGACGCCTGCGGCCGCGGAAGGCGCGGGATTCGGCGTCGGAATGGGGTTAGCCGTCGCGAGTGCCGGATACGGCGTGGAGCCGCCGCAGCCGGTCGTTGCGCCGGTCGTTTGATACTGGCGATAGTAGAAAAAGTAAATCGACTCCGGCGGGTTACCGGCGACGGGCCCCGACGTCGTGCCGCCAAATGCGCCGTTGGCGAACACTTGGAGCTGCAGCATCGGGTTCATCGGGCCTTCGTAGGTTGCCGGGAACGACGACTGCGGAACGCGATCGATATAGAACGTAATCGTTCCCGGCGTGCCCGCTTGCCACAACACGCCGTACGTGTGAAAGAACGTGTCCGGCGCGGGGGAAACGACGGTATTCGAGTGCTGCGAGAGCGCGGGCGTGGGCGGGGTTGGCGTCGGGTACGGCTGGTATCCGTAGATGAGCGTCTGCTGCACGTTGGACGGCCCGAGTGCGTTGCCGAATAACTCGTTGCCGTCGATTTCCTGCACGCCGTATTGGTCTGCGACCGGAGTTGCCAGCGGGTACGGCTGCGATTTGCCGGCGTACGAGCCGGCGCCCAGCAACCAGAGCGGTGCCGGCCAGAAGCCTTGCAGGTTCGGCTCGCGAGCCGCAACCTCAAAGTACCCGTAGGACGTGCCTGGCCGCGTCAACACGCCAGAAAGCCAATGGCGCGTCACGCCGTCGCCTGGCGTTAATTGCGGCGCCGTGGCGATTGGGCTCGGGACCGGAAACGCCGTGATCTGCAGCGGGTTGCCGTTGCCGATTGAGAACGGGTTGAACTGCAAGCCGCCGACCGAATAATACGGGTCGACGTACAGCGCGTCATCCGAGCCGCCGTTGTTGTAGCGCTGCATGATGCCCGGCCCACCGATGTTCGGCACGCCCGAGTACGACCAAAAATAATTCGGATTCGGGGTCGAGTTGGCGTTCGACAAAAACTCGGCGGCCGACAGCGTCGAGTCGGCCGTGAACTCATCGTCGGCGACCGTTGCGTATTTCGTGCCAGCAACGCAGAGCTGCGTAAGCGGCCCGGTTGGCGAGACGGAGGGCGAAGGCGAAGGCGACGGAGCTATAGAGCCAGAGGCCGACGGCGAGGGCGAGGGGGACGGGCTCGGCGATAAGTACCCGATCGGCTTCGCGCCGTTACCGAGTGCACCGATGCCGTTGCTGCCGTTGCCGACAGCTTGCGCGTTGACAATCGACTGCGACCCAAGCATGGCCGCGGCCGCAGCGATCAGCACGCCGGCCGCGATCGTCGACGCGCGCGGGATCATATGCGGGTGATGACCAGATTGTTCGTCGACGGCAGCGCGCCGCCGGAAATCTTATAGGCGATCCCCACCGTTGTCGGCAGGCTCAGCAAAATAATCTGTCCGGCTTGAATTTGCGTAAGCTGCGTTCCGTCGCCGTAAATCAAGTCGGCCGGGTTGCACGTCGGCGACAATCCCTCGTCGTAAAACTGCGGGTTGACGGTAAGTGCGGGACCGGTGTTAATCAGCGCGACAATGAAGCCCGGACCGGTTTCGATATTCGTGCAGCCCGTTGGCGACGACGGCGTAAGAACGGTGCGGAAACGCCCGAGCACTGGTGGCCCGGGCGGCGTGACTTGCGCGTCCGCTCGCGAGCCGACGACGGACAAGAAGACCGTCAGAGCTAAGCAACGAGCAAGACGTTTCACGTGAAATACTCCGTTGTGAGTGCTTGCCCGACGGCAATATCCCAGACGCCATAAACGACGCCCGTGAAGTTAATCGGCGGCGTCCAAACCGAGCCCGGCCCGACTTTGTAATTCCAAGCGGTGTACGAAGCCGCAACGCCGTTCAGCGACAGAAACAGCGAGCTTGAAGTCGAGTCGTTCACAACCGACGCGGCCAGCCGCGCCGTGTTCGCCGCGAGTATTTGCGTGCTCGATGTGCCCGCCGGAATGAGCGTTGAATTCGTCGTTGAGCTTACCGGCGGGGTAAACGTCGCGCCGCCGTTCACGACCGCCGGCGTCGCAAACGGATTCAGCCCGACCTCCGACCCGTTGAGCAGCACGAGCAGAATGATCGCGGTGCCCGTACCGGTGCCCGTACAGCGCACGCGAAGCTGCTGGCTGCCCAAGAGCTTAATTGTGAACGTTCCACCGGCAGCCGTGATCATCGGCGCGCCTGCGGTCAGCGCGGCATCGGCAAACGCAAACGGCGACGCGAACCAATTCAGGCCGTCGAGGGTTTCCTCGAAGACGGCAAAGCCGGTATACGCGCCGGACACCTGCACGCGGGCAACGCCGTTGGTGGGCAGGTCGTAAAAGACTTGCGTTGAGGGATTCGTGACAAACGATGCGACGTTGCCGGCGACCATCACGAGCTGCGCGGGTTCAACGACGGTCATAGCAGAGCGATCACCAGTAGCTCACGGTGACCGCCGGCCCAGACGCCGCGCTCACGCACGATAGTCCGGTTGCAAGCGGCATCTGCAAGTCGACGACCGTGCCGGCCGGAGCGCTCGCGGCAATCACGCCGACAACCGTACCGGTTGCGGTCAGGCCGTCATAGCACGTGAAGGCGCCCGTACCGGTCACGGTCACGAGCAACTTCGCCAGCCGGCCAACGCCGCTTTTGATCGCGTTCGAGGTCGCGGCCGATGCAACGGCGACCGTTGTGCCGCCGCCGGTAGTCGTCCAGAGCGGACCAGCAGCGTATGAATCCTTGCGGATGCGATCGCTGGCAGACCCGTTCCAGGCATACGACACGGAGTCGGCCCAGATTGAAAGTTTAGCCGCCTGATTATCGCCCGACGAGTTGATGACCGCGCAGTTAGTCGAGGTCGCCGCGTCGCAAACAGTATGCCGCTGCACGCCGTTCGTATCGACCGACGCAACGTTTGCGCCGTTGCCAAGCTGCACCGTGCAGTTCGTGGTCGTGCAGCTCACCGGCTGCGTGGTCTGGAAAAACGTTCCGGACACCGGGACCGTCGCCGCGATCGACACCGGCTGCGTTGCTTGAAAGAACGTGCCGGTTACCGGAACGGTGTTCGATACGCTCAGCGATCCGGACACCGGCTGGGTCGCCTGATAGAAGGTGCCCGTGACCGGCACCGTGTTCGTAACGTTGACCGACGCAACGCCCGAAGCCGACACCGCAAGCGGATTAAACGTGGATCCGTTGACGCCGCCGATGCCCAAGAACGACGCGGCCGTTGCCGTTTGCGAAGCGGTGTACGAATAGGGAAACGTTGTCGATCCGCCGCCGGCCGTAAAGCCGGTGCCGGCATCAACCACCAGATGACACGTGACGCCGTCGCCGTCAAGGTTGCACTTGAACGGCGCCAGCGTGTTGCCGCCAACGAGCTCGCCGGCGCCAACCTGTGTGAAGTTCGGGAACGGGTAGGTGCCGGCGGCTTCCGCGTCGCCCGGCCGCTGCATCGTAAACAACCCCGCCGACAATGCGGCAGCGGGAAGTAACAGCGACAGGGCAACGAGGAGGCGCTTCACGCGTTAGCTCGCGAGTTGCGTAGCGAAGTTGGTGATTTCCATCTCCGCAAGCGCGACAAGCGCGTCGAGCTCGGTTGGGAATTTCGCCACGATGCTTTGCGCGAAGCTGGTAATAACGGCTTTAGCTTCCGGCGCAAGCACGGTCGCAAGAACGCCTTTTGTCGGAAGCGCGCTGATGATCGCGGTCTCGACGTACGATACGGCGCTATCGCCCGCAGCGGTAATGCGCGCTTCGATCGCGGGCTTATTGGCTTCGATGTACTGATCGAACATCGCGGCGAGTTCCGGCGCTACGGCTGCGACGGCTTGCTGAATCGGATTCTTGGTAGAGACGGGTGCGACTCCGGTGGACATAACGGCTCCTTTAGGGGGTGACGAGTGGGGGAGTAGGGACGGGCGGAACGGATTGGGCTTGCGTTGCAGCGACGGCGCCTTGCCGCGCGCGGTAGTACGGGCCGACGCCAAAGAACACGCCGACGGCACCGGCCCACCAGTGCGAGCCGAGGTACTGGAGCGCGGCTTGCGGCGTCGAGCATTGTCCATCGACAAAGCCGGACGCGATGATCGCAACGAAGACGGACTGCATGCCGAAGGCGCTCGATACGACAAACGATTTTAGCGGCTCGCGGAACGTCGCGGGCAGCGACAGCCACCATTTCACGTCGGTCTGCCGCTCGCGATCAGCTTGG
The DNA here is from genome assembly GCA_965214335.1 of Candidatus Velthaea sp. Lineage (GTDB taxonomy): Bacteria > Vulcanimicrobiota > Vulcanimicrobiia > Vulcanimicrobiales > Vulcanimicrobiaceae > Velthaea. The sequence goes on along the minus strand of CBDCBO010000001.1, from coordinate 12,957 downwards.
AGTAAATGGCAAGCACCGCAGCGCCATATCCATCCGTCGTGTACTTGTCGACGTTGCCCTCGGCGTGACCGGCCATCGCGTTTCCAAAGCCCGCGTTGAACGTCGCGGCGATACACTTCACGCGCGCAGCGCGGCTCGTAACCAAAGCGGACCAGTATTCACCGGCCGGGATAAGAAATTGGGACATGGCAAAGCGCGCGTTAGCGGCCGGTTCGATCCAGTCCGAAGGCCACGAAGAAGTAAGCTGAAACAGCCCGTGCCCGCCGTCGCCCGAGACAACCGTAGCCGCGGTCCATTTGCCGTTGGCTTCGCCCTGAATCGACTCGTGCCAAGCGATCGCATACGCGAGCGCCGTCGGGCACGCTTCATCAAGAGCGGCCATATTGATCGCCGCGAAGTACGGCAGCGTTTGGTCGATGTGACCGGATTCGATACCCCAGCGCATCTACAAAGCCGTCGACGTGCGCGCTTGTGGAAAATCAGCGCATGGCGCATTGATCGTCGTCCGCGTTTCCGCGAGATAGCGGTCGAGCGCTGCGATCAGCGCGTTACGCGCATGCGCGTTGTTCAGATGCGGTGCGACGTCGACGCGCAGCACGCGATACAAGTCGATCTGCGCTTGCGCGTTCGGCCGATCGAATTGCACGCAGCGCACGCGCCGCAGATGTTCGAGATTATTGGCGCTTTCTTGCAGCCGCAGATTCGCGAAGCCCATGCCCAGGATCGCGATGATCAGAAACACCGTGACCATGTTCTCGCGCGACAGCAGCCACGGGATCGCGGTCTTGCGAATCATGGGCGCGCAAACCACCGGCGCAGTAGCGCGTACGTGTAGCCGGTGCGGAACGACGCAACGGTCAGCGCCGCGACTACCCAGATGAACGTGATGCGGAAATCTTCGGGCACGTCGGAGAAAACCAGAAACATCGTCGACACGAACCCGACTAAGGCAAACGTGACGCCGACGTAAAAGTCCATGAGCGCCGCTCGCCGGGCGTGAATGCCGGAGGCCGTGAGCACGATCGCGCCATCGCCGCGCAGCTCGACGATCTTCACGGCTTCAAAGTCGGTGGCAATGTCGGTGCCTCGATCTGCACTTGATTGTCCCGCTCGATCTTCGTTTTGGCTTTCCACGCAATCGTCGCCTTACTGCCGCCCCAGAGGGTAAACACCGCGGCCACTAAGGCCGGGTCCAAATGAACGCCAAGCGCGGGGGCGACGATCACGACGTAAACCAACAGCGTCAAGAGCAAGTAGCCCGTCACGACCGGCAGCCACGATTCGAACGTCTCGGGCTTCACGTACTCCCCGCACTCCTCGCACCGATTCCACCGCCCAAACGCCGCAAGCAGCCATGAAAGCAAGACGCCTCCGCCCTGGCATCGTACGAAACGGCAAGGCGAAAGCTGCTGCAAAAATTAGAAACCGGCAGGGACTAGCGGGGCGGGAAGTACCTCAACGCCGTGCTGCCCTCAATCAAATCGGTCGGCAAGCCACGCGCAGCGTACGGGTTCCAATGCAGCGCCGCGAGCAGCTCGTCCGCGCCGGGAATCGAGCCAATGGCCTGCGTCGGCAAGACTTCCGGAATCGTGTTGTAGCGACGCTGATCTTGATTCCACCCGAGCATCCAGCGGCCGGACCCCACCCGCTGATCTTCTTTGCTGCGCATGGTCGCATCGCCGATCGCCGCCACGGCGTCTTTGTACGGCGCCGATAACGTCGCGCGGGCGTACTCGGCCGGATGTTGAGTCGCACGCAATATCTCGGCGAGCGGCAAGTATGAGCGCACCATGCCGCCGTCATCGGCCGGCTGATCTTCACCGGCCAGCGCCGGCGCCATCCGATTCGCCATGAGCGGTCGCTCGGGATTGCGCGCAACGGCCCGTGCGATGACGCCCGGCAGCTTCGAGCGATAGCCGGCGAACGGCGCGGCGTACGAAAGCCCCTTGGTCAGCACGCTCTTGTCGCCGTAGTTCATGAGGTCTTCGCTCACGCGCTGCGCGGCCGCGTGCGGCGCAACACCGCGCTTCACGAGGGAATCGTAGCGCGCGGCTTTTACCGCTTCGTCATAGCCCCACAGAAAGCGATTGGACGCACCGTACAACTGCGAGATGCCGGGAAGATTGCGGATCGGCCCGGGGATCTGTTCGTCCGGGTTAAAATCGATTGCGCCGCCCTTAGTCGCCGATTGGACGGCGCGCTCTTGCGACTCCGCTGCCTGCTTAGACAAACCGGTCATCTTGATGCCGCGGCCGCCAAGAGCGCCTGCGGCCGCGCCGATCGCCGCGCCCGGCAAGCCATCCTCGGCGTAACCACCGACGCCGCCGGCAACCGCACCGGTCGCCTCGGGATGCGCAAGCGCAAACCGTCCGGTCGCGAGTGCCGTTGCGCGTGGGTCCGCGAGTGCGCCCATCGTTGCGATGTTCGCCATGTGCCGGAACGGAACGCCGAAGAAGCCGTACTTCGGGGCGTCGGCAATCGCTTTCACCCCTCGGGCCGCAAGCATCGCCGGATGATTGCTTTTCGACTCGCGTTGAAACGACTGCCGAATGTAGTTGGGCACGCCCTCGAAACTTTGGCGCGTGCGGCCGGTGTCGACGACGGTCGGCTCGCGATACCCGCCGATTGCGTCCCTTACCGTTTGCGCACGTTGCTGCAAGTTGTTTGATATGCTGCCCGGCTCCCAGCCCATTCGCTTCGCTACATCGTCAGGGGAAGCGCCTTGCTGAAGCATATTCACGACGCGTTTCTCTTCAGGCGCAAGTCCGCTCATCGCCATCTGATAGATTTCGCCCGTGTCGGCTTTCTCAGCGCGGATCGTGCGCATGATCGGTACCGCCGTGCCGAACTCTTTGGCAAGCGCGCGCGCTGCGTCTTTCGCGCCGATCGCGCGCCCAGCGGATGCAAAGCGAGCGCGGTTGATTTCGCGCTGCCGCACCACGTCTTGCAACTTCGACACGTCATCGCGTGACAGTTTGTTGAGGTCTTTGTCACCAAGCATCGACCCCGGCTTGCTTTCCGGCGCGGCCTTCGCAGCGCCCAGCAAATCCTCGGCCGAGATTCCAGGGGTCGAGTCGCCCTTTATTTCCTCAAGGTCTTGGCCGGAGAAGCGTTGCCCGTGCGGCAGGTACGGACTGCGCACGTTCGCCCGGTTGAAGATGCCGCGCGTTTGCGTGTCAAACGGTGCCAGTTCTCCTGGCAGCGCGAAGCCCGCTTTTCCCAAGTCCTTCTTTACCGTGCCCGTGCCTTCAAGATGCAGCACACCGCGGTACAAGTCCGAGATCGTCGCCGCGCGCTTTTGCATCTCCGGCGATAAGGCGGCGGTGTCCCCGCGATCGATGGCCTGATACAACGAACGCTCGTCGTCCGGGGTCAGGCCCTTAACGGCCGCGTCGAATGATTTCTGGCCGGCGGCCGTAATGCCGCGCTGCGTGTTCACGGCCTTGGCTTTGATCGTCGACGCTTTCGCTACGTCATCAAACGGTTTGTTTATGGACGAGAGCGGCTTGTTAGGGTCGAACCGCGACGCCTGAATCGCTTGCCGCGTCAGCTTGCCCTTCGGCGTCAGCGCGTCGAACGCGGCAGCGCCGACGCTCCCAGCTTTTGCAAACCCGCGCTCGACATCGGCCGGATCGAGCCGTTCGCCGCCGCGTGCGATCCTCGCGAGCTGCGTGACCGGCCGCGATGATACCGCGCGCGCCCCGACATGCTGCGCGGCGTTTGCGCCCTTGATGCCGCCGTACAGCACCGCCTTGCCGGTCGCGTTCATGCCCTTCTCGATGAGCCCCAGCCCGCCGAGATACGTTGTCGGATCGAGTGCCGTGTCGACCGCAGCGTCGGCCGTGCCGCGTGCCAGTCCCTCGGGCAGCTTGTCGATCGCATCTTTGATGTGCAGTCCGGACTTGATCGTGTCGCGATTGGCCTGCTGATCTTCCGGCGACACGCCGTGAGCGAACGCATTGCCCGCACGCGCAAAGTCGCCGACCGATCCATCGCCCGACAACAGCGCTTGCGTCGCAACACCCGGACGCCCTAACAGATCCATGACCTTGCCAACGCCGGCGCCGACGGTCCGGCCGGCCGGACTACTGGCCAGGGCCTTTACGGCATGCAGCGCATCGTCTTTGATTTGGCTGCCGCTCATCGCATCGAGCAGCCCGCCGCCGGCCGCCGGAGCCGCGCCGTTCATCGCTTGCAAAAGCGAGTCAGCCATTGAGCTTGCCTAAAATGCCGCGAACGTACGCCTGAGTCTCGGCAAACGGCGGAACGCCTCCGTATTTATCCACCGCGCCCGGCCCAGCATTATAGGCCGCGAGCGCAAGCGCGAGATTCCCGCCGTAGCGTTGCAGCATTTGCGCGAGGTAGCGCGTGCCGCCCATAACGGACTGCCAACGATCTTTGCGATCGGTCACGCCCATCTGCGAAGCCGTCCCTGGCATGAGCTGCATCGCGCCGACCGCACCGGCCGGGCTTACCGCGTTCGCGTTACCGCCCGATTCCTGGCCCATAACCGCCGCGATGATGTGCGCCGGAACGCCGTACGTCGACGCCGCCGCGCTCACGGGGTCAGTTGCGGAAAAGGGTTAGCCGGACCGCGGACCTCCGTCGGACCGACGATCGGCTGCGGCTGCCCGAGCTGCGCTGCGATCTTCGCAACAGCCGTTGCAATCTGCGCATCGGTATACTTCGCGCCCATGTGCTGCTTGAACATGGTCGTGAGCGAAGAAATCGTGACGCCCTTCTTTTGCAAGAGCGGCCACTCTTTGACCGTCGTTGCAACGAGGCCATCCACAGCTGGGTCAGGCTGCACGGCCGAAGCCGAGTACGGATTCGGCGTGAACGTCTTCATGGCGGGCGCTTGCGGAGCAGGCTTCCGGCCGTATATCCCATTGAGCCCGCCGCCGTTCGACTGCGCGGCGGCCGCCGGGGCCGAACCGTTTGGACTTGGCGGAATTGGGGCGGAGCCGTTCGCTCCTTGAACCAATGGAAATGCGCCGTTGGTTGGCGGAATGGGTTGACTTACCCCATTCAGGTTCAAGGTAATGGAAGGCGGTGTAAAGACCGGGTCAACGGCGCCGGCGGCTACCCCAGGAACATTAGATCGAACGTCAGCATTGTGCGCGCTGACTTCGCCTTGAAACGATGCGATCGCCGAGCGCATCGCCAATTCAGCGGTCTTTCCTTGCATCATGCCAAGAGCGGTAAGCTGCGCAACGTAGGTTCTCTCTTTATCGTTCAGCACTGCGATCTGTCCGCGCTGCTCAATGGCCGATGTTTTTAGCTCGGCGTCACGGGTAAATTCAGTAAACTGTTGCTGCTGCCTTGAGTTGAACATCGCCGTTTTTTGCTGAATCGTTTGGACGCGCCAGCTTTCGAGCGCGTTTTCTTTCTGCTGCCCGAGCGCGGTCCGTTGTTGGTTGTTGAGCCCTTTCTCTAAGTCGTTTGCGGCCTGCTCGTACTCGTCAGCCTTATCGAAAGCGCCCTTGCCGCGATAGAACGACGCCACCGAATACAAGTCGCTGATCTTTTGCTGCGGCGATACGGCCTTGCCATGATTGAGCGGCACGATCCCGGCCGGCACCGACAGCCCGTTTCCCGCGAGCTTATCGCGCTGCTGCTGCGCGTCCTTATCGTGATTCGTTTGCCGCTGCTGTTCGAATGCATCGTTCTTGGAAAGCCGATCAAACTCGCGCTGCGACTGCGCCGCTTGCGCGGCATCTTCGTTCTGTCGCAGCGTGAGGTCTTGCAGGCGCGCCGTGCCCGCCAGCGCGTCTTTGTAGTTGGCTCCGCGCTGATCGGCAGCGCCCGCGTTCTGCGCTAACAGCGCCGATAAAAACGCCATCGCTTAACCGAGCGGAGCGGAGTCGCCGCCCGTGACGTTGGCCCCGAGATACGAACTGGATCCGTACGCCGACGCCGGATTCCAGTTGCCGCTATATGGATCCGTGCCGCTCGTCGACGGGTAGCTCATCGTCGGGTAATCGCTGCCAATGCCGTTGCTGCTGCCATAGTTTGAATAACCCGGGATGGCGCTCGCGGCTCCGATCGACTGCATGTACGGGTTCACCATCTGCTGCGTTTGCAGGTACGCCGCGTCTTGCGCGTTCTGGCCGTTGGCCGTAGTCCCTAACTGCCCGCCAAGCCCCTGCGCTTCCAACCCGGCCATCTGCGAAACTTGCTGCATGTAGTCTTGATTGCCGTAGCCCATCTGCGCGAGCTGCAGTTGATTCGTCGCGTTCTGATTGTTGTTGTAGATGTTGGCGAGCAATCCGGAATTGAACTCTTGACCCTGCAGCGCGTTGTTCGCGGAATTCTGCCCGCCTTGGAAATACTGGTTTTGCAAGTCGGTCAAATACGAATTGGTCGCGCCCGCGTTCTGCGTATTCGCGTTCGCGTTGATGCCCTGCGTCGCCATGTTCTCGGCGTTCTGCGCGCCCGCGTTCGTCGTGTTCGCTCCGTACGCTTGCGCAAAGCCCTGCTGGATCAGCGGCGCTTCCGCCCCCGCCAGCGTCGCGTTGTTCTGCGCCGTGAGTTGCTGATTGGCGTAGTTGCCCGCGCCTGACGTGAGCGTGCCCATCGCTTGCTGCTGCGCGTTGAGCTGCTGCTGCGACTGCTGGAACTGCGGCCCGAACGACGCCTGCAGCGCGTCCATGTACGCTTGAGGAGCTGGCGGCGCCGCTACTTGCGCGACGGACGTGTTGCCGGTCTGCCCGATCTGCACCGGCGCATACGCTCCCTGCGCAGCCGATGTCTGCCCTTGCGGCTGCGCCGCCGGTGCGACCGAGCCCGGAACGCTATACGTGCCGCCGGTCGGATACGGTGCGGTGTACGCCATCTACAGCGCTACCGGCGAGCCGTACGGCGCGCGCGCCACCGGCTGCGTGTATCGAACATTCGAGGGCGCACCCGGCGCGGACGCGGCTGCGGCCGGCTGCGCGTACGCGGGCGTCGGCGCTGCAGCGGATGTCGGAAAGGTCGGCGCCGTCGGCTGCCCCATCTGCTGCCCAACGGCGGCCATATACGAATTGGGCGCGGCCGCTCCGCCATACGAAAGCGCGGGATTTGCGCCTTGCGTCGACGGCACGAGCGACGCCATCGTCGGCGGGTTGGCCCAAGAAAATTGCCCGGGCTGCTCGAGCGATGCCGGCGTCTTGTTGGCCGTCGACATCGCCGGATTCGATAAGCCGGCCAGCAGGCTTTGCAGCTGCGTGATCGCTGAATTCGTCGCGCTCGTGTCTTGCACGGCCGATTGATTCATGACGTTCTTGGCTTGATTCGCGTTCTGCTGCGCGGCTTTTTGCGCCTCGATCGGGCTGATCGCTTGCTGCACCGCCGACGCGTACGGATTCGCCGGCTGCGCGGGCTGCGACGATCCGCCGCTATTCCCGCCGCCGCCCAGCGCCGCGCCCAAGCCGGCGCCGATCAGCGGACCGACGCCAGGGATGAACGACGCGGCCGCGGGGATGATCGCCTTGACGATGTCGCCCACTACGGCCGCCCCGTGAAAACAACCCAAGTCGGGCGCATGCCCATCCGCGTCAGAAACCGCGCCATCGTCGCGTTCCCAAAATCGATACTGCCGATCAGCCGCCGATCGTGCGGCCGGCATAACTCTTGCGCGTAGCGCACGAGTTCGTACACCGCGCGCGCCGAGCCGACCAGATGGCTGATTTGAAAAGCGTTATCGCGATCAAGCGTTTGCGCTGCCATGACGCCGGTGATACGGGCGCTCTGCTCGACGACAAACCAGTCGTAGAGGAAAAGGTCGGCTCCGGCTATTCCCGCGCGTTGTAGGGGCTGCAAGGCGGCAATCTCGGCAATGTGCGCGGGAAGCGCGGGAAGATACCCGGCGTCCGAAAGTAGCGCGACTTCCGACGCGGGTATCCGGCGCGGATGCTTGACGGTCAGAGTCGCCACGGTCACAGCGTACGAACTGACAGCCCATTTCCAGCGCAAAATTTAGAAGATGAACAAAACCGATCCGGCCGACAGCGCGGCCGTCAGCGGTACCACCGTGACCGCGGTACTCGAGCGCGCCGAAACTTGCAGCTGCGTTTGCGCCAGCGCGCCATTATCCAGCAGCATGACGCCGACGGGCACGCGCGCCAGGTCGTGCGTCATCGCGATCGAGCCACCTTGGGAGCCGGTGATCCCGACCCGTATCTGCCCGCCCGACATCCGCGCGCGGTCGACGGCCGGGCCCACAAAGTTGAACGGCACGAGCGCAAACGGCGCGAACGTACGCACGAACCGCTGCGCCAGGTACGCGATCGCGGCGTCCGAGAACTGCCGCATCGGTCAGTAGCCTTCGGCCGTCCAGGTGAAGTTGACGCCCGCCACGCCCTGCCCGGCATTGTTGGACGTCGTCACGGTGAACTGCGAGCCCGATGTGTACGTGACCGTCACCCCGATCGGCGTGGTGATTCCGCCGATGAGCGTGACGTTGACGTGATAGGTATTGGCGCCGGTGAAGACAGCCGCGCCGGTCAGCCCGAGCGTGACGTTACCGCCGCCCACCGTGACCGATGCCCCGCCAATCACAATATGCGCCGTGACTGGGATCACGCCACCAGACTGCGAGACCATCGGCGGCACAAACGACGGCGTGCCCATTTGCGTGACTTGCACGCCGTTCGCAAACGTGTACGGCAGCGCGCCCCCAAACGTTGCGTTGACCGCCGTGAGCGGCACAATCTGGGACGCGAACAAGCCGGCCGGACCGATGTTCGTGTTGTCGATCGCAGAATTGAACGCTGCATAAATCGCCGTGAAGTTGGCGTTTAAGCGCGCGGAGTCGATAGTCTGCCCGTCAGCAAGCGTGTTCGGAACGGCGATCTGGCTCAATACTGCACTGCTTCCTGAATCGCGTGATAGCTCAAAGCAACAATCTCGTACGCGGCCGAATTGCTCGATTCGGTAATCTGCGTGATGAAGTTCTTGCCGGCGACTTCCGGCGTCACGGGGATCTCGTTACCGACGTACGCGCTTGCATTCGCCGGGCCGTACATGGCCCCGCCGTACACGCTCTGCCCATAGATGCCGCCAGGGTTTACCGTCGCCGCGACCGCGATCTCGATCGGCGACGCTTGGATGTCCGAAAGGGTCGATACCAAGAACGTCGCGCTCGTGGTCTCCGCGTCAACGAATAGCCGGTCTAATCGCTTCGTTTGATTCGGCGTGCCGGCGTCATTTCGCCCGGTGCGCATGACCACCGGGATGTTGTTACGGATCGGTGCACCGCCGCCCACCGGGTAGTTCACATCGGCATACGCATCGGCCCCGAACTGCAGCACTTGCCCAGCGCTCGTCCCCAGATACAAAATGCGCTGGTCGCCTTGGTTGCCCTTGAACGGGATGAAGCTCGTGATCGTAATGCCGGTCAAGACCGACCACGCCGGCTTGCCGCGCTCGGCGCTGATCTGCTCATCGTACATGAGGATCGTGGTGGCCGCGCCGCTGCCGACGTCGCACGCGCACAGGTAAACGTTGTTGTAAACCCGGTGCCCTTCGACGCTCGACACGAGAAAGTCGCCGGCGATCGCGCGCATGACCGCCGGGTTCCCGTTGGCTACCGTCGCGATCGTGTTTTGAATCGGGTAGCCGATGTCGGTCGCTTCGGTTTCTCCGAGCGCCAGCCGCACGAAGGTTTGCCCGGTCCACCAGATAAGCGCGTTCCGCAGCAGCGCAACGCTCTGCGCCGCCGTCGTCCCGACGCCCGTTAAGAGGTTCTGATCGGAGAACTGGTACTGCCCAGGGTAGAAATCGTAGCCTTGGATCAGATACACGCTATTGGTCTTAAACACGAACAGCGATTGCCCGACCGGCACGACCACGCGCACGAGCGAATCGCCGTTGCCGCGCCCAATCTGATAACCGCCGAAACCCGCCGTAAACGTGTATGCTTCCGGGTTGCCGAGGTCGGTCGCAAACAACGTATCGGGAAACGACGGATCGCCCCAAAAGAAGATGTGCTCGTTGAACGATACGCAGCCGGCGAACGGGTTCGTGATCGCCGACGACAGGTAGCCGAAGTGCGAGCCGTCCCATTTGATTGGCTGCCCGCTTCCGTAGGCCACGATCAAGATGTCTGAATTGGGCGAGCTGCCCGTGTTGGTCGCATCGAACGCCGACGCGTAGAACGCCGGCGACGTCCCCGGCGGCAGCGCGCCGATCGCCGTGAATTGCCCGGTCGTATCGTTGCCGAGATACAGCGCGTTATTGGCCTGCACGATCAGCGACTTGAGCTGCGCGGGAGCCGCATTAAAAACGCCGCGGTACCAGCGCGTGCCCGAGATTACCGGCGCGTTGCCGACGCTCACGAACGCGTTTGCCGCGGCACCATACGGCTTCGAGCCCGCGCGCTTGCCGAAGCCGCCGCTGCGTCGATACACCACGTTCTGCGCGACCGATAGCCCGCGGTTCTTAATCGGCACGGTGAATTCATCAAGCACCGAGTCGAGTGAGTACGGCACGATGATTTGCTCGGGCCGCGGAGCGGTGCTGCTCATTTAGAAAAAGACGCCTTGCAGCGGATTGCTCTGCGCGGAGGTCTCCTCATCCTCGATCGACGGCTGCGATTCTTGCGTCATGTTCTCGGCCAGCGCCTTGCCGTTGCGGACGTGCTGCGCGTACTCATCGCGCCACATCTTCGCCTGCTCCGAATCGTTCTTGCGCCGCCAATACTTCGAGAGCACGTGACACGCGAGCGCCTCGTGCAACACCCCCGGAATGCCCGGCTGATCGGTCCCGTTCACCATGAACGTCCCTTGCGAGGAATAATACAGCCCGACCGTATCGCCCGCCGTCACGTTGCCGGCACTCGGCTGCGGCCAGAACCGCACGACCTGTGCACCGGCCGTCCCGAACGGCGTGCGATAGCAATACGGATAGCCGGTATCGTTGTCGTCGTATCCGCCGGCCGTAAGCTGATCGAACTCGTCGAATGTCTTCGCTTCGAGCTTTACGCTGCCGAACAAACCGCTTTGATACTCAAGCCGGATCAGCGCGTATAAGTCGGCCGGCAGCGCGAAATCCAAGCCGGCCACGACCGGCACGGCCACGTACTTCTCGGTGAGCATCGGCCGGAAGCCGATGTCGGCCATGAGGATCTGTTGCGCGACGTTCAAGTCGGCCGTCATCACGGCGGGGTTGAACTCACCGTTGATCGGATACGTCGGCGCGGCAAACGGGTTCGGGTTCCAGCCTTGCTCGCGTAGCAGCAACAGCACTTTGTTCTGAAGCTGATACAGCGTCATGGCGACGCCTGGCTAAAGCGAACGCAGCGCCGGTACGAGGAAGTCGACAACCAAGATGACGACCAAGACCACCGCGACAATGTAGCCGAGCGACGGCGTGCCGCCAACGGCAAAGTACGGGCGGCCGCTATTGATCGGCAGCACCGCCCCGATAACCCACACCGCGAGCAGAACAATGAGAATGTCGCGCAACATGACCTAGTCGCCTTTACGCGCTTTGGAGCGCACGTCGGTCGAAGCCGAGGGCATGAATTCGCCGTCTTCCATCGCGTTACGCCGGGCGATTGCCGAGTAAACGCCCCGTGGATTCACCAAGGTTTCGGGCAGGCGGTTCACCTTGGATTTCGGGAACGCGTTGGTCACTGTCTGCGACTGATCGTTGTTCGGCTGCTTCGCCATGCGGGTCCCCTTCTTCGCGCTGCTTGGGCTTCTCGACGTCCGGCGTCACATACGAACGCTGCACAAGCGACGCCTGATCGACTTGTTCGAGACCCTGCGTGTTAGGCGTCGGCGTTAGCGACATTTTCGTATTTGCTCATCGACGTTGCGACGGACTGCGCAGCCACGATCATCTCTTGCAGCTCGGTGATCCGCTTGGCCAGCGCCAGAATCATGAGATGATTCTCGGCCACATCGGCAACGAGCTGCTCCAAGTCGATGATCGCTTCCACTTCGCCGGTCGGCTCCACTACTTCGATATCGCTTGCATGATGCAAGTCCCAATGCCGATCGAATGGACCGGCAAGCGACTGCGGCGACATCGTGACCTTGTGCCCGTACGGGCAATCACCGGTCAGCATGTCCGCGCCTTCATCGCCGGCGCACGACACGGCCGACCCGTGCGACGGGCAGTTAATGCTACCGTGCTGCATTCTGATTCTGCTTTGCGATCAACGCGGTGACGGCCGCGATCTGGCCCTTCATCTCGGCTAAGGTCGAGCGCAGTTCTTTGTTCTCGGTTTCGAGCGCGGTCTCGCGCGCTGCGCGTGCGTCGGCGGCCGCGTCATGGAATTGCATCGGATCGAACACGCCAAGATTGTAAAGCTTGTGCAGACGAATCCAGCCCCACTTCGTACCGTCCCATTCCGTGACGTTCACCTCGACATCGGGGAAGCGGTGTGGCCCAATCGGATCGGTGCCCTCGGACATCTTGCGCGGGCGCGGGTAATCGCCCCAAGTCAGCTTTGTGCGCTCGGTCTCGACCTGATAAAGCGCACGCAAGTCGCGAACCTTCGACTCGTCGGTCTCATTCTCGGCATCGTGCGGGACGGTGAAATAGCCAAACCACGCGCGCGCCTTCTTGATCGGCGCGAGAATGGTCATGCCCTTCTTGAGCCGGATCGTCGGCGACTTCTTGTAGCGCGCGCCGTTGTGCCACGTAAGGTCGATGTGATCGCGCACGGCATCTTTGTGCAAGCGAATTTCGCATTGGCGGTTTTCGTCCGCACGCACGTAGTCGTCGACGCGCTCCTCGAGGAACGCTGTGGTGGTATCGATGACGGCCATTACTTCGCGAGCTCCAACCAGACCGGAGCGGTGCCGAAGAAACCGGTGCCGCCCGCGAACGTTGCGCCGCCGGCCGTTGCCGTCGAGCCGCCGGCAGCCGAGGCTGAGATCGTCAGCGAGTTGCCGACGGTGCCCGACGTGGTGATCGACATGAACCCGCCGTTCGGATACGTCACGAAGAACGGATTCGGGACGA